>NZ_CP034909.1:0-1276250 GCF_008932245.1 Sinorhizobium alkalisoli | reverse complement strand
CAGCAACTACGAAGGCGATGACGATTGCATATTTCCGCTTCGCGGCCAGCCCATCCGCAGTGACGAAGCCGACGCGCGCGAGCAGCGTCGTGATGACCGGCAACTGGAATACGAGGCCGAAGGCGAGCACCAGCGACATGATCAGGCTCAGATATTCCGAGACCTTCGGCAGGAGCTGGATCGACACCTCCCCTTCGCCACCGCCCTGCTCCATCGCCAGGAAGAACCACATCACCATCGGCGTGAAAAAGAAATAGACAAGCGCGCCGCCGATCAGGAACAGGACCGGCGAAGCGATCAGGAACGGCAGGAAGGCCGCCCGCTCGTTCTTGTAGAGCCCCGGCGCGACGAACTTGTAGATCTGCGAGGCAATGACCGGAAAGGCGATGACCAGCGCGCCGAACATCGCGACCTTGATCTGGGTGAAAAAGAACTCCTGCGGCGCGGTGTAGATCAACTCGATATTGCGATGGCTGAGCCCGGCCCAGCTCACGGCCCACTTGAACGGCAGGACGAGCAGGTTGAACAATCCCTTGGCGAAATAGAAGCAGACGAGGAAGGCGACGAAGAACGCTCCAATCGCCCACATCAACCGCGCGCGCAGTTCGATCAGGTGCTCCATCAGCGGCTGCGGCCGGTCCTCCATATCGCCGCTCATGCGTCACCTTTCTTGCGCGAAGCCGCTCGCGTCTTTCCACTCTTCGCTTCGACCTCGGCCGAACCGGCAGCCAGTTTCCTTGCCGTTGACTTCTTCGCCGCCGCCGCAGCGGAGGCTCTTTTCGGTGCCGGCTTTGCTGCCACGAGCGTATTCGGCTCGGCTTTGGGCTTGGCTGCGCGCTTCGGCTTCGCGTCGGCCGCCTGCGTCGCCGGTGCCGAACGCTCCGTCTCGCCCGGTGCAGTTTCGGCTGCGGTCGCTGCGACCGCCTCTCCCGGTTCCACAGCTGGCATGGACGTATTCGCCGGCACAGTGCCCGACTCCGGTGCGGTTTGCGCGGCCTTATCGGGCGTTGCGGCCTTCTGCAGATCGGACTTGATCTCGTTGCCGAGCTGCCGCAGCGGGTTCATCGCGTCCCGCAGCGCGGTCGTCGGATTAAGGCTTTGGGCATCGCTTATCGTCCGACGGACGTCGTCGAGATCGGCCTCGCGCAATGCTTCGTCGAACTGTCGCCGGAAATCGCCGGCCATGCCGCGCATTTTCGACGTCATTCGTCCGAAGGCCCGCAGCATCGGCGGAAGATCCTTCGGACCAACGACGACGATCAAGACAATTGCAATGACGACAAGCTCGGTCCAGCCGATATCAAGCATCCGACGCGTCCTACAAACTCGCAATGCGGCCTATCGGGCGCGGCTACGCACCCGATATTCCGCCCATGTACCGATCGTTAGCGGACTTCGTCGGACTTGTGCTCGACGGTCTTGCCGTCGATCGGCTTGTCGGCCGCAACGGCGTCGTCGTCGCTCATGCCCTTCTTGAAGCTCTTGATGCCCTTGGCCAGATCGCCCATCAGTTCCGGAATCTTGCCACGGCCAAACAACAGCAGCACGACGACTAGGACGATCAGCCAGTGCCAGATGCTAAAGGAACCCATCCACTTACTCCCTCGATGCCCTGCATATTCAAGGCCATCACGTTGTCATTTTTCAGGCGGGCCGAAACGCGCGCCTACTGCATGTATCCTTTAATCGACCTCGATCAAAGGACAAAGACATGCAGCGATTCAAAGTGCTACAGCGACCTTCGCGCGTCCATTAAGACGCGGGGCGCTGTAGTCCTAGACGGAACCTAGGATGTCGCGGTGTCTTTTTCAAACACCAATATGTCGCGCTCGTTAACGCAAAGCGTGACGTCACGCAATCCTTGCGGCAACAGGTCGGCGCGTATGCGTGCCCGAACGGTGCGCTCCGACTGAGGAACTGCAAGTTCGAGGAGTTCGACGACACCCAGGAACCGCCGCGAGACAATACGCGCGGGGATCGCCCCACCCTCTTCCTGCAGCTGAACACCGGAGAGCCTGACGGCAACACTCAGAGGCTGCCCTTCGCCGAATTGCCCCGCGGGCACCGTCCCAAGCGGCGTCTCGACGAGACCGCCGCGCACGCGCGCATCGAAAACATTGATCTCGGAGAAGAAACCGGCAGTGAAGAGATCACGCGGCCTGCGATAGATTTCGTCGGCGGTTCCGACCTGGACAAGGCTGCCATCCTTCAGCAGCGCGATCCGGTCGGCCATTCGCATCGCCTCTTCTGCGTCATGCGTCACGACGATCGCCGTCGCGCGGGTTTCACGAAGAATTGCAAGAGTGTCGGCGCGAATGGAGTCCTTGAGCCGGGAATCGAGGCCGGAGAAGGGTTCATCCATCAGCATTACCGCCGGTCGCGGGGCAAGCGCTCGGGCGAGCGCCACCCGCTGCTGCTCGCCACCCGAGAGTACATGCGGATAGCGGTCGGCATAGTGCAGCAAACCGACGCGGTCGAGAGCCGCCTCGGCCTGAATGAGCGCTTCCTTCTTCGGCAGCGCGGTCAGTCCGAAGCAGACGTTGTCGCGGATGCTCATGTGCGGGAAGAGGGCAAAATCCTGGAACATCAGCCCGACGCCGCGCCTTTCCGGGGGAAGAAACACGCTCGGCCCCGATATCTCCCGACCGTTCAGGAGGAGGCGCCCGCCCGTCTGCATCTCTATTCCCGCGGCGATCCGAAGCAAGGTCGTCTTGCCGGACCCGGAGGGACCGAGCAGACAGAGCACCTCGCCAGCCTCGGCCTTCAGCGACACGCCCTTGATCGTATCCTTGGAGTGATAGCGGTGGCTGATGTTCTCGAAAGCAAGGCTCGCCGCGAACGACACTCCAGGCCGCCTTGTCGTTGCGACGGTGCCGCTGAGCGAATCTGAAACCATGGTCTGCATTCCCTGACCCGAAGGCACTCGGTCGAACCGCGTACCCGAGCCTTAAAGCCGATATCCTTACTCAGGATTTTTAATCGTCTTCTTCTGCCTTCGGAGTCAAGAGGCCGAGTTCCTCGAGGTCCATTTGGGTGATGGGATCCTCGTTGTCGGAAAACTCGTCCTCCCCCGCAGGAACGGGAATATGCAGGTTGGAGGGTACGCGCCCGGAGAGGAGTCCTGCCCCCTTCAATTCCTCCATGCCCGGAAGATCGCGGATCTCCTCGAACCCGAAATGATCGAGGAAGTCGCGCGTCGTCCCGAATGTCACCGGTCGGCCGGGCGTGCGCCTGCGGCCGCGAAACCGCACCCAGCCAGCCTCCATCAGCACGTCGAGCGTGCCCTTCGAGGTCTGTACGCCACGAATGTCTTCGATTTCGGCTCGCGTCACCGGCTGGTGATAGGCGATGATCGCCAGGACTTCGAGTGCGGCTCGGGACAGTTTCTTGACCTCCTGCTCATCCGTCTGGACAACGAAGGAGAGGTCGGCGGCGGTGCGGAAGGCCCAATGGTCGGCGACCTGAACGAGATTGACGCCGCGAGCGGCATAGGCTGTCTTCAGCCGGGACATCAGCCGCCCGACGTCGACCCCGCGCGGGATGCGGCTGGCGATATAGCTTTCCGAAACCGGCTGGGCCGAGGCAAAGACAAGCGCCTCCGCGATCCGCTCTGCCTCCTGCTCCAGCCCCGGATCGATGAATACCTCATCGATCGCTTCCTCGTCGTCGGGCATCCCGGGCAAGTATCTTTGCGCCTCAGCCACGCGCCGCCTCCATCTCCGCCAGGGTCGCGGCATCGATCGGATTTGGCCCGCGCCGCAGATAAATAGGAGCGAAGGCACTCTCCTGCCGGATTTCGAGCCTTCCCTCCCGCACCATTTCCAAGGATGCGGCGAAGGAACTTGCAATCACGGTCGCCCGCTCCTTCGGACTTGTCATGTAACGGATGAGAAACTGGTCGAGCGCCGTCCAATCGTCGAGACCGCCCACCAGGCGGGCAAGGATCAGGCGCGCATCCGAAAGCGACCAGACATGACGCTTCTCTATCGTCACCTGGGTCGTCGACTGGCGCTGCCTCAATGTGGCATAGGCGCTTAGCAGGTCGTAGAGCGAAGCGTCATAGCCGGACTTCTTCTCGGCAACGATGTGTTCGGGCGCTCCACGCGCGAAGACATCGCGACCGAGGCGGTTGCGATTGACGAGCCTCGTTGCCGCGTCGCGCATCGCCTCCAGCCGCTTCAGCCGGAAAGCCAGCGCAGAAGCCATCTCCTCACCGGATGGCCCCTCCTCCCTCGTCTGCTGCGGGATCAGCAGTCGTGACTTGAGATAGGCGAGCCAGGCGGCCATCACCAGGTAATCGGCCGCAAGCTCGATGCGGATGGAGCGGGCCCGCTCGATGAAGGCGATATATTGCTCGGCCAGAGCCAGGACAGAGATGCGGGAAAGATCGACCCGCTGGCTCCGGGCAAGGTGCAGGAGCAGGTCGAGCGGCCCTTCGAAGCCCGCAAGGTCGACGACGAGCGCCTCCTCATGCAGGCCGCGGTCGGCAGAGTCCTCCTGCCAAAGGGGATCCATTGGCGCCTTTGCCTGGGGCTGTCCCTGCCTTTCTCCCGAACCCGTCACCACCACGCCCTTTCAGCGCCCGCCGACGCCACCTCTGCCATAGGAGCTACAGCGTCCCTTGCGCGCCCGAAGGGACTCATGGCCCAGTCGAGCCGGATACGCCCCTATCAAGCCAAGGCGAACATCCCGTCGAACTCGGAGCGCAGCGCCTCCTCATCCGAATTGTCCGGTTCCCGGAAGGCCGCCTCCGCCGCATTCGCCCGCCGCAACCGATCGCCGGTGAGTATCGGCACGGCGTCTGCGACGGACTTCATTTCTTCCATAATACCGTGACAATGCAAGATGAGATCGAGGCCCGCGTCGATAATCGCCCGCGCCCGCGCGTTCATGTCACCGGCAAGCGCATTCATCGAGACGTCGTCCGACATCAGCAGGCCGTCGAAGCCAATATGACCCCGGATGATCTCCTGCACGACTTTCGGCGATGTCGTGGCCGGATTGTCGGGATCGATCGCCGTGAACACCATATGCGCCGACATGGCCATCGCTTCGTCCTTCATGGCGACGAAGGGCAGGAAGTCGCTCGCCGTCAGCACCTCCAGACTGGAATTGACGACAGGCAGGCTGTGATGCGAATCCACCAGCGTCCGGCCGTGGCCGGGCATGTGTTTCATCACCGGCAACATGCCGCCGGCTTTCAACCCCTCGGCCAGGGCCCGCCCGATGGCCGTCACGGTCTCGGGATCATGACCATAGGCGCGGTTGCCGATGACATCATGGCTCCCCGGCACCGGCACATCGAGAACGGGCAGGCAATCGACCGTGATGCCGAAAGACGTCAGATCGAAGGCATGGAGGCGGCCGAGGAGCCAGGCAACCCGCAGCCCGAGATCCTTGTCGCGCCGATAGAGCTCGCCGATCGCCGCGCCGTTCGGATATTGCGGCACGAGCGGCGGCCGGATGCGCTGCACGCGCCCGCCTTCCTGATCGATGAGGACAGGAGCCGTCGAATTGCCGACGCTGTCGCGCAAGGCGGCAACCAGATCGCAAATCTGCGAGCGCTCGCCGATATTGCGCCCGAAGAGAATGAAGCCCCACGGACGCTCATCGGCGAAGAAGCTGCGCTCTTCCGCCGTCAGGACCAAGCCTTTGCAGCCGGAGATAAATGCTTTTGATTCGCTCATGCGAGAATCATAGTGCCCTCTGGTGCGAGCGCGAAGCGGCAAACCGTGTCTTCGCCCTTCATGCACAGCTTCGCTGAAAAAGAACGGGCGCGGCATGGCTGCCGCGCCATTCGAGCAAACGATCGCGCTGCCGGCTATTTGGTCACGAGGCAGCTTCCACCGGCGCTTTTGTAGCGAGCGCAGAGCGCGTTTGCTTCTTCCCGCGTGCCGGCCGGTATGCGGACGCGAAAGTAAGTGCCCTTCCCGGCAATCTCGGCCTTGCGAATGTCGACGCCGCGACCGCCGATGACATCCGCGAACTTCCGCGAGAGATTGTTGTAGCTTTTCTGTGCATCGGCCTCGGAGGGAAGCGACGCGATCTGGACGACATAGCTGCCGGGCGGCACGGTGGCTGTGGCAAGCGCTGCGGAAGGATCGGCGGCCGCCGTTTCCGTCGCCGCCTGGGTTTCCGCCGCTTTGTTCTCCGCAGGCTTTGCCGGAGCTTCCGGCCGTGCCTGCGGCACCGCCGGGGCTTCGCTTGCGATGGTCGTCGTCTTGACGCTCCGAACCGGAGTAAGCTCGTCCGTGGACGCCTGAGTTGGCGTCGCGAGCGCGACATTTTCGCTGCCAGCCGACTGCCTGGCCCCCTTGATCTCGGTTTCCGCCACGGCAACCGCGGCCTGGCCCTCAGTACCCGAAGCACCCGCCTCGGCCGAAGCGGTCGCCGGAAGAGGTGTAGCGACAGCCGCGGCCCTGCTCTCCGGCTCGACCGACTGCTCCTCGCGCGGCACCAGGGTGCCGTCCGGCTTGACGATCATGGTGCGGACCTTCCGCGGCATGACGGCCGGCGCCCTCTCTTCCTCGGCTGCCGGATCGGCTGCGGAATCACCCGGCAGCAACCGCGCGTTTTCTTCGCCTTCCGAAGAGGAGACGCCCGGCAAGGAATCATCAAAATCATTGCCTTCGAGCGGCAGCGTCTCCGGCGTCAGCGTCTTTTGCACCACGTCCACCGGTTCCTCGGTCGTGGACACCAGCGCATCCTGCCGCGGTGTATCGCTCCGCGCGCCGGCCACACGGTCGTAGACGGCCTTGTCCTGATTGGGCACGGTCTTGCCGCCCTTCTCCTCGGGGACGATCTTCACCGGATCCTTGTCCGCAAGAATGATCTTCGGACCGTCGCCGGTGAGCGTAGCGCTGCTGCCACCCATCCAGGCATAGACGCCGGCGCCGCCGAGAATGATGAAGCCGGCCACGCTTGCCGCCAACAGCATGCTGCGCTGCGAACGGCGGCCATAGCCCTCTTCGCCGGCGTAGTCGTCACCGCCGCGCGGCAGCGCCGCCAACCGGTCGACATCCTGCGCTTCGCCGCGCCGCTCTTCCATCGAACGCCGGAAATCCTCCTCCATCGCCTTTTCGAATTCGTCGAAATCGTTGATGGAAGCAAGCGACACCGCACTATCGCCTGCCGGATCAGCATGCGAGGCCGGTCCCGCAGCGGAGGGACCGCCCTTGGTGGCACGTGGCGGATTGCCGAAGAGTTGCGCCATCTCTGCATCAATGTCGAGATCGTAGTCGGCTGCGAAGGAAGCGGGCTTTTCTTCCACCTCGACATGCGGCAGTTGCGGCACATCCAACTCGGCGATCGGTGCCACCCCGGTATCGGTCTCCGCAATCATGGCCGGGTCGAAAGGCAGCGGGTTATCGGCCGACACGCTCTCGACACCGGCAGTCTCGCCAGGCAGTTCCTGGCTATCAGTCTCCGGCACGGCTTGCGTCGCCAGCGCCTGAAGGAAAGGTTGTGCGATCGGCTCGACCAGCGCCGGGTGCGCGACGGGTGGGGCCTCCGCCACGGTCGCGGGCGCGACCTCTTCGCCGCTGTCCCCGGCGCCCATGGCCTCCTCGCCCCTGTCGAGTGCGATATCGGCCAATTGGAGCTCGAAATCTTCGATGTCGATGCTCGGCTCCGGCTCCGCCTCGACCGGTTCGCTGCGCACCAGTTCATCGGATACGGCCGGCGCGGTTTGCGGCAGTAGAACCGATTCAACCGGAGGCTTGGCGACAACGGGCGCGAGCGGCGCGGCGAAGGCGCGCTGCTCGGAGACGCCGGCTGCCGACGCGACAGGGGTTGCGCGACTGAACATGGGCGTGAAGGGATAGCTGCTCTTCCTTGCGACCGGCTCGGCAGCAGGCAGGACGGGCGGCTGCCCGACGTCCTGGGCCTCAACGTCCGCCGGAACGGCGAAAGGCGCAGCATCGTCCGACAGTCGATCGACGTGCTCGGAGGCATCGGGTTCGGAGACGGCGTCCTCAAGCTGTCCGACGACAGCCGTGGCGCTTCCACCAACATCCTCGTGCTGCCCGGCGATACCATCCGCCATATCGACATACACGGCTTCCGCATAGACAGGCTCTGACAATTCCCCGTGCGCGGGGACTTGGCCGGCTGCGTTCAGTCTTGACGCAAGCGGCTCCTCCCAATCAGCGAAGACTGGAGTGTCTTCCGCTTCGAATGGCGAGGTCAATTGCGCCGCGTCTTCGCTCGGCGCCGGCGCCGGTTCGGGCGCCAGGGCGGGCGCTAGGTCGTCTTGGCCGAGCGAAAGCTCGAGCTCGCGCTCAAGGTCGAACGAAGCATCGATGTCTATCGCCGGGCTTTCATCCTGCGGCTCGACGGGGGCCGCTTCCGCATCGACGGACGCTTCAACGGCCGGCTCAACCGAAGCGACTTCCTCGGATGCCGGACGCAGCGAAACCACTTCGCTGGAATCCTGATCGGGGGCGGGCACGTGCGAACCGGAATGCAGTTCGACCGGGGGTGCAGCATCGACCTCATCGGCCGGCCCGGAGACTGGCTCCGCGGCGGCCTGGGCTACCGGATGCTCGACGAGACGACTGTCCGGATGAACCGCCTCGGCGCGCGGAGCATCATAACTGTCGAAGGCACGAAGCAGCTCTTCTTCGAGATCGAAGGCCGGATCGCGCCGGATCGACTCCTGATGGCGCTGAAGTTCCTGCAATTGCTGAACGGCTGGCCGAGCATCGTAACCGACAATGCGGGCAAGTTCGCTCAACGGATCGTCATCGGCTAAGGTATCGAACTCCGCCGGCCCGCTTCGTGCGAATTGTTTGTCTGCCATTCTCTCCACTCACAACTGCTTGCGTTGAATTGCCAGCGTATTGTGGGGAATTGGTGACACGACCTACCGCATCTCTTCCGGCGCCGAGGTGCCCGTTATGGACAAACCCGACCTCAATACCGAGGCGACAGCATGCACCAGTCCGAGTCTGGCAATGCTTAATTCTC
Source organism: Sinorhizobium alkalisoli (assembly GCF_008932245.1). Lineage (NCBI taxonomy): Bacteria > Pseudomonadati > Pseudomonadota > Alphaproteobacteria > Hyphomicrobiales > Rhizobiaceae > Sinorhizobium > Sinorhizobium alkalisoli. Next base: position 1,267,283 of record NZ_CP034909.1, on the reverse strand, counting down.
TGTTCCTATCGTTAACAAAACGTAATTCCGTATTTTCCTTACCTTTGTTCCAGAGTCCATGGAAGGCTGCGGAAAGATCATACAGGTAAAAAGCGATCCTGTGCGGCTCTTGTGAAAGTGCCGCCGCCTCGATGACACGCGGATATTCTGCGAGCTTGGCGACTAGCTGCATTTCCGCGGGATCGACGATCGCGCCCATCACCGCACCGGCAAGATCGATCGAGGACAGGTCAAGATCAGGGAAAGCTTCGTGAGCCTGGCGCAACACCGAGCAGCAGCGGGCGTGCGCATATTGCACGTAGAAGACCGGATTGTCCTTCGACTGTTCGGTAACCTTGGCGAAATCGAAGTCGAGCGGCTCGGAACTCTTCCGGTAGAGCATCATGAAGCGGACCGGATCGCGGCCGACTTCATCGACCACGTCGCGAAGCGTTACGAAATCGCCCGAACGCTTGGACATTTTCACCGGCTCGCCACCGCGATAAAGCTTGACGAGCTGGCAGAGCAGAACCGTCAGCTTTGCCTCTCCGTCCGAGATCGCCCGCGCCAGCGCCTCCAGCCGCTTGACATAGCCGCCATGGTCGGCGCCGAGCACATAGATCATCTCGTGGAAGCCGCGATCGAACTTGTCCTTGAAATAAGCAACGTCTGCCGCGAAGTAAGTATAGGTGCCGTCGGACTTGATGAGCGGCCGATCGAGGTCGTCCCCGACCTCCGTCGAGCGGAAAAGTGTCTGCTCGCGGTCTTCCCAATCCTCCGGCAACTGGCCCTTCGGCGGCGGCAACGTGCCTTTGTAGACATGTCCCTTGAAGGTGAGGTCGTTGATGGCGGTGCGAATGCGCGCCGCCCCATTGTCGTGCAAGGCCCGCTCGGAAAAGAAGACGTCATGATTGACGTTGAGCGCCGAGAGGTCCTCGCGGATCATTGCCATCATCGCATCGATCACACGCTCCTTGACGAGCGGCATCCATTTCTCGTCGGGCATGATCCGCAGGCTCGTGCCGAATTCATCGGCAAGCGCCTCGCCGACCGGGATGAGATAGTCGCCGGGATAGAGCCCTGGGGGAACCTCGCCCACATCCTCCCCAAGGGCCTGACGGTAACGCAGGAACGCCGAGCGGGCGAGCACGTCGATCTGCGAGCCGGCATCGTTGATGTAGTATTCCTTGGTGACGTCATAGCCCGCAAAGGCAAGAAGATTGGCAAGCGCATCGCCGACCACGGCGCCGCGGCAATGGCCGACATGCATCGGCCCCGTTGGATTGGCGGAGACATATTCCACATTCACCTTGCGTCCGGCGCCGACGGTGCTGCGGCCGTAATCCGTGCCGATCCTGATCATCGTGGCAAGCAGCTTCTGCCAATAGGAGACCGAGAGGCGGACATTGATGAACCCCGGGCCGGCGACCGACACCTCCGCCACTTCCGGATCCTGGCGCAACTTGTCGATGATGAGATCGGCAAGGGCGCGCGGATTCGTGCCCAGCGCCTTTGCAAGGACCATCGCCGCATTCGTCGCCACGTCGCCATGGCCCGCGTCGCGCGGCGGCTCGATACTGATGCGCCCGAAGTCGAGATCAGATCGTTTTTCACGAACGATATCAAGCGATTCCAGAATATTCTTAATTCTTGATTCGAAGTCTGTGAAAAGATTCATCTGATCCGCCCGCTATTCCCAGCCCAACTGGACAGTGCTCCAGTTCCTTGCGCCTGACGAGACGCATGGCGCTGTAGCGCAAATTCAAAAGGAGGCCGGGTTCGTGGGGAACCTCGAGCCTCCGCGCGGGGGCGTCACTACCGCAAATCGGGCGTATGGTCAAACAAACGCCTGTGCACGCTGATGGCGAAAGTATCGGTCATACCCGCGAGGTAATCCCCCACGTGGCGCGCGCGGGCCGGCTCCGCCATCCCGGCGATCTGATCGACCCAGTGGTGCTCCCGCATCAATTGCGGATCGGCCATGAAAGCATGAAAGAGATCGGTCACAATCGACGCCGCCCCCTGCCGCACGCGCATGACCTCCGGATGCCGATAGATCCTGGTCATCAGCAGGTTCTTGATCTGCCGATCGGTCTCGCTCATCTCCTCGGAAAAGGTCGCGATCGCCATGCCGGCCCTTCGCACCTCTTCCACGCTCCGGGGCCGGATATCGCGCAGGCGGGCCTGCGCGACGCCGATGACGTCCTCGACCATCGCGGTGATCTGCCGACGCATGATCTCATGTGTAAAGCGACTCGTCTCCAGGCCGGGATAGCGGTCGTCAACCTCACGCATGAGGCGTGCGAGGAACGGAACCTCCTCGAGCATGCCGAGAGTGAGATAGCCTGCCCGCAGACCATCGTCGATATCGTGAGTGTTGTAGGCGATGTCGTCGGAGATGGCCGCTACCTGCGCCTCGAGGCTCGCAAAGCTTGCAAGCTCGAGATCATGAAGCTGGCAATAGTCGAGGATCGGCTGCGGCACCGGACCGCGGGTCCCCTTGCCGTCGGCCGTCATCAGCGGCCCGTTGTGCTTGACCAGCCCTTCGAGGCTCTCCCAGGTGAGGTTCAGGCCATCGAACTCCGCATAACGCCGCTCCAGCTTAGTGACGATGCGCAGCGACTGGGCATTGTGGTCGAAGCCGCCATAAGGCTCCAGGACCTCGTGCAATGCGTCCTCACCGGTATGGCCGAATGGGGTGTGGCCGAAATCGTGGACAAGGGCTACGCCCTCGGCGAGGTCTTCATCGAGTTTCAGCGCCCTTGCGAGCGCGCGAGCGATCTGGGCAACCTCGATCGTGTGCGTGAGCCGCGTGCGATAATGGTCGCCGTCGGCCGCGATGAAGACCTGCGTCTTGTGCTTCAGGCGGCGAAAGGCAGTGGTATGCACGATGCGGTCGCGGTCGCGCTGGAAATCGGATCGCGTCGGACTGGCGGCCTCCGGATAGAGCCGGCCGCGTGAAGCCCATGGGTCCGTGGCGAAGGCCGCATGCTCGCCGTAGCCGAAGCCGAGGGCCTGTCTGTCAAAAGTCATTTCACACCTGTCGGGTCATCCATTGACGGGACATTCACGCCTTCATACCTATAGTATGTGCTACAAGAAAGCCGTGCACATCCCGCCGGAATGCTTGCGGCGGAACGACGTCTGATGGACAAACCGCCAGTCGCTCGCTCTTTTCGGTGTAGCGCAACCCGCATGTCCCTTCCGCCAGAGACATGCAGACATTCAGGACGAGAGCGGCGTTTCTGCGCCATGCAGACGCACGGTGCTTTCGGATGACAACGATTCTCTCCGGGCCTTGATCCCGGCAGGAGGCAGAAACATGCAGGACACAGTGATCCTTTCGGATGCAGCAGCAAAGCGCATTGCCGCCATTCTCCAGGCGGAAAAGGACAAGACTGCCATGCGGGTCTCCGTCGAAGGAGGCGGCTGTTCCGGCTTCTCCTACAAATTCGACCTTGTCGACAAGGAAAACGAAGACGACCTGGTCCTCGAAAAGGACAACGCCAAGGTCCTGATCGACAGCCTTTCGCTCGTCTATATGGGCGGTTCCGAAATTGATTTCGTCGACAACCTGCTCGGCCAGTCGTTCCAGATCAAGAATCCGAACGCGGTCGCAAGCTGCGGCTGCGGCACGAGCTTTTCGGTCTGAAGAGACCCGCGGGCTCACGTTGAAAAAAAGAGCCCATGCGGGCTACAGATAGGGTGACCCGAGCCAGAGAATCCGATTCGCCAGCCGGTTCAGGAGCGGCTGCGCATCCAGACTCTCGAGGGTCACCTCTTCCGCATTCGTCCGGAGGGCGCAGATTTTCTCGCCGATGGCCCGCGCCATGGCGTCATCGAGAATTTCCAGATCAAATTCGAAGTTGAGCCGTAGCGAGCGGGGGTCCAGGTTGGACGAGCCGACATAGACCCAATGGTCGTCGACAACGATCAGCTTGGAGTGATTGAAGGCACCCTTTGCTCGCCACACGCGGCAATGCCCCTTCAGAACCTGATCGAACTGCGCCGTCATGGCTCGATCCACCAAAGTGAGGTTGTTGACTGCCGGCACGACGATATCGACCTCGACTCCCCTACGCGCAGCGGTCACCAGCGCGCTGATGAGTTCCTTGTCCGGCAGGAAATAGGGAGACATCACGCGAATGTGCTTCCGCGCGATCGAAAAGGCCCCCATCAACATCTTGTGGTTGGTCTCGTTGGTGTTGTCGGGGCCTGAGGGAACGGCGCGCATCAGGACGGACGGCATACCCTCCATTTCCTCCGGTTCGACGACCCGCCATGCGTCGCCCGCAAGAATCTCGCCCCTCGCGAACTGCCAGTCCTCGGCGGCAACCTGGAAGATATCGGCGACGACCGGCCCCGCAACCTGGAAATGGGTATCGAAGGAGGCCTCTCCGCCCGCGACCTCCGTCGAAAATTCCGCCCTTATGTTCATGCCTCCGGCGAAAGCCACCTCGCCATCTATGACGATGATCTTGCGATGGGTCCGCAAATTGGCATAGGGCAGCCTCAGGCCCATGATGATGTTGCCGTTGAACACGGCCGTGGGGACGCCGGCTTCCTGCAGATACCCAACGATGCTCGGAACGGAGTAGCGCGCGCCGACGGCATCGATCAGCACGCGCACCTCGACCCCGCGCTTTGCCGCGGCAATCAGGGCATCGGCGAAGCGAAGTCCGATCCGATCGCGATCGAAGATATAGCTCTCAATCAAAATGCTCCGGCGCGCCGCGGCGATCGCCTCCAGCATCGCCGCATATACGTCGTCGCCGCCTTCCAGCACCGTGATGCGATTGCCCGTCGACATCGCAAATCGCGAAACGCGGTCCCCCAATATCTTCATCGCCGCGAACCGATGGCCGAAGCGGACCGCCACGTGATCGTTCGTGACATCGAAACGCAGGAATGGATCGGGACCGTTCAAGCGCAACAGGGAGCGTTGCAGGCTCAGCGACGAACGGCGAATGCGATTGATGCCCGCCACCGCATATATGACGGCGCCAAGTATGGGAGACAGGAGAATCACGCCCACCCAGCCCGCGGCGGCACGCACATCGTCCTTCGTCATCGCCGCGTGGATGATCGCCGGCGCACCCAGGGCGAAGGACAGGAGTGCGAGAAATTGCGGCCAGTAATCTTGGATGAATGCGATCATGCGCGGGACTATAGACAGACCGGGACCGGAATCAATTCCGCCACCCAAGGCTGCAGCAGTGATCGAGTCGGACGCAGGTTCATGCTGGAGCTCCAGTTTGCTGCGCCATGCTTCAGCCCTGATTGGACGCGCGGCGCGCCAGCCGCTACAAAGAATCGCGGTAAGGATCACCGGAGAGAAAGAAAGGCAGACCCCATCCCATGAAGATCGCCACCTGGAACATCAACGGCGTCAAGGCACGTGTCGACAGCCTGATCGCCTGGCTCAAGGCGTCCAATCCGGACATCGCGTGCCTGCAGGAGATCAAGTCGGTTGATGAGGCCTTTCCCCGCGGCGAGATCGAGGCGCTCGGCTATCACGTGGAAACGCATGGTCAGAAGGGATTCAACGGGGTTGCCCTGCTGGCGAAACAACGGCCGGACGAAGTCAACCGCGGTCTGCCGGGCGACGACACCGACGAACAGTCGCGGTTCATCGAAGGCGTCTTTTCCGTCAAGGGAGGCGCGATCCGCGTCTGCTGCCTTTACCTGCCGAACGGCAATCCGGTGGGGACTGAAAAATACGCCTACAAGCTCCAGTGGATGCAGCGTCTTGCGGCGTTTGCCGAACGGCGCCTTGCGCTCGAGGAACCGGTGATTCTCGCGGGCGACTACAATGTCATTCCCGAGCCCCATGATTGCTGGGACGTGAAGGTCTGGCAGAACGATGCCCTTTTCCTGCCGGAAACCCGGGCGGCTTTCCGACGCCTGCGCAATCTCGGCTTTATCGACGCGGTGCGCGCGACCTCGGACGAGGTGCCGCTCTATTCCTTCTGGGACTACCAGGCGGGGTGCTGGCAAAAGAATTTCGGAATTCGGATCGACCACCTGATGCTCTCGCCGGAGGCGGCCGACAAGCTCGTATCGACATCGATCGAGAAGCACGTCCGCGCCTGGGAAAAGCCGTCGGACCACGTTCCCGTCGCCGCCGAGTTCACGTTCGAAGCCGCGTGAAATCGAAGCTCGAGGGTCAGTCGTCCTGCCCGAGGTGCAAGTTCTGCGCCATCGCAATCGCCACGCGGCGGTCGTCCTCGGATGCCAGGGAAAAGGCCTGCTCCTGCATGGTCTGGAGCCAGGGCCTGTCCTTCGGCGAACACTGGTCGAGTGCGGCGGTCATATAGGCGAGACCCCGAATGCTCTGTCCTTCGTCGAAAAGGACGCTGCCGAAGACACCCATGGCGCCGGCATGGCCGTTCTTGCGCGCCCGGTTCAGCCACTTCTTGGCCTGTTGGACGTTGACGCTGCCGCCCTCGCCGGAAAGCAGCATCCGCGCCAACTGGAACTGCGCCTCGGCAACGCCGAAGGCGGAGGCTGCCTGGAAATAAAGTTGCCGCGCCCGCGACAGGTCCGCATGCACAGGGGTATCGGGAATGCCGCGCCGGTAATAGCCGGCGAGCGAGATCAGCGCATTGACGAAATAGCCGGTGTCTTCCGACCCCGGCTCCACCCCCTGCTGGGCGATTTCGCTGTAGATCTTGAATGCTTCGAGATCGTTTTCGGCGACGCCGTCGCCATAGGCATACATATTGGCGAGTGCCCAGCGGGAGCCCGTGTGCCCCTTTTCGGCGGCGTAACGATAGGCCTCGACCGCCTCGTCCTTTCGGCCGTTCTTGTAGGCCGAGAAGCCGAACTTGAAGAGCGCAAACGGCCCGGACTCTTTGGTCACGCCGGCGCCCGGATCGAAGGCCCTCGCCGGCCCCGCGGCAGCCGCGCCGACCGCCAGCGACATGCCGAGCACCGCGACCTTCAACGACTTGAATTCACTCCCGCACATCACAATCAGCTTCTTTCGTTCCACGCGTCTACGCTGAACCCACCACCGCTGCGAACACCGGCATTGAGCCGGAGCGCCGTCATCGGAACCTTGAGCGCGGCCACTCGCGACAGCCCGGCCGGCGGGCGGCAAACATCCGCCTCCCCGCGGCCGACATTACGCCGACTGCGCTCCAGACGCGAATTGCCAGGGAATGTCACGACAGCACACAAACTCAGTTTACCTTTAACGCAAGCACAGCACTCGGTTCCGCACGTTTGTCGCTACCATGGGTGCTCTCATTTTGTGGCGGGAAATGGACATAATGTCCCCTGACCGATACTAGCAAAATCATAGCCATAAATGTGTTGCTGAATCGTCACATTCGAAAGCGCTCATAAGCGAAGCGCGCGACCCATAGCAAAAGGCCCGGCAATGACCGGGCCTCGGACGTCTTGACGGAAGAGATCAGAACCTGACTTTCAGCGATGTCGAGATGGCGCCGACGAAATCATTGTCGAAGTCGTAGGAGACGTCGTCGCCGATCACCTCGCCCTGGTAGGTGACGGCCCCGGAGCTACCGCTGGTCATTATGCCGGCGACGCCCGCCAGACGAATTTCCACGTTGGCGGTCGGCGTATAGGAGACGCCGGTGCCGACCGTCCAGGTGTCCGTCTGCGCGCCATAGCCGTGGCTCGTACCGCGGTCCCAGGTCAGACTGACTGCACCGCTCCATTGGTCATTGAACTTGTGACCAATGCCGCCGGTGATGGTCCAACCGTCGCGGTAGAGGAAGTTCAAGCTCGTCCCGAAACGGCCCAGTGCGGCCTCGTCGGGTTCAAACTCGAGGACCTGCAACTGGCTCCAGTCGGTCCACTTCACGGATCCGAAAGCCAACCATCCCGGCGCGATGCCACTTTGGACCTTGAGCTCCAGGGAGTCCGGCATCGATGCAGATCCGTGAACGCCGTACTTCGTGCCATTCAATATGCCGATCCCCGGCACGAAGAATGCGACCTGCGTGAGGTCGATTGTTCCACGAAGATGATCGAGGTCGACTGCGCTGTTATAGACTAGGCTCGCACGCAAGGCGTATTCGGGGATTTCGTAGGCAACACCTGCTCGCCAGCCCCAGCCGCTATCCTCAAGGTCGATCCGTCCTACACCGGAGAGACTTGAAAATGGCGGTGGAAATCCTGTGAAGTCCTGGACAAGGCGCTCCTTAAAGCCGCCGACCTCCTGGTAGAAAACACCGCCAATGACGCGCATCTGACCGGGGCCAAGATCCCACTTGTAGGAGCATGTGGCAGCGTAGTTGTCGCTTTCGACCTTGGTTTCAATATTGGAGTTGGCGCCGGCCCAGTTCTCGCCCGGATTGAGGTGAGCACCCCACGGCTGCGAGTAGTCCGCCATACAGTCGACACTGTCCCCCAAGGCAGCCTTGAAACCGATGCGGGGCGCCCAATAGCTATCCGTGTCATCGACACTGTTCGGGCGACCGTTCAAGTTGCCGCCACCAAATGTCTCTGCAACCGCATTAGAGTCCGCAGTGTCCGTGTCCACGACGTTCTTGAGTTCGCGCTGCGGATTGACATAGGTCGCGGTCGCCTCGGCCGCGTAATCCGACGGATCGAAGAGCAGATCGATATTATAGCCGCCGCGCTCAAGACCCCCGGCCTGTGCCGCCGACGCAGCAAGCAATCCGGCTACCGCCGCGAGACCAGCACTTTTCAATCCATTTCGAGCCATACAGCTCCTCCCCTGCAATTTCACGTAAGCGACCATTCCCCATGCCGCCGTGGCGGGATATTCCTCACGATCGCGTGAAATGGCAAACACTGCTTCGGCGCTGTACCCGACCAGATCGGCCACCGAATTTACGTAAGAATTTCACGATTCGGTCATACTCAAAGAAAACAGGAACAGGATTCCAACAGCAAGGGAGACAGCCCCAACTTCAGAAATGAAATTCCATTAAATCAGCAAAGTGTGACGCAGCAACAACAATATTGCTTTTTGCGGGCCTGTTCCGAGTATCACCCAAGGAAGACGGTCGACAAAACCAATGAGTGTCGTTGCAAGTCCAGGTCGCCCGCAGCGCTCGTTCGGCTCGAAGTCGTATCGAACGACAAAGTTTCCGCGGCATTGCTGCCGCGGATCGTGTCTGCAACTCCGCGGGTCTTTTCAGACGCGCAAGGGTCGCTGCAGCGCTTTGAAGCGGTGCATCGAGCTCTCCGAAAATCGGTTCCGATATTCGGGCCAATGCGCCGAAGTCCGGGAAGGACGAACTACCCCGCTTCCGATACGCGGCTCAGGGCGACACCGAGCGAGTCCCTCTGCTGGTCGAGTTCCGCCAGCCGCTCCCGCTCGGCCTCGACCAGTTCAGGCTTCGCATTGGCGACGAACTTCTCGTTGGCGAGCTTGCCCAAAATCCTTTGCCGTTCGACATCGACCTTGGCGATCGCCTTTTCGAGGCGCGTTTTCTCGGCTGAGAGATCGATCAGGCTGCCGAGCGGAAGGCAGGCAGTCGCCTCACCGACGACGATCTGGGCGCTGCCCCGCGGCGCGGCCGCCGCGTGCTCGATCGTCTCCACTCGCGCCAGCCGCTTGATCGCCGAGGCATGCCGGTCGAGGCGCTCGCCGGTCAGACCCTTGGCGCCGACGATCACAAGCGGTGCCAGTGCCGCGGGCGGAACATTCATCTCCGCACGGACAGAGCGGATGCCCGAAACGAGGTCGATCAGCCAGTTGATTTCCTCCGCGGCAGCGTCATCCGCATAGAAGGCGGCCGGCCACTCGGCATGGCAGAGCAGCGTCGTGCGCTGGCGTCCGGGGGCTTCCGTCTTCTCCCAGAGCTCCTCAGTCATGAAAGGCATGAACGGGTGCAGGAGCTTGTAGGTTTCGTCGAGCACATAGGCGACGCAGGCCTGGGCTTCGCGCTTGGCGTCTTCATCGTCGCCATTGAAGACCGGCTTCAAGAGTTCGAGGTACCAATCGCAGAACTGGTTCCAGACGAAGCGGTAGAGGCTTCCGGCCGCCTCGTTGAAGCGGTAATTCTCGATCGCCTCGGTCACATCGCGGATCGTGCGCGAAAGCTCCGTCAGTATCCAGCGGTTGACGGTCAGCGAGGTCGCCTCGGGAATGAAGCCCGCGCTGCTCGTCGCGCCGTTCATCTCGGCGAAACGCGTCGCGTTCCAAAGCTTGGTGCCGAAATTGCGGTAGCCGGCGATGCGCGCCGGGTCGAGCTTCACGTCGCGGCCCTGCGCCGCCATGATCGCCAGCGTGAAGCGCAGCGCGTCGGCGCCGTACTCGTCGATCAGTTCCAGCGGGTCGATGACGTTGCCTTTCGACTTCGACATCTTCTGCCCGTTCTTGTCACGGACGAGTGCATGGACATAGACGGTGTGGAACGGTTCGATCGGTGTGCCGTCCGCGTCCTTCATGAAATGGAGGCCCATCATCATCATGCGGGCGACCCAAAAGAAGATGATGTCGAAACCCGTCACCAGTACATCGGTCTGGTAGTATCTTTCGAGTTCCGGCGTTTCCTGCGGCCAGCCGAGCGTTGAGAATGGCCAGAGGGCGGAGGAGAACCAGGTGTCGAGCACATCCTCGTCGCGCGTCAGAATCTCGCCCGGCTTGAAATTCTCCAGGAGGTCTTCGACATAGGCCTTCATCGGGCCTTCATGGGCGATGTAGTGCTGGATCGCCGCATGCAGCGCCTCTTCCTCGGTCCTTTCGACGAAGACCTGGCCGTCGGGGCCGTACCAGGCCGGTATCTGGTGACCCCACCAGAGCTGGCGCGAAATGCACCAGGGCTGGATGTTCTCCATCCATTCGAAATAGGTCTTTTCCCAGTTCTTCGGGACGAAGCTCGTCCGCCCCTCCCGGACCGCGGCAATCGCCGGCCTCGCCAGGGTCTTGGCGTCGACATACCATTGTTCCGTCAGCCGCGGCTCGATCGGCACGCCACCGCGGTCGCCGTGCGGCACCATGTGCTTGTGCGGCTCGATGTGATCGACGAGGCCGGCGGCCTCGAGGATTTCGACGATCAGCTTGCGCGCTTCGAACCGGTCCTTGCCCTCGAGTTGGTCCCAGGCGCCGTGGAGCGCCGCGGGATTGTCGAGGCCGTCCAGGAAATCCTCATTGTTCTTGATCGTGATGCGGCCGTCGGCCGTCAGGACGTTGACGAGCCGCAGCCTCTGACGCTTGCCGACGTCGAAGTCGTTGAAGTCGTGCGCCGGCGTCATCTTCACCGCGCCGGTCCCGGTGGTCGGATCCGGATACTCGTCGGCAACGATCGGAATGCGGCGGCCGACGATCGGCAGAATGACGTGTTTGCCGACGATTCCCTTATAGCGGACGTCCTCCGGATGCACCGCGACGCCGGTATCGCCGAGCATCGTTTCCGGACGTGTTGTCGCGACGACCAGATAGTCGCGCGTCTCCCACTCGGTGGCATTGCCATCCTCGTCGAAAGTAACCGGGTGCTGATAGGTTACGCCCTCCTCCAGCGGATAGCGCAAGTGCCAGAGATGGCCGTTGACTTCGACCTGCTCCACCTCGATGTCCGAAATCGCCGTCTGCAGCTTCGGATCCCAATTGACGAGACGCTTGTCGCGATAGATCAGCCCCTCCTTGTAGAGGCTGACGAAAACTTCGATCACGGCGTCCGACAGGCCCTCATCCATGGTGAAGCGCTCGCGCGACCAGTCGCAGGAGGCGCCGAGCCGCTTCAGCTGATTGAAGATCTGGCCACCGGACTCACCCTTCCATTCCCAGACTTTCTCGACGAAGGCCTCGCGGCCCATATCGCGGCGAGCCGGGAGCTGGCGCTGGGCGAGCTGGCGTTCGACGACCATCTGGGTCGCAATGCCGGCATGGTCCATGCCCGGCTGCCAGAGCACATCCTTGCCGCGCATGCGCTCGAAGCGCACCAGGACGTCCTGGAGCGTGTTGTTGAGGGCGTGCCCCATGTGCAGCGAACCGGTGACGTTGGGCGGCGGAATCACGATGCAGAAGGTTTCTGCACCGGGTTTTGCGCCCGCACCGGCACGAAACGCGTTTTCATCGTCCCACTTTTTGGCAATGCGAGGGTCGACGGCGGCGGAATCGTAGGTCTTGTCAAGCATTCTGTGGGGCCGATTTTCAAAGATTGATATCAGTGTTTTGTAAACCGGAAGGGCCGACGCAAGTCAACACAAACGGGAAAAAAGCCCGCAGGCGTGCCTCACCGGCGCGGTGTATCACTTACAGCGTCTTGGTGCGTTGTTCAGAACGCCGTAACGGGAGCCGCAGGGGCGCCCTCTTCCGACGGTCAGCGCCTGGGCCCCCGCGCTACGCGCTCGATTTCCTCGCGCACAAGCCTTTCGACCAGCGTCGGCAGATTGTCGTCCAGCCATTCCTGCAGCATCGGGCGCAGCATGGTTTCGGCGATCTCGTCGAACGAGCGTCTCGGCCCCTGCTCCACCGCATGCGCGAGATCGTCGAAAGCGCGCGCGACCTGCCGACCGACCGCCGGAGAAACGATGGCGCCGCTGGCCTTTTCGGCCTCGGAGTTCGAATCGGCAGTCGTCGATTGCTCGTTAACTTTGGCCGGGGAGGTCGCCTTTTCCGGTTCCGCCGCAGTATCCGGCAATGCAGCGGCAGGCGCGGCCGCTTCGACAGAGACGCTCGATGGGGTAACGGCGGACGAGGCGACCGCAGCCATCCGCGAAGTCAGCACAGGGCTGTCCTGTAGCTCGCGCGCTTCCGTCAGAGGCGGCTCTCGTCCGGCGTAGCTCGCCCCGTGGCGCTCGGACGCTGCTCTGACGCGCGCCGCGACGTCCGCGAGGGAAAGCGGCGACGGCGGCGTAGCGCCGTGGGTCCTGGCGGCAACCAGTTCCTCCTCCGGAACCGCCGGAGCTCGCCGCATCGATGCGATGTCTTCATCGGCCGACCGGAACACGGCGGCTTGCATTTCCGAATCGATTGCCAGTTCGATGTCGTCGTCGTCGCCGTCTTCGAAGCTCTGCGGATCAGAGGCGGCAATCGGCCCCGTCTCGTTGCTTTCGATGATCTTTCGGATGGATGCGAGAATCTCATCCATCGAAGGTTCTCGTGCGACGTTGAGCTGTGCCATTTCAATCCTCGTTTGCTCTGCGGTCGGACCCGGGTCGAAGCTCCGGAACCCGATTCCGCAAAAACCTTAGGTGAGTTCACGATCGAAACAAACGCCGCGAATCACGCTTGGAAATTGTTGCACAGATTTGTTTTTCTCGGCAGGCGCCGAATGCTTCAAAGGAAGGCACAACGCAGAAACGCCTCGCATTCCAACCGGATGCGAAGCGTTTCTACTCTCTTCAGCTTACCGACGGGCAGCGACTTGGCTTATCGTCCGTCGACGGTGCGCAGGCCGAACCACTTGTCCTTGACGGCCTCGTAGTGCTCCTCCGCGCGGTATTCCGCCACCTGAAGCCCCTGCGTCCTCACGGTCAGCCTGCCCATTGCCGCCAGCAGGGCATAGCTCGCCACGACGGCGTCGCGCTGAGCGACGGCAAGAGACTCCTGCGCATTCAGAACGTCCTGCTGCGCGTCGAGCACGTCGAGGGTCGTGCGCTGGCCGACCTTGCGTTCCTCGACGACGCCTTCGAGCGCCAGGTTGGCGGCGGAAATCTGCGACCGGCTGGCAGTGATGCGGGCGAGCGCCGATTCAAGCTGAGCATGGGCGGAGACGACGGTCTGCTGCACCGATGCACGCGCCGAATCGACGAGGATCCGCTGCTGGCCGAGGCGTTCCTTGGCCTGGCGGATCTGGCCGTATTCCGCGCCGCCCTGATAGATCGGCACTTCGAGCCGGGCCGTGATGCTCGCCGTGGTGTTGTCCGTGGAGACGTTGCCGGTGTTGCGGGTGACCGCGCCCTGGAGGACGACACCCGGCAACATGGTGCCTTCGGCCGACTTCACCTGAAAGCCGGCCGAATCGACGGCATATTGCGCAGCCAGGATCTGCGGGTTTTCCCTAAGGCCCGTGGCGACGGCCTGATCGAGCGACCTTGGCATGGCCTTGGTTGCCGGGCCGGGCTGCCTGATGCCCGTCGGAACCGCGCCGACGATCTGCACATAGACCGCTTCGCTCTGCTTCAGCTGCGCGACCGCCGCAACGAGCAGCGACTGGGCATTGGCGAGTTCCGCCTGCGCCTGGCTCACATCGGTACGGGTGCCTTCGCCCACATCGAGGCGCGCTTCGGCCGCGCTCAACTGCTCGCGAAGGAAGGCCAGGTTCTGGCGGCGTATGGAGACGATCTGCTGGTCGCGGGCGATGTTGGCGTAGGATTGTGCGGCCGCCAGAAGAATCTGGATTTCGTTGGCCTTCAGCGTCTCACGGCTCGAAAAAACCGTCGACTCTGCCGCCCTGACATTGTTCAGGGTCTGGAACCCGTCGAAAACGGTCTGGGTGATCGAGATGCCGATCTGCCCGCTATGAAGGTCGCGCGTGCCCGTCGCCTCGCTATCGACGCGCGACAGCGTCCCGGTCGCCGCGGCGGACACCTGCGGCCGATAGCCGGACTTTGCGATCGGAACCCCCTCGTCGGTTGCGCGCAGGCCGGCGCGCGCCGCGTTCAGATCCGGGTTGTTCGCGTAGGCCTTGGCCATTGCACCGAAGATCGACTCGGCGGACGCGGCGTGCGGCGCAAGCAACAGGCTGGTTGAAACAGCCGCCCACAAGGCTGTTTTGCGAACAAACGACACGATCTTACCTCCGATCAGCCGGGCGGCGTTGCCGCCCGCAAGTTAGTAGCAAGTCCCCACGGGTTGATTCGCTCAACCAGTAATGGCGCGCAAAGCCACGCACCGGCAGGCAAATCACCGCTTCTTTGCTCTATGAACCCCGGATTCGGCTTTGCGACAACTGTGCACCACCACTCGACCCGGGCATTTCAAAGAGAAACAGGCAACACGTTGCCAATCGGCAACATCGACTTTTTTGCGCCGATGCTCATATAATGAGGCACCTCAATGGGAGGAGCCATCAAAAAACAAATGTCTGCTCACGGCGGAAACCGGGCAGAGGCTTCACGGACGTATTGAAATCGGGCCGCTCGGACGTCCTTCCCGATTCGCGCATGTAAAGCTTCGCACGGGATGCGTTACTAAAGCCTTCAACGACCACGAGGCGCCCGCCATCGCGCAACTGCTCGAAGAGTCCGGCCGGTATCGTTTCGACCGCACCATTGATGAAGATCACGTCGTAAGGCGCCTCGGCAGGATAGCCCTTGTTGAGATCGCCGGTCACGACGGCAATGTTGTCGTAGCCGAGGCGTGCGAGCGTCTCCGTTGCGGTAGCGGCAAGCGCTTCATCGGCCTCCAGCGCCACCACCGAGCCGGCCAGAAGCGACAGCAAAGCCGAGGCGTAGCCCGTGCCGCAACCAATCTCCAGAACGACGTCGGACTTGGAAATCTGCGCGAGCTGCAGCAATTTTGCCAGCGGAGAGGGCTCCATGATGTAGCGCGGCTCGGCTCCTCCGATGAGTTGAATATCGGCATCGATATAGGCGAGTTCCCGCATCTTCGCGGGCACGAATTCTTCGCGCGGCACCGTGAGGAAGGCAGAGAGGACCGAATGGGACGTCACATCCGTCGTCCGGATCTGATTGTCCACCATCTTAGTGCGCGCTGCTTCGAAGTTCATGATACTGCCTCGTGTCCCCATGGGCGCGGCGCCCTTTGGCCGGGCGAACCGCACTGTCTTCAGCCTGGCTGCCCGGCAGCCCTAGCCTAAGCTCATAATTCGCCGCATCGCCGGTTTCAAGCGACCGCGGCGTTTCGGGATAGAAAAAGGAACGTTGCCGCCCGCAGGGGCATCGCAAAGGGCGCAACGCGACGCGTTGTTCGTCAGGGCGCAGGCGCCGCCTCGAGACCGACCAGAGCGATCCTGCTGTAGCCGGCCCGCTGGATGAGGTTCATCACCGCCATGAGCTCGCCGTAGTCGACCAGCCGGTCTGCGCGCAGGAGAACGCGTCTTTCCCTGTTCGCACCGCTGACCCGGTCGAGCACGGAGGAGAAGGTCTCGCGGGCCGCTTCCTCATTGCCGACCGCCAGGGTGAGATCGGATTTCAGCGTCACGAAAACCGGCTTGTCGTCGTGCGGCGTCGGTTTTGCGGCGGATTGCGGCAGATCCACCTTCACGTCGACCGTTGCTAGCGGGGCGGCAACCATGAAGATGATCAAGAGAACGAGCATGACGTCGATGAAGGGCGTGACGTTGATCTCGCTGTTCTCGTCGAGCTCGCCGCCGTCTTCGGAAATCCTTCCCGCCATGGCCGTTATCCAATTCTGGCGAATGCGGTGTCGGCGCCAGGGGCATAACCCTCCTGCCGGCGCGGCTGCGCCTCGCGGCTTTGACGATGGTCGAGATCGCGGCTCACCAGGCGCTCGACGGCGGCAGCGGCATCCGCAAGGATCAGTCTATAGCCGCTGACGGAGCGGGCGAAATAGTTGTAGATCAGCACCGCCGGAATGGCGGCGACAAGACCGATCGCGGTGGCCATCAGCGCTTCGGCAATGCCCGGTGCGACGATCGCCAGATTGGTCGTCTGCGCCCTGCTGATGCCGATGAAGGAATTCATGATTCCCCAGACGGTCCCGAAGAGGCCGACGAAGGGACCGACAGAGCCGATCGACGCCAGGATGCCGGTGCCAATGCTCATGCGCTTGCCGGCGCGAACCTCGATGCGGTTGAGCAGCGACGATATGCGCTCCTTGACGCCGGCGGCCGGCGTATGGTCGAGCACCGGCTCCGAGCGGACCATCTCGTCGCGCGCTGCAGCCACCATATCCGCGGCAATGCCGGCCCTGCGGCCAAGGTCCATCTTCACGTCCGCCAGCCCGTTTGCCGCAGTCAGGACCTGCACCGAGCGCGTCAGCCGCGATTTCGCCTGCGCCAGTTCAAGCGTCTTCGCGAGGAAGATCGTCCAGCTTGCGACAGAGGCCAGCGCCAAGGCGATCATCACACCCTTAACGACGACGTCGGCTGCAAGGAACATGCCGATCGGCGAAAGGTCGTGCGGAAGAACCGGCGCCTGGGCCGTCTGGATGTCGAGCGGCACATTCGGCATCGGGGCGGCGGGCAGTGCCGGCTGTTCGCCGAGCGGCGCGGGCGCCACCGTCTGCGCCAATCCTTTCGCGGCGGGGCCGGCCAGGAGAATGGCGAGCGTCGTCGCAATCAGGACGTTCAATATCGGTCGGCTCCGATTCGCCATCCCATTCCTCATTTTGTCTTTGCTTGCCGCGACAATCACGGGCGCGGGCACCATCCATTGGCACATCCTTACGACAAACCGCAGGGCGATGACAAGGATTTGTGGAGTTAAATAATCAAGATTAGTGACGCAGACTTAGGCGCGGTGTTGCGATCGTTCCGACGCTTTCGTCAAGGAGGCAGTTGCTCGGAAAAGAAGGTGCCGCTGCGCCAATCGTAGCGGCGATGGCGCTCCCACGGCCGCTGTGTGGACCGAAACGAATTGACGACGCGCATCTGTGGCGATGCGCCAGGCTTGCCATGATCGGCATGGATCTCGATTGCCCCGCTCCGCCGCAAGGAATCGCCCGTCACGACCAGCGCGCGACCCGATGGGCAGGCAGCGAGCGGCCGACGCGTGGCGGCGACTACCAGATCGGCGCGTCCGCACAAGGCCGGGAAGAGCTCCGCGGCGTCGATGACGACAATTGCCCAGCCCTCCCGGCTTCGGCCAATGCACCACTCATCCTTGCGGCAAGAGAAAGTGCCGGGCTTCGCCGCCGAGAGCGCCGTCACAGCCTCGGCAGCACTCGCCATTGCGTTCAAGCCTCCTCCTCCAACCGCCTCCTTCGGTTTCGGCGCAGCGTCATACCCGGAAGCGGCGCGAGCTGAGAGATCCGTCGGCGGCACATGGCGGTCGAGAGCGAGCGCCCGCTGCCATTGCAAGAAGATGAACTCCGGCGGCCTCCCCCGGTTTGTGGCGATCGCGCCCTCGACGAGGAGGCCGACCAGTTGACCGTCCTCCGATATCACGATCGAGGGCCGTTCCGCCAGGCGTTCGAGCGCGATGGCCGCTCCCCCCAGGAGGACCAGCCCTGCACCGGCGAACGCCAATCGTGTCCTCAGCACACAGAGCAGGACACCGCCCATGGCGATCAAGAAGAAGCCGGCCGCGCCTATGCGGCCTGTCACCCATTCGCTGTCCAGCGCCGCGACGTATCGCGCGACCATTATCATCCAGTCCAAGCCCTGCCCCATGACCATCAAGGGATAGCGTTCGAGCCCAAAGGGCATGAGCAGCATTGCGAACAAAGCGAACGGCATGACGAGGATACCGACCAGCGGCGCCGCAACGACGTTGGCGAGCA
Organism: Sinorhizobium alkalisoli; assembly: GCF_008932245.1. NCBI lineage: Bacteria > Pseudomonadati > Pseudomonadota > Alphaproteobacteria > Hyphomicrobiales > Rhizobiaceae > Sinorhizobium > Sinorhizobium alkalisoli. The sequence goes on along the minus strand of NZ_CP034909.1, from coordinate 1,248,988 downwards.
GCCCGTAGGCCGGCAGCCTGTGAAAATAGGACGCGGCATAGATGGCCGTCGCCAAGCCGCCGATGAGAGAGGTTGCAGTCGTGGCGACGATGAAACCGGGTACCGCCCCAAAGGATGCGCGGCGCCCCTTTTTCTCCCGCTGCCGCAGCTTGTGGTCGCGCCAGCGGGCATAACCGGCGACCAGCGCAAGCGTTGCCGCAAAAGACATCTGAAATCCGGCACCGGCCGTGGCGGAGGGCGTCCAGGCAATGATGACGAGGGCCGCCAGCGCCACATTGCGCAGGCTGATCGAGACACGATCGAAAAAGACGGCAACGAGCATGATCGAGATCATGATCCAGGACCGCAATGCCGACACGGCTCCGCCGGAGATCAGCATGTAGAGAAAGGCCATTAGAAGCGCGCCGCCGGCCGCGATCTTCTTGATGGAACGCTTCTCCGCAAAGCCGGGGATCAAGCTCAACAGCGTCCGCACGCCGACGAGGAAGGTCCCTGCCGCCAGCACCATGTGGAGCCCGGAGATCGCAAGTATGTGCGACAGGCCGGCGGCACGCATTGCCTCGACCGTCTCACGGCTGATGGCGCGCTTCTCGCCGGTCACAAGTGCGGCTGCGATTGCGCCGGCATCGCCTCCGATCGTCGACCGTAGGCGGCTGCCCAGTTCTTCGCGTGCCACCGCAAGATAGGTCCGCAACGATGTGGCGACGTTTGCCCCGCCGCCATTCTTGTCGTCCACGAATGCCCGGGGCGCGCCGTAGAAGAACCCAACTGCGCCGATCCCGTTGAAATAGGCATCGAATGCGAAATCGTTAAGCCCGGGCAATGCCGGGCCGGAAGGCGGCGAGAGACGCGCCCTGCCCTCGATGGCCGAGCCGACCGGAAAGGCTTCGTGGCGGCTGCGCGCCATGAGCGTCGCCCTGGCCGGAGGCCTGCGCAGCCGCGGCTCGGATGTTTCGCCGATCTCGATCAGGTATCGCCACCGCCCTTTGTCGTCCTGCTCCCGCGACAGAACGGTCCCGCGAAGGTTGGTGGTCACCGGACCATCGAGAATGACGGTATCCAGCCGGGCCGTTTCCATCGCGGCCAACAGCATGCCGGTGAGGAGAAGCAGAGGCGCCAGCGCGAGTGGCCGCAGCGTGCGGAAGCGGCCACGGCACAAGAGCGCAGACATGCCGAAAACGCAGAGCAGCACTGCAAGTTTGGCAATTCCGATGCTTTCCGCCGATGTGAACCATGCGAGGCAACCGAGCGCGAGCAGGACCGGTATCAATGCGAAGCCATGGCCAAATTCCGCTTCCCGCTCAATGGCGGCGCGCAGGCTGCGGGAGGTGGATTCGGCTATCGAACGGCCGCGATCGGCGGCGAATGAATGATTGCGTCTCGAGGGAGGGCCGGGATCGGCCCGATTCCCAGGCAGTCCGGCATCCCGAACGAAGGTTAGGCGATCCGTCAAGCGCCATGCGAGGCGCTCCGCATCGCGCATCACCGTCCGTGCCCGCCCCTCCCCCATTTCCTTCGCTGCCCTTTCTGCCTGTCGGGACTGATCCTGCAACCCGGGAACTCACATTGCAACCGGGAGACTAACCGCCCAAAAAAGAGGCAAGCCTATAAAGAATGGTACCGCACTATCAGCTTCGCGATCGTTGCTCTCATTTGACATGTTGCCGTAAGATGCGATTGTTGCGTCGCCATATGCCTATTTTCGCATCGCACCATTTGCCTTTCGTACAGCTTGGCAGCCGAAAGTAAATCATATAGCAAACTCGCAACGTTCAATCTCGTGGCATAGGCATATGCCGCGGCGCCATAAGACGGAGGGTCCCATGTCAGGAAAAAACGCCACGGTAACCATCGATGGAAAGGCAGCGGACCTGCCAGTGAGATCGGGATCCATCGGACCGGACGTCGTGGACATCGGTTCGCTCTACCAACAGACCAAGATGTTCACCTACGATCCGGGTTTCACGTCGACGGCATCATGCGAGTCCAAGATCACCTATATCGATGGCGACGAGGGCGTGTTGCTTCATCGCGGTTACCCGATCGAACAGCTGGCCGAGCACGGTGACTTCCTTGAAGTCTGCTACCTCCTGCTTTACGGCGAACTGCCGACCAAGGCGCAGAAGGACGACTTCGACTACCGCGTCACCCATCACACGATGGTTCACGAGCAGATGTCGCGCTTCTTCACCGGCTTCCGTCGCGACGCCCATCCGATGGCCGTGATGTGCGGCTGTGTCGGTGCTCTCTCAGCCTTCTACCACGATTCCACCGACATTACCGACCCGCACCAGCGCATGGTCGCGTCGCTCAGGATGATCGCGAAAATGCCGACCATCGCGGCGATGGCCTACAAGTATCACGTCGGCCAGCCGTTCATCTATCCGAAGAACGATCTTGACTATGCCTCGAATTTCCTGCGCATGTGCTTTGCCGTGCCTTGCGAGGAATACGTGGTGAACCCGGTGCTGGCGCGCGCCATGGACCGCATCTTCATTCTGCACGCCGATCATGAGCAGAACGCCTCGACCTCGACGGTGCGCCTTGCCGGCTCGTCGGGCGCCAATCCGTTCGCCTGCATCGCCGCCGGTATTGCCTGCCTTTGGGGTCCGGCCCATGGCGGCGCCAATGAGGCCGCACTCAATATGCTCGCCGAGATCGGCTCGGTCGACCGCATCCCCGAATATATCGCGCGCGCCAAGGACAAGAACGATCCGTTCCGCCTAATGGGCTTCGGCCACCGGGTTTACAAGAATTACGACCCGCGCGCCAAGATCATGCAGAAGACGACCCATGAGGTCCTGGCGGAACTCGGCCACAGGGACGACCCGCTGCTCGAGGTCGCGATGGAACTCGAGCGCATTGCGCTTACCGACGAGTACTTCATCGAGAAGAAGCTCTATCCGAACATCGACTTCTATTCCGGTATCACGCTCAAGGCGCTGGGCTTCCCCACTACGATGTTCACCGTGCTCTTCGCCCTTGCCCGGACCGTCGGCTGGATTGCCCAGTGGAACGAGATGATCGAGGATCCGGAACAGCGCATCGGTCGCCCGCGCCAGCTCTATGTCGGCGCGTCTCTGCGCGACTACGTGCCGCTCTCCAAGCGCTGAGCACAGGCGAGAGACGCGCGGCGCTGTAGCACCGCTCAAATCAAATCAAAGAGCCCGGTCAGAAATGGCCGGGCTTTTTGCCTTGGAGATAATCAAAGACGATATCCGCCGCGCTTTCGCCCGGCGGTCGAGCCGTCGCCATACGCTCCTGCACGATCGCGAAGCCGTCGAGCATGGCTTGCCGCTGAGCCGTGTCGCCGGACAGCCGTTCGATCCACCGCGTCAAGACCGCCGGACGGATCGCCCTGTTGAAATATTCCGGGACGACGGGGAAATCGGCAACCAGGTTCGGCAGTGCCGCAGTCCAAATCCGGATCCGGCTGTGCAGCAAAGTGACGAGCCAATCCGCATAATAGGTCGACACGACCGGCACGCCGGCAAGCGCCAGTTCAAGAATAACGGTGCCCGACGCGGCAAGCGCAGCGTCCGCCTCGGCGAAGGCCTGCCACTTCTTGTCCGCCGTAACGGAGATCTCCGGCTGGACCTTCCAGGACGTCGTCAACGCCCGCACGCGGCCTTCCTGGCGAGGAACTGTCGGCAGCAGGAAGCGCATGTCTCCGTGGCGCTGTGCCAGTTCCTCGACGGTTTCGCGGAAGATCGGCAGCAGGCGGCTGACCTCGCCGGCGCGTGAGCCAGGGAGCAAAAGGCAGGTCTTGGGCGCGCTGGCCTCCCCTGACCGCTGCCTCGCACGCCGCTCTTCCCGGACCGCGAGTAGGTTGACGTCCGAGGCCAGCCTGTGCCCGACATAGGTGGTCGGCGGACCGCCGAGGTTGCGCATCACCTCCGGTTCAAAGGGCAGCACCGCAAGCACATGATCGACATAGGCGCGCATCCGTGGGGCGCGTTCCGGCTTCCATGCCCAGACGCTCGGACAGACATAGTCGATGATCGGCAGGTCCGGCAGTGCGGCACGCACCCGCCCCGCCACCCGGTGGGTGAAGTCGGGGCTGTCGATGATCAGCAATGCGTCCGGGCGCGCGGCGATGATGGCAAGCGCGGTCTGGCGGATGCGCTGAAGAAGCTTCGGCAGCCGGGCGAGCACTTGCGAAAATCCCATGATCGACAATTCGGAGTAGTCGAACAGCGAGCCGAGGCCTTCGGCTTCCAATGCCTCACCACCGACGCCGACGAGATCGACGGCTCCTGCGACACGTCCGCGAAGCGCGCGGACCAGGTCAGCGCCGAGCAGATCCCCCGAAACTTCTCCGGCAATGACCGCCAGCTTGTAACGGCGAACCGTCACGGCCTGCCCCCCCGACCCTCGCGCTCGATGCCGATGATGAAGAGGCCATTGCGATTCGCAGCCTCGACGACCTCTCGGCGTTCGACGACGAGCGCACGCCCGGCTTCGACCGCGATGCCGGCCAGACCTGCTGCCTCGGCGGCCGCGACGGTCGAGCGACCAATCGTCGGCAGATCGGCACGCTCGTCCTGTTGCGGCTTGCAGAGCTTCACGAGGACGCCTCGGCGCCGCGCCGACACACGGCCGCCTGCCTTGAGCGCAGCGACCCGCGCCAGCATGTCATCGGTTCCTTCAGCCCCCTCGAGCGCCACCACCCTTCCGCCGACCGCGACGGCGCCCTGCCCGACGTCGAGCGCGCCCAATGCTTCGGCAGCGGCCATCCCGGCAGCTATGTCGCGACGATCCTCGTCGGCCGGCGCATGCGCGCCGATCGGGCCGGCATGTGCCAGCAGATCCGGAACCACCTCATGAGCACCGATGATTCGGGCGCCGCTCACTTCTATAAGTTCCATTGCCATGCGCAGCACCGCGTCGTCGCCGCCCGAAACCAGCGTTCTGAGGACGCTCGGGACCTTCGCGAGCGTCTTCAGGGTCGGCCGGATGTCGCGCCATTCCGGACGCTGCCGAACCGCACCGGAAAGCACCACGCGGTCGATGCCTTCTGTCGCAAAAGTTCGGCTGATCGCTGCGAAATCGCCGATCGCGAGCGTCGAATGATCGAAACCGGTCCAATCGGCATCCGCCTCGCGAGACAGAGCGATGATGAAAGGGTCCTCTCCCTGCCTGCGCACCGCTTCGGCGACATGGTGCGGCAACGCGCCGGCGCCGGCGATGATGGCGAGCCTGCCCTTCGCCTGCGGCAGGCCATGCACCGCCATTGCGATCAGCCCTTGCTGCTGCGATTCGGCGACGACAGCGCGCGATCGCTTTCGGCAGCGATGAAATCGAGGATCTCGATCGCCGGCGGACAATCGAGATACGCCTCGCGAACTGCCGCGGCGTTGGCGCGGATGGATTGCGGCCCCTCAAAAATCTGCTTGTAGCACCGCCGCACCGCGTGAATCGTCTGGCGGTCGATCCCTGCGCGCGTCATTCCGACGACGTTGAGGCCGCTCAGCACACCCGGATTGCCATTCAGCATGCCATAGGGGATGACGTCGTAGCTCACCGCCGACAGCCCGCCGACAAAGGCCTGACGGCCGACACGGGTGAACTGGTGGACGGCCGAACCGCCGCCGAGGATGGCCCGATCCTCGACCGTGACATGGCCGGCGAGCATCACGTTGTTCGACAGGATAATGTTGTTCCCGAGACGGCAATCATGGGCGACATGCGAATAGGCGAGGAACAGGTTGTTGTCGCCAACGACTGTGGTGCCGCCATGTTCGACCGTGCCGGTGTTCATCGTCACGCCTTCGCGGATCGTGCAATTTTCGCCAATCACAAGCTTGGTGTTCACTGCACTGTGATGCGCACTCTGCGAATCGCCGCCGATCACGGCACCGGGGAAGATTTTCGTTGCCTTGCCGATCGTCGTGCGCCCGATCACGACGACATGACTCAACAGCGAGATATCGTCTCCCAAAACGACGTTCGGCCCGATGTGACAAAACGGGCCGATCTTCACGTTCTCGCCGATCACAGCGCCGTCTTCGATAACCGACGACGGATGGATCTTCGCAGTTGGTGCAATCATTTTCAGGCGTCTTCCTTGCTGACGATCATCGCGCCGATATCAGCTTCCGCGACCAGTTGCCCGTCAACTTTTGCGTCACAATGAAATTTCCAGATATTGCCCCGCTGCTTGTGCTTGGCGACGTGAAACTCCACGCGATCGCCGGGCACCACCGGCTTGCGGAAACGCGCGTTGTCGATCGTCATGAAGTAGACGAGATTGCTGCCGATGCCCGTCTTGCGCGCGCAGATCGCGCCTGCCGTCTGGGCCATGCCTTCGATCAGCAATACGCCGGGCATGATCGGCTTTTCCGGAAAATGCCCGGTAAAGTGCGGTTCGTTCGCCGTCACGTTCTTGATGCCGATCGCGGAGTTGTCATCATCGATCTCGATGATGCGATCGACCATCAAGAACGGATAGCGATGAGGAAGAAGCTTGAGGATCTCCTGAATATCCGCGGTACCGAGAACTGTCGCAGCCTCATTCATCCTTGCCACCCTTCTTCTTCTGTCTTCCGCTTGCCCGCATAGCCATCTCGGCGACATCGCGCAGGAAATCCCGCATCGGACGCGCCGGTATTCCGCCGTAGCGCTCTCCAGCCGGTACGTCGCTCGCCACCCCGCTCATCGCGGCAATCTGCACGCCATCTCCGATTGTAATATGACCATTCACGCCGGTGCCGCCGCCGATCATCACTCCATCGCCAATCCGCGCGCTACCGGCGATACCGACCTGGCTGACGATGCCGCAGTAACGGCCGATGCGGACGTTGTGGCCGATCTGCACGAGATTATCGATCTTCGTGCCCTCGCCGATCACCGTATCGTCCATGGTGCCGCGATCGATCGTCGTGTTGGCACCGATCTCCACATGGTCCTGGATGATCACCCGCCCGACCTGGACGATCTTGATCATGCCGCCGCCCGGACCCGGCGCATAGCCGAATCCATCCTGGCCGATCCGCGCACCGGGATGGATGATGACGTTGTTGCCCACTAGAGCGCAAAGGATGCTTGCGCCAGCGGAAATCGTGCAATCGCGACCAATGCGGACGTTCGGTCCAATGAGAGCACCGGCCCCAATCCGCGTACCGCTGCCGACTTCCGCCCCGGCTCCGACCACCGCCGAAGGCTCCACTTCAACACCCGGCTCCAGCCGAGCCGTCGGATCGATGAAAGCCCCCGGTGCTATGCCGCGTTCGCTCGTATTGAACGAAGGACGCATCGCCTCCCCGTGCAGCAACGTGCCGGCAAGCGCGAACGCCGTGTGCGGTTTTGGCGTCAGCAATACGGGAATATGGCCGGGAACAAGCGAAGCGATCGTCTTGTCGCAGATGATCGCAGAAGCGTGGCAGCTCTCCAGTTCATCGCGACTCTTGCGCGAAAGCATGTAACAGATGTCACCCGGCTTGGCCCGATAGACAGGTGCCACCGCATGAACGGCTTGATCGGCGACGGCCGCATCCGAGAGCTCCGCCCCTATCTGATTCGCCAAGTCGCCCAGGCGAATCCCTTCATGGGGCTGAAAGAACCAATTCTGTTCCATGGGGTCCTGACCCTAGCCACTCCAGAACGTTTATCTGGCAGTTCTGGACTGCGCTTATCAGAAGGAAGAGTTGATACCGAACTTGAAGTTCTGGACCTTATCGAAATCTTCCTTTGCGACCGGCACGGCGTAGTCGACACGCAACGGACCGAAGGGCGATGCCCAGATCAGGCTGACGCCGACGGATGCGCGCAGCGACGCGTCGGTGCCGCGGGCAAACTCGCCGGCCCCGGTGAGTTCGACATCATTGCCATAAAGCGTACCAGCATCGACGAAGAACGCACCGCGGAAGCCGCTGTCACGCGGAATTCCCGGCAGCGGGAACGACGCTTCCGCCGAGGCGGTGAAATAGGTCGTGCCGCCGAGGGCGTCACCGTTGTTGACGCGAGGACCGATGCCGTTGCGCTCGAAGCCGCGGATGTCGTTGCTGCCCAACTGGAACTGATCGAAAACCTCCATGGATCCGGAGGTCTTCACCAGGTGACCCGCACTACCGGCGAGCGAGCCGATGATATCCGCCTCGTCGTTCAAGGTGTAGTACCACCTGGCCTTACCCGAGATCTTGTAGAAATCGGAGGTACCGCCGAGACCGGCGAACTCCTGCGTGACCGATGCAAGGACGCCCTCGCGCGGCAGTTGGGCATCATCGAGCGTGTTGTAGGTGAAGGAGTGGGATATCGACGAACGGGTCCACGGGCTGCCGTCGATGACCCGATCATAGGGCGAGGACAACTCGTCCTCGTCACCGAAATACTTAAGCTCGGTATAGTTGTAACGCAGCGTCGTCGACAAGCTTTCCGTGATCGGCGCCGTTACCCGCAGACTGAAGCCCTGATCGTTATAGCTGTAGTGATCGTCGTCGAAATCGTGTTCATTCTTGAACACGTCGAAACCGGCCGCCAGGCGATAGCCCAGGAAATAGGGCTCCGTGAAGGAGACATTGTAGGTCTTGCTGTCTTCGCCCCTGCCGGCGGCCAGACGAATATATTGCCCGCGGCCAAGGAAGTTCTTTTCTTCGATCGAGGCTTCCACAAGGAAGCCGCCGCCGCTGCCGGCGGAATAGCCGGCACCGATGCCGAACGAGCCCGTGGCCTGATCCTGAACGTCGACAATGACGATCACGCGATCGGCGGCACTGCCCGGCGCGGTCGAGATATTCACCGACGAGAAGTAGCCCAAGGCCTCCAGCCGGCGCTTGGCGCGTGCGATCATTTCCTGGTTGAAGGCGTCCCCCTCGCCCACGTCGAACTCGCGACGGATGACGTAGTCGCGCGTACGGGTGTTGCCGCGAATCTCGATGCGCTCGACATAGGCGCGCTCGCCCTGATCGACGAGGTAATCGACGGCAATGGTGTTGTTGGCGAGGTTACGGTTGCCGCGCGGCGTGACACGCGCAAACGGATAGCCGGCCGAAGCAACGCGCTTCGAGATTGCGCTCATCGTGTCCTGGATGTCCTTGGCCTTATAGACCGAACCCTCGCGGCTCTGAACCAGCCCCCTCAACTCCTCGGCATCGATACCTTCGACGGTCGATTCGACATTGATCGGGCCGAAGGCGTAACGCGGCCCCTCCTCGACCGTGATCGTCACCGTATATTCGTTGGTCGCCTCGTTGAGCGCCGCGTCGGACGAGATCACACGGAAGTCGGCATAGCCTCGATTGTAGTAAAACTGGCGCAGCAGCTCCTCATCGGCTCGCAGCTTGTCCGGATTATAGACGTCCTTGCGCGTCAAGAACGAGAAGATGCCGGATTCCTTCGTCGCGATCACCGACTGGAGGCGACCGTCGCTATAGACTTCGTTGCCGACGAAATTGATCTGGGTGATCTTGGTGCGCTCGCCCTCGTTGATGACGAATGCGAGGTTTACGCGCCCCTCGGCGATCGGAACGACCTGCGTCGTCACAGTGACGTCGCTACGACCGATCGCGGCATAGGCATCCCTGATCGCTTGAATATCGTTCTCGACAGTCGCTTCGCTGTAGGGCCCAAGGGGCTGCGTGCGCACGACCGCTTGCAGCTTGTCGTCCTTGATCTTGCGGTTGCCGTTGAAGACGACCTGATTCACCAGTTGATTTTCGCTGACGTTGACGACCAGCGTACCGCCGGAAACGCTGATGCTGACATCCGAGAAATAGCCGGTCGCATAAAGGCGCTTAACGGAAGCATCGATGTCGGCATTGCTGAAGTCCCTGCCGGGAACGATCGTGATGTTCGCCCGAACGGTTTCGGGGCTCACACGCGTCGCGCCACGCACCTCAACACGGTTGATCACTGCGGCATGAGCCACCGACGCACCAGCAATCAACCCGACACCGGTTCCTGTCGCAACCATGCTCGCAGACAGCGCAAACGCCGAGACCGCGCTCAAAAACCTTGAACCAGCTTTCATTGTCAATTCTAACCTTTTTTCAACGTACCGCGGCAGTTCCGTACCGACTCCGGTCACGGTTGCCGTTTTACCGGCTTTTCCCATACAAGCAAGTCGGCTCGTTAATTTCTGTTTACTTCAATTCGAACCGTGGCTTAACAGCCACTACGGCGTCGCGTTATCGTAAACAAATGGTTGCGAAGCAAGTGACCGGAACCGGTCGATCGGACAATTCCCAGGAATTCCCCCTCGGTCCCCGGCACGTTCGTTCTGGAGACACTCGCGGATTGCCCCCGCGACTGTCTCGCCGTTTGGCTTCGTTTTGCCGCAGGTTCCGATCACGGGCCGATGCGCCAGGGCGGGATACGTTCGCCCTACCGCTCCATCTGTTCGTTTCCGCCGCATTTGTGCGACGTCAGACGATTCCGCCTGACTGCAAAATGCTCTAGCCGAAGAGCCAGTTGATATCGTTCCAGGCCGCGAAGAACGTCAGCATCAGGACCATTGCAAAGCCGATGCGAAATGCGAGTTCCTGTGCGGCCGGGCCAACCGGCCTTCCACGCAAAGCCTCGACCGCGTAGAATACGAGATGTCCGCCATCCAGCACGGGCACGGGCATCAGGTTAAGCAACCCTATGGAAACCGAAAGCACCGCGGCAAAGTTCAACACTTCGGCGATGCCGAGCTTCGCCATTTGCCCCGACATCTGCGCTATGCGAATCGGCCCTCCCAATTGATCGGCGTTCATCCGGCCAACGATCATATTCGCCAGATAGTCGAACGTGCCGGTTACGATCCGCCAGCTTTGCAAGGCGCCCTGGCCGACAGCCTCAAGGGGGCCGTAGGTCTCGATCCGGAAGTTGCCCGCCTCCTGGTTCGTTCCGATGCCGATCTTTCCCTCTTCGACCTTATTGCCAAGCGGATCGACGGTTTCCGTGCGCTGCGGTACCATGCGCAAATCGATCGTGGCGCCCTCGCGCTCGATTCGGACATTTATCGGCAGTTCCGGGCGGACGGCGACATAGCGGCGCACATCATCGAAGGTCGATACCGGCGTTCCGTCGATGGAAATCAGCCGGTCCCCCGGCTGGACGCCGGCCGCTTCCGCTGCACTGTCGGGCGCGACGAAAGCGACCACCGGATCGGCGACAGCGCGGCCGTAAATGGAGAAGAGAACGGCAAAGATCGCAATTGCCAGCAGGAAATTGGCGATCGGTCCGGCGGCAACGGTTGCCGCACGCTTCCACAGCTTTGCGCCAAGGAACGTCCTGCCCCGCTCGCCCGGGGCCAGTCTCTCCAGCCGTTCGTAATCGGGCGAACTCGCCGCGTCCTGGTCGCCAAAAAACTTGACGTAACCGCCAAGCGGGATGATGCAGAACTTCCACCTGGTGCCGTGGCGGTCCGTCCAGCCAAAAAGTTCCGGCCCAAAGCCCACGGAAAAGGCCACAATGCGGATGCCGGACCAGCGGCCGACCAGGTAGTGCCCCATCTCATGGACGAAGACCAGCAGGGTCAGGAGGAACAGGAAAGTGGGGATAGTGTATTGGAGATTGTCAAGCAGAAGGCTCATTTCAGTTCCTAACGCATCCGCTGTGGCGGTGGCCGCTACCAGAATTCGTGATGCGGCACGATCCTACTCTTTTTTCTCTTTGGCTTTAAGAACCCATGCAAGCGCCGACGGGACAATGACGAAACTGTGAGGCTCCCCTGCACCTCCGGTTCTGAACGCCGCCCACCGTCGCAACCAGCCTAAAGGCCCAGCAGCACGGAACCGAAGGCGGATTCCCGGCCGCCACTCAACAGAAGCTGGCCCAACACAAGAAGCAATGCCGCACCGCAGGCGAAAATCAGTCCATCGACCCGATCCATGACGCCGCCATGCCCCGGTATCAGGCGACTCGAGTCCTTCACGCCGAAGCGTCGCTTTATGAAGGATTCGAACAAGTCGCCGATCTGGCTGGCGATCGAAAGCGTGAGGGCGATGGCCACGATACGAAGGTCCTGCAGCGAAAAATGCGCCATGAAGATGGCGACGCCCGAAAGAACGCCGCAGATCGTACCGCCGATGGCCCCCGACCAGGTCTTGCCGGGCGAAATCGCCGGGGCCAGCTTCGGACCCCCGATCGCCCGACCGACAAAATACGCGAAAATATCGGTCCCCCAAACGACGGCGAAGACGAAAAGCATCGCGATGAGGCCGAGATAATCCACCCCGCGAATGGCCGCCAGAGAAATGCTTGCCAGGCCGGCATAGGCGATACCGCCAGGCAGCCACCAACTCGCCTTCCTGAAAGACACCCATAGCGCCGCAACCGCGATCGAGCCCGCAAGCACAGGCAGGGTCAACGGCATGTGGTCGAAAAGCACCAGAACAGCGACGACCGCCTGCGTGAGCCAGCCGAAGGCGTTGCCCCGGAAATCCCGATCGACGAGCCTCGTGATCGTCGACCACTCGTAATAGACCAAAAGGCCGATCGCGACGGCCAGAAGCTGGAATGCGAAGCCTCCGGCCCAGGTGGCGCCCAGAGCGACGGCGGCGAGCACGACCGCGGAGGCGATTCGAAGCTTCAGTTCGCTCGGCATCAGGAGCCGACCGCCAAAGTCGGTTGCGGCAGCCCGCCAAAGCGGCGTTCACGGCCGGAATATTTCTCGATCGCCGCGATGAAAGTCTCACGCGTGAAATCCGGCCACAGTTCTGGAATGAACAGCAATTCGGAGTAGGCTCCCTGCCAAAGCAGAAAATTTGACAGGCGCTCCTCTCCACTCGTCCGCAGGATGAGATCGGGGTCGGGTATGCCTGCCGTGTCGATCGTTTCTGCGATCCGCTCTGCCGTGATGTCGCTTGGCGTAAGACGCCCGTCGGCCACCTCTTCGGCCAGCCGGCGCATCGCCCTCGCCAGTTCGTCCCGCGCCCCGTAATTGAAGGCGATCACCAGCGTGATCCCCGTATTGGCGATCGTGGTCTCTTCCGCCTCGAGCAAGAGCGGCAGGATGTCGCCGCTCAGGTTCGTGCGGTCGCCGATAACGCGGATGCGGACGTTCTCGCGGTGCAGGTCCGCCAGATCTCTTCGCACGAAAGACTTGAGCAGGCCCATGAGATCGCTGACCTCATCCTCGGGCCGGCTCCAGTTCTCCGATGAAAATGCAAACAGGGTCAGATAACGGATACCCAGTTCCGCAGCCGTCCTCACCGCGCCGCGGACCGCCTCGACCCCCTTGCGGTGCCCCATCGTGCGGGGCAGTCCACGCGCGTTCGCCCAGCGACCGTTGCCGTCCATGATGATGGCGACGTGAGCCGGCGCGTTTGTGAAGGTGATATCTGGCATGGGCTGTCCGAAAATAGAGACTCACAATTCCACGGGTCAGACCTGCATGATTTCCTTTTCCTTGTCCGCGAGCAAGCGGTCGATCTCGGAGATCATTTCATCGGTCATCTTTTGCACGCGTTCCGACTGGGCGCGGCTCTCATCCTGGCCGATCTCGCCATCCTTTTCGGCTTTTTTCAGGTCATCCATACCGTCGCGGCGGACATGGCGCACCGCTACCTTGCTTTTCTCGGCATAGTCATGTGCGACCTTGACGAGCGACTTGCGACGCTCCTCATTCAGCTCCGGCAGCGGAATGCGCAGATTCTGCCCGTCCACGATCGGATTGAGGCCGAGATTTGCCTCCCTGATCGCCCGCTCGACTGCACCGACCATGGATTTGTCCCAGACCGAAACCGACAGCATGCGCGCTTCCGGAACCGTGACGTTGGCGACCTGGTTCAGCGGCATGCGCGATCCGTAGGCCTCGACGGTCACCGGATCGAGAACGTTTGCCGATGCGCGGCCGGTACGAAGCGAGGCGATGTCGTGCTTGAACGCGGCAATCGCCCCGTCCATCCGGCGCTTCAGTTCCTTCAGATCCACACCTTCACTCATGATACTAGCTCCCGTTCTGTTAGGCGGCCCACCGGGCCTCCGCAGATTATCAGTTATCCGTCACGATGGTGGCGCGACCGCCACCGGTCAATATCTCCGCGAACCCGCCTTTCTCGTGGATCGAGAAAACGACGATCGGAATGGCATTTTCCCGCGCGAGCGCCACCGCCGCAACGTCCATCACGGCCAATCCCTTTTCGAGGACCTCACTATGGGTCAGCCGATCGAAGCGGGTGGCAGAAGGAACTTTCTTCGGGTCGGCGGAATAGATCCCGTCCACCTGCGTTCCCTTGAAGATCGCCTCCGCTCCCATTTCCGCGGCGCGAAGCGCGGCTGCGGAATCGGTCGTGAAGAACGGATTGCCGGTACCGCCGGCAAAGATCACCACACGACCCAGAGAAAGATGATAAAGCGTCGCGCGCTGCGAGAAGCTTTCACAAATCTCCGGCATCGCGATTGCCGACAGCACCACCGTATCGATGTCGAGTTTGCGCAGCGATGTTGCAAGAGCAAGCGCATTGATGACCGTCGCCAGCATGCCCATGTGATCGCCCGTCACCCGGTCGCCGCCTTTGGAGGCGACCGCCACGCCACGGAAGATGTTGCCCCCGCCGACAACGACGCCGACTTCCACGCCCATGGCCCGAGCCTCGGCGATGTCGGATGCGATCCGATCGGCAACCGTCACATCGATGCCGAAGCCCTGGCTCCCCATCAAGGCTTCGCCCGAGGCTTTGAGAAGAACGCGCTTGTAGATTGGCTTGGCCGACATCATCACTCCTGAACAGATCGGCACGCATGCGCGAAAGGCACGCACGGCGGCAACAAGGAAAAACCCGATTGCGTGGTATCGACCGCCTCCATGTGCATTCCAGCGGGCCCGACGCAATGACGAATGCCGGATACACGAAGGGCACCGCGTTGTCACGCGATGCCCTGAGCTTTTCCCATTCGGGAAGAAGAAATCAACCCTTGGCGGCGGCCGCCACTTCGGCTGCGAAGTCGGACTCTTCTTTCTGCACGCCTTCGCCGAGCAGCAGGCGAGCGATGCCCGTTACCTCGATCGGCGCGCCGACGCTCTTTTCGGCCTCCTTGAGGGCTGCTTCAACGGTCTGGTCGGGGTTCATCACGAAAGCCTGCGAGAGAAGCGCGACTTCCTCGAAGAACTTGCGCATGCGACCCTCCACCATCTTCTCGATGATGTTGTCCGGCTTGCCCGAAGCGCGCGACTGCTCGATGAAGACGTTGCGCTCACGTTCGGCAACCGCCGGATCGATCTCGCTCGGGCGCACGGCAAGCGGGTTGGTCGCCGCGACGTGCATGGCGACCTGGCGGCCAATGGCGTTCAGCGCTTCCTTGTCGCCCGTGGACTTCAGCGCGACCAGAACCCCAAGCTTGCCGATACCATCGCCGGCGGCATTATGGATGTAGGTCGCGACAACGCCATCCTCGACAGCGAGCAGGGCGGAACGACGCAGCGTCATGTTCTCGCCGATCGTCGCAATCGCGTCCTTGATGGTTTCTTCCACAGACTTGCCGGTGGCCGGATAGGTCGCGTTGGCAACGGCCTCAACGCTGCCGTCCGTACCGAGCGCGACGCTGGCGACGCCGCGGACGAGGTCCTGAAAGGCGTCGTTGCGAGCGACGAAGTCGGTCTCGGAATTGATTTCGACGACAACGGCCTTGTTGCCGGCGCTGGCGATGCCCACGAGACCTTCGGCAGCGGTGCGGCCGGACTTCTTGTCGGCCTTCGCGATGCCCCTGGCGCGCAGCCAGTCGACTGCGGCTTCCATGTCGCCGTTGGTTTCAGCAAGCGCCTTCTTGCAATCCATCATGCCTGCGCCGGTCTTCTCGCGCAGATCCTTCACCATCGCGGCAGTAACAGTCATCTTCATGCCTCTTCATCTGTTTCGCTGGCGCGCCAACCGCAAAGTGGCGCCGTGCCAGAAGGTTTGGCAGGGAATGGCCTGTCGATGTGACACCGTGATGACGTCGCCATCATGGTGCGGTGCGGGAAACTTTTTCGAATCAAGCCGCGCCATTCCCGGCTGAAAAGAACGAGGCCGTTCAGATTTCCATCAGAAACGGCCTCGTCCGAACAATTCAAGGGGTGCGGCAGCAATAGCTGCCGGCCTCCCGATCAGGCTTCGGACGATTCGTCGAGAGCCGGCTCGACCGGAACCTCTTCGGAGGCGCCGAGATCGCGGCCGGCAGCGCCCTGCTGACGCGCAATGCCGTCGATCGCCGCGCGGGCAACGAGATCGCAGTAAAGGGCGATCGCACGCGAAGCGTCGTCATTGCCGGGGATCGGATAGTCGATCTGGTCCGGATCGCAATTGGAGTCGATGATGGCAACCACTGGAATGCCAAGGCGCTTGGCTTCTTCGATGGCGATCGATTCCTTGTTGGTGTCGATGATGAACATCAGGTCCGGCGTGCCGCCCATGTCGCGGATACCACCGAGCGCACGGTTCAGCTTTTCGCGCTCGCGCTCGAGGTTCAGGCGCTCCTTCTTCGTGAAGCCGGAAGCTTCGGAAGCGAGAATCTCGTCGAGCTTACGCAGGCGCTGGATCGAGTTGGAGATCGTCTTCCAGTTGGTCATCATGCCGCCGAGCCAGCGCGCGTTGACGTAGTACTGGGCGGAGCGCTTTGCAGCGTCAGCGATGATTTCCGAAGCCTGGCGCTTGGTGCCAACGAAGAGCACGCGGCCGCCGCTGGCGACGGTGTCGCTGACGACCTGGAGGGCGCGCGACAGCATCGGTACGGTCTGAGCGAGGTCGATGATGTGAACGTTGTTGCGGTCGCCGAAGATGTACGGCTTCATCTTCGGGTTCCAGCGATGCGTCTGGTGACCGAAGTGAACGCCTGCTTCGAGAAGCTGGCGCATGCTAAAATCAGGCAATGCCATGCCCTTATTCTCCTTTTCCGGTTGAACCTCCGCAAGGCGTCGAACGCATCTTACTGCGCCCACCGGCGGAACGATCCGGATTTCTCCCGGACAATCCCATGCCTCACGTGTGGAATGGACAGCCCCTTAGCCGCTACCATCCGATAAATCAAGACAGGAAGTCCGATTTGCCCTGCAGCGCCTCGCATTATCTGCTTTTGCGGTGGCCTGCTTTATTTGCACTCTTCCGCCTTGAAGACTTCGAGGTCGGCAAGCCTGCCGGCCAGGACGAAGTCTCCGTAGTCCATCGTCAAATCGCGGGTGACGCCATTCTCGTAGAGCTTGAAGGACATGCGGTAGATGGGCACGGCATCGCCCGTCGCTTCATCGTTGAAGTAGGAGATCGTCACCGGCCAGTAACTTTCGCCTGCGAGCTCGCCGGCTCTGCCGGCGTCCACGTCGTTCGGCTCCGGCTTGCGGGCCTTGCCCACGAAGGTGGAAGTGATCAGCGTCTTGTCACCCGAATCGGAGCCATCGAAGATGCGCGCCTCGAAGAAGGTCTCGCCCCTCTTGGCCCGCTCGATGACCTCCAGCATGTGCTCGGTCGGAAATCGACTTGCGGCCAGCGCCACTTCGCGCCTATCGGGTACGGTCAGTTCCACCTTGACGCCGGACGTCTCCTCATGCGCACTTCCGCGCACTTCCTTGTCCAGCTTCTCGTCGGTAAAGGAACGCGTCAGAAATCGGAAGCTGCCGGTTCTCATATCCTCGAAGGTGGTCGTCTGCTGGTCGGTCATGCGAACTTCTTCGCCCGTGTCCACCTGGGTCACGAAGCGGAAGCTGACCGTGTACCCTTCGCAGGCGGAACCGTTGAACTCGTAGACCATGCGCCCGTACATTCCGCTGATGCCGGAACGTTCGGATGCGTCCTTCAGCTCAAGGTCGTAGACGGCGCGGTGAGGTGCGAGCGTACTGGCATTGGCCACGCCGGCCGCGGCCGCCGCAGCGAGCCAGGCGCCCGAGAGAGCGACCAGGCCGAGGCCTTTACGAAACATCCGTTTCCTCCTGTTGGACTCGGCGGCGATGCGTTAAACAAACGTTCGGCAGAAACAAGGCGACGCCACCTGGATCGAGCCCACCCTGCCTGCATGACGGATTTTATCACAAAAGACAACAACGGAGCCCTCTATGTCCGCAGAGATCGAAACGCGCCTCAACGAACTCGGTATCGTGCTTCCGCAGGCGGTCGCGCCTGTCGCGAACTACGTTCCATTCGTCGTCACCGGCTCGACGCTCTATATTTCCGGGCAATTGCCCATGGAAGCCGGCAAGGTCGCGGTCACGGGTCATGTGGGCAAGGATGTCGATGTCGCGGCGGCGCAGCGGGCGGCTGAGCTCTGCGCGATCAACATCCTGGCGCAGGCAAAGGCCGCGCTCGGCGGCGATCTCGGGCGCATTCGGCGCCTCGTCAAAATCAACGGCTTCGTCGCCTCAACACCGGAGTTCACCGAACAACATCTCGTCATCAACGGCGCCTCGAATCTCCTGGCGAATGTGCTCGGCGAAGCCGGCAAGCACGCGCGCGCCGCGGTCGGCATGGCCTCCCTGCCCTTCAATGCGGCGGTCGAGATCGATGCCATCCTCGAGATCGCCTGATCGGGGCGCCACCATGAAGGACACGTCCTTTCTCAAGACGCAGCCGATCGCGCATCGCGGCTATCACGACATGAACCGCGAGGTCTGGGAGAACACGCTTTCGGCCTTCGCCCGCGCCGTCGAGGCGGGCTTCGCGATCGAGTGCGACCTGCAATATACAGCCGATAGCATCCCGGTCGTTTTCCATGATGACGACCTGCGGCGTCTCTGCGGGCTGAAGGGGGATATCCGGGCGAAAACGGCCGGAGAACTCGCCCTCCTCTCCGTCGGAGGCACCGCGGACAAGGTGCCGACATTGTCGCAACTCCTCCGGCTCGTAGCCGGGCGCGTACCGCTCGTCCTCGAACTCAAGGGCCGGAAGGGCGACGACGAGGGCTTTGCGGCAGCCGTGCTCGACACGCTTGAGGGATACAAGGGGCCCGTGGCGCTGATGAGCTTCGACCATTGGCTGCTCAAGGACCTGAGGGCGCTCGACGCCCCCTATCCGCTCGGCCTGACCGCCGAAGGCTCCAGACCGGAAACCTTCTTCGTGCACGAAGAAGCGATGCAGTTCGGCCTGGATTTCATTTCCTATTTCTACGGCGACCTGCCGAACCCGTTCATCACCAAGGAGCGTACCCTCGGCTGCACGGTCATCACCTGGACCGTGCGCGACCGGCGGGCGCAGGAGCATACCTTCGCCCATGCCGATCAAATGACATTCGAGGGTTTCGATCCACGGGAGACCATGGTTTCCTAAGGTCATGTCAGACGCGATCACCATCCGCATCGAGCATTCGTTCACCGCGATTCCGCCGGCGAAGTGGGATCGGCTTGCCGGGGCGTCGAAAGCGCATGCTGGCACGCCCTATAACCCGTTTATCTCGCATGCCTATCTGTCGGCGCTGGAGCAATCCGGCTCGGCGACGGCGCAGACGGGCTGGCTGGGGCAACATCTGCTGATCGAGAATGCGGGCGGATCCATCACCGGTGGCCTCGTCTGCTACATGAAGAACCATAGCCAGGGCGAATATGTCTTCGACCATGGCTGGGCGAATGCCTTCGAACAGGCGGGGGGGCGCTATTATCCGAAATTGCAGTGTTCGGTGCCTTTCACGCCGGTCACGGGACCGCGCCTGCTGGCGGCCGACGGCACCGATCCCCGGCCGGTGCGGGAGGCGCTGGCCGCGGGCCTCAAGGAACTCACGCGCCGACACGGCGTCTCCTCCGCCCATGTGGCCTTCGTTCCTGCCGAGGAGATGCCGGCCTTCGAGCGGGCCGGTTTCCTGCACCGGACGGACCAGCAGTTTCATTTCATGAATGCGGGCTATAGCTCGCATGACGACTTTCTCGCGACCCTGGCGTCGCGAAAGCGCAAGGCGCTGAAGAAGGAGCGCCGCACTGCCGTCGAACATGGAATCACGATCGATTGGCTTACCGGCAGCGACCTGACCGAAGCCATATGGGACCAGTTCTTCGCCTTCTACATGGACACGGGCGGGCGCAAATGGGGACGTCCCTATCTGACGCGCGACTTCTATTCCCTGATCGGCGAACGGATGGCCGACGACATCCTGCTGGTCATGGCCAAGCGCGCCGGCCGGTACATCGCCGGCGCAATCAACTTCATCGGCGGCGAGGCGCTATACGGACGACACTGGGGCTGCATCGAGCATCACCCCTTCCTGCATTTCGAGGTCTGCTATCACCAGGCGATCGACTTTGCGATCGCCCGGGGCCTGCAGCGGGTAGAGGCCGGAGCGCAGGGCGAGCACAAGCTGGCGCGCGGCTATATGCCGGTGACGACCCATTCGGCCCACTTCATCACCCATCCCGGACTGGCGCGGGCGGTCGCGGACTACCTTGAACGGGAACGCCGCGATGTGGAAGAGACTGGCGAATTCCTTGCGGAACACGGTCCCTTCCGCAAAGGCGATCAACAATGAGACGACGAGCGGCGCCGAAATATCCGCCGCGCACCAACAAGAGGACGTGACATGAGCGGTTATGACACCAGCAATATCTTTGCCAAGATCCTGCGCGGCGAGATCCCCTCCCATCGGGTCTATGAAGACGATGCGACGGTGGCGTTCATGGACGTCATGCCGCAGGCGGAAGGGCATGTGCTGGTATTGCCCAAGGCCCCGTCCCGCAACCTTCTCGACGCGGACACAGCCAGCCTACCCGCCTTGATCGCGACGGTTCAGAAGGTCGCCATCGCGGCGAAGCAGGCCTTCGACGCGGATGGCGTCACCGTCATGCAGTTCAATGAGGCCCCGGCCGGCCAGTCGGTTTTCCACCTGCATTTCCATGTCATTCCCCGCAGGGCGGGCGTTCCGCTGAAACCGCATTCCGGACAGATGGTAGACGGCGACGTGCTGGCCGCAAATGCGGAGAAGATCCGGCAGGCGCTGTAGGGTCAGAATCCCAGCCACCAGAGTCCGGCGGCGAGAACCGCGATCGCCGTCGCGATGCCGGCGATCGGCTTTTGGCGGGCGAGAAAAAACGCAAGGGCGCCGAGAAAGACGGCGCTCAGCCGCAGCCACAGCGGCGATTGCGCAAGCACCCCGGTCGGAAAGAGGATCAGCTTCGCGATCACGGCCGCGACCAGCGCGGTCGCCACCGCCCTCACCCAGTTCAACGCCTCGGAATCGTCGCGGAGCTGCTTGCCGGCAATCACGCCCAGCCATCGCCAGATATCCGTGGCGAGCCAGCCGGCAATCGCGATGAAGGCATAGGCCCACCACCCCTCCAGCCAGTTCACGCGCCCGCCTCCCGCCGCAAGCGCCACAGGCGTTCGCCGGCCCAGGCGACCGTTCCGCCGCCGACGCCGGCAAGCAGGATATCGAACTCCGGAGCGATCCAGTAGAACAGCGGCCCGGCGACGAGACCGGCGGCAAGCGCCACGTAGACGACGGGGTGGCGCGCCGAATGCCAGATCGAGGCAAGGAAATAGACGGGCGTCAGGAAGAACAGGCAGCCGGCGACGATCGGCGGGAATTCCGCGACGAGATGATAGACGACCCCGACCAGGACCATATTGGCGGCAACCAGCGTGATGCCGAAACCCGCGAAAAACGTGACACGGCGGTTGCGCGGCACCTCATGGATTCGCTCCATCGCGAAGACCCAGGCGGTGATCGCAATAAAATGAGACAGCACCAGGAGTACCCAGGTCGGTGTTTTCGGCCCGCGCAGTTCGGGAACGAGCGCCGCAACCATCGGCATCAGCCGGACCGACGACAGAGTGACGGCAAGGAACGCCGTCGCGAGGCTGGCGCCGCCGAGTACCGAGCTGACGAGGATGACCTTCGCCGGCAAAGCCCAGACGGCACCGGTCATGAAGACGACCTGCTCCGGGGGGATGCCCGCCTGGACCGTGAGCGCGCAAAAGCCGACGAAGGACAGCATCAGGATCACGGCCGGAACGCTGCAAATCCCTCGCGCGCCCTTCAGGAACCAGGCAAGGGACGACCGTTCGTCTTCAACATCTTCCATGGATATCCCGGGGGATCAGTTGGGAATGACAGTAGACTTAGAGCTGCGGTTGAGGTTTGGTGCCCCGATTTACCCCCTCTGCCCTGCCGCATTGAGCAGAACCGTTGAAGGTGCCGGGTAATCCTACCGGCACCGTCAGGCACAATCACGATCGCGTCACTTCTTGCGCGGAACCTTCGGAACCGTCCGTCCCTTCAGCGGACCGCCATCCGAAGAACCGGGCTTGGCTGCCGCTTTCTTCGGTTTTGCCTTCGGGCCAGCCTCGGCGGCGACGGTTTCCTTTTCCTCCGTCTTCTTCGGCTTGGCGCTCTTTGCCGGCCGCGATACCTCCGCCTTCGGCTTTATCGGAGCCGTCTCCGGCACTGCGTCGAGGACCAGTCCTTGGCTGCCGTCCTCCTTCGTGCCGATCGTCACCTTGACGACGCCGCCCTTCTTGAGCTTGCCGAACAGGATTTCGTCCGCCAGCGGCTTCTTTATGTTCTCCTGGATGACACGCGCCAGCGGCCGCGCGCCCATCTTCTCGTCGTATCCTTTCTCCGCCAGCCAGGCGATCGCATCGGGCGCGAGGTCAAAGGTGACGTTGCGCTCGGCGAGTTGCGTCTCGAGCTGCATGACGAACTTCTGCACAACCTGATGGATGACAGGTGTCGGCAGCGAGTTGAACGGGATCACGGCATCGAGACGGTTGCGGAACTCCGGCGTGAACAGGCGGTTCAGCGCCTCGATATCCTCGTCTGTCCGCTTGGTCGATCCAAAGCCGATTGCCGGCCTTGCCATGTCGGAGGCACCAGCATTCGTGGTCATGATCAGAATGACGTTGCGGAAGTCGATCTTCTTGCCGTTGTGGTCAGTCAGAGACCCGTGATCCATGACCTGCAGCAGAATGTTGAAGAGGTCCGGATGCGCCTTCTCGATCTCGTCCAGAAGCAGCACGCAGTGCGGGTGCTGGTCGACGCCGTCGGTCAGAAGTCCGCCCTGGTCGAAGCCCACATAGCCGGGAGGAGCGCCGAGCAGGCGGGAAACCGTGTGCCGCTCCATGTATTCCGACATGTCGAAGCGCAGCAGTTCGACACCGAGCGACACGGCCAGTTGCTTGGCCACCTCCGTCTTGCCGACACCGGTCGGGCCGGAAAAGATGTAGCAGCCGATCGGCTTGTTCGGCTCGCGCAGGCCGGCGCGTGCGAGCTTGATCGAGGAGGCAAGCGCCTCGATCGCCAGATCCTGGCCATAGACGACCGACCTAAGCTCCTTGTCGAGATTGGCGAGCACCGCCTCGTCGTCCTTGGACACCGTCTTCGGCGGAATGCGCGCCATCGTGGCGATCGTCGCTTCGATCTCCTTTTCGGTGATCAGCTTGCGCCGCTTGCTGGCGGGAAGGAGCATCTGGGCCGCACCCGATTCATCGATGACGTCGATCGCCTTGTCCGGCAGCTTGCGGTCGTTGATATAGCGGGCGGAAAGCTCGACGGCAGCCCGGATCGCGTCATTCGTGTACTTGAGGTTGTGATAGCCCTCGAAATACGGCTTTAGTCCCTTCATGATCTCGATCGCGTCGGCGACCGTCGGCTCGTTGACATCGATCTTCTGGAAACGGCGCACCAGCGCCCGATCCTTCTCGAAGAACTGGCGATACTCCTTGTAGGTCGTCGAACCGATGCAGCGAATCGAGCCGGAGGAGAGCGCCGGCTTCAGGAGGTTCGATGCGTCCATTGCGCCGCCGGACGTTGCGCCCGCGCCGATGACCGTATGGATCTCGTCGATGAAGAGCACGGCTCCGGCATATTCTTCGAGTTCCTTCACCACCTGCTTCAGCCGCTCCTCGAAGTCGCCGCGGTAGCGCGTCCCGGCGAGGAGCGTTCCCATGTCGAGCGCGAAGATCGTCGCATCCTGAAGCGCCTCCGGCACCTGCTTCTCGACGATGCGTTTTGCGAGCCCCTCGGCAATCGCCGTCTTGCCGACGCCGGGATCACCGACATAGAGAGGATTGTTCTTCGACCTGCGGCAAAGCACCTGGATCGTGCGGTTGACCTCGGCATTGCGGCCGATAAGCGGATCGATCTTACCGGATTTCGCCTTTTCATTGAGGTTGACACAATAGGCGGTAAGCGCATCCTGCTGCTTCTTCGGCGCGGCTTCCTCGCTCTCGCGCGAAGCCTTCTGTTCGGATTCCTGATCTTCGGCGCCGCGCACCGGCCGCGACTCGGAACTACCCGGCCGCTTGCCGATGCCGTGCGAGATGAAATTGACCGCATCGTAGCGCGTCATCTCCTGCTCCTGCAGGAAATAGGCCGCATGGCTCTCGCGCTCGGCGAAGATTGCGACGAGCACGTTGGCACCGGTCACTTCCTCGCGGCCGGAGGACTGCACATGGATCACGGCGCGCTGGATGACGCGCTGAAAGCCGGCGGTCGGCTTCGAATCCTCGTCATAGCCGGTGACCAGGTTCGACAGTTCGTTGTCGACATAGTCGGTCACGGTCTTGCGAAGCGCGTCGAGATTTACGTTGCAAGCGCCCATGACGGCTGCCGCGTCGGGATCGTCGATCAATGCCAGCAACAGGTGCTCGAGCGTCGCATATTCGTGATGGCGCTCGTTGGCAAAAGTCAGTGCCTGATGCAGCGCCTTTTCAAGGCTGGGCGAAAATGTTGGCACGTTAGATCCTCATTTCTTTTCCATGACGCATTGCAACGGATGCTGATGCTGCCTGGCGAAATCCATCACCTGCGCC
This sequence comes from Sinorhizobium alkalisoli, assembly GCF_008932245.1. Taxonomy (NCBI): domain Bacteria; kingdom Pseudomonadati; phylum Pseudomonadota; class Alphaproteobacteria; order Hyphomicrobiales; family Rhizobiaceae; genus Sinorhizobium; species Sinorhizobium alkalisoli. The sequence goes on along the minus strand of NZ_CP034909.1, from coordinate 1,224,371 downwards.
ACTTTGGTTTCGGCGACCTCGTAGGTGAAGACGCCGCATTCTCCAACGCCATGATTATGGACATGGAGCATGATGCGGGTTGCCTCTTCCCTGTCCTTTTGGAAGAAGCGCTCCAGAATGTGAACGACGAACTCCATCGGCGTGTAATCGTCATTCAGAAGCAAGACGCGGTACAAACTCGGCTTCTTGGTCTTCGGCTTGGTGCGCGTGATTACGGAGGTGCCGCGAGTGGGGCCGCCTCCGTCTCCTTCGCTTCCCTGCTGCATCCGGACCGGCATGGCGATCATTCTGTTTCATTCCCTCAAGAGCCGCAATCCAGGGGCCATGGCCACGGCTTTATTGCCTTTATCTAATGGTTCGTTCTTGGATTTTAAGGCCGAACAGACGCACTGCAATCATATTCGCATGGCGAAGCACAAGATTGATGGGAAATTCTCTCACCGTCGAGCGCCTCCCGCATCCGGAGGATTCAAGCCCCGAGGCCTGGCCGCGCCTCCAATGACGAAGAAAGGCCGACCGCGAGCCCGCGACCGGCCTTTTTTGAAAGATGGCGATCGCCTTCGTCGTCAGGCGGCTGCGGCAGACTTGACCTGCGCGGTGGCCTTGGCAACCGGCGCCTCATAGGGCTTGTAGGCGTCCTTGGCGAGATCGGCATACATTTCGCTGATCTTCGTCGCTTCCGTGACGAAACCTTCGTAGCTCGCCTTCAGATAGTTCGTCTGAAGTTCGAAAGCTGCCTCCAGGCTCTTGGCATTGGACAGCTTTTCGAGATGGGCGATACCATCCTCGAACGACTTCTTCGAATAATCCGTTGCTTCGGTCGCGATTGCCTGGAAGCCTTTGGTCAGGGCGGAGTAGCTCTTGACGGCCACATCCATCACTTCCTTGCTTCTCTTATTCGCGTCATCGAAGTTAAACATTGGGCGTCTCCTTTTTGCGTGGGGCAGAGTGCGGTACAAATCTATGTGCAATGCACAAAAAGTCAAGTTATGTTGTGCATTGCAATAGCATGCAAATCCTGCAACAGCTTTGTGAAAGCGCCGCCCTTTTCAGTAGAATTCTGTGACGGCGACGCAAAAAGTACGACTTATGGAGAAAAAATCAGGCTGAGGGCACCGGGTATCAGAGAAAATCGGAATTTTTGCGGCACTCGCATCACGATGCGGGCGTGTGGGTGCAAAAGCCACACGCGCCGGTCCCCGGTCCGCCCTTACAGATCGATGTCCAGGATCGCCATCGAGAAATTGTAGGAAAGTTCGCCGTCCTCCTCATCGCGAAAGACGACGCCGAGAAATTCGTCGCCGAGATAGACTTCAGCGGATTCGTCCTTCCTCGGACGAGCCTTGACGACCATCGACTGATTAAAGGTGCGCTTGAAATAGGCCTCAAGCTTGCGGATCTCTTCGGGCTTCAAATCTACTCTCCGTAGCCGGTTGATTTCGGGCGCTTCTCGCATGCGATGGCGCCGGGTGTAAACCCACTCCGGCGCCTGCCGCCTGTGGAGACTGTGAGATTCTCCATCAACCCCCTGAACAGGAGGGTATTCATGTGACGCGGGCGCGGCCACGAAAGCGGGGCCTGCCGTCGCCGCCGCCTGTCTCAGATATCGAAACTCGAGAGCAGCTGGTCCATCTGACGCGACGGTTCCGAGCAGCCCGCCTCGCCGACAACCTTTGCCGGGACGCCTGCAACCGTGGTCTTCGGTGGCACCGGCTTCAGCACGACCGAACCCGCGGCCACGCGCGAGCAATGGCCGATGTGAATATTGCCAAGAATCTTCGCGCCCGCGCCGATCAGCACGCCGTTGCCGATCTTCGGATGGCGATCGCTGCCCTCCTTGCCAGTACCGCCAAGCGTGACACCGTGCAGGATCGAGACGTTGTCGCCGATAACGGCCGTTTCACCGACTACCAGGCCGGTCGCATGATCGAGGAAAATGCCGCGCCCGATGCGAGCGGCCGGATTGATATCCGTCTGGAAGACGCTCGAGGAGCGACTTTGCAGATAGAGCGCGAAGTCCTTCCGTCCGCGATTCCAGAGCCAGTGCGCGAGACGATGCGTCTGAAGGGCATGGAAACCCTTGAAATAAAGGACAGGCTCGAGGAACCGCGCGCAGGCCGGATCGCGATCATAGACGGCCTGGATATCGACGCGCAGGATCGTGCCCCATTCGGGCCAGTCATCGAGCATCTCCGAAAAGGTCTGATGCAGCAGGTTTGCCTGCAGGTCCGGATGATCCAACCGCTCGCAAATCCGGTAGATCACGCTTTCTTCCAGCGAATGCTGGTTGACGACCGTCGAATACAGGAAGGCGGCGAGCATCGGGTCGCGCTCTGCGGCCAGGCGCGCCTCTTCGCGCAGGCTATCCCAGATGGGATCGACCGCCTTTAGCGATTCCGCATGACGAAGTTCGGTCTTTGCGACCATGGTCGCGCTCCTTCCGATCAGATTCCTGCACCGTCAATCGGCCATATATAGGGCAATTCCCCGCCGACATAAATGGTCTCTCCGCGCATCGATGGAGACCGCGGCGGCCTATCTCCGGCCGACCTCTGCGAGGAACTCGAGAACCGCCTTCTTGAACACCCGGTCGCCCACCGCCAGCATATGGTCGCGCCCCGGAATGTCCAGCGCCGTGGCATGTGGCATCAGCGCGGCAAGTTCCTGTGCCGACCCGGCAATATCATCCTTCGTCCCGACGCCGATCAGCACCGGCGCCTCGATGCGCCCGACATCCTCCACCGATAGCAGATCGCGCGAGGTGGAAATGCACGCGGCAAGCGCCTGGCGGTCGCTCTTCGTCTGATCGGCAAAGGCACGGAACATGCGACCGCGTTCGTGCGTCACGTCCTCGAGCGATGGCGCAAGAAGCGCGCCGGCGATCGAATCCCAGTCCCCGACGCCCCTTACCATGCCGATCCCGAGCCCGCCGAAAATGAGCGAACGGACGCGGTGCGGATGCCCCAAGGCGAGGAAGGCGGAGATGCGCGCGCCCATGGAATAGCCCATAACATGCGCGTCGCCGATGCCGAGATGGCTGAGAAGTGCAGCCGCGTCACCCGCCATTTGCGGCGGGTGATAAAGGGAAGGGTCGTAGGGCTTGCTGCTGGCGCCGTGACCACGATTGTCGAGCGCAATCACCCGGTAGCCTGCTTCGCCCAACGCCTTCACCCATCCCGGAAACACCCAGTTGACGTTGGCGCTCGAGCCGAAGCCATGGATGAGCAGGATCGGATCCCCTGAACGGTCTCCCTCGTCGAAAAAGGCGATTTCCAGTCCGTCATGCACGAAGCGCGAGAATTGCGGCGGATTCAGATCCATTTCTGTTCCTGGCGAATTGTTCGATTTTGGCCGCAAACTAGGCGCTAAGGGCTTGGCGGAAAACCCCTGCACCCCCAAAAACCACAGGCGCGTCATGTTTGCTTCTACACATTTCCGACAAAGCTCACTATGGTGCCGGCAAAATCAAACAGCCAAGATTTGCATTCATCGGAGTCTCAAGCATGGCCGGCCACAGCATCCCGCATTTCCAGAACGACGGCGGGCACCGGGTAATCGAGATCGGCGTGAAGGAGTTCATGTGCACGGGCGCATCCATTCCCTTCGACCACCCGCATATTTTCATCGACATGGGCGATGACAACGAGAAGGTCTGCTCCTACTGCTCGACCTTGTATCGCTATAATCCGTCGCTGAAGGCGACGGAAACGATCCCGCCGGGCTGTCTCTTCGAAAACAAAGCCGCCTGATTGGCGTCGGCACGGCGCCGATGCAAAACGCGGCTCCGATCGCGATCGTCGGCGCCGGCATTGCCGGCCTCACGATGGCGCTCTGCCTTGCGCGCCAAGGCTTCAACACGGATATTTTCGAACAGGCGGAAACGCTCGAGGAGGTCGGCGCCGGGCTGCAACTCTCGCCGAACGCATCGCGAATACTAATCGAACTCGGGCTGCTCGAAGCGCTTCGGGCGGTTTGGAGCGAACCGGATACCATTGCTCTTGCCGATGGCCGGTCACTGCGGACGCTCGCACGCGTACCGGCTGGTGCCGACGCGCGCAACCGCTGGGCGGCGCCCTATGGCGTGCTCCACCGAGCCAGCCTCCAGCGGATCCTGCTTCATGCCGTGCAGTCGGAGCCGCGCTGCCGGCTGCATCTCGGAAGCCGGATCGAAGGCGATCCCGTCCCGGCGGTCATGGCGGCAACCGGCCGGCGGCCGTCGGTCACCATCGGCGCCGACGGTATCAGGTCGCAGGTCAGAGCCACCCTCCCGCAAGGGGGGGCAGTGCGTTTTACCGGCGATGTCGCCTGGCGCCTGATGGTACCGCGCGCATGCGCGGCTAACTGCCTCTCGGACGATCGCGTCACGGCCTTTCTCGGAGCGAACGCTCACCTCGTAGTTTACCCGATCAGGGAGACGGACAGCTTCAACCTGATCGCGATCATAGGTGGGAGGCCCGCAAACGAGACATGGGTCGGCCAGAATTCCGAAGAGCGGCGACGGGAACTTGCCGCGGCATTCCGGCACTGGAACGCCGGCCTGCGCTCGATGCTCGACAGTGCCGCTTCAGCGACCTACTGGCCCCTCTGCACGGTCGGTAAAGGCCCGTGGCACAACGGGCGCGACATCGTTCTCATCGGCGACGCCGCGCATGCCATGACGCCATTTGCCGCTCAGGGCGCGGCGATGGCGATCGAGGACGCCCAGGAACTCGCCCGATGTCTCAAGCGATGCGACGATGTTGCCGCCGCGCTCCGCCAATATGAGGCCGCACGCAGGCCGCGCATTGCCCGTGTCCGCAAGAGGGGCGCCTTCAACCGCTTCGCTTATCATGCCGGAGGGCCAATCCAGGTGGTGCGCAATGCGGTTCTGGCGCTACGCGGCCCTGAAACGCTGGCCGCCGATCTCGACTGGCTTTACGGCTACGGCGCTCCGGGACGATAACGCATCGGCCCAAAAATCGTACCCGATTTTCGGAAAGCTCGATGCGCAGATTAAAAGAATTACATCGGCCTTGCGCGTCCGAAGAGACGCGCGGCGCTGGAGCGTCACTTCGGCGCGGTCAGACGGCCTTCGCCGCTGCAAGGCCGGCCTCGACGTCGCGCCGGATGTCCTGAACGTCTTCCAGGCCGATCTGCAGCCGGATTACCGGGCCTTCCGAAGGGGCTTTCGCCACCCTGCGGTCGGCGAGGTTCACATGAAGCGCCAGACTTTCGAAACCGCCCCAGGAATAGCCAAGGCCAAAGATGGAGAGCGCGTCGAGGAAGGCATGGGCCTTCGCCCTGCTCGTCTCCGGTCCGGCTTTCAGCACGAACGAGAAGATGCCGCTTGCGCCGCCAAAGTCACGTTTCCACAATTCATGCCCAGGAAAACTCGGCAACGCGGGATGCAGTACACGCGCGACCTCTTCATGGCCCTCGAGCCAGCGCGCGATTTCAAAAGCGCTTGCCTGATGCCGCTCGAGGCGAATGCCCATCGTGCGCAGGCCGCGCAGGATCTGGTAACTGTCGTCCGGCGACACGCATACGCCGAGCGTCACCATCGCTTCGCTCAGGGCCGGCCAATGCGCCGCATTGGCGGAAACCGTTCCGAGCAGGACGTCCGAATGACCGGACGGATATTTGGTGGCGGCGTGGATGGAAATGTCCACGCCATGCTCGAGCGGCCGGAAGTAGAGCGGCGTTGCCCAGGTGTTGTCCATGGTCACGATGCAGTCATGGCGATGCGCAGCCTCGGCAATCGCCCGGATATCCTGCATTTCGAACGTGTTCGAACCCGGCGCCTCCGTATGAACGAGCCGCGTATTCGGCCTGATCAAGGCTTCGATTCCCGCCCCTATCATCGGATCGTAGTATTCGACCGTCACACCGAGCCGGGTCAACATCGTGTCGCAGAAATGTCGTGTCGGGAAATAGACCGAATCGACGATGAGGGCGTGGTCGCCCGATGAGAGATAGGCAAGGAACGGCACGGTGACAGCCGCAAGCCCCGAGGGCACGAGAATCGTTCCAGTTGCTCCCTCGAGATCGTTTATCGCGTCGCAGAGCGCATCGGTCGTCGGCGTGCCGCGTGTACCATAGGTGTACTTCTGCGCCCGCGTTTCCATGGTTCTGGCGTTTGGAAACAGCACGGTCGAAGCGTGCACGACAGGCGGATTGACGAATCCATGGAAGTCGGAGGGATTGTTGCCGGTGTGCGCAAGGCGGGTGTTGACTCCCATCTCGCGAACTGCGCTCGTCTTTTCTGCCATTCGAAAAATCCGCTGTTGAAATTCGCCACGGCAACTCATCGAATGCCGCACCTGCGGGGTCAAGGGGGAAATTCGGCGGCGAGCCATCGAATCCCGATAAACGTGCAAGTGGCAGCATTTTGCGCATTACCTCCGGTTTTTCCGTCAGATCTGCCTAAACTTCTGGCGGATTTCATGTTTTTCACATGAAAAAACGGAAAATCGGCATCATCTCTTGACCCTTGTGGATTTTGGGCATGAGATAGACCGCACTCAAGCCAGGAGGGTGGCTGAGGCTGCACGCGCTATAAGCGCACGACCGTGCAGACGGGAACTAACAACCGAAAAGGTTCAAAAAAATGGCAAGAAGAATTCTGACAGCCTTGGTATGCGGTGCTGTCGCGGGGATTGGCGCAAATGCTGCATCGGCCGCTACCCTTGACGACGTGAAAGCGAAGGGCTTCGTCCAGTGCGGCGTGAACACGGGTCTCGCCGGCTTCGCGGCACCTGATGCTGCCGGCAACTGGAGCGGCTTCGACGTCGATTACTGCAAGGCCATTGCGGCCGCCATCTTCGGCGACGCCTCCAAGGTGAAGTACACGCCGACCTCCGCAAAGGAGCGTTTCCCGGCGCTGCAGTCCGGTGAAGTAGACGTCCTGGCTCGCAACACCACCTGGACCATCAATCGCGACACGGCACTCGGCTTCAACTTCCGCCCGGTCAACTATTACGACGGCCAGGGCTTCATGGTACGCAAGAGCCTCGATGTGAAGTCGGCTCTCGAACTCTCCGGCGCCGCCGTTTGCGTGCAAACCGGCACCACCACCGAATTGAACCTCGCCGATTATTTCAAGGCGAACAACCTGCAGTACAATCCGGTCGTCTTCGAGAAGCTCGAGGAAGTGAACGCAGCCTATGACGCCGGCCGCTGCGACGTTTACACGACGGACCAATCGGGCCTCTATTCGCTGCGTCTCACGCTTTCCAACCCGGATGATCACATCATCCTGCCGGAAATCATCTCGAAGGAGCCGCTCGGCCCGGCTGTCCGCCAGGGCGATGACCAATGGTTCGATATCGTCACCTGGATCCATTACGCTCTAGTCCAGGCTGAAGAATTCGGCATCACTCAGGCCAATGTCGAGGAAATGAAGAGCTCCGCCAACCCGGACGTTCAGCGCTTCCTCGGCGTAGAAGCCGATAGCAAGATCGGCACCGACCTCGGCCTTACCAACGAGTGGGCGGTGAACATCATCAAGGCAGTCGGCAATTATGGCGAGGTGTTCGATCGCAACATCGGCGCCGGCAGCCCGCTGAAGATCGAGCGCGGTCTGAACGCGCTGTGGACGAAGGGCGGCCTCCAGTACGCGATGCCGGTCCGCTGATCGGCATTTACGAACCGGGGGAGCGGTACCGCCGCTCCCCCGTCTTCAACGATAAGAACGCCCACAAAGGGCGGATTGGGGAAAGAGGCATTGCATGGCCATTGGCGTTACAGATGCGCCTGAAAAAAGCAAATCCTCGGGATCGATCTTCAACGATCCCCAGGTGCGCGGAATATTTTACCAGGCACTCACTATCATCATTCTCGCGGTTCTCATCTATTGGATCGTCGACAACACGATCGAGAACCTGCGGCGCGCGAATATCGCATCCGGCTACGGTTTCCTGAACAGCCGCGCGGGTTTCGACGTTGGGCAATCGCTGATTGCGTTCACCAGCGATTCCACCTACGGCCGCGCCCTGGTGGTCGGTTTCGTCAACACATTGCTGGTGGCGATCACGGGCATCATCACCGCCACGGTTATCGGCTTCATCGTCGGCATCGGGCGCCTTTCGCACAACTGGATCATTGCCAAGCTTTCGCTGGCCTATGTCGAGGTGTTCCGCAACATCCCGCCGCTGCTCGTCATCTTCTTCTGGTACAGCGGCGTTCTGGCAATTCTGCCGCAGGCACGTGACGCGCTCGAGCTGCCCCTCGATATATACGTGAGCAATCGCGGCGTCGCCTTCCCGAAGCCCATTTTCGAAGAGGGCGCGGCGTATACGATAGTCGCGCTCTTGGTCGCCCTCGCAGCAAGTTTCGTCTTTGCCCGTTACGCACGCCAGCGGCAGATGGCGACCGGCCGGCGCTTGCCCGTGCTGTGGACCGTGCTCGGACTGACCATCGGCTTGCCTGCGGTCACCTTCCTCGTGACAGGGGCACCGCTCACGTTCGACCTGCCCGTTGCCGGCAGGTTCAATCTCACCGGTGGTTCGGTCGTCGGACCGGAATTCATGTCGCTCTTCCTCGCGCTGTCCTTCTATACTGCCGCCTTCATCGCGGAGATTGTCCGGGCCGGTATCCGCGGAGTTTCGAAGGGGCAGACGGAGGCCGCCCATGCGCTCGGCATCCGTCCCCGGCTGACGACGCGCCTCGTGGTCGTCCCGCAGGCCATGCGCATCATCATCCCGCCATTGACCAGCCAGTATCTCAACCTCACCAAGAACTCGTCACTGGCGGTCGCCATCGGCTACGCCGACCTCGTCGCCGTCGGCGGCACCATTCTCAACCAGACCGGTCAGTCGATCGAAGTCGTCAGCATCTGGCTCATCGTGTACCTGACGCTCAGCCTCGCGACCTCGCTGTTCATGAACTGGTACAACGCTCGCATGGCGCTGGTGGAGAGGTGAGTTCATGACCACGCAACAGGCATCTTTCGTTCGTGCTTCGATAATCGAAGCCTCACCTCCCCCGGCGCTGGACAGCGGCATTGTCTATTGGCTCAGGAAGAATCTCTTCGCTACGCCGAAAGACACGGCCATGACCATCATCAGTCTGCTCATCCTGGCATGGCTGGTGCCGCCGGCTCTACAATGGCTCTTCATAGACGCCGCCTGGACGGGCGGCGGCCGCGGCGTTTGCGCCACGATCGCCCAGGGCGGCTCGCAGCCGGACGGCTGGAGCGGCGCCTGCTGGGCCTTCGTCAATGCGAAATTCTCTCAGTTCCTCTTCGGCCGCTATCCGCTCGATGAACGCTGGCGCCCAGCACTTGTCGGCATCCTGTTCGTCCTGTTCCTCGTGCCGATGCTGATCCCGAGAATTCCGTACAAGGGCCTGAACGCGTTGTTGCTACTGGTCGTGTTGCCGATCATCGCCACGATCCTGCTTCCCGGCGGCTGGCTCGGCCTGACCTACGTCGAGACACCGCTGTGGGGCGGCCTCATGGTCACCCTCGTCCTGTCATTTGTCGGGATCGCGGTTTCGCTCCCGTTGGGCATTCTTCTGGCGCTTGGGCGGCGGTCGAACATGCCGGTGATCAAGATGCTCTGCACGGCCTTTATCGAACTCGTCCGCGGCGTTCCGCTGATCACGGTTCTGTTCATGGCCAGCGTCATGCTGCCGCTGTTCCTGCCCCAAGGGGTGACCTTCGACAAATTTCTGCGCGCCTTGATCGGTGTGTCGCTCTTCGCTTCGGCCTATATGGCGGAAGTGGTCCGCGGCGGTCTGCAGGCCATTCCAAAGGGGCAGTATGAAGGCGCCGATTCGCTCGGCCTCGGCTTCTGGCAGAAGATGAACCTCATCATCCTGCCGCAGGCGCTGAAGCTGGTGATTCCGGGTATTGTCAACACCTTCATCGGCCTGTTCAAGGACACGTCTCTCGTCTCGATCATCGGCATGTTCGATCTCCTCGGCATCGTTCGCCTGAACTTCGCCGATGCGAACTGGTCGTCCGCCGTCACGCCATTGACGGGCCTCATCTTCGCGGGCTTCGTCTTCTGGCTTTTCTGCTTCGGCATGTCGCGCTATTCAGGCTTCATGGAACGCCTGCTCGATACCAGCCGACGATAAAAAGGGGAAAACATATGGCAAATAATGCCACTGCTTCAAAAATGACCGTCTCGGCGACGGACGTGGCGATCGAGATCACCAACATGAACAAATGGTATGGTGATTTCCATGTCCTGCGTGACATCAATCTCAAGGTCATGCGCGGCGAGCGCATCGTCATCGCCGGCCCGTCGGGCTCCGGCAAATCGACGATGATCCGCTGCATCAATCGCCTCGAGGAGCACCAGAAGGGCAAGATCGTCGTCGACGGGATTGAACTCACCAACGACCTCAAGAAGATCGATGAAGTGCGCCGCGAGGTCGGCATGGTATTCCAGCACTTCAACCTCTTCCCGCATCTGACGATTCTGGAAAACTGCACGCTTGCGCCGATCTGGGTGCGCAAAATGCCAAAGAAGGAGGCCGAGGAAGTCGCGATGCATTTCCTCGAGCGGGTCAAGATCCCCGAGCAGGCGCACAAATATCCGGGGCAGCTTTCCGGCGGTCAGCAACAGCGCGTCGCCATCGCCCGTTCGCTCTGCATGAATCCGAAGATCATGCTTTTCGACGAACCGACTTCGGCGCTCGACCCGGAAATGATCAAGGAAGTGCTCGACACCATGGTCGGCCTCGCGGAAGAAGGCATGACCATGCTCTGCGTCACCCATGAAATGGGTTTCGCTCGCCAGGTCGCCAACCGCGTGATCTTCATGGATCAGGGCCAGATCGTCGAGCAGAATTCGCCGGCCGAGTTCTTCGACAATCCGCAGCACGAGCGTACCAAGCTGTTCCTCAGCCAGATCCTGCACTGAATCCAGAACGAGCATCGGAACAGAACGGCCCGCCTTCACCAGGCCGGCCGTTTTTCTTGCTGCCGACGCCGGCGTCGAATTGCATTGCCCCGCGCGCCTATGGCGGTCAGCTCACGCAGTCACGGGTCACCTACCCGCGGCGACAGCCGTCGGATCGACCCAACAGGCCCGTGCCGAACCCACAATACAAAAGAGGCGCGTCGGGGGTGCGCCTCTTTGCTGATTGCACGCTTTCGCTCGCCGGTCAGCCGACGAAGGCACGTTCGATGACGAATTCGGCCGGCTTGTTGTTGGCGCCCTCGGTCAGGCCGGCGGCCTCGAGGATCTCCTTCGTGTCCTTCAGCATGGCCGTGGAGCCGCAGATCATCCCGCGGTCGATTGCCGGGTCGAGCGGCGGCAGACCGAGATCGGCAAAGAACTTGCCGTTGGTCATCAGATCGGTAATGCGGCCCTTGAACGGGTAATCCTCGCGCGTAACCGTGGCGTAATGGCGCAGCTTGTCGCCGACGATTTCGTTCAGGAACTCGTGATTGCGGATCTCCTGGACGAGGTCGAAGCCGTATTTCAGTTCCGCCACGTCGCGGCAGGTATGCGTGAGGATGACCTCCTCGAACTTCTCGTAGGTTTCCGGGTCGCGGATCAGGCTCGCGAAGGGAGCAATGCCGGTTCCGGTCGAGAACATGTAGAGCCGGCGCCCGGGCACGAGGGCGTCCAGCACCAGCGTGCCCGTCGGCTTCTTGCGCATCAACACCTGGTCGCCGGCCTTGATCTTCTGCAGGTGTGAGGTCAGCGGGCCGTCCGGTACCTTGATCGAGAAAAACTCGAGTTCCTCATCCCATGCCGGGCTGGCAACGGAATAGGCACGATAGATCGGCTTGTCGCCGACCATGAGGCCGATCATGGCAAACTCACCGGAGCGGAAGCGAAACTCCTGCGGGCGTGTCATGCGAAAGCGGAAGAGCCGGTCCGTGTAGTGCTCGACGCTCGTGACCGTCTCCAAGAAGACACCCGCCGGAGCCTGGACCGTGAAATCTTCCTTTTTTGCCGGAGCATTCATATGGCTTCAGTCCTGTAATGGTGACGCTTTCTACCAAGTCCAAGCGGATATTCCAAGGCTCGGCCGATTGAAAGCAATTCCCTTCCAAATATAGGCCGCTTTGGAGGATTTCGCCTTGCTTCACTCTGTCGCGGGCCGATTTTTTCAGGAGACCCGGCGCCAGCTGTAGGAATTGGCGTTCGCACTGGGCTTTGCCGTCGGCTGGTAGTGGTTGGATATGCCCGGCAGCCTCCCTTCCGCGAGCCGCTTGAGCGCCGTCGCATTGGTGACCGCGAAGCTCTCGATGCCGCAGCGCAGCATCAGCGGGATCTGGTCGATCAGCACGTCTCCGACGGCGCGGATTTCACCCGCATAGCCAAGCCGCGTCCGCAGCAGCGAGGCATGGCTGAAGGCCCGGCCGTCGTTGAAGGCCGGAAAGGCGACAGCAACAAGCGCGACACGGTCGAGATGCGGCGTCAGGCGGGTCACGTCGTCGGCGGGCGAAATCAATACGCCAAGGCCCGATGCGCCGGCCGCGGTCTGCTCCAAGAATGCGTCGAGGCCGACGATCGCTTTTTCGTTCGACCCCGCCTTTGCCTCCTCGGTCTCGATGACCCAGGGATCATCGTTCACGAAACCGCTTTCCTTCCAGATTTTCGTCATCGTTTCATTCCTGTTCAGCGGTTTCCGTCACGCGGCTTCCTGGGCGCCGCCGTAGAGCGCATCCTTGAACGGCTGCGGCCCCACACGGCGATAGGCTTCGAGGAACGTCTCCGACTTGTCCCGGCGCAGGCCGAGATAGGTGTCGACGATCGTCTCCACGGCGTCCGTCACCTTCTCCGGCTCGAAGCCGCGTCCGATGATCTCGCCGATCGATGTGTTTTCGTCTCCCGACCCACCCAGCGTGATCTGATAGAGTTCCGCGCCCTTCTTTTCGACACCCAGGAGGCCGATATGACCGACATGGTGGTGGCCGCAGGCATTGATGCAGCCGGAGATCTTGATCTTCAGTTCGCCGATCTCGGCCTGCCGCTCGGGCGCGCCGAAACGGTTCGAAATCTCCTGGGCAATCGGGATCGAACGTGCATTGGCAAGTGCGCAGTAGTCAAGGCCGGGACAGGCGATGATATCCGTGATTAACCCCGCATTGGCCGTCGCAAGCCGGGCGGCGACGAGCGCGCGGTAGACCGGTTCCAGGTCCGCCAGAGCCACATGCGGCAGGATCAGGTTCTGCTCGTGGCTGACACGGATCTCATCGAAGGCGTATTCCTCGGCGATATCGGCAACCACATCCATCTGCGCGTCGGTCGCGTCGCCCGGAATGCCGCCGATCGGCTTCAGCGAGATCGTCACCATGCCGTAATCCGGGTGCTTGTGCGGCTGTACGTTCTGGCGCACCCATTGATCGAAGGCCGGATCGGCCTTCTTCCAGCGGGCCAGATTGCCCCAACCTTCCTGCCTTTCCGGCAGTGCCGGCGGCGCAAAATAGGCGGCGATCGCCTGGATGTCGGCGTCCGGCAGCTTCAGTTCGGTGTCCTTGAGGCTGGCGAATTCGGATTCGACCTGGCGTGCCAGTTCCTCCGTGCCGGTTTCATGCACCAGGATCTTGATGCGCGCCTTGTACTTGTTGTCGCGACGGCCATAGAGGTTGTAAACGCGCATGATCGCCGTCGTGTAGGAGAGAAGGTCCTCTTCCGGCAGAAAGTCGCGGATCTTCTTGGCGATCATCGGGGTACGGCCCTGCCCGCCCCCGACATAGACGGCGAAACCAAGCTTGCCATCCCCGTCCTTCTTCAGATGCAGGCCGATATCATGCACCTGGATCGCGGCGCGATCACGCTCGGCGCCGGTGACGGCAATCTTGAACTTGCGCGGCAAGAAGGAGAACTCCGGATGGACGCTCGACCATTGCCGGAGGATTTCGGCGTAGGGCCGCGGATCGGCGACCTCGTCGGCCGCAGCACCCGCGAAATGATCCGCCGTAACGTTGCGAATGCAATTGCCGGAGGTCTGCAGGGCATGCATCTCGACGCTTGCAAGCTCCGCGAGGATGTCGGGCGTGTCGGAAAGGCGCGGCCAGTTGTACTGGATGTTCTGGCGCGTGGTGAAATGGCCGTAGCCGCGGTCGTATTTTCGGGCGATATGCGCGAGCATGCGCATCTGCCGGCTCGACAGCGTGCCGTAGGGGATGGCGACGCGCAGCATATAGGCGTGAAGCTGCAGGTATACGCCGTTCATCAGCCGAAGCGGCTTGAAGGCATCTTCGGCGAGTTCGCCGGAAAGCCGCCGCTGGACCTGGTCACGGAACTGCTCGACGCGTGCGGATACGAAGGAGTGGTCAAATTCGTCGTAGCGATACATGGGTGATCGGGTCCTCAGGCAGCAACATTCTTGGGGCCGGCAAGCCCGTCATATCCGGGCGCATAGGCAATCGACGGCCCCTCGGCCCGAATGCGCTCGCGCATGCGCAGCGGGCGGAGCACACCGTCGACCACCTCGACGTCGACGACATTCACGTCGACGACCTCATTGGCATCGAAGGAACGCTTGCCGGTCGTCTCGAGAGCGGCGACCGCCTCCGCATGGCGGGCGATGAACGCGTCCTGGAGCGACTCCACCCACTTGCCGGAAGCGTCGAGCCAGACGGATATGCCGTCGCCTAAACGATTCGCCGTCAAAACCTTGTCCACCATCGCGTCGTCCTCAATTCCCAATCTGTTCTACGCGCTTCTCCGCCTCGAAAACCTGGCGCTTGGCGGCAACCAGTGGCTCCGAGCGTTCGAAATTCGCGCCGGCGACGGCGTCGCCAATGATCACCATCACCGGACCGTCGAGTTCCGTGCGGTTCTCGAGGCCCGGAAGATCTACAAGGGTCCCGTGCAGCAACCGGCGCTCGGCGCGGCTGGCATTCTCGATCACCGCCACCGTCGTCTCGGGCGCAAGCCCCGCCTTCATCAGCCGGCCCGCCACCGAAGCCGCCACCGTGCGCCCCATATAGACGGCTATCGTCGCGCCGGAAACAGCAAGTCGCGCCCAGTCGGGCAGAACGTCGCCGGCGAGGTCGTGTCCCGTGGTGAAGACCAGCGAGGATGCGACGCCGCGCAGCGTCAGCGGCAACTCGAAATCCGCCGCAGCAGCAAAGGCCGAGGTGATTCCCGGCACGATTTCGTAGCTGATGCCGGCCTCGCGCAAGGCAGCCATTTCCTCTCCGGCACGGCCGAAGATCAGCGGATCGCCGGATTTCAGCCGCACCACGCGCTTGCCTTCGCCGGCAAGCTTCACCAGCAGGTGATTGATCTCGTCCTGCGACTTGGTATGACATCCCTTGCGCTTGCCGACGGACAGACGCTCGGCGTCGCGACGCCCCATATCGACGATCGCCTGCGGAACCAGCGCATCATAGACGATGACGTCCGCCTCCATCATGACGCGCTGCGCTCTCAGCGTCAGCAGATCCTCCGCTCCCGGCCCGGCACCGACAAGCCAGACATGGCCAGGCACATCTCCGGCCGCAATCAACAGGCGCGCGGCCTCGCGGCTGGCGGAAGCAAGATCGCCGGCGGCTACGTGATCGGAGACCGCCCCCGAAAAGAAGCGCCGCCAAAACACCCGCCGCGCGACGCCGCGCGGCACGAGGCGGTCGACCGCTTCGCGATAGGTCGCAGCCAGCGATGCGACAAGCCCAAGCGACGGGGACAGCAATTGGTCGATCTGTGCGCGGATCATCTGCGCCAGGACCGGGCCCGCCCCCTCGGTGCCGATTGCAACGGCGACCGGCGCGCGATTGACGAGCGCGGGCGTCAGGAAGTCGCAATAGTCCGGCTGATCGACGGCATTCGCCGGAATTCTCTCAACCCGTGCGGCGGTCACGATCACCCGGTCGGCAGCGGCATCACCGGTTGCGGCAAAGACGAGCGCGGAGCCTTCCACCTGATCGGCGGCAAAGCCTTCACGAACGGTCTCGATGCCCTTCTCGTTCAGGAACTTCTCGAAGGCCGACTCCGGCTGGTCCGCATAGGCAACGATCCGCGCCTCGGTGTTCAACAGCAACCGTACCTTGGCAAACGCCTCGTCACCATTGCCGAACACCGCCACGCGCTTCTGCGCGACGCGAAAAAATGCCGGAAACACGGACAGTTGTTGTGACATGGCGAGAGGACGGCTCCTTCTACAGGCTGCGGCGAATATCCCTCATAGCCGCTGCCAATTGAAGAAACAGAAATTTCTATGGCTTTGCGGGCACGTATTGTTTTGCTCGACAGCCAATCTTTTTGAGCAAATATCTCCGGCAGCCGCGGCTGCCATTGCGCCATAGCCCCGACCTCCGTTAAATGCCGGCGGGTGGCACGGGAGAACTCAAGCCATGAAGCGACATGAAATGGCCGAGCGCCTGCTGACGGTCATCGAGAAGGACATATTGCCGCTCACCGAAAAGGGCGTCGCGGCCGGCAACAAGGTGTTCGGGGCCGCAATCCTGCGCAAATCAGACCTCTCGCTCGTCTTGGCGGAGACCAACAACGAGACCGAAAACCCACTGTGGCACGGCGAGGTCCACACGCTCAAACGTTTCTACGAAATGGCGGAAAGACCCGACACGCGCGACCTGATTTTCCTGTCGACGCACGAACCGTGTTCCATGTGCCTCTCGGCCATCACCTGGTCCGGCTTCGACAACTTCTATTATTTCTTCAGCCACAAGGATTCGCGCGATGCATTCTCAATCCCGCATGACCTGAAGATCCTCAAGGAGGTCTTTCGGCTCGAACCGGGCGGCTATGCCCGCGAGAATGCCTTTTGGTCCTCGGCCTCGATCAGGGAGCTGGCGCAAGACGCCGATCCGGACACGAGAAAGCGGCTTGCGGCACAGGACGCCCGCATCCGCACGCATTACGACCGCCTGTCCGACACCTATCAGGCGGGCAAGGACAACAACGACATACCGCTGAACTGATCCGATGGAACCTTCCCGCGACATTCAAACCCTGCTCGACATCATGGCCGCTCTCCGCCACCCGGAGACCGGGTGCCCGTGGGACATCGTGCAGACTTTCGAGACGATCAAGCCCTATACGCTCGAGGAAGCCTACGAGGTCGCGGATGCGATCGAGCGCCACGACATGGACGATCTCTGCGACGAACTCGGAGACCTGCTTCTTCAGGTCGTCTTCCACGCGCGCATGGCGGAGGAGGCCGGCGAATTCGCCTTTGGCGACGTGGTCGAAGCCGTCACCCGCAAGATGATCCGTCGCCACCCGCATGTCTTTGCCCGCGCCGGTGCCGATACGCCCGAGGCAGTCAAGCTGCAATGGGAGGAGATCAAACAGGCGGAGAAGGCCGACCGGCAGAATCGCCGCCTGCGGCGCGGCCTGCCCGAGGAGGCAGGGAGCGGCCACCTGGGATCAATCCAGCGCAGCTTCCCGGCGCTGGTCGAAGCCCTGAAGCTGCAGGAACGCGCCGCCAAGGTCGGCTTCGACTGGTCTGAGCCCGAGCCGATTCTCGACAAGATCGAGGAGGAGGTCGCCGAACTGCGGCAAGCGCTTCACGACGGCGACCGCAACAAGATCGCCGACGAGCTTGGCGACCTCATCTTTGCCCTCGTCAATATCGGTCGCCATGTCGGCACCGATCCGGAAATGGCGCTGCGCGGCACCAACACCAAATTCCGGCGCCGTTTCGGCCATATCGAACGGGAGTTGAAAGCGGGCGGGGAAACGCTCGATGCCGCTTCGCTCGAGCGCATGGAGGAACTCTGGCAGGCGGCCAAGGCGATCGAACGGCAATTGACGTAGCGGCATGCCGTTACGTCACCAATTCACCAGTCCTCTTCGACCTGTTTCGGTCCGTTGCCGAGCCTTCTTTCGAGCTCGGCCGCTTCCCCTTCCGTCAGGCGCAGGTCCAGGCTGACGCGCCCGTCTTCAAGGTCCTCGCGGCCGTCGACGATCGCGTGCTCATAGATCCAGGGCAGCATCTGCAATTGGTCGAGGCCGAGCGCGATCGTGCATTGGGTCAGGACGCCGGAAAGACGCCGGCCGATTTCGGCGAGCAGGTCATCCACCCCGGCGCCGGTGATCGCGGAGACGGCGACGGTATCTTCGGCGCTCGACGCTTTCTTCATCAGCGCCTCGCGCATCTCGGGCTCGAGCTTGTCGATCTTGTTCCACACTTCGACGATGCGCTCGGCGCCTTCCTTCTCATCGATGCCAAGATCGGCAAGGATGCGCAGCACGTCGCTCGACTGCGCCTGGTTGTCCGGGTCGGAGAGGTCACGCACATGCAGGATCAGGTCGGCTTCGAGCACCTCCTCCAGCGTCGCGCGGAATGCCGCCACCAGATGCGTCGGCAGATCGGAGATGAAACCAACGGTGTCCGACAGAATCACCATGCGCCCGCGCGGCAACTTCAGCCTCCGGAGCGTCGGATCGAGCGTCGCGAAGAGCATGTCTTCGGCAAGGACCCCCGCCCCGGTCATCCGGTTGAACAGCGTCGACTTGCCGGCATTCGTGTAGCCGACCAGCGCCACGATCGGATGCGGCACTTTCTTGCGCTTCGAGCGATGAAGCTGGCGCGTGCGCCGCACTTGCTCCAGCTCGCGTTCGAGCCGCACGATCCTTTCCTGCAGCAGGCGGCGGTCCGCCTCGATCTGGGTTTCACCCGGACCGCCCATGAAGCCCGCACCGCCGCGCTGGCGCTCCAGGTGGGTCCAGCTTCGAACGAGGCGGCCCTTCTGATAGTTGAGATGGGCAAGATCGACCTGGAGCGTTCCCTCCTTGGTGGAGGCGCGCCGACCGAAAATCTCGAGAATGAGTCCGGTGCGGTCGATGACCTTGGCGTTCCACTCCTTCTCGAGGTTGCGCTGCTGCACCGGCGTCAGCGGGTGATCGACGATGACGAGACCCGCGTCCTTTTCGTTGAGGACATGGCCGATTTCCTCGATCTTGCCGCTGCCGAGCAGCGTGCCGGGTTTCGGTTGGGCGACGGGAACGATGGAGCCATGGACGACCTCGAGATCGATCGCAAGCGCAAGTCCTGTCGCCTCTTCCAGCCGGCTTTCATCGGAACGGGTCGTCGTTAGGGACGGCGTTTCGCTCGTGCCCCTTCCCGATTTCTTCAGGACGGGAACGACGACGACCGCGCGCATGTCATCGCGGCGCCTTTCCAGCTCCGGGATGACCGACGACGATTTGGACTCACGCTTGGTAATGTTCCTTACGTCCCGTCAGGATGCGGCTTCCTCATTCTCGAACATCTGCAGGGGCTGGCCCGGCATGATCGTCGAGATTGCGTGCTTGTAGACGAGCTGAGAGTGGCCGTCGCGGCGCAAAAGGACGCAGAAATTGTCAAAAGACGTTACAACACCCGTCAGCTTGACGCCGTTGATCAGGAAAATCGTCAATGAAATCTTTTGCTTGCGGACCGTATTGAGAAAAAGATCCTGCAGGTTCTGAGAACGTTCCGCCATCGCGCCGCTTCTTTCTTATTTGCCGGCCTGGCACCGGTGCATTTTTGCTAAATTCTGCTCATTGAGGCGTCACAGTGCTCTTCCCCGAAGCCTCATCAAGTTTGGTATCAAATCAATGTCTTTTCCGCAACGGCGAAAAAAGCGTCACGTATATTCTGTGCTATATTTCCGGGGTGGCCATTGCCGATGCTCCTCCCGTCGACCGCCACGACGGGAAAGCAGATGCTCGTAGCGGCGGTGATGAAGACTTCTCGTGCCGCGAGCATTTCCTCGACCGAGAACGCCCGCTCTTCGACCTTCAGGCCCAGTGTCTTCGCGACCTCCATCAGGGTGGTTCGGGTAATTCCGCGCAGGATGCCGTGTTCCGCCGGTCGGGTGCGCAGGCTACCCTCGCCATCGACGATCCACACATTCGTTGCCGCGCCCTCTTTCACCATGCCATCGGCGTCGACGAAGATCGCCTCCTGCGAGCCCTGCTCCCTGGCCCGCTGGCGGGCAAGCACATTCGGGAGAAGGCCCACGGTCTTGATGTCGACCCGGTCCCAGCGGTTTTCCGGCACCGTAATCGCGGAGATTCCCTCGGCATTCTTTCGGGCAATGGCAGCGGCGTCCGTCCGCTTAGCCGTGACGACGATCGACGGCGGCGTGTCCTTTGCCGGAAAGACGTGGTCCCTGCGTGCGACCCCGCGCGTCACCTGCAGATAGAAGAGCCCATTGCGCACCCGGTTCCGGCGCAGCACCTCGCGAATAACCTGCACCAGCGCCATCCGGCTCATCGGCCAGGCAATGCGAAGCTCATTCAACGATCGGTCCAGGCGATCCATATGGCGGCGAAGATCGACGATGAAGCCGTGCCGCACCTCGCAGACCTCATAGACGCCGTCGGCGAACTGATAGCCGCGATCCTCCACATGGACCGCCGCCTCCTGATGGCGCACATAGGAACCGTTGACATAGGCAAATCTCGGCATCCGGCAGCCGCCTCAAAAATATTGGATGCTTACGCGGAAAAGCTGCTCGACGTCGCGCACTGCGCTTGCCGCGGCAAGGAGGACAACGCGATCTTTCGCCTTTATCCGCGTGTTGCCGTCCGGTCGTATGAACATCTTGTCGCGGTAGAGCGCGCCAATGCGGATGCCACCGGGAAGTTCAAGCTCGCGCAGAGCCCTGCCGACGAGCGGCGAGGTCTCCAGCGCTTCCGCCTCGATCACCTCGGCCACGCCGTTTTGCACGGCATAGACCGAGCGGATGCGCCCCTTCCGCACATGCTGCAAGACGCGCGAGATCGTCACCGCACGCGGATTGATATAGGCATCGACGCCGGCTGCGGTGGAGAAACCCTGATAGGCCGGCTCGTTGATCAGCACGAGGGTCGACTTCGCACCCAGGCGCTTTGCCATCATGCTGCCGAGAATGTTGATCTGGTCGCTGTTGGTGAGCGCCACCACGAGGTCGGCATCCTGGACATCCGCCTGCGTCAGGATTCGCTGCTCCATCGCCGAGCCTTGCAGGACGACCGTGTTGTTCAGCTTGTCCGCGATGAGCACGGCGCGGCTGCGGTCGCTCTCGATGAGCTTGACCCTCATGCGCGGCTGCTGCTCCTCGATCGTGCGGGCAACGAAATAGCCGATGTTGCCGCCGCCGAGAATGACGATCCGCCGCGCCTCCTGCTCTTCATGGCCGAAGAGCGCGAGCGTGCGGCGGGTGTGATCGCGATCACAAATGACATAGGCGAGATCGCCCGTCTGCAACTGATCGGACGAATGCGGAATGATCAGTTCGCCGTCGCGGAAAATGCCGGTGACGGTCGCCATGAGGTCCGGGAAAAGCTGGCTCAATTGCTGCAACGGCGTGTCGACGACCGGGCAATCCTCCATGCATTCGATCGCGATCATCGCGATGCGATCCTCGGCGAAGCGTACCACATCGGTCGCGCCGGGAAAGGAGATGCGGCGCAAGACGAGACGCCCGACTTCGATCTCCGGCGAAATCGAGACGTCGATCGGCACGTTCTCGCGAGAGAACAGATCGGAATATTCCGGCGCGAGATAGCTCTGGGCGCGGATGCGGGCAACCTTCGTCGGCACGTTGAAGATCGCATGCGCCACTTCGCAAGCGACGATATTCACCTCGTCATAGAGCGTCACGGCAATGATCATGTCCGCCTGGTCGGCACCGGCCCGCGCGAGCACGTCCGGATGCGCGCCGTGCCCGACATAGCCGCGCACGTCGAGCGTTTCGGTGATATGGGCGATGAGCTCGGCCGACGTATCGATGACCGAGACGTCGTTGTCTTCCTGCGACAGCCGCTCGGCAATGCCGAAGCCGACCTGCCCTGCCCCGCAAATGATTACCTTCATCCTTGTCCCTTCGTCCGGATCGGCCGCGAGCCCTAAGCAGTCCGCGGTTTTATCCCACGGTTTTGCGATCACAACCCGCGGCAAACCTAGGATCTAAGCCTATAATCTTGGATAAACCCATGAATATCTGCTTAGCGCATGCAGGAGTGCACGCTTAGCCCCGACCGCGTGGGGAGCCGGAGTTGCTCCGCCCCGCGCTGCTTCGGTATCAGACGCCCAGGGATTTCAGCTTGCGGTGCAGCGCCGAACGCTCCATGCCGACGAACTCGGCGGTGCGCGAGATGTTGCCGCCAAACCGATTGATCTGGGCGATCAGATAATCGCGCTCGAACATTTCGCGAGCCTCGCGCAATGGCAGGGTCATGATGTGCTGATCGCCCTGGGCGGAAATCTTCGGAAGCGTGTCACCCACCTCGTTCGGCAGCATGTCGGCAGAGATCGGCGTCTCCGGTCCGTCGCTGCGGGCGAGAATCATCAGACGCTCGATATTGTTGCGCAGTTGCCGGATGTTGCCAGGCCAGTCATGCGCCTGCAGCACGGCAAGCGCGTCCTCGCCGATCTTGCGCGGCCGGATGCCGGCCTGCTCGCTCACCTGGCGCATGAACATATCGACCAGGAAGGGTATATCCTCGCGACGCTCGGCCAGCGCCGGGACGCGCACCGGTATGACGGCCAGGCGGTGATACAGGTCCTCGCGGAAAAGCCCATCGGCGATCATGTTCTCGAGATTGTAGGCGGTGGATGAAATGATACGCACGTCCACCTTGACGCGCTTGGAGCCGCCGACCCGCTCGAACTGCTGATCGACGAGGACGCGCAGGATTTTGTTTTGCGTCTCCCGGGGCATCTCGCCGATTTCATCCAGATAGAGGATGCCGCCATGCGCCTCTTCGAGCGCGCCGGTCCGGCGCGGCTGGCCCGCCGTCCCCTCCGTGCCGAAGAGGGCGATCTCCATCCTGTCGGGCGTGATCGCGCCGGCATTCAGCGCCACGAAGGGCCCGGCGGAACGCGTCGATTTGCGGTGGATCATCCGCGCCACGAGTTCCTTTCCGGAGCCGGAGGGGCCAAGGATCATGATGCGGCTGTTGGTGGGCGCCACCTTTTCTATCGTCTGGCGCAATTGCGAGACCGCCACCGAGGTGCCGATCAGTTCCACCGGATCGCCGGACCGCTTCTTCAGTTCCGAAACTTCACGCTTGAGCTTGGAATTTTCGAGCGCGCGCTCCGCGATGAGAATCAGACGGTCCGCCTTGAATGGCTTCTCGATGAAGTCATAGGCACCGCGCTTGATCGCTGAAACTGCTGTTTCGATGTTGCCGTGGCCGGAAATCATCACCACCGGCAGATCCGGATGGCGGTCCTTGATCTCGTCAAGAAGGGCCAAACCGTCGAGCCGGCTGCCCTGCATCCAGATGTCCAGAAAAACGAGCCGCGGCACCCGGTCGTTGATCGCCGCAAGCGCACTGTCGCTGTCGAAAGCCGTCCGCGTCTCATGGCCCTCGTCCGACAGTATGCCGGAGACGATCTCGCGGATGTCTTCCTCATCGTCCACAACCAGAATATCAGCCGCCATTGGTATTGCCCTTGTCCTTGGAAGTATCGCCGCCAGCGATTTCACCGGCGGGCGGGAGGATCACGCGGATCATTGCCCCGACACCGCCGTCGAAATCGGGCGGTGCGTCATGCAACTCCAGTTGTCCACCATGGTCCTCGATGATTTTCTTGACGATCGCCAGACCGAGCCCCGTGCCCTTGTCGCGCATCGTCATGTACGGCTCCAGAATTCGATGCCGGTTTTCCGTCGGAAGCCCTTTGCCGTTGTCGATAATGTCGACCACGTAGCGGCCGCTCGACTCGTCTCGGCGGGAGCGGATCATAATTCTCGGTTCGCCGCGGGCCACCTCGGCCGGCACCGCCTCGATCGCCTCCACCGCATTCTTGACGATATTGCCGAAGGCCTGACCGAGCATCCGGCCGTCGAACTGGCCTTCGAGCGGATCGTCGCCGAAGTCGCGAATGAAGCTGATGTGGCTGTTGCCCATTTCCCGCAGGAAGACGGCGTCCTTGAGAATGGCGCGCAGATCGGCCTTCTCCTTCGTCGGCTTCGGCATCCGCGCAAAGGCTGAAAATTCGTCAACCATGCGGCCGATGTCCCCCACCTGGCGCACGATCGTATCGGTGCACTGGTCGAAGACCGCCTTATCGTCCTGGTCGATCTGCCGGCCGTAGCGGCGCTTCAGCCTCTCGGCCGAGAGCTGGATCGGCGTCAGCGGGTTCTTGATCTCATGGGCGATGCGCCGGGCGACGTCCGCCCAGGCGGTGGAGCGCTGCGCAATCATCAGGTCCGTGATGTCATCAATGGTGATGACATAGGAGCCGTGCGATCCGTTGCCCTCCTCGCGCGTCACCTGGACGTTCAGCGTGCGCTCCGTACCTCCGCGCATGGTGTTTATCTGCTTGCGATACTCGTTGCGATGGCGGCTCTCCGCCTCAACCAGCACGGCTTCGATTTCCGGGGCCACCTCGCTGAGGCTCACACCTATCAGGCCTTGCGCGCCGTTCCTCAAAACGCCTTCGGAGGAAGGATTGACGATGGTGATGCGGTGATCCTTGCCGACGCCGATGACCGCCGCGGTGACGCCGGAAAGCACCGCCTCGATGAAACGGCGGCGCTGGTCGACCTCGTCCTTCGCTTCAAGGATCTGCTCCTGCTGCGTGCGGATCTCGCTCACCATCTTGTTGAAGGTGCGCGACAGATTGCCGACGTCCCCGTCGACGGCGCGCACGGGCACGACGACGTTGAGATTGCCGGAGGCGACGCTGTCGGCCGCGCCGATCAATTGACGGATCGGCCGCACGATGCGGTCGGCGACAGCGATCGCCGTCCAGATTGCGGCAAGCAGCACGATCAGCGCGAAACCGATGTAGAGGACGCCGAAGGCGATCTGCAGCGAGGTTCGTCCCGCCTCCAAGGCCTTGTATTCGGCGGTGTTCTCCTCCATCAGCCGCATCGAGCGCATGACTTCTGGATCGACGTTGCGGACGGTGTAGAGATAGGTGTCGGGTATGTTGTCGAGCGGGATGACGGCGCCGACGAGGTTGGTAACTCCCGGTGGAATGAGCGTCGGCTGGCCGGCGACGGTGCTTTTCAGCGCATCCTGGGGAATGGACGGCAGCGGCCGGTCGGTCGAGATATTCGCCTGGAGGATGGGGCTACCATCGGCGCGGACGAGAAACGCACCAAGCATGCCGCGCCCCCGCGCCTGCCGCGTCATCAGTTCGATGAAGCCGGTTCGGTCGAGGCTGTAGAGCTGTCGGTTGCGCTCGAGGTCGTTGGCCATCGAGACCGTCTGCCCCTGGAGATAGCTGGCGTTCTCAAGCACATAGGCCTGCGCCACGTTCAAGGACGAGCGAACGATCGCCTGCGTGCGCAACGAGAACCAGCGATCAAGCCCCACATCGAGCGTGATGCTGGCGAAGATCGCCACCAGGATCGCCGGCGTAATGGCGACGATCGAAAACAGTGCGACGATGCGCACGTGCAGCCGCGCCGCGGCCCTGCCCTTGCTGCGCGCCCTGAGCAGTCTCATGATCTCGCGGGCGATGAGATAGATCAGCCCGACGACGAAGACACCATTGACGCCGGCGCAGGCGATGACGATGTTCCGCTCCGGGCGAACCGGGGTCAGCCCCAGAAGGACGAGCAGCGACAGGGTGGCGCAGACCAGCGCGCCTGTCGCAAGCATCAGCCCCGGCAGCGCGAAGGATGCCCGCCGATCCTGGGCCGCGACACTGTCCTCCGTGCCCAATGGCAAGGCCATTCCATCCACCATGAATAAAGTTTCCCCCAAACCGACGCCCCCACGGCACCGGCACGCGCTTCAATTCCGGACCAAGAACTGAACGCACCTCGGTGGCCGGTACGGCGCCAATGCGTCGTTTCAACGGCAGTCCGGCCTGCGACTCGGCGCGTGGAGGACGTTCAACAATGTATTGTGGCGAAAATGCAACGGTGTTGCACGGCAGTCAAGCGCTGCGCGAGCTGCGATAGACCGAAACGCCGAGCTCCCGGATCTTCTTGCGCAGGGTGTTCCGGTTGAGTCCCAGCAGGTCCGCAGCCTTGATCTGGTTGCCCCTGGTCGCGGTCAGGGCCGCTAAGATCAACGGATACTCCATTTCCGCAAGTACGCGTTCATAGAGGCCGGACGGCGGCAAAGCGTCGCCGAAGCTCGCAAAATACTGCCGCATGTTTTCCTCGACCGCCTGGGAGATCGACAGCGAGCCGTCGCGGGCGGCAGCCTTGTCGATCGGACTGTCCGGCACCTCCGAGCGCAACTCGTTTTCGATGATTTCCCGGGTGATCACATCCTGTGGATAAAGTGCCGTCAGGCGCCTCACGAGGTTCTCGAGCTCGCGCACATTGCCCGGCCAAGGATGCGCCTTCATCAGTTCCAGCGCCTCCTGATCGAAGCGCTTCACATCGAGACCTTCCTTCTCGGCCTGCTGCACGAAGTGGCGCACGAGATCCGGAATATCCTCGGCTCGATCCCTCAGGGGCGGCAGACGCAGCGGCACGACGTTGAGGCGGTAGTAGAGGTCCTCACGGAAGAGGCCCTGATTGATCGACTGCTTCAGGTCCTTGTTGGTCGCGGCGACAATCCGAACGTCCGAGCGGATCGGCGTGCGCCCGCCGACGGTCGTGTATTCGCCCTGTTGCAGCACGCGCAGGAGACGCGTCTGTGCATCCATCGGCATGTCGCCGATCTCATCCAAAAAGAGAGTTCCGCCTTCCGCCTGTTCGAAGCGGCCGGTCGACCGCATCTGGGCGCCGGTGAAGGCACCCTTTTCGTGGCCGAACAACTCCGATTCGATCAGGTCGCGCGGAATTGCCGCCATGTTGATGGCCACGAAGGGCCCATTCCGCCGCTTGCCGTAGTCGTGCAACGCGCGTGCGACAAGCTCTTTGCCGGTGCCCGATTCGCCGGTGATCATCAACGTCAGATCGGTCTGCATCAGCCGCGCGAGCACGCGGTAGATCTCCTGCATGGCGGCGGAGCGGCCGACGAGCGGCATGCCGTCCTGGGTATCGTCGTCCAGCTTCGAGGGCCGGCGCTTCGGCTCCGCCAGTGCCCGGCCGATAATGCCGATCAACTCGGTCAGGTCGAACGGCTTCGGCAGATAGTCGTAAGCGCCCTTCTCCGACGCTTTGATGGCCGTCATGAAGGTGTTCTGCGCGCTCATGACCAGAACGGGAAGATCCGGGCGTGCCTTCTTGATCCGAGGCAGAAGATCAAAGGCATTCTCGTCCGGCATCACCACATCCGTGACCACGAGGTCGCCGTCGCCGGCGGAGATCCAGCGCCAGAGCGTCGCCGCGTTGGAGGTGATGCGTACATCATATCCGGCACGGCTGAGCGCCTGGTTGAGCACGGTGCGAATGGCAGCGTCGTCATCCGCGACGAGGATCGTTGCGCCGGTCATGCATTGGTTCCTTTTGTCATCGGAAATACGTCATCCGCCGTCGGCCCCTTGGATGCGGGCATCAGAACGCGGAAGGTCGTGCGGCTGAGCTGGCTGTCGCATTCGACGATGCCGCCATGGCCGCCGATGATCTTGGCAACGAGCGCCAGCCCGAGACCGGACCCGTTCGTTTTCGTCGTGATAAAGGGGTCGAAAAGATGCGGAAGCAGGTCGGGCGGCACACCCGGCCCGTTGTCGTGCACGCAGAACTCGAGCGGCAGTGATATCTTCTCCCGCGTGCCTGCAACGGAAAGCCGAATGCCCGGGCGATAGGCGGTCGTCAGCTGGATTTCGCCGTCGGGCCGATCGCCGATCGCCTCTGCGGCATTCTTCACGAGGTTGAGGAAGACCTGAACGAGCTGGTCGCGATTGGCAAACACCGGCGGCAGCGACGGATCATAGTTTTCGGATATCTTTATCCCGCGGGCGAAACCGGCCTTGGCGATTGCCTTCACGCGGTCGAGGACCGAATGGATGTTGAGCGGCACGCGATCGATCGGGCGCTCGTCGGAGAACACCTCCATGCGATCGACGAGAGACACGATCCGATCCGTCTCCTCGCAGATCAGCCGCGTCAGCGCGCGATCCTCGTCCGTGGCCGATGATTCAAGGAGTTGCGCCGCCCCCCTGATTCCGGAAAGCGGGTTCTTGATCTCATGCGCCAGCATCGAGGCAAGCCCGGTGACGGATCGCGCGGCGGCGCGATGAGTGAGCTGCCGGTCGATCTTGTCGGCCATCGAACGTTCCTGAAGGACGATCACCACCGATCCCGGCTGCGACAGTACCGGCGCGACATAAAGGTCGACGAGCTTGTCGGCGCCCAGCCGTGGCGAACTTAGGTCGACCCGGTATTCGTTCACCGGCGCCCGCCGTTCGCGCACCTGCTCGATCAGCGTCAATAGTGGGCTGCCGAAGGGGATGAACGCGTCGATCGTGTGGCGGGCGAGATGGTTGGCGCTCGCGCCGAAAAACGATTCGGCCTCCCAATTTGCAAAGGCGACATGGCTGTTCTCGTCTACCAGGATCACCGGATTCTGGATCGCATTCAGAACCGCCATGGGAAGATCGTTTACGCCGCCCGCGGGCTCCGGCACTCTTGCCTTTTCGCTCATGCCGCCACTCCCTCCCTGGCCGTCGCCACGCCGGAGTAAGCGATCGCGCCAATTACGCGCTCGCTCACCAGTTTCACATCCTTGGACGTCAGTATCGCGGCCTTTTCCTCGACCGGAAGAGTTGGCACGAAACGATCCAGATACCAGCCGACATGCTTGCGGGCGGCGCGGAGCCCCACTTCGGCCCCATAGAAATCGAGCATCATGGCATAGTGCTCGGCGAATATTTCCGCGACCGCCGTCGCGTCCGGCTGCACGGCGGCACCGGCCAGCACCGCCGGATGCCATGGCCGCCCCTGAGCCGATCTGCCGACCATTACCGCATCCGCACCCGAGCGGCGCAGGATTTCGCGGGCATCGGCAGTGGTATCCACGTCTCCATTGGCGATCAGCGGCACCGACACGACGTCGCGAACCGCACGGATCGCATCCCAATCGGCCTTGCCATTGTAGAATTGCATACGCGTGCGCCCGTGGATCGTGATCGCCTGCACGCCCGCCTCTTCAGCCCTGCGCGCAATCAGCGGTGCATTGATCGAGCTTTCGTCCCAACCAAGCCGCATCTTGAGCGTGACCGGCACGTCGACCGCCTCGACCGTCGCCTCGATCAGCGACAGGGCATGATCCGGCTCACGCATCAGCGCCGAACCGGAATAGCCCCCGGTCACCTTCTTTGCCGGACAGCCCATATTGATGTCGACGATATCGGCCCCATTGGCCTCGACGATCCGCGCCGCCTCGGCCATCCAATGCGCGTCGCGCCCGGCGAGCTGGACAATGTGTGGATCGATGCCGGAATTCTTCAGGCGCGCCCAGGATTCGGCGGCATTGCAGACGAGCTCGCGGCTTGCCACCATCTCCGTCACGACGAACCCGGCGCCGAAGCGCCAGGCGAGCATGCGAAAGGGCAGGTCGGTCACCCCGGACATGGGCGCGAGCGCCACGCGGTTACGGATTTCGACGTTCCCGATCCGGAGTGACGATGAGAGGGCCGTGGAGGGCAAATGCATATCTTTCAGGCACATTCAAGTCTTGCACTATTTTTAGCCATACTTCATCGGCTTGCCAAGCGATTTCCACACGCTCGACAAAATTCCTCCGACGGGTGGCAAAGAGGGGACCTTCGCGGTACATGACTGCAAAGATTGGCGAATGCGGGACCCCATACAGAAGATGCAACCGGAAGAACAGTTCTCCTGTGGCGTCGTCATCGTCGCAGCCGGCCGCGGTGAGCGCGCGGGCCAATCGGCCGAAGGCCCGAAGCAATACCGAATCATTGGCGATCGTCCTGTTATCACGCATACACTTGACATTTTCGCGACGTGGCAGGGCGTTGGCCCCATCGTCGTCGTCATTCATCGGGACGACGAGGCTCTCTTTGCAGCCGCCCGTGTGCGCCTGTCCAGCCAGGCCGATCTATTGGTGGTGCATGGCGGTGCAAGCCGTCAACTCTCCGTCCTTGCGGGGCTCGAGGCGCTTTCCGGAGCCGGTCCGCGGCATGTCATGATCCACGACGCCGTGCGTCCGTTCATAGACCATGCGTTGCTCGACCGCTGCCGCGCGGCGCTGGAGAGCGGCGCCGGGGCTGTGCTGCCGGCAATCGCGGTCGCCGATACGCTGAAACGCGCGACAGACGGCCGCCTTGTCGAGGAGACGGTCCCGCGGGCCGGGCTTTACGCCGCGCAGACGCCGCAATGCTTCCGCCTGGAAGAGATCCTGGCCGCCCACCGCCGGGCGTGCGCCAGCGGCCGAAGCGATTTCACCGATGACGCTTCTATCGCCGAATGGGCGGGTCTTCCCGTCATTCTCGTCGAAGGCGCGGTCGACAACGTCAAGCTTACCCTCAAGAGGGACATATCGATGGCCGATGAAAGGCTGACCCGCGACGCCGTTCCGGACGTGCGCACCGGCAACGGCTATGACGTGCATCAGCTCGTCGAGGGCGACGGCGTCACGCTTTGCGGCGTCTTCATTCCGCATGAGCGCAAGCTCTCCGGCCATTCCGACGCTGACGTCGCCCTGCACGCCTTGACCGACGCGCTGCTTGCCACCTGCGGCGCCGGCGATATCGGCGACCATTTTCCGCCGACCGATCCGCAGTGGAAGGGCGCCCCTTCCCGCATCTTCCTGGAGCACGCGGCAAAGATCGTGCGCGCGCGGGGCGGCAGGATCACCAATGCCGACATTTCGCTGATCGCCGAAGCACCGAAGGTCGGCCCCCATCGTCAACAGATGCGCGAGAGCCTCGCCGCGATGCTCGACATCGATCTCGACCGCTGCTCGATCAAGGCGACGACGAACGAGAAGCTTGGCTTCGTCGGCCGCAAGGAGGGCATTGCCGCGATCGCGACTGCGACCGTCGTCTATGTGTCCGGGAGAAAGAGCTGATGTGGCCGGCGGCGATCGCAGAGAGGGCGAACGCGGTTATCGCCGAGTTCACCAGGCGCGGCCTGAAAGTGGCAACGGCAGAGTCCTGTACCGGCGGGCTCATTGCCGGGGCACTGACGGAGATTGCGGGCTCGTCCTCCGTTTGCGACCGCGGCTACGTCACCTATTCCAATGAGGCGAAAGTCGAGATGCTTGGCGTCGCTGCCGCAACCCTCTTGGCGCACGGCGCCGTCTCGCGCGAAACCGCCACCGAAATGGCGAAAGGCGCCCTCGAGCACTCATGCGCCGATCTGGCAGTGGCTGTCACGGGCATTGCCGGTCCGGGCGGCGGCTCCGTCGAGAAGCCGGTCGGCCTCGTTCACCTCGCGGCGGCCACGCGAACAGGCCGGCTTCTTCAGCGGGAGATGCGCTATGGCGACATCGGTCGCACCGCCGTGCGACTGGCAACGGTCGCCACCGCGCTGGACCTCCTCCGGGAAGTCGCTCAGGAGCCGTAGATCACGTCGGCCCGCTTCTCGAAAGCCTCGGAGAACATGCCGAAGGCGCGGTCGAACATCGATCCCATCAGCGCACCCAGAATGCGACTCTTGAACTCGTAGTCGATGCAGAAATGAACGATGGACTGGCCTTGGTTCACCGCTTCGAAGCGCCAGACATTGTCGAGGTATTTAAAGGGCCCCTCGATATATTTCACGTCGATCATCCGCTCCGCCCCATTGAGCAGGACCTGTGTCGTGAAGGTCTCGCGGATTGCCTTGTAGCCGACCGTCATATCCGCCAGCAGCAGGACCTTGCCGTCCCGCTCTTTGCGCGAGCGCACGCTCAAGCCCTCGCAGAGGGGCAGAAATTCCGGGTAGCGCTCGACATCGGCGATGAGGTCGAACATCTGTTCGGCCGAATGGTTCACGACATGGTTGGTTTCGAAATGTGGCATGAATTTTGAGTTAAGCGCGCGCGCAAGGAAGATCAAGGAGCGCGCGCATTTGTCCCGGGTTCTTGTATCATGGGACCGGTGGCATCACCGCTTGAGGGACGACATGTCTCGCTCTTTTGCCCCGGGGGCGCCGTGGTGGTATCCTTTTGGCATTATATCCAAGAAAGT
The DNA here is from genome assembly GCF_008932245.1 of Sinorhizobium alkalisoli. NCBI lineage: Bacteria > Pseudomonadati > Pseudomonadota > Alphaproteobacteria > Hyphomicrobiales > Rhizobiaceae > Sinorhizobium > Sinorhizobium alkalisoli. The sequence goes on along the minus strand of NZ_CP034909.1, from coordinate 1,192,544 downwards.
ATTGTCGAACGCAGGGAGGAGCGAATGGCTGTTCACGGACAGAAGGGCCAGGTCGAGCAGATCCTCACGCGCGCGGATATCCGCACGGCTTACCATGAGGATCCCGAAGGGGCCGAACAGAGACTGTTTGGGCGCATTTCTTGCCCGGACCGGCGCAGCTTTCTAAAGAATGCAGGGCTTGCGGCGCTGGGTGCGGCGCTCGGTGCAGCGATGCCTTTCCACCGCAACTTTCCAGCCGGGCTGATGCCGATTGCCTTTGCCCAGGACACCGGCGCCGCGCTTATGAAGGAGAAGGACGGGCTGACGGTCTTGGCCGATCGGCCTCTCAACGCCGAGACGCCCGCGCATCTCCTCGACGACGATCTCACGCCGTATTCGCGACTTTTCATTCGTTCGAACGGGCTCATCCCACAAACGGCGCTCGACAAGAATGCCGAGGGCTGGACCCTCAAAATCGATGGAGAGGTGGATAACGAACTTTCACTCAGTCTCGACGACCTCAAGAACGACTTCGAGAACGTGACGCTGGCGCTGGTGCTCGAATGCGCGGGCAACGGCCGCGCCTTTTTCGACCCGGGCGCCTCCGGCAATCAGTGGACGGTCGGCGCCGTCGGCTGCCCGGAATGGACCGGAGTGCGCCTGCGCGACGTCCTGGAAAAGGCCGGCATCAAACCGTCGGCTGTTTACACCGGCCACTATGGCAATGATGTGGACATTTCGGGAGACCAGGACAAGGTGGTGATTTCCCGCGGCGTTCCGATCGAAAAGGCAAGGGAACCCGAGACCCTGATCGTGTGGGCGATGAATGGCGAGGACCTGCCGGCGCTCCACGGTTTTCCGCTGCGGCTGGTCATTCCAGGATATCCGGGTTCAGCCTCGCAGAAGTTCCTGACCCGTATCTGGGTCCGCGATCAAGTTCACGACGGCGAGAAAATGGGCGGGCATTCCTATCGCCTGCCCGCCTATCCGGTCGCTCCGGGAACGGAGGTGCCGGAAGAGGACATGGAGATCCTCACTGTCATGCCGGTCAAGTCGATCGTGACCGCACCCGCAACCGGCTCGAATGTTCCGGCCGGCCAGGCGACGGAAGTGCGGGGTCATGCATGGGCGGGCAGTGGCGATGTGAAGGCCATGCATGTCTCGCTCGATTTCGGGCAGAGCTGGCAGGAAGCGACGCTGGAGCCTCCGCGCAACAAGTTTGCCTGGCAGAGGTGGCGCGCCAACGTCACTCCGCCGGAAAAGGGCTATTACGAGGTCTGGGCGCGAGCGACCGACATGAACGACGTCATGCAGCCGCCGGTAGCGCCTGGCTGGAACCCGCGCGGCTACGGCAACAACATTATCCACCGGATAGCGCTATTTGCGCAATGACGACCCGGGGCAAGCTCGCAAGGAGAGCCTTTCCTTCCCGCCGCTTCAACGCAAGCGGCGCGATCAGTCACGTCAGCGTCGCCGCTTGTCTTCTTGTCGGCGACATAGGCGCCCCTGCCGCACATGCAACGGAACCCTCGATCCAACTGGCGCAGCAGGGCGGCGCGCCCGGATACGACCCGATGCGACGAGGCATCGGGAGACCCACCCAGCGGGGCGAACCTGCGCCGCCGGGCAACCCCGAACTCGGTGACCTGCCGGACGCTCCCGGCGCCGAGGACACCTACTATCTTTGCTCGGCTTGCCACTCGATCGCACTGGTGACCCAACAGCGGCTCACGGATGAGCGATGGAATTACCTGTGGGACTGGATGGTCCGCGAACAGGGCATGCCCGACCAGGATGAAGAAACGCGCGAGGCGATCCTCAACTACCTGCAGACACATTTTTCTTCCGAACGGTAGAGAGTCTGCGGGACACCGTGCCTCAAGACGCGGGTTTTCTGAGGCGAAGGTGGAGAAATATAGGGACCACGCGCGTATCGGCGACGGTCGGGTACAGCCGGGCCGCCTCCTCGGAGGCCATCGGCTCGCGCAGTTCCTCCAGGACGAAACCCGACGCAGTGATCATTGCCACCCAGGTGCTGAGCGTCCGGTGAAAGCGGGGGACGCGAAAGGGCGTCGCGTTCTCCCGCTCGCTCGAAGGCATCGACGAAAACAGCCAGGTCTCGATTCGCCCATCGGTCTCGTCGAAATAGTCCGCAACTTCGACGGCGTGGCAGTCTCCGTTCTCGTCCCGGATGGTCTTGCGATGCGGCGGCACGAAACAGGGATGAAGGATCGAGAACTGAAAGAAGCCGCCTCGGCGCAGCACGCGAAAGACCTGCCGCAGGACGCCAGCCTGGTTGGGCATGTCCATCAGCGACATGAAAGCCGTCACGAAATCGAACGCCTCGTCCTCGAATGGCAGATCTGCACCATCGCCAATCTCGTAGCGAATTCCCCGCGGATCATCCTCCTCCTGTTCGCGCGCATGGCGGATGAAGGTCGGCGCGATGTCGATCGCCGTCATCAGTGCCCCGTGTTCGGCGAGACGGCGGGTGTTGGTCCCCTCTCCGCAACCGAGGTCAAGCCCGCGCAAGGCGGCGACAGGCGGAATCATGTCCAGGAATGCGGGTGTATTCAGCGCGTCGCGGTAAATATCGTAGCCGGCGCGCGAGAACTTCGTCCAGTTCTCGGCATTCCCCTCCCAGCAGGCACCAACCTCGGCAGATTGCATCGAAGCCCCCACACTCACGCTCGGAGGTTGCGATCTACTATCTCAAGCGTATTTCTGCAAGCACCCGGTCGCCGCCCGGCTACTCCGCTGCCGCCTTCTTCTCCCGCGCCGCCCTCAGCCGCGCGAAATCGTCGCCGGCATGGTGCGACGAGCGGGTCAGCGGGCTCGATGCGACCATCAGGAAGCCCTTGGTATAGGCGACCGTCTCGTAGGACTTGAACTCCTCCGGGGTGACGAAGCATTCGACCTTGTGATGCTTGCGGGTCGGCTGCAGATATTGGCCGATCGTCAGGAAATCGACGTCGGCGGTGCGCAGATCGTCCATCAATTGCAGGACCTCGTTCCGCTCCTCGCCGAGCCCGACCATGATGCCGGACTTGGTGAACATCGACGGATCGAGCTCCTTCACCCGCTGTAGCAGGCGGATCGAATGAAAATAACGGGCGCCCGGCCGCACCGTCAGATAGTTGGAGGCAACGGTCTCGAGATTGTGGTTGAAGACGTCCGGCTTGGCGGCGACGACGCGCTCCAGGGCGCCGGGCTTTCTCAGGAAGTCGGGCGTCAGGATCTCGATCGTGGTTGCCGGTGAGGCTTCCCGGATCGCGAAGATCACCTTCTCGAAGTGCTCGGCGCCGCCATCATCAAGATCGTCGCGGTCGACCGAGGTGATGACCACATGGCTCAGGCCCATCTGCTTGACCGCCTTCGCGACATTGGCCGGCTCATCCAGGTCGAGCGCGTTCGGCTTGCCGGTCGAGACGTTGCAGAAGGCGCAAGCGCGGGTACAGATCTCCCCCATGATCATGAAGGTGGCGTGCTTCTTGTCCCAGCATTCGCCGATATTGGGGCAGCCGGCCTCTTCGCAGACCGTGACGAGATTGTTGCCCTTCACGATCGAGCGCGTCTCCAGGTAACCCTTGGAGGTTGGCGCCTTCACGCGAATCCAGTCGGGCTTGCGCAGGACCTCCGTGTCCGGCCTGTGCGCCTTCTCCGGATGGCGGACCCGCTCAGCCCGGTCCGAGACCGCATCGAAAACCGTTACCATCTGTCTTCCTTCATCGTATCGAGCAAGCGGCCGGGCCGTTCGCACCGTGTCGCTTTATATAACGAGCTGGACGCAAAAAGTCAGGCCGCCATTTGCATGGCAGCCTGACCGCAAGTGAATGGACTGAGTGCTAACCTCTGACGGCACGCCCCGCCGCAATCAGCAGGCAGGCGCCGATGAAGCCGATGATGAGATAGGCGACCCAGCCAGTATAGGCCATGCCAAAGGCGGCCAGGATGAAGTTCAGCACCAAGGCACCGATGATACCAAGGACGATATTCGCGATCAGCCCCATCTGGCTGTGCATGAATTGCTCGGCCAGCCAGCCGGCAAGTCCGCCGATGATGATTGCGGCCAGAAGGCCCACTCCGTTCAGGCTCATGACGACCTCCACGCATTGCCGATGTCTCGCAAGCAATGCGCGAAAAGGTCGAAAGTTCCGCTCGGCGGTTCCGCATCAGGCGTTCAATACGCGCCCATAGGCATCGAGAACGCTTTCCTTCATCATCTCCGAAAGCGTCGGATGCGGGAAGACCGTGTGCATCAGTTCCTCCTCCGTGGTCTCCAGATTCATGGCGACGACAAAGCCCTGGATGAGTTCGGTCACTTCGGCGCCGACCATGTGGGCGCCGAGGAGTTCACCCGTCTTCTTGTCGAAGATCGTCTTGACCATGCCCTGATCCTCGCCGAGCGCGATCGCCTTGCCGTTGGCGCCGAAGCCAAAGCGGCCGACGCGGATGTCACGGCCGAGCTCCTTCGCCTTGGCTTCCGTCAGGCCGACCGAGGCGACCTGCGGATCGCAATAGGTGCAGCCCGGGATCTTACCCTTGTCGAGCCCATGGACGCCCGGAATGCCCGCGATCTTTTCGACGCAGATCACCCCCTCGTGCTCGGCCTTGTGCGCCAGCATGGGAGGGCCGGCAACGTCGCCGATCGCGTAGACGCCGGCGACATTCGTTTTGCCGTAGCCGTCGGTGACGATGCAGCCGCGATCCGTCTTGATGCCGAGTGCTTCGAGCCCGAGGTTCTCGATGTTGCCCTGGACTCCGACGGCGGAGATAAGGCGATCCGCCTTGATGGGCGTCACCTTGCCGTCCTTCGTTTCGACATGGGCGGTCACGTCATTGGCACCCTTCTCGACCTTCGTCACCTTGGCGTCGGTGAAGATCTTGAGCCCGCGCTTCTCGAGCTGCTTGCGGGCGAAGGCGGAGATTTCCGCGTCCTCGACCGGCATGATCTGCGGCAGCAGCTCGACGACGGTGACGTCCACGCCCATCGACCGGTAGAAGCTCGCGAACTCGATGCCGATCGCACCCGAGCCCATCACCACCATCGATTTCGGAAGTTCTTCCGGCTTCATCGCCTCGAAATAGGTCCAGATCAGCTTGCCGTCGGGCTCGATGCCCGGCAGCGCCCGCGGCCGGGCGCCGGTCGCGATGATGATGTGCTTGGCCGTATAGGTACCCTCGCCCTTGACGCCCTTCGGAATGGGGTTCTGCGGCTGGACCGCCGGCTTTGACGGCGCGCCGACGACGATTTCGCCGGGCTTGGTCAGCTTCGCCTCGCCCCAGATCACGTCGATCTTGTTCTTCTTCATCAGGAAGGCGACGCCGCCGGTCAGCCGCGCGGAAACCGCGCGCGAGCGGGCGACCACGTCCTTGACGTTGGCGGTCATCTTGCCTTCGAGCGTCAGGCCGTAATTCTTCGCATGATTGGCATGGTCGAGAATTTCCGCCGAACGCAAAAGCGCCTTGGTGGGAATACAGCCCCAGTTCAGGCAGATGCCGCCCAGGTGCTCGCGCTCGACGATCGCCGTCTTCAAGCCCAGTTGCGCCGAGCGGATGGCGGTGACATAGCCGCCCGGGCCCGAACCGATAACGATGACGTCGTAATTCTCAGCCATGTGTTTCCTACCTTTGTTTCAAGCGACCTTGCGGGTGAACAGCACCCAGTCATGTTTCCGCATGTCTTCGAAAAGCGGCACGGCTTGAGCACGCGCCACCTCCTCGAAGCCATTCCTTCCGTAGAGCGCCTGCGCCTTCTCATTGTGGCTTTCGGTGATCAGGCTCACCGGCGCCGAACCGGCGCGACCGAATTCATGATCAAGCAGGGCGCGACCGATCCCCTTGCCGCGATGGGCCTTGTAGACGCCGAGGCTGTCGATGAACCAATGGCCGACCACCTGCTTCTGCAGGGCAATCAGCGGCACGAGCACCGGGTGTGTAGCCTCCACTTCGAGGATGGACTCGGCCAGCCCATAGGACACCGAAACGCCGACAATCTCCTCTGAGACCAGTGCCACGACCGCATCGCGCCAGGTGCCGAGACCGCTATCCTGCCGAAGCCTGTCGCGGCCATGCTCGAAGGCGGTTTCCGCCGATTTGCTCAGGACGCCGCCATACCACAGCCAGGAGGCAAAGCCGTGCGACGCGATGTCGATCAGGATCGCGAGCTCCGCCGCCTCGCTTTTCTCCGCCGCTCTCAGGTTCGCTGGGGCCGCCATCGTCAGAGCCCGAGCATCATCCGCACGACCGGCTCGAGGCCGCGCCCGAGCGCCCGGGTATTCTCGGCGTCGAGATGAACACCGTCGAGCGGCGTCGTCCGCGCCACGGAACCCGCATCGAAGAAGCCGCAATCGAGCTCGTCGGCAAGGTCGCGATAAAGCGAGGCCAACATCGCCGATTCCTCGATGCCGCCGGCAAACATTGCGGCGAAGTCGCTGTCGGCCGTTTCGCAAAGCGGCGGCGGCGAAACGACAAGGATGCCCGGCCCCTCCTCCGTCTCCATCGGCCAATCGTGATGACGGACGAGTTTGACCAGACGCTCGATCCCTTTGACGGCGCCGGAGGCGGTACCGTGGATCACCGGTTTCATATCGTTCGAGCCGAGCATGAAGATAACGAGATCGAGCGGCGCGTGACTGTGGAGAACGGTCGGGAGCACCCGGGCGCCGTTGCGGTCGCAATCCGCGAGATAGTCTTCATAGGCGGTGGTGCGCCCGTTCAGCCCTTCGGCGATGACATTGACATCGGAGCCGAGCGCCTGCTGCAGCACGCTCGGCCAGCGATCTTCGAGCGCGTGCCGTCCGGGCCCCGTAGCGTCATAACCCCAGGTCAGACTGTCACCATAGCAAAGGACTGTCTTCATCTGCCTACTCGCCTGTCAGTGGGGAGGGACCGGCTGAAACGCCGGTCCGGATCGTATTACACCAGCATGCCCATCGGGTTTTCGATGTAGCGCTTGAAGGCGGCGAGCAGTTCGGCGCCGAGCGCGCCATCGACGCAGCGATGGTCTGTGGAAAGCGTCACGGTCATCAGGTTGGCGATGACCATTTCCTTGTTCTTGACTACGACGCGCTCCTCGCCCGCACCAACCGCCAGGATCGTCGCATGCGGCGGATTGACGACCGCGGCGAAGTTCTTGACGCCCATCATGCCCATGTTGGAAACGGCCGTGGTACCGCCCTGGTACTCTTCCGGCTTCAGCTTGCGCTCCTTGGCGCGCTTGCCGAGATCCTTCATCTCATTGGAGATGGCGGACAAGCTCTTCAGTTCCGCCTGGCGGATGATCGGAGTGATCAGGCCGCCCGGAATGGAGACGGCGACGCCGACATCGGCATGCTTGTGCTTGACCATGTTCGCATCGGTCCAGGAGACGTTCGCGTCCGGAACGTCGCGCAGCGCCAGCGCCATGGCCTTGATCACCATGTCGTTGACCGAGAGCTTGTAGACCGGCTTGCCATCCTTCTCGGGGGCCGCGGCATTGAGCTGGGCCCGCAGCGCCAGAAGTGCGTCGAGCTCGCAATCGATCGACACATAGAAATGCGGGATCGTCTGCTTCGATTCCTGCAGGCGCTTGGCAATCGTCTTGCGCATGCCGTCATGCGGCACGAGCTCGTAGCTGCCCGGCTCGAAGAGCTTGAGGACCGCGTCCTCGGACATGCCTTTGGCAAACGCCGGGGCCGGTGCTGCGGCCGGAGCAGGCGCCGCGGCAGGCTTCGCAACTCCGCCGGCAGCGGCGGCCTCGACATCCTTCTTGACGACCCGGCCGTAGGGGCCGGAACCAGCGATTGCGGAAAGATCGATGCCTGCTTCCTTCGCCAAACGGCGGGCAAGCGGCGACGAGAAGACGCGCTTGCCGTCACCTGCAGCCTGAGCCGGGGCCGCGGCTTGCGGTGCCGGTGCCGCAGCGGGAGCGGGAGCCGCGGCCGGTGCTGCCGGGGCCATTTCCGCCTTGGCTGCGGATGCCGGGGCGGCGGCGCCGTTGCCGCCCTTGGCGGCGGTGGCGACGTCCTCTCCCTCTTCCGCCAGCACGGCGATCAGTGCATTGACCTTGACGCCTTCGGTGCCGGCCGGCACGACGATCTTGGCGATCGTGCCCTCATCGACGGCTTCGACTTCCATCGTCGCCTTGTCTGTCTCGATCTCGGCGATCACGTCGCCGGACTTGACCGCGTCGCCTTCCTTGACCAGCCACTTGGCAAGATTGCCCTCTTCCATCGTCGGAGAAAGGGCCGGCATGGTGATGTTGATTGGCATCGAACGACCCCCTTATTTGTAGCAGACGGCTTTTACCGCATCGACGACTTCGGCGACATTCGGCAGAGCGAGCTTCTCGAGATTGGCTGCATAGGGCATCGGCACGTCCTTGCCGGCGATCGTCAGCACGGGCGCATCGAGATAGTCAAAGGCTTGCTGCATGACGCGGCTGGCGATTTCCGTGCCGACGGACGATTGCGGATAGCCCTCTTCGACCGTGACCAGGCGGCCGGTCTTCTTGACCGACTCGATGACGGTCGGAAGATCCATCGGACGGATGGTGCGAAGGTCGATAAGCTCGACATCGATGCCCTGCGCCTCGAGTTCCGCCGCGGCCTTCACCGCATAGGTCATGCCGATGCCGAACGAGACGATCGTCGCGTCCTTACCGACGCGGTGGATGCGGGCCTTGCCGATCGGCAGCACGAAATTGTCGAGCTTCGGCACCTCGAAGGTCTGGCCGTAGAGAATTTCGTTTTCTAGGAAGATCACCGGATTCGGATCGCGGATTGCAGCCTTCAGGAGGCCCTTCGCGTCCGCCGCCGTGTAGGGCATGACGACCTTCAGGCCCGGAATCTGGCTGTACCAGGCGGCATAGCACTGGGAGTGCTGCGCCGCGACGCGGGCGGCCGCGCCGTTGGGGCCACGGAAGACGATCGGTGCGCCCATCTGGCCACCGGACATGTAGAGCGTCTTGGCGGCGGAGTTGATGATCTGGTCGATCGCCTGCATGGCGAAGTTGAAGGTCATGAATTCGACGATCGGGCGGAGCCCGGCCATCGCCGCGCCGACGCCGACGCCGGCAAAGCCATGCTCGGTGATCGGCGTATCGACCACGCGACGCGGACCGAACTCCTGCAGCAGGCCCTGCGTGACCTTGTAGGCACCCTGGTATTCGGCGACTTCCTCACCCATGACGAACACATCGTCATCGGCGCGCATTTCTTCCGCCATCGCGTCGCGCAGCGCCTCGCGCACGGTCATGGTCACCATTTCCGTTCCGGCCGGAATTGCCGGATCGGCGGGAATTTCCGCCTTCGGTTGAGCCGCTACCGGGGCCGCAGATGCGGGCGCTTCAGCGGCGGTCGGCTTCGGTGCCTCCGTCTTCGGCGCCTCGGCCTTGAGATTGATGTCACCGGCAGCTTCGCCGTCCTGCAGCAGCACGGCGATCGGCGTGTTGACCTTGACGCCTTCGGTGCCGGCCGCAATCAGCAGCTTACCGATCGTGCCCTCGTCGACCGCTTCCACTTCCATCGTCGCCTTGTCGGTCTCGATTTCGGCGATCACGTCGCCGAAGGTCACCTTGTCGCCCTCGTTCTTCAGCCATTTGGAAAGCGTGCCTTCCTCCATGGTCGGGGAAAGCGCAGGCATGAGAATTTCTACTGGCATGTTTTTCCCTCCCCGGATCAAAGCAGGATATCGGTGTAGAGCTCGGATACATCCGGCTCCGGATCAGACTGAGCAAAATCGGCACTATCCGCGACGATATCGCGAACCTCCTTGTCGATCTGCTTCAGTTCGTCCTCGCTGGCCCAGCCCTTCTCGACAATGCGGGCCTTCACCTGCTCGATCGGATCATGCTCCGAACGCATCTTCTGCACTTCGTCCTTCGAGCGATACTTCGCCGGGTCGGACATGGAGTGGCCGCGGTAGCGATAGGTCAGCATTTCGAGGATGAGCGGACCCTTGCCGGAGCGGCAATAGTCGACGGCCTCGTCGGCCGCCGCCTTGACGGCCCGCACGTCCATGCCGTCGACCTGGTAGCCGGGAATGCCGAAGGAGGCGCCGCGCTGGGAGAAGTCGGTCTGGGCCGACGCGCGCGACACGGAGGTGCCCATCGCATAGCGGTTGTTCTCGACGATGTAGATCGCCGGCAGCTTCCAGAGCGCGGCCATGTTGAAGCTCTCATAGACCTGGCCCTGGTTGGCGGCACCGTCGCCGAAATAGGCGAGGCTCACATTATCGTTGTCGCGATACCTGTTGGCGAAAGCGAGGCCGGTACCGAGCGACACCTGGGCACCGACGATACCGTGGCCGCCGTAGAAGTGCTTCTCCTTGGAGAACATGTGCATCGAGCCACCCTTCCCCTTGGAAAGGCCGCCGCGGCGTCCGGTCAGCTCCGCCATGACGCCGCGGGGGCTCATGCCGCAGGCGAGCATGTGGCCGTGGTCACGATAGCCGGTGATGACTTGGTCACCCTCTTTCAGCGCCAGCTGCATGCCAACGACGACCGCCTCCTGGCCGATGTAGAGGTGACAGAAACCACCGATGAAACCCATGCCGTAGAGCTGGCCGGCCTTCTCCTCGAAACGCCGGATCAGCAGCATTTCGCGATAGGCCTTGAGGTCGTCTTCCTTGGAGAATTCGGCGATAGTGCCGCCGGCGAAGTCCTTCTTGGACGGCTTGGCGGCGGTCTTGCGGCTGGAAACGGACGCGGATTTTCGCGGAGCCATTCGTTCCTCCCAATGGTTAGCCTTCGCCGGCTACCATAGGGAAAGAAGAGCGCCGCAGCAATGCCATAATTGCATGGCTATTATTACGCACAACCCGTTGTTTTTTCACGGAAAATTTGAATTAACCAATTTCCGGTTAATTTGCACGATGATGAAAAATAACGATCTCATCGCTACGCGACATGTTGAGCGCGAGCCGAGCCTTCTCATCCAACATGTCCCTTTCCAGCGAGCCGTCGCTCATCAGCTCGACCTCCCGCTCCAGGGTTCTTCGAGTCTGGGTGAGCGCATCCAGCCGCGCTTTCCGCTCGGCGATCTGGCGATCGAACTCCTCCGTCGCCCTCAGCCCGAAACCGCCATGGATGGAATGATAGCCGAAGTAAGACAGAAAGGCGACCGCCAACAGCGGCACGACCAGCCGTCCGAGCCTGCGCTTCTTGTGATGCCGTGTCCACATCGCCTGTATCCCGCTAACGCAATACGAAAGCAGAGACTATCGTCGATTGATTAACCGACCGTTGACCATGAATGACCTGAAAAGCGAAACCCGCCGGCCGTGTGGCAGGCGGGATGCATTACGTCGACGATGGATTACGAGGTGTGCGGCTCGCTACTCAACCGCGCAGGATCGAACGGCCGGCATACTTCGCCTGCAGGCCGAGCTGCTCCTCGATGCGGATCAGCTGGTTGTACTTGGCAAGCCGGTCGGAACGGGCCAGAGAGCCGGTCTTGATCTGACCGCAATTGGTGGCGACCGCGAGGTCGGCGATGGTCGAATCCTCCGTCTCGCCGGAACGATGCGACATGACGGCGGTGTAGCGCGCCTTGTGCGCAGTCTCGACGGCATCGAGTGTTTCCGAAAGCGAGCCGATCTGGTTGACCTTGACCAGGATCGAGTTGGCGACACCCATCTTGATGCCATCGCGCAGGCGCGCGGAATTGGTGACAAACAGGTCATCGCCGACGAGCTGGCACGTGTTGCCGATGAGATCGGTCAGCGACTTCCAGCCATCCCAATCGTCCTCGGCCATGCCGTCTTCGATCGAGATGATCGGGTACTTGGCGGCGAGTTCGGCCAGGTACTCCGCCATGGCGCCCGGCTCGAGCGTGCGGCCCTCGCCTTCGAGCACGTATTTGCCGTCCTTGAAGAATTCCGTCGAGGCGCAGTCGAGCGCGACATACATGTCCTCGCCCGGCTTGTAGCCCGCCTTCTCGATCGATTTCATGATGAAGTCGAGAGCCGCGGGCGCCGAAGCGAGACCCGGGGCGAAGCCGCCCTCGTCGCCGACATTCGTGTTGTGGCCGTCAGCGGCGAGCTGCTTCTTCAGCGTGTGGAAGACCTCCGACCCCATGCGGACGGCATCGCGAAGCGTCTCGGCGCCGACGGGCATGATCATGAATTCCTGGAAGTCGATCGGGTTGTCGGCATGGGCGCCGCCATTGATGATGTTCATCATCGGCACCGGGAGGAGATGGGCATTCGGGCCGCCGACGTAACGGTAGAGCGGCAGGCCGCTCGCTTCGGCCGCGGCCTTGGCCACGGCGAGCGAAACGCCGAGAATGGCGTTGGCACCGAGGCGCGATTTGTTCGGCGTGCCGTCGAGCTCGATCATGGTCCTGTCGATCTGGATCTGGTTCTCCGCATCGAGGCCACCGATCGCTTCGAAGATTTCGCCATTGACGGCATCGACGGCGCGCTCGACACCCTTGCCGAGATAGCGGGTGCCGCCGTCTCGCAGTTCGACCGCTTCATGGGCACCGGTTGATGCACCGGACGGAACGGCCGCCCGGCCGAAGCTGCCGTCCTCGAGATGGACATCGACCTCCACGGTCGGGTTGCCGCGGCTGTCGAGAATTTCTCGGCCAATGATGTCGATGATTGCAGTCATGATCTTTCCTCGGGTTAGGGCGGCGGTTTATCGGGGTCAGTCTTAATTCATGACCTCGAATTTTCAATGACGCCAGAGTGGGATGGGAGAAAGTGCACTCCGCCCCAATCCGGTCTGATTATTGGTGTCGCGCGACTAGGTGCACCATCGCGCTCCACGAAATTCAACGTCGCTCAGGCCTTAGCGATCGCATCGAAGGCGAGCAGCGTTTCGAGAAGCCGCGGCATGTTCTCGAGTGGCACCATGTTCGGCCCGTCGGACGGCGCATTGTCGGGATCCTCGTGTGTCTCGATGAAGAGACCGGCGATGCCGACGGCGACGGCCGCGCGCGCCAGCGTCTCGACGAATTCGCGCTGGCCGCCGGTCGAACCGCCCTGGCCGCCCGGCTGCTGCACGGAGTGGGTCGCATCGAAGACGACGGGCGCCCCGAGCCCCGCCATGATCGGCAGCGCGCGCATGTCCGAGACGAGCGTGTTGTAGCCGAAGGAGGCGCCGCGCTCGCAGAGAAGCACGTTCGGATTGCCACTAGCCGTGAACTTGGCGAGCACGTTCTTCATATCCCAGGGGGCGAGGAACTGGCCCTTCTTGACGTTGATGGCGCGCCCGGTCCTTGCCGCAGCGACGAGCAGGTCGGTCTGGCGGCACAGGAAGGCCGGAATCTGCAGGATATCGACCGTCTCGGCGACCATCGCGCATTGCTCTTCAGTGTGGATGTCCGTCAGGACCGGGAAGCCGAATTCCTGCTTGAGATCGGCAAAGACCTCCATCGCCTTGTCGAGGCCGATGCCACGCTTGCCCGAGAGCGACGTGCGGTTCGCCTTGTCGAAGGAGGACTTGTAGACGAGACCGACGTTCAGCGCCTTGCAGATCTCGACAAGCTTGCCGGCGATCATGAAGGCATGCTCGCGACTTTCCATCTGGCAGGGGCCGGCGATCAGCGTCAACCGCTCCCTCTGCGAGAACACCACCTGACCGGCACCCTCGCCGACGACGACCCTATAATTGCTTTCCATCCTTACACTCCAAACGCGAAAATCACCCCCTGCCCCGGCACTTCCGGGACAATGAGGCGTCCGCACATTTCTGCGAATTCGATGTCGTTCTGCGCGAACAGCGCCCGGGTCGCCTCGATATCCGCGACACGGAAAACGACCGCCCGGCCGCGCAGGCCCCGGTCGCTGTCGCTGATCGTTCGGCCGAAGAACGCTTCCATGCCGGCGGGATTGAGGACGGAGAGCTTGGCGCTACCCATTTGAATATCCATGCCGAAGGAGTGCGCCGCAACTTCGCGTTCGGCGACGGCCTCCTGCAGCAGATACTGGAAGTCCGTGGGGTTCGGCTCCGACAGGACGACTTCGGCAATGCCAAGCACGCCGTTCTCGTGATGGTGCAGCACCGCGCTGTCGACGGGGAGCGCGCGAAGGCGCTGACAGCAGAAAAGAAAGAAGTCGGGTGCACGCAGATCCGCGGCGAAGGCAAGGCGGAAGGATCCCAAACCCTCGCGGCCGTCTGCCATGCGCATCGCCCGGGAGAATTCCAGCATGTCGCCGCCGGAAAGGCCAAGCGAACGGAAGCGGATGTGATCCTCGGCTGCGTCCGGCGTCCCGAGCACAACCGCTGACAACCCCTCGGGACCCCGGCGGAAGCGGAATGCCTGGTCCCGCGCGACGAAGACGTTGCCGTCGAGCGCAGCCGCCTCACATTCCTCGCGCGAGGCAATGGCAAGCGGCTCCAGATAGCTGTTATCCGAGAAGAAGACGCAGGCGTTTTCCGTGCCGAAGGGGTGGCGGGCATCCTCGGCAACGGTGAAGCCGAGATCCGTCAGCCGACGCCTTGCCCGGGCAAGATCGGCCACCGGCAACACGAGATGATCGAGCGGGCGGGCGGTTCGCGTGGCGAGGTTCATGGCAGAATCCCTGGATGGACCGGTTAGCCGCTGTTTGCAATTTTTGCAGGACGATTGCAAGCGCGGGAAGTCTCTCCAGGCCTCAAACGCCAGCGGCCGGCCCTACAGCATGTCTCCAAATCGACCTCGATCAAGGGACAAACAGCCTGCGGCAATTCGAAACTGCTGCAGCGACGTTTGCGCGTCGGATTAGAACGCGCGGCGCGGCAGGGTCGCCCTAGACGAGGCGCGACTGTTCCAGCGCTGCTTCGATGAAGCTCGCGAACAACGGATGCGGATCAAGCGGACGCGACTTCAGTTCCGGATGATACTGCACGCCGATGAACCATGGATGGTCCGGATACTCGATGGTCTCCGGCAGGACGCCGTCCGGCGACATGCCGGAGAAGACGAGACCGCAGGATTCCAGCCGGTCCTTGTAGTCGACATTGACTTCGTAGCGGTGGCGATGGCGCTCGGAAATGTCGTTCGAACCATAGATCTCGGCGATCCTCGTGCTCGGCTTCAGCGCCGCACGATAGGCGCCGAGGCGCATGGTGCCGCCAAGATCGCCGGAGGCGGACCGCTTCTCGAGCTCATTGCCCTTGACCCATTCAGTCATCAGGCCGACGACCGGCTCCTTGGTCGGGCCGAATTCCGTCGACGAAGCTCTCTCGATGCCGGCGAGATTGCGCGCTGCCTCCACCACTGCCATCTGCATGCCGAAACAGATGCCGAAATAGGGCACCTTGCGCTCGCGCGCGAAGCGCGCGGCGTTCATCTTGCCCTCGGAGCCGCGCTCGCCGAAGCCGCCGGGCACGAGAATGCCGTGGACCTTCTCCAGATAAGGTGCGGGATCCTCCTTCTCGAAGACTTCCGACTCGATCCATTCGAGCTTGACCTTCACACGGTTGGCGATACCGCCGTGATACAGCGCCTCGATCAGCGACTTGTAGGCGTCCTTGAGGCCCGTATATTTGCCGACGATCGCGATCGTCACCTCGCCTTCCGGTGTGCGGATGCGATGGGCCACCTCCTCCCAGGCGTCCATGCGCGGCTTCGGCGCCGGTTCGATGCCGAAGGCGGCAAGCACTTCGCTGTCGAGCCCTTCCTTGTGATAGGCGATCGGCACGTCGTAGATCGACGCCACATCCAGCGCCTGGATCACCGCCGACTGGCGGACATTGCAGAA
Source organism: Sinorhizobium alkalisoli (assembly GCF_008932245.1). NCBI lineage: Bacteria > Pseudomonadati > Pseudomonadota > Alphaproteobacteria > Hyphomicrobiales > Rhizobiaceae > Sinorhizobium > Sinorhizobium alkalisoli. Next base: position 1,176,893 of record NZ_CP034909.1, on the reverse strand, counting down.
GAGCGACAGCTTGCGGCGCTCGGCCTCGGGGATTTCGCGATCGGCGCGCACGAGCAAGATGTCGGGATGGATGCCGAGCGCCTGCAGCTCCTTGACCGAATGCTGGGTCGGCTTCGTCTTCAGTTCGCCGGCGGCGGGGATGTAGGGCATCAGCGTCAGATGGACATAGACGGCCGTGCCGCGCGGCAGGTCATTGCCAAGCTGACGGATCGCCTCCATGAAGGGCATCGCCTCGATGTCGCCGACGGTGCCACCGATCTCGCAGATGACGAAATCGTAGTCCTCGTTGCCCTCGGTGACGAAGTTCTTGATTTCGTTGGTGACGTGGGGGATCACCTGAACCGTCGCGCCGAGATAGTCGCCGCGCCGCTCCTTGTCGATGATGTTCTTGTAGATCCGGCCGGTGGTGATGTTGTCGGTCCGGGTCGCCGAACGCCCGGTGAAGCGTTCATAGTGACCGAGGTCTAGGTCCGTCTCCGCACCATCGTCGGTAACGAACACCTCGCCGTGCTGGGTCGGGCTCATGGTGCCCGGATCGACATTGAGATAGGGGTCGAGCTTGCGCAGCCTCACCCGATAGCCACGCGCCTGCAACAGCGCTCCAAGAGCGGCCGCAGCGATGCCTTTTCCGAGGGAGGAAACCACGCCGCCAGTGATGAATACATATCGCGCCATGGGAGTCACCGGATACCTTCTCATAAACGATTCCGCCACCGAAAAATTCGTCTTCCAGAACTTTTCCGTTGTTCGTCGCGGCAGATTTCACACAAAACAAAACCGGCGGATGAAACATCCGCCGGCGGGTACTTTCGGCCTGCGGCCTTACTGGCCGCTCGGGACCTGCGAGCCCGCATTGCCGCTCGCGCCGGCAGCGGGCGCCTCGGGCGCGGCTCCAGCCGGTGCCTGAGCAGGAGCTTGCGCGCCGCCCGCGGGAACGCCGTTGCCGTTGGCCGGAGCCTCGGTGGCTCCGCCGGCCGGCGCCGACTGGCCGCCGCCAAGCGAATCAAGCACGCCGCCGCTGGCACCCGTGCCGGGAATGCGCTCGAGAATATCGGTTTCCCGCGGCTCGTAGCGCGAGAGAATGCCCATGGCGAGCGCCAGCGCAAAGAAGAGAAAGGCAAGGATGGCCGTGGTGCGGGTCAGCGCATTGGCCGTGCCGCGGGCCGACATGAAGCCCGAGCCGCCGCCGATGCCGAGACCGCCACCTTCGGAACGCTGAATGAGGACGACGCCGATCAGGGCGACGACGACCATGAGATAGATGACGAGTAGTACGGTCTGCATCAGCTTCCAGTCCTGCCCTCTGCGGAGCATTCGAATCGAACCTTCGCGGCCGCAGAACGGGCTGCGCGCGAATTTGGCGCCTCTTTATACCAAGCCAACGGCTATTCCAAGCCCCCGGCACTGCATGTTTCCTGGAAACCCGTCCGATTCAGGGGGACAAGAACAAGCAGCGATTCAAAGTGCTACAGCGTCTTTTGCGCGTCCGTAGAGACACTCGGTACTGTGGATCGCCACGCGGTCATGCAGTCAATTCTGCATAGGCGCCGTAGATGGCGAGAAAATCTTCCGCTTTCAAGCTGGCGCCACCGATCAAAGCGCCGTCGACGTTGGCGATGCCCATCAATTCCTTGGCATTGGACGGCTTGACGGAGCCGCCATAGAGAATGCGCATCTTCCCACCTTCGGCGCCGAAGCGCGCAACCAGTTCCTGACGCATGAAAGCGTGCGCCTCCTCGACGTCGGCGACGGTGGGCGTCACTCCCGTACCGATCGCCCAGACCGGCTCGTAGGCGATAACCGTGTTCGCGGCAGTCGCCCCGTCCGGCAGGCTTTCCGCAAGCTGGCGCTTCAGAATGTCGAGCGTCTTGCCGCTCTTCCGTTCCGCTTCTGTCTCGCCGATGCAAACGATCGCCACGAGTTCGGCGGCGTAGGCCGCTTCGGTCTTGGCCCTTACAAGCGCATCGCTTTCGGCGTGATCGGTGCGGCGTTCGGAGTGGCCGATAATGACATGGGTACCGAAGCAATCCGCGATCATCTCGGCGGAAATATCGCCGGTGTGAGCGCCCGACTGCTTCTGATGGCAATCCTGGGCGCCGATCTCGAGCGGACTGTCCTCGCAAAGCGCAGTCGCGACGTAAAGCAGAGTCGCGGGCGGGCAGATCAGCGTCTCCACTTTCGCCGAAAGCTCACCCTTGACGCCCTCCGCGATCGCTTTGATCTGGTCCAGCGATTGACGCGTTCCATTCATCTTCCAGTTTCCGGCAACGAGCGGGCGGATATCGGGCGTCATGAACTTTCCTCCGGACAAGATATTCCTCTCGGGCAAGCGGCCTAGCAAATCGCCCGCTCAATTGAAAGCACCCTTGATCGATTGTGCGGTGGTCGCCGAGGTCCGCATAGGGATGATCCCTGAACGCGTCCCACACCGAGGATCATACAAGGGCGACGAATAAAGCCGGCGCCTCGGGCGTCTCACGTTGAAAAGCAGAAGCCGGTGCGGAAACGATCTAGGAAGGCGAGCATGCTGCGCAACAGCGAAGACGGATTTGGAGCGATCACCATCATACTGCACTGGACGCTCGCGGCGCTGATCCTCGGCCTCATGCTGATCGGTATCCTGATGCGGCGAATCGAGATCGAGCCATCACTGCAATTCTCACTTTATCAGTGGCACAAGTCCTTCGGCTTCACCACGATGGGGCTGGCGATCCTGCGCGCGGCTTGGTGGTTTGTCGAGCGGCATCCCCAGCCGGTTGCAAGCCTCGGTCCTCTCGAGCGCACGGCTTCCCGGCTGATGCATCGGGCGCTCATCGCCATCGGCCTCCTGGTACCGCTTGCCGGCTGGGCAGTCGCCTCCGCCTCGACGCTCGACATTCCGAGCTTTTACTTCAACCTTGTCGCCATTCCGCACCTGCCGCTGCCGAAGTCGGATGCAGAGGAGGCATTCTGGACCTTCGCGCATGCCGCACTCGCTTATGTCATGCTCGGCCTCATCGCCGCCCATGCGGCGGCGGCGCTTTTCCATCATATCGTCCGGCGCGACGCCGTTCTCACCCGCATGCTGCACTCGAGTGTTGATGCAAGCGACAGAGCGATCGAGGCCGCGGACGACGAGACTGTCGTGAGGAGATGAATCATGATCGCCCATTGCCCCGTCTCGGGACGAAACGCATTGAAAGTCACTCTTCCTCTCGCCCTTTTTCTCATGGCAGGGGCTGCGGACGCCCAAGCGCCGACGCTCGCGCAAGCGGCCGGTAGCTATCGCATCGCCAGCTCTTCCAGTATTCGTTTCATCGTTCCGCAGGTTGGGGGCGGCAGCGGGGTCGCCGGCGAGTTTGCGAGGTTTTCCGGCACGTTCCAGATAAACGGCCGGGACGTGGGGCGGTCTTCCGTGGAATTCACACTTTATCCGGAAAGTGTCCGGGCGCGGGAACAACGGATCGAGAATTTCCTGCGCTCCAGCGCCGTCTTCGACACGGCGAATTTCCAGACGGTGACCTTCCGCTCGACCAGCGTCGCGCAGACCGGCCCCGGCACGGCAACCGTAGAGGGCGCGCTCACCGCGCGCGGCAAGACGCACACGGAGCGTTTCGCCGTTACGCTGACGGATTCGGCCCAGCGTTCGATCCGCTTCACCATCCGAGGCGAAATACGCCGCGCCCCCTATGGAATGGACGTCGGAACGCCCATCTATTCCAACGTGGTCCGCTTCGACATGGACATCAGGGGCGTAAGGCGCTGATAGCCGTCAGCGCCTCAAAGCGAGAGCCGTGCGCCGCCAGAAATCCGATACCAATGCGGGGTCACGCAAGGCCTCGAGCTTCTTCCACGCCGGGAAAGAGGCCTCGAAAATCTCGGGCTCCATGCGGAAATCCTTTCCCGGATTGACCACGCCGCCAGCTTCCACGACGATGCGATCGAGCCCACCGAGCAGTTTCACGGTCGCCTCACCCTGATTGGCGAAATCCAGGGTCAGGCTGAAGCCCGGCCGCGCAAAGGAAAGCAGTCCTCGTGCGGCATTGTCGCCGAAGCGATGCAACGTGGTCTGGAAGGAGGCATGCCCGGCCCGGCGGGCGGTTTCCAGCAAGCGAAGCGTCGTCTCGCGGGCTCTCTCGACGGGAAAGACGCTCTGGTGCTGACATGGCCCGCGAGGCCCGTAGAGCCGGTTCCAAGCCGTATACCGGTCGAGCGGATGGAAATAGGAGGTCCATTTCTCGGTCGAGACCGTTTCCCGGGGCGGCACCCTGCGGAAGTGATATTCGTTGAAGACCCGTAGCCCGGCGGTGTTCAGGAAAGGCGGTGCATAGGGCACGGAAAGCGTGAGCCGCTTCGGAATGTCCGGAAACTCGCAGGAGCTGTCCGCATGATCGGCCGCCCAGAGAACGCCCCTGCCCGCCCGGCGGCCGGACGACAGCTGGTCTATCCAGGCGACGGCATATTCGTGCTCCTCACAGGCACGGTCGAGAAGCACAAGACCCTCATCGAGGTCATCGAAGCGGCAGGCGTGCTGCTGCACGTGCGGCGACGGTACCTTCATCAGCCTGAGTTCGACCTCGAGGATAAGGCCGGTCAGGCCGAGGCCGCCGATCGTCGCCGCAAAAATCTCGGCATTCTCGACGGTCGAACAGGTCAGTCGCTCGCCGTCGGAGCGCATCAGCGTCAAACGCCGGATGTGATTTCCGAAGGTCCCGCGCGCATGGTGATTGTCGCCGTGAATGTCGTTTGCGACGGCACCGCCGATCGTTGCAAGACCGGTACGCGGCGTTACCGGCAGAAAGAAGCGATGCGGGATTGCTCTGGCGAGAACCTCATTGAGCGTAACGCCGGCCTCGCAGACAATCACGCCTGTCCCGGGATCGAAGGACAGAATGCGGTTGTGTCGAGCACTGTCGATCAGCGTTCCCTGGCTGTTGCGGCTGCTGTCGCCATAGCTCAGAGCCTTGCCGACCGGCAGGTAGGCCATCGGCTCCAACTCGCCGAGGCGCTCTTCGTAGTCGTCCGGCGAGATCACGCGCCCACTTTCCGGTGCGGGCCATCGCCAGTTTTCAAACCCGTTGAGACTCATCGGCGCATCGGCTCCTGGGACAGCACGGCTAGCGATACAATATCCAGTTCAACGCGTCGCGCCAGTCGGTCATGCGCACGGGCGTCCCGTGCGATCCCGTTTCGAACAGGACGAAGCGCGCCGGGTAGCCTTTGGTCTTGAGCGCGCGATAGAACGCGACCTGCGCTTCGGCCGCATAGACAGTGTCGCGGCTGCCGTGACTAAAATGGATCGGGAGCCCGGCCTTGAATGCGGCGCTCTTCCGGAAATCAGGATCCGCAGCGCCGCCCATGATCATCATGCCGCCGAGCGCGGCTCCGGCCGCCCCGTCGCGCGCGATGCCCCAGCAGATGAAGCTGCCCATCGAGGCGCAGGAGAGCACGACCGGCCTCCCGCCGGAATTGACTGAAGCAAAGCGGATCAGCGCCGCGATATCCGCCACGCCCGCCGCGTCGAAGCTGCGGACGCTCGGGGCATAGTAGGTGCCACCATTGGCGAGGGCGAGGTTCTTGATGCGATTGAAGTTGCCGCCGAAGGAAAAATCATTGGCGCCGAGGCGCCGGTCGCCACCACGGCCGTGAATGAAGATCACCGTGAAAGCCCCGCCGCGCTCGGGCCCGATGCGTGTGACGTCGAGGGACCGATTGCCGAAGTCGAGCGTCTCGTTCACCTGCGCCTGCCTCACCCCCAGGGACACATAGGCCTGCTTGACGCGCCGCTCCGGAACCTCGTCCCGCCCGTTGATATCCCGCAGTTCCTGATAGTCGACGACCCGAAAGTCGCCGCCGTCCTCCTGCCGGAGCACCCGGCCATAGGTGAAGAGGTCGTCCTTGAAGGGCCGCAGCCCCGCAGCACTCGAAGCCGTTGCAAGGCCGAGGAAGAAAAGCGCCGCGATCGGCCAACGCATGGATAAAACAACTGTGGACATAGACACCCGGCGGGCTCCCTTGTTCGGCCCATGCCTTGCCATCGGCACTGCCGGCACGCAACACTGTAGCCGGCAATTCGCCGCGTTTTCGAGTTTCTCGCCCTTTCGAAGCCCTGGACGTTCACTTTTTGTTCGCGCTTTGCACGAGACTCTGGCAGAATTCGTGGGTGATTCGCGCGGCGAGGATGGCGGCAGCGCCGAGCTCTTGCTATGGCCTGCGAGCATGCCTGTCCTCAAATCGCATCCGATCTGAGGACAAGCATGCCGCCGATACGAGACGACAGGAACGATTTGAACCGATCCATGGACGACAGCAGCGATCTTTTTTCCGCAATGCCGCAACAGCCGAAGCCGGCGGATGCCGCGCCGAGCAAACCTGTGACGCCTGCCGCCAGCAATGCTGCCCCGCACCCGGCTCCGCGCGACAGCGACGGCAGCGACTATGACGCGTCGGCGATCGAGGTCCTCGAAGGGCTCGAGCCGGTGCGCCGGCGCCCGGGCATGTATATCGGCGGGACAGACGAGAAGGCGCTGCATCACCTCTTTGCTGAAGTGATCGACAATTCCATGGACGAGGCCGTCGCCGGCCATGCCAACTTCATCGAGGTCAATCTCGATGCCAATGGCTTTCTGTCGGTCACCGACAATGGCCGCGGCATTCCCGTCGAGAACCACCCGAAATTCCCGAACAAATCGACCCTTGAGGTCGTCATGACGGTGCTGCACGCCGGCGGCAAGTTCGACGGCAAGGCCTATGAGACCTCCGGCGGCCTGCACGGCGTCGGCGTTTCCGTCGTCAATGCGCTATCGGACTCGCTCGAAGTCGAGGTCGCGCGCAATCGCAGGCTCTATCGCCAGCGCTTCTCCCGCGGCATTCCCCAGGGCGGTCTCGAAGACCTCGGCGACGTGCACAATCGCCGCGGCACGAAGGTCCGCTTCCATCCCGATCCGCAGATCTTCGGCCCGCACGCCCGGTTCGAGCCGGCGCGGCTCTTCCGCATGGCCCGCTCCAAGGCCTATCTCTTCGGCGGCGTCGAAATCCGCTGGTCCTGCGATCCCTCACTCCTGCCGGAAGGCTCGGAAATCCCCGACAGGGCCGTCTTCCATTTCCCCGGCGGCCTCAAGGACTACCTCGCCGCAACCCTCGGCAAGGAATTCACCGTCACCCGTGAGATCTTCGCCGGCAAATCGGAACGGTCGGGCGGTCACGGCTCGCTCGAATGGGCCGTCACCTGGTATGGCGGCGACCAGCAGGTTCATTCCTACTGCAACACGATCCCGACGCCGGAGGGCGGGACGCACGAGGCAGGCCTGCGCATCGCCCTCACAAAAGGGCTCAAGAACTATGCGGAGCTTACCCAGAACAAGCGTGCGTCGATCATCACCACCGACGACGTCATGATCTCGGCAGCCGGCATGCTCTCGGTTTTCATCCGCGAACCGGAATTCGTCGGCCAGACGAAGGACAAGCTCGCGACCGTCGAGGCGCAACGCATCGTCGAGAACGCACTTCGCGATCCCTTCGATCACTACCTCGCCGACAACCCGGCGGAAGCGGCCAAGCTCCTCGATTGGGTCGTCGAGCGTGCGGAGGAGCGCGTCCGCCGGCGCAAGGAAAAGGAAGTCAGCCGCAAGACGGCAGTGCGCAAGCTGCGCCTGCCCGGCAAGCTCGCCGATTGCGCGCAGAACACGGCGGAAGGGGCGGAACTCTTCATCGTCGAAGGCGATTCGGCCGGCGGCTCGGCCAAGCAGGCACGCAACCGTGCCAACCAGGCGATTCTGCCGCTGCGCGGCAAGATCCTGAACGTCGCGAGTGCCGGCCGCGAGAAGCTTGGCGCAAACCAGCAGATCGGCGATCTCGTCCAGGCGCTCGGCTGCGGCACCCGCTCGAAATACCGTGAGGAGGACCTGCGCTACGAGCGCGTCATCATCATGACCGACGCCGACGTCGACGGCGCTCACATCGCCTCGCTGCTGATCACCTTCTTCTATCAGGAGATGCCGGAACTTATCCGCAGCGGACATCTCTATCTCGCCGTGCCGCCGCTTTATCGGATCAGCCAGGGATCGAAGACGCTCTATGCCCGCGACGACGCGCATCGCGAGGAATTGATGCGGACGGAGTTCAACGGCCGGGGCAAGGTCGAGATCGGACGCTTCAAGGGGCTCGGCGAAATGCTGCCGGCGCAGCTCAAGGAAACGACCATGGACCCGGCCAACCGCACCCTGCTCAAGGTCGAGATCGACGACGTCGATTTCGAAGGCACCCGCGAGGCCGTCGACAGCCTGATGGGCACCAAGGCCGACGCTCGATTCCGCTTCATTCAGGAGCGGGCGGTCTTTGCAGACAACCTGGATATTTGAGCGGACGGACCCGTGATTCGCCCCTCATCCCGCTGCCGCGTTCAAATATTCCACTTTATCAGCTTTTCCATGAACAGGCTCAGCGGATCCGGCAGGTAGTCACCGAAGGGTGCGCGCTCCACGTATCCGGCGGCCCGGTAAAGCCCGATCGCCTCCGGCTGGTGGATGCCTGTTTCGAGGCGGATCGCTGCAAAGCCCAGCTTCACCGCCTTTTCCTCGACTGCCGAAAGAAGCCACTTACCGATCTTCAGTCCCCTCGCCTCAGGATCAACGAACATGCGCTTGATCTCCGCCGTGCCGTCGCCCGCGTTCACCAGCGCGCAGCAGCCGACGATCTCTCCGGCGCGTCGGGCGACGAAGAAGACTGCGGTCGGCTTCTCCAGCGCCGAGATATCGACCAGGTGATTGCTCTCCGCCGGATAAAGCGAGGCAAGATAGGCATCGGAGAGTTCGAGCAGACGGATGATGGTCGGCTGGCGTGGCGGCTCCTCGCTGATGGTTATGGCTGTCATTCAGATCCTGGCCTGTTCGTTCCGGGGCTGCATGCCGGCGAACGTATCGGCGAATGTCGATCAAGCCAATACGCGGAATGGCGCAGGTCGTCCTGCAATCAATCCGGGTAACAGCAGGAAACAATTTGTTTCGCGAGGCGGCCATTTTGCCCTACATCGGCGCGAATCAAACGAACATAAAAGCAGCAACTTTCAAGAAGACGGACGAGAGAGACCATGAAAACCGCCCTGATCGTCATGACCATTCTTGGTTGCGACGACAATGTCAGCCAGTGCCACTATATTTCCACCGTGAACGGAAGCTGGCCTTCCATCGCGCAATGCGACACGGAATCGCAAAAAGAACTGCCAAAATTCTCCAACAAGAATTATCCGGTGGTCGTCGCCGTCTGCGAGACCTCGGGGCAGGACATGGTGACTTCGATCGAGCCCGAACCGGAGATCGCACCGTCGGCGACGCCGCAGGCAACGGCGAGGCCATTGCCGGCCATGCCGCAGGAGGTGGCGACGCCGCCGACAACCGAAGAGGCGCGGCCGGGCTTACCCAAGCGTGCACTCGCCTGGCTCGGCGGCGCAGTGCCGGATCGCGAGAGACTGAAGGCGATCGTAACCGCCCCCGTTCATTACATGGAAGACGGATACTCCTGGGTGGCGCGCCGGTTCGAGGACTGAAGGGGCAGCTACGCTGCCTTTAGCGAAGCGAGCAAGGCGTAGTCGCGCGCAAGCTGCCGCTTCTCGGCGAAGGCGAGACGTTCCAAGAGTTCGGCGATGGCGGCCGCAGCATTCGAAGGCGTCTTCCGGCTGCGGAGCCGGCCGAGAAGGCGCGTCGTGATCGGCGCGGGCAAGGCGTCGTCCCCTTCGCTGGCCTGCCCCTGCCAAAGCAGCACAGCTTCCGCAAAGATCTCGCCAACATCGCGTCCTAGCCCCGCGCTCTCCAAGAGCGCACGGATCGAGTGGACACGTCCGCCGGAAATGATCGAGCGGACACGCCTCGGCGCCACGCCGGAAAGCTCCACGATCGCAGCGACAAAAAGCTCACCAGCGCCGCCGCAGAGCGACCGCATGAGGAAGGCTGGAGTGAGGCGGCCGGTCTCGCGCAAATGCGCGATCATCCGGGCGAGGTCTTCCGGCGGCGCTGCGGTCGCCATCGCAAGAGCCGCAACATCCCCGGCTTCGCGCGAAACGCGTTCCGCCCGCGCGGCGCCGATCGTCGCCTGCACCAGGCTGCAACAGGCGAGCGCGTCGCCCAATCTTGCGGCCAGCAATTGCCGGGCGTCGCTCGGCAGATCGACCCGCGCGAGCAGCCGCTCGCGAATGTCGGCGATATGTCCAAACCGGTTGACGATCCGCATGAGCGAGCGCTGCGGCAGCGCGGCACCGTCGTTTTCGAGCAGGATCGATACCTCCTCCTCGTCGCCAATTTCGGCGATGGCGGCCGCAACGGAGCAGGAGACCGTGTCGCGCGCTGCGATCAGGGCGCGCGTCTCGGCTGTTCCTCGAGCTGCGAGGTCGACGAGATCCTCATCCGAGAGCACCGGCGAACGGGAGATGGCCACGAAGGCGACCTCCGGCTGGTCTTCCGCCAGCGCCTTCATCACCGTTCGCGGTGCGGTCGGGCAATCGGCCAGGGCTTCGACCAGAGAAAGGCGCACCTTCGGCGAAGGATCGTCGAGCAGATAGGTCATCGCCATTTCGGCGGCATGCCGGTCGATGCCATTCATATCGGCCTTGGCGTAGGCTCGGGCGAGTGCAGACGCGGCGCGTGCGCGATCGCTCGTTTTCGCCGTCTCCACCCACCGAAGAAATGCTTGTATGATCACCTGCGCCCCACTAGACACCCAACAGCCCCATGTCGGGAATATTAGCGGTCAAAGGTTTAAAGATTGGTTCACCATGCCGATTAACCCTCAGGAAACCATGAAGCCGCTGCTTTACCTTGCGTCAGCCGAGCCGCTCCCGACGCCGGAAAGGCTGGGCGCCATAAGAGCCGTCGTCATCGACGCTACGGATGTCGGCGCGAGGCAGATGCTTTCCGCTGCCGCCGACAGGCCGGACCGGAGGTGTGCCTTGTTTGCGCGGATCGAACCGGCGGACGACCTGAACGAGGCCGATCTCGGCCTGCTGCTTTCCAATCGGATCGACGGCGTCGTGCTGGCCGGTTGCCGCGGGCCTGCCGATATCCAGAAGACCGACGTCATGCTGAAGGTGGCCGAGGCTGCGGCGGGACTCGAGCACGGCAAGACAGCGCTGCTGGCGGAATATGCCAGCGTGCCCGCGAGCGTGCTCTCTCCGCACCCGCTGGGCGGTGCCTCGCCGCGTCTTTCGGCATTGATATTCGATGCCTCGGCGCTCGCGCACGCATGCGGATTGCAGCGCGTCACCGAGACCGGCGATGTCCCGGCCGTCGTCAGGCTTGGTCGTGCGACGACAATCCTGAGGGCGCGGGAGGCCGGCATCGCGACCTACGAGATGTTACCCGCCGATGCTCTGGACGAATGGGTTGTGCAGCGGCTTTGGACGAACAGCGTCGAGAACGGCTTCTCGGCTCCGGCTCTCCGTTCGGCGCGACAGATCGAACTGCTTGCCGCGGCAGGAGCGCTCGCTCCCGGCCGGTGACGCTGCAGCGTGGCCGTAGCGCTAGGCGCGCTTCGGGCGCATCATGGCAAAAACGTCGCCGCCGTCGCAATAGTCCATATAGCCGAGGCGCGCGAGCGGCCTGACGGTTGCCACGTCGAAGCGGCCGTCGCGGATCGCCTCTTCGCGAATATGGATGCCGACGACCTCTCCGAAGACCAAGTAGCTGTCGGAGACGGTGCCGTCGAGCGCCTTCGGGCGGAGGATTTCCGTCATCCGGCATTCGAGGGCGGCAAATGCCTCGCCGACGAACGGCGCCTTGACGAGCGTCCCCTCCACCGGTGTCAGACCCGCGATTGCGAACTCGCTTTCGCCGTGCGGCGCCGCCACCGAGGTGAGATTGACGGCCTCGCTCAGATTGCGACTGGCGAAGCTCGCCGTGAATTCCCCGGTCTCTTCAATGTTGCGCACTGAATCCTTGTACCCGCTAGAAGAAAACATCACGAGCTTCGGCCGGTCGCTGATCGCATTGAAGAAGGAATAGGGGGCGAGGTTCAGCGAGCCGTCCGCGGCGCGCGTGCCGATCCAGCCGATCGGCCTCGGCGAGACGATCGCCTTGAACGGATCATGCGGCAGGCCATGCCTGTTGGAGATGGTCTCGTAGAACATCAGGCGCCTCCCCCGACCCAGGTGACGATTTCCTTGAGTTCCGGCCGCGGGCGCTCGGTCGGCGGCACCATCGCCGTGCCGATATGGATGAATCCGGCGATCCGTTCGCCCGGCTCCACGCCCAGCAGCGGATAGGCCTTCTCATCGAAGGCATACCATTCCGTCAGCCAGTTGGAAGCATAGCCGAGTGCGTTCGCCGCCATCAGCAGGTTGAGGCAAACGGCACCCGCCGACATCACCTGCTCCCATTCGGGAATCTTGAAATGCGGAGCCGCCTTGCTGACCACGGCGACGACGACAGGGGCACGCGTCAGCCGCGTCTCCTCGACCCTTATCATTTCTTCGGAAAGATCGGGCTTTGCGGCGAGCGCCATCTCCTTCAACCGGGCACTTATGCGCACTCTCTCCTCCCCGCGGTAGACGATGAAACGCCACGGCGCCAGCTTGCCGTGGTCGGGTACGCGCGAGGCGAGCCTCAGCATCTCCTCCACCTCGGTTTTGCCTGGGCCGGGTGCTCCCATCTGGAAGGCCGGAATGGACCTGCGGGAAGCGAGATAGTCCACCAGTTTAATTTCAGTTTTCATATCGAGCGAATTCCACTAACTTGCCGCCGGACCGACAGCCACGAAAATGCCATACCGGCGTCTCAAGTGGAGTCACCAAGTCAGGAAGTCAACTGCTCTCATGCGCATCCGCTTTCGCATTCATCTCAGAACGGCCCTGGCGATCGCACTCGCTGGCGCCGGTGCGGAGAGAGCATTGGCAGAAGACGCGACCGACGCATTCAAGAGCTTTCCGTCGATTTCCCTCAGCCGCAAGATGCCGAAGCTGACGGGCTTCAACACGATCGTCACCGATCCCACGCAGAACGGTGAATTGAAGGATGTAGAGGTCGAAGCACTGCTGACGACAGAGGGTCCTGCGGTCGAATCAGGCCTGACTTGGCGCGTCTTCAGCCCCATTCCCGACAGCGACGGAAAACTCCCGCTGCTTGCCACGTCCGAAGGCGGCTCCACGGCCTTCAATCTCGTACCCGGCGAATATTTCGTCAATGTCGCCTTCGGTCGCGCCGGTGCGACCCGCAAGATCCGCGTGCCGGAACAGGGCACGATCGACAAACAGGTGCTGATACTCGACGCCGGCGGCGTCATGCTGAATGCCGTTTCCGGCAGCGATGTACGCATTCCGCCGAACGAACTCAGCTTTTCAATCTATTCCTCCGACGTGAAGGAAGATGGCGAACGCGCACTGATCGTCGCCGACGTCAAACCCGACACGGTGGTGCGCCTCAGCGCCGGAACCTACCACGTCGTTTCGGACTACGGCTCGGTCAATGCAGTGATCCGCGCCGACATCCAGGTAGAGGCGGGCAAGCTCACCGAAGCAACGATCCAGCACCGCGCCGCGAAGCTCACCTTAAAGCTCGTCTCCGAACCGGGCGGCGAGGCGATCGCCGATACCGCCTGGTCGATCCTGACCTCGTCCGGCGACGTCGTCAGCGAAAGCGTCGGCGCCTTTCCGACCCTCGTGCTCGCCGAAGGCGGCTATTCGGCCGTGGCGCGCAACAAGGACAAGATCTACCAGCGCGACTTCACCGTTAAGGCTGGCGTCAACACGGATGTCGAGGTGCTGTTGCACGGAAACGACGCGCCCGATGAAGCAGCGGCCGCCGAAGCGCAGGACTAGCGCATCGGCCCAAAAACGTATCCGGTTTTCGGAAAGCTCGATGCGTAGATTCAAAGAGTTACAGCGACCTTTGCGCGTCTGGAGCGTCTGAAAAGACGCGCGGCGCTGTAGGTCTGTCAGAATTCCGAAGTGACGCTGCGGCGTAACGTAACGTTAGCACGGCGAATCGATCCGAGCCTATCAAATCAAAACGGCCGGCGAATGCTTCGCCGACCGCCCTCACGTGCAGCGCCGCGCGCGCCTCTTGAGACGGCCGATGCTATAGAGCTGTTGCGGAAGCTGGCCGACCGACTTCAGCGGCGGCCATCCTTCTCGGCTCGGCGCTTCAGGTCCGGGGCCATCGCTTCGGACGAGAGCGAGGCGACCGCCTCCTCCAGCGACATCGGCGTCTGCGCCTGGGATCCGAGCCGCCGGATGTTCACCGAACGCTCCTCCGCTTCGCGCTTGCCGCAGACGACGATCACTGGAACCTTCGTCACCGAGTGTTCGCGAACCTTGTAATTGATCTTCTCGTTGCGGAAATCGGTCTCGACGGTAAGCCCCGCCTCACGCAGGCGCGCTGCGACCTCGCGACCATAATCATCCGCTTCCGAGGTGATCGTCGCGACCACCACCTGCAAGGGCGAGATCCAGAGCGGCATATGGCCGGCGAAGTTCTCGAGCAGGATGCCGAGGAAACGCTCCATCGAGCCGCAGATGGCGCGATGGATCATCACCGGCTGGCGCTTCTCCGATTCGCTGTCGATATAGAAGGCGCCGAAGCGTTCCGGCAGGTTGAAGTCGACCTGCGTCGTTCCGCACTGCCATTCGCGGCCGATCGCGTCCTTCAGCGTGTATTCGAACTTCGGCCCGTAGAAGGCGCCCTCGCCCGGCAGGATGCCGGTCTTGATGCGGCCTTCCGACTGCGCCTCGATCGTCTTCAGCACGTCGGTCATCACCGCTTCGGCACGGTCCCAGAGTTCGTCGGAGCCGACGCGCTTTTCCGGTCGCGTCGACAGCTTGACGACGATCTCCTCGAAGCCGAAATCCTCATAGACCGAAAGGATCAGGTCGTTGATCTTCAGGCATTCCGCCGCCATCTGCTCGTCCGTGCAGAAGATATGTGCGTCGTCCTGGGTAAAACCACGCACGCGCATGAGCCCGTGCAGCGCGCCGGACGGCTCGTAGCGATGCACGGCGCCGAATTCCGCAAGACGCACGGGCAGTTCGCGATAGGACTTCAGCCCGTGCTTGAAGATCTGGATATGGCCAGGGCAGTTCATCGGCTTCAGCGCGAAGACGCGGTCGTCGTCGGTATCGTCGCCGGCGACCGTCACCTTGAACATGTTGTCGCGATACCAGCCCCAGTGGCCGGACGTCTCCCAGAGCGACTTGTCGAGCACCTGCGGCGCGTTGACTTCCTGATAATCGCGCTCGAGCCGGCGACGCATATAGGAGACGAGGCTCTGGAACATGCGCCAGCCCTTGCCGTGCCAGAAGACGACGCCCGGGCCTTCCTCCTGGAAATGGAAGAGGTCCATCTCGCGGCCAAGGCGGCGGTGGTCGCGCTTCTCCGCTTCTGCAAGCACGTGCAGATACTGGTCCAGTTCTTCCTGCGAATGCCAGGCGGTGCCGTAGATCCGCGTCAGCATCGGATTGTTGCTGTCGCCGCGCCAATAGGCGCCGGCCACCTTCATCAGCTTGAAGGCCGTGCCGATCTGTCCGGTGGAGGCCATGTGCGGACCGCGGCAGAGATCGAACCAGTCACCCTGGTAATAGATCTTCACGGCCTGGTCTTCCGGGATCGCATCGACAAGTTCGACCTTGTAGGTCTCGCCCTTGGCGGCAAAGACCTCCTTTGCCTTTTCGCGCGACCAGACCTCCTTGGTGAAAGACTTGTTGCGCGCGATGATCTCCTTCATCCTTTTCTCGATGACGGGCAGGTCATCGGGCGTGAAGGGTTCGTTCTTCGCAAAATCGTAGTAGAAACCGTTTTCGATGACCGGACCGATGGTGACCTGCGTTCCCGGCCACAATTCCTGCACGGCCTCCGCCATGACATGCGCGGCATCATGGCGGATCAGTTCCAGAGCGCGCTTGTCTTCCCGCGTGACGATCTCGATCCTGCCTGGGGTCACGCCGTCCGACAAGTCGCGCAACTCGCCATCCAGCGCGATCGCGACAGCCTTCTTGGCGAGCGACTTCGAGATCGCCTCGGCGACGTCACGGCCGGTCGTGCCGGCGGCGAATTCACGCACGGAGCCATCAGGGAATGTCAGGGAAACTGCATGTGACATTATCATCTCCTATCCAGTCCCGCCAACGAATGCGGGTGGTGTGGTTGCCCGGATCAACCGGCAAATAGACGCGGGCCTGATAAAGGTTTTTGGCAAGGGAGTAAAGGCGTCGGGTTGCTCACGGCACCAGCATCGCGCCGAGCCGCCTGACCGTGTTCCAGTTGCGTACCGTCCCGATGCCCAGGCGCTTCGCCGTCAGTGCGCCGAGCAGCTTCGATGCGCTCGCCTGGCCTTGGAAGTCGACCCAGAGATCGCCGCCAATGATCTCCACGCGCTCGCCGTTTGAACAATACGCCCGGAGGTCATCAAGCACGGCGCGCGGCAACGGCGCGCGCATGACCCGGACGTGGACGTGCGTCGGATCCTCCTCGGCGGCGGTTGCGAAGGGATTGCCGGCGGCAAGCCGCAGCCAGTCGCCCCCCGAGCGCACGACGATGTCCACATGGCGACCGAAGGTCGCCCCGAAGGCCGATTCGAGCCTGGCTTCGATTTCCGCAGGCGGCGTCTCCGGTGCTTCGAAAACCAGATTGCCGGTGGCGACAAGCGTCCGTGGCGCGGCATAGCCGAGTCGCACCGCCATCGCCCGCAAGTCGGCCATCACCACGCGGCGGCCTTGGCCGAGTACGATGCTGTGGAGCAGGGCAACATAGCTGTTCATCCGCTCACCCGCTCACGCCCGCCAGAAGTCGACGGCGCCTTGCGGGAACCGCGCGAGAACGCGGTCGAGCACCGATTCATCCACGTTGCGCCGCAGCGCCGCGGCCACGTCGGCAATCGCCGTGTCGGGCGACACGTTATGATCGCCGCGAAAGGCCTGTACCTCACGCGTCATGGCGACACGGCCGGAAAACGGCACGATCGGCTCTTCCAGATCCCACTCGTCGATGAAGATCGCCCGCAGGACCGGCGGCAGCGCGTTGGCAAACAGCAATGCGTCGGAAATCTCGATGCGCCGGCGAAAGGTCCGAAGCACCGCCTGCACCATCGTGTAGGCCTGGTTGGTCGTCTGGAGTGCGGCGAGGTCGCGCGCCTCCAGGATGAAGCGGTCGAAATCGGCCGAGGCCTGCCGGTACTCCATCGGGATCGTCACGCGTCAGCCTCCTTGCGATGCCGCTGCCAGTAGCGCCAGGGCACATACCAGCGCTGGCGCGGCGCAAGGGCGTCCGGCACCGGATCGAAACCATACGTCCCTCCCGGGCCACAGCGCACGACCCGGAAAAGCGTCAGCCAACCGCCTGCCCAGAGGCCATGCCGTGCGATGGCCTCGAAACCATATTCCGAGCAGGTCGGCAGGTGCCGGCAGGAACTGCCGATGAAACTGGACAGCGTCAGCTGATAGAGGCGGATCACCCCCATGCCGAAGAGACGCCCGGGCGTCCTTCGAAACGGCCCGTACCAATTCCGTCCCCTGCCGCCGGCGCGATCCTTGCACCCGACGAGATCCTGCTCATGCTCGGGGCGGGCGCACATCGATCATACCGCGGCCGCGAGCCGCTTTGCCTCGACCTGGCCGATCGCATCGACGACCGCATCGAAGGTCAGCATCGTCGAGGCATGGCGGGCCTTGTAGTCGCGGACCGGCATCAGGAAGCGCATGTCCTCGAAGCGACCGGACGGCCCGTCGCCATCGGCCTTGAGCATATCCAGCATGTCCTGGCGGGCCTTGCGGATTTCCTCCGCCTTCGCTCCCACGACGTGGCGCGCCATGATCGAGGACGAGGCCTGCCCCAGTGCGCAGGCCTTGACGTCATGGGCGAAATCAGTGACGACGTCGCCGTCCATCTTCAGCCACACCCTGACTTTCGAACCGCAGAGCTTCGAATGCGCCGCGGCTTCCGCATCGGCGTCGGCGAGCATTCCGATACGCGGAATGTTGCCGGCGAACTCGAGAATCCGACTGTTGTAAATGTCATCCATCATCTGGCGCGATCCGACTGATTTTTCGCGGTTTTGGGTGATCGGCGCATGATTTTCTCCGGTAGAGGGGAAAAAAGCACGGCGTGGCATGCCCTGCCTCTTTCATCCATGTGGCACCATACTATATGCTATGTCGTGTTGGGGTGACAGTTCCGCAAGGGGACAAGTGTCGCCTGTTGTTTGGGAAACCGTGCCGGACGGTCCAGTGCACTGCTGAGCCAGGACCCGAAAGCCCCGGAGCCCGCCAACGGAACCCAAGCCTGCAGGGTTAGGCGAATGGCCAGTGGCGAGTTGTCCGAAAGGTAAAACGTCAGCAATCTCGCATTGCTTGCAAATAGGGGCCATATGGACGCCATCGTAAAGAATTTCCCTGTGCTCGACGACACCAGCGGTCGCCCTTCGCAGAAGGAAGCCGAGGAAGCCGTTCGCGTATTGTTGCGCTGGGCAGGAGAAGACCCGACCCGAGAAGGACTGAGGGATACGCCTCAGCGCGTGGTCAAGTCGTATCGCGAGATCTTCGGGGGCTACGACCTCGTTGCCGAAGACGTGCTCGGCCGGACCTTCGAGGAGGTCTCCGGCTATGACGACATCGTGCTCGAGAAGGACATTCCGTTCTATTCACACTGCGAACATCACATGGTGCCGATCATCGGCAAGGCGCATGTGGCCTATCTGCCGAACGGGCGGGTGCTTGGTCTCTCCAAGATCGCCCGGGCCGTCGACATCTATGCCCGACGTCTGCAGACCCAGGAAGCAATGACGGCCCAAATCGCCCGGGCGATCGACGAAACGCTCGCGCCCCGCGGCGTGGCGGTGATGGTCGAGGCCGAACACCTGTGCATGGCGATGCGCGGCGTCAAGAAGCATGGCGCGACGACGCTCACGACCACGTTCACCGGCGCCTTCAAGACCGATCCGGCCGAACAGGCGCGCTTCATGACCCTGCTGAGGGGCTTCAAGTAAGCGCCCTCGCCGCCGTCGGCGGCACTTCGAAACTGCTGCAGCGCCGCCCGTGCGCCTCAGAAGCCGTGCCGCGCTGGATGGGACCCCTTGCCGATGCCGCTCACTTTCGCCCCTCCCCCCAATGACAAGGCCGAACTCGAGACGGGCTCGGCCTTCACCCCACGTTTCGACGAGAAGGGGCTGGTGACGGCCGTCGTGACGGATGCACATGACGGCGCGTTGCTGATGGTCGCACACATGAACGCCGAGGCACTCGCGCTGACGATCGAAACCGGCATCGCCCATTATTACAGCCGCTCGCGCAACCGCCTTTGGAAGAAGGGCGAGAGCTCAGGCAATGTGCAGACGGTCCAGGAGATCAGGACCGATTGCGATCAGGACGCCGTCTGGCTGAAAGTAACGGTCGCCGGCCACGACGCCACCTGCCATACCGGACGCCGTTCCTGCTTCTACCGCACGGTTGGCATCGAGGGAGGCAAGGCGGCGGTGTCGATCGAGGACGACCACCGGCACTTCGATCCGGCCGATATCTACGGCCAAGGATAGGTCCGTGGCAGGGTTCTGCATTTTCTTGCTTCACTTCCGTGTTATATTCATTTTTTAGAAACCAAACGGGCGCCTAATCATTATTGATGCAAGTGGTTCCTGCGTCACTGTAAGCGAACCGAGTTGTATTGCAGGCTGTATCCAATGTTTACCGGACACGCCGCACGCGCGACAGGTTCGGTGTTATAAATCTCTTGTGGTGCCAGTCTTTCAGCGATGAATTCAGACAAGACCGGCATCGTCGCCGGCTTGGCAGGGCTTCCCAACAAGACGCGCGATTTGGGTGATCTGTTCGGCGTTGGAGGTGCCGGATGTTGAACTGGACATTTACGCGCAGCAACCAGTTGACCGATCTTTCCGGCCCGGATGGCACATCACTGACGACCACTCCTCCGGAACCGATGCCTCAGCCGAAAAAACCAAGGATTGCAATCGCGCTTGGCGGCGGCGCGGCCCGTGGCTGGGCCCATATCGGCGTGTTGCGAGCGCTCGACGAGGAAGGCATCGAGATCGGCATGATCGCCGGAACTTCGATCGGTGCCCTCGTCGGCGGCTGTTATCTCGCCGGGAAACTCGACGAGCTGGAAAGCTTCGCCCGCTCGCTCACGGTACGCCGCATCGCCGGCCTGCTCGATTTCGCGATCGGAGGCGGCGGATTGTTCGGCGGCCTGCGGCTCACCAAACGGATGCAAGAGCATCTACAGGATCTCAGCATCGAGGCCCTCGACCGTCCCTTCGTTGCCGTCGCGACGGAGGTTCACAGCGGCCACGAGGTATGGCTCGAGAAGGGCGCGCTCATTACCGCCATTCGCGCCTCCTATGCGCTGCCGGGCATTTTCGAGCCGATCAATGCCAATGGCCGCACGCTGATGGACGGGGCGCTGGTGAACCCCGTGCCCGTTTCGGTCTGCCGTGCCCACGAGCAGCAGCTGGTCGTCGCCGTCAATCTGAACTACGATCTTTATGGCCGCTCGGCCGTCGTCAAGCACAATGCAGGCATTGAAACCCCCGACGAGCCAGCCAAGGCTAACGGGCACCATTCGGCGCGCCTCGGCATGACCAGCGCCATGGTTCAGGCCTTCAACATTATCCAGGATCGCATCTCCCGGGCACGGCTTGCCGGCGATCCGCCGGATCTCGCCCTCCACCCGAAGCTGAACGACATAGGTTTGTCGGAGTTTCATCGCGCGGGCAAAGCGATCGATCGTGGTTACCAGGAGGCAAAGGCCAGACTGACCGAAATCCAGCGCATGCAGGAAGCCCTGATCCGCTGACCGGCGACAGCGCCGCGCGTCTTTTCAGACGCGCTGCCACATATCCCCACGCATCGAGGTAGCATACGGAAACTGCTGCCGTGGCCTTCGCGCCGCCCGATGTTGCGACGAAGGGGCGGCCCGTCGCCGCCCCTCCTCGTCACCCTGCGATATAGGCCTTGATCTCTTCGGTTTCGCGCTCCATGGCGCGAATGTGGTATTTGACCACGTCACCGATCGATATGATGCCGGCGAGACGCCCCCCCGTTTCCACGGGCAGATGGCGCGCGCGCAATTTGCTCATCATCTCCATGAGCGTCTGAACAGTCATCTCCTCACGGCAGCAATAGACATTCTCCCACATCACGGACGAAACCGGCTGGTCGAGACAGGGGGCACCGTATTTTGCAATCGCGGCGACGATGTCGCGTTCCGTGAGAATGCCGACGATACGGTCGTCCGGATCGAGAACGACCACGGCGCCGATGTGATTGTCGTGGAGAAAGGTCGCCGCTTCCTGCACCGTCACCTGCGGCGCGACGGTCACGACATTGCGGCCTTTTTCGTTAAGGATTGCTCGTACTGACATGCACACATCTCCCGTTACGATCATGCCGGGCAGACGGAAGAGGTCCTGACCGTATCGAGACGACGCACGCCTGCCCATCACGCAAAAGGTCGCGATGACATCCATGCAGCCGGCCGCAGGAATCCGTGCCTGTTTCCGACGCCGCGCAATTTCGCACCCTCCTGATCGAAATCGCACCGACACCCGGCCTTTCAGCGGCCACCGCACCATTGGCGCCAGCGACCGACACGAATGGTGCTCCGGCAGGCTCGGGAAATCAAGCCTGCCCAGGCTGCCTCGATGCACTTCGCAGGAGCAGGCCAACACGAAATTTTCGGCGTTGAAACAACCGATTATCCCAGTCCGTGTACTGGAAGCCGTCCGACCTCCGCCCATAGGGCAAATGCACGGCACGAAACTGCGGCTTTGTCGGTTTCGGCGCTACAACGACAGGACAGCAGCGGCTCAAAGCGCAAAGCGTCGCAACTGACTGAAAACTGGCCAACGGTGACCAAGTGGCGTAAAAATAAGAGAGGAATATCACGGGATTCCTGTATCCCGCTAGAGCGTCGCTCACAAGAAGGGCACGACGCGAGGAGGAGGACCATGAGTGGAACAAAACATGAACAATCTCGCCGCAGGCAGTCCCGCACGGGCAAGGACGCTCGGATCACCAGAAGGACCTTTGTCGCAGCCGGCAGCGCGCTCGGCGTAGCCGCGGCGGTCGCCCCCTGGGTCATTACGAGCGCCAGAGCCCAGGACAAGACCCTCAGAATTCTCCAATGGAGCCATTTCGTTCCCGCATACGACACCTGGTTCGATGCTTTTGCCAAGAAATGGGGGGAAGAGAACGGCGTTCAAGTGAGCGTGGATTACATCAACATTGCCGATCTTGCCGCGACGACAGCCTCCGAGATTTCGGCCGGCTCCGGCCACCACCTGATCGAACTTGGGCCGGAGGCCGCCCAGTTCGAGCCGAGCCTGATCGACATGGCGGATATCAACCAGGAGATGGCCAGCAAATACGGCAAGCCTTTCGGCGTTGCCGAGCGAGTGAGCTACAATCCAGTGACGAAGAAGCACTACGCCTTCTGCCACGGATGGACGATCGATCCCGGCGATTACCGGAAATCACTTTGGGAGAAGGCCGGCATGGCCGACGGACCGGTGACCTGGGAAGACCTTCTGACCGTCGGAGCGAGGATCAAGAACGAGCAAGGCGTGCAAGTCGGCATCGGCCTGTCGCAAGAGATCGATTCCAACATGGCGGCACGCGCCGTGCTGTGGTCTTTCGATACGTCGCTGCAGGACGAGAACGGTACCATTATCCTCGACCAGGGTGAGAATCTGAAACGCACCGTTGACGCGGTGAAGTACATGAAGGACCTGTATGACAACGCGCTGACGCCGGAGGTGTTCTCCTGGAACGCGGCCTCCAATAATCAGGCGCTGATTGCCGGCCGCGCTTCCTATATCCTGAATTCGATATCGGCCTATCGCTCGGCACAGGAAGCCCGGCCCGACATCGCCAAGGACATCTTCTTCACACCGGCTCTGAAGGGACCCGGCGGCACCGGCTGGGGCAACGTCCACGTACTTTACAACTACGTCATTCCCACTTTCGCCGGGGACAACGCCGACACGGCCAAGCAGTTCATCGCCCACCTGGTCGCGAACTATGACGAGGCCATGTATCAGAGCAAGCTCTATAATTCGCCGAGCTTCCCGGAAGCGCCGATCGCAAGCGGCCAGCGCAGCTATGCTACGGTGGCCGAAGCGAAGACCCTGAACGATCTCACAGCGGCCTGGTTCGACAACGATCCGTTCAAGCTGGAGGACGAGGCCGACGGCAAGCTCAGAGCGCTGAAATCCGCTGCCGAGTGGACGACGAATCTGGGCCATCCCGGCTACGCCAATCCGGCCATCGGGGAGGTCTTCAGTACCTTCGTGATCCCCAACATGATGGCCAATGTTGCGCGCGGGCAAATCGCGCCGGAAGAGGCGGTCAAGGATGCCGCCGCCCAGATCCGCAAGGTCTTCGAGGCGTGGCGCAACCGCGGACTGGTCCAGGGCGGCTGACCCGTGAAAGGCTGGCCCCCCGATAGGGAGTCCAGCTCGTTTGCGACCGCGGGACAGGAGAAAGGCATTGGCTACGCTCGAGACACGCGACCTTCATACCCACTTCGGTCAAGTCAGGGCGGTGGACGGCGTCGATCTCGACGTGAAAAACGGCGAGTTCATTGTCCTGCTTGGCGCATCCGGTTCCGGCAAGACAACCTTGATGCGGACGATCGCGGGCCTGGAGAAGCCCACATCCGGCGAGGTCTACATAGGCGGGCGGCTTGCAAACCGCCTGCCTCCAAAGACCCGCAACATTGCCATGGTCTTCCAGAGTTATGCCCTCTACCCCCACAAGACGGCATACAGGAACATCGCCTTCCCGCTACAGGCTTCGCACATGCCGGCGGACAAGATCCGCTCCCGCGTGACGTGGGCAGCCAATCTTTTGAGCATCAGCCACCTCCTTGACCGGAGGCCGCGGGCACTCTCCGGGGGGGAGCGCCAGCGCGTCGCTTTGGCACGGGCCCTGGTCAGGGAGCCGGCGATTTTTCTGATGGACGAACCGCTATCCAATCTCGACGCCAAGCTGCGGCATTCCGCACGCCGGGAACTGAAGCGCCTGCACCGGGAAACGGGCGTGACCACCATTTACGTGACGCACGACCAGGTCGAAGCCATGGGCCTCGGCGAGCGGGTGGCGGTGATGAATGCCGGCCGCATCGAGCAGATCGGCGCGCCGCTCGATATTTACCGCAACCCGGTCAACACCTTCGTGGCTCAGTTCATGGGGTCGCCGCCCATGAATCTCGTTCAGCGCAACGGAACGCTGATCGGTTTCCACGCGGAAGATTTTTTTCCACGCGGCCGGGGGCCAAACTCGGGAGACATGGAGCAGCTGACATTTCGCGTGGTCCAGGTCGAGGAACTCGGTAGCGAAGTCCTCGTGTACGGCTACGTCGCCGAGGACGAGAGAGAGCCGCCGCCGGAGGTGCTCGCGACACTGCCGACGGCACTGGTGAGCGGCTATATCGCCGAAGGAGCGGAATACCCCTTCGAGGTTCCGCGCCCGGCCATACGCCACTTCGACCCGGCGACGGGCCTGCGGAAGGACTGAATGATGGCGACAGAGATCCTGGAGGAATACGGAACGCGGCAGCGGCTGCTCGACTCCGACAGGCTGCTCGCCGGCGCCCTGATCGCACCCGCGATCATTTATATCGTGGCGTTGATGGGCGTGCCGTTTGTCCTTTCCATTTACTATAGCCTGAGCGACGTGACGACTGGCGGAACGGATGCCCCTTTCGTGGGGCTGGCGAATTTCCGGGCCCTGATCGGCGACCCGACCTTTCAGCAGACGCTCTACAACACTTTCCTCCTGTCCGGCATGACGCTCGTGGTCGTGCTTGTGCTCGGCACGATCCAGGCGGAACTCCTGATAAGGTCCTTCCGGGGCAAGTGGCTGGTGCGGTTCCTCATTCTGCTGCCGTGGACCGCACCGGTCTCGCTCAGTGTCATCGGATGGCTGTGGATGTTCGATTCCATCTTCAGCCCCATCGACTGGTCTCTTCGCGAGGCGGGACTGCTCGGGCAACCCGGCGCGCTGTTCGGCCCGACCACCAATCTCTACTGGCTGGGCAGCGGCGGACTGCCCATGGCATCCATCATCCTGGTGAATGTCTGGCGCATCCTGCCGCTCGGCACCGTGATCGTACTTGCCGGCCTCAATTCCATCCCCCGGGAAGTTGAGGAACAGGCGCTCATCGACGGGGCCGGCTATTTCCGACGCCTGTTTCAGATAACCTTGCCGATGATGCTGCCCATCTTCGGCATCGCTGTTCTTTTCACCTTCGTGTTCACCTTCACGGACATGGTGCTTGTCTACATTCTCACTCGCGGCGGACCTGCCAATTCCACCCACGTGTTGACCACCCTCGCCTTCTTCACCGGGGTGCAAGGCGGTTCGCTGGGACAGGGCGCAGCGGTTGCGCTTTTCATGTTCCCGGTGCTGACGGCATTGTCGGCAATCGTCCTGATGCTCATCCGCCGGCGGGAGGTTTGACGCATGGATGTCCGGGCGCAATCGACGCAGGCAGGCTGGCGCATGGCGGCCTATACGGGGATCGGGCTATTCACGCTGTTCTCGGCACTTCCCTTCTATGTGATGCTGATCACCGCCTTCAAGCGCGAATCGGACCTCTACGACCCGCAGAACAATCCGTTCTGGTTCACTGAGGCGCCGACCATGGCCAATCTCGATCTTCTGTTCGGAAACACCAAGTTCCTGACCTGGCTCCTCAACTCTTTTCTGGTTGGCGCCCTCGTCGTCATCATCACCCTGGTTCTGGTGATCCCCGCCGCCTATAGCCTTGCCCGGCTTGCCGGCCGTTGGGGCGAAACGCTCGGCATAGGTATCTTCCTCACCTATCTGGTCCCGCCGACGCTCTTGTTCTTGCCGTTCGCCAAGGTGATGGCCTTCCTCGGGCTGCAAAACTCGCTCTGGGCGCTGGTCGTCGCCTATCCGACCTTCACCGTGCCGTTTTGCACCTGGCTCATGCTCGGCTTTTTCAAGGCGATACCGAGGGACATCGAGGAGCAGGCGATGGTCGACGGGTATGGCCGGCTCGGAGCATTCGTCTACGCGGTTCTGCCGCTTGCCGTTCCGGGCATCCTCACGGTCGTCGTATTCGCTTTTACCCTGTCGACCAGCGAGTTCATCTATGCACTGGCTTTCGTGCAGAACTCCGTGCAGAAGACGGTGAGCATCGGCGTGCCCTCCGAACTGGTGCGGGGCGACGTATTCCGGTGGGGATCGCTGCTCGCCGGCGCCTTGATCGCCAGCATCCCGGTTTCGATCCTTTATACGCTCTTCATAGACCAGTTCGTGGCCGGGCTCACCGCACTCGCCAAGTGACCGCGCCAGAGCACCGCAGACAACGACCTCAGCGGCGCGGATCGAACCATCCGAACAGGAAGAAGCCGAACAGGAAGCCGCCAATATGCGCTTCCCAGGCGATGCTGCCTATGCCGCCCGCGGAAAACAGGCCGAGGGCGACCAGGAAATTGGTGAGAAACCAGATGCCGGTGAAGACCAGTGCCGAGCGATTGGCAAGCGTCTCGGTCAGGGAAAGGCGGCGGTTGAGATGCGCGAACTGGCGGCTGACGCGCCCGCTCGGCGAAAACACGAAACGCACCGCCGCGCCCATGAAGCCGGACACCACGCCGGAAGCGCCAACCACAATGACCATCTCCCCCCAATGGAAGACCACGTGCAGGGCAACAGCCGCTGCCGCCGAGAGACACCAGAACACGGCCAGCCGCGCGGGGCCGATGCGGCGTATAACGGGCGCGCCGAAGGCGACCATCCAGAAGATGTTGAAAATCAAGTGCTCCCAGCTCCCGTGGAGAAAGGAATAGGTCACGGGCGTCCACAGCCAGGCAAGTCCCTGGGCGTCGAGCGGGATCGTGTAGCGCGCCGGGAGAAAGGCAAAGTTGAGGATCACTTCCTCGTCCACCGCAGCCGACAGTACATAGGTCCGCAACGCGTGCACTGCGACGAGAAACAGAAGAATGCCGCTCAGGCTCGCCGGGAGATTGAAGGCAGGCTCGCGATGGCGCTCGGGCGCGCCCTCGGCATCCGCTTCGACCGGCGTTGCCGACTGATCTCTTTGCATGGCTTCTCTTCCTATCAAAACGCCGGCTGACCGGAGCAGCGGCGATGCGTCCGTCGGACGGCAGGCAAAGGCATAAGCAAAGGAAAAATGGCCGTCCAGAAAAAAAAGCTGGACGGCCTGCCCCAATCACCGGGCTCCAATCGATGTGCCGAAGCAACGCTTCGTGAAGTGATGGCCAAGCAATGCCAACGCAAGGCGAGACTTGCAATCGCAACCAGTCATTAACCTTAATTTCCACCTGGCATGAAAATCGCTCCGCTCTCTGCAGGGTCGCGCCCGAGGCGGTCGGCTGTATCGTTTTGAAACAGCACGCCTCCCACGTCATGAGGACATAAGGATATGCGCAGCAGAACGTCCGTTGACCTGTTTCGTTACTGGAACACCCTTCGGGGTGATCGCAATCTCCCCCGGCGCGATGAAATCTCGCCCGGCGACATCCGGTTGCTGCTGCCGGATGTCTTCATTCTGCAAAGACAGGTTAGCGGCCCCATTCGCTTCCGCCTCGCCGGCACCCGCATCTGCACGCTTTTCGGGAGCGAACTGCGTGATCAGCCGTTTTCGGCGCTCTGGGAGGAGAAGGAAATGACGGATCTTGACCGGGTTGCCGGGCGGGTGATGGCGCAATGCACGCCGATGCTTGTTTCTGCCTTCGGCAGGACGGCCGCTGGCGATGAGATCGAATTGGAACTGCTGCTTGCACCACTCGCCTCCGCGGACGGCAGGAATGACCGGGTGCTAGGAACCCTTTCGCCGCTTACCTGCCCGCGCTGGTTGCATTTGACGCCAATCACAGCACTCGCCACAAGCGGTCTCAGCGTTCTCCATCGCGATCACGATATGTCGCGCAAAGACGTAAACACTCCCCCTGCCGCCGCGAACATCGGCATCGAGGCCGGCCATGCCCGGGGTCGTGTGCTCAATCTGCGTGTGCTCGACGGCGGCCGCCGCGACTGAATCGATACAGAATTGATTCTGCGACGAACCTTCTATTAACCGGCAAGGCCTATCCTAACGCGTGTAGATACGTCGATTGCAGAGTGACCATGTTCTCGTTTCAGCACGCACAAAACGGCGGTACGAAACCACACCAGGAAAGCGCCTTCCAGCGCGTCTCGGTCAATCTTTCGGGACGGCTGATGCTTGCCAACCGCGATGAATATGATTGCACCGTCGTCGATATGTCGCCCGGCGACGTGCTCTTTTCAACGGCGGCGCGGCCGCGCGCCGGCGAGCGCATCATTGCCTATATCGATCATCTCGGACGGCTCGAAGGCACCGTTGCGAAACTTGCCGAGGATGCATTCGTCATCCAGCTCAACGCCACGGAACGCAAGCGCGAAAAGCTCGCGGCGCAACTCACCTGGATCGCCAACAAGCACGAACTCGGCCTCCCCGAGGACCGGCGCCACGACCGGCTTGCACCGCGCAAGACAGTGACGGAGCTTACGGTCGATACCGGCGAGAAATTCCGATGCCGGATCATCGACCTCTCCCTGTCCGGGGCCGCGGTCGATATCGAACTTCGCCCCGCCATCGGCACGCCCGTAAAGCTCGGCAGCCATATGCGGGGCCGAATCGTGCGCCATTTCCAGGAAGGCGTCGCCATCGAGTTCTCCGGCGTCCAGTCCCGCGAAGCTCTCACCGAATTCCTTTGACACGACCCGCTGCGAGCTGCGGCAAATGCGTCGGCCGAAAAATCGTCAACGATTTCCGGGAAAGCTCGATGCGCAGCTTCAAGAGTTACGGGACCGTTCGCGGCTGAAAAGACGCACGGTGCTGCTAAAGTGCGTGGGCAGCGATCTCCCTACCGACGCATCTGCTTGACCGACGATCATCATTGACGCGGCTTGTAGCGGTCCGTCATTCGGCAAGGAGAACGGTCTGTCGATCGGACCAGCCTCGCCCACGGCACAATCCCGTGCGTCGCGTCGACAGATACCGAAATTTCCGCGACCGGGCAGTTGGATACCTGTCCCACCGTGGCGCTGCGAAATCTCGTTCTGTATAATTACATGCA
This sequence comes from Sinorhizobium alkalisoli, assembly GCF_008932245.1. Taxonomy (NCBI): domain Bacteria; kingdom Pseudomonadati; phylum Pseudomonadota; class Alphaproteobacteria; order Hyphomicrobiales; family Rhizobiaceae; genus Sinorhizobium; species Sinorhizobium alkalisoli. The sequence continues at coordinate 1,147,841 of NZ_CP034909.1, read as the reverse complement.
CCAGAAAGAAATACCTTCTGGTAAACCGATCCTTACGGCATTCCCACTCCGGTACATTGAGACCGTAGACCCCGCAGGCCACCTCCTGATCCAGATCACGAGGGATCAGGACTCGAAGGACGGGCCACTTTTCCTTATTTTCCAAGCCATTGCAGGATGCATGCTAGCCCGCGCTGCGCAGGCGCGGCGAGATCAACTAAAATTTGAATCACATTCAACTCGAATGCAATTCAAATTTTATACTTGATTTATTCGAATAACTACTGAATTTGTACTTGTTTTTACCACCGAAATTCGCCGCCAATAAAAAACTCTGTGCCAATGTCGAACCACAACGGGGAGACAAACATGCACAAGATGATCACGAAGACGATCGCAGTTGCCGTGGCCGGCTTTCTGGCGGGCCCCGCCTTCGCCCTTCCGGCAAACATGGTCGTCGGCGGCGCGACCAATCCCCCCGTCGGCCACTACGAGTTCTGCAAGACCCATGCCACTGAGTGCGGGCCGCTCGGCCCCGATGATGGGCCGACCGTACTAACGCGCGCCGGATGGAAGGCCATTCTGGAAGTAAATCACGAGGTCAATCAGGCCATCATGCCATTGACGGACTTCGAGATCTACGGCGAGGAAGAAAGGTGGGGCTTTCCGGATGCAGTCGGCGACTGCGAGGACTACGTGCTCCTGAAACGCCGCAGGCTGATCGAGCGCGGCTTTTCCCCCGCTGATCTGCTGATCACCGTCGTGCTGCAGCCGAACGGCGACGGCCACGCTGTTCTGACCGTGCGTACCGACCGCGGCGACTTCATCCTCGATAACATGCGCAACAAGGTGCTCCGCTGGTCCGAGACCGAATACACCTTTCTCAAGCGGCAATCCTCGGAACATGCCGGCCGCTGGGTGAAACTTCAGGACGGCCGCACCGTTGCCGTCGGCAGCGTGCGCGCCGAATAGGTGATGCATTCGCCAACGCCGCCGGCGTCGGCGCCTCCGCCCGGGCTTCGGTCAAATCCTCGTCCCCTCGAGGCCAAGCCCACGGCCGGTTCCGATTGTCCCCGGAACCGGCCTCTCCTTTTTTGGCCGACGAGCCGCGCCGCGGATCTTCAATCAAAATTAACCCTATTCGAAGAACCTCGGAAGGCGATCTTTGCCGGAAGAATGACGCCATTCGGCCGAGCGAGAGTGATTTCAAGACCAGCCCCCCTACCGACGGCCCCTCATGAACACGCCGGAAGCCCACGAGCCGGAATTTCTGCCTCTTCTTTCGCCGCGCTTCGTATACAAGGTTGCCGGCGTCATTGCATTGCTGGCGGTACTGGCGCTTGCCGTTTCCTTCACCGGGCAACGGCTAGGAGAGAGTCTCGCGCTCGCCGGACACACATCGAGCCGGCAGACCTACGACATCTTCATAGGACAGGATCATTTGCGCCTGCCCGCCAACATTATCCGCTTCGAAAGCCAACGGGCGACGCGCATCGCGGAGCGTGTCGATCTCTACCTCACCTGGCCCGCGCTCGAAGGCTATAGTGACGAGACCCGGCACTTCTTCAACGATGTCAGCCACCCGGAGAAGCTGATCTTCCTCCAGATCGCGCAGAGCACAATGTCGCGCGACATGTCGGGCCGGCTTGACCCCATCTATCGCCATGTCCTCGAAGATGTAGCTCGCCCTGGCCCCGCCGGCCTCATGAGATATGAGGCCAAACCGAATTCCGGCTATGCGGGCGAGGTTTTCTTCACCGCCACCCGCCCCGGGCGTCCAGATTATGTGCTGCGTTGCCTCGTGCCTGAGAGCGAAACAGCGTCCTCCAGCGCCGATTGCCAGCGCGACGTCCACATCGGTAAGGATCTCACCGCTATCTATCGTTTCTCGGCGAGGTTGCTGCCCAAATGGCAAGCAATCGATGAATCGGTGGAGTCTTTCATTCAGGCTCGGCTCGTGCCGTGATTTTGTCGAAGAGTCGTGCTGGAGGCAAGCTGCCGGCCGAGAAGGCCAGCCGGTCCCGCTACCGAACAAACGGCCATCCCCCGCAAACCAATCATTCATCATAAACCGATTGGTAACGCTATCCCGCTAGAGTGCCGGGAACGGTCGTTTCAGGAAACGACGTCCGGACGGCACCCCCGAAATAAGAATGAAGAGCAGCGCAGTGTCTCAATCCGTTTTTCTTGATCGCGCGAAGCGTCCGTCAAGCGTTCTTGCAAAAGTCGTTGGGAGAATTATCCTTGCCGGCATACTTGCCGTTTCGGCACTCTCGACACCCGCCCTCGCCAACCCGAAATATGCCGGCATCGTCGTCGATGCCAAAACCGGCAAGGTGCTATACGGCGATTCGGCCGACGAGCTGCGTTATCCGGCTTCGCTGACAAAGATGATGACCCTTTATCTGACCTTCGAGGCGCTTGAAGCCGGGCGCATCAGCAAGTCCACGCCGGTGCCGTTCTCAAAGAATGCCGCGTCGGAGCCGCCATCGAAGCTGGGTGTCCGGGCCGGCCAATCGATCACTGTGGAACAGGCGATCCTGTCGCTCGTTACGCGCTCGGCCAACGACTCCGCAACAGCGCTGGGGGAACTTCTCGGTGGCTCCGAGCAGCGCTTCGCCCGCATGATGACGAACAAGGCGCGTGCACTCGGCATGACGCGTACGACCTACCGCAACGCGAACGGCCTGCCGAATTCGGAACAACGGACCACCGCGCGCGACCAGGCACGGCTCGGCCTCGCGCTCCGGCAGCATTTCCCGCAATATTACGACTATTTCTCGACACGCAGCTTCCGTTTCGGCAAGCAAACGATCGGAAACCACAATCGTCTGCTCGGCAATGTACGCGGCGTCGACGGCATCAAGACCGGTTACACGCGCGCCTCCGGCTTCAACCTGGTCACTTCGGCACAACTCGACGGACGCAGCATTGTCGCGGTCGTCATGGGCGGAACCTCCGGCGGCGCTCGTGACGCGCAGATGCGCAAACTGGTCGCCAAATACATGCCCGAGGCATCCCGTCGCGGCAGCGGCAACCTGATCGCACAGACGCCGGCGGCTCCGGTCGCCGTCGCGGAAACCGCCTCGCAAGCCGCCACGCTGGCTGCGACGGAATTGCCGCATACCGGCCCGGTTCCAGACTTCCGCTATAGCGGCGAAGCCGAGGGAAGCGTTGAGTTGGCCTATGCGGAAACAAGGCCTGCCTCCGACAATCCTGTCCTCTCCGGCAAGATCGCACCGAACACCCTGGACGCTCAAAGTGCCAAGCTCGCCCGGCAGCCCGCGACCTCCCGCGACGTCGACGCCCAGGTCACCAATTCGGTCGCGAAGTCCGGTGCGGCAGCCGAGGCCGAGGTGCGGGCTGAAGCAAAGGCGGTGCCGCAAGGCTGGGTAATTCAGATCGGCGCGACGCCGGACCGGGCGCAAGCCGTGACCCTGCTCGACAATGCCAAGGAAAAAGGCGGCAAACTTTTGCGCGATGCGACGCCCTTCACGGTCGCATTCGGCGATGGCTCGGCCCAGGTCTACCGCGCTCGCTTCGGTGGATTTGGCGACCAGGGCAAAGCGGTCAACGCATGCAAGTTCCTGAAAAAGAAGGGCTTTGCCTGCTGGGCGAGCCAACAGTAAGCGCATACGACATTGACGGCCGGATGCGTCTCTTCCGGCTGTTTCCTCGGATTTGTACATCGTAAACGAGGTCAGTCATGGCAATGAACGAGAATGCTCCGGGCATCCCCGTGGCACCCCGGAAAAAGACGAGGTCTTCGGGTCTTCGGCTGCATCCGCTGCACGAGGCAGCCATGCGCATCGCCGATGTCGGCCTCAACCGGTCAAAGGCAAAAACCCGAGACCTCGTCGGCCTGCTCCTGACCCATGGAGCGCGGGCCTGGCGCTCTACCCAACCGAAAGCGGAAATCCATCTGCACGTCACGGCACCTGGTCGCAACCGTCCCTTGAGAATACGGATAGGCTGACGCAAAAACGCCGGCCCCTCGATCTTCGGGGCGATATTGGCCCGTCTACAAAAGGCCTAACTCCGCAAGTTCCCGCCGCAATTCAAGCGGCATATCCGCCGCGGCCAAGGACGCGAGGTCGCGCGGGGACTCCTCATCCTTGAGGTAGCGCCATCCCTGGAATGCCCGGCGCGGCTGGGGCTCCGTATCCACCACCTCCGGGCCGAGTATCAGATGGCAACGGCCTATCCCCTCGCCGTCGGTAAAGGGCTCGATGCCGATCAACGGCTGTCTTGCCTGCACGAATCCCTTGATCACCCAATAGAGCGACCCGCCGGCGAGAAGTTCTTCCGCACGTTTCGGCACCATCCGAGTGGTATGGAACGAGTGCGGCTGCTGCCCGGCCGTAATCGCCGCCAGCGACCGGCGCGCTACCCATTCGCGCAAGTCTTCGACGGAATCGGCGCCGACACAGAGCTTGATAAGATGCAAGGCCATGGCAATGCTTGAACACCCGGCGGCCGGTCGAGGTCAAGCGCCGAAGACGATTTCATCCACAAAAGCACTCAGGCGCGGTTTCGGAGCTCTTCGCAGGCTTCAGCATTCGACGATGTTGACCGCAAGGCCGCCGGTCGAGGTCTCCTTGTATTTCTCGCTCATGTCGAGGCCGGTCTGCCGCATCGTTTCGACACAGGCGTCGAGCGGCACGAAATGCTTGCCGTCCCCCTTGAGCGCAAGCGATGCCGCCGTGACGGCCTTTACCGCGCCGAGCGCATTGCGCTCGATGCAAGGCACCTGCACAAGACCTGCGACTGGATCGCAGGTCATGCCGAGATGATGCTCGAGCGCGATCTCGGCGGCATTCTCGATTTGCTCCGCTGTACCGCCCATCACCGCCGCAAGGCCCGCGGCCGCCATCGCAGAGGCCGAGCCCACCTCCCCCTGACAGCCGACCTCGGCGCCTGAAATGGAGGCGTTGTGTTTGATGATGCCGCCGATCGCGGCCGCGGTCAGAAGATAGTCCCGAATGCCTTCCTCATCGGCATCTTCGTGGAAGTGCAGATAATAGCGGATCGTTGCCGGGACCACGCCCGCCGCACCGTTCGTCGGCGACGTCACGACCCTTCCGCCGGCGGCATTTTCTTCGTTGACGGCCATGGCATATACGCTCAGCCAATCATTGGCGAGCAAGGGGTTTACCTTGTTGGATCGCCATTCCTCCTGCAGTTTGTCGTGGATTGCCCGCGCTCTCCGGCGTACCTTCAGTCCGCCCGGCATGATTCCGTCCTGGCTGAGGCCGCGGTCGATGCACGCGTTCATCGCCGCCCATATGCGATCGAGGCCCGCGTCGAGTTCCTCCCTGGTCATGGCGCATTCTTCGTTCGCCCGCTTCATCTGGGCGATCGAAAGGCCGGAACGCGCCGCCATGTCGAGCATCTGCGCCGCCGTCGCGAATGGATAAGGCACCTTGACGCCGGCCGGCTTGTTCTTTGCCGCACGCATGGCTTCGAGCTCCGTGTCGGTAACCACGAAGCCGCCGCCGATCGAATAATAGATGCGCTTCAAAAGCAGCCGGCCGTCGCGATCGAAGGCGGAGTAGGACATGCCATTGGCGTGGCCCGGCAGCGGCACCTTCTTGTCATAGATGAGATCGGTCTTGGGCTGGAAATGGTATTCAGGATGGCCCGGCGGCGAAACGCGGCCCCTACGCTCCACCTCGTCGATGATCGCGTCCATCCGATCGGGATCGACCAGGTCGGGGCGCTCGCCCATCAGCCCGAGGATCACCGCCCTGCCCGTTCCGTGACCGACCCCCGTATGGGCCAGTGAGCCGTGCAGGCTGACTGTGATGGCGCTGACCGCCACATTCGACGGCCGCGGCCATTCGTCGGAAAGAATGAGGTCGAGGAACCTGTTGGCCGCCGACATCGGCCCCATCGTGTGCGAACTCGAGGGACCAATACCAATCTTGAAGACGTCGAAGACGGAAAGAAACATAGATGCCTGACCAGATCGTGGCAGGGCGCTCGGCGCCTTGCCGATGAAAACACCGGACCCGAACTGGTTCGGCAATGCGGATCCGCTCCATATATAGGGTGAAACCTATGCGATCCCATACCAGTCGATCAGGTGATCCACCGACATCGGATTCTTTCGATGCGACATCACAATCCACAAGAGCCGGCTGCGCGTTTCGGGTTCAAGGACCGAACGCGCGCCCGCTTCAGCGGCGCGCATCGCATGACAGACCGGCTTCGCTGTGACCAAGCAATGTAGCAATCGAAATGGAGGTGAAGGTGGCGGCGTCAGCACGCTAGCCGCAGGAAGGCGTTTGCTATCAGAAGCTACCGAAGAGGTAAGCCAGGACGAGAACGCCAGCGAAACCAGCCACGGCGCGAATGGTTACGCCCCAGCATGACTTCTGTAATGTGCTGTCCATGATTTCTCCGAATACCCGAGGGTCGAAAAGCGGCAAGTTCGCTTCTGGGGCGATGCATACTGAAGAATTAGTAAATGCGCAATGCCAAAATGTGGCGAAAGCATGTCGTACACCTCAATTCGCGCAGGCACGCTCCCGTCAAGGTGGCGGCAAGGCTTGAAAGGCAGCCTTGCGCTCCGCCAGTGCAGCCGCAATTTCGCCATATTGGTTGATGTCGGCGCACACCCAAGCGATCTTGCTTTTTCATGCGGCCATGCGAAAAGACGCACATGACCATCGAAGATTACATTGCGCTCGGCATATTCCTGTTGCTTTGGGGCGGGTTCAGTTGGGCGACCGACGGCCGACGCAATTTCAAACGCGTCAATTTGACGCGTTTGATGAACGAACACCGTGCGCGCTGGATCCGCAATTCGCTCAACCGCGACCTGAAGATGATCGACACCCAAATCATCGCGGGTCTTCAGGCCGGCACCGCCTTCTTCGCATCCACGACCATTTTCGCACTCGGCGGCTGTTTCGCTCTGCTCGGCGCGACCGAGCAGGTGCAGATGATCTTCAATGACCTGCCGCACGTCTTTCGCGGCGGCCGGGCGGGCTTTGAACTGAAGGTGGGGGGACTCACCTGTCTTTTCGGCTATTCCTTCTTCCAGTTCGGCTGGTCCTACCGGCTCTTCAACTACTGCTCCATCCTCATGGGCGGCATACCTATGACGGCAGACATGTCGCGCGATCGGCGGTCGGCCGAACAGGCAGCGGAGCGCGCCATACGCATGAACATCATGGCAGCCAAACACTTCAATGCCGGGCTCCGGGCGATTTTCCTGTCGATCGGCTATCTCGGCTGGTTTGTCGGCCCCTATGTCTTCATCGTGCTTACCGGCTTTGTCATTTTCGTGCTCACGCGCCGGCAATTTTTCTCCGAAGCCCGGGAAGCGCTGCTCGCCGAAGGGCGTTAGGCCAGGTCGATCCTGAGCGCAGCAGGTGTCTTGGACGCCGAGATCGGTGCCGCCCTCATTTCAACATAATCACGACGCGTCTGGCATGGGTGCCCCTGAACCGAATCGGGCACGCAACGCACCACAGAAGGCCGTTCGCTGCCTGCTTTTTGCTCGTGGACCAGTTTCGGTCCGGATCATGCAGGAGCCGGACAACCACCACTCGCCCGTACAGGATGGCGCCGCCATGTCCAATAGCCCTGCAACCACGATTCCGGAGACGCAAATCATACAGCCGGGCAAAATTCAGCGGATCGCGCTTCTGGACGCGCTTCGCGGGCTCGCGCTCGTCGCCATGGCACTTTACCATTTCGTCTGGGATCTGGAGTTTTTCGGCTATGTTGCGGCCGGTACCGCCGGAACCGGTGGCTGGCGGCTCTTTGCACGATTGATCGCCAGCAGTTTCCTGTTCCTCGCCGGCTATAGCCTGCTGCTGGGCCATGCGGTGCAATTCCGCCCGCAGGCCTTCGCGCGTCGCTTCGCCAGGATAGCAGGTGCAGCGGCACTCATCACTATCGCGACCTGGTTCGCCTTTCCGGGTTCCTTCATCTTTTTCGGCATTCTCCACGCTATCGCTGCGGCGAGCCTCGTCGGCCTGCTGTTCCTCCGCCTTCCCGCATTCGTTGCCTTTGTCGCCGCGGCCGCCGCCTTTCTCGCGCCGCTCTATCTGCGTTCGGCCCTGTTCGACATACCCGCACTCTGGTGGGTTGGACTTTCCGAAACGGTGCCGCGATCGAACGACTACGTGCCGCTGCTTCCCTGGCTGGCCCCGTTTCTCGCCGGTCTCGGAACAGCGAAGCTGCTTCAGCCTTTGCTTGCATCTCGGCGCTCCGAGGCGGGCCGAAAGGAGCCAAAACCGTGGACAAGACTCCTTGCCTACGGGGGGCGTCACAGTCTGGCCATATACCTCATTCACCAGCCGCTACTGATCGGGCTCGTCTATGCCTTCTCACTCGCGGTCCCCGCCCCTGCCATGGATGCGGAAAGGGCTTACCGGCTGAATTGCGAGCAAGCCTGTGGTCTCAACAGCGCCGGTGTCTCCTGTAGCAGCTTTTGCAACTGTACGCTGGCCCAGCTCAAGCAGCAGAACCTGTTCGACGATTTAAACCTGGGCAAGATCGACGTGGCCACGGATGAACGCATTGCGCGAATCGCCAATCAATGCACAATGGATGCACCATCAGGGGACTAGGACATGAATGCCTATCGTGCCAAGCCGCTGAGTTTTCCATGGCCGCCGCTCATCTATGGCACGGCAGTGCTGATTGCGCTGGTCCTGACCCGCGTTTACCCGATCCCCGTCATGAACGGGCAGAGCTGGATTCCCTGGCTCGTCGGCGGCGCGTTGATCCTCACGGCAATTTTTCTCGATCTCTGGGCGGTCAAGGCGCTTCTCGACCGGCACACCGCGGTCCTGCCGCACCGTTGCGCGACTTGCTTGGTGACGAGCGGTCCCTTCCGCTACACCCGCAATCCGATCTATCTCGGCTATACCCTGGTGATGACCGGCGCCGGACTCATGTCCCTGAACCCGTGGTTCTTCATCATGGCGATCCTTGCCGTTGCCGCGACGACGCTGTTTGCCGTCCGCAACGAGGAGCGACACCTGCTCTCCCGCTTTGGTTTCGAGTTCGAACGCTATTGCCGCCATACGACGCGGTGGATCTGACCACGGGGTGGACCGGCACACCATGCTTTCGCCAGCGCATTGGCCCAAAAATCGGAACCGATTTTCGGACCCGATGCGCAGTTCCAAAGAGTTACAGCAACGCGCGTCTGAAATGGCGCGCGGTGCTGAAACTCTCAGGTGCCTACGCCAATCTCGGCGAGACGGGTCAGGCAGGCCTCCTCGACATTGTCGAGCTCGGCTAACGTATCCTCGATGTCCTTGCGCTTCTGCCGCAAATCCTCGCGCTTTTCCTCGACGCGCTTCATCAGGAGTTGCAACTGCCCCATCTCGCCCGGGGGGTCCTTGTAAACCTGAATGATCTCGCGAATTTCGGCAATGGTGAAGCCGATGCGCCGGCCGCGCAGAATTTCCTTGATCAAGTGCCGATCGGCCGGCCGAAACAAACGCGTACGACCGCGACGCTCCGGATGAATGAGTCCTTCATCCTCGTAGAAGCGCAGCGTTCGGGTCGAGATGCCAAATTCCCGCGTCAGTTCCGTGATGCTATAATATTTATCCACGCCATCAATCCGTCCATTCACGCACCTTCACTATCTTTGACTTTGACGTAAAAGTCAAACACGTGCTTATGCGACGTTGAACCACCACGCCGCCAGGCCGAGGAAACTGAAGAAGCCGATCACGTCCGTAACCGCCGTGACGAAGACGGCCGAGGAGACGGCAGGGTCGGCACCGGACTTGTCCAGAACGATCGGAATCAGAATGCCGGCGAGCGCCGCGGCTATCATGTTGATCAGCATCGCGGTGGCGATGATACCGCCAATATGGACATTCTGGAACCAGAGCCCGGCGACAACGCCGATGAAGGCGCCGAAAACCAGACCGTTCAGGAGACCGACGCCCGCCTCGCGGCGAATGATCCGCGGTGCGTTATGGGTGTCGAGGGCGCGCGTCGCCAGCGCGCGCACGGTAACCGTCATGGTTTGTGCGCCCGCATTGCCACCCATGCCGGCAACGATCGGCATCAGGATCGCAAGCGCAACGATCTGCTGGATCGTCGCATCGAAGAGGCCGATGACGGTAGCGGAGAGGAAGGCAGTCACCGAATTGACGAACAGCCACGGGATACGAGATCGCGATGCCCCTCCAACGCTATCCGACAGTTCCTCATCGCCGACGCCGCCAAGCCGCAGCAAGTCCTCCTCGGCCTCTTCCTGGATCACGTCGACCACGTCGTCGATCGTCAGCACGCCGACGAGGCGGCCATTGTCGTCGACGACGGCCGCCGACAGAAGATCGTATTGCTCGAAGAGCTGCGCCGCCTCCTCCTGGTCCATTTCCGCTGGGATGGCATGGCTCGTGTCGCGCATGATCGCGTCGATCTTCACCGATCGCTTCGTGCGCAGCACGCGGTCGAGGTCGACGGCGCCGAGCAGCTTGAAGGTCGGATCGATCACGAAAATCTGCGAGAAGCTGTCAGGCAGATCCTCGTCCTCGCGCATGTAATCGATCGTCTGGCCCACCGTCCAGAAAGGCGGGACGGCCACGAACTCCGTCTGCATGCGCCTGCCGGCCGTGCTTTCCGGATAGTCGAGCGAACGACGCAGGCGAACGCGCTCGGTAAACGGCAGCTTGGCGAGGATCTCCTCCTGATCCTCCTGATCGAGGTCCTCGAGAATATAAACCGCATCGTCGGAATCCATCTCGCCGATCGCTTCGGCGATCTGCTCGTTCGGCAGGTGTTCGACGATGTCGAGCCGGATCGCCTCGTCCACCTCTGTCAAGGCCGCGAGGTCGAACTCCTTTCCGAGCAGCGACACGAGCGCGAGACGCTGCTCCGGCTGGATCGCTTCGAGGAGATCGCCCAACTCGGACGCATGCAGTCCGGCAACATGCTGGCGCAGGTAGATCGTGTCGCGATCGGCAATCGCGGCGCCGACATGCATGAGGAAATCCGAACGCACCGAGCCATCGTCGGCATAGATGTCCGAGCCGTCAAAGGCGGTGACTTCGTCGAAATCACGGTCGTCATCTGTGTTGCTCATGGACCCGCCCTCGAATAGCCCCGGCAAGGGCGCGCAGCCTTGTAGACCCGGAGGAGACATGCCACTTTCGATGCCCTGCCCGCAGGCAACGACCTCCACGGCGCCGTCCGTGGTATCGCTGTAGCAGGTTGAACTGCCGCATGTCTTTGTTCCCAAATCGAGATCGAAGACATGCAGTAGCCGTGCTAACGCAAACCATTACGAAGGTCCACCGTTGGGCGCGGCGCCTCTGGACGATTTAACCAAGCTGTTGCAAATGGATGGCAAACACAGAGAGAGCTTCCGCATGGCAATCCGACCAATCGTCAAATTCCCGAATGCGTCGCTGAATACGCCCACAGAGCCCGTCAGCCAATTCGACGATGACTTGCAACGCCTTGCCGGCGACTTGGTAGAGACCATGCGCGCCGCTCCGGGCATCGGGATCACGGCAGCGCACGTCGGCATCCTCAAGCGGCTGACCGTCATCGAGCTCGACCGGGAGACAGGACCGCGCCATTTCGTCAATCCGGAAATCGTATGGCGCTCCGACGAGACGGCGCGCCACAGCGAGGGCAGCGTTTCGATGCCCGGCATTTCCGAAGAAGTCGAGCGGCCAGCGCGTATCCGCGTCCGATATCACACGCTTTCGGGTGAAATGCGGGAGGAAGAGGCCGACGGACTGATGGCCGTCTGCCTTCAGCATGAAATCGACCAGCTGGATGGCCTGTTCTGGACCCGGCGACTGTCGCGGCTGAAGCGGGAGCGTGCGGCAAAGCGATTCGAGAAGACGCGCGACGCTCCGGCTCATTGACGGCTACTGCATGTCTCCTTTAATCGACCTCGATTAAAGGAGACATGCAGCAATTCAGAGTACTACAGCGACCTTTGCGCGTCTGATAAGACGCGCGGCGCTGTAGGATCGGCAGACAAATACATTCGCGTACATTCGCGCCGGCCAGCTCCGAAGCAAACCGAAGGATATGCAATGAAACTCACGCGCCTGACATTTCTGTGCGCCATGGCACTCGCCGGTTGCACGGCGACGCCCGACCTGGAGCCGCTTCCGGGCAGCCTCACCTATGGCGAGACGGCCTCCTCCCGCAAAACCCAGGCCGCGCCCGGCACCAAGATTCAGAATCGGTTCCTGCACCAGGGCAAATACGTCTACGAGACCTACGAAGTCCAGGCCGATCACACCTACAAGCTCATTCGCCGCAGCATCGTCGACAGCCTGGGCGACTGATCGGCAAGCGATCGAAAATCGCGGATGGCGGCCGGGAGACCGACGCTCGCCGAACCCACGTCACTCGCCGGACAGGTCCGCCGTCGTGCATTCGTATAGGGTCTCGCCGGTTTCGCTATCGACGCCGGCGATGCTGACGTCATATCCCCAGAGATGGCGAACATGGCGCAGTGTGTCGTCCCGGCTGTCCTCATCGAGGAGGACGCCATTCTTGACGTTGTGCTGCAGCCGCAGATGGCGGTCGCCCAAAAGGTCCACGTCCATCACCTGGATGTCAGGCTGGTTGGCGCCGATGTCGTAGCTGCGGGCAAGTGCGGTGCGGATGGCCTCGTATCCGCGCTCGTTATGGATGGAAGCGACTTCGCAATAGTTGTCGTCTGCCTCGTCGGTGAGCAGGAACAGCCTGAATTTCCGTATCAGAGACGGGCTCAGATATTGCAGGACGAAGGATTCGTCCCGGTGGTTTGCCCAGGCGTCGAGCAGCGTCTCTCGCCAGTTCCCCGTCCCCGCGATCTCCGGAAACCAGTCACGATCCTCCGGCGTCGGGTCGACGCAGATGCGCTCGATTTCCTGCATCATCGCGAATCCGAGGGCATAGGGGTTCAGGCCGGGAAAGCGCGGGTCGTCGAAGGCCGGCTGGAAAACGACATTGGTATGACTCTGCAGAATCTCGAGCATGGCGCCTTCGCTGATCTGACCGCGATCGAACAGCCGGTTCATGATGGTGTAGTGAACATAGGTCGCACATCCTTCGTTCATCACCTTCGTTTGCCGCTGCGGATAGAAATATTGCGCGATAACCCGGACGATGCGCAGGATTTCCCTCTGCCAGGGCTCCAGGATCAGGCTGGTCTTCTCCAGGAAATAGAGCAGGTTCTCTTCGGGCAGGTTCAGCGCCTTCTTGCGCTCCGTTACGTCCCGTTCAACCTCGCTGGGATCGCTGTTTTCGCTCGAGGGCGGAAGCGTGCGCCACAGGTCGCTATAGGTCTGCTCCTCATATTCCAGCCGCTCGCGCATTCGCTCCCGCTCCTTTTCCGAAGAGAGTCGCGGAGGTCGCCGGTAGCGGAAGACGCCCTGGTCCATGAGCGCATGAGCGGAGTCGAGAATGGACTCCACTGCGGCCGTGCCGTGGCGCTCCTCGCATTTGGCGATATATTTTTTGGCGAAATCCATATAGTTCAGGATCGCACTGGCATCGGTCCATTGCCGGAACAGGTAGTTGTTTTTGAAGAAATGATTGTGGCCGAAAGCGGCGTGAGCGGTCACCAGGGCCTGCATGGCCATGGTGTTTTCCTCCATCAGATAGGTGATGCAGGGATTGGAGTTGATGACCAGCTCGTAGGCCAGGCCGCGACGGCCCTTGCGATAGAGGTGATCCTCGAATACGAAGCGCTTGCCGAAGGACCAGTGCTGATACATCAGCGGCATGCCGACGGATGAATAGGCGTCGAGCATCTGCTCGGAGGATATGATTTCGAGCTGGTTCGGATAGACGTCCAGCCCGAGTTCATCGATACCGATCTTCTCGATGGCGTCGTAGGTGCGCGCGAGCGTCTCGAAGTTCCAGTCCGAGCCCTGGAACAGAAGGTTTGAGGCCGCGCCCTGTGGCATCATCATCGCCTTTCACTTGTGCAACTGCACGGTCTGCTGCTTGCCGAACAGCTTGCGGAACACCGGATAGATATCCGCCGGCTTCGCTATTCGGGTCATCTGGAAGTTGGGCCATTCGTCGTCGACGGTGCGATAGGCGCGCCAGAGCGACGTTCCGTTGTCGGTGGTGCCGAAAATCTCGGTTTCGCGCTCGTCGATGATCTCCACATAGGCGTAGTACTGGCATAGCCGCATCAGCTCGTCCTGGAGCAGCGAAGCGCAACGCTCCGAATCACCGGAAATGTTCTCTCCGTCCGAGGCCTGTGCGGCGTAGATATTCCACTCGCGCGCCGGATAGCGCTCCCGGATGACGCGGAGCATTTCCTCGAGCGCCGTGGACACGATCGTGCCGCCGCTCTGCTTGCTGTAGAAAAACGTGTTCTCGTCGACCTCGCCGGCCTCGTCCGTATGGCGGATGAAGACGATATCGATGCGCTCGTAACGCCGCTTCAGGAAAAGGTGCAGCAGCACGAAGAAGCGCTTGGCGAGATCCTTCTCGCGCTCGCCCATCGAGGCGGAAACGTCCATGAGGCAAAACATCACCGCGCTTGCATTCGGCAGCGGCTGCGGTTCGAAGCGATTGAAGCGGATGTCGACCGGATCGACATAGGCGATCCGTCGGCGCCGTCGTTCCAGCTTGTCGAGGGTCTGGCGCATCTCCTCGAGTCGCTGCTTGTTCTTCGTCTGCGCACCCGGCGCCGCCTCGAGTTTGGCGATTTCTCCGGCGAGTTTCTCGACCTCCCGCCGCGAAGGACGCCTCAGAGCAATACGGCGCCCGAAACTGTTGCGCATCGTCCGCCCGACATTAATGTTCGTGGGAGAGCCGCTTGCGGTAAAGCCGGCGCGGCGCCGCTTGAAGGCGACGGACTCCTTCAGGTTGAGCTTCACCATGTCCGGGAGTTCCAGGTCTTCGAAAAAGAGGTCGAGCACCTCTTCGCGCGAGAGGACGAATTGGAAATCGTCCTCGCTTTTGCCGGTGCCGGCACCCGCGCCTCTTGCCCCTCCGCCGCCGCCCTTCTTCGGGAGACGGTCCCCGGGTGCGAACTCACGGTTTCCCGGCAGGACATACTGCTTTTCGCCGCTATGCCTGTCGGGCTGAAAGCTCGGCTCGCTGACGCCGCGGGCGGGCATCGACACGTTGTGCTCGGCGTCGACGTCGGCGATCTTGCCTGATTTTACTCGCTCCTTGATGACGCGCTTCAGTTCCTCGCGCGCGCGCTTCAGGAAGCGCTGCCTGTTGCCGAGACTCTTGTCCTTCGGATTAAGGCGGCGGTCGATGAAATTCGGCATTGACTGACCCCTGCGTCGCGCATCCCTAACCCGCCTTGTTTACCCGCATGTACCAATCGACGAGCCTGCGTACCTGCCGTTCTGTATAACCGCGCTCCTTCATCCGCTGAACGAATTCGGCATGCTGTTTCTCGGTGGCGCTGTCCTTCTTGGAGCCGAAGCTGATCACCGGCAGCAGGTCCTCGACCTGACCGAACATACGCTTTTCGATGACTTCGCGTAGCTTCTCGTAGCTGGTCCAGCCAGGATTGCGCCCGTGGTTCCTGGCGCGCGCCCTGAGCGTGAACTTGACCACCTCGTTGCGGAAATCCTTCGGATTGGCAATGCCCGCCGGCTTCTCGATCTGCGACAACTCGCTGTCCAGTATCTTGCGGTTGAGGATCTGCCCCGTATCCGGATCCTTGAAGTCCTGGTCCTCGAGCCAGGCATCGGCATAGGCGATATAGCGGTCGAAAAGGTTCTGGCCGTATTCGCTGTAGGATTCCAGATAGGCTTTCTGGATCTCGTGACCGATGAACTCCGCATAGCGTGTGGCCAGTTCCGATTTGATGAAATCGAGATAGGCCGCCTCGGATTCCTTCGGGAACTGCTCGCGCTTGATCGCCTGTTCCATGATATACATGAGGTGTACCGGATCGGCGGAGACCTCCTTGGTATCGTAGTTGAAGGTCTCGGAAAGGACCTTGAAGGCGAAGCGCGTGCTGACGCCGGTCATGCCTTCGTCGACACCAGCCGCGTCGCGATATTCCTGGACCGAACGTGCCTTCGGATCGACGTCCTTGAGGTTCTCGCCGTCATAGACGCGCATCTTCGTATAGAGCGAAGAGTTCTCGTGCGGGACGAGACGGGTCGAGACCGTGAACCGGCTCAGTATTTCCAGAACTTCCGGCGCGCACGGATTGCTTACCAGTTCGCTTTCGCGGAGAAGCTTCTCGTAGATCATCTTCTCTTCGGTTACGCGCAGGCAATAGGGCACCTTGACCACCAGGATGCGGTCCAGAAACGCCTCGTTGTTGCGGTTGTTCTTGAACTGCAGCCACTCCGATTCGTTGGAGTGCGCAAGAATGGTCCCCTGATAGGGAAAGGCGCCGAAATTCTCCGTACCGTTATAGCTGCCCTCCTGGGTCGCCGTCAGCAGCGGATGCAGGACCTTGATCGGAGCCTTGAACATCTCGACGAATTCAAGCAGGCCCTGAGTGGTGCGATTGAGCCCGCCGCTATGGGAATAGGCGTCGGGATCTGCCTGGCTGTAGTTCTCGAGCTGCCGGATATCGACCTTGCCGACGAGCGAGGAGACATCCTGATTGTTTTCATCGCCGGGCTCCGTCTTGGCGATGCAGATCTGGCGCAGCCGCGACGGGGTCAGCTTGACGACGCTGAACTTCGATATGTCGCCGCCGACCTCGTCGAGTCTCTTCGCCGCCCAGGGCGAGATCAGGCCGGTCAGCCTTCGCCGGGCGATACCGTACTTGTCCTCGAGAAGATCGGCCATGCGCTCGGGATGAAAGAGGCCGAGGGGCGATTCGAAGATCGGGCTGATCTGTCCGTTGACCATCAGCGTGTAGACCGGCCGCTGTTCCATCAGCCTCTTCAGCCGCTCGGCAAGCGAGGACTTGCCGCCGCCGACCGGCCCCAGGAGATAGAGAATCTGCTTGCGTTCCTCCAGACCCTGGGCAGCGTAACGGAAGTAGCCGACGATCCGCTCGATCGTGTCCTCCATGCCGAAGAAATCGGAAAAGGCCGGATAGATCTTGATGGTTCGATTGGCAAAAATCCGTCCCAAGCGCTCGTCAGCGCTTGTATCGACGAGAACCGGTTCTCCAATGGCGTCCACCATCCGCTCCTGAGCGGTGGCGTACATACTCTTGTCGTCACGACATGCGAGAAGATATTCCTGTAGGCTTATCTCTTCTTGCGCTGCACTCGTATAGATCTCCGAAAAGAGGTCGAAGACGTCAGATTCACTCCTTTGCATCGTGCTCTCCCGCGGCAGGCCGCTTGGTTGAAACGGGATAGCTGCCTGTCGGCTTCTGCTTCAAGTGAACGGTTTCCTGACTTCAAAGTTCCTTCTTTATAACCGGCACTGGAATCGGATGCCGAAGCAGCAGCTAACGACGACATCCGCACATCAGTTCGGGACCGACCGATCGGCGCCTCTTTGAAATTCGAGGCGCGCTCCGCAAGACTCGTCGCTCTGTCACCCCATCATTGCGGTCGCCTTGGGCGAATCCGCATGACAAAATGAATCATAACTAATCCCTGCCCGTTCGCCGACTTTTTTTTTAGGATTCCGCGAATTTAGCTATCAACATTATCGTGTACGGCTGTTGCTTCGTGAGTGGCGCGCTTGGCCGAAAGGCGTAATGCGGCAGTCGGCAAACTCCCGGCTCCAGGAAATGTTGGATCCGATGTCGGAATGGCAGAGCCTCGTTCGTCCTCGGCGCATGGATCGGCAATTCATCAGTGCGTTCCGTTAATTCGTAAGGAGAAACGATTATGCCCAGCACCATACGCTTGCACCGCGTTCTGGCAACCACCCCGGACAAAATCTATCGTGCGTTCCTTGAAGCAGACGCGCTTGCGAAGTGGCTTCCGCCCAACGGCTTCGCTTGCACCGTGCATCACCTGGAACCCACCGTCGGCGGCACGTTCAAAATGTCCTTTCGGAACTTCACAACGAGTACAAGCCACGCCTTTGGCGGCGAATATGTCGAGCTCGTCCCGGGCGAACGCTTGCGCTATACGGACAGGTTCGACGACCCCAACCTTCCCGGCGACATGCAGGTGACTGTGACCTTGAAGAAAGTATCGGTCGGCACCGAGCTGGCTATCGAGCAGACAGGCGTGCCGGACGTCATTCCACCCGAGGCTTGCTATCTCGGCTGGCAGGAGTCGCTGCGAAATCTGGCAAGGCTTGTCGAGCCTGAAATCGATCAATAGCGCGTCAGCGTCGCGCAAGGGCCGCTGCCATCGGATCGCCGGGTCGAGCTTCGCGATCCGCTTACCAGTGCGCCGAGGCGCGCCTGCGCCTCAGCCAGTTCCGGGTGGGCTTTATGCTGTAGCGGCGACCGTTCGGATCTCCCCCGATTTCAGCTCCACCTCCTGCTTCCCCACCGGAGTCCGGGTGTAAGGTCAAAGAGTGATAGCGACCTTGCGCGTCTGAAACGCGGCGCTGTAGGGAAACCGGCTCGCCAACGCGACAGGTCTCCTCATCGTGCGGGATGGATGCTTCAGCTAAAATGTGATGGAGGAAATGACTCATCCAGCGTAATGCCGGAAAGTTTTGGTGCGGTCGAGAAGACTCGAACTTCCACGGGTTGCCCCACAGCGACCTCAACGCTGCGCGTCTACCAATTCCGCCACGACCGCATCGTGGTAGGTGCCGATTGCGTCGGCGGGGCTGCATGTAGCAAAAGCATTTGGGGTGCACAAGGGCATCGCGACAGAAATTTGAAGGCAAACCGAACAATTTCGGCAGGCCCCGCTGAAAGCACTGGAAACGCTGGACTCTTGCCGCCGTCCGTCCCATGTACAAGTGGCAAAACAGCAATGCGGACCGCCATGCAGCGAGAAAACCTCAGCAAAGAAATGTTTGCTCCGCCGGGATCGCCGCCGGTGCGGTGGCGCATCGCCCCTGCCCTTGTCGATTACCCACAGGCGGTCGAAACGATGGAGCGGGAGGCGGCGGCGATTGCGGCGGGCACCGCCGACGAACTGGTCTGGTTGGTCGAGCATCCGCCGCTTTATACGGCCGGCACGAGCGCCGATGCCGCCGATCTCGTCATGCCGGACCGTTTCCCGGTTTTTGCGACCGGCCGCGGCGGCGAATATACCTATCACGGCCCCGGGCAGCGGGTCGCATACGTCATGCTCGACCTGAAGCGACGTCGGCAGGATGTCCGCGCCTTCGTCGCGGCGCTGGAAGGCGTCATCATCGCCACGCTCGATTCGATGAACATCAAGGGCGAGCGCCGCGAAGACCGTGTCGGCGTCTGGGTGCGCCGGCCGGAGAAGCCGCCGCTGATGGACGGATCCATCGCCGAGGACAAGATCGCGGCGATCGGCATCCGGCTGCGCCGATGGGTGAGCTTCCACGGCTTCTCGCTCAATGTCGACCCGGATCTCGATCACTTCAACGGTATCGTACCCTGCGGCATCCGCGGCTACGGCGTGACGAGCCTCGTCGATCTTGGACGGCCGGTCATGATGACGGATGTCGATATCCGGCTCAGAGACTCTTTCGAACTGATCTTCGGTCCCACGCAGGCGGATAACGGCTAGAAACACTCGAAGCAGAACCGCCGCGGCGATCAGGCGCATTTGGCCCTCTTTTTGCCGCTTCGGATTGCCCCGGCCGTACTTAAAAGCCTATAAGCTCATCTCACCTTCGCCCCACAGCGGGCAGTCAAGGGCGCTTCCTGCGCCCCGACAACGATAACAGGCGAAAGGAGCTATCATGCACGTATCCACCGAATCCGCGATTGCGCGTCTGCACCAGACGGGAGACGGCGACACGCTGGGCGGCCGCATCTGGAGAGCACGGGACGCGGCGAAGCTCACGACGAAGGATCTTGCGAGCAAGCTCGGCGTTCGTAGCGAAACCATCTCCTCTTGGGAGCGCGACCGCGCCGAACCCCGAGCCAATCGGCTCTTCATGCTCGCGGGGGTGCTTGGCGTGACACCCGTCTGGCTGATTGCCGGAGTCGGGCGCGGACCGGATGAAGAGACCGCGGAACCACCGCAGAACCAACTGCGCAAGCAACTCGATCTGGTCAAGAAACTGCACGCGCAGACAGGGGAAGCCATTGCAACGCTCGAGATGGAAATCGGGCGCGCCGATCAGGAAGAAGACTAGGATATTGCGTTTTTTCAGCTTACGCGCTCCGCGCGCCGTTGTATTGACGATTGAATCGTAGCGCCAAATGTGTTTGCGAATCTAGGGAGATAAAGAATGGACGTACGCGCCGCCGTTGCGGTTCGGGCCGGCAACCCGCTGGAAGTGATGACGGTGCAACTCGAAGGCCCGAAGGCTGGCGAGGTGCTCGTCGAGGTCAAGGCGACCGGCATCTGCCACACCGACGATTTCACCCTCTCGGGAGCCGATCCGGAGGGGCTGTTTCCGGCCGTCCTCGGCCATGAGGGCGCCGGCATCGTCGTCGATGTCGGCCCCGGCGTCACGAGCGTGAAGAAAGGCGATCACGTCATTCCGCTCTATACGCCGGAATGCCGCTCCTGCCCGTCCTGCCTGTCGCGCAAGACCAATCTCTGCACCGCCATCCGCGCCACCCAGGGGCAAGGGCTGATGCCGGACGGCACCTCGCGCTTCTCGCTCAACGGCGAGAAGCTGCACCACTATATGGGCTGCTCGACCTTTGCGAACTTCACCGTGCTGCCGGAGATCGCCGTCGCCAAGGTCAATCCCGACGCCCCCTTCGACAAGATCTGCTATATCGGCTGCGGCGTCACCACCGGCATCGGCGCCGTCATCAACACGGCCAAGGTCGAAATCGGTTCGACGGCGATCGTCTTCGGTCTCGGCGGCATCGGTTTGAACGTCATCCAGGGCCTGCGGCTTGCCGGCGCCGACATGATCATCGGCGTCGATTTGAACAACGACAAGAAGCCCTGGGGCGAGAAGTTCGGCATGACCCACTTCGTCAACCCGACCGAGGTCGGCGAGGACATCGTGCCCTATCTCGTCAATATGACGAAGCGCGGCGCCGACCAGATCGGCGGCGCCGACTACACCTTCGACTGCACCGGCAACGTGAAGGTGATGCGCCAGGCGCTCGAGGCGTCGCATCGCGGCTGGGGCAAGTCGGTGATCATCGGGGTGGCCGGGGCCGGCCAGGAGATTGCGACGCGGCCGTTCCAGCTCGTCACCGGCCGCACCTGGATGGGCACCGCCTTTGGCGGCGCGCGCGGCCGCACCGACGTGCCGAAGATCGTCGACTGGTACATGGAGGGCAAGATCGAGATCGATCCGATGATCACCCACACCATGCCGCTCGAAGAGATCAACAAGGGCTTCGAACTGATGCATTCGGGGACAAGCATCAGAAGCGTCGTGGTCTACTGAGCAGATGTTCATGGGGTTACCCACGATTATCTGCTTAGATTTGCCGCAGGTTCTCATCGCAAATCCGTCGAACATTTTTGCGGACCTGCTTAGTTCGGCGGAACAAAGCACCGGACCCATGTGATTGCCATCACTTGCGGTCTGGGGTTTTTGCTTTCCTGCAGAAGCAATTGTCATGATCTATGTCGACGCCGATGCATGTCCGGTAAAAGCGGAAGTCCTGAAAGTGGCCGAGCGCCGCGGGATGGAAGTGACCTTCGTTGCCAATTCGGGGCTGCGCCCATCACGTGACCCGATGGTTCGCAACGTCGTCGTTTCGGCCGGCTTCGACGCGGCGGACGACTGGATCGCGGAACGGGCGGGCCAAGGCGACATCGTGGTCACAGCCGATGTACCGCTTGCCGCGCGTTGCGTGGTCGCGGGAGCCCTCGTCACCGGACCCGCCGGCCGCGTCTTCGATCGCGCCAATATCGGTCTGGCAACCGCCATGCGCGACCTCGGCGCGCATCTCAGGGAAACAGGTGAGAGCAAGGGCTACAATGCAGCCTTCACCGCCAGGGATCGTTCGGCATTTCTCGAAACGCTTGACCGGCTTTGCCGGCAGGTCAAAAGGTAAAATCCGGAAAGCTCGCTGTAGCACTTTTGGTCGCTGCATCTCGCTATCATCAAATCGGGCACGACATAGCGGGACAGCAGCAGCGACAAGCGGAGCGGCGGATGAACCCCAACACACGTCTGAGACACTGGCCGTTCTATCTCGCGCTTGCCGGCGCGCTTCTCAGTTTTGCGCTAAGCCTCCCGCTGTTCCGCGATCAGGCGATCGAGACCGCAGCGATCACGTTTTTCTGCATCTATCTTGCCATCACGGCATCCCTGCTCCCGAAGCTCACGGGAAGCTACCTGCGGGCCAATGCGCGCGACACGGGCGAGCCGGAGCCCATCATCTTCCTCGTGACGCTTACCGCCGCGGCCGTTTCGCTCGTGGTCCTGTTCCTGGCGCTCAATCGAAAGGATGGCGGCAGCGGCATCGAACTGATCCTCGCCTTCGCATCGGTCGCGCTCGGCTGGGCGACGATCCACACGATGGCGGCACTGCATTATGCGCATCTCCATTGGCTTGCCGACTGCCAGGGCGATTATCCGCGCGCCCGCGGCGCGCGGGCTCCTCTTTCCGGAAACGAACGAGCCCGGCGGTTACGACTTTCTCTATTTCGCCTTCGTGATCGGCATGACCGCGCAGACGTCCGACGTTGCCGTTACCACGACGGAAATGCGGCGCGTCAGCTTGCTGCACGCGATCGTTTCCTTCTTTTTCAACACGGTGCTCGTCGCAGCCGCGGTCAATGCCGCGGTCCAACTTGCCGGCAGTACCTGATCAGGAGAGTCCCATGAAAATCGTCTCACAGAATACTGCTTTCGGCGGCATGCAGGGCGTGTTCGCCCATGATTCCAAAGCCTGCAATGCAGAAATGACCTTCGCCGTCTATGTGCCGCCGCAGGCGGTCACAGCGGCCCGTCCCGTGCTCTGGTATCTCTCCGGCCTCACCTGCACGCATGCCAACGTCATGGAGAAGGGCGAGTATCGCCGGATGGCTTCCGAACTCGGCCTCATCATCGTCTGCCCGGATACCAGCCCGCGCGGCGGCGATGTGCCCGACGAGGTTACGAACTGGCAAATGGGCAAAGGCGCAGGATTTTACCTCGATGCAACGGAAAAGCCCTGGGCCGAGCACTACCAGATGTACACCTACCTCACCGAGGAACTGCCTGCGCTCATTGGCGAGCAATTCCGCATCGATCCGAGCCGCCAGGGCATATTCGGGCACTCGATGGGCGGCCATGGCGCCATGACCATGGCGCTCAAGAATCCTGACCGGTTCAAGAGCTGCTCCGCCTTTGCGCCGATCGTCGCGCCCTCCTCGGCCGACTGGTCGGTCGGCGCCTTCGAAAAATATCTCGGCGCCGACAAGACCGCCTGGCGGGAATACGATGCCTGCGCACTCGTCGAGGATGGCGCGCGCTTCCCGGAATTCCTGATCGATCAGGGCAAGGCCGACAGCTTCCTCGAAAACGGGCTGCGTCCGTGGCTCTTCGAGGACGTGGTCAAAGGCACCGGCATCGGGCTCACGCTCCGCATGCACGAGCGCTACGACCATTCCTATTACTTCATCTCGACCTTCATGGACGATCACCTGAAGTGGCACGCCGAGAGGCTCGGCTGAGACCTACTGCGCCGTGCGTCTTTATAGATGCGCAAAGGTCGCTGTTGCGCTTGGAATTGCTGGTGTTGTTGTCAACGCGCCGGCTGCATACGTGGCTGGCCGGCCGTTTCGATGACGCGCACGCTCGATTCGGCAAGGCCCTGAAGGCCTTCAGTATCTATCACCACATGCCAGTGCGCCGTCTCCGGGATGGTCATCCGGAGCGGCGATTTCCGCGCGACGCCACCAAAAAACTGGTGCTTCAGCGTTTCTGTAAAACGCGTGAAATTGACGTCGGTCATCAGGCGAACATTGGCGACTGCAGACAGCGTGATCTCGATGCGGGTACCAGCCCTTTGGGCCTTCAGGTCGTAATGGGTATAGTTCAAAGCTTGCTTCGCCATCGGCAAATACCCGCCTTCTTGCATATATAAGGGAAGTCTCACGATCGTAGCGGCCGCCGCTTAACGAATGGTTTTGGCCATTCGCATGCGGGCGAATGCTGCGGGCTGGCTCTGGCGGTCGCAATGGGGTAGAGCCTTGCTGATTAAATGGAAGCGGATCGCGCAGATGGCAGGCATTGAACACAGGCAGGTGGACAGCGATGAGGCGGGGATGCGCCTTGACCGCTGGTTCAAGGTACATTTCCCAGGACTGGGATTCGGGCCGCTGCAGAAGCTCTTGCGCTCCGGCCAGATCCGCGTCGACGGCGCGCGTGCGAAATCCGACACGCGCGTCCAGCCGGGACAGACAATCCGCATTCCTCCGCTTGGCGTCGATCCCAAGGACAGCAAGTCCGGACCGATCGCCGGACGCGACCTGCGCAACTCCTCCGATGCCGAACTGCTGTCACGCATGGTGCTGCACGAGGATGCCAAGGTGATCGTTCTCAACAAGCCGGCGGGGCTTGCAGTTCAGGGTGGTTCGGGGGTCAGCCGGCACATCGACAAAATGCTCGAAGCCTGGACAAGCCAGAAGGGCGAAAAGCCGCGGCTCGTCCATCGGCTCGACCGCGACACCTCCGGCGTGCTCGTCATCGCCCGCACGCGCGGCGCCGCACAGCAGCTGACCGCCGCCTTCCGCGAACGCGATACCAAGAAGAGCTATTGGGCGCTCGTCAAGGGCGTTCCGCGCAAGCGCGAAGATCGGATTTCCACCTGGCTGGTCAAGGAGCAGACGCCCGATGGCGATCGCATGCGGATCGCCAAGCACGGCGACGAGGGCGCCGACCACGCGATCTCCTATTATCGCATCATCGAACAGGCGGGCCAGAATCTGGCCTGGCTCGAGATGGAACCCTATACCGGCCGCACGCATCAACTGCGCGTCCACGCCGCGCATATCGGCCATCCGATCATCGGCGATCCGAAATATTTCGAAGCCGACATCAACTGGGCCTTTCCCGGCGGCATTCAGAATCGGCTGCACCTGCACGCCCGGCATATCGACATTCCGCATCCGAACGGCGGCCGGCTGAGGATCACCGCTCCGCTGCCGCCGCATATGGTGCAGAGCTGGAACCTGCTTGGCTTCGACGAGAACACCGCCGGCGAGGAGGATTGATGAAACTGGTGCTCTTCGATTGCGACGGAACGCTGGTCGACAGCGCCGGGCTGATTCACGAAGTGATGGGCCGCACCTTCGACGCCTTCGAACTTCCGCGACCGCAGGCCGAGGCGACGCGCGCGGTCATCGGGCTGACGCTCGACATCGCGATTGCCCGTCTTATGGATCAGAGTCGCATTGATGGCCGAATCACGGCGATGACGGCGCATTACAAGACAATCTTCACTTCGGTGCGCGGCGAAGGACATCTGCAGGAAGCCCTTTTCCCGGGCATTGCGGACATGGTGGAGAGCCTGGCAGGCCGAGACGGGCTGTTGATCGGCGCCGTCACCGGAAAATCGAGACGCGGGCTTAGCCACATCGCCGAGGCGCACGGTTTCGATAAGCTCTTCTACGTCTCGCGCACTGCCGACGACTGTCCTTCGAAACCCCACCCGGCCATGGTGGTGGAGTGCTGCGCGGAAGCGGGCGTCGACCCGAAGAACACGATCGTCATCGGCGACGCGATCTATGATATGCAAATGGCCAAGGCGGCCGGCGCCGGTGCTCTCGGGGTTTCCTGGGGTTACGCCAGCGTACCGGCGCTGATCGAGGCCGGTGCCGACCACATCGCCCATGTGCCGGCCGACATAATCGAATGGATGGAGGCAAGCCATGCCTGATATTCGCGACGAATTGCAAAGCGCCCTCACCCATGAGGACCCGGTGCGGCGCGCCCAGATCCAGATGCACAAGCCCCTGGCGAAGCGCTTCTACAAGGAAGTCAGCGTTGCTCCAGCGGATAGCGGCCATGCGGTGCTCCTGGACGGAAGGAGCGTACGGACGCCGGCCAGGCGGCCATTGGCCGTGCCGACGCGCAAGCTTGCGGAGCTTCTGGCGGCCGAATGGGACGCGCAGGGCGAGGTCATCAATCCGCCCGCCATGCCGTTGACCCGCCTGGTCAACACGGCGATCGACGGCGTCGCGCTCGACCAGCGCGCCGTCTTCGACGATATTCTGCGCTTCGCCGGCAGCGATCTCCTCTGCTATCGCGCCGATAGTCCCGAGGGGCTGGTGAAGCGGCAGAATGATAGTTGGAACCCCGTGCTCGACTGGGCCGCCCAATCGCTCGGCGCCCGTTTCATCCTGGCAGAAGGCGTCATCCATCAGGAACAGCCGCCCGAGGCGATCTCGGCATTTGCCGATGCCCTGCGCGCCTTCGCGACCCCGCTTGGTCTCGCCTGCCTGCACACGATCACCGCTTTGACGGGATCGGCAATGCTGGCGCTCGCATTTGCAAGCGGCCGCCTGTCGACGCAGGACGCCTGGGCGGCCGCCCATGTCGACGAGGATTGGCAGATCGAACATTGGGGCACCGACGGGGAGGCTATCCAACGGCGTGAGAACCGCTGGCAAGAGATGCGGGCCGCCGCCGCCGTGCTGGAGGCGCTGAGATAGAGCAGGCCCTGTGGCAACGGCAAGTGCCTCATACATCACGCGCAGTCAGGCAACGAGCTTCAGGCCTGCAATGCCCACGACGATGAGACCGATGCAGCCGAGGCGAACGGCGTTGGCGGGCTCAGCGAACAGAACGATGCCGAGAACCACTGTTCCGACGGTTCCAATACCGGTCCACACCGCATAGGCCGTACCGAGCGGCAGCGAACGGACGGCGATGCCGAGCAGAGCAATGCTCAGGACCATCGAGCCGGCCGTGAACACTGTCGGAACCAAACGCGTGAATCCGTCCGTGTATTTGAGGCCGATTGCCCAGCCGATTTCGAGAATTCCGGCGAGCAGCAGGGTGAACCAGGCCATTTTCAACTCCTTCGTCTGGAGCGAGGCCGTCCCCGCGGAGGTTCGGATCAATCATCCCGATCCGTGCAGCCGTCTGCAATCGAGGCTTAGCTATCGCACAGGTTTTTCGACGGCCGCAAGACAATCGATCGCAGGCCTGCCCTGCACCGTCGGCAGAGTTAATAACGTCAGGAGTTCCGCTCGCGCCGAAGCTTCGCCCACCACTCGACGCGCTTGCGGATCTCGCGCTCGAAACCGCGCTCCGGCGGATCGTAATACGTCTGTCGTCCCATTTTTTCCGGGAAGTAATCCTGCCCGGAAAAGGCGTCCGGTTCGTCGTGGTCATAGCGATAGCCGTCGCCGTAGCCCTCCCCCTTCATAAGCTTTGTCGGGGCGTTGAGGATATGTTTCGGCGGTAACAGCGAGCCGTTTTCCTTTGCCGACCGCATCGCCGCCTTGTAGGCGGTATAGACGGCATTCGACTTCGGCGCGGTCGCGAGATAGACGCAAGCCTGTGCCAGCGCCAGTTCCCCCTCCGGCGAGCCGAGATAATCATAGGCGTCCTTGGCCGCATTGCAGATCACCAGTGCCTGCGGGTCGGCAAGGCCAATATCTTCGACCGCCATGCGCACCAGCCGTCGCCCGATATAGAGCGGATCCTCGCCGGCATCGAGCATGCGGCAGAGATAATAGAGTGCGGCATCCGGGTCGGAGCCGCGCACGGATTTGTGAAGCGCCGAGATCAGTTTATAGTGGCTATCCTGGCCCTTGTCGTAGACGGGCGCGCGGCGCTGGACGATCTCCTGGAGTGCCTTGGCATCGAAGATTTCGTCCTTGCGGGCTGCGCGCCAGACCTCTTCCGCCAGCGTCAGCACGGCCCGGCCGTCCCCGTCCGCCATGCGGATCAGGCTCGCGCGCGAGTCGGGGTCGAGCGGCAACGGCCGGCTCTCGGCCGTCTCCGCCCGCGTCAACAGCTCCTCCAGGCTCGCCTCGTCATGCGGCTTGAATGTCAGCACCCGCGCTCGCGACAGAAGCGCGGCGTTGAGTTCGAAGGACGGATTCTCCGTGGTGGCGCCGACGAGAATCACCGTACCGTCTTCCATGACCGGCAGGAAGCTGTCTTGCTGGGCACGGTTGAAGCGATGGATCTCGTCGACGAACAGCAGCGTCTGACGCCCGGACATGCGCCGGGTCCGGGCGGCTTCGAAGACCTTCTTCAAATCGGCTACACCGGAGAAGATCGCCGAGATCTGCTCGAAGGCGAGCCCCGCCTCGCCTGAGAGCAGGCGCGCCACCGTCGTCTTGCCCGTGCCGGGCGGGCCCCAGAAGATCATCGAGCCGAGCGAGCCGGAGGCGATCATCCGCGTGAGCGTACCGTCGGCGCCCGTCAAATGCTCCTGTCCGGTGACCTCAGCGAGCGTCTTCGGCCTCAGTCGATCGGCAAGCGGTCTTGCCGAGGCCATTTCCGGCGGTTCATGCGGGGAAAAGAGGTCGCTCATCGGAAAAACTGACGAATGATCTGGCCGTCGCGCTCGATCTCGACGCGCCAGAAGGAGGCCTCTTCGGCAACGACGCTCTCAAGCATCTTCGAGCTGTCGATGGTCACCCCATTCACCGAACGGACGATGTCCTTTGGCGCGAGCCCGATTCGCGCCGCCGGCGAACCGCGATTGACCGCAGCGACGACGACACCCTGCGAGGAGGTCGGCATGCGCAGTTCCTCCGCCAACCGCGGCGACAGATTGGCCACGATCGCGCCGGCGAAAGGATTCCTGCCCTCGATCAGCCTTTCGTCGCGCGGCTCGGTTTCCGGCGCCCGCTCCAGCTTCAAGGTGATGTCGTGCGCCTTCCCATGGTCCGCGACCGTCACGCGCGCCTCATGGCCGATTCCCACTGTCGTCAGTCGGTAGCCGAGGGCATCGGGATGTTCGACCGCAATCCCGTTGACCGACGTCACCACCTGCCCGGGCTTCAGCCCGGCATGTGCGGCCGGACCATTGGGCAGCACCGCCGTGACCAATGCGCCGCGGGCTCGATCAAGCCCGAGTGCTTCCGCGATATCCGAGGTGACCGGTTCGAACGTAGCACCCACAAAGGGACGAATGAAAGAGCCGCCCCCGCCTTCCGCCGAAGCGACGAAGACCTTGACCAAATTGGCGGGAATCGCAAAGCCAACGCCATTAGAGCCGCCGCCGCGCGAGAAGATGGCTGTGTTGATGCCGATCAGCTCGCCGTTCATGTTGATCAGGGCGCCGCCGGAGTTCCCCGGGTTGATGGCTGCATCGGTCTGGATGAAGAAGCCGAAATCGCCATTGGAAATCTGGTTGCGGGCGAGCGCGGAAACGATGCCGCTTGTCACGGTCTGCCCGACGCCGAACGGATTACCCATGGCCAGGACAAGGTCACCCACCTCGACCGCGTCCGAATCGCCGATCGGAACGACATCGAACGGGCCGTCCGCCTGGATCTTCAACACCGCAAGATCGAGACGATCGTCCTTGAGCACGATCTTGCAGGGAAATTCACGCCCATCCGCAAGTGCCACCTTGATGTCGTCGGCGCCTTCGATGACGTGGTTGTTGGTCACGATGACGCCATTGCGGCCGACGATCACACCCGATCCGAGCGACGACTGCTTCTCGCTGCGATTAGGCATGCGTTGGCCGAAGAATTCCTCGAAGAAGGGATCTCCGGAAAATATCGAGCGCCGCTCCACGACCCGCTCGGCATAGACGTTGACCACGGCATTCGCCGTCTGCTTGACCAGCGGCGCGAAGGAGAGTTGCATTTCGACGCGGGATTGGGGAACGACCTTGGCGTCCTGCGCCCCGGCGGAGCTCGACATGGCGATTGCAAGGACAAGAGCCGACAGAACCCGACCGCCAAATATCATGAAGCATTCTCCCTTTCATTCCCGTGGAAGCGCGCCGCATTCGACGGGCGCGTCCCGGACGCTGGTCTTTCCATGGACACTCCCCCAAACAGTTCGGGCGGCATGTACGAGGTTCAGATAGGATTTCGCGAGAAAAAAGGCAAACGCACGGCCGCTGCGTCCACTGGCCCGATGCACAAGCGCAAAACCTCGCTCAGAGCCGATCGGGGCGCCCTTGGGGCGCACAACGGACGCCGTTACTCTTTCCGATAATCGGGTCCGATTTTCGGGCCGATGCGCAGGAACCTGCCGACAGCCGCGCGGCTCACGCGACATGCACGAAAACGTGGTCTGGCCCCTCTTTCCGAATGAGCTAAACTTTGGTCATCTGATTGCACCAACATTCAACGCCGGGGAACCGAAATGCCTCATTACCGCCCGCCGCGGATCGCCGCCTCCGAGATCACGCCGGAACGCTTCTTCCTTGATCGGCGCGCCTTTCTCGCGGCGGCCGCCGGCCTGACGCTTGCGGCCCGGCCGGTGGATGCAGCGGCGCTGAAGGCGGCTGCAAGCCCCTACAGGGTAGACGAGGCCCTGACGCCGGAAGAGGACGTCACGAGCTACAACAACTTCTACGAATTCGGCACGGGCAAGGCAGATCCAGCCGCCCGGTCGGGCGCATTCAAACCTACGCCATGGACCGTCAAAATCGATGGCCTCGTCGCCAAGCCGGGCGAATTCGGTATCGAGGAACTCCTCGGCTTTCCGCTCGAGGAGCGCGTGTACCGCATGCGCTGCGTCGAGGCCTGGTCGATGGTGATCCCCTGGCTCGGCTTTCCGCTGGCCACGCTCCTCGACAAGGTCGAGCCGCTTGGCAGCGCCAAATATGTCGCCTTCGAGACCGTCTTTCGGCCGGAGGAAATGCCCGGCCAGTCCGGCCTGTTCCAACCCCTGCCCTGGCCCTATCGCGAGGGCCTGCGGCTCGATGAAGCCCGGCACCCGCTGACGATCCTTGCCGTCGGTCTCTATGGCAAGACCCTGGCGAACCAGAATGGCGCACCGGTTCGTCTGGTCGTGCCCTGGAAATACGGCTTCAAGGGCATCAAATCGATCGTGCGCATCTCGCTCACCGAGACAGTTCCTCCCTGCACCTGGAATCTCGCCGCGCCGAGCGAATACGGCTTCTACGCCAATGTGAACCCGGCCGTCGACCACCCACGCTGGAGTCAGGCCACGGAGAACCGCATCGGCGAAGGCGGCTTCTTCGGCTCCAACCGGCGCGATACGCTTCCCTTCAACGGTTATGCCGACGAGGTCGCGAGCCTTTATGCCGGCATGGATCTGGCAGCGAATTTCTGATGATGGCCGTCCTTCCCACCCTGCCCAAGCGACTGCATGGTCCGTCGGTCTGGGCCCTCTACGCCGTCGGTTTCATGCCGGCAGCGTTGGCCTTCTATCTCGGTGCCACCGGTCAACTGCCCGGAAACGCGGTCAAGGAATTCGAACACCTGCTCGGCCTTTGGGCGCTGCGCTTCCTGGTGGCCACCCTCGCCATCACGCCCATCCGCGATCTGTTCGGCCTGAATTGGCTAAGATACCGCCGCGCGCTCGGGCTGCTCGCCTTCTATTACGTGCTGATGCACTTCCTCGCCTATATGCTGCTCGACCAGATGTTGCGCTTTCCGGCGATCGTCGCCGATATCGCTCGCCGCCCCTTCATCACCATCGGGATGACGGCCTTGGTCCTGCTTATTCCTCTCGCGCTGACGTCGAACAACTGGTCGATCCGCAAACTCGGCCAACGCTGGAACAAGCTCCACCGGCTCGTCTATCTCATCGCCGCGGCGGGGGCCCTGCATTTCGCGATGTCGGTCAAGATCGTAGGGCCGGAGCAGATGCTCTACATCGCCCTTGTCGCGCTGCTTCTGGCCTGGCGGCCGATCAGGATGCCTTACCTCCGCTGGAGGCGACAGCGTAGCGGCATTGCAAGGCCGCACCACCCCACAACGGAGAAAGCGGCCGGGTGAGGCATCACCCGGCCGCTTCGACTCTTCCAACCCTCAAAGCTGGATTAGGCTGCTTCTGCTTCTTCCGCTTCGGCGGCGACGCGAGCGCGGTCCTTTGCACCCTTGGCGTCGACGTCGCGGTCAACGAACTCGATGACAGCGAGCGGCGCATTGTCGCCGTGGCGGAAACCAGCCTTCATGATGCGCAGGTAGCCGCCGTTGCGGGTGGCGTAGCGCGATGCAATCGCATCGAATAGCTTCGAGACGACCGCAACGTCGCGGATCTGCGAGATCGCCTGGCGGCGGGCATGCAGATCGCCGCGCTTTCCGAGCGTGACGAGCTTCTCGACGATCGGACGGATTTCCTTCGCCTTCGGCAGGGTCGTCACGATCTGTTCGTGTTCGATCAACGAAGCTGCCATGTTGGCAAACATCGCCTTGCGGTGGCTGGCAGTCCTGTTCAGCTTGCGACCGGCTTTAGCGTGGCGCATGGCTATTCTCCTTTACTTGCAGGCATCCGCCCGCAGTCTAATAGAGGCGTATATTCCGCTGAGAGCCGAAGGCTCAAGACGATGAGACATATACGCAGTTAAAATTTCTAAGGCCAGCTTTACGCGTTCTTTCGAACGCGTGCGGCCTTAGTACTGGTCTTCGTAGCGCTTGGCGAGATCTTCGATGTTCTCCGGCGGCCAGGACGGCACTTCCATGCCGAGATGCAGGCCCATGGAAGCGAGAACTTCCTTGATCTCGTTGAGCGACTTGCGACCAAAATTCGGCGTACGGAGCATTTCCGCTTCCGTCTTCTGAATGAGGTCGCCGATATAGACGATGTTGTCGTTCTTCAGGCAGTTGGCCGAACGGACGGAAAGCTCCAGTTCGTCGACCTTCTTGAGAAGTGCCGGGTTGAAGGCGAGCTCGGTGACGGCCTCTTCCTCGGTTTCCTTCTGCGGCTCTTCGAAATTGACGAAGACCGAGAGCTGGTCCTGAAGAATGCGGGCCGCGAACGCGATCGCGTCCTCACCCGTGACGGAGCCGTCGGTCTCGATCGACATGGTCAGTTTGTCGTAGTCGAGAACCTGGCCCTCACGGGTGTTTTCAACCTTGTAGGAGACCTTCTTGACCGGCGAATACAGGCTGTCGACCGGGATAAGGCCGATCGGCGCGTCTTCGGAACGGTTGCGGTCGGCCGGGACATAGCCCTTGCCGTTGTTGACGGTGAACTCCATGCGGATTTCAGCACCCTCGTCGAGGGTGCAAATCACATGGTTCGGGTTGAGGATCTCGATATCGCCAACCGTCTGGATATCACCGGCCGTCACGACACCAGGACCCTGCTTGCGCACGACCATGCGCTTTGCGTCGTCGCCATCCATCTTGATGGCGATTTCCTTGATGTTGAGCACGATGTCCGTCACATCTTCCCGAACACCCGGGATCGAGGAGAACTCGTGCAGTACGCCGTCGATCTGCACTGCCGTGACGGCAGCACCGCGAAGCGACGACAGAAGCACGCGGCGGAGCGCGTTGCCGAGGGTCAGACCGAAGCCGCGCTCAAGCGGTTCCGCAACCAACGTTGCCCTGGTGCGGCCCGAGGAGGAAAACTCCACCTTGTTCGGCTTGATCAGTTCCTGCCAATTTTTCTGGATCATGTTTTCTGCCTTCCGTTCGTTGCCACCATCCAATCGTGACAACCGAGCCCCGAAGTCCGGGAGAGCGCATCAGCGCCCTCGCCGGAAATGTTCAAATCCAAATGGTCAGACGCGGCGCTTCTTGCGCGGACGGCAGCCGTTGTGCGGGATCGGGGTCACGTCGCGGATCGACGTGATCATGAAGCCCGCAGCCTGCAGCGCCCGCAGAGCGGATTCGCGACCGGACCCCGGGCCGCAGACTTCCACTTCCAGCGACTTCATGCCGTGTTCCTGGGCCTTCTTGGCGCAATCTTCAGCGGCGATCTGCGCGGCGAACGGGGTCGACTTGCGCGAACCCTTGAAACCCTTCGCACCGGCGGACGACCAGGCAATGGCATTGCCCTGCGCGTCGGTGATGGTGATCATCGTGTTGTTGAACGACGAATTGACGTGTGCGACGCCAGACGTGATGTTCTTGCGCTCGCGACGGCGAACGCGGGTGGCTTCCTTGGCCATAGGATCCCTTTCTTAAGATCTCTGCACCGCCGTAATTCCAGCGGCTCCACCGGGAAAAGGATTGTTCGTCCCCTGCCCTGCACTTCAATTACGCGACAGCCGGCGCACCAGCGTCGCGGGCATTTCGCAAGACCGCTAGCGGCACTCGCGACGGTCGGACACTTGCCCTTCCCAAACTGCAAAAGGAGGCCGGCGCGTGCGCCAGCCTCCCGTTTCCCCTTTTCGGGAAATTACTTCTTCTTACCGGCGATCGCCTTTGCCGGACCCTTGCGGGTGCGTGCATTGGTGTGCGTGCGCTGACCGCGCACCGGCAGGCCACGACGATGGCGAAGACCGCGATAGCAGCCTAGATCCATCAGACGCTTGATGTTCATCGAGGTTTCGCGACGCAGGTCACCTTCGACCTGGTAGTCACGATCGATCGTTTCACGGATCTGAAGGACCTCGGCGTCCGTCAACTGATGCACGCGGCGATCAGCCGGAATACCGACCTTCTCGATGATTTCCTGTGCGAATTTCGTGCCGATCCCGTGAATATACGTCAGCGCGATGACCACGCGCTTTGCCGTCGGGATATTGACGCCAGCGATACGTGCCACGTCTATTCTCCTTGCGTTCCAGTTGCCATCCGGCAATAGGTGCTTCGTTACGCGACCACGAAGAGCCGCTCGTTGATCGAGGTTCGAGACATGTCAAAAACGACCGTACCCGGACTTCGTTGTCTTGAAGACCGCGCCGATCGCTTCTCATATCGCGAGTTGACGCTGTCTTTGGAGGAATCGCCCGGAAAAGTCAACTCCCCGGCGTTTCCATTTTGGCAAAGGCAACAGCCTAGGCCAGAATCTTCTCGATCTCGGCGCTGACCGTCTCGACATCAGCCATGCCGTCCACCGTCTTCAACCGACCGGTGCCTGCGTAATGGGCCGAAAGCGGCGCGGTCTTCGCCCGATACTCCTCCAACCGGCGCCGGAAGGCTTCCGGATTGTCGTCGGAACGGACGTTTCCGCCCGCCGCCACGGTTTCCGCTACGCGATTCTCCATGCGCCGCACAAGAGCGCCTTCGTCGACCTTGAGTTCGATGACCGCGTCGAGCCTCATGCCCTTTTGCTCGAGCATCCGGTCAAGTGCGACGGCCTGCGGAACCGTGCGCGGATAGCCGTCGAGGATGAAGCCCCTGGTGCAGTCCGGAGCATCGATGCGGTCGGAGACGATTTCATTGACGATCTCGTCGGAGACGAGTTGCCCCGCATCCATAACCGCTTTCGCACGCTTGCCGACTTCGGACCCCTGGGCGACGGCGGAGCGGAGCATGTCTCCGGTGGAAAGCTGAGGAATGCCGTATCTCTCTGTCAGAAGCTTGGCCTGCGTTCCCTTGCCAGCGCCCGGCGGTCCCAAAAAAATAAGTCTCATCGTCCCCTCTTTCCTCCGCGCAGCTTCGACTTCTTGATCAGCCCCTCATACTGCTGGGCAATGAGGTGACCCTGAATCTGTGCTACAGTATCAAGGGTTACGCTGACAACAATCAAAAGCGACGTACCACCAAGGTAGAACGGCACGCCGGTCTGCGAGATAAGGATCTCAGGCAGGATACAGACGAAAACCAGATAGAGCGCGCCGACGACGGTGACTCGCGTCAGCACGTAGTCGATATATTCGGCGGTGCGCTCACCGGGGCGAATCCCCGGAATGAAGCCCCCGTGCTTCTTCAGATTGTCGGCAGTGTCCTTCGGATTGAAGACGATCGCGGTGTAGAAAAAGGCGAAGAACGCGATCATCGCGCCATAGAAAACCATATAGAGCGGCTGTCCGTGGGAAAGCGCGCCGACGATGGTCGTTGCCCAGTCGGGCAGAGTCGCGGTATTGGCGAAGCCTGCAGCCGTCGCAGGCAGCAATAGGAGCGATGACGCAAAGATCGCCGGAATTACGCCCGAAGTGTTGAGCTTGAGCGGCAGATGCGACGTATCTCCCTGGAACATGCGGTTGCCGACCTGCCGTTTCGGATACTGGATCAGCAGACGGCGCTGCGCACGCTCGACGAAGACGATCAGCGCGATTACAGCAACCACCATCACGATGATCACCAGGATCAGCGGCGTCGACAGCGCACCGGTCCGGCCGAGTTCCAGCGTTCCGGCCAGGGCCGACGGCAGGGCCGCGACGATGCCGGCAAAGATGATGAGCGAGATGCCGTTGCCGATGCCGCGCGACGTGATTTGCTCGCCGAGCCACATCAGGAACATCGTGCCACCGAGGAGCGAAATGACGGTCGAAATGCGGAAGAACCAGCCCGGATCGTTCACGAGGCCGCTGCCGCTTTCAAGGCCAACGGCGATGCCGTAGGCCTGCATCGTGCCCAGAAGCACCGTGCCGTAGCGGGTATACTGGTTGATGACCTTGCGCCCCTGCTCGCCTTCCTTCTTCAGCTGCTCGAGCGCCGGAACGACCGACGTCATCAGCTGAACGATGATCGAGGCGGAGATATAGGGCATGATGCCGAGCGCGAAGATCGCCATGCGCTCAACCGCGCCGCCCGCAAACATGTTGAACAAGCCGAGAATGCCGCCTGATTGCCCCTGAAAGGCCTGGGCGAAGGCTTCCGGATTGAGGCCGGGAAGCGGGATATAGGTGCCAAGACGGTAAACCAGGAGCGCACCCAGGGTGAACCAGAGTCGTTTCTTCAGATCTTCCGCTTTGGCGAAAGTCGAGAAATTCAGGTTCGAGGCGAGCTGTTCCGCTGCAGAAGCCATGCAATTCTCCGCGTGCCGAATCCCGGGAGCGGCGGCACAGTCCGGCTCCGGAATGAAAAAGTCTTCTTTGCCGAAAACCTGACGCGAGGCGATTGTCGCTGCAATCGGATGCCTCACCGCGGTTTCCGTTGTGTCGCGTCGCGGCAGGCGATTCGCCGCGCTCGGACGTGAGGCTCACATATGGGAGCAAAACCGCCCGGCGTGAAGCACCCCGGGCGGTTTGTCGTAATATTATTCAGCGGCGGCTGCTGCGAGCAGCTTGATCGAGCCGCCAGCCTTTTCGATCTTCTCGACCGCCGACTTCGAAGCGCCGGCAACCTCGAGCGAGATCTTCGCCTTCAGTTCGCCGTCGGCCAGAACCCGGACACCGTCCTTGGTGCGGCGGATGACACCTGCAGCCTTGAGGGCCGCCGCATCGATGGTGTTCGACGCATCGAGCTTGTTGGCGTCAACGGCAGCCTGGATCCGGCCCAGCGATACGACAACATATTCCGAGGCGAAGATGTTGTTGAAGCCGCGCTTCGGCAGGCGGCGGTAGATGGGCATCTGGCCGCCTTCGAAGCCATTGATCGAGACGCCCGAACGAGCCTTCTGGCCCTTCACGCCACGGCCGCCGGTCTTGCCCGAGCCAGAACCGATACCGCGACCCAAGCGCTTGCGGCTCTTGGTCGCGCCTTCGTTGTCCTTGATTTCGTTCAGTTTCATTTCTGGATCCCCCTCACTTCTCGTCGACGACGCGAACGAGGTGCTGGACGGCCCGGATCATGCCGCGAACGGCCGGAGTATCCTCCAGCGTGCGCACCCGGTGCATCTTGTTGAGGCCCAGGCCGATGAGCGTCTGACGCTGTACGGCCGGACGGCGGATCGGGCTACCAATCTGCTCGACGGTAACCGTCTTCTTGGCAACTTCTTTCTTAGCCATCTGTCAGCTCCCTTATTCTTCGGAAGCAGCGCCGGCGGCAACGCGACGAGACTGGAGCGTGGCGTATTTCATGCCGCGCTGTGCCGCGATGTCCTTCGGGTGCATCTGGTTCTTGAGCGCGTCGAAGGTCGCGCGAACCATGTTGTAGGGGTTCGACGAGCCGGTCGACTTGGCGACGACGTCATGGACGCCGAGCGTTTCGAAGACGGCGCGCATCGGGCCGCCGGCGATGATACCGGTACCGGGCTTGGCCGAGCGCAGCAGAACCTTGCCGGCGCCGTGACGGCCGTTGACATCGTGATGCAACGTGCGACCGCCGCGAAGCGGCACGAAGATCAGGTCGCGCTTTGCAGCTTCCGTAGCCTTGCGAATGGCTTCCGGCACTTCGCGTGCCTTGCCATGGCCAAAGCCAACGCGGCCCTTCTGGTCGCCGACGACGACGAGAGCGGCGAAACCGAAACGACGACCGCCCTTCACCACCTTGGCGACGCGGTTGATTGCGACGAGCTTATCGACAAATTCGCTGTCGCGCTCTTCGCGGCTCTGGCGATCTTCGCGCGAGCCTCTTCTTTCTTGTGCCATTGTCCTCTTCCTTTTTCTTTTCCGGGTGCAATCGGCAGATTGACGAAAGCCGCCTCGCTTCCTTGGAAATCGAAGCGGCCATGGTTGCGAGGCGGGATTTCGCCCGGACATTGCTGCCCGGGCGAAGAACCTTAGAAGTTCAGGCCGCCTTCGCGAGCTGCCTCGGCCAGCGCCTTGACGCGGCCGTGGTAGATGAAGGCGCCACGGTCAAAGACAACGTCCTTGACGCCCGCCTGGGAAGCGCGCTCTGCAATGAGCTTGCCGACAGCCGCGGCTGCAGCCGTATCGGCGCCAGTCTTCAATGCAGACTTGATATCCGCTTCGAGGGTCGATGCGGCGGCAATCGTCTTGCCGGCGACATCGTCGATGATCTGCGCATAGATGTTCTTCGACGAGCGATGAACCGACAGGCGCGGACGGCCATTGGCGACCGCCTTGATTTGACGGCGCACGCGGCTGGCGCGACGCACAAGAGTATCTTTCCTGCTAGCCATTTCGCGTGATCCTTACTTCTTCTTGCCTTCTTTGCGGACGATCCGCTCCTCGGCATACTTGACGCCCTTGCCCTTGTAGGGCTCGGGGCCACGGTATTCGCGGATCTCCGCGGCCACCTGGCCGACCTGCTGCTTGCTGATGCCGGAAACGACGATTTCCGTCGGCTTCGGCACAGCGATCGTGATGCCTTCCGGCGTCTGGTAGACGACGTCGTGGCTGAAGCCGAGCGCCAGCTGCAGGTTCTTGCCCTGCATCGACGCACGGTAACCGACGCCGTTGATTTCGAGCTTGCGCTCGTAGCCGTCCTTGACGCCCTTGAAGATGTTCTCAATCATCGTGCGGGACATGCCCCACTTCGAGCGAGCATCCTTGCTCTGATTGACCGG
Source organism: Sinorhizobium alkalisoli (assembly GCF_008932245.1). Lineage (NCBI taxonomy): Bacteria > Pseudomonadati > Pseudomonadota > Alphaproteobacteria > Hyphomicrobiales > Rhizobiaceae > Sinorhizobium > Sinorhizobium alkalisoli. The sequence goes on along the minus strand of NZ_CP034909.1, from coordinate 1,108,853 downwards.
CTGAACGACAACCGTGTTATCTTCGAGCTTTACCGAAACTTCGTCGTTTGCGACGAAGAACAGTTCGCCCTTCGGACCCTTCGCCGTTACCTTCTGGCCATCGACGCTAGCCGTGACGCCTGCCGGAACCGGAACGGGCTTTTTACCGATACGAGACATTTTTTTACCTGTCTGTTCGCTATGGAGATCTGCCCGGCCTTAGAAGACCGAGCAAAGAATCTCGCCACCAACATTCTGTTCGCGTGCCTGATGATCGGCCATCACGCCCTTCGGGGTCGAAAGGATGGTGATGCCGAGGCCGTTCGCGACCTGCGGAATGGACTTGACCGAGACATAAACCCGGCGGCCCGGCTTGGAAACACGCGCGATCTCGCGGATCACAGATGCGCCTTCATAGTACTTCAGCTCGATGTTCAGCTCGGACTTGCCGTTGCCGAATTCGACCTCGGAGTATCCGCGGATGTAGCCTTCGGACTGAAGGACATCCAGGACGCGCGCGCGGAGCTTGGAAGCCGGCGTCGAAACGCTCGACTTGCGGCGAGCAGCGCCGTTGCGGATACGGGTGAGCATATCGCCCAAAGGATCAGTCATTGCCATGTGCCCGTCTCCTTACCAGCTCGACTTGACCACGCCCGGCACCTTGCCGAGATTGCCCAGTTCGCGAAGCGCGATACGCGACATGCGAAGCTTGCGATAGTAGGCGCGCGGACGGCCAGTGACTTCACAGCGATTGCGGATGCGGGTCTTCGACCCGTCGCGAGGCAGCTCGGCCAACTTGAGGGTGGCCTTGAACCGCTCTTCGATCGGCAACGACTGGTTCATGATGATTGCCTTGAGGGCCGCGCGCTTGGAGGCGTGGCCGGCAACCAGTTTGCGGCGGCGCTTGTTCTTTTCAACTGCGCTCGTTTTCGCCATAAGAGTTATCCTTCTTTACGCTTGTCGTTACGGATTACTGACGGAACGGGAAGTTGAACTCTTTGAGCAGAGCGCGAGCTTCGTCGTCGGTCTTGGCCGTCGTGCAAACGATGATGTCCATGCCCCACATCTGATCAACCTTGTCGTAGTTGATCTCAGGGAACACAATGTGCTCCTTGACGCCCATGGCGAAGTTGCCACGGCCATCGAAGGACTTCGGGTTGAGGCCACGGAAGTCGCGAACGCGCGGCAGGGCGATGTTCACGAGACGATCCAGGAACTCATACATCCGAACGCCGCGCAGGGTAACCTTGGCACCAATCGGCATGCCTTCGCGGAGCTTGAAGCCAGCGATGGAGTTGCGTGCGCGGGTGATCACCGGCTTCTGGCCGGCAATCGCAGCGAGGTCGGCGGCAGCAACGGTCGGCTTCTTGGAGTCGCCGGTCGCTTCACCAACACCCATGTTGATGACGATCTTGTCGAGGCGCGGAATCTGCATTTCGTTGGCGTAGGAGAACTGCTCCTGCATCGCCTTGCGGATACGCTCCACATATTCCTTCTTGAGCCGCGGCTCATAAGCGGTCTTAGCCATCGATCACTTCTCCCGAACGCTTGGCCACGCGGACCTTCTTGTCACCATCGATCTTGAAACCGACGCGGGTCGGCTTGCCATCCTTCGGATCGGCGATCGCGACGTTCGACAGGTGGATCGGGGCTTCCTTGGTTATGATGCCGGCTTCCTGGTTCTGGGTCTGACGCTGGTGACGCTTCACCATGTTGACGCCGCGAACCACTGCCCGGTCTTCCTTGGGCATGACCTGGATGACTTCGCCGGTACGGCCCTTGTCCTTGCCGGTGAGAATGACGACCTTGTCGCCCTTGCGAATCTTTTGCATCTCTGAACGCTCCCTTACAGTACTTCCGGAGCCAGCGAGATGATCTTCATGTGGTTCTTGGCGCGAAGTTCGCGCGGAACCGGTCCGAAGATACGGGTGCCGATCGGCTCTCTCTTGTTGTCAATGAGAACGGCAGCGTTGGTGTCGAAGCGGATGACGCTGCCATCCGCACGGCGGATGTCCTTCGCGGTGCGAACGACAACTGCCTTCATGACGTCACCCTTCTTCACGCGGCCGCGCGGAATGGCTTCCTTGATCGAGACGACGATGATGTCGCCGATCGACGCGTATTTGCGCTTGGAGCCGCCCAGCACCTTGATGCACATGACACGACGTGCGCCGGAATTATCCGCCACGTCGAGGTTTGTTTGCATCTGAATCATGTCAGGTCGCCTTCTTGTTGTGACCAGGCCGGTTGGGCCGAAACCCCCTTGCCCGGCTTATTTTGCTCATCTCAAAGCAAAAGAACGCTCGGACTCGAGCGTTCCTCGGCTTTAATTGCGTGCTTCATACAGATATTTGCCCGGGACGCAAGGGTCGGAAAGGCAAATCCTGCAGAATTCAAGCCTGGGCGGAAACCACCGTCCAGCGCTTGTCCTTCGAAATCGGCGCGCATTCCTGAATGGAAACGACATCGCCGACCTTGTATTGATTGTTCTCGTCGTGAGCCTTGTACTTCTTGGAACGACGCACGGTCTTCTGAAGGATCGGGTGCGCAAAGCGGCGCTCGACCTTGACAACGATGGTCTTGTCGTTCTTGTCGCTGACGACGGTGCCCTGCAGAATGCGTTTCGGCATATTCTTCTGGTCCTTAGGCCTTGGCTTCTGCCGCCTTCTGGCGGGCGATGGTTTTGATGCGTGCGATGTCCTTGCGGACTTCGTTGACACGCGAAGATTTCTCGAGCTGGCCGGTCGCCTTCTGGAAGCGCAGGTTGAACTGCTCCTTCTTCAGCTTGGCAAGCTCTTCCTTGAGTTGGTCGGCGCTCAGAGCGCGAACATCTGCGGCTTTCATGAGCTTCACTCCTTACTCTGCGATGCGCTGCACGAAGCGCGTCTTTACAGAGAGCTTGGCAGCGCCAAGACGAAGTGCCTCACGGGCGATCTCTTCGCTGACACCATCGATCTCGAACATCATACGGCCGGGCTTGACCTTGCACGCCCAGTATTCGACCGAGCCCTTACCCTTACCCATGCGGACTTCCGTCGGCTTGGCGGTGACCGGAACATCCGGGAACACGCGGATCCAGACGCGGCCGGCGCGCTTCATGTAGCGGGTGATCGCGCGGCGAGCCGCTTCGATCTCACGTGCGTTAACGCGGTTCGGCTCCTGAGCCTTCAGACCGAACTCGCCGAAAGCAAGCGCAGAGCCGCCCTTGGCGATGCCCTTGATGCGCCCCTTAAACTGCTTGCGATACTTCGTACGCTTTGGCTGCAACATTTTTTTACTTCTCCGATATTGGCTGCCACGCGCGGATGTTACGCGTTTTCACGACGGCGGTCTCTGCTGCCAGAGCCCTGGGAGTCACTCTCGGTCGCGCGACGCTCGGAAGCCATCGGATCGTGCTCCAGGATTTCGCCCTTGAAGATCCAGACCTTGACGCCGCAGATACCGAATGCGGTTTCCGCTTCTGCCGTGCCGTAGTCGATGTCGGCGCGCAGCGTGTGCAGCGGAACGCGGCCTTCACGATACCACTCGGTACGGGCGATTTCCGCACCGCCGAGACGACCGGCGCAGGTGATCTTGATGCCTTCGGCGCCAAGACGCATCGCCGACTGAACGGCGCGCTTCATCGCCCGGCGGAAGGCTACGCGGCGCTCGAGCTGCTGGGCGATCGATTGGGCAACGAGCGTTGCGTCGACTTCGGGCTTACGCACTTCGACGATGTTGAGGTGCGTCTCCGAATTGGTCATCTCGGAAAGCTTCCGGCGAAGCTTCTCGATGTCGGCGCCCTTCTTGCCGATGATCAGGCCCGGACGCGCCGAGTGGATGGTCACGCGGCACTTCTTGTGCGGACGCTCGATCACGACCTTGGCGATGCCCGCGGCCTTCAGCTCTTCCATGAGGTAAGCGCGGATCTTCAGGTCTTCGTGGAGCAGCTGGCCGTACTCGGCGTTGTCCGCGAACCAACGGCTGTCCCAGGTCCGGTTGATGCCGAGACGGAAACCGATCGGATTAATCTTCTGGCCCATTATGCGGCCTCCCCTGTGGCTTCCACTTCACGAACAACGATCGTCAAGTGCGAGAACGGCTTTTCGATGCGCGATGCACGGCCGCGACCACGGGCGTGGAAGCGCTTCATCACGATCGACTTGCCAACATAAGCTTCTGCAACGATGAGTGAATCAACGTCGAGATCGTGGTTGTTCTCGGCGTTTGCGATCGCGGATTCAAGCGTCTTCTTGACCGTCTCTGCGATGCGTTTGCGGGAGAACTCGAGTTCGGCCAGAGCGCGATCGACCTTCTTGCCGCGGATCAGCGCGGCAACCAGGTTGAGCTTCTGGGGGCTGACGCGGATCGTGCGCGCAACGGCCTGCGCCTCATTATCCTTCAGCCGGCGTTCGGCTTTTGCCTTGCCCATCGTTACTTCCTCTTCGCTTTCTTGTCCGCGCCATGACCGTAATAGGTCCGGGTCGGAGCGAATTCACCGAACTTGTGACCGACCATTTCTTCGGACACCGAGACGGGAACATGCTTGTTGCCGTTGTAGACGCCGAAGGTCAGACCGACGAACTGCGGAAGGATCGTAGAGCGGCGGCTCCACATCTTGATCACTTCGTTGCGTCCGCCTTCGCGAACCTTCTCAGCCTTCTTGAGAAGATAGCCGTCAACAAACGGACCTTTCCAAACTGAACGAGCCACTTGAGACTTCCTCTCTTACTTCTTGCGCTGATGACGCGAGCGCATGATGAACTTGTCGGTCGACTTATTGGAGCGCGTGCGCTTGCCCTTCGTCGGCTTGCCCCACGGGGTAACCGGGTGACGGCCACCGGATGTGCGGCCTTCACCACCGCCGTGCGGGTGGTCAACCGGGTTCATGACGACGCCGCGTACGTGCGGGCGCTTACCGCGCCAACGCGAACGGCCGGCCTTACCGTCATTGATGTTGCCGTGATCCGGGTTCGATACAGCACCGATCGATGCGAGGCAAGAGCCGTGCACGAGGCGCTGTTCGCCGGAGTTCAGGCGAAGGATCGCCATGCCCTGGTCACGGCCAACGAGTTGTGCGTAGGTACCTGCGGAGCGAGCGATCTGCCCGCCCTTGCCCGGCTTCATTTCCACATTGTGGATGATGGAGCCGACCGGGATGTACTGCAGCGGCATCGCGTTGCCGGGCTTGACGTCGACGGCCTTGTCCGAGGCGATGACCTTGTCGCCTGCAGCCAGACGCTGCGGCGCCAGGATATAGGCCTGTTCACCGTCGGCGTAATTGACGAGCGCGATGAAGGCAGTGCGGTTCGGGTCGTATTCCAGACGCTCGACCGTGCCTTCGACGTCGAATTTGCGACGCTTGAAGTCGACCAGGCGATAGGTACGCTTGTGACCGCCGCCCTGGAAGCGGACGGTGATGCGGCCGAGATTGTTGCGGCCGCCCTTGGAGGACAGGCCCTCGGTCAGCGCCTTGACCGGCTTGCCCTTATGAAGGCCTGCCCGGTTGACGATGACCAGTTGACGCTGGCTCGGCGTCGTCGGATTGAAGCTTTTCAATGCCATTTTCTTGTTCCCTTTTGGGTTTTTACCCTAATGGGCCTATCCGTTAGAGACCGGTGGAAACGTCGATGGACTGACCCTCGGCGAGCGTTACGATCGCCTTCTTCACGTCCTTCTGTTTTCCGGCGAAGCCGCGGAAGCGCTTCAGCTTGCCCTTGCGGACGAGCGTGTTCACGGCCGTGACCTTCACACCGAACAGAGCTTCGACGGCAGCCTTGATCTCAGGCTTCGACGCGCCCTTGGCGACATTGAAGACGACCTGGTTCTGTTCGGAAACCAGCGTCGACTTTTCGGTGATCGAGGGAGACACGATCACGTCATAGTGGCGAAGATCCGTCATTTGAACCGCTCCTCCAGAGCTTCCACGGCGGCCTTGGAAAGCACGAGCTTGCCACGGCGCAGAATGTCGTAAACATTGATGCCCTGAACCGGCAGAACGTCCACGTTCGGGATGTTCTGGGCTGCGAGCTTGAAGTTGCTCTCGATCTCGGCGCCGCCGATGATCAGGGCATTAGTGAGGCCGAGCGAAGCAAATGCGCCGGCGAGTGCCTTCGTCTTTGCTTCTTTGGCGATGAGATCGTCGAGGACGATGATCTCTTCAGCCTTCAACTTTGCCGACAGTGCGTGGCGCAGGCCGAGCGCGCGAACCTTTTTCGGCAGGTCGTGCGCATGGCTGCGGACGACCGGGCCATGGGCCTTGCCGCCGCCGCGGAACTGCGGAGCGCGAGCGGAATGGTGACGAGCGCGGCCCGTACCCTTCTGCTTGTACATCTTGGCGCCGGTGCGGGAAACTTCGGCGCGGCCCTTGGCCTTGTGCGTACCCTGCTGGCGCTTGGCAAGCTGCCAGCGAATGACGCGGGCGATGATGTCTTCACGGGGTTCGAGGCCGAAAATGGCGTCAGAAAGGGAAACCTTTCCCGCGTCCTTGCCCTCGAGGGTTTTGACGGTGAGATCCATTATTCGGCTCCCTTACTTCGATGCTGCAGCACGCAGACCGGCCGGGCGCGGAGCGCCATCCGGAGTGCCCGACTTGATTGCGTCGCGGACGACGATCCAGGCGCCCTTGGAGCCCGGGACTGCGCCCTTGACCAGGATCAGGCCACGGTCTTCGTCGGTCGATACGACTTCCAGGTTCTGCGTCGTCACGCGCGTCTGGCCCATGTGACCAGCCATGCGCTTGCCCTTCCAGACGCGGCCCGGATCCTGGTTGGAGCCGGTCGAACCATGCGAGCGGTGCGAAACGGATACGCCGTGCGTGGCGCGAAGGCCGCCGAAATTGTGGCGCTTGATGGCGCCGGCAAAGCCCTTACCGATCGTCGTGCCGGTTACGTCCACCAGCTGCCCGGCGACGAAATGGCTGGCCGTCAGTTCGGCGCCGATTTCGATCATGTTGTCGGCGCTGACGCGGAACTCGACAAGCTTCGCCTTCGGCTCGACGCTCGCAGCGGCAAAATGGCCGCGCAGAGCCTTCGTCGTATTCTTGACCTTCGAACGGCCGGCACCCAGCTGGACCGCGGTATAGCCGTTCTTGTCTTCCGTGCGGTGGGCCACGACCTGGCAGCTCTCCAGCCGCAATACTGTTACCGGGATATGCTCGCCGGCGTCGTTGTAGACGCGGGTCATTCCCACTTTCTGTGCAATCACACCTGAACGCATCGGTTCACGCCTCTTGTTTAGGGTTCCCGTCCGGCGCATTCCTGCACCTTCCGGTTTCCTGTTCCTGGAAGCCGTTGGAGAAACTCCACGTACCTTCCTTGTTATTTCGGCTTGCGCCGGACCTTAGAGCTTGATCTCGACGTCGACGCCAGCGGCCAGATCCAACTTCATCAGCGCATCAACCGTCTGGGGGGTCGGATCAACGATATCGAGAAGACGCTTATGGGTGCGCATCTCAAACTGTTCGCGGCTCTTCTTGTCGATATGCGGCGACCGGTTGACCGTGAATTTTTCAATCCGGGTCGGAAGCGGCACGGGCCCACGCACACTCGCACCGGTGCGCTTGGCCGTCGACACGATTTCGCGCGTGGAGGCATCGAGGATCCGGTGATCAAACGCCTTGAGGCGGATGCGGATATTCTGGCCGTTCATTCGACTTGTCCTTGCTCGTGTTTCCGGTGTGCCTCAGGGCACACGTTCAAAACTTCTGAAATTCGTTTCGCTTGCGCCGCTTCTTTTCAAAAATCGCAGGGACATGGGCGACCATGTCCCTGCCGAAACGGCCAAGCCGTTTTCTTCTTACTTGATGATCGAGGCGACGATGCCGGCGCCGACGGTGCGGCCGCCTTCGCGGATCGCGAAGCGCAGCTTTTCTTCCATCGCGATCGGCACGATCAGCTCGACGTCGACCGTCACGTTGTCGCCCGGCATCACCATCTCCGTGCCTTCCGGCAGCGTCACCACGCCGGTCACGTCCGTCGTGCGGAAGTAGAACTGCGGACGGTAGTTGGTGAAGAACGGCGTATGACGGCCACCCTCTTCCTTCGTCAGGATGTAGGCCTCGGCCTTGAACTTCGTGTGCGGCATGACCGAACCCGGCTTGCACAGGATCTGGCCGCGCTCGACGCCGTTGCGGTCGATACCGCGCAGCAGCGCACCGATGTTGTCGCCGGCCTGGCCCTGGTCGAGCAGCTTGCGGAACATTTCAACGCCCGTGCAGGTCGTCTTCGTCGTCGGACGGATGCCGACGATCTCGACTTCCTCACCGACCTTGACGATGCCGCGCTCGACACGGCCGGTCACCACCGTGCCACGGCCCGAGATCGAGAACACGTCTTCGATCGGCATCAGGAACGGCTGATCGATCGGACGCTCCGGCGTCGGGATGTAGGCGTCGACCGCTTCCATCAGCTCGCGGATCGCGTCTTCGCCGATCTTCTTGTCGGAGTCTTCGAGTGCGGCCAGCGCCGAACCCTTGATGATCGGAATGTCGTCGCCCGGGAATTCGTAGGACGACAGCAGTTCGCGCACTTCCAGCTCGACGAGCTCGAGCAGCTCGGCGTCGTCGACCTGGTCGACCTTGTTCAGGAACACGACGATCGCCGGAACGCCAACCTGGCGGGCGAGCAGGATGTGTTCGCGCGTCTGCGGCATCGGGCCGTCGGCGGCCGAGACGACCAGGATCGCGCCGTCCATCTGCGCCGCACCGGTGATCATGTTCTTGACGTAGTCGGCGTGGCCGGGGCAGTCGACGTGCGCATAGTGACGGTTCGGCGTCTCGTATTCGACGTGCGCCGTCGAAATCGTGATGCCGCGGGCCTTCTCTTCCGGCGCCGCGTCGATCTGGTCATACGCCTTGAACTCGCCGAAATACTTCGTGATCGCTGCAGTCAGCGACGTCTTGCCATGGTCAACGTGGCCAATCGTGCCAATGTTGACGTGCGGCTTGTTGCGCTCGAATTTGCTCTTTGCCATTTTCGGCTCTCCGTTTCCTGATCCCTAGAGGGGAAATCTTTTCATTCTGTTTCAGTGCTGGGGTATTCCGGTCACTTCTGACCGGAATACTTCGCCTGGATTTCCTGCGCGACGTTCGACGGAACCGGCGCGTAGTGATCGAACAGCATCGTGTACTGAGCGCGGCCCTGCGACATCGAACGCAGGTTGTCCACGTACTTGAACATGTTCGCGAGCGGCACGTGGGCGTTGATCACCACGGCCACGCCGCGCGACTCCTGGCCCTGGATCTGGCCACGGCGAGAGTTCAGGTCGCCGATCACGTCGCCGACGTAGTCTTCCGGCGTCACGACCTCGACCTTCATGATCGGCTCGAGGAGCTGAGCGCCGGCCTTCTTCGCTGCTTCGCGGAAGCAGGCGCGCGAAGCGATTTCGAAGGCCAGAACCGACGAGTCGACATCGTGGAAGGCACCATCGATGAGCGTCGCCTTGACGCCCAGCATCGGGAAGCCTGCGAGCGGACCCGACGACAGGACGCTTTCGATGCCCTTCTGAACACCCGGAATGTATTCCTTCGGAACCGCGCCGCCGACGATCTTGGATTCGAATACGAAGTCCTCGCCTTCCGGGTTCGGTTCAAAGACGATCTTGACGCGTGCGAACTGACCGGTACCACCGGACTGCTTCTTGTGCGTGTAGTCTTCTTCGTGCTGACGCGTGATCGTTTCGCGGTAGGCAACCTGCGGAGCACCGACGGATGCCTCGACCTTGAATTCGCGACGCATGCGGTCGACGATGATGTCGAGGTGAAGCTCGCCCATGCCGGCAATGATCGTCTGACCCGATTCCTCGTCGGTCTTGACGCGGAATGACGGATCTTCTGCAGCCAGACGGTTGAGCGCGAGGCCCATTTTTTCCTGGTCGCCCTTGGTCTTCGGCTCGATCGCGATCTGGATAACCGGCTCCGGGAATTCCATGCGCTCGAGGATAACCGGCTTCAGCGGATCGCAGAGCGTATCGCCAGTGGTGGTTTCCTTGAGACCCGCCAAGGCAACGATGTCGCCCGCATAGGCTTCCTCGATGTCTTCACGCGAATTGGAGTGCATCTGCAACATGCGGCCGACGCGCTCGCGCTTCTCCTTGACGGTGTTCATGACCGACGTGCCCTTTTCGAGCTTGCCGGAATAGATGCGGGCGAAAGTCAGCGAACCGACGAAGGGGTCGTTCATGATCTTGAACGCCAGCATCGACAGCGGCTCGTTGTCATCGGCCTTACGGCTGATTTCCGCGTCGGTCTTGACGTCGATGCCCTTGATCGCGGGAATGTCGATCGGCGACGGCAGGTAATCGACGACGGCGTCGAGCAGCGGCTGAACGCCCTTGTTCTTGAAGGCCGTGCCGCAGAACATCGGGTGGAACTTGACGTCGATGGTACCGCGACGGACGAGCTCACGGATCTTGTCGTTGTCCGGATAGGTGCCTTCGAGGTAGGCTTCCATCGCCGCTTCGTCGATCTCGACAACCGTCTCGATCAGCTTTTCGCGGTACTCCTCAGCCTTATCCTTCATGTCGGCCGGAATTTCGACCACATCCCACTGAGCACCGAGCGATTCGTCACGCCAGACAAGCGCGTTCATCTCGATCAGGTCGACAACGCCCTTGAACTCACTTTCAGCACCGATCGGCAGCTGCATGACGACGGCGGTCGCGCCGAGACGGGACTTGATCATCTCGACCGAGCGATAGAAATCGGCACCGGTCTTGTCCATCTTGTTGCAGAAGATCATGCGCGGAACATGATACTTCTCGGCCTGGCGCCAGACGGTTTCCGTCTGCGGCTCGACGCCGGCATTGGCATCGAGAAGGGCGATCGCGCCGTCGAGAACGCGCAGCGAACGCTCGACTTCGATGGTGAAGTCCACGTGGCCGGGGGTGTCGATGATGTTGAAGCGACGCATCTTGCCGTCACGGCCCTTCCAGAAGGTCGTGGTGGCTGCAGACGTGATCGTGATACCGCGCTCCTGCTCCTGCTCCATCCAGTCCATGGTCGCAGCGCCGTCATGGACTTCGCCGATCTTATGGGACTTGCCGGTGTAATAGAGGATGCGCTCGGTCGTCGTCGTCTTGCCGGCGTCAATATGCGCCATGATACCGAAATTTCGGTAATCTTCGATTTTATATTCGCGAGCCATGGGTGACTGCCTTTCGAGACGTAATTCGTATTACCAGCGGTAGTGCGAGAACGCGCGGTTGGCATCCGCCATCTTGTGCGTGTCTTCGCGCTTCTTCACGGCGCTGCCGCGGTTGTTCGCCGCATCCATGAGTTCGCCGCAGAGGCGATCGACCATGGTCGTTTCATTGCGCTTGCGCGCAGCGGCAATCAGCCAGCGGATAGCAAGCGCCTGACGACGCTCCGGACGGACATCGACCGGAACCTGGTAGGTGGCACCACCGACGCGACGCGAACGCACTTCGACGTGCGGAGCAATGTTGTCGAGCGCAGAGTGGAAGACGGCAACCGGTTCCTGCTTCAGCTTCGCCTGCACTGCATCGAAGGCACCGTAGACGATGCTCTCCGCAACGGACTTCTTGCCGTCCAGCATGATTGCGTTCATGAACTTCGTGACGACCAGATCACCGAACTTCGGGTCCGGGTTGATCTCACGCTTTTCTGCTCTGTGACGTCGGGACATACTTCTCGTCTCTCAACTTTATATCTTGTGACCAGCGAAATGGCGCCGGTTGCGATGTTATTTCGGACGCTTCGCGCCGTACTTCGAACGACGCTGCTTACGGTTCTTCACACCCTGCGTATCGAGAACGCCGCGGATGATGTGGTAACGAACACCCGGAAGGTCCTTCACGCGACCGCCGCGGATCATGACGACGGAGTGTTCCTGAAGGTTGTGGCCTTCACCGGGAATGTAGCCAATCACTTCGAAGCCGTTCGTCAGGCGGATCTTTGCAACCTTACGCAGAGCCGAGTTCGGCTTCTTCGGGGTCGTCGTGTAGACGCGAGTGCAAACGCCGCGCTTCTGCGGGTTCTCCTGCAGAGCAGGAACCTTGTTGCGCTTTACCTGTGCCTGACGTGGCTTGCGGATCAGCTGGTTTACGGTAGGCATGTAACCATCCCTTGCAAAAACTTTGTCACGTTACCCTTTCGGGCGGATCGTTGCCGTCGCCGGCGGTATCGAACGCCTATGAAATGCGCAAAACGAGGGCCGATCCGCCGTTTCGCAGATGGCCCCATCAAATGCAGAGGACGCACTATTTCGAGCGTCTTGCGTGCAGCATTTTTGTCTTCAGCGTGCGTTTTGAACCTTGTTTGAGGCGAACTCCAGAACGCGACGTTCCGAACCAGCCAGCCTCACATGGGCTCTGATGCGGCGGGGTGTAATGTTTTCAGGGCGATCCGTCAAGGGCAATTAACAACTAATCTCGCCGCTGCAGCCCTGATATGCCTGAAAAACAAGGCTTTGCGGCGCGGAATGCCCCGCGGCGGCACGCGGACGCCCAATGACGGTGCCAAACACGGCCATCATCAGGGAATCGGCCGTTCCCCCCAGGTATTCCGCCGCCTCGATTCGGCGCTTGCCTCGGCGTCGCCTGCCTCCCGCATGTTTTCTCAAATCGATCGCGACTCAAGGACAAAAACATGCGGCAATCCGAAATGCTCCAGCGATGTTCGCGCGTCCGATAGGACGCGCGGCGCTACAGTGAAATGCCGCGCCGCCTCGCTATTTTCCTTCGCAAGCCCATGTAAACCGGACTAAGCTGGGCGTCACTTCAAGAAGGACCTTTCCATGACTTTCACTCCCGACAACGACAATTTGGCCGAAGAGCCGCTGATCTTCATCATTATCGGGCGGGCTTACGAGACCGGCGACGCCAACGGCATTGAGATTCACGTGATGCTGCAGGCGCCGGATGACGACACGGCCGTGCGGGAGGCGCTCAATGCGCTGGCGGAGGAAGGCTTTTTCCAGGCAGATCTCGACCAGATCGGCACCATGACCGACGTTCCAGACGAGGAACCGCACGCCTCCGCCTATCAGGGTGCCCTCGAAGGCGAGGTCTCGATCATTCGCTTCAACTGATCGCAGCCGCCAACCGGCGGATGGAAGACAAAGAGGCCGCCCGGCGCAAGCCGGGCGGCCTCTTTCATTCTTGACGCAGGGCGATGACCGCCCCCCAACTCCAACAGGTCACTCCGCCGCGGCGTTCTCGTTCGCCATGTCGGCGAGCATCGGTGTCGCGGCATCCGCGCCCGTGCCCTTGCGACGCTCTTCGAGGATGAGCTCGTCGCGCGCCGTCGCGATGCGACGGATCTGCGTCATCGTACCGCCCGTGCCGGCCGGGATGAGACGGCCGACGATGACGTTCTCCTTGAGACCCTGCAGGCCGTCCGTCTTGCCGGCAACCGCCGCTTCGGTCAGGACCTTGGTGGTTTCCTGGAACGAAGCGGCCGAGATGAAGGACGGCGTCTGCAGTGATGCCTTGGTGATGCCGAGAAGGACCGGCTCGCCGGAGGCGGGCTTCTTGCCTTCCTCGATCAGCGCATCATTGACGTCCTCGAGTTCGATGCGGTCGACATTGTCGCCGACGATATAGGTCGAGTCGCCAGCATCGGTGATTTCGACCTTCTGCAGCATCTGCCGGACGATGACCTCGATGTGCTTGTCGTTGATGACAACGCCCTGCAGGCGATAGACTTCCTGGATCTCGTTGACGAGGTAGGAAGCAAGCGCTTCCACGCCCTTGATCGCCAGGATGTCATGGGGCGCCGGGTTGCCGTCGAGGATGTAGTCGCCCTTCTCGATATAGTCGCCATCCTGAAGATGGAAGGGCTTGCCCTTCGGGATCAGGTATTCGACCGGCTCGACACCGTCTTCCGCCGGCTCGATCAGCACGCGACGCTTGTTCTTGTAGTCGCGGCCGAAACGAACCGTGCCGTCGATCTCGGCGATGATGGCGTGATCCTTCGGGCGACGCGCCTCGAACAGTTCGGCAACGCGCGGCAGACCACCGGTGATGTCCTTGGTCTTGGCGCTTTCAAGCGGCGAACGCGCAAGAACGTCACCCTGGCTGACCTTTTGCCCCGGCTCGACGGACAGGATCGCGTCGACCGAGAGCATGAACCGGGCCTCGCCGCCGCGGGCAAGCTTGGCAATGTTGCCGTTCTTGTCCTTGATGACGATCGCAGGCTTCAGGTCCGTACCGCGCGGCGTCGAGCGCCAGTCGATGACCTGGCGCTTGGTGATGCCGGTCGACTCGTCGGTCGATTCCAGAACCGAGATCCCGTCGACCACGTCTTCGAAGTGAACGGTACCTTCCACTTCCGTCATCATCGGACGGGTGTAGGGGTCCCACTCGGCGAGGCGCTGGCCGCGCTTCACCTTGTCGCCATCGTCGACGAAGATCTTCGAGCCATAGGCGACGCGCTGCGAGGAACGCTCGACACCGCGCTCATCCAGAATCTGGATCGCCATGTTGCGGCCCATGGCGACGAGTACGCCTTCGGAATTGCGCAGCATGTTCCGGTTCTTGATCTGAACCGTGCCTTCATAGGAGGCTTCCAGGAACGACTGGTCGACCACGGTCGCCGTACCACCCAGGTGGAAGGTTCGCATGGTGAGCTGCGTGCCCGGCTCCCCGATGGACTGCGCCGCGATGACGCCGACGGCCTCGCCCATATTGACCGGCGTACCCCGAGCCAGGTCGCGACCGTAGCAGACGCCGCAGACACCGGTCTGGATTTCGCAAGTCAGAGCCGAGCGAATGCGGACGGACTGGATGCCGGCCTTCTCGATCTCGACGACATCGGCTTCCAGGATCATCTTGCCGGCATCGACGATGCGCTCGCCGGTGACCGGGTTGTCGATGTTGTCAAGCGCGGTACGGCCGAGGATACGCTGGCCGAGCGACGCCACGACCTGACCCGCATCGACGATCGCCGTCATGGTGAGGCCCTTTTCGGTACCGCAATCCGTGTGCGTGACGATGCAGTCCTGCGCCACATCGACAAGACGACGCGTGAGGTAGCCGGAGTTCGCGGTCTTCAAGGCGGTGTCGGCCAGCCCCTTGCGGGCACCGTGGGTCGAGTTGAAGTACTCGTTCACGGTCAGGCCTTCCTTGAAGTTCGAGATGATCGGCGTTTCGATGATCTCACCCGACGGCTTCGCCATCAGGCCGCGCATCCCGCCGAGCTGGCGCATCTGGTTCGGAGAACCACGAGCACCCGAGTGCGACATCATGTAGATCGAGTTCATCGGCTTCTGACGGCCGCTATCGTCGAACTCGACCGCCTTGATGCGCGCCATCATCTCCTCGGCGACCTTCTCGGTCGCCTTGCCCCAGGCGTCGACGACCTTGTTGTACTTCTCGCCCTGGGTAATGAGGCCGTCATTGTACTGCTGCTCGTATTCCTTCACGAGCGCTTCGGTATCGCCGACGATCTTCACCTTGGTGTCCGGGATCACCATGTCGTCCTTGCCGAAGGAAATACCGGCGCGGCAGGCATGCGAGAAGCCGAGCTGCATGATCCGGTCGCAGAAGATAACCGTGTCCTTCTGGCCGCAATGGCGGTAGACCGTGTCGATCATCTTGGAGATGTTCTTCTTGGTCATCTCCTGATTGCAGATGTCGAAGGGAATGTTCGGGTTCTTCGGCAGCAGCTCACCGATGATCATGCGGCCGGGCGTCGTTTCAAAGATCTTCGAAACCGGGTTGCCCTCGGCGTCGACGCTCTTGTAACGGCCGCGGATCTTGGCGTGAAGGGTGACGGCCTTGGTCTCCAGCGCATGGTGCAGTTCGCCCATGTCGGAGAAGGCCATGCCTTCGCCCGGCTCGTTCTGGTTCAGGATCGAGAGATAATAGAGACCGAGAACCATGTCCTGCGACGGAACAATGATCGGCGCACCGTTTGCCGGATGCAGAATGTTGTTGGTCGACATCATCAGCACGCGGGCTTCGAGCTGCGCTTCGAGCGACAGCGGCACGTGAACGGCCATCTGGTCGCCGTCGAAGTCGGCGTTGAAGGCGGTGCAGACGAGCGGGTGCAACTGGATCGCCTTGCCTTCGACCAGGATAGGCTCGAAGGCCTGGATGCCCAGGCGGTGCAGCGTCGGCGCACGGTTCAGAAGTACTGGATGCTCGCGGATGACCTCGTCGAGAATATCCCAGACTTCCGGCTTTTCCTTTTCGACCAGCTTCTTGGCCTGTTTGACGGTCGAGGAGTAGCCCTTCGCGTCGAGGCGGGCGTAGATGAACGGCTTGAAGAGCTCGAGCGCCATCTTCTTCGGCAGGCCGCACTGGTGCAGCTTCAGCTCCGGACCGGTCACGATGACCGAACGGCCGGAATAGTCGACGCGCTTGCCGAGCAGGTTCTGGCGGAAGCGGCCCTGCTTGCCCTTGAGCATATCGGAGAGCGACTTCAGCGGACGCTTGTTGGCGCCGGTGATCACGCGGCCGCGGCGGCCGTTGTCGAACAGCGCATCGACGGATTCCTGCAGCATGCGCTTTTCGTTGCGGATGATGATCCCCGGCGCACGCAGCTCGATCAGCCGCTTTAGACGGTTGTTTCGGTTGATGACGCGGCGGTAGAGATCGTTGAGGTCGGAGGTCGCGAAACGGCCGCCGTCGAGCGGCACCAGCGGACGCAGGTCCGGCGGGATCACGGGAACGACCTTCATGATCATCCACTCCGGACGATTGCCGGATTCCATGAAGTTCTCGACGATCTTCAGCCGCTTCATCAGCTTCTTCTGCTTCAGATCGGATGTCGTTTCAGCCATTTCCGCGCGCAGATCGCCGGCAATCTTCTCGAGATTCATCGAAGCGAGCATCTCGTAGATCGCCTCGGCGCCGATCATGGCCGTGAACTGGTCCTCGCCGAACTCGTCGACGGCGATCATGTACTCTTCTTCGGAGAGGAGCTGGTTTTCCTTGAGCGACGTCAGGCCCGGCTCGGTGACGATGTAGTTCTCGAAATAGAGAACGCGCTCGATGTCCTTCAGCGTCATGTCGAGCAGGGTCGCGATGCGGCTCGGCAGCGACTTCAGGAACCAGATGTGGGCAACCGGGGCGGCGAGCTCGATATGGCCCATGCGCTCGCGGCGTACGCGCGACAGCGTGACTTCGACGCCGCACTTTTCGCAGATGATGCCCTTGTACTTCATGCGCTTGTACTTGCCGCACAAGCACTCGTAGTCCTTGATCGGTCCGAAGATGCGGGCGCAGAACAGACCATCGCGCTCCGGCTTGAAGGTCCGGTAGTTGATCGTCTCCGGTTTCTTGATCTCACCGTAAGACCAGGAAAGAATCTTCTCCGGCGACGCGATCGAAATCCGGATGGAATCGAAGGTCTGTGCAGGCACCTGCGGATTGAAAAGATTCATGACCTCTTGGTTCATGCCTGTCTCCTTTGCGGGCATTACGCCCTGAGCTTGGCGAGGGTGCCGGCAAATCCCGGGCGCCGGCCCCTGCCCCATAAACGGCTAAAACCGCATCGCGTGCGGCCCTTTTCCTGCCGCGGGCAATCGAAATGCCCGGCGGCGGATACGGTGCGCGCCGCGCTCGCGGCACGCACCTGATGTCGTCTTACTCCGCTGCGTCCGGCAGTTGCGCCGTGGCGCCGAGGTCCTCGACCTTGGAATTCTCCAGCTCGACCGAGAGGCCCAGCGAGCGCATTTCCTTGACGAGAACGTTGAAGCTCTCCGGAATGCCCGCCTCGAACGTGTCGTCGCCACGGACGATCGCCTCGTAGACCTTGGTGCGGCCGGCCACGTCGTCCGACTTGACCGTCAGCATTTCCTGGAGCGTGTAGGCAGCACCGTAGGCTTCCAGAGCCCAGACCTCCATTTCGCCGAAACGCTGGCCGCCGAACTGCGCCTTGCCGCCGAGCGGCTGCTGGGTAACGAGCGAGTACGGACCGATCGAGCGAGCGTGGATCTTGTCGTCGACCAGGTGGTTGAGCTTCAACATATAGATGTAGCCCACGGTCACCTGGCGGTCGAACTGGTCCCCGGTGCGTCCGTCGTAGAGTGTCGACTGACCGGTCACCTTGAGGCCCGCCTGCTCCAGCATTTCGTTGACGTCCGCTTCGACAGCACCGTCGAAGACCGGCGTTGCGATCGAAACGCCTCGGCGGGTCTGCTCGGCGAGTCGAACGATCGATTCGTCGTCGTAATGCTTGATCGGCTCGCCTTTCGGACCGGAACCGATGACACTGTCGATGGTGTCGCGCAACGGCTGGATATCAGCGCCCGCCTTATACGCATCGAGCATCGCTCCGATCTTCTTGCCCATGCCGGCGCAAGCCCAGCCGAGATGCGTCTCCAGGATCTGGCCGACGTTCATGCGCGACGGCACGCCGAGCGGGTTCAGCACTACGTCGACATGCGTACCGTCTTCAAGGAACGGCATGTCTTCGATCGGCACGATCCGCGACACGACACCCTTGTTGCCGTGACGGCCGGCCATCTTGTCGCCCGGCTGGATCTTGCGCTTCACCGCGACGAAGACCTTGACCATCTTCATGACGCCCGGAGGCATCTCGTCGCCGCGCTGGACCTTCTCGACCTTGTCCATGAAGCGCTGTTCAAGGCGCGACTTGGACTCGTCGTATTGGGCGCGAAGGGCTTCGATTTCGCCCTGGGCCTTCTCGTCCTCGACGGCAAACATCCACCACTGCGAGCGCGGATATTCGCTGACGACGGCGTTCGAAAGCTCGGTGCCCTTCTTGAAGCCCTTCGGGCCGGCGACGGCAACGTGACCGCGCAACATGTCGATCAGACGCGCATAGACGTTGCGATCGAGGATCGCCTGTTCGTCGTCGCGGTCCTTGGCAAGCCGTTCGATCTCCTCGCGCTCGATCGCCATCGCGCGTTCGTCCTTCTCCACGCCGTGGCGGTTGAAGACGCGCACTTCGACGATCGTGCCGAAGGTGCCGGGCGGCATGCGCATGGACGTGTCGCGCACGTCGGACGCCTTTTCGCCGAAGATGGCGCGCAGAAGCTTCTCTTCCGGCGTCATCGGGCTTTCGCCCTTCGGCGTGATCTTGCCGACGAGGATGTCACCCGGCTGGACCTCGGCCCCGATGTAGACGATGCCGGCCTCGTCGAGGTTCTTCAGCGCCTCTTCCGACACGTTCGGAATGTCGCGCGTGATTTCTTCCGGACCAAGCTTGGTGTCACGCGCCATCACCTCGAACTCCTCGATGTGGATGGAGGTGAACACGTCGTCGCGCACGATCCGCTCGGAAAGCAGGATCGAGTCCTCGTAGTTGTAGCCGTTCCACGGCATGAAAGCGACGAGCGCATTGCGGCCGAGCGCCAGATCGCCGAGATCGGTCGAGGGACCGTCTGCGATGATATCGCCCTTGTTGACAGCGTCGCCGACCGTGACCAGCGGACGCTGGTTGACGCAGGTGTTCTGGTTCGACCGCTGGAACTTCTGCAGGCGGTAGATATCGACGCCCGACTTCGACGGGTCGAGGTCTTCGGTGGCGCGAATAACGATACGCGTCGCATCGACCTGGTCGACGATGCCGCCACGGCGGGCGGCGATCGCGGCGCCGGAATCGCGAGCCACGACCGACTCCATGCCGGTGCCGACGAACGGCGCCTCGGCTCTCAGAAGCGGCACGGCCTGACGCTGCATGTTCGATCCCATGAGCGCACGGTTGGCGTCGTCGTTCTCGAGGAACGGGATGAGCGCGGCAGCAACCGAAACGAGCTGCTTCGGCGAAACGTCCATCAGGTTGATGTTGTCGCGCGGCGCCAGCATGACTTCGCCGGCATGGCGGCAGACGACGAATTCCTCCGCAAAGGAACCGTCATCGTCAAGGACCGAGTTCGCCTGTGCGACGTGGTACTTGGCCTCTTCCATCGCCGAGAGATAGACCACGTCGTTCGTGACCTTGCCGTCGACGATCTTGCGGTACGGGCTCTCGATGAAGCCGTATTTGTTGACGCGGGCAAAGGTTGCGAGCGAGTTGATGAGACCGATGTTCGGACCTTCCGGCGTCTCGATCGGGCAGATGCGGCCGTAATGGGTCGGATGCACGTCGCGGACTTCGAAGCCGGCGCGCTCGCGCGTCAGACCGCCCGGGCCGAGAGCCGAAAGGCGGCGCTTATGGGTGATTTCCGAAAGCGGGTTCACCTGGTCCATGAACTGCGAAAGCTGCGAGGAACCGAAGAACTCGCGAACCGCGGCGGCTGCCGGCTTCGCGTTGATCAGGTCCTGTGGCATGACCGTGTCGATCTCGATCGAGGACATGCGCTCCTTGATGGCCCGTTCCATGCGTAGGAGACCCAGGCGATACTGGTTCTCCATCAGTTCGCCGACCGAGCGGACGCGGCGGTTGCCGAGATTGTCGATGTCGTCGATCTCGCCCTTGCCGTCGCGCAGTTCGACGAGCATCTTGACGACCGCCAGGATGTCTTCCTTGCGCAGCGTACGAACCGTATCCGGGACGTCGAGGTCCAGACGCATGTTCATCTTGACGCGGCCGACGGCGGAAAGATCGTAACGTTCCGCATCGAAGAACAGCGCGTTGAACATGGCTTCCGCCGAATCCATGGTCGGCGGTTCGCCCGGACGCATGACGCGGTAGATGTCGAAGAGCGCATCCTGCCGGTTTTCGTTCTTGTCGGCGGCAAGCGTGTTACGGATATAGGCGCCGACATTAATGTGGTCGATATCGAGAACCGGGATCTCGTCGAAGCCAGCCTCGAGGATGACCGGAAGCGTCTTTTCGTCGATCTCGTCGCCGGCTTCCAGGTAGATCTCGCCGGTTTCGACGTTGACCACGTCCTCGGCAAGATAGTTGCCGTAGAGATCGTCGTCGGTCGCCTTCAGCGCCTTCAGGCCCTTATCCTGCAACTGCCGCAGCAGACGCGGCGTCAGCTTTTTGCCACCCTCGACCACGACTTCGCCGGTATCGGCGTCGATCATGTCGGTAACCGCCTTCTGGCCCTTCAGCGCATCCGGCTGGAACGGCACGCGCCAGCCATCACCGTCGCGCTGGTACAGCGAGCTGGTGTAGAAGGTATCGAGGATTTCCTCGCCATCCATGCCGAGTGCCATCAGCAGCGACGTCACCGGAATCTTGCGGCGGCGGTCGATGCGGGCGTGGACGATGTCCTTGGCGTCGAACTCGATGTCGAGCCAGGAACCGCGATAGGGAATGACGCGCGCGGCGAAGAGCAGCTTGCCGGACGAATGGCTCTTGCCCTTGTCATGATCGAAGAAGACGCCCGGGGACCGGTGCATCTGCGAGACGATGACGCGCTCGGTGCCATTGACGATGAAGGTACCGTTGTCCGTCATGAGCGGCATGTCGCCCATGTAGACGTTCTGTTCCTTGATGTCCTTGATCGACTTGGCGCCCGTATCCTCGTCGATATCGAACACGATCAGGCGCAGTGTCACCTTCAGCGGCGCCGCATAGGTCAGATCGCGCTGGCGGCACTCTTCGACGTCGAACTTCGGCGGTTCGAATTCGTAGGATACGAATTCGAGCATAGAAGCACCCGAGAAATCCTTGATCGGAAATACCGACTTGAAAACGGCTTGAAGTCCCTCATCCGGACGCCCGCCTGCGGGCTCTTCCACCATGAGGAACTGGTCGTAAGACGCCTTCTGAACCTCGATGAGGTTCGGCATCTCCGCGACTTCTGGAATCTTACCAAAAAACTTGCGTACGCGCCTGCGACCGTTAAACGAAAGGGTCTGAGCCATCGTCGCTCCTTGTCAATCTTGCATCCGGGCCTGCAACGGACGGGAACCGATGGCCAGTCGACCCCGTCAATCAATGAGTAGTTCAATCTCGTCCAGCTTCCGGAAGACGACAGCGCGGATTGCTGTGCTCTCTCCCGATCGAGACCATCCTCTTGAAGAACCCATTACCCAAAAGCCGTTTCGACAGGCTTTTGGGTAATATGTTCTAAAAACGTTCAAAGAGAGGCGGCCGCAAGGGCCCCCTCCCTTCGCAGTTCGTCGAATTACTTGACGTCGACCTTGGCGCCAGCGTCTTCGAGCTTCTTCTTGAGGTCGGCAGCTTCTGCCTTGGAAACTGCTTCCTTGACCGCCTTCGGAGCGCCTTCGACGAGGTCCTTGGCTTCCTTGAGGCCGAGGCCGGTGATGGCGCGGACTTCCTTGATGACGTTGATCTTGTTCGCGCCGGCATCCGTCAGGATGACGTCGAACTCGGTCTTTTCTTCTTCAGCCGGAGCAGCGGCAGCAGCCCCGCCAGCAGCAGCAACGGCTACCGGAGCAGCGGCAGAAACGCCCCACTTTTCTTCGAGCAGCTTGGAAAGCTCAGCAGCTTCCAGGACGGTCAGCGAGGACAGGTCTTCAACGATCTTTGCGAGATCAGCCATTTTACTTTTCCTTTTGTTCGGTTCGAACTGGTTTTATCTACAACAGCGAAATTCCGCCTCAGGCGGCTTCGTCCTTCTTGGCGTAGGCCGAGAACACGCGGGCAAGCTGGCTTGCCGGTGCTGCGACAACCGTCGCGACGCGGGTTGCCGGGGCGTTGAGGAGGCCCAGCAGCTTCGCGCGCAGCTCATCGAGAGAAGGCAGAGTCGCAAGCGACTTGACGCCTTCGGCGTTGAGCGTGGTTGCCCCCATGGCGCCACCGAGAACAACGAGCTTGTCGTTGGTCTTGGCGAAGTCCATGACGACCTTTGGAGCCGTGATCGGATCCGCGCTGAATGCGATCAGCGTCTGACCCTTGAAGAGATCGATCATCCCTTCAGACTCCGTACCCTGAAGAGCGATCTTGGCCAGGCGGTTTTTCGCGACTCTGACGGTGCCGCCAGCGGCGCGCATTTTCGAACGGAAGTCGTTCATCTGCGCGACTGTGACACCAGCATAGTGGGCCACGACAACCGAACCGGAAGCCTTGAAGACTTCGTTCAGCTCCGTGACGAATTCGCGTTTTTCCGCTCTTTCCACTGTCTGTCTCCAGTTGACAGGGTTGCTCTTCGCAGCCCTGCCGGGTTTGCCTTGTCACCGGGATCAAACGACGATCCCAAGCAACGCTTAAGGATCCTGTCCCCTGGCGTCCCCGGAGGTCCCGGGTCAGACACAAGGCAAGCGAAGGTTCGAACCGAATTCCGACGCGTCCGGCGTCTTGAAATTCAGATCTTACCCGTCTCATGCGGGCAATGGTGATTAAGGTAAAACCACCCGCAATCTCGGACAGGAATCCGGACTCTACGTCCGGACATTCCCGACCCCGAAGGGCCGGGAATTCTGTGCCGGGCCGAAGCCCCGTAATTTATCAGGCGACGCTGAGCGTTGCCGGATCGATCTTGAGGCCAGGCCCCATGGTCGACGAGATGGCGACGCGCTTGACATAGTTGCCTTTGGCGCCGGTCGGCTTCGCCTTGACGACTGCGTCGGCGAAAGCACGGATGTTTTCTTCCAGCGCCTTGGCATCGAAGGACGCCTTGCCGACACCGGCGTGAACGATACCAGCCTTTTCGACGCGGAACTCGACCGCACCGCCCTTGGAGGCCTTGACCGCGCCGGTCACGTCCATGGTGACGGTGCCGACCTTCGGGTTCGGCATCATGCCGCGCGGCCCAAGAACCTTACCGAGACGGCCGACGAGCGGCATCATGTCCGGGGTGGCGATGCAGCGATCGAAGTCGATCTTGCCGCCCTGAACGATCTCGACCAGGTCTTCCGCGCCGATGACGTCGGCGCCAGCCGCCTTGGCTTCGTCAGCCTTGGCGCCACGGGCGAAAACGGCAACGCGAACCGAGCGGCCGGTGCCGTTCGGCAGGTTGACAACACCGCGGACCATCTGGTCCGCGTGGCGCGGATCGACGCCGAGGTTCATGGCGACTTCGATCGTCTCGTCGAACTTCGCCGTCGCACGCTCCTTGATCAACGTCACGGCTTCGGCAAGGCCGTAGAATTTCGCCGGATCGACACCCTCACGGGTCTTCTGTACACGCTTTGCAATCTTCGCCATGGTCTTAGCCCGTCACTTCCAGGCCCATGGAGCGGGCGGAGCCCTCGACCATTGCCATTGCGCCTTCGATATCGGCCGCGTTGAGGTCCTTCATCTTGGCCTCTGCGATCGTGCGGATCTGAGCCTTGGAGATCGAGCCGGCCTTGGCCTTGCCCGGCGTCTTCGAGCCAGACTGGACCTTCGCTTCGCGCTTCAGGAAGTAGCTGACCGGCGGCTGCTTCATGACGAAGGTGAAGGACTTGTCCTGGTAGTAGGTGATGACGACCGGGATCGGCATACCCTTTTCCATTTCCTGCGTGGCGGCGTTGAACGCCTTGCAGAATTCCATGATGTTAATGCCACGCTGACCAAGCGCAGGACCGATCGGCGGCGACGGATTCGCCGAGCCGGCCTTCACCTGCAGCTTGAGCTGGCCTGCAACTTTCTTAGCCATTTCTCTCTGCCTCTCATTGCCCCTCCCCGAACGCGTTCGAGGCAGGAACTGTTAGCCGGTTGCCCGGCCCTTTGCCGATCGAGCGATCGGCGGCTGCGGTTGCGTGGTTGCGACAATCCGACCCGGCTAAGACCGGACATCTCCCACGCGCATGCGGATCGCTCCGCCGAGCAGGCTGACGCCCACCCATTCTGAAATCTGCCTTCAGACCTTTTCGACCTGCCCGTATTCCAGTTCGACAGGGGTCGCACGGCCGAAGATCGACACTTCGACCTTCAAGCGCGACCGCTCCTCATCGACATCCTGAACAATGCCATTGAAGGAGGCGAACGGACCATCCGAAACGCGAACCTGCTCGCCGATTTCGAAGGACACGGACGGCTTCGGACGCTCGACGCCATCCTGGACCTGACCGAGAATGCGCTCCGCCTCGTAGTCCGGAATCGGCACGGGCTTGCTGTCGGTCCCGAGGAATCCGGTGACCTTCGGCGTGTTCTTGATGAGGTGATAGGCCTCATCCGTCAGATCGGCGCGAACGAGCACATAGCCCGGGAAGAACTTGCGCTCCGCGTCGACCTTGCGCCCGCGCCTAATCTCGACGACCTTCTCGGTCGGCACGAGAATCTTTTCGAACAGATGCGTCAGACCCTTCTGCCTGGCCTTCTCCTCGATGGATTCGGCCACCTTCTTCTCGAAATTCGAATAGGCGTGAACGATATACCAGCGCGCAGCCATGCTACTCTCCACCCAATCAAGCGCCAACGTTGAGGACGAGGCTCATCAGCCAGCCCAACAGCTGGTCCGCACCAAAGAAGAAGGCGGCGGCAAGAGAGACCATGACGAAGACCATCAGCGTCGAGATCGTTGTCTCGCGCCGCGAAGGCCAAGTCACTTTCGACGTTTCGGAGCGCACTTGCTGCAGAAACGTAAACGGATTCGTTTTCGATGCCATTGAATGCTCACGCCATTACGGCGCGTGAAGCCGAGCTTTCAGCCCCACGCACCGCGTGTCTGTTTGGACCCTACATAAAGACCGATTCTGAAAACCACAAGAGCCAATCAGTCTTTTTTGTGAATATGACGGCCAAGCCGCCCGCCGAACATTCTGACCAAATCGGAACTACGAGGCAAGAATGAAATGGCTGGCAGGGGCAGAGGGGCTCGAACCCCCGACCTGCGGTTTTGGAGACCGCCGCTCTACCAACTGAGCTATACCCCTATGACTGTAGCGCTCGCCAAAACCACGGGAAACGCTTCAAGTCAGCGGCTTCATATTCAGTTTGACGGGCGCTTTCAAGCGCATTTGCAACAAAAGCAGAAAAAGTTGCCGGATAATTTCGGCGCCCGCTCCCGCGAGGGTCTATTGCGCCTTATCGGCAACCCGTCGCCCCACAACGGCGCGCGTCTTTTCAGACGCGCAAAGCTTGCTGTAGCTCTTCGACCCTGCACATCGTGCTTTCCGATGTTCGGATCGATGCTCCAGATCCGGTACGATCGGATCAACAAACTCAGCGGTCGACGCGCACGTACTTGCGCCAGTCATGCTCCTCCTTGAAGCCGAGCACCTCGCGAATCTTGCGATTCGAAAGAAGCCCCTCGAACTCGCCGATCTCCCGCTTGAAGGGGACATTCGGATAGTAACGCCTGGCAAGTTCGCGAGACGGCGTGTCCGCGGACACGGTGTCGTTCGCGGCGTTGAAGACTGCAAAACCGAGCCCGTCCTTTTCGATACAAAGCTTGACGATCTGCCCCAAGTCGCGGGCGTCGATATAGCTCCAGGCAATTCGCTTGCGGATTTCCGGGTGCGCGAAATAATGCGGGAAGTGCTCGTATTCGTGCGGTTCGATCACATTGCCGATGCGCAGGGCGTAGACATCGAAACCGGACCGCTCCGCGAATGCTCGCGCCGTCTGCTCGTTCACCACCTTCGAGAGCCCATAGGAGTCCATCGGATTGACGTCGTAGTCTTCCTCGAGCGGAAAGTGATGGAAGTCCCGGTGGCCCTCAGCGAAGCAGACGCCGTAGGTCGTTTCGCTGGAAGCGACGATGATCTTGCGAATTCCGAGCTTCACCGCCGCTTCGACCACATTATAGGTTCCCATCACATTGACGCGGAAGGTCTCGTTGTCCGGCTTGATCAGAATGCGCGGAATGGCGGCGAAGTGAACGACGGCGTCGAAGGCTTGCTGCCCCCTCCCCGCATCGAGATCGGGAAAATCCCGATGCATGGAAAGCGCGTTGAACATCTGACCGCTGTCGGTGATGTCGGCGATCAGATTGGTGACGCCCGGGCTGTCGAGCGGCACCAGATCGACATTGTGCACCTCATAGCCCGCATCGACGAGATAGGGCACGGCGTGCCGCCCAGCCTTGCCGGCCCCGCCAGTAAACAGAATGCGCTTCTTCATGACGCCTCCCCCTTGAAAAGACACGAACAGATTAGTTGCTCCACCTCCTTGCGCAAGATGCGAGCCCTATACCCTTGCAGGGTCGCGCGTTTTTTCGGGCGCGCAAAGGTCACAGTAACTCCTTGCGTCTGCGCATCGAGCTTTCCGACGATCGGCTCCGACGTCTGGGCCAACGCGCTTTGGTTCTTTGTTTTCATGCACGTCGTTGCATGGCTCACCACTTCCAGCTGTAGCGCAGGGTAAACAGGCTGCGGGGCGCCAGCAACGGGTCGGCGACAGCGGCCCCGAGCATAAGATTACCCACCCCCTGTTCGACGCCAATGCTATCAAGACCGCTGAAGCCTCCAGCCGATAGGCCGCTCTCCACCGCAATCGAGGTCTTGGTTGCGGTCGAGGAAAGCCTGGCGGATTGCGTCAGCTTCGGTTGATCGCAGTGCTTTTCATAGACATTGCACTGAACGGCTATGTTTCGCTGGACCTCCGCATCCACTGTCGGCGTGACGATCCAGGTCCTTGCGGTCCCGGCACCGACATTGCCGGTACCGGTTAGGGGATTGAAGCCCATGCTAACGCGTGAGGAGCGTGCCGCTGCACGCGGTCCATTCTGGCGTGAGACCGATCCCCAGAGCCGAACCGGGGCCTCGGGTGGGACGATTTTGCCGGACGGCGCCGCTTTCATAGCGAGCTCGGCACCGCTCGCTGCCTCCCACCGTCCCACCGAGCGAAGGCCGAGCCGCAGCTTATAGGCGTTGGCGCCGGTCCTTGAGGGCGCCCAGACAAGCGGACCGTCCTCGCCCGCCAATGCCGGCGCGAGAGGGCCCACGCAAATCAAAGCGATGCCGGCAGCGGCGAACCGCACAGCGATACGTCTTCTCATTTCGGATTCCGATCCTCGGCCGCAGCCGTGCCACACGGGCATTCATCGGGATCGGAGGATAACATAGATCGGCGGCAAAGGCCTTGCGATAATCGGCGGCAGGAGACCGAACCGGGTCCGTACTGTTGCAAACATCACACGTGCGACGCTGTCGACCCTAAAGAAAAACCCCGCGGTCGCCCGCAGGGTCTCTAGATCCGAAAATCCGGTAAGGCGGATTACTTGATGATCGAGGCGACGATGCCGGCGCCGCGTGCAAATCGCGCTTGCGCGCCATTTGCACCTCTCTTGCTGCCGTCGGCAGCTAACGGCATCGTCGTTGCGATCATTACTTGATGATCGAGGCGACGATGCCGGCGCCGCGTGCAAATCGCGCTTGCGCGCCATTTGCACCTCTCTTGCTGCCGTCGGCAGCTAACGGCATCGTCGTTGCGATCATTACTTGATGATCGAGGCGACGATGCCGGCGCCGACGGTGCGGCCGCCTTCGCGGATCGCGAAGCGCAGCTTTTCTTCCATCGCGATCGGCACGATCAGCTCGACGTCGACCGTCACGTTGTCGCCCGGCATCACCATCTCCGTCCCTTCCGGCAGCGTCACCACGCCGGTCACGTCCGTCGTGCGGAAGTAGAACTGCGGACGGTAGTTGGTGAAGAACGGCGTATGACGGCCACCCTCTTCCTTCGTCAGGATGTAGGCCTCGGCCTTGAACTTCGTGTGCGGCATGACCGAACCCGGCTTGCACAGGATCTGGCCGCGCTCGACGCCGTTGCGGTCGATACCGCGCAGCAGCGCACCGATGTTGTCGCCGGCCTGGCCCTGGTCGAGCAGCTTGCGGAACATTTCAACGCCCGTGCAGGTCGTCTTCGTCGTCGGACGGATGCCGACGATCTCGACTTCCTCACCGACCTTGACGATGCCGCGCTCGACACGGCCGGTCACCACCGTGCCACGGCCCGAGATCGAGAACACGTCTTCGATCGGCATCAGGAACGGCTGATCGATCGGACGCTCCGGCGTCGGGATGTAGGCGTCGACCGCTTCCATCAGCTCGCGGATCGCGTCTTCGCCGATCTTCTTGTCGGAATCTTCGAGTGCGGCCAGCGCCGAACCCTTGATGATCGGAATGTCGTCGCCCGGGAATTCGTAGGACGACAGCAGTTCGCGCACTTCCAGCTCGACGAGCTCGAGCAGCTCGGCGTCGTCGACCTGGTCGACCTTGTTCAGGAACACGACGATCGCCGGAACGCCAACCTGGCGGGCGAGCAGGATGTGTTCGCGCGTCTGCGGCATCGGGCCGTCGGCGGCCGAGACGACCAGGATCGCGCCGTCCATCTGCGCCGCACCGGTGATCATGTTCTTGACGTAGTCGGCGTGGCCGGGGCAGTCGACGTGCGCATAGTGACGGTTCGGCGTCTCGTATTCGACGTGCGCCGTCGAAATCGTGATGCCGCGGGCCTTCTCTTCCGGCGCCGCGTCGATCTGGTCATACGCCTTGAACTCGCCGAAATACTTCGTGATCGCTGCAGTCAGCGACGTCTTGCCATGGTCAACGTGGCCAATCGTGCCAATGTTGACGTGCGGCTTGTTGCGCTCGAATTTGCTCTTTGCCATGGGTACGCTTCCTGTGGTCAAAAAATACGATGGATCTGCCGGCGGGGCCGGTTTGTCGAGCCGTTTAAGGGTTTCGCGGCCATTGCGCAAGACTTAATTGCGTCCGCGGGACGGTACAGCCTGGCCCCACTTCGCAAGTTTGTCACGAAGATTCGCACAGCGTCAGCCTCTAGATGCCTCACAAACGCGAAAGCCAACGCGATCAAACGCATGCAGCGATTCCCTGAAGTCGCAAGTGAAGGGCTCAGGAAGGTGAATAGAGGGTGGAGCGGGTAGCGGGAATCGAACCCGCGTATTCAGCTTGGAAGGCTGCTGCTCTACCATTGAGCTATACCCGCGGGCCTTCGATCCTGAAGCAGAATGGTGGAGGGAGTTGGATTTGAACCAACGTAGGCTGAGCCAACGGATTTACAGTCCGTCCCCTTTAACCACTCGGGCATCCCTCCATTATCCTGTCGGGATCAATCGACCAAGCTTTTGAGATCGTGGAAGAACAGGCGCCGTTTCGTGCCGCCCCGCGATCTGCGCCGGGTATATGGCCGCCTGCATTCATCCTGTCAACAGAGCAAAACGCGATTTTTCAGAATTTCTCCACAGGCAGCCACGGCCCGAAATTGCCGAAACCATTTCCAACGCCTTGAGAACCTCACTATAAGATGCACATGAGCAAGGATAAGACCGGCGACAGAGACGCCAAGGACAGCCACTACGCCAATCTTCGGCGCGCGCATCGCGATGCGCGCCGGGAGCGCGGCGAGATCCCGACACCGCGCCCCGACAAGCGCAGGAAGCTGCCAGCGGATTGGAAGCCGCCGGCGCTCGCCCCAGATCAGTTGCTTCTCTACGGGCTGCACACGGTCCGCGCGGCGCTCGACAATCCGGAGCGCCGCATAATCCGGCTCAGCGTCACGCAGAACGCGGCTGCGCGGCTGGAGCTCGGCGAGCCTTCAATCCTCCCCTTCCCGGTCGAGATCGTGACGCCGCAGGAGCTCGATCGCGTGCTCGGGCCGGACGCGATCCACCAGGGCGTAATGCTGGAGACGCAGCCGCTTTCGCACCGCAAATTGGAGGCGCTGCGCGACTGTCCGTTGATCCTGGTCCTCGACCAGGTGACGGATCCGCACAATGTCGGTGCGATCATGCGCTCGGCGGTCGCTTTTGACGCGGGTGCGCTGATCACCACCATGCGCCACAGTCCGACCGAATCGGGCGTACTGGCGAAATCCGCCTCCGGCGCGCTGGAACTCATTCCCTACATCCAGATCACCAATCTTGCAGACACGATCGACGAATTGCACCGGCTCGGCTTCCAGACGATCGGCCTTGATTCGGAGGGCCCGCAGCCGCTCGAGAACACTTTCTCCGGCAACCGCGTAGCGCTCGTGCTCGGATCGGAGGGAAAGGGATTGCGCCAGAAGACGCGCCAGACCGTCAGCGCGCTGGCGCGGCTCGACATGCCGGGCGCGATCAAATCGCTCAACGTGTCGAATGCGGCCGCCATCGCCATGTATGCGGCGAGGCAATATCTGAAGCCATAACCATGAACCGGCAAATCAGTGCGCTGGAGCGCTCATCGGCACGATCTCGGCTGTCGGGCAGCCGTCACGCAATTTTCTCCAGGTCATGACGTTGAGGTCCATCTCGCAACGCGCGAGATAGGAAGTCCCGCCGACGCGGATACAGGCGATCTGGCCGAGTTCATACCGCGCACCGTCCCGGTTGCGGCAGGCGCAACGCCGGTCGGGCGGAGACGCAGAAACAGTCCCGGCGACCATGGCGGTGGTCGCCAGTGACAGCGCCAGAAGCTCGAGCAGGCCCAGCCGTTTCATGGCTTCAGAATAGCGCAATTCTGCGTCGCCGGAAATGAAGAATGCCGGTCGCTTTCGCAACCGGCACCCTTCCGCAACCAACCGGCAACAGGCCGGTCGAGTTGACCTTGTCCCGTTGATTAGCTTGCAAGCCGCAGGACGCTTCCCTCGGCAATCGTCTTTTCAGCCTCGGTAATGGCAGACTGCTTCTGATCGGCGCCAAGGTTCAGCCCCTCGGCCCGAACGAATTCGACGTCGTTGATCCCGAAGAAAGCGAAGACGGTCCGCAGGTAGCTTTCCTGGTGGTCCATGGCGGCGGCGGCACCGGCGGAATAGTGCCCGCCGCGGGTCGAAACGATGATCACCTTCTTGCCCTTGGCGAGACCTTCCGGACCGGTCTCGGTGTAGCGGAAGGTCTTGCCGGCCACGGCCAGGCGATCGATCCAGGCCTTGAGCTGGCTCGGGATCGAAAAGTTGTACATGGGCGCACCGACGACGATGGTGTCGGCAGCGAGAAATTCCTCGAGCATCTGGCGGCCGGTCCGGATATCCGCGGCCAGGCCGGCGTCGACGCCGTCGAGATCGGCCGGCGCCATGATCTGCGCACCGGTGAGATGAGCGATCGGCTGGGAAACGAGATCGTGATAGGTAACCTTCGCATCCGGGCGATCGGCCTTGATCTGAGCGATGATCGCCGCAGTCAGGCGGCGGGAGACCGAGTGGTCGCCGAGAATGCCGGAGTCGATGTGAAGTACGTTCATGGCAGGCACCTTTGTTTCGGGTTGCGGTGCACAACATATGATTTGAAAACAATCGGCCGATAAGAGCCGGATTAATTGACATTCCGTTTCCTCAGGGAAACAATCATCCGGGCTACAGCGTCCGCGTCCAATCAGACGCGTAAAGCTCGCTACTTGAATTGCCGATTGCCGGTTGGCGGTACCCTTCCCTTCCGAGGACGTCACATGCAGGACCTCAACGATATCGCTCTCTTCGCCGCCGTGGTGAAGAACAACGGCTTCAGCGCTGCCGCGCGCGACCTGAATATTCCGAAATCCAAGCTCAGCAAGCACGTGGCGCGGCTCGAAGAGCAACTCGGTGTGCGCCTGCTCGAGCGCTCCACGCGCAAGCTGCGCGTGACCGAGATCGGCCGCGTCTTCTACGAACATGCCCAGGGGCTGCTTGACGGTGTTGCCGCCGCTGAGGCCGAAATCGCCACAGTGCGCGGCGAGCCATCGGGCGTCGTGAGGCTGGGCTGCCCGCTCGGGTTCACGCCGATGCTCGCCGACATACTTCCCGGTTTCCATCGCCGCTACCCGGGCGTGCGGCTGCTGATCACCGCCACGAACCGCCGCCTCGACCTGATTGAAGAACGATTCGACCTGGCGCTTCGCGCACGCAACCAGCTCGATACCGACAATCAGTTAATCGTGCGCAAGCTCGGCGAGGGTCGGGAGCGACTCGCCGCCAGCCCGACGCTTCTTGCCCGTCTCGGCGAGATCACCACATCCAATCTTTCCGACATGCCGACGCTGTCGATGAACGAACAGCACGCGAACGACGTCTGGCGCCTCTTCCACGCGAATGGCGGGACAATCGAGATCCCCCACCGGCCCGTGATCGGCTGCAGCGACTTCGTCATCCTCCAACGCGCTGCGATCGAAGGCGTGGGAATCGCACTGTTGCCCGATCATATCTGCGAAAGCGCCTTCCGCTCCGGCGTGCTTGCACCGGTCTTACCGGAATGGGCCTCGGGCGACGTGGTTGTCCATCTCGTCTTCCCGTCCCGCCACGGCATGCTTCCGGCAACGCGGGCGCTGATCGATTATCTCGCGGAAAACCTGATCAAGGCCATGGAGCGCTGCCGCGAGATCGAGCCGAAACCGGCAATGTCGTTCGACATTTGAGGAAGGCGGGCGCCGTTCAGCCGAGCAGAAATTCGAGCTTTGCGTCGGCCTTTGCGGGAGCGATTTCGAGTATCTCGGCCTTCACCACGCCTTCGGCCACGAACGGATCGGCGTTTACCCGGTCTTCGAGGTCCGGCAGCGTCGTGTTGTGCGCGACGATCGCACCTCCGAGATCGGGTCTCAGGCTGCCGACCAGCAGGAATACGCCCTCCTCGAAGCCGCGCCTTATCCAGTATCGGTGGCCCTCCAGGAGCGGGCCGGCGGCATCCTTGTTGTCGGAAAATTTGAGTAGCACCGCGAATACTGTCATCGTCCGCCCTCGATTTTCCTCGCGGCTTCGGACCGCGACTGGCTGATGTTGCATGGCATCTTAGCCCGCTCGCCCGACCTTCCAATTGAATGTTTCTGCACAGGCAGTTGAAAGAATTTTCGAGGCGTCACGCGCATTCGCCGGTCAGCAGCGGCGCCGCCGCCTTCAGCTTGCGTGCGAGCGCGTCGCTTGCGGTGCGGATCCGCCGAACCTGCGACATGTCCGGATGCACAAGCAGCCAGAGCCCGAGTTCCAGCGCGGGAATGGGCAGCGTGATCCGAACAAGCTCCTGCATGCTGCCCCCGACAAAGCACGGGAGCAGCCCGAAGCCGATGCCGGAGTGGACCGCGCGCGCCGCGCCGAGCAGCGTATTGGCCCGGAAACGGATGCAGCGCTCGGCGACATTGGCGGCGACCCAGGCACCGGGCCTGGTGCAGGCCAAGGCGGCGTCGTAGCCGACCCAGGGTTGATCACCGCCGTCATCGGTCGGCTCTGAGCTGGCCCGGGCCTTTGCCCCATAGACCGCCATCGCGACGGTGCCGACGCGCCGCCCCCGCAGCGCCGGATCCGGCGTATCGGTGACACGCAAGGCGATGTCGGCCGAGCGCCGCGCAAGCGAGAGCACCTGATTGGAGACCAGGAGTTCGATGGTCAGTTCCGGCGCCTGCCGGCAGATGCCCGCCAGCATGCCTGGCAACAGATATTCCGCCACCGCATCCGGGGCCGTCAGGCGGACGGGACCGCATGGATCCTGATCACGGCCGGCAATGCGCCCTTCCACGGCGGCGATCTCGTCCCGCAGGCGAGCGGCCACCCGCCGCATCTCCTCGCCCGCTTCCGTTGGACTGCAGACAGTGGGTCTGCGTTCGAATAGCCGCACACCGAGCCGCTGCTCCAGGCTCCGCAGCCGCCGAGACAGAGTGGGATGGCTGATGCGCAAAGCGGCTGCGGCACCGGATATGGTGCCGCATTCGGCGACCGCCAACACGATCCTCAGATCATCCCAGTTCAGAATTTTGGATTGCCATGCCATGCCCGCTGTTCCGCTGCCGATCGATTCGAATGCGCATAGCTTACAGCGCCGCGCGCCTTTTAGATCGGGTAGCTCTTTGAATTTGCGCGTCGCGTTTTCCGAGGATCGGGCGCGATTTTTCGGACCGATGCGCCAGCCCGGATGCCGGGTGATGCGAGCTCCAGATCGGCGGGGGCGTGAAACGCGGCTGCGAAGCCTCACGCTGCGTCAAGGCGGCACGCAGCTATGAAAGGGAGAAGCTAAGCACCTGAAAATAATGGTGCCCCCAGAGAGACTCGAACTCCCGACCTACTGATTACAAATCAGCCGCTCTACCAACTGAGCTATAAGGGCCCGTTTTCGGATCGGAGTTACCATATTCTGATTCCGTGTAAAGCAAAAATGGCGATTCCCTCAATTTTTCGGGTGCACTGGCTGTGAGGCCGTGCCAGAAAAATAAGTCTGGATTTTCACTGCTGCCACGCCTCGCAACGACAACGGACTGATTTCATGGCCCAGCTCAGCACTCTCGCCTTCATCGCTTCGCCAGCGGAAGAAGCGCAGAAGGCGGCAAAGGAGCTCAAAGAGATCTACGGAGATCACGATCCGGATGAGGCCGACGTCATCGTCGCGCTCGGCGGGGACGGTTTCATGCTGCATACGCTGCACGAGACGATGAATACCGGCAAATGCGTCTATGGCATGAATCGCGGCTCTGTCGGGTTTCTGATGAACCGCTACAGCACAGAAAACCTTCGCGAGCGCATCGCCACCGCCGTCGAGAACGCCTTCCATCCGTTGGAGATGAACACGGTCGACGTCCACGGCAACGCCTTCACGGCGCTCGCGATCAACGAGGTCTATCTCTTCCGCCAGTCCTATCAAGCCGCCAAGCTCAAGGTCATCGTCGATGGCAAGGTGCGGCTCGACGAACTGACCTGCGACGGGCTCCTGCTTGCGACGCCCGCCGGCTCGACGGCCTACAATCTCTCCGCTCACGGGCCAATCCTGCCGCTCGAGGCGCCCCTGCTCGCGCTGACCCCCGTCAGCCCTTTCCGGCCGCGGCGCTGGCGCGGGGCCCTGCTCCCCAACCGCGTGACCGTCGAGATCGAGATTCTCGAAGCGGAGAAGCGCCCGGTCAACGCGGTTGCGGATCATCAGGAGGTCAAGTCGGTCGTCAAGGTGACGATTGCCGAATCGGAGAAACTGACCGCTCGCATCCTGTCCGACCCGGATCACTCCTGGTCCGACCGCATCCTCGCCGAACAGTTCTCCCATTAGACACGCAGTTGGGACCGAAGGCGATGGCTCTGAAGCGCGGCCTTTCCATGGGCCGAAGAATCCAAGGACGTGCCGATGATGAAGAAAGCGCTGGTACTGGCATTCTGTATCAATCTGGCTGCGGGCGCTGTGCTCGCACAACAAGAGGCAATCCTCCCCCCGAACGTCATCTTCGTCACCAGCACCGGCTTTTGGCAGGAAAGTGCAAGCGATGCCGAAGCAGCGGAGGACGGCGAGGCCGCCGAGCCTGGTGCCGCGACGGGACGGCGGGGCTACTACAAACTTATTGCACTGCGCCGGACGGACGGCACGGCAGAAATACATCTGCAGCAAATCGCCTCGACTCCGGCGGGGCCAGAAATCGTTTCTTCTGCGGAGCTGGAGGAATTTACTGCCCTAAGGCCCTATGTCACCGATATCCGTCCGGAAACTTCGACCGGAATCACGCCGCAGCCGGGCATGTTCGCGACGGTTTTCCTGAAGACAGATCCATCGGCCACGGAACCGGAAACCTGGACCGTGCTGATCGACGACCTCGGCGACATCAAGATCGAGCGCGCGACAAACTGAAACGCGGACGGCCGGACGCTCTCGTGTCCGGCCGTTCGCGTTTTCCCTTGTGGAAATCAGCTCAGATCGTCCGTCACGGCATCGCCCCCACCGCTGACGCGGTGCGCAAGCGCAGCTTCCATGAAATCGTTGAGCTCGCCGTCGAGCACGTCGCCGGGACTCGTGCTTTCGACGCCGGTCCGCAGGTCCTTCACCAACTGGTAGGGCTGCAGAACATAGGAGCGGATCTGATGCCCCCAGCCGATATCGGTCTTTGAGGCGGCCTCGGCATTGGCCGCCTCCTCCCGCTTCTTCAGTTCCGCTTCATAAAGCCGAGCGCGCAGCATGTCCCACGCCTTGGCGCGGTTCTTGTGCTGCGAGCGTTCCTGCTGGCATTGCACGACGATACCACTTGGCATGTGCGTGATACGCACGGCCGAATCAGTCGTGTTGACGTGCTGGCCACCGGCACCCGAAGACCGATAGGTATCGATGCGGCAATCGCTTTCGTTGACATCGATCTGAATCGATTCGTCGACGACCGGATAGACCCAGATCGACGAGAAAGACGTGTGGCGGCGAGCATTGCTGTCATAGGGCGAGATGCGCACGAGCCGATGCACGCCCGACTCGGTCTTCAGCCAACCATAGGCATTGTGGCCCTTGACGAGGAGCGTCGCCGACTTGATGCCAGCCTCTTCACCGTCCTGGATTTCCAAGAGCTCCACCTTGTACCCCTGGCGTTCCGCCCAACGGGAGTACATGCGAAGCAGCATGTTGGCCCAATCCTGGCTTTCTGTGCCGCCGGCGCCCGAATGCACTTCGAGGTAGGTGTCGTTCTGGTCGGCCTCGCCGGAAAGCATGGCTTCGACCTGCTTCTTCGCCGCTTCGCCACGAAGCTGCCGGAGCGCCTCCTCGGCCTCGGTAACGATCGCCGAATCGTCTTCCTCTTCCCCGAGTTCGATGAGTTCGATGTTTTCGTTGAGCTGCTGCTCGAGCCGGCTGAGGGCGCTGATATTGTCATCAAGCTGCTGACGCTCGCGCATCAGCTTCTGCGCCTCGGCGGCATCGTTCCAAAGCGACGGATCTTCCGCCTTGTTGTTCAACCAGTCCAGTCGTCTTATCGCCTGGTCCCAGTCAAAGATGCCTCCTCAGCAGGCTTATGGCCTGCTTGATCTCGTCGACAATGTTCTCGATTTCGCTGCGCATGATCCTGTTTCTTTTAGTCGTTGTAGGATGGTGAGGGTCAGATAGCGATGCCCGCCGCCGATGTAAAGGCGATGGGCGGCAGCTGCAACGGAAAGGATCAGAAGAGGCCGTTCGAACCCGAGGTCACGGCCTGGTTGGCCTGCGGAGAGTTCCTCAGGATCTCCTCCGGCGGCGCATATTCATCGAGATCGCCGATGACCGAGAAGCTCTCGGCCGGGCCCGTACCAGGCTTGAAGGCTTCGATGATCGTGTCGGGTTCGCCCTCGAAGGCGGCCATGCCGGTCTTGCGGTTGACCGGAATGAGGCTCATGCCTTCCGGCACGACGAACTTGCCGGGACGGGTGCCCTTGACGGCCTCCTGCATGAAGGCGTTGAAGACCGGCGCCGCGAGGCCGCCGCCCGTCGCACCGCGGCCGAGCGGGGCCGGATCGTCGAAGCCCAGATAAAGGCCTGCTACGAGATCCGGCGTATAGCCGACGAACCAAGCATCCTTTTCGTCGTTGGTGGTGCCGGTCTTGCCGGCCACCGGGCGATCGAGCTTGATTTTGCCTGCGGCCGTGCCCCGAGCGACGACGCCCTCCATCATCGAGGTGATCTGGTAGGCAGTCATCGGATCGAGCACCTGCTCCCGGTTGTCGTTCAGCACCGGCTCGTCCTGCTCCGCCCAGTCATTGGCATTACAATTGTCGCAGGTGCGGTCCTCGTGGCGGAAGATGGTCTTACCGTAGCGATCCTGAATCCGGTCGATGAGCGACGGCTTGATCTGCTTGCCGCCATTGGCAAGGACGGAATAGGCGGAAACCAAGCGCAGCACCGTCGTCTCGCCGGAACCGAGCGACATGGACAGGAGCGGCTGCATCTTGTCATAGATGCCGAAGCGCTCGGCATATTCCGCAACGAGGTTCATCCCCATGTCATTGGCAAGGCGCACCGTCATCAGGTTGCGCGATTTCTCGATGCCAAGCCGCAGGGTCGAGGGGCCGGCAGAACCGCCGCCGTAGTTTTCAGGCCGCCAGACCTGTCCGCCGGAGACGATTTCGATCGGCGCGTCGAGGATAACCGATGCGGGCGTGTAGCCATTGTCGAGTGCCGCAGCATAGACGAAGGGCTTGAAGGACGAGCCGGGCTGGCGCATCGCCTGCGTGGCGCGGTTGAACTCCGACTGCGCATAGGAGAAGCCGCCGACCATGGCCAAGACGCGGCCCGTATGCGGATCCATCGCCACCAGGCCGCCCTGGACCTTCGGCGGCTGCCGAAGGCGATATTCCGCCTTTTCCCCCTCGAGCGGTTCGACATAGACGACGTCGCCCGGCCCGAAGACCCCTTCCGGGGATTTCGCGTTCTTGCGGTCGCGGCGCGCGGACCGGTAGGCCCATTCCATGTTCTTCGCGGCAATATGGCCCGTTATGCGTTCGGCGACGATCTTGCCGGACGCTTGCTTTTCCGGATCGAGACCGATGACCGCCCCTTCGCCGTCGACGGAAAGCACGACGGCGAGCTTCCATTCCGGGACGTCGCCGAGCGCTGCGATCTTGCTCAAGGGCACGCCCCAGTCGCCGCCGATCTCGATCGTATCGATCGGGCCGTGGAAGCCGCGGCGCTCGTCATAGCTCACGAGACCCTGCTGCAAGGCCTTGCGGGCGACGACCTGCATTTGCGGATCGAGCGAGGTCCGCACCGAAAGGCCGCCCTCGTAGAGCGCATTGTCTCCGTATTTCTGGATGATCTGCCGGCGCACCTCCTCGGCAAAGTAATCCGACGCGAAGAGGTGGGCGCCACCGCGGCGCGGCGTGACGCCAAGCGGTTGCTGTTTCGCCTCCTCGCCATCCGTCTTTGTTACGTAACCGTTCTCGACCATGCGGTCGATCACCCAGTTGCGGCGCTCAATGGCCGCTTCCGTCTTGCGGAACGGGTGATAATTGGCCGGCCCCTTGGGAAGGGCCGCAAGATAGGCGCTCTCGGCAATGGTGAGTTCGGTGACCGACTTGTCGAAATAAGTGAGCGCCGCGCCGGCGACCCCGTAAGCATTCAGCCCGAAAAAGATCTCGTTGAGATAGAGCTCGAGGATGCGGTCCTTGCTGTAGGCCTGCTCGATGCGGAAGGAGAGGATCGCCTCCTTGATCTTGCGGTCGATCGTCTGGTCGGAAGAAAGCAGGAAGTTCTTCGCGACCTGCTGGGTGATCGTCGAGGCGCCAACGGGGCGCCGGCCCGACCCCATGTTCTGGATGTTGACGGCGATGGCACGGGCGAGACCGGTAACGTCGATGCCCGGATGCTGATAGAAATTCTTGTCTTCGGCGGAAATGAAGGCAGCCTTGACGCGATCCGGTATGGCCTGGATCGGCAGATAGAGCCGGCGCTCGCGGGCATATTCGGCCATCAGTGCGCCGTTGCCGGCGTGGAAACGGGTCGTTACCGGCGGCGCATATTTCGCCAGTACCTCATAGTCGGGCAAATCCTTCGTCACCGCGCCAATATAGATCGCGACCGCCACGGCAGCGCCCAGCAGCAGAAACACACCAACGCCGAAAAAATATCCTATAAGTCTGATCATCAGTCAGGTACCGGTACCTATTGTCGCCCCATCGCCGAACCGGAAGCCGCGCTTGCGCCAGGCACATCGACCTGCCAATTGCTTCCGTCAGGAATAGTCTCGTATTGCAGCTACGCCCTCGTGGGCTCCCTCATATGGCGAGGAGCCCTACGCATCAACACCGTTTCCCGACAAAACGGGACCCCCTCCCCCAAAAGGCCCGGATTGTGAGTAAAATAGGGCTGGTTTTCGATTAACCCGTGCGCATCCAGCTGAAAAGCATATCCCTGTTACAAGGGCGACACAAATCACTTCCCCTCAGCGGAGGCCCGTCGCGCCGCAGAACACTCCCGCTGGCGCGTCGGCCCGAAAATCGGACTCGATCCTCGGAAAGCTCGATGCGCGGGTTCAACACGTTACAGGGTCCTTTTCGCGCCTTAAAAGGCGCGCCGCGCTCCAATATTCAGCCACCATTTGCAACCGCCGCTTGCCGATAGCGCCGGACGGCGTCTGCGATGAGGCCGGACACCTTTTTGCGCCATTCCGGGTCCAGAAGCAGCGTCTCGTCCTCCTTGTTGGAAAGGAAGCCGAGTTCGAGCAGGACCGAGGGAACGTCGGGTGCCTGCAGGACCCGGAACCCGGCGTGGCGATGCGGATTGTTGATCAGTTTGATCTGTCCTTCGAAGGACGTTACGACGCTCCGCGCGAGGCTGACCGAGAAGGCTTGGGTTTCGCGGCGCGTCAGGTCGATGAGGATGTCGGCGACCTCGGGCGGTTCGCTTTCGATCGAAATGCCCGCAATCTCGTCGGACAGGTTTTCTCGCTGCGCGAGCTCTGCCGCCAGATGGTCGGACGCCCTGTCGGAAATGGTGTAAACGGTTGCGCCGCGAATATCCTTCTGCCTCAGCGTATCGGCGTGAAGGGAAATGAACAGATGGGCGTTTCCCTGCCGCGCGATCTGCACCCGCTGGGACAGGGAGAGGAACTCGTCCCGGTCCCGCGTCAGGAAAGCCTCGACGCCGGCCTCGCGGTTCAGAGTCTCGGCGAGAACGCGGGCAAAATCGAGCGTTACGCGCTTTTCCTCGATCTTGCTCGTGCCGCCGATGGCGCCCGTATCGATTCCGCCATGACCCGCGTCCACTGCGATCACGAAGGTGCCGGCCTTCGGCGGCGGCGCCGACGGTCGGTCGGCCTTGACCGCGCGCGCGCTCCCCTTCCACTGCTGCTCGCTCAGCAGCTTTTCGAAACGCGCCCGATCGATCCGTTCCGCATCGAGCACGAGCCGATAGCCGCTGCCGTCCTCCTCCGGCAGCACCTTCGCCTCGGTGATCTCGGTCGGCCCGTTGGCGGAGAGGACGAGACGGGAAGCCCCTGCCCCCATTCCGCCATAACGTATCGCGTTGAACAGGCCTCTTGGATCGAGGCTCTCCGGTTTCAGTCCAAAGGAGGTTTCCGGCAGATCGACGACGACGCGAACCGGGTCTGCGACGTAGTGAATGGAAAAATCCGGCTTTCGGTCGAATGCTATGACCAGACGCGTGCGCGCGTCGTCGCCAGCGATTCTCGCGCTGAATGCAAGAAGCGGCGGGGCCTCCCCGTCGGCCGCCACGCCTGACGATGGCTGCGCGGTCACCAGCGCGAACAGGATCGCAAGCGAGCGCGCCGCGCGCCGCAATGTTCCCTTCGCCCACAACGAACGCACCACATTTGCCGTAGCCCTCACCTCAAAATTCCCCCGTCGTCCCTTCAAAAGTCAAGGCGCCATTGCTCCGGCACCCTCGTGACGTCACGCAAGCAACATTCTCCAATGCCTTTCCATGGTTAACCAAAGCTTGACAGCAAGAGCCGCGGGCGGCGCATCGGCGAGGCTTTCGTCGCCCGCCGGCGGCGCCGCTTCACCGGGGCAAGCGAATCAATCAATATTGTGGCGGCACAGGCTTTTCCCTTGCCAATGTGACATAGAATCCATAAAAGCGTCACAAGGAGAAAGTGTTGACGGGATAGAATCGTCGGCCGGGCAGCCGGAGCTTTCCCGAGCTTGGCGCCAAGAAGCGATCGAGCCGGACAACCGGTTGCAACCGTATCGTGCTTTCGCGGCCGCAGGCATTCATCCGCCGTCTCTGCATTTCCTCCTTCGTACACTGGATCGCAAATTTCCGGCGGTGGCCGGAGTTCTTGATGGTGATTTTCACCGAATGCCCGCCAGCGGGCACATTCATCGGGCCCTGTTCGGGCCTAGGACATTGGCATTCTTGTTTGGTCTTTTGATGTGAATAAGCAGTATCGGTCAGACGTAAAGTGGTCCTGGGACGTGACCGTCCCGGCTGCCGTCTGGCTGTTGCACCGTCGCCTGCGCCAAACAGGACCCTTTACATCCGGCGCAGTTCCCGGCGTGTTCGACAGTTTTCCCAGTGAAACCACTCTGTCTGCCGTCCACCTGCGCCGAGGAGCACAGCTTAGATGGCAGAGAAAATGCTTATCGATGCGTCTCACGCGGAGGAGACGCGCGTCGTCGTCGTACGCGGGAACCGCATAGAAGAATTCGATTTCGAATCGGAACATAAGAAACAGATCCGCGGCAATATCTACCTGGCAAAGGTGACGAGGGTCGAGCCTTCGCTGCAGGCCGCTTTCGTCGACTACGGCGGCAATCGCCACGGCTTTCTGGCTTTCGCCGAAATCCATCCCGACTACTACCAGATTCCGCTCGCCGATCGTCAGGCGCTCCTGAAGGCGGAGGCCGAAGAGGCCCGCCGCGAGGAGGAGAGCGAACCGGTCGACATCGTGCCGGAAGAGGCGGCAGCACCGGCCGAGGCGGAGGGTGCAGCGGCGCCGGCGGAGAAAGGCGTCGCCGAGGCGCCGGAAGCCGAAGTTCCCGCGGCAAAGCCCAAGGCAAAACCAAAGCGTACGCGGCGGACGAAGACCAAGGCGAGCGAGACGGCGGAAGGGGCAGAAGCAGCAGAGGCCCCCCCGGAAGTCGACGAGGAAGGCAGCGCCGGCGAAATGGCCGCGATGGTCGACACGGACTCGATTTCCGAAGAGGTGGACACGCGCCGCCGTAGCGACGACGACGACGACGACAACCACGACGGCGAGAACGAGGTCATTGAATCGGTTGGCGCGGAAGACGCGATGGAAGAGGTTCCGGACCGTCAGACCCGCAAGCCGCGCAAGCAATATCGCATTCAGGAAGTCATCAAGCGCCGCCAGATCCTCCTCGTCCAGGTCGCCAAGGAAGAGCGCGGCAACAAGGGCGCGGCGCTGACGACCTATCTTTCGCTCGCCGGCCGCTATTCGGTTCTGATGCCGAACACGGCGCGCGGCGGCGGCATTTCCCGCAAGATCACCAATCTGCAGGACCGCAAGCGGCTGAAGGAAATCGCCCGTGGCCTCGACGTGCCGCAGGGGATGGGCGTGATCCTGCGCACGGCCGGTGCCAACCGCACCAAGGTCGAGGTCAAGCGCGACTTCGAATATCTGATGCGGCTCTGGGAAAACGTCCGCACGCTGACGCTGAACTCGACGGCGCCATGCCTGGTCTATGAGGAAGGCAGCCTGA
Organism: Sinorhizobium alkalisoli; assembly: GCF_008932245.1. Taxonomy (NCBI): domain Bacteria; kingdom Pseudomonadati; phylum Pseudomonadota; class Alphaproteobacteria; order Hyphomicrobiales; family Rhizobiaceae; genus Sinorhizobium; species Sinorhizobium alkalisoli. The sequence continues at coordinate 1,065,457 of NZ_CP034909.1, read as the reverse complement.
TCAAGCGGTCGATCCGCGACCTCTACAACAAGGATATCAACGAGATCATCGTTGCCGGCGAGGAAGGCTACCGCGAAGCCAAGAGCTTCATGAAGATGCTGATGCCAAGTCATGCGAAAGTCGTCCAGCCCTATCGCGACGTGCATCCGATCTTCTCGCGCTCCGGCATCGAGGCGCAGCTCGACCGGATTCTGCAGCCGCAGGTAACGCTGAAGTCGGGCGGCTACATCATCATGAACCAGACCGAAGCGCTGGTCTCGATCGACGTCAACTCCGGCCGTTCGACGCGCGAGCACTCGATCGAAGACACCGCTCTGCAGACGAATCTCGAGGCGGCTGAGGAAGTGGCGCGGCAGTTGCGGCTGCGCGACCTCGCCGGTCTAATCGTCATCGACTTCATCGACATGGAGGAGAAGCGGAACAACCGCGCCGTCGAGAAGAAGCTCAAGGACTGCCTCAAGCACGACCGCGCGCGCATCCAGGTCGGACGCATCTCGCATTTCGGCCTTCTGGAAATGTCGCGCCAGCGCATTCGCGCTTCAGTGCTCGAAAGCACGATGCAGACCTGCCCGCACTGTAACGGCACGGGCCATATCCGCTCGCAGTCTTCCGTCGCGCTGCACGTTCTGCGCGGCATCGAAGAATACCTACTGAAGAACACCACCCACGACATCTGCGTTCGGACGGTTCCGGAAATCGCGCTTTACCTGCTCAACTACAAGCGTGGCACGATCACCGATTACGAACAGCGCTTCGGCGTTTCGATCGTCGTCGAGGCCGACGCCCATGTCGGCGCGCAGCATTTCGCGATCGATCGCGGGGAGCCGGTCGAAAACCCGGTCAAGATCGAACAACTCCTGCACTTCGAACCGGAACCGGAAGAAGAAGAAGAAGAGGACATCATCGTCGAAGAAGACCTCGACGAGGAGGAGGCCGCGGAAACCTCCGAGCAGGCAGGACAGCCGAAGGCGCAAGCCTCCGACGATCAGGGTGGACGCAAACGCAAACGCCGCCGCCGTCGCCGCGGCAAGGGCGCGGCACAGGCCGGCGAAGCGGCTGCCGGGGAATCGGCAGAGCTTGAGGCATCGGATGAAGCCGACGACGAAGACGAAGACGACGTCGAGACGCTGGAGGCCGGAGAGGCGACCGCCGACGGCGATCAGAAGCGCAAGCGCCGGCGCCGCGGCAAGCGCGGTGGCCGCCGCAATCGTCTGGATTCGGACGAGCTTGCCGGCGCCGAGGCGGAGACGAATGGGGATGCGGGGAGCGTAGAGGAGCCGGAAGCCGACGAAGAGGCGGAAACAGCCGCGCGCGCGGCCATCGAGGGAGCCGCCCCTGTGGCCGTTGCCGACGTGGCGGCGCCGGCGGAAGAAAAACCCGCCAAACCGAAGCGCAGCCGCAAGAAACCCGCAAAGGCATCCGATGCCACAGCGGAGGAAGACGTCGATGCCGCCGCCGAGAAGTCGGTCGAATCGCAACCGGAAGATCTGACCGTCCCTCAGGCCGAGGCCATCGAGGAAGCGGCGGCTGATCTCGAAGGTGCCAAGCCGGCACGGGCCAACCGCGATCTCGCGACAATCGCCTCCGAACCGGTCGTCACTTCGAACAAGCCCGAAGCCGGCGAGGAAGAGACGAACAAGCCGAAAAAGGGCGGCTGGTGGCAACGCCGCGGCTTCTTCTGAGCGCATCAACAGCTTGTATTCGGGGTTTTCACCTCGATATCCTGTCAGCCGTCCGCAATTCTGTTGCGGGCGGCTGTTTCTATTCCCGCATGAGGCTTCTCCGACAGGTACTTTGAAGGCGCATGGTGAAGGTCTTTGCAGTTTCGGAATCGGCCATGGGGGGACAAGTGGCGTGAGCGCTTTGCCGTGTCGTGGCCCCGGTACAGGGACTGGTACTTGAGCGAGGGGCTGGAGCGTCGTCCCACGATAGACGAGGCGCGGGGAAAACTGGCGGCCCATATGCCCGAACTCGTGCCCGTTTTCGATCGGGCATGCAGCCTCATCGGCTCGGACGAAATCGCTCACCGTGCTTTGTCGCTGTACCGGACGCCGCCGGTCATCTCGGGCTGCAGCGTGGCCGTCGCGCTAGGTGGGATTCCCGTTCTTGTTCGTAATTACGATTTCACACCCGACTTTTTCGAAGGAACCGTTCTTCGCAGCCGATGGACGGAGCACCACGACGTCATCGTGACGTCAGAAGCGTGGCTCGGCGCCCTCGACGGCGTAAATAGTGCCGGCCTGGCAGTTGCCCTCACATTCGGGGGGCGGATCGCGTACTCTCCGGAGGGATTCCAGGTGCCTCTCCTGTTGCGCTATGTGCTGGAGTGCCGCTCGACCACGACCGAAGCTAGCGAGACCTTGAGCCGGATTCCGGTCCAGGCAGTACAGAATGTCGTAATCCTCGACAAAACCGGTGACTACGCCGTCGTCTATCCGGCTCCGGATCGGGAAGCGGTAACGCGTCGAAGCCCAATTGCGACGAACCACCAACTGGCTCTCGAATGGCCGGAGCGCAACAGGTGGTCGGAAACGGCCGAGCGCGCCGAGTGCCTGTCGGCTCTTCGCGCGAAATCTCCGGACCTCGATCGTTTTATCGGCGCCTTCCACTCGGCCCCGCTATATAGAACCGATTACCGCGGCGGGTTGGGCACGCTCTATACAGCCGTCATATCACCGGCGGAGGGCTCCGTCGAATATCGCTGGCCCGGCCAATCCACTTGGCGTCAGAGCCTAGCCGATTTTTCCGAGGGCGAGCGTTACGTCGCGACTGCATGACAGCATGGTGCCCCTTTAGGCTGGTCGCAGCGGGGCCGCGACTACGCCAGCCAACGCGCGAGGCGGTCCATCGCTTCGGCCATCTCCGGCGTCGAGCCTGCGTAGGAGAAGCGCATGGTGCGATGCCCCTCTACGGGGTCGAAATCGAAGCCGGGCGTTGCGGCGACGTTGATTTCGCTCAGCATGCGCCGGGCAAAGGCCATGCTGTCATTGGTGAACCGGCTGACATCCACATAGGCGTAGAAGGCACCGTCCATCGGCGAGGCGATGGAGAGGCCGATCTCGGGCAAGCGCTTCAGCAGGAGATCGCGGTTGGCGGCATAGGCGCGCTTGTAACCGTCCAGTTCCTCCTGCGCACCGAGCGCCGCCTCGGCCGCGATCTGAGAGAGTTCCGGCGGCGAGATGTAGAGGCTCTGGGCGATGCGCTCGAAGGCGCGCACCTGGGTCTCGGGCAGCACCATCCAGCCGATGCGCCAGCCGGTCATGCAATAATATTTCGAGAAGGAATTGATCACGACCGCGTCGTCGGCAACCTCGAGCGCGGTCGCTTCCTCACCGGCGAAAGTCAGCCCATGATAGATCTCGTCGGAAATGAAGGCGATCGATTGCGTGCCGCAATAGTCCGCCAGCGCCTTCAGCCGCGCCCTACCGGTCACCGTACCCGTCGGGTTGGCCGGGCTTGCTAGGAGCACACCTTTGAGCGGCCTGCCCGCCTTTTCCGCCGCCCGCTCCAGGCTTTCCGGCGTGAGCGTGAAGCCGGTCTGGGCATTCGCGTCGATCTCGACGACGGTCAGGCCGAGGGTCGCCAGGATATTGCGGTAGGCGGGATATCCGGGACGGGCGACCGCGACGCAATCGCCTGGATCGAAGAGCGCCAGGAAGGCAAGATTGAACCCCGCCGACGAGCCCGTCGTGACGGCGATGCGCTGCGGGTCCACGGCGATCCCGTGGCGGCTCTGATAGTGAGCGGCAATCGCCTGCTTCAAGGACAGCGTGCCTAGCGCATCCGTGTAGCCGAGCCGGCCATGTTCCAACGCGCGCCGCGCCGCCTCGAGCGCGGCCTTCGGGGCCGGATATGCCGGCTGGCCGACCGCCATCGAGATTACCGGGTGGCCGGCATCACGGCGGCGCGTGGCCTCCGCCAGAACATCCATGGCGTGGAACGGCTCGACCGCGCTGCGTTTCGACATCTGTACCAATGACAGATCCTCGTGAGGTTTCGCTGATCCTCGCCCCTTTGCCTGATAGATTTCAGCTTCACAAGTGTGCGAGTGCCGCAATTCGGCCGATTTTGCCGTTTCGTTTCGCCGCGGCACCCCGTATGCTCGCAAAGCCCGCAGAAGGGCGGGATTTCTCGTTGCTTTTCGACAGGCATTGATGGAATCGACGACAATAGGGCACGGAAGACAATGAGGGAATGATGATACTCAAGAAGAAGATGATTGTCGGCGGAACGCTGATCGCGCTTGCAGCCGGCATCGCCCTGCCCCAATCTGCAGCCGCTCTCGATGCGAAACAAAAGGAAGAGCTCGGCGCCTTCATCAAGGAGTACCTGCTCGCCAATCCGGAAATCATGCTGGAAGTCCAGGAGGCGCTCACCACCAAGCAGCGCGCCCAGCAGCAGGCGGCAGCGACGGCGGCGATCGCCGACAATCAGTCGGCCATCTTCAATTCCGCCTACGACTTCACACTCGGCAATCCCGAGGGTGACGTCACGATCGTCGAATTCTTCGACTACAATTGCGGCTACTGCAAGCGCGCCCTCTCGGACATGGACCAGATCCTAGCCAAGGACAAAAACATTCGTTTCGTGCTTAAGGAGTTCCCGATCCTTGGACCCGACTCCCTCGCCGCCCATAAGGTGAGCGCCGCGTTCCGCGCCATCGCTCCGGAAAAATACGGCGACTTCCACCGTGGGCTCTTAGGGGGAGAGGAACGCGCGACGGAGGAAACGGCGATCGCGGTCGCCGCCAGCCTCGGTGTGACGGAAGCGCAGTTGCGCGAGAAGATGGAAGACGATCCGCATGACGCCGGCGTGCGCGAGGCCTACACGCTCGCCAACGATCTCGGCATCACCGGAACGCCCTCTTACGTGATCGGCAACGAAGCGGTCTTCGGCGCAGTCGGTTCCGGCGAATTGACGAAGAAGGTGGCCAATATGCGCCAGTGCGGCAAGACCGCCTGCTGACGAGTTCCCTCCGATCACCGGGCCGCCCCTCGAGAAGCGCCGCGACTTGTGGACAAATCCGCGCGTGTCCCAAGGGGCTTTCCCTCGCGGAACCGTCGGTCTATAGGTAAAACTCCATCATCCGACCGGAATTCCTTATGTCCTCGACTATTTTCGTGCTGAACGGCCCCAATCTGAATGCCCTCGGCAGGCGCGAGCCGGGCATTTACGGTGGCCAGACGCTGGCCGACATCGAGGCGATGTGCAAGGCGGAGGGTCAAGCCCTCGGTTTTGAGATCGACTTTCGCCAGTCGAACCACGAAGGCGTCCTGGTCGACTGGTTGCATGAGGCCGGCGAAACGGCCGCGGGCGTCGCCGTCAATCCCGGCGCCTACGGTCACACCTCGATCGCCATGCACGACGCCATCCGCGCAATTGGCGTTCCGGTGGTGGAGCTGCACCTTTCCAACATCCATGCACGCGAGGAATTCCGCCACAGGTCGATGATTGCACCGGCCGTAAAAGGCGTGGTCTGCGGCTTCGGCGCGCAGAGTTACATTCTTGCGCTGCATGCGCTAAAGAACCTGACAGACACGTCGAAATAAGAAGAACACGAGGCTCATATCCCATGGCTGACAAGAAACCCGGTATCGACCAGGCGCTGATCCGCGATCTCGCCAATATCCTCAAGGATACCGACCTGACCGAGATCGAAGTGGAACAGGACGACCTGCGCATCCGCGTCTCGCGCAACGGTACGCCCGTCGCGATGTCCATGCCGCCGATGCCCACCTATCACATGCCGCCGGTAGCTGCGGCGGCACCTGCAGCCCCGGCCGCTCCGGCAGCCGCGGAAGGCGGCGGTCACAACGCCAAGAACGCCGTGACGGCGCCGATGGTCGGCACCGCCTATCTCTCCCCGGCACCGGGCGCTCGTCCCTTTATCGAGGTCGGTGCAACGGTCAAGGAAGGCCAGACGATCCTGATCATCGAAGCGATGAAGACGATGAACCAGATTCCGGCTCCGCGCGCCGGCAAGGTGACCGAAATTCTTGTGCAGGACGCCGCCCCGGTCGAGTATGGCGAACCCCTCATCGTGATCGAATAAGGCGCGGATTGGATGATTTCGAAAATCCTCATTGCCAATCGCGGCGAAATCGCTCTCCGGGTGCTGCGCGCCTGCAAGGAACTCGGCATCGCCACCGTCGCGGTCCATTCGACCGCAGACAGCGACGCCATGCATGTGCGGCTCGCCGACGAGAGCGTCTGCATCGGACCGCCACCGTCGCGCGACAGCTACCTGAACATCCATCAGATCGTGGCCGCCTGCGAGATCACCGGCGCCGATGCCGTGCATCCGGGCTACGGCTTCCTCTCGGAAAACGCCAAGTTCGCCGATATCCTCGATGCGCATGGCATCACCTTCATCGGACCGACGGCCGAGCACATTCGGCTAATGGGCGACAAGATCACCGCCAAGAAGACGGCGGAAGAACTGGGCATTCCCGTGGTCCCAGGCTCCCATGGAGAGGTGAAACCCGAGAACGCGCTCAAGGTCGCCCGCAAGATCGGCTTCCCGGTCCTGATCAAGGCGACGGCGGGCGGCGGCGGCCGCGGCATGAAGGTCGCCAGGACCGAGGAGGAACTTGAGAACGCGGTGGCGACGGCACGCTCCGAGGCCGCCGCCGCCTTCGGCAATGATGCGGTCTACATGGAGAAGTTCCTCACAAAGCCGCGTCACATCGAGGTCCAGGTCGTGGGGGATGGGGCAGGCAATGCCATCCATCTCGGTGAGCGCGATTGCTCGCTGCAACGCCGCCACCAGAAGGTCTGGGAAGAGGCAAATTCGCCTGCCCTCAACGTCGAGCAGCGCATGCAGATCGGTCAGGTGTGCGCCGATGCAATGAAGAAGATGAAGTATCGCGGCGCCGGCACGATTGAGTTTCTCTACGAGAACGGCGAGTTCTACTTCATCGAAATGAACACGCGCCTGCAGGTGGAGCACCCGATCACCGAGGCGATCACCGGCATCGACCTAGTGCACGAGCAAATCCGCGTAGCATCGGGCGCCGGTCTCTCAGTGAAGCAGGAGGATATCGTCTTCTCCGGGCACGCCATCGAATGCCGTATCAATGCCGAGGATCCGCGAACCTTCGTCCCCTCCCCGGGTACGATCACGCACTTCCACGCACCTGGCGGTCTCGGTGTGCGCGTCGATAGCGGCGCCTATCAAGGCTATCGCATCCCGCCCTACTATGACAGCCTGATCGGCAAGCTGATCGTGCACGGGCGGACACGCGTCGAATGCATGATGAGGCTGCGCCGAGTGCTCGACGAATTTGTCATCGATGGCATCAAAACGACCTTGCCGTTGTTCCAGGATCTGATCAACAATCAGGATATCGCTAACGGCGACTATGATATCCACTGGCTCGAGCATCATCTGGCCGCTACATCGGCGTAGGACATGACATTGAAGGGGTCGCGCAGCAGAGAACCGGAAATAACCCCGGACATGTTGTTGCGCGCCTACTCCATCGGCCTCTTTCCCATGGCCGATTCGGCGGACGATCCGGAGCTTTTCTGGGTCGAGCCGGAAATCCGCGGCGTCATACCGCTGGACAGCTTTCACGTTTCCCGTAGCCTCGCAAAGACCCTCCGCAAACGCCCTTTCGAGATTCGCTATGACACGGCCTTTGAAGCGGTCGTTGCGGGGTGCGCGCGGCCCGCGCCGGGCCGACCGACGACGTGGATCAACACCAGGATCCGCGCCCTCTACGCGGCGCTCCACCGCATGGGCTACGCCCATAGCGTGGAAGCCTGGCAGGGTGATTTGCTTGTCGGCGGGCTTTACGGCGTTTCCCTCGGCGCCGCCTTCTTCGGCGAGAGCATGTTCTCCCTACGCAAGGACGCCTCCAAGATCTGCCTCGTCCACCTGGTCGAACGGCTCCGCGCCAGGGGGTTTGAGCTTCTCGACACGCAATTTACAACTGAGCACCTGAAATCCTTCGGCGCCATCGATGTGCCGAAGGCCGAATACGACCTGCTGCTCGCCAGGGCAATCGCCTCGCCGAATCTCGAATTTTGAGGCAAAAAACGGCCTTCAAGCGGGAGCCGCCACTCTTAAAAGAAATCAGCGTTGCGCCGCAGCGTCCGGTGGCGGCACCTCGGAGGTCTCCTGGCAGGATTGCAACCAAACATCGTAGACGGCATGTTCGACGGCGTTGAGACCGGGGCTGTCGGCGAACATCCAGCCGGTAAAGATACGACGAATTTTGCGGTCGAGGGTGATTTCATCGACTTCGACGAAGGTGGTCGTCTTCGGCGCCTCGGTTTCGTCGCGGCTGTAGCACACGCGCGGCGTCACCTGCAGCGCGCCGAACTGCACCGTTTCGCCGATATAGACGTCGAAGGTGGTGATGCGGCCGGTGATCTTGTCGATACCGGAAAAGACGGCCACGGCATTGGTGAGGCGCGTGGCCCCCGCCGGCCCGGTTACGGCAATCAGCGGCAGACCAAGAAGGAAGCCAAGACCGGCAGGCTTCGCGATCCGACCGATAAAACTGCGCAGACAGAACGCTGCCATTCCCGCCAATCCCCGCGTGCTCGCTGTTGTCCTCGGACCAAGCGCTAGACCCGAATTGTGGCTGCGCCGTGTTCAGTTCTCGTGAGTTGGAAGTGGTGCGGGCGCGTTGACCCCGCACTGCCCGTTTAAGAGCGCGGCGTCCAGGCGTCGTAGTCGCCGGTGACCCGCGGCCGCTCGCCGGCACGTGCGAGCGAGCCCTTCGGCCGATAGGCCTGGGGCGTACCGGTTAGATTCGGACGATGCGGCTTCTGCCATTCGCGCTGGACATAGTTTTCATCGGCAGGCGAAATATCGGTGCGATGATGCATCCAGCCATGCCAACCGGGCGGGATCGCAGAGGCTTCGGCAGGACCATTGTAGATCACCCAACGGCGCGTCCGGCCCTCGGAATCCTTGCCGCCCTGGTAGTAGACATTGCCGAACTCGTCTTCCCCGACGCGCTGTCCGTGGCGCCAGGTGTGGAAGCGCGTACCGATCGTCTGTCCATTCCACCAGGTGAAAATCTGCAGCAGGAGCTTCATGGATATCGTCCCTTACCGGCCGATGGGAGACGACCGGACATCAAAATCTCGCTCCCGCTTATGCCGTGCTGCTCCCGCCTTGTCCAGTGATTCCAGCGGGCGCAAGGTCATTTCACCTGCATCCTGGCGCCGAAATGGATGCGCTCGAAGCCGAGCCCCCGCCGCACCGTCGGGTCAGGCCAACTGCTTCTCCAGGATCAGCGCGGGAATGCCGGAGTGCTCGTCCCCGCAATTGGCCGTGCTTGCAACCTCGGAAAACCCATGCGCCCGATAGAAGGCCAGTGCATGCAGGTTCTGCGGCTCCACTTCAACCCGCATGCGCTCGGCATCGGGGAAGCAGGTTTCCAGCTCGGCGAACATATCGCGGCCGACGCCCTGCCGCTGGTACTTCGGCAGCACGTAGAGCTGGTGGAGGATGACGGTTTTCCCGAGCGTATCCGACATGGCCGCAAATCCCATGCCCGCGATCTCGCGGCCATTGTCCGCGACGACGAATTCCGCGTTCTTGCGTTGCAAGCGCGCCTTCAAGGCGTCGATCGAATGCCATTTGGCGGTCAGCTCGTCGACCTTATCGCCGCCATAGAAGCTGTCGTAGGTGGCGTGCCAGGTCTCGACAAGCAGGGCTCGGACCTGATCGAGGTCGCGCTCGCTTGCCGTGCGGACAAAGAACACCGTCACTCCTCGATGCCGAGCTTGGACTTGACGAGCGCCTGCACCGCCTGCGGATTGGCCTTGCCGCCGGTCGCCTTCATAACCTGGCCGACGAACCAGCCGGCAAGCGACGGCTTTGCCTTGGCCTTCTCCACCTGGTCGGGATTGGCCGCAATGATCTCGTCAACCGCCTTCTCGATGGCGCCGGTGTCGGTGACCTGCTTCATCCCGCGGCTCTCGACGAGTTCCGCCGGGTCGCCGCCTTCGTTCCATAGGATCTCGAAGAGGTCCTTGGCGATCTTGCCCGAAATCGTTCCGTCCTTGATGAGGTCGATGACGCCGCCGAGCTGGGCGGGGGAAACCGGAGTCTCTTCAATGGTTTTGCCGGCTTTGTTCAAGGCACCCAAAAGGTCGTTGATAACCCAGTTTGCCGCCATCTTGCCGTCCCTGTCCTCGGCCACGGCCTCGAAATAATCGGCGATCGCCTTTTCCGAAACGAGCACCGAGGCGTCATAGACCGAGAGCCCAAGATCGCGGACGAAGCGCTCCTTCTTGTCATCCGGGAGTTCCGGAAGATCGGCCTTCAGCGCCTCGACGAAATCATCGTCGAATTCCAGCGGCAGCAGGTCCGGGTCGGGGAAGTAGCGATAGTCGTGCGCATCTTCCTTCGAGCGCATGGAGCGCGTCTCGCCCCTGTTCGGGTCGAAGAGCCGGGTCTCCTGATCGATGACGCCGCCATCCTCGAGAATCGCGATCTGGCGGCGCGCCTCGTATTCGATCGCCTGGCCGACGAAGCGAATCGAATTGACGTTCTTGATTTCGCAGCGCGTACCAAAGGGCTCGCCCGGACGACGCACGGACACGTTGACGTCGGCGCGCATCGAACCCTCGTCCATGTTGCCGTCGCAGGTACCGAGATAGCGCAGGATCGACCGCAGCTTGGTCAGATAGGCCTTGGCCTCGTCCGACGAGCGCAGATCGGGCTTCGAGACGATCTCCATCAGGGCCACGCCGGAACGATTGAGGTCCACATAGGACATCGAGGGGTGCTGGTCATGCATGGACTTGCCGGCATCCTGCTCCAGGTGCAGGCGCTCGATGCCGATTTCCACGTCCTCGAACTGACCCTGGCGATCCGGCCCGACGGAGATGATGATCTTGCCCTCGCCGACGATCGGATCCTTGTATTGCGATATCTGGTAGCCCTGAGGCAGGTCGGGATAAAAATAGTTCTTCCGGTCGAAGATCGAACGGTGATTGATCTTGGCCTTGAGGCCGAGGCCGGTGCGTACCGCCTGCCTTACGCATTCCTCGTTGATGACCGGCAGCATGCCGGGCATGGCGGCGTCGACAAGCGAGACATTGGCGTTCGGCGCATTGCCGAACTCGGTCGAGGCCGCCGAGAACAGCTTCGAATTGCTCAGCACCTGGGCATGGACCTCCATGCCGATGATCACCTCCCAGTCGCCGGTGGCGCCGGGAATGAAGCGTTTCGGATCGGGAGTGCGGACGTCGACGATGCTCATCTCATGCTCTTCTCTGAAGCCTGAATTCGAGGTTTCTCGGTAGAGCAATTGATCCCGGCGTGCAAGGCTTCAGAGGCGCACGGCCGCGGCAGCGCGGCAGGTCCTTATATGACTTCGAACCGCAGACGATTCAACCGTGCCAGGGGCGCTCCTCCGCCTCACGCAAGAGCGGCTTTTCCAGACCGATGAATTCGACGTCGCGGTCGAGCCTTTGCGAATAGGCAGTCGAAAGCCATTTCACCCGATAGCCTGCGTGCTGAAAGAAGCCGACCGCGGCCGCATTCTGCGAATGGGTTTTCACGCTCGCCACTTCGAAGCCGTCGGCGGCAATCCGCCGCTCGACGTCGGCGAGCAGGGCAGAGCCGAGACCCCTGCCCTGGGCGCGCGGATCGATCCACAGATCGGAGATGACGCCGTCCAATTCCTCGCGCGCGGCCCAACCGCAGATGCGGTTCTCGTCCTCGACGAGGAGGACGGTCAGCCAGTGGCTCGCCAGGAAATCGTCGAAGGCGCGTTTTGCCGGGGCGCGCATGGCTGCGACGTCGCCGATGCCGGCAGTCGCCTTCTCCCAGGCGCTTAACCCGACTTCGCAGAGAAGGCCAATTTCATTCTGGCGCGCGTGGCGAATCACAACCATGATGCGGAACCCTTTTCCGCTTCATTACATCATGTCTCCCGCGGCTTGAAGATCGGCGGCCAGGAGCCGGTTACCACCACTTGGCCGGGGTGAAACGACCCGCGGCCTGCTCGATGACGTGGGCGGTCTTGAAGAGCGTTTCTTCTTCAAATGGTTTGCCGATCACTTGCAGACCAAGCGGCAGTCCCTTGTGGTCGAGCCCGCCCGGCACCGCGATGCCCGGCAGCCCGGCCATGTTGACCGTCACCGTGAAGATATCGTTCAGATACATCTTGACCGGATCGGCGGCGAGATCCTCGTCGGCGATACCAAAGGCGGAGGACGGCGTCGCAGGGGTCAGGATGGCGTCGACGCCCGCCTGGAAGGCGAGTTCGAAGTCGCGCTTGATCAGGGTGCGGACCTTCTGTGCGCGCAGGTAATAGGCGTCGTAATAGCCGGCCGACAGCACATAGGTGCCGATCATGATGCGGCGCTTGACTTCCCGACCGAAGCCCGCGGCGCGCGTCTTCTCATACATGTCGACGATGTCCTTGCCGTCGACGCGCAGCCCATAGCGCACGCCGTCGTAGCGCGCGAGGTTCGAGGAAGCCTCCGCCGGCGCGACGATATAATAGGCCGGCAGCGCGTACTGCGTGTGCGGCAGCGAGATGTCGACGATCTCGGCGCCGGCGTCCTTCAGCCAGGCGATACCCTGCTGCCAGAGCGCTTCGATCTCCTCCGGCATGCCCTCGACGCGGTACTCCTTCGGAATGCCGATCTTCATGCCTTTGATCGATTGGCCGACCGACGCTTCGTAATCGGGAACCGGCAGGTCGACGGAGGTCGTGTCCTTGGGATCGACGCTTGCCATCGACTTCAGGAGGATCGCAGCGTCGCGCACGTCGCGCGCGATCGGGCCGGCTTGGTCCAGCGACGACGCGAAGGCGACGATGCCGAAGCGCGAGCACCGACCATAGGTCGGCTTGATGCCGACGGTGCCCGTGAAGGCTGCCGGCTGGCGGATGGAGCCGCCCGTGTCGGTAGCCGTCGCCCCGGCACAGAGATGCGCGGCGACCGCGGCCGCCGAGCCGCCGGAGGAGCCGCCGGGCACGAGATCGAGGTTGGAACCTTTGGCGCGCCAGGGATTCTTGACCGGACCGTAATAGGAACTCTCGTTCGACGAACCCATGGCGAACTCGTCCATGTTGAGCTTGCCAAGCATGACGGCGCCATCGTTCCAAAGGTTCTGGGTGACGGTCGATTCATAGCGCGGCTTGAAGCCGTCGAGAATGTGGCTGCAGGCCTGGGTGTGGACGCCTTCGGTCGCGAAGAGATCCTTGATGCCAAGCGGGATACCCTCAAGCGCCCCGGCCTGGCCGGCAGCGATACGGGCGTCGGAAGCCCTGGCCATCTCTCGCGCCTTTTCCGGCGTCACGTCGACATAGGCATTGATGGTTTCGTTGGCCGCCTCGATCGCGGCGATATAGGCATCCGTCAGTTCAACCGCAGTAATTTCCCTGGCGGAGAGTTTCGCGCGGGCTTCGGCGATCGTGAGGCTCGTGAGATCGGTCATGGTGCAATCGGACTTTCGCAATTCAGGACGTCGGGGCGGGAGGGGCGCGTTATTCGACTACCTTCGGGACGAGGAAGAAATCGCGGTCCGAATTCGGCGCGTTGGCAACGACGTCGGCCGCCTTGTCGCCATCCATGACGATGTCTTCCCGCTTCTTCATCTGCATCGGCGTGACCGACGTCATCGGCTCGACGCCGTCGACATTCACCTCGGAAAGCTGCTCGACGAAGCCGAGGATACCGTTGAGTTCGCCCGTCATCCGTTCGGCTTCCTCTTCGCTGACGGCGATGCGGGCGAGGCGCGCGACGCGCTTCACGGTGGCAAGGTCTACGGACATGATCGTCTCCGGTCTCTCAATATTTCCCCCGCTATAAAGACGAGTTCAATGCTGCGCAACGGGGGAATGTCGCCGAACCGGTTCGCTTCCGTCAGACCGAGACGACGCCGCCGACCTCAGGCGTTGCGACGAGCGTCGAAGCGCCGTCCATGCCGGTGACGAAGGTTTCCGGCGTCTGGTCGATGATCGGAAAAGAGCCGTAGTGACAGGGAATGGCGGTGTGGAACTTGAAATAGCGCTGGCAGGCAAGTGCCGCCACCGCACCGCCCATGGTGAAGCGGTCGCCGATCGGCACGATGCCGATAACCGGCTCATGTAATTCCTGGACGAGTTCCATGTCGGAGAAAATATCCGTGTCGCCCATGTGATAAAGCGTCGGCTCTTCCTCGAAATGAAGTACGAGGCCGTTGGCGTTGCCGAGCGAGTGGGACACTCCGTCCTCGGTGATCTGCGCCGACGAATGCAGCGCGTTGACGAAGGTTGCGGAAAAGCCGCCGAGATGAATCGTGCCGCCGGTGTTGCCCGGCTCCAGCTTCTCGAGGCCCTGACGGCCGAGCCACATGCAGAGATCGTAGTTCGCGACGACGGTGGCGCCGGTCTCCTGGGCGATCGCCACCGTATCGCCGACGTGATCGCCATGGCCGTGAGTGAGCAGGATATGCGTCAGTCCCGCGGTTGCCGCCTTGCGCTCGCTGTCGCGGAACGCCGGATTGCCCGTAAAGAACGGATCCATCAGGATTTTCGCCTTCGCGGTCTCGATGTGGAAGGCGGAGTGACCCAGCCATTTGATCTTCATGACGCTCTCCTCCGGTCACGACGGCTCGCGAATCCGAGCCAAACCATAAACGTGATCGCTTTCTCTGTCAGACAAGCATATGGATCAACCCGACCCAGTGAAAAGATCGAATCGACGAATCCCATGGCTATTCTCACCATCGAAGAGTTGGCGACCCGGCTGCCGCCGTATCAGGCCATCGCCGGGCTCGATCTCGGCACCAAGACTATCGGCGTTTCCGTTTCCGATCTCGGGCGACGCCTCGCGAGCCCGCGCGAGGTGATCCGGCGCGTCAAGTTCGGCATCGATGCGCAGGCGCTGCTGGCGCTGGCGGCGAAAGAAAAGATCGCCGCCTTCGTCATCGGCCTGCCGGTCAACATGGACGGCAGCGAAGGGCCGCGCTGCCAGGCAACGCGCGCCTTCGTGCGCAATATGGGCGAAAGGACGGATATTCCTTTCGTGCTCTGGGACGAGCGGCTTTCGACGGTCGCGGCCGAACGGGCCCTGATCGAGATGGATGTATCGCG
Source organism: Sinorhizobium alkalisoli (assembly GCF_008932245.1). Taxonomy (NCBI): domain Bacteria; kingdom Pseudomonadati; phylum Pseudomonadota; class Alphaproteobacteria; order Hyphomicrobiales; family Rhizobiaceae; genus Sinorhizobium; species Sinorhizobium alkalisoli. Next base: position 1,050,401 of record NZ_CP034909.1, on the reverse strand, counting down.
GAAGAAGCGTGCCGAGCGGATCGACTCGGCTGCCGCCTCCTTCATCCTTCAGGGTGCGCTCGACAGATTGGCCTTGCTCCCGAAAGACGGAGCGTCCGCCGGCTGATGATGCGCCGCCGGCGTGCCGTAGCGGCGCCGGTACCAGGCCATGATCTGCCGGCGCTTGCGGAGAGCCACGAGGGCGAACAGGACGATTGTGTCGACGATCATCGCCCGCGCGACGAGCGGCGGGATCGTCTCGGGCGGAATCCCGAGAACATGGCCATAGACCCGGAACACCAGGTCGTGCGCGTCGCGCGTCAGCATGAAGATACCGAAGCTCATATCGTAATAGGAAAGCCCGTACCAGCCGGTCAGAAGCACCACCGGACCGCCCCAGAACATCAGAAGCCACTTCATGCGCCCCTCCCTTCGGCCAATCCGCTGAGGAGCGGATAGATCGCCCGGTCGGCCAGAACGACGGCGACGAGAGCGGCCGCCAACGAGGCTATATCGAGCGCCAGCCCGGCAAAAAACATCATCATGATGATCAACAGGCCAGTTCTCACCGAACCGCTCCGTTCCGAATGCATTGAACTCCAGGCCACTATCCCAGCGTCCGGCCGCTCGGCGCAACGTAAACCATTTGTTAAGGTTAATATTCACAGGCAATCCGCGCCTTGCGAGGCACCATCCGGCGCTTTATGGGTAGCACCTACCCCTTGACAGGCCGGCCATGACCATCATCTTCGAAAGCATCCTGCCCATCTTCCTGCTCGTGCTCCTCGGCGTCTGGCTGCGGCGCTCGAACCTTGTCGATCAGGGCATGTGGGCCGGACTCGAGCAGTTCGGCTACTACTTTCTCTTCCCCGCCCTGCTCTTCTCGACATTGGCGAAGGCGGATTTTACCGGGATGAAGGCCGATGCGACGGCCGTCGCCACCATCGGCAGCGTCACGCTGATGTCCTTGGCGCTTCTTTTCACCTGGCCGTTTCTGAGGGCGCGCGAAATCTCCGGCGCCACCTTCACCTCGATCTTCCAGACGGCCACCCGCTGGAACGGTTTCATGGCGCTCGCCATCGCCCAGAAGCTTTACGGCGCGATCGGCCTAAGCCTGACGGCACTGGTCATGACGCTGGTCATCATCCCGATCAACTTCTACAATGTCGCCGTGCTCGTCTGGTTCAACGGCCGCAGCCGCGGGCTCGGGTTCTTCTTCTTCAAGATCCTCACCAATCCGCTGATCCTGTCGTCGGCGGCCGGCATCCTGGTGAACCTCGCCGATATCCCGATCTATGCGCCGGCGATGACGGCGATCGACATGCTGGCCACCGCTTCGCTCAGCCTCGGCCTGATCATGGTAGGCGCCGGACTGAAGATCGCCGACGCGATGAAGCCGAGCGCCCCTGCTCTCCTTGCGGTCACGCTCAAGCTCATCGTCATGCCGGCGTTCATGGTGGGTGCCGGCGTCCTGCTCGGCATCCGGGGCGACGCCTTGCTCGTCATCGCGATCGGTGCAGCCGTGCCGACGGCGATGAATGGCTATCTCCTGGCAAAGCAGATGGGGGGAGACGCGGAGCTTTACGCGGCCGTCGCCACGGTCCAGACGGCCGCGTCCTTCTTCACGATACCGCTGGTGCTCGCGATCACCGGCTATGTCGCGGCCGGGTAGAGCAGATCGAGGATGTAAGAGGAGTCGAAGCGCGAATCGAGCATGCCGTAGGTCGAGCGCCAGCCGGCAGCGAGCCGCGACTCGAGAAACGCGTCGGCGATCCGCCCGGCGCCGAGCCGGTAGAGTTCCGCCGCCGCCGCGGCGAGCGCCAGCTGCTCGACCAGCATGCGGGCAGCCCCCTCGTCGCGCTCGCAGAGCGACATGGCGGCGCGCAGCACCTCGATCGTCTTGCGGCCGGCAGGGCCGAGATCGCGGCTGAAGACGCCGAAAAGCTGCTCGAACAGCTCCTTGCGGCGCCCGAGCACCCGAAGCACGTCGAGCGCCATCACGTTGCCGGAGCCTTCCCAAATCGCGTTGACCGGCGCTTCGCGATAGTGGCGGGCGAGCGAACGCTCCTCCACATAGCCGTTGCCGCCCAGGCACTCCATCGCCTCGTAGATCAGTGCGGGAGCGATCTTGCATGACCAGTATTTTGCGACCGGCGTCATGATCCGTGCATAGGCGGCGTCCTCGGCGCTGCCATGCGCCTTGTCGAAGGCGTCGGCGAGGCGGAACGACAGCGCGCTCGCGGCCGCGACATCGAGCGCCATATCGGCGAGCACCCGGGTCATGATCGGTTGGCTGACGAGCGCCTTGCCGAACACCTTGCGGCCGCGGGTGTGATGCACCGCTTCGGCAAGCGAGGCGCGCATCATGCCGGCGGAAGCGAGCGCACAGTCGAGCCGCGTCAGCGTCACCATATCGAGGATCGTGCGGATGCCGGCATCCGGCGCTCCGAGCAGGAAGCCGAACGTGTCCGAGAACTCGACCTCGGAGGAGGCGTTGGAGCGGTTGCCGAGCTTGTCCTTGAGGCGCTGGAAGCGCAAGCCGTTGGCCGAACCATCCTCGAGCAGCCTCGGTACCAGGAAGCAGCCAAGGCCGTCGCGGGATTGCGCCAGCATCACGAAGGCATCGCTCATCGGCGCGGACATGAACCACTTGTGGCCATTGAGCCGATAGATTCCCTCGCCGACCCGTTCCGCAGTGGACGTGTTAGCGCGCACATCCGTACCGCCCTGCTTCTCCGTCATGCCCATGCCGATGGTAACGGCGGATTTCTGCATCCATGGCCGATTGGACGAGTCGTATTTGCGCGACAGGATCTTCGGCGCCCATTCCTTCTGGACGGCGGGCGAGGCGGTGATCGCGGCAACGGACGCGCTGGTCATCGTCAGCGGACAGAGATGGCCGCATTCGAGCTGCGCCGTCAGATAGAAGCGGATCGCCCTCACCTTGTGCGAGCGGCCGCGCTCGTCGGGCAGGCTCTCCCAGGCGGAGGAATGCAAGCCCGTCGCCATCGACCGGCGCATCAGCGCGTGCCAGGCCGGGTGGAACTCGACCACGTCGAGGCGTTCGCCGCGCGGCCCATGGGTCTTCAGCTTCGGCGCGCCCTCATTCGCCATGCGCGCCAGCTCCTGCGCCTCGGGCGAAGTCACATGGCGGCCGAGCGCGTCGAATTCGTCGCGCAGCGTCTTAGGCATGCCGGAGGTGAGATCGACCATCAAGGGATCGGATCGATAGGCATTGACGCCGGACCAGGGCTTCGGCTGGTTCAGTTCCGCAAGTTTCTGTTCGGTCCGGCTCATCTGATTCATGAGCCGGTTCTAGCGCAAGTTTCGCGGGTGCGAAACAGGCCTGCAGAAAGAAGGCGTGGCCCCGACAAGTTTTCTCGAGAAGAGCTGGCGCGCCGCTTGCCGCATCCCGGACCACGTTCTATAGAGCGGGCCAAATCCCAGCATGCAAGGGCGGCCCATGATCACTTTCCCGCATCGCCACCTGCTCGGCATCAAGGGGCTGACGGAACAGGACATCACGCTCCTGCTCGATCGCGCCGACGAAGCCGTGAAAATCTCCCGCCAGAGGGAGAAGAAGACTTCCACCCTCCGCGGACTGACGCAGATCAATCTTTTCTTCGAGGCTTCGACCCGAACGCAATCCTCCTTCGAACTCGCGGGTAAGCGGCTCGGCGCCGACGTCATGAACATGTCCGTCGGCAACTCCTCCGTGAAGAAGGGCGAGACGCTGATCGACACGGCGATGACCTTGAATGCCATGCATCCCGACGTGCTCGTGGTGCGCCATTCATCGGCGGGCGCTGCGGCCCTGCTGGCGCAGAAGGTCTCCTGCTCCGTCGTCAACGCCGGCGACGGCCAGCACGAGCACCCGACGCAGGCGCTGCTCGATGCACTGACGATCCGCCGCGCCAGGGGTACGCTCGCCAGGATCATCGTGGCGATCTGCGGCGACGTTCTGCATTCACGCGTCGCCCGCTCGAACATCCTGCTGTTGAACCAGATGGGGGCGCGCGTGCGCGTGGTGGCGCCGGCGACATTGCTTCCCGCAGGGATCGAGCAGATGGGCGTGGAGGTCTACCACTCCATGGCCGAGGGCCTGAAGGATGCCGACGTGGTCATGATGTTGAGACTGCAGCGCGAGCGCATGGCCGGTTCCTTCGTGCCTTCGGTGCGGGAGTACTTCCATTATTACGGTCTCGATGCGGAGAAGCTGAAAGCCGCCAAGGAGGATGCGCTCGTCATGCACCCCGGCCCGATGAACCGCGGCGTCGAGATCGCCTCGGACATCGCCGACGGGCCCCAGAGCGTCATCGAGCAGCAGGTGGAAATGGGCGTCGCCGTGCGCATGGCCGTGATGGAGACGCTCCTTCTTTCCCAGGGGCTTTCCCAGAACCAGGGGCCGCGCCCATGACCAGACCACTCGTTCTGCAGAATCTGCGGATCATCGATCCCTCGCGAAATCTTGATGAAACCGGCACCCTCATCGTCGGTGGCGACGGCCGCATCCTCGCGGCCGGGAAGGATGCACAGAACCAGGGCGCCCCGGCCGGTGCCTTCGTCAAGGACTGCGCCGGCCTCGTCGCCGTGCCCGGCCTCGTCGATGCACGCGTCTTCGTCGGCGAACCGGGCAGCGAACACCGCGAGACGATCGAATCGGCCGCGCGCGCGGCGGCGAGCGGCGGGGTCACGTCCTTCATCGCCATGCCCGACACCGATCCGGTCATCGATGACATCGCGCTTGTCGAATTCGTGCAGAAGGCCGCCCGCGACAAGGCGCTCGTCAACGTCCATCCGTCCGCCGCGCTTACGAAGGGCCTGCTCGGCGAAGAGATGACCGAACTCGGACTGCTCAAGCATGCGGGCGCGGTCTGCTTCACCAACGGCCGGAAGCCGGTCCACGATACGCTCGTGCTTCGCCGCGCCATGACCTACGCGCGCGAGATCGGGACCGTGATCGCGCTCGAGGCCCGCGACAAATATCTCGGCGCCAACGGCGTCATGAACGAAGGGCTGCTCGCGAGCTGGCTCGGCCTTCCGGGCATTCCGCGCGAGGCCGAGATCATTCCGCTCGAGCGCGACCTGCGCATTGCCGGACTGACGCGGGCCGCCTACCACGCCGCCAAGATTTCCGTTCCGGAATCGGCAGAGGCCATCCGGATGGCGCGGCAGCGCGGGGCAAACGTCACCTGCGGCATCTCCATCAACCACCTGACGCTGAACGAGAACGACATCGGCGAGTACCGGACATTCTTCAAGCTATCGCCGCCCTTGCGCGGCGAAGACGACCGCATGGCGATGGTCGAGGCGCTGGCGGACGGCACGGTCGACATCATCGTCTCGTCCCACGACCCGCAGGACGTCGACACCAAGCGGCTTCCCTTTGCGGATGCCGCCGATGGTGCGGTCGGCCTCGAGACGCTCGCGGCCGCGGCACTCCGCCTCTACCACAGCGGTCAGGTGCCGCTGATGCGGCTGATCGATGCGCTGTCCACCCGACCGGCGGCGATCTTCGGCCTCGAAGCGGGCACGCTGAAGCCCGGGGCGAAGGCCGACTTCGCCATACTCGACCTCGACGAGCCCTGGGTTCTCTACAAGGAAGCGCTGGTCTCCCGCTCCAAGAACACGCCTTTCGAAAATGCGCGCTTTACCGGGCGGGTCGTGCAGACCTATGTTGCGGGCAAGCTCGTACACGCGGTGTGAGAGCAAGCGGTTAAGCGGGGGACAACCGGTGGACATTCTTTCCTGGCAGTTGGGGCTGCCTGCAACACTCCTGTGCCTGGCTTTCGGCTATCTCCTGGGATCGATCCCGTTCGGCCTCATCCTGACCCGCATTGCGGGGCTCGGCGATGTCCGCAAGATCGGCTCCGGCAATATCGGCGCAACGAATGTGCTGAGAACAGGCAACAGGAAACTTGCCGCTGCAACGCTTCTGCTCGATGCGCTGAAGGGTACCGCGGCAGCGGCGATCGCCTCCTATTGGGGAGCCGAAGCGGGGATCGCTGCCGGATTTGCCGCCTTTCTCGGGCACCTCTTCCCGGTGTGGCTTTCCTTCAAGGGCGGCAAGGGGGTCGCCACCTATATCGGCGTGCTGCTCGGTCTCGCGCCCATCATGATGCTTGCTTTCGCTGTGATCTGGCTCGCGGTGGCAAGGATCACGCGTTACTCCTCGCTCTCGGCGCTCGTCGCGACCGCCATCATTCCGGTGGTGCTCTACGCAACGGGATCTGAAAAGGTCGCACTGCTCTTTGCCGCAATGACCGTCATCAGTTGGATCAAGCATCGGGCCAACATCCAGCGGCTCCTGAGCGGCACGGAAAGCCGGATCGGAGAAAAGGGATAATGCGGAACGGCAGCGCTCGACCACCCGGAATCGCGCTGACGGAACGGCAGAAGATCGCCTGGCTACGGCTGATCCGCAGTGACAATGTCGGCCCTGCGACGTTTCGGGACCTGATCAATCATTTCGGCTCCGCCGAGGCCGCTCTCGAGGCGCTGCCGGAGCTTTCCCGCCGTGGCGGCGCTGGCCGGCCGATCCGCGTGGCCTCGCTCGCCGATGCGGAACGCGAACTCGAAGCGGCGCATCGTTTCGGTGCCGTCTTCATCGGCATCGGCGAGCCCCACTATCCGCAGGCTCTCAAGGAGATCGATGGAGCTCCCCCGCTCTTGGCCGTCAAGGGCAATCCAATGGTGGCGACCCGCCCCTCGCTCGGCATCGTCGGCTCCCGCAATGCCTCCGTCAGCGGCGTCAAATTCGCGGCGATGATCGCCCGCGAGGCCGGGGCTGCCGGTTACATCGTAACCTCCGGCCTCGCCCGCGGCATCGACACCGCCGCCCATCGTGCGAGCGTCGAGACCGGCACGATTGCGGCGCTTGCAGGCGGTCTCGACCGGCCCTACCCGCCGGAGAATATCGGGCTGTTGCAGGAAATCACCTCCGGGGCGGGTCTCGCGATCAGCGAAATGCCCTTCGGCTGGGAGCCGCGCGCCCGCGACTTCCCGCGGCGCAACCGCCTCATCGCCGGCGTCAGCCTCGGCATCGCCATCATCGAAGCCGCCAACCGTTCCGGCTCGCTGATCACCGCCCGCTACGCCGCCGATTTTGGCCGACTCGTCTTTGCGGTGCCGGGCTCTCCGCTCGATCCGCGCTGCCACGGCACGAACGACCTCCTGAAGCAGGGGGCGACCGTGACCACTTCTCCTGCCGACGTCCTCGAGGGCTTGGCCCCGCTCAGCCGCGACGACCTTTTTTCGCGCCTGGACATGAAGGAGCCCTCGATCGAGGAGAGGCCGATCGCTCCGGCGGCATCGACGGCGAAGAGCGCACCGGGCGACAGCGACCGCGCCCGGATCGTCGAGGCACTCGGGCCAACGCCGGTCGAGATCGACGACGTCATCCGGCATACGGGGCTTTCCGCCTCCGAAGTCTATCTCGTGCTTCTGGAGTTGGACCTTGCCGGCCAGCTCTGCCGCCATGGTGCCAATCTGGTCTCGCTCGTCTCTGTCGAATAGGGTCGAGGCATCCGCCTGGCAAGGCCGACGCACCGATCAGACCTATGAGTTGGACAACGTTTAGTTGATAGATTTCGGCACTTGCCACTTGATTGCGAGCGACCGGGATACCGCTATTTTGATATAACCCCTTGACCGCGCCTGAATCCCTGTCCATTTCGTGGCGTCGAAGTTCGGCGCATAAGGGCTTGCGCCTTGCCATAAGAGTTGTGTCAGAGAATGACGATGAATGTTGTAGTGGTGGAATCGCCTTCCAAGGCCAAGACGATCAACAAGTACCTGGGCCCCGGCTATAAGGTGCTTGCTTCGTTCGGCCATGTGCGGGACCTGCCGGCCAAGGACGGTTCGGTGCGACCGGACGAGGACTTCGAGATGTCGTGGGAAGTCGATGGCGCCTCGGCCAAGCGGATGAAAGACATTGCCGACGCCGTGAAGTCGTCCGACGGCCTGATCCTGGCGACCGACCCGGATCGCGAGGGTGAAGCGATTTCCTGGCACGTGCTCGACCTTCTCAAGAAGAAGAAGGTCATCGGCGACAAGCCGGTCAAGCGCGTCGTCTTCAATGCGATCACCAAGAAAGCGGTGCTCGACGCGATGGCGGATCCGCGCGACATCGACATCTCGCTGGTCGACGCCTATCTCGCCCGCCGCGCCCTCGATTATCTCGTCGGCTTCAACCTTTCGCCGGTTCTCTGGCGCAAGCTTCCGGGCGCCCGTTCGGCCGGCCGCGTGCAGTCGGTGGCGCTGCGCCTCGTCTGCGATCGCGAGGCGGAGATCGAGCGCTTTGTGACGGAGGAGTACTGGAATATCTCCGCCCTCCTGAAGACGCCGCGCGGCGACGAATTCGAGGCGCGGCTGGTGTCGGCCGACGGCAAGCGGTTCCAGCCGAAGGCGATCGGCAATGCGGAAGAGGCCAACCGGCTGAAGGCGCTGCTCGACCGCGCCAGCTATGTGGTTGAAAGCGTCGAGGCGAAGCCGGTCAAGCGCAATCCGGCCCCGCCCTTCACCACATCGACGCTGCAACAGGCCGCCTCCTCCAAGCTCGGCTTCTCGGCGTCGCGCACCATGCAGGTGGCGCAGAAGCTCTATGAGGGCGTCGACATCGGCGGCGAGACCGTCGGTCTCATCACCTATATGCGTACCGACGGCGTGCAAATGGCGCCGGAGGCGATCGATGCGGCGCGCCGGGCGATCGGCAGCCAGTTCGGCGACCGCTACCTGCCGGAAAAGCCCCGCTTCTATTCGACAAAGGCCAAGAACGCTCAGGAAGCACACGAGGCGATTCGCCCGACGGATTTCTACCGCACGCCCGAGCAGGTTCGCCGTTTTCTCGACGGCGACATGCTGAAGCTCTACGACCTCGTCTGGAAGCGCGGCATCGCCAGCCAGATGGCCTCGGCCGAGATCGAGCGGACGACCGCCGAGATCACGGCTGACAATGGCGGCAAGAGGGCCGGCCTCAGGGCGACCGGCTCGGTCATCCGCTTCGACGGCTTCATCGCCGCCTATACGGACATGAAGGAAGACGGCGAGCAGGCGGAGGATGGTGAAGACGGTGGCCGCCTGCCGGAGATCAACGCCCGCGAGAGCCTCGCCAAGCAGAAGATCGATGCCAGCCAGCACTTCACCGAGCCGCCGCCGCGCTATTCGGAAGCAACGCTGATCAAGAAGATGGAGGAGCTCGGCATCGGGCGCCCCTCGACCTATGCCGCGACGGTCACGACGATCGTCGACCGCGACTATGTGGCGATCGACAAGCGCAAACTGGTGCCGCAGGCGAAAGGCCGGTTGGTCACGGCCTTCCTCGAGAGCTTCTTCACCCGCTACGTGGAATATGATTTCACCGCGTCGCTCGAAGAAAAGCTCGACCAGATTTCCGCCGGCGAACTCAACTGGAAGGACGTCCTGCGCGAATTCTGGAATGATTTCTTCTCGCAGGTCGAGGACACCAAGGAACTGCGCGTCACCAATGTGCTCGATGCGCTCAACGAGGAACTGGCACCGCTCGTCTTCCCGAAGCGCGAAGACGGCGGCGATCCGCGTATCTGCCAGGTCTGCGGCACCGGCAAGCTGTCGCTGAAGCTCGGCAAATACGGTGCCTTCGTCGGTTGCTCCAACTATCCGGAGTGCAACTACACCCGCCAGCTCTCGTCCGAAAGCAACGGCGAGGCGGAAGCGGCTGTATCGAACGAGCCGCAGAGCCTTGGAAAGGATCCGCATACCGGCGAGGAAATAACGCTGCGCAGCGGCCGCTTCGGTCCCTACGTGCAGCGAGGCGACGGCAAGGATGCGAAACGTGCCAGCCTACCGAAGGGCTGGACGCCAGCCACGATCGATCACGAAAAGGCGCTCGCCCTCCTCTCGCTGCCCCGCGATATCGGCGCGCACCCGGAATCGGGAAAGATGATCTCCACCGGGATCGGCCGCTACGGACCCTTCGTGCTCCATGACGGCACCTACGCCAACTTGGAATCTGTCGAGGACGTCTTCTCGATCGGCCTCAACCGCGCCGTCTCGGTACTGGCGGACAAGCAGTCGAAGGGCGCAGGAGCGCGCGGGCGCACCGCAGCGGCTCTCAAGGACCTTGGGGAACATCCCGAGGGCGGCGCGATTACGGTGCGCGACGGACGCTTTGGTCCCTACGTCAACTGGGGCAAGGTGAACGCCACCCTGCCGAGGGGCAAGGATCCGCAGTCGGTCACCGCAGAAGAGGCACTTGCCCTGATTGCCGAGCGCGCCGCCAAGGGTGGCGGAACGAAGGGCAAGACGTCCAGGAGCAAGGCATCGGCCGCAGGGGCGAAGAGCGCCGGCTCGAAGGCGGCAAAGCCCAAGTCCGGCGCCAAGGCGAAAACCAGGACGGCCGCCACGGCCAAGAAGGACTGAACTTGACCAGAATCCCGCGCGATCCGACGGAACGACCTGCCAGAGACGCCGGCAGGAAACAGTCACGCGCGGCCAAGCCGGCGCACGCTGCAGGCGAGACGATCATCCACGGCGCGGTGCCGCCGCGCGACGTCCTGTTGCGCTTCATCTCCGAGAATCCGCAGCAGGCGTCGAAACGCGAGATCGCCAAGGCCTTCGGTCTCAAGGGCGAGGCGCGAGTTGAGCTCAAGGCGGTTTTGCGCTCGCTTGAGGAGGATGGGCTCGTCGAGAAGAAGCGCAAATCGCTCCTTCGTCCCGGCGCCCTGCCCCCGGTTACGGTGCTCGACATCACCATCCGTGACATCGACGGCGAACTGATCGGCCGTCCGGCCGAATGGCTGGACGACGACGGCGTCGCGCCGGCGGTGCTCATCAAACAGCCGAGCGTCGCGAAAGGGAAATCCAAGACACCCGTCGCCGGTCTCGGCGACCGGGTGCTCGCCAAGATCTTCCCCGCAAAGGACCGTGGCGGCCCGGCCTATACCGGGCGCGTCATAAAGGTTCTCGATAAGCGCAAGGATGCGGTTCTCGGAGTCTTCCGCTCGACGCCCGGGGGCGGCGGGCGGCTGTTGCCGATCGACAAGCGTGGCGAAGAATTGCTGGTCGATCCGGATTTCACCGGAGATGCCGCGGACGGCGATCTTGTCGAAGTGCATCTGACCCGCCTCGGGCGCTACGGGCTGCCGCGGGCCCAGGTGCAGAACGTGATCGGCTCGGTCGCTTCCGAGAAGGCGATTTCGATGATCGCTATCTACGCGCACGGGATTCCCCACCTCTTCCCCGAGCGCGTGCTGAAAGAGGCCGACGCGGCCGAACCGGCGTCGATGGCGCACCGTGAGGACTGGCGCCCGCTGCCGCTCGTCACCATCGACCCGGCGGACGCCAAGGACCATGACGATGCCGTCCATGCCGAGCCGGATCCCTCGCCCGACAATCCCGGCGGCGTCATCGTCACCGTCGCGATCGCCGACGTCTCCTGGTATGTGAGGCCGAAGTCCGCGCTCGACCTCGAGGCCCTGAAGCGCGGCAATTCCGTCTACTTCCCGGATCGCGTCGTGCCCATGCTCCCCGAGCGCATCTCCAACGACCTTTGCTCACTCAGGGAGGGCGTCGACCGTCCGGCGCTCGCGGTGCGCATGCGGTTCTCGAAGGAAGGCCGGAAAGCCGGGCATAGCTTCCATCGCATCATGATGCGCAGCGCCGCCAAGCTTTCCTACAACCAAGCCCAGGCGGCGATCGACGGGAACCCGGACGACAAGACGGGTCCGCTCCTCGAACCGATCCTGAAGCCGCTCTGGGAAGCCTATCGCACCCTTACGCGCGGCCGGGAGCGGCGCCAGCCGCTCGAGCTCGATGTGCCGGAGCGCAAGATCATCCTGAAGCCGGACGGCACGGTCGATCGGGTCTTCGTGCCGGAACGACTCGATGCGCACAAGCTGATCGAGGAAATGATGATCCAGGCCAACGTCGCGGCCGCCGAGACGCTGGAGCAGAAGCGGCAGGCGTTGATCTACCGCGTGCACGACCAGCCCTCGCTTGCCAAACAGGAGAGCCTGCGGGAATTCTTGGCTACGCTCGACATCCCGCTCGCCAAGGGCGGCAGCATGCGGGCGAACAGTTTCAACGGCATCCTGGCCAAGGCCGACGGCAAACCCTACGAGACCATGGTCAACGAAATGGTGCTGCGCTCCCAGAGCCAGGCAATCTACAGCCCGGAAAACATCGGTCATTTCGGCCTCAATCTGATGCGCTATGCCCATTTCACCTCACCCATCCGGCGCTATGCGGATCTGGTGGTGCACAGGGCTCTGGTCGCCTCGCTCGGTCTCGGCGAAGGCGGCTTGACACCGCAGGAGGAAGGCGCGCTCGATGATATCGCCGCCGAAATCTCCACTTTCGAACGGCGCGCGATGGCAGCCGAACGCGATACCGTCGACCGGCTGATCGCCCATCACCTGAGCGGCCGCGTCGGCGAGGAATTCGACGGACGCGTGTCCGGCGTGACCAGGGCGGGACTTTTTGTCACGCTGCCTTCCTATGGCGCCGACGGCTTCATACCTGTATCGACGCTGGGACGCGACTACTTCATCTATGACGAAGCCCACCAGGCGATGTCCGGTGAGAAAACCGGCCTCGGCTACCGCCTTGGCGACCCCGTGCGCGTCAAGCTCGCCGAAGCGGTGCCCCTTGCCGGCGCGCTTCGCTTCGAGATGGTGAGTGAAGGGCGCAAAATGCCAACTGCGATGCGCTCCTTCCACAAGGCCGGCCGGCGCAATCGTGTAAATGCGGGCAAGCGGCCGGGCACGCGACCGCCGCGCGGCAGACGCTGATCCGTCCTACAGCGCCGCGCGTCTTGTTAGACGCGCAAAGGTCGCTGTAGCACTTTGAATTGCTGCATGTCTTTGTCCTTTAACCGAGGTCGATCAAAGGAGACATGCATGAGGGACGTGGCCCCCGTTCGGCACGAAGGATTTTGGACATGAAGGCAACGGCGACGGATATGCTTCAGTTCGGTGGTGCGGAAAAGGACGAACGGCCGGTCGGCCGCTCCATCAAACGCGGGCTTTTCGGCCGGTGCCCGGCCTGCGGCAATGGCCGGCTGTTTCGCAGCTTCGTCAAATCGGTCGATGCCTGCGCGGCTTGCGGCGAGCGCATGGATCATCACCGCGCTGACGACTTCCCACCCTATATCGTCGTGACGATCGTCGGTCATCTGGTGCTGGGCGGCTACATGATGACCGATCTGATACTGCCGCTTACGACCTGGCAACATCTGGCGTTTTGGGGGCCGGTGACGCTCGCAAGCGCGATCGCGCTGATGCAGCCGGTGAAGGGCGCGGTCATCGGTCTGCAATGGGCCTTGAAAATGCACGGCTTCGGCGGCCACGCGGACGAGCCGGAAGATGGTTTGCCGCCGCGAGACCCCTCCGCATGATGCGTGAGCGCGGTCGCGCTTCCCTGCCACGATCGCCGGTGAGCAAACATCCTGCGATCCGGCCGCGGGACGCGGCATCGATCATGCTGCTCGACCGGTCCGGTGGTACCGTGCGCGTGCTGATGGGCAAACGCCACAGCGCCCATGCCTTCATGCCGGATCTCTATGTGTTTCCCGGCGGCCGCTGCGACCCTACCGATTATCGGCTCCCATTCTCCGGCGACCTTCACCCGGCGGTTCTGCACGCGCTGAAAGCGACCGTTGGCCGACCGCTCACCGAGGCGCGCGCCAGGGCACTGGCACTTGCGGCCGTGCGGGAGCTCTATGAAGAGGCTGGCGTAAGCCTCGGAAGCAGGCACGAGGGGGCGCACGCCCCGCTTCCCTTTCTTCCCGACCTCACAAACTTGCGCTATATGGCTCGGGCCATCACTCCTCCGGGACAGCCGAGGCGTTTCGACACCCGCTTCTTCGCGATATTCGCGGACGAGGCCGAACTCGATCCGTCCGACGTTCTGGAAAGCCGGGAGCTTCAGGATTTGCAGTGGATCGACGTGAACGACTGTGCTCTTAGAATACCCGAGATCACCGCAATCATTCTCGCGGATCTGAGGCATGCCCTCGAATCCGATCCCCTGCTTCCCCGGGAAATACCGATACCGTTCTATTCCATGCGCCATCGGCGCTTCGTCCGCACGCTTCTCTAGAGCCGTATACGTTCACCCATGTTTGCGCTCTTGCCCTATTCGTATGTCATTGCCGCATTTCAGCGACGTCAGGTGAACCCACCTGGCGGCAAAATGTTCTAGGAACCTGACGAAATGTCGAAGCCGCTATCCGGAAAGCCTGCGCCGGTTGACGAAATCCACTGGCCCTCGCTGATCGCGGCTGTCGCCTCCATCACCTCCGTCGGCATTGCCATCGGCCTGGGGCTGCCGCTGCTCAGCATCATCATGGAGAAGCGCGGCATTGCCTCGACGCTGATCGGGTTGAATTCGGCAATGGCCGGGCTCGCCTCGATGGCGGCCGCCCCGCTCACGACCAAACTCGCGCATCGCCATGGCGTCGCGCCGACCATGCTGCTGGCAATCGTTCTTGCTGCCGCCAGCGCGCTCGGTTTCTTCTACATCACCGATTTCTGGCTCTGGTTTCCGCTCCGGATCATCTTCCACGGCGCCATCACCGTGCTTTTTATTCTCTCGGAATTCTGGATCAACGCGACGGCGCCGCCAAACAAGCGCGGCTTCGTTCTCGGCATCTACGGCACCGTGCTTTCCCTCGGCTTTGCCAGCGGGCCGCTGCTCTTCTCCATCCTCGGCAGTGACGGCATCCTGCCATTCGCCGTCGGTGCCGGCGTCATCCTGCTCGCCGCGATCCCGATTTATCTCGCGCGTAACGAAAGCCCCGTCATAGACGAAAAGCCGGGGCGGCATTTTATGCGCTATGTCTTCCTGGTGCCGACGGCGACCGCGGCAGTCTTCATATTCGGTGCGGTCGAATCGGGCGGCCTCTCACTTTTTCCGATTTTCGCGACACGCGCGGGCTTCGGCGAGTCGCAGGCCGCGCTCCTGCTCACTGTCATGGGTGTCGGCAATTTCATCTTTCAGATCCCGCTCGGGATGCTCTCCGATACGGTTAAGGACCGACGCACGCTCCTCTCCGCGCTGACGCTGATCGGCCTCGTCGGCGCGCTTTTCCTGCCCCTGCTCGTCGAAAGCTGGTTCCTGATGGCGCTGGTGCTGCTCTTCTGGGGCGGATGCGTCTCCGGGCTCTATACGGTCGGCCTTAGCCATCTCGGCTCGCGGTTGCAGGGTTCGGATCTTGCCGCGGCCAATGCCGCCTTCGTCTTCTCCTATGCCGTCGGCACCGTCGCAGGGCCGCAGGCCATCGGAGCAGCCATGGACGTCACCGGCAATAACGGTTTCGCCTGGACCATCGCCGCCTTCTTCGGGCTTTATGTTGTGCTTTCCATCGCCCGGATCGTTTTGAAGCCAAAACGGCCTTGACTTTTCGGGCGCGATTTGTAGTTTCGCGCCAACTTGACCGTGGCCCGCATCCGGTTGTTCACGGCTTTCATTTTCTATAAAGGCAGGACGACCATGGCGAAAGCTACCACCATCAAGATCAAGCTGCTGTCGACGGCCGACACGGGTTTCTTCTACGTCACGACCAAGAACAGCCGTACCATGACGGAAAAGATGACGAAGACGAAATACGACCCAGTCGTCAAGAAGCACGTCGAATTCAAGGAAACGAAGATCAAGTAAGATCATCGTTTCCTTATTTCGCAGGCGCCGACCGCAGGGTCCGGCGCCTTTTCTTTTGAAGACGGCTCTCGCGAGTTGTGCAATTTAACCCAAGCGAGCCACAGCGATCCTTTAAAATGACGCGCGGCGCTGCAAGCCGAAGCTACGCCACGTTGCGCGCGCCCGCAGAACTCACGGCTCAGTATAGGCGCCTGCGACTTTTCGGACACACAAGCGCAGCCAAGAGGTCTCGAAGCGCCGCGTGGGCGCTTCAAACAGTTTCGATCCGGGACGGCAGGCGGTAAACTCGCGCCATTCGTATCCAAGGAAAAACGCCACCTTCTTTCCGAAGCGGCGTTTTCAAAGGGGGTCGGCTGGTCCCAGCAGCGGCACGAGGAATCCGCAGACGCCGGAAGCCAGCCGACCGACCCCACGACCCAGGAGATGCGGCGGACCTGAGCATCATGGGGTAACGAATTGGTAATGGAAGTCGCACTTCCATGCCTATGAGCATTGCCTGAAACTAAAAAAAAATCAACGAATTCTTAATCACCGAAACAGGCTTGCTCGGTGTTTGGTTAATTTCTGTCCCGTATTCGGACGAATCCGAACGGGGCGCCCATGGAAGATGCTTTGCCCCAGCACCAGCGACGGCGCAACGATACAACCTTTAAGGAAGTTGGCAAGAGCAGACAAAGGCGGTCTGATGCGCCGCTTACCGACCGCAGACTGCTGCGCGCGGTGCTGCGGACAAAAGCGATGAGAGCAGACCTGCTCAAGCTGCGGCGGCGACGACCCTGTTTCGCCCATTGTTTTTCGCGTCGTAGAGCGCCACGTCGGCCCGCTTGAGCAAGGCTTCGGGCGTATCGCCCTCCGGCCGCAGGCTGGCAAGCCCGAGGGATGCCGTCACGCTCAACACCGCGTCGGCGCGGGCAATTTCGAAACCGCGGCTTGCAACCATCAGCCGAAGCCGCTCGGCGACGACCGCGGCCATCTCCGCCGGGGTATCGGGCATGACGATTACGAATTCCTCGCCGCCGAAGCGGCATGCGAGATCGGCGCCGCGGACAGTCGCCCGCACCCGGCTGGCAAATTCGCGCAGGACTTCGTCGCCGGAGTCGTGACCATAGGTGTCGTTAACCTGCTTGAAGCGGTCGATATCGGTGATGCAGATCGACAACGGCCGTCCGCGTGCCATCGCCCGATCGACGAGCAGCTTCAGATGACTGTCCAGATAACGGCGATTGTGGAGGCCGGTCAGATCGTCGGTGATCGCCAGTTCGATTGTCTGCTGCACGCTGGCGCGCAGCCGATCGTTGCACTGCTTCCGACGGATCTGCGTGAGGCAACGGGCGAGCAGTTCGTTGGGATCGACTGGACGCATGATATAGTCCGTTACCCCGAGTTCGAGCGCGCGCACGATCAACTCGTCATTGCCCTGGTCCGCAACGAGCAGAATCGGGATGAAACGCGTCCGCTCGAGAGAGCGCAATTGCGAGCAGAGACGCAACGGGTCGTAGTCGTCGAAATTCGCGTTGACGATGACGAGATCGAAATCGCTCTCGGCGGCTTCGAAGAGAGCGGCCTGCGGCTCGGCCATGACCGAGACTGCGGCAATCGGCTTCAGGGCCCTCAACAGCCGCTCCTGCGACGAGGCGCGGCCATCGACAAGGAGCACGGAACCGGGCTCGTCCGGTCGGTCCTGCCGCAGCAGTTCCTGCAGCCCGATCGTGTGCGTCGTCTGCGCCCTGAGGCGCAGCTCGTCGCTGACGTTCTTCAAGCGTACGAGGCTTTTCACCCGCGACATCAGTTGCAGGTCATTGACGGGTTTCGTGAGAAAATCATCCGCGCCGGCCTTCAGCCCGCGCACGCGATCGGAAGGCTGGTCGAGTGCCGTCACCATGACCACGGGAATATGCGCCGTTCGGCTATTCGCTTTCAGCCTCTCGCAAACCTCGAACCCGTCCATGCCCGGCATCATGATATCGAGCAGCACGAGATCCACCGGCGTCGTCTCGCAAATCGCGAGGGCTGAATGTCCGTTTTCGGCGGTCAGCACGTCAAAATACTCAGCCACGAGCCGCGCCTCGAGGAGCTTCACATTGGCTGGTACGTCATCGACGACGAGGATACGCGCAGTCATATCAGTTTCCCTGCACTTCAGGCGTCGCCCAGGTAGGTCTTGATTGTTTCAATGAACTTGGGAACGGAAATCGGTTTAGAGACATATGCTTCACACCCACCTTGGCGAATCCGTTCCTCGTCGCCCTTCATGGCGAAGGCGGTTACGGCAATAACGGGAATGACGTGCAGCTCGTCATCTTCCTTCAGCCATTTGGTCACCTCGAGACCGGAAACCTCGGGCAGCTGGATGTCCATCAGGATGAGGTCTGGCCGGTGCTTGCGCGCAAGTTCTAGCGCTTCCATGCCGTTGCGCGTCTGGATCGTCGCGTAACCCGAAGCCTCAATCAGGTCTCGGAAGAGCTTCATGTTCAGCTCGTTGTCCTCAACAATCATCACCTGTTTGGGCATGTCGATCCCTTGCTGTCTGTCGCCGCCTTGCAAGTCCCTTTTAGAGATATAAGCTTCGCAGTTGGCGACTCGACCCATTCCGTCATTCGCGAGGCTAGCGCTATTTGGTTGAAAAAGAGGTAAACCCGGCCGCCAAATGAAAAGAGATTCAACACGATGAAGAGCGCTGACGAAACAGCCATCGCCATTCTGTCCTGGCTCACGAGCGAGCCGGAACTCATGTCGCGCTTTCTGGCGCTCTCCGGTACCGATATCGGCTCGCTGCGCCAGGCGGCTGGCGATCCCGGCTTCCTGGGCGGTCTCGTCGCCTTTCTGATGGAGCACGAGCCGACGCTGATGGCGTTTTGCGCCGGGACCGGAACGCCGCCGGAAGACGTGGTCAGGGCACACCAGGCCTTGTCCGGTCCGGCGGATTTTGCGGACGGCTGAGCGTAGCCATGTGGCAACCAGGAACCGGCATCCGTCTTTCCGACCGGCCGCTGATCGTCAGCGATGTCGATGAGGTCGTGCTCGAATTCCTGACGCCCTTCATGGCTTTTTTGGAGGCTCGGGACCATGCACTCCTTCCCCGCTCCTTCCGCCTTTCCGGCAACATAGTCGATCGGGTAAGCGGCGAAGCGGTGAGCGACGCGGCGGCGGAAGCGCTGCTCGACGCCTTTTATGCGGCGCAGGACCGGTGGCAGACGCCCGCGATGCAGGTGGTCGAGACGCTGAAAGGATTTTCCGGAGAGGCCGACATCGTCTTTCTGACGGCGATGCCGCCGCGTCACGCGGCGGCCCGCCGCCGGCTGCTCGACGCCCTCGATCTTCCGTATCCGCTGCTCGCCTCCGAAGAGCCGAAGGGACCGCTGGTCAAGCGCCTGCATCAAGCGCGCGATCTGCCGCTCGCCTTCGTCGACGATATTTTGCGCAACCTCCACTCCGTGCGGGAACACGCTCCAGGCTGCCTCCTCATCAACCTGATGGCGAACGCGGAATTTCGCGCCCTTGCACCCGCACCCGGCGTCGACATCCGCGTCGCCGCGGACTGGCCGGAGGCGGCGGAGCTGATCCGCGTCCATTGTCGCGCCCGTCCCGACGCCTGCTGAACCGCCCTTCAGCGCCGCCCGGCCGGGGCAAGTCATTACGGCGCGAACCGTCATTGCCTCAATTCCAATCGCATCAGGGGCCTGCCGTCCTTGCGCCGTGCCACGATCTCGAAGCCGGCGGCATCGAAGATCGTCGTCGAGCCGATACAGAGCGCGACGGATTTCGACTGCTTGGCATGGTCGATCGGACAGGCGTCGAGATACCGGGCGCCGGCAGCCCGGGCATGCGCGATTGCAGCCGTGAGCATGCGATGGCTCAACCCCTTGCCGCGCAAGGGCGAGGAAAGAAAAAAGCAACTCAGCGCCCAGACGCTCTCATCCTGCGCCTCGCTTGCTTGCAGCGGACGCGAAACGGTGCGTGGCGAATTGAATTGCGGCACGTCGGAGCGGGGGCCGACCTGGACCCAGGCGACCGGCTCGCCCACATGATAGCCGAGGAGGCCGGGCGGTGGTCTCGCCTCGATCCTGCGCCTCATGGCGTCCTTGCGTTCTCCGGCGCTCATCCTCATTCGAACGGCGTGCGGCAGGCGCAACGCTACGCACCAGCAGCCGCAGAACGCGCCTTGCGGGCCGAAAAGCCTCTCGAAGTCCGGCCAGCGATCCGCTGTTGCCGGCGCAAATTGCAGGGCGACATCCAATGAAGCCTCCAACGCCCGCTCACCACCACAGCGCCGCACGTCTGTCAGACACGCAAGCTCGCTGCATGATTCCGCCCTTAAATCGGTTCCGATTTAAGGAATCATGCAGTAGCGTAGAGCGTAAAGTCGCCCCGTTCAACATTTGTTCCCAGACATGCGAGACAGCGCTGTACCGATTTCCGGCCTCTGCCGAGACTGCCTGAAAGACCAGGCAGCCCTCGCCCGGCGGTGTCGCGCCTGCGGCAGTCCGCGTCTCCTGCACCACGCCGAACTCGATCGGCTCACTCTGGCGCATATCGACTGCGATGCCTTCTACGCCTCGATCGAGAAACGCGACAATCCAGAGCTCGCCGACAAGCCGGTCATCATCGGCGGCGGCAAACGTGGCGTCGTCTCGACCGCCTGCTACATCGCCCGCATTCATGGCGTGCGTTCGGCCATGCCGATGTTCAAGGCGCTCGAGGCCTGCCCCGAAGCGGTGGTGATCACGCCGAACATGGAGAAATATTCCCGTGTCGGGCGCGAAATCAGAAGCATGATGCTGGACCTGACTCCGCTCGTGCAGCCGCTGTCGATCGACGAGGCTTTCCTCGACCTGAGCGGCACCGAGCGGCTGCACCACGCCGCGCCAGCCCGGACGCTCGCCCACTTCGCCCGGCGCATCGAGCAGGAAGTCGGCATCACCGTCTCCGTCGGCCTCTCCTACTGCAAGTTCCTCGCCAAGGTCGCCTCCGACCTGCAAAAGCCGCGCGGCTTCTCCGTGATAGGACAGGCCGAGGCCGTGGATTTCCTGAAGGACCGTCCGGTCACCTTGATCTGGGGCGTCGGCAAGGCCTTTGCCGCGACTCTCGAGCGGGACGGCATCCGCACGATCGGGCAGTTGCAGACGATGGAAGAAGCAGAACTGATGCGCCGCTACGGCACGATGGGCCGGAGGCTTTACCGGCTGTCGCGCGGCCAGGACGAACGCATTGTCGAGACGGATGGGGAGGCCAAGAGCGTTTCATCCGAAACGACCTTCAACGAGGACCTGTCTCGCCCGGAGGAACTCGTCTCGCATCTCAGGCGCCTCAGCGAGCAGGTAGCCCTCAGGCTGCGCAAATCCGAACTCGCCGGTCAGACCGTCGTCCTGAAATTGAAGACGGCGGACTTCAAGAGCCGTACGCGCAACCGGCGGCTGGAGAGCCCAACCCGCCTTGCCGACCGCATTTTCCGCATCGGCCTGCAACTGCTCGAGCGGGAACTCGACGGGACGAGATACAGGCTGATCGGCATCGGCGTCAGCGATCTTTGCGATCCCGTTCACGCCGATCCGCCGGATCTCGTGGACCCCTTGGCAACGCGGCGGGCGGCCGCCGAGGAGGCGATCAACAAGCTGCGCGACAAGTTCGGCAAGACCAGCGTCGAAACGGGCTACACCTTCGGTCAACGGCGCCGCGATCAATAGCCCGTGATGGAAGGCGCCGATTCAATTCCTTAAATATTGGAGGATAGCCTCGCTCGACAAGTCTGGCGTGTTACGGCTTGCATGCCGTTTGCAGGCGCCACCGTCGCAAATGAGGGTTTATCTTGCGTTCCACTCTCGGGATAGGGCTCGTCGTCCTCGCCGTGTCTTTGTCATCCGCCGCAGCAGCCGGCAAGTCGCCATTGCAGATCGTGATATCGCGCCAGCGGCAGTCACTCGCCGTCTATGACGGCGATCGAGTGATCGCCACCTCGAACGTGTCGACCGGCAGAGCGAACCACAGGACTCCGACAGGCATCTTTTCGATCCTGGAGAAGCGCCGGCACCACGAATCGAACATCTATTCCAATGCGCCTATGCCGTTCATGCAGCGGCTGACCTGGTCGGGCATCGCCCTGCACGGCTCGAACCACGTGCCGCACTATCCAGCCTCGCACGGATGCGTACGGCTTCCGGACCGCTTCGCCGCCGATCTCTTCCAGATCACCGAGCGCGGCATGCACGTGGTCATAGCCGAGCGGGAGGTCGCCCCCATACGGGTTTCGAGCGACGTGCTCTTCCAGCCGAACCAGGCAAGGCCAGCGGCGCCGCTTGCCGACGTGCCCCTGCGCCCCGCTCTTGGTGATCTCGCGACCGGCAGCATTGAGGTCGCGACAGCCGAGCGATCTCCGCTACCGCCCTCGTTCGAACGGGACGGGGCGCCCATTCGCATTCTGATTACCCGGCGCGGCATGCGAGAGAGCGTGCGCGACCTGCAGATGCTCCTGAACGCGCTCGGCCACGAAGCCGGCGAGCCGGACGGTTACAGCGGCCCCGCGACACGCGCCGCCATCCGTGCCTTCCAAGTGGCCGAGGGCATGCCGGCCGATGGCGAAATCACCCCCGAGCTACTCCAGGCGGTCTTCCGCAAGGCCGGCCGCGGGACGCCGCCGAACGGGATCCTGCGCGTACGCCGGGCGTTCCAGCCGCTCTTCGAAGTCGATATCGACATCGCCGAGCCCGGAGTGGCGCTCGGCACGCATTTTCTGCAGTTTCAGGAACTCGACCCCTATTCGGGAGAAGGCAAATGGTTCGGTCTTTCTCTGGATAATGCGCTGACGAATGCCACGAAAAAGCGCCTTGGGATCACGACCGATGCGGACACCAGCGATTTCAACGCCCTGAAGCACACGCTCAACCGCATCTCGGTGCCGGAGGATACGCAACGGCGCATTGCATCCCTTCTTGCCGATGGCTCATCGCTTTCGATCTCCGATACCGAGAGCGGCATGGAGACCGGTGTAGGAACCGATTTCATCATCATCACGCAACCGTAAGCGACGGCTCACGGTCCGGGCCGCTTCAAACCAGTTCGACGTCAACAACGCCGGGTGCCGAGCGCAGCGCCGCGGCGATTTCCGGCGATATCCGGTATTTCTCGCCAAGTTCGACCTCGATTTCCCGCTGGCCGTCGTCCTTGATGAGGATGAAGGAAACCAGGCCGTCGCCCTTCGTGTTGAGGTGGGGTGCAATCGAGCGCAAGGGGCCGGAATCGCGCACATAGACGCGCAGCGCCTTTTGCATCTGCAGCGATTCCTCCTCTAGCGAACGGAGCGTTCTTATGCGAAGACCGATGCCTTCCGGGCGCTCGTCGGCATCCACCGTCATCACCATCGATTTGCCCGGTTCCAGCAAATCGCGGTTCTGGTGCAGCGTCTCCGAAAAGAGAACCGCCTCGAACTGGCCGGAGGCGTCGGAAAAGGCAACAATGCCCATCTTGTTGCCGGTGCGCGTCTTGCGTTCCTGTTTCGATGTGACCGTCCCGGCGAGCCGGCCGGCGGTGGCGCCCTTTTTTACCGCCGCGGCGAAATCGCCGAATGCCTGCACCCGCATCTTCTGGAGCAGCTTTGCGTAGGTATCGAGCGGGTGCGCCGAGAGATAGAAGCCGAGCACCTGGAATTCGCGGTGCAGCTTCTCCGAGGCGAGCCAGGGCGTGTAGGGCGGCAGCACGATCTTTTCGGGGCCCGTCGCAGCGCCTGCGCCGAACATGTCGCTCTGCCCGCTCACCTTGTTTTCCTGGGCGCGCTGCGCAAAGCCGAGGATGCGGTCGAGCCCGCCGATGAGCTCGGCCCGATCATGACCGAAGCAGTCAAAGGCACCGGCGGCGATCAGGCTCTCGAAGACGCGCCGGTTCAAAAGCTTCGGATCGATCCTGAGGCAGAAGTCCTCGAGGCTTGCGAAGGGCCGGTCGCCACGAACCTCCACGATATGGTCGACCGCCGACTCGCCGACACCCTTGATCGCCGCCAGCGCATAATAGATGCGGTTGTCGCCGGTCTCGAAATGGCGGAACGACGTCTGCACCGAGGGCGAGATCACCTCGATACCGAGGCGTTTTGCGTCCTGGCGGAAATCGTTGATCTTCTCCGTGTTCGACATGTCGAGCGTCATGGACGCTGCCAGGAATTCGACCGGATAATGCGCCTTCATATAGGCGGTCTGGTAGGAGACGATGGCATAGGCGGCCGCATGCGACTTGTTGAAGCCGTAATTGGCGAACTTCGCAAGCAGGTCGAAGATCAGATCCGCCTGCGGTTTGGAGACGCCGTTCTGAACGGCGCCTTCGACGAAGCGGGCGCGCTGCTTGTCCATCTCCTCCTTGATCTTCTTGCCCATGGCGCGGCGCAGCAGGTCCGCCTCGCCGAGCGAATAGCCCGAAAGCACCTGGGCGATCTGCATCACCTGCTCCTGATAGACGATAACGCCCTGGGTTTCCTTGAGCAGGTAATCGATCTTCGGATGAATCGATTCGATCTCCTCCTCGCCATGCTTGCGGGCATTGTAGACCGGGATGTTCTCCATCGGCCCGGGGCGGTAGAGCGCGACGAGTGCAATGATGTCCTCGATGCAGTCCGGGCGCATGCCGATCAGCGCCTTGCGCATGCCGGCGCTTTCCACCTGAAAGACGCCGACCGTTTCGCCGCGGGAGAGAATTTCGTAAGTCTTCGGATCGTCGATCGGGATGCTCGCAAGATCAACCTCGATGCCGCGCTTGGCGACGAAGTCGACGGCTGTCTTCAGCACCGTCAGCGTCTTGAGCCCGAGAAAGTCGAATTTTACGAGACCGGCCTGCTCAACCCATTTCATGTTGAACTGAGTGACCGGCATGTCCGAACGCGGATCGCGGTACATCGGCACGAGCTGCGACAGCGGCCGATCGCCGATAACGATACCGGCCGCATGGGTCGAGGCGTGACGATAGAGACCCTCGATCTTTTGCGCGATGTCGAGAAGGCGGGCGACGACCGGCTCCTTCTCCGCCTCCTCCTGCAGGCGCGGCTCCTCCTCGATCGCCTTCGAAAGCGGCGTCGGATTGGCGGGGTTGTTCGGTACGAGCTTGCAGATCTTGTCGACCTGCCCGTAAGGCATTTCCAGCACCCGCCCGACGTCACGCAGCGCCGCTCGCGCCTGCAGCGAACCGAATGTGATGATCTGTGCCACCTGCTCGCGTCCATATTTGCGCTGGACGTAGCGGATGACCTCTTCGCGCCGGTCCTGGCAAAAGTCGATGTCGAAGTCCGGCATCGACACGCGCTCGGGATTGAGGAAGCGTTCGAACAGCAACGAAAAGCGCATCGGATCGACATCGGTAATCGTCAGCGCATAGGCGACCAGCGAGCCGGCGCCGGAGCCACGGCCGGGGCCAACCGGAATGTCATGCTCCTTGGCCCATTTGATGAAGTCCGCAACGATCAGGAAGTAGCCCGGAAACTTCATGCGCTCGATGACGCTGAGCTCGAAGGCCAGCCGCTCGCGGTAATCCTCTTCCCTATAGCCGGGCGCCATACCGAGCTTGGCCAAACGGAAATCCAGCCCCTCCTCCGCCTGCCGGCGCAACTCCGCCGCTTCCGCGCGTTCGGCTTCCTCCGGATCGTCCGAGCCGCCGGTAAAGCGCGGCAGAATCGGTTTGCGTGTATTGAGCATGAATGAACAGCGTCGCGCGATCTCGACCGTATGTTCCAGCGCCTCCGGTAGATCGGCGAAGAGCGTCGCCATTTCCTTGCGGCTTTTCAGATAATGATCCGGCGTCAGCCGGAAACGGCTGTCATCCGAGACGACGGCATTATGGGCGACCGCCATCAGGGCATCATGGGCGTCGTAGTCGGCGGGTGAAGGAAAGAAGGCCTCATTGGTCGCGACAAGCGGAACGTCGTGGCAATAGGCAAGCTCCACCATGCGGCTCTCGTGACGCCGATCGTAATTGCCCTGCCGTTGCACCTCGACATAGAGGCGATCGCCGAAAAGCGCGAGAAGCACTTTCAGCCGTGCCTCCGCAAGCGGCTGCGAGCCGGCCTTGAGCGCCAGATCGACGGGACCACCGGCAGCACCCGTCAAGGCGATCAGCCCTTCCGTTCCACCCTCCGCAAGCCATGAACGCGTGATCCGCGCCGCCTGATGCCCTTCGCCTTCGAGATAGGCGCGGCTGACGAGATCGACGAGCCGCGCGTAGCCGGCGTCGGTTGCGGCGATAAGGACGATTGTAGGCAGCTTCGCGAGTTGATGTGGATGCCCCCGCCGCTCGCCATCCTCGTCCTCCATATCGATGGAGAGCTGGCAGCCGATGATCGGCTGTAATCCGTCGTCTGCCGCCTTCTGCGAGAATTCCAGCGCCGCAAACAGGTTGTTGGTGTCGGCTATTCCGATTGCCGGCTGGTCATCGCCAACCGCCTTGCCGATAATCTTCTTGAGCGGCAGCGCCCCCTCGAGCAGCGAATAAGCGGAGTGCACACGCAGATGGACGAATTGGGGGTTCTTTGCGCCCGTGATGTCCTGCCCAGTGCCTTCGCCATTTACCATTGTCGCACTCCGATTCCTGTCCGGTGCGGAGCATATCCCGTTTCCGGTCCCGGCTGTCCAGCCTTGCAGCGGGGCCGGGGACTTTTTTAAACCGGCCATTCCGCTGATGTGCGATCCAGGGAAGAGGGATTCACATGCCCAGCGCGATCATCGAAACGCTCGCGATGAAGAGCGTCATCGATGCAAAGGCAGCAAGATCACGAACGAAATCTGTCATAACATGGCTCCTTTTCGCTATTGTTCCCTTTTTGTTCTTTTTTCGTTCGATAGTCAAGCAAGGACGAATGAAACGCCCGCTATTCATCGGCTATGGTTAACGCAACCGGACGGCGTGCAAGTCATTCCAGGTCCGGAGGCAATCTCTCCAGAGCGAAGCCGCTCGATCACACCAAAGACAACCATATCCGGAAACGTTTCGGCGGCACCGCATGCGCCTAGAGCCTTTCCGGGTTAAATGGAAACAATTCTGTTGGCTCAAGCGAAGCGGAATGTTTGCCCGGCTGGCGCGCGGCGTCGCACCCGACTTTCGGAAAGCTCGATGCGCAGATCCAAGAGTTACAGCGAGCTTTGCGCGTCTGAAAGGACGCGCGGCGCTGTAGCCGCTATTCCAGTTCGACGATCTTGCCGTCCTCGATCGTGACGCGGCGATCCATGAGCGAGGCAAGTTCATGATTGTGCGTGGCGATCAGCGCCGCAAGACCGGATTGGCGGGCCAGCGCCTCCAACGCCTCGAACACATAGCCGGCCGTCTCGGGATCGAGATTGCCGGTCGGCTCGTCGGCCAGCAGAATGAGCGGCGCATTGGCGACCGCGCGCGCGATCGCGACGCGCTGCTGCTCGCCGCCGGAAAGCTCCGCCGGGCGGTGGGAAGCGCGATGCCCGATGCGCATATAGTCGAGTAGCGCACTTGCCCGCTCCGCCGCCTCCGCCTTCGGAAGGCCGGCGATCAGCTGCGGCATCATGATGTTCTCCAGCGCCGAGAATTCCGGCAGGAGATGGTGGAACTGGTAGACGAAGCCGATCTCGTTGCGGCGGATCGCGGTGCGCCGATCGTCGCTAAGGCCATTGCAAGCCTTGCCATTCACGATGACATCGCCGCCGTCCGGATGTTCGAGAAGCCCCGCAATGTGCAGGAGCGTCGACTTCCCTGTGCCGGATGGCGCAACCAGTGCCACGGTCTCACCGCGCCGCAAGATCAGGTCGACGCCCTTGAGGATCGGCAGGAAGGTATCGCCCTCGCCATAGTGCCGCTCGACGGCCGAGAGATGCAGTGCCACGCGCGCATTCATTCCGGTTGTTGTCCTTGTTATTCGTACCGCAGGGCCTGCACCGGATCGAGGCGCGAGGCGCGCCAGGCCGGAAAGATCGTCGCAAGGAAGGAGAGCGCCAGCGCCATGACGACGACGGCGATGGTTTCGTCGGCATTCATGTCTGCCGGCAATTGGCTCAGGAAATAGAGCTCCGGATCGAAGAGTGTGGCGCCGGACAGCCAGGAGAAGAACTGGCGGATCGATTCGATGTTCAGGCAGACGACCACGCCAAGCGCGACGCCGGCCACCGTCCCGGCTACGCCGATCGCGGCGCCGGTCATGAAGAAAATCCGCATGACCGAGCCCGAAGTCGCGCCCATGGTGCGCAGGATGGCGATGTCGCTGCCCTTGTCCTTGACCAGCATGATCAGACCCGAGACGATGTTCAACGCCGCAACCAGAACGATCAGCGTCAGGATCATGAACATCACGTTGCGCTCGACGGCGAGCGCGGAGAAGAAGGTCTTGTTGCGATCCCGCCAATCGGTGATGAAGACCTGCCGGCCGGCGGCCTCCTCGATCGGCTGGCGCAGGTCGTCGACGGCATCGGGATGCTCGACGAAGAGCTCGATCGATTGAACGAGCCCTTCCGCATTGAAATAGAGCTGCGCTTCCTCGAGCGGCATGAAGATGATCGTCGCATCATATTCTGACATGCCGATCTCGAATATCGCCGAAACGGTATAGGCTTTGATGCGCGGGTTCATCCCGAGCGGAGTCACGTCGCCGTTCGGCGAGGTCAGCGTGACCGTGCCACCGACGCTAACGCCCAACTGGTCAGCCATGCGCGATCCGATGGCGATGCCGCTGCCCGACGCGAAACCGACGAGATCGCCGGAAACAATATGGTTCGATATCGACTTCAACTTCGAAAGATCGTCCGCCCTCACGCCGCGAACCAGCGCACCCGTCGAAGCGTCGCCGACGCCCTGGGCAAGCACCTGGCCTTCAACCGTCGGGATCGCCATGGTCACGCCCGGAATGGCGGAGAACCGCGCCGCAAGATCGGCATAATTGGTGAGCGGACCATCGAGCGGCTGCACGATGACATGGCCGTTCATGCCGAGAATGCGCGAGATGAGTTCGGTGCGGAAACCGTTCATCACCGCCATCACGATGATCAGCGTCGCCACGCCAAGCATGATGCCGACGAAGGAAAAGCCGGCGATGACCGAGATGAAGGCTTCCTTCCGCCGCGAGCGCAGGTAGCGCCAGGCCACCATGCGCTCGAAGGCGGAGAAGGGACGGCTGGAAGACACGCCCGCCGGGGCGGCTGCCTTTGCTTGCTCTTCCGTCGCCGCGGTCATATTCGATCCCTTTGCCTCTTATTTCAACGCGATCAGCTTGTTGATCGCGGCCCCGACCGTCATCGTCTCGCGCGCGCCGGTCTTTCGGTCCTTGACCTCGACCTCGCCATTGGCGATCGAACGCGGCCCGACGACGATCTGCACGGGAACGCCGATGAGATCGGCGGTGGCGAATTTTGCCCCGGCACGATCGTCGGTATCGTCCAGAAGCACATCGAGCCCGGCATTGCCGAGGTCCGAGTAGAGCGTGGCGCAGGCGGCATCGCAAGCATCATCGCCCGTTTTCATGTTGATGACGACGACGTCGAACGGTGCGACCGACTTCGGCCAGATGATGCCGTTGTCATCATGCGAGGCTTCGATGATCGCCGGCACCAGACGGGTGGGACCGATGCCATAGGAGCCCATGTGCACCAAGTGCTCCTTGCCGTCGGGGCCGAGCACCTTGGCGCCCATGGTCTCAGAATATTTGGTACCGAAATAGAAGATGTGACCAACTTCGATGCCGCGCGCCGACAGGCGCTCTGCTTCCGGAATGGCGTCGAAGGCGGCCTCGTCGTGCATTTCCGAGGTGGCGGCGTAGCGCGATGTCCATTTCTCGAAAATCGCCTTCAGGCCGACGGCGTCATCGAAATCGGTGCCCTCGCCCGGAATCCCGAAATCGAGGAAGTCCTTGTGGCAGAAGACTTCCGACTCGCCGGTATCGGCAAGAATGATGAATTCATGGCTCAGGTTTCCTCCGATCGGGCCCGTATCGGCGCGCATCGGAATGGCGCGCAGACCCATGCGGTCGAAGGTGCGCAGATAGGCGGCAAACATCTTGTTATAGGCATGTTCCGCCCCTTCCCGGTCGAGATCGAAGGAGTAGGCGTCCTTCATCAGGAACTCGCGCGAGCGCATGGTGCCGAAGCGCGGACGGATCTCGTCACGGAACTTCAGCTGGATGTGATAGAGGTTGAGCGGCAGGTTTCGATAGGACTTCACATAGGAACGGAAGATGTCCGTGATCATCTCCTCATTCGTCGGGCCGTAGAGCATCGGCCGATCCTGCCGGTCCTTGATGCGCAGCATCTCCTTGCCGTAGGCGTCATAACGTCCGCTTTCCTGCCAGAGTTCCGCAGATTGCAGGGTCGGCATCAGAAGCTCGATCGCGCCGGAACGGTTCTGCTCCTCGCGAATGATCGCGTTCACTTTATCGAGCACGCGCTTGCCGAGCGGCAGCCAGCTGTAGATGCCCGCCGACTGCTGGCGGATCATGCCCGTCCTCAGCATCAGACGATGGGAAACGATCTCGGCTTCCTTCGGATTTTCCTTCAGAATGGGCATGAAATAACGGGAAAGGCGCATGACGGGTTCCAGAACTGGCGAATCTCGCACTATCGAGCGATTCGGGCGAAATGACGTTAGGCTTCACCCCTCCATTGCCCGTTCCGGGCAATGGAGGAGCTGCATTGAATTCGGCTCCTTGGTCTCCCGTCGGCGCCGGCGGGAGCCTTAAGTCCAGCGTTCATAACCGCTTCGCGCGCGGAAGGAAACCCTGCCGCAACGGCTCCAGCACGGCGATTTTCGCGCCGCCGAACCTTCTATGAAATGTTACCGAGAATGACCGGCTTCCATGCTCGCCACAGGAATACGGGTCGGGACAGCCTGAACCAGCCTCGTATCCAGCTCTGGTCGGCCTGCGCGGAACTGCGGACCTCACCCTGCGTCAAAAGAGCACGCTAGTAACAGGAGGCGAGCCGCCCCTGTCAACCGGAAAAATTTGCCGGAGTGTAGCAAAAATGCAAAAAAATCGAGTGACAGCGCCCAATGTTTGAGCTAATTTCGGCCCACAAAACAGGCAGGAAGGCCAAATTTCTGCCGATATTCGCGGTCAAGTCTTGGGAGGATAAGATCTTAGGCGCGCTCGTTCGCTGCCGCCGGAAACGGATTAGAGATCACGCGAAACTTAAAAACAAGGCTTTGGCCTTGTTTTTTTTTGGCTTTTAGCTCCAGCCCCACCGAAGCAGCGACGCCGAATACGGCATTTAGCCGGCTGTCAAGACTGCACATCAGCGCCGATGCGTGCGGGCGTGCATCATCACAAGCAACCCGAAAGCGGCACGCTTTTTGCTTTTTGCCAATTCTGCAGCGTCCGTTGTTCGTCCTACTGCTTATTGCGCGTCTGATAAGACGCGCGGCGCTGTAGCGGACGCGCTGTGGCGGAGGCGACTACCCCTGAGGAGCGATGAAACCGAATATCGTATCCAGGTCATAGCCGAGCTTGACCGACAGGACATACCAGCCGAGATGGATGACGGCGGCGACGACCGTCGTCAGCAATACCACGCGTGGACCACGAAACCTGGCAGGCGCGCTTTCGACCGTGCCGAGCACGACATCGTTCTCCTCTGCCTGCGTCCGCACGCCGAAGGGCAGCACCGCGAAGAGCGTGATCCACCAGATAATGAAATAAACGGCGAAGGTCGAAAAGGCGGACATGCAGCATCCCTGAAAGGAGTCGCGGTCGAGCCGCGCTGCGGCAGCTTCTCGCGGTGGCTTTGTCTTCCGCACCATGACAGCAGCTACAGCGCTGCGCGTCATTTTAGACGCGCAAAGGCCGCTGCAATGTTTTGCTGCTTGTCTTCGTCCTTTAATCGAGCTCGACTAAAGGAGACAAGCAGTAGGGCGCCGTCACGCACTGGGCGCCTTATAGCGCCAATGCGGCGCAATGGGCAAACATTTCCGCCGCGCCCGACTGTCACACCTCTTCAAGCTCGATCAGTGTGCCCTGGAAATCTTTCGGGTGCAGGAAGAGGACCGGCTTGCCATGGGCACCGATCTTCGGGTTCCCGTCGCCGAGGACACGCGCACCGGCCCGCTGCAGGCGATCGCGCGCCGCGATTATGTCCTCCACCTCGTAGCAGATGTGGTGCATGCCGCCGGACGGGTTCTTTTCGAGAAATGCCGCAATCGGCGATGCATCGCCGAGCGGCTCCAAGAGCTCCACCTTGGTGTTGGCAAGCGTGACAAAGACGACGGTCACGCCGTGTTCCGGCAGGGCCTGCCTTTCGCTGACGGACGCTCCGAGCGTCGCACGGTAGCTCGCGACTGCTGCCTCCAGATCCGGCACTGCGATCGCCACGTGGTTCACTCTTCCCAGCATCGAACGTCCTCCCGCTGCGTGCCTCGCCAGACAAAGTGGTGCTGCGACCGCCACGCCCCGACAATCAGACCTTGGTGACGAAAACCGTGACCATTGGCTTCTTGCCCCAGACCTGGTTGGCCGTGCTGCGAACGGCGCGCCGTACCGCTTCCTGCAGGGTTGCGAGGTCCTTGCGCTTGGGACGGGGAATACTCTCCACCGCACCGAGCACCGAATCATAGAGCACGTCGGCCATATCGTCGCCTTCGTCATCGAACTCGGGAAGTCCGATCGGCACGACCACCGGATCGTTCAGGAAATCATAACGATTGTCGAGCACGACGTTGACGGAGACATGGCCGGCGAAGGAGAGCTTGCGCCGTTCGCCTATGCCCATCTCGTCGAAGTCGCCGATCAGCATGCCGTCCTTGAAGATGCGGCCGTGCGGCGCCTCGTCGACCACCTCCGCCGGACCTGGCGCCAGGCGCAGGATCTGGCCGTTGCGCAGGCGCGGCACGTCCGCAATGCCGGAATGCCGCGCGAGCTCGGCATGGGCCGTGAGATGCGCCGCCTCGCCGTGCACCGGCACGACGGTCCGGGGCTTCAGCCATTGATACATCTGCTGCAGCTCGTTGCGGCGCGGGTGGCCGGAGACATGCACCAGCGCCTCGCCATCGGTGACGATATGGATGCCCTGCTCAATCAAGCCGTTCTTGATGTCGTTGATCGCCTTTTCATTGCCGGGAATGGTGCGCGACGAAAACACGATCGTGTCGCCGGCCGAGAACGCGACATTGCGCATCTCGTCCCGGGCGATCTTGGCAAGCGCGGCCCGCGGCTCTCCCTGACTTCCCGTCAGAATGACGACGACCTTGTCGCGCGGGATATAGCCGAACTCGTCCTCGGCGAGGAACGGCTTCAGCCCTTCCATCAGACCGAGATCCCTTGCAACGGCGACCACGCGCTTCATCGAACTGCCCAGCAGGAGCACTTCCCGGCCGGCGGCTTCCGCCGCTTCGGCGACCGAGCGAATGCGGCCGACATTGGAGGAGAAGGTCGTGATGCCGACACGGCCCTCCGCATCGGCAATGATCTTTGCCAGGCTCTCGGAGACCTGTCGCTCCGATGGCGAAACGCCGTCGCGTAGCGCATTCGTCGAATCGCAGACGAGTGCCAGCACGCCCTCCTCGCCAACCTGGAGGAACCGCGCCTCGTCGGTCAGCGGCCCGAGCGACGGTTCAAGATCGATCTTCCAGTCGCCCGTGTGCACCACGGTGCCGAGAGGCGTGCGGATAATGAGCGACATCGGCTCGGGAATGGAGTGGTTGACGCCGACCGCCTCTATACTGAAGGGACCCACATTGATGCGGTCTCCCGACTTGAAAACCGTGACGGGAATTTCGGCCCGCGCCTTCTCGTAGTCTCGCTTCGCCTCGAGCATGCCGGCGGTGAACGGCGAGGCATAGACCGGGACGTTCAGCCCCGGCCAAAGATCGTTCAAGGCGCCATAATGGTCTTCATGCGCATGCGTGATGATGATGGCCTTCAAGTTGCGCCGCTCTTCAGCCAGGAAGGAGATATCCGGCAGAACCAAATCGACCCCCGGCAGGTCCGGGCCGGGGAAGGTCACGCCGCAATCGACCATGATCCATTGGCGGTTGCCCGGCCTGCCATAGCCGTAGAGGCCGAGATTCATGCCGATCTCGCCGACGCCGCCGAGCGGCAAGAATACCAGTTCTTCTTCTTGCGCCATTTATTCTATGCGCCTCTGTTCCTCGTTCATCCGAAAAATACGTCACCCGCTGCTATCGCGACCGGCGCCGCGGCGCCGGTATCGAGTAGCAGCCGGCCGTCCTCGTCAATTCCGACAAAACGTCCGGAAAGCGACCGATCCGGCAGGTTGACGGTGATGGGTTCACCTATGCCTTTTGCCGACGCCCTCCACTGATCGATAATGGCGCCGATCCCGGCGCCCCGGTCCCACAGCGACAGCGTCTCGGCCATCGTTACGAAGAGGTGGGCGAAAAGTTCCACGGGCGATACCGTGGCGCCCACCTGCCGCAGCGACGTGACCGGATAGAGGGCCTCCTTCGGCGTCGCCGCCACATTGACACCGCAGCCGATCACCAAGGCATGGCGGCCGTCCGGCAGCCCCTCGCCCTCAAGAAGAATGCCGCAGGTCTTCCGGCCATCGATCAGAATGTCGTTCGGCCATTTGATCGAAACCTCCGGCCCGCCCGGAGGCATGACCCGGCGAATGGCGCGGTGAACCGCCACCGCAGCCGCGAGCGGCAGCGCGTGCAGGCGTTCGACGGGAGCGGCATCGACGAGCAGCAGCGATGCATAGAGGTTTCCGGGTTCCGAAAACCAGGTACGGCCCCGCCGGCCGCGGCCGCCGGTCTGGCGCTCCGCCGTGATCCAGAGCAGACCTGGATCGCCTTCGCGGGCCCGCGCCAGGCACTCGCTATTGGTCGAGACCGCTTCGTCGAGCGCAACATGCCGGAAATCCTCAGCTGAAATCCGGCCGCTGCCCTGCCCGCGCGTCAAAAGAAGGTCCGCGCCGCGACTTCCGCAGCATTGCCGAGCGGGCCGCCGATCAGCACATAGCCGAGCACGAACAGCCCGGACAGCCCGAAGACCAGACGCAATTCACCGGCGGTGCGTGCAAACTCGCCCTTCGCCTCATCGAACCACATGACCTTGACGATGCGCAGGTAATAGTAGGCGCCCACGACGGAGGCGAGCACACCGATAATCGCAAGCGCATAGAGATGCGCCTCGATCGCAGCCACGAATACGAAATACTTCCCGAAGAAGCCGGCAAGCGGCGGGATGCCCGCAAGCGAGAACATCAGGAGCGTCAGAACCGTCGCCATGAAGGGGTTCGTCTGCGACAGGCCCGCCAGATCATCGATGCCTTCCACATTCTCGCCTTCCCGGCGGCGCATGGCGAGGATGCAGGCGAAGGTGCCGAGCGTCATCACCATATAGATGAGCATATAGAGGATCACACCGCGTACGCCGGTCATCGAGCCGGCGGCGAGGCCGACCAGGGCGTAGCCCATGTGGCCGATCGACGAATAGGCCATCAGCCGCTTGATGTTGCGCTGGCCGATCGCAGCGAAGGACCCGAGCAGCATCGAAGCGATCGAGATGAAAACGACGATCTGCTGCCAGTCGGCGACGACCGGTTCGAAGGCGTGGATGACGATGCGGACGAGCATGGCCATGGCCGCGACCTTCGGCGCTGCGGCGAAGAAGGCCGTGACCGGCGTCGGTGCACCCTCGTAAACGTCCGGCGTCCACATATGGAACGGCACGGCGGAGATCTTGAAGGCGATCCCGGCAAGAATGAAGACGAGACCGAAGACGAGGCCGAGCGAGCGGCCCTCGGATGTCAGCGCAGTGGCGATCTGGTCGAAGCCGGTATGGCCGGTGAAGCCGTAGACGAGCGACATGCCGTAGAGCAGCATGCCTGACGACAGAGCACCGAGAACGAAATATTTGAGGCCCGCTTCCGTCGAACGGATGCTGTCGCGATTGATCGCTGCGACCACGTAGAGCGCGAGCGACTGCAGTTCCAGCGACAGATAAAGCGAGATCAGGTCGTTGGCAGAAATCATCAACAGCATACCGAGCGTGGCAAGCAGCAGAAGCACCGGGAACTCGAACCGGTCGATCTGGGCCGAGCGGGCATGGCCGACGGTCATGACCATGACAGTGATCGAGCCGATCAGCGCCAGGACCTTCATGAACTTGGAGAACGGATCGGAGAGGAAGGCACCGCCGTAGGCCGCGCCTTGGCCCGTCTTCAGAACCAGCCACAGCCCGGCGAAGATCAGCACCGCAACCGCGAGCCCAGTCACGGTCGCCGTCGACCTTTCGCTCGAGAAGACGCCGACCATCAACAGCACCATCGCGCCGATCGCAAGGATCAGCTCGGGCATCGAGAGTTGCAGGCTTGCAATAAGGGTTTCAGCAGTCATGTCCAATCACGTCCTGTGGTCATTGCGCCGAAAGCGCGACGTCTTGCGCTGCCTGCAGGGCCGCGGCGTAGTTGTTGACGAGCAGGTCCACCGAAGCCGCGGTCGCATCGAAGACCGGTGCCGGATAGACCCCGAAGAAGATCGTCAGGATTACCAGCGGATAGAGGATCAGCTTCTCGCGCCCGGACAGGTCGAGCAGCGCCTTGAGGCTTTCCTTTTCCAGCGCACCGAAGATCACGCGGCGATAGAGCCAGAGCGCATAGGCCGCCGACAGGATGACGCCGCTGGTCGCAAAGAGCGCGACCCACGTGTTGGCGCGGAAGACGCCGACCAGCGTCAGAACTTCGCCGACGAAGCCCGAGGTGCCCGGGAGGCCCACATTGGCCATGGTAAAGACCATGAAGGCCACGGCATATTTCGGCATGTTGTTGACGAGGCCGCCATAGGCGGCGATCTCGCGCGTGTGCAGTCGGTCATAGACGACCCCGATGCAAAGGAAGAGCGCGCCGGAGACGATGCCGTGCGACAGCATCTGGAAGATGGCGCCCTGGACCCCTTGGACGTTGGCCGCGAAGGTGCCCATGGTCACATAGCCCATATGCGCGACCGACGAATAGGCGATCAGCTTCTTGATGTCGGCCTGCATCATCGCCACCAGCGAAGTGTAGATGATCGCGATGACCGAAAGCGTGTAGACGAGCGGCGCGAAGAAATCGGACGCCAGCGGGAACATCGGCAGCGAGAAGCGCAGGAAGCCATAGCCGCCGAGCTTCAGCAGGATGCCCGCCAGGATGACCGATCCCGCCGTCGGCGCCTGGACGTGCGCGTCCGGAAGCCAGGTGTGGACCGGCCACATCGGCATCTTCACGGCGAAGGATGCAAAGAAGGCGAGCCACAGCCAGGTCTGCATCTGCCGTGGGAAATCATACCGCAGCAGCTCGGTGATGTCGGTGGTGCCGGCCTGCCAGTACATGGCCATGATGGCAAGCAGCATCAGGACCGAGCCGAGCAGCGTGTAGAGGAAGAACTTGTAGCTCGCGTAGACGCGGTCCCTGCCCCCCCAGACGCCGATGATGATGAACATCGGGATCAGTCCGGCCTCGAAGAACACGTAGAAGAGCACTATGTCGAGCGACACGAAGACGCCGAGCATCAGCGTTTCCAGGATCAGGAACGCAATCATGTACTCCTTCAGCCGCTTCTCGATCGTCACCCAGCTTGCGAGCACGCAGAACGGCATCAGGAAGGCCGTCAGCGGCACGAACAGCACCGAGATACCGTCGATCCCGAGGTGATAGGAGATGCCGGTTCCGAGCCACTCCTGTTTTTCGATCATCTGGAAGCCGGGATTCGCACTGTCGAACTGGTACCAGACGTAGAGCGACAGGAGGAACGTGAAGATCGTCGTCAGCAGCGATACATTCAGGATGTTGCGGCGGCCGTAGGCGCTGTCTTCCCGCATCAACAGGAGAAGCAGCACGCCGACGAGCGGCAGAAAGGTGACCGCGGAAAGTACGGGCCAATCGGTCATCAGAAGGAACTCCCGAGCATCATCCATGTGACGAGCGCTGCAATGCCGATCAGCATCGCGAACGCGTAGTGATAAAGGTAGCCGGTCTGCAGCCGGACGACGCGATCCGTCACGTCGAGAACGCGCGCCGCCACGCCGTTCGGGCCGAAGCCGTCGATCACGCGACCATCACCCTGCTTCCAGAGGAAAGTGCCGAGCCGCTTGGCGGTGCGGACGAAGAGGAAGTCGTAGAGCTCGTCGAAGTACCACTTGTTCAGGAGGAACTGATAGAGACCACGATGCTGGGCAGCGAGGTACTTTGGCGTCTCCGGCGAGCGGATATACATGTACCAGGCGGTCACGAGGCCGAGGGCCATGGCGACGAACGGGCTCCACTTCACCCACAGCGGCACGTGGTGGTATTCCTCGAGGATCTCGTTTTCCGGCAGCGTGAAAAGCGCGCCCTGCCAGAACTCGGCATAGTGATGGCCGAAGAAATAATCGTGGAAGAGAAAGCCGGCAACGAGGGCACCGACGGCCAGGACATAGAGCGGCACCAGCATGACCTGCGGCGATTCATGCACGTGATGCATGACGTCGGCCGACGCGCGCGGCCTGCCATGGAACGTCATGAAGGTCAGGCGCCAGGAGTAGAAGCTGGTGAAGAGCGCCGCGACGACCAGAAGCACGAAGGCGAAGCCGGAAACGGCGCTGTGCGAGGCAAAGGTCGATTCGATGATCGCGTCCTTCGAGAAGAAACCGGCCGTCCCGAATAGCGTACCGGGAATGCCGACGCCGGTCAGCGCGATCGTGCCAACAAACATCATCCAATAGGTGATCGGGATGTGCGGGCGCAAGCCGCCCATATGACGCATGTCCTGCTCGCCATCGACAGCGTGGATAACGGAGCCGGCCCCGAGGAACAGGAGCGCCTTGAAGAACGCGTGCGTGAACAGGTGGAAGATGGCAGCGCCATAGGCGCCAACGCCGAGGGCCACGAACATGTAGCCGAGCTGCGAACAGGTAGAATAGGCGATGACGCGCTTGATATCGTTCTGGACGAGGCCGACGGTCGCCGCGAAGAAAGCGGTGATGGCGCCGATGACGGTGACGACCGTCAGCGCAGCCGGCGACAGCTCGAAGAGCGGCGACATGCGGGCGACGAGGAAGACGCCGGCGGTCACCATGGTGGCGGCGTGGATGAGCGCCGACACCGGCGTCGGGCCCTCCATGGCGTCCGGCAGCCAGGTGTGCAGCAGGAACTGCGCCGACTTGCCCATTGCGCCCATGAAAAGCAGGACGCAGGCGGCGGTCAGAGCGTCCGCCTTGTCAAGCTGCATGCCGAAGAGGTTGATGACCGCATCTCCTGCCCCGGCGCCCTCGGCCGGCAGGTAGCTCTGAGCGGCCGCAAAGATCGTTTCGAGATTAACCGAGCCGAAGAGAACGAAGACGGCGAAAATGCCCAGCGCGAAGCCGAAGTCCCCGACGCGGTTGACGATGAAGGCCTTCATCGCGGCGGCATTGGCCGAAGGCTTCTTGTACCAGAAGCCGATCAAAAGGTAGGACGCCAGGCCAACGCCTTCCCAACCGAAGAACATCTGCAGAAGGTTGTCGGCCGTCACCAGCATCAGCATCGCGAAGGTGAAGAGCGACAGATAGCCGAAGAAGCGCGGACGATGCGGATCATGGTGCATGTAACCGATCGAATAGATATGCACCAGCGTCGAGACCGTATTGACGACCACGAACATGACCGCGGTCAGCGTGTCGACGCGGAAAGCCCAGTCGACATCGAAGCTGCCGGATTGGATCCAGCGCAGCACCGAAACCCGGATCATTTCCTCTTCGCCGAGCGCGACATTGAAGAAGACGAGCCAGGAGAGCGCCAATGCAACGAGCATCAGGCCGGTGGTTACATATTCGGATGCCTTGGCGCCGATCTGCGTGCCGAGCAGTCCGGCGATCAGAAAGCCGATCAGAGGCAGAAAGACGATAGCCTTGATTATGGTGTCCATGGCCCTGTCAGCCCTTCATCATGTTGACGTCTTCGACGGCGATGGAGCCGCGGTTACGATAGAAGACGACGAGAATTGCAAGTCCGATGGCGGCTTCGGCGGCCGCGACGGTCAGAATGAACAGCGCGAAGACCTGGCCGGTGATGTCGTTCAGGAACGACGAGAAAGCCACCATGTTGAGGTTGACCGCGAGCAGAATGAGTTCCACCGACATCAAGATGACGATGACGTTCTTCCGGTTGAGGAAGATGCCGAATACGCCGAGCGTGAACAGAATGGCGCTGACGGTCAGATAATGGGAAATTCCGATTTCCATGATGTAGTCCTCGACCTCGCGTCCGAATTAGATGCCCTGCCCCGGCTTGACCGTGACCACTTCGACAGCGGTCTCGGGCGTGCGGGCAACCTGGCGCGGAATGCTTTGGCGCTTGATGTTCTGACGATGTCGCAGGGTCAGCACGATGGCGCCGATCATGGCGACGAGCAGGACGAGCCCCGCGATCTGGAAGAAATAGACGTAGTGGGTGTAGAGAACGTCACCGAGCGCCGCCGTATTGCTGCGCTCGCCGACCGGCGGGATCGGCATGGAGACCGCCTTGGCGATCTCGGGCGAGAAGGTCGAACCGCCGACGACGATGATCAGTTCCGCCGCGAGGATCAACCCGATCAGCGCGCCGATCGGCGCGTATTCGAGCACGCCGGCGCGCAATTCGGCAAAGTCGATATCGAGCATCATCACCACGAAGAGGAAGAGCACCGCGACCGCGCCAACATAGACCACCAGCAGGATCATCGCCAGGAACTCGGCGCCGGTCAGCAGGAAGAGACCTGCCGCGTTGAAGAAGGTCAGGATCAGGAACAGAACCGAATAGACCGGATTCTTGGCCGCAATGACCATGAATGCCGA
Source organism: Sinorhizobium alkalisoli (assembly GCF_008932245.1). Lineage (NCBI taxonomy): Bacteria > Pseudomonadati > Pseudomonadota > Alphaproteobacteria > Hyphomicrobiales > Rhizobiaceae > Sinorhizobium > Sinorhizobium alkalisoli. The sequence continues at coordinate 1,010,089 of NZ_CP034909.1, read as the reverse complement.
CGCCACTGCGATGAAGGCGAAGAGATAGAAAAAAAGAACCTGCAGACCCATGATCGGTGCCTTTTTCGTCTTGCTCGGCGTGAAGGCTCCGCCCTCACTCCATGAGGCAAAGCCGGACCTGCGTCCGGCCATTGCCCAAACCCGTTATGCACGCGTCGCTTCAAGGAGCGACGTATACTTCGTTATGCGGACGGCCTCAGCGATAGGGCGAGTCCATTGCGATGTTGTGCGCGATTTCCCGCTCCCACCGGTCGCCATTGGCGAGGAGCTTTTCCTTGTCGTAGTAGAGTTCCTCGCGCGTCTCGGTGGCGAATTCGAAGTTCGGTCCTTCGACGATCGCATCGACCGGGCAAGCCTCCTGGCAGAAGCCGCAATAGATGCACTTCACCATGTCAATGTCGTAACGCACCGTGCGGCGCGTCCCGTCGTTACGGCGCGGACCCGCCTCGATGGTGATGGCCTGGGCGGGACAGATCGCCTCGCACAGCTTGCAGGCGATGCAGCGTTCCTCGCCGTTCGGATAGCGGCGCAATGCATGTTCGCCGCGGAAGCGCGGACTGACCGGACCCTTTTCGAAAGGGTAGTTCACCGTCGCCTTCGGCCGGAAGAAATAGCGCATGGACAGCATGAACGCCGCGACGAATTCCTTGAGGAATAGCGAATTGACCGCTTGGGAGAGACCGGCCATCTTAACCTCCAAACTTGCCGGCCCGGGAGGCGCCGGCGGTATGCAGCGAAGCTCGGTCGGCCATTACGCCCACCCCGTCAGCTTCAGAACGAATGCGACGATGACCACCATGGCGAGCGACAGCGGCAGGAAGACTTTCCAGCCGAGGCGCATCAGCTGGTCGTAGCGGTAGCGCGGCACGAAGGCCTTCACCATCGCGAACATGAAGAAGACGAACGAGGCCTTCAGCACGAACCAGACGATGCCCGGAACCCAGTTCAGAAGCCAGATGTCAACCGGGGGCAGCCAGCCACCGAGGAACAGGATCGTCGTCAGCGCGCACATCAGGCAGATGGCCGCGTATTCGCCGAGCATGAACATCATGTACGGGGTCGAGCCGTATTCGACCATGAAGCCGGCGACGAGCTCGGACTCGGCTTCGGGCAGGTCGAAGGGCGGACGGTTCGTCTCGGCGAGCGCCGAAATGAAGAACACGACGAACATCGGGAACAGCGACAGCCAGTTCCAATCGAGGAAGGAGGCCGGCAGGCCGATCATCGTTCCAAGGCCGTCGGTCTGCGAGATGACGATGTCCGTCAGGTTGAGCGAGCCGACGGTGAGCAGAACGGTGATGATGACGAAGCCGATCGAGACCTCATAGGACACCATCTGCGCGGCCGAGCGCAGCGCGCCCAGGAAGGGATATTTCGAGTTCGAGGCCCAGCCGCCCATGATGATGCCATAAACCTCGAGAGAAGATATGGCGAAGACGAAGAGGATGCCGACATTGATGTCCGCGATTACCCAGCCCGCATTGAGCGGAATGACGGCCCAGGCGGCAAGCGCCAACGTCACCGAGACGAGCGGCGCCAGCAGGAAGATCGCCTTGTTGGCGCCGGCCGGAATGATCGGCTCCTTGAAGACGAACTTCAGAAGATCGGCGAAGGATTGGAACAGTCCCCAGGGACCGACGACGTTCGGGCCGCGGCGAAGCTGCACGGCGGCCCAGATCTTGCGGTCCGCGAGCAGGACGTAGGCGATGAAGACCAGCAGCGCGACCAGGAGCAGGAGCGACTGGCCGATGATGATGGCCGCGGGCCAGACATAGGTCGAAATGAAAGCGTCCATGATGCTCTATTCCCTCGCGCTCATTCCGCGGCAGCTTTGAAATTGTTGCGCGCCAAAGCCGAGCATTCGGCCATGACGGCGGATGCGCGCGCTATCGGGTTCGTCAAATAGAAGTCTTTGACTGGAGACGCAAACGCGGATTTCGCCATCTCACCGGCTTTTTGCGCGAGTGCGGCAATTTCGTCGCTGCCGGCGACGGCAATGCCGTCGATCTCCGCGAAATGCGGATAGGCCACATAGAGCGCTGCGCGCAGTGCGCCAAGCGAATCGAAGGGCAGCTTGCGGCCTAGCACATCCGAGAGCGCGCGGATGATCGCCCAGTCTTCGCGAGCATCGCCCGGCGCGAAACCGGCGCGATTGCCCATCTGCACCCGGCCTTCGGTGTTGACCCAGATCCCCGACTTTTCCGTGTAGGCCGCGCCCGGAAGGATGACGTCGGCGGCGTGCGCGCCATTGTCGCCGTGGGAACCGATATAGACGGTGAAGCCGCCTTTGCGCGTGGAGAGATCTATCTCGTCCGCACCAAGCAGGAACAAGACTTCGGCGCCCGTTATCATTTCGGCTGCCGACATGCCGCCCCGGCCTGGCACGAAACCGAGGTCCAAGCCACCGACGCGCGAGGCTGCCGTATGGAGGACCGCGAAACCGTTCCACGCATCGCTGACCGCGCCAACCGCGACGGCAAGCTTGGCGGCATTGGCAAGAACGGCGGCTCCGCCCTCTCCAGCAAGTGCCCCCTGGCCCACAATGATCAGCGGCCGCTCGGCCCTCTTCAGCGCCGTGAAGAACTTCGCCTTGCCCGAGAGGAGATCGGCAAGCGTGTCGGTGCCGGCGCCGAGATAGTCGTATTCGTAGCGCAGTTCACCCGGTTCGCCAATGACGGCGATCGGGAAATTGCCCATGCGATGGCGCTTGCGAATGCGGACATTGAGAACCGAAGCTTCGAAGCGCGGATTGGAGCCGATGATGAGAAGCGCGTCGGCGCTTTCGATGCCCTGGATCGTCGGATTGAAGAGATAGCTTGCGCGGCCGAGCGACGGATCGAGCGCCGCGCCGTCCTGACGGCAGTCAAGGTTCTCCGAGCCGAGCGAGGCGATAAGCTCCTTCAGCGCGTACATTTCTTCGACGGCGGCGAGATCGCCGGCAATGGCACCGATCTTCTCGCCCGACGTCCTGGCAACCGCGGCCTTGATGGCGTCGAAGGCCTCGCCCCAGCTTGCCGGCTGCAGGCGACCGTCAATTTTGACATAGGGCCGGTCGAGGCGTTGCGTCCGCAAGCCATCCCAGATGAAGCGGGTCTTGTCGGAGATCCACTCCTCGTTGATGTCCTCGTTTACGCGCGGCATGATGCGCATGACTTCCCGACCGCGCGTATCCACGCGGATTGCCGAGCCGAGCGCGTCCATGACGTCGATCGATTCGGTCTTGTTGAGCTCCCACGGACGCGCGGTGAAGGCAAAGGGCTTCGAGGTCAGCGCGCCGACCGGACAAAGATCGACGACGTTGCCCTGCAGCTCGGAGGTCATCGCCTGCTCGAGATAGGTGGTGATCTCCGCATCTTCGCCGCGGCCGATGAGGCCGAGTTCCGCGATACCAGCAACCTCCGTCGTGAAACGGACGCAGCGGGTGCAGTGAATGCAGCGGTTCATCACCGTCTTGACGAGCGGACCGATATATTTGTCCTCAACGGCGCGCTTGTTCTCGTGGTAGCGCGAATTGTCGATGCCGAAGGCCATCGCCTGGTCCTGCAGGTCGCACTCGCCGCCCTGGTCGCAGATCGGACAATCGAGCGGATGGTTGATCAGCAGGAACTCCATCACGCCTTCGCGTGCCTTCTTGACCATCGGCGTCGTCGTGAAGACCTCCGGCACCTCGCCGTTCGGACCGGGGCGCAGGTCGCGCACGCCCATCGCGCAGGATGCCGCCGGTTTCGGCGGTCCGCCCTTTACCTCGATGAGACACATGCGGCAGTTGCCGGCAACCGAAAGCCGCTCATGGAAACAGAAGCGCGGAACCTCGGCGCCGGCCTCTTCGCACGCCTGAAGCAGCGTGAAATGATCCGGGACCTCGATCTCTTTTCCGTCGACTTTCAGCTTTGCCATCTTCGTACTCAATCCTGTCTTCCGTCCGCCTGCCCTTCCATGGCGGCGGACAATTTCTTGACGGCCTGTCCGTCACGACCCTGCCGCTTACGGCGAAAACCGAGCGGCCAACGCCTCATTTTCCCTGCATCAGTGCCTTCGCCTGGCCGACCCAGTCGTCGCGCGCGATGCGGCCATCCAGGCCGATTTCGGCGTCGAGTCGCGCCGCATCTTCCGCGCTCAGGGCCGCGATGTCGGCTAGCCGGCGAATACCCTTGCCGTTCAGCACCTGCTCCAGCTTCGGGCCGAGCCCCGAAATGCGCTTGAGATCGTCTCCGGCTCTGCTTTTCGGCGCCGGTGTGGCCTGCTTCTTGGGCGCCTTCGGCTTTCGCGCGGCAGCGGGAACCGCTGCGGCTGGCGACGCTTTTGCTTCGGCGGGCAATTTCGGCGCCGTAGCGGGCACCGGCGGCGCCTTGGCAGGCTCGGGCGAGGTAATTACAGATGTGGTCGTCCGCTCTTGTGTGGGCTCGGCCGGCGCCGCGGCACCCGGCTCTGCGGCGTGCATGGGCTCACGCCCGCGGGCGCCGCCTTGAAACGCGCTCGCAGCGCCCTGCATCGCGCCGAACATCATTCCGGCAATATGGCTGGAAAGGCCGAACCCCAGAGCCGTGGCGGCGGCAACCGCTGCCGCCGGATGCGTCATCAGCGGATTCAGCGGCATCTGCGTCATGCTCTTCATCCATTCGGACATGCCGAACGGATCAGCCGGGTCGGCACCCATGGACCGCGCGAATGGAATAACCGTTGCCGTATCCCTGCCCTGTGCTTCCTTGCGTTCCCCGGCCATCGCTCTTACTCCGCCGCTTCCAAAACCGCGCCGTGCGACGTCGCATTGCGCGTGTATTCGTCGATCCGCTTTTCCATCTCCGGACGGAAATGTTTGATGAGGCCCTGGATCGGCCAGGCGGCCGCATCGCCAAGCGCACAGATCGTGTGGCCCTCGACCTGCTTCGTGACGTCGAAGAGCATGTCGATTTCACGCTTCTGCGCGCGGCCCTGAACCATTCGTTCCATGACGCGCATCATCCAGCCCGTGCCCTCGCGGCACGGCGTGCATTGGCCGCAGCTCTCATGCTTGTAGAAGGCGGAGAGCCGCCAGATCGCCTTGATGATGTCGGTCGACTTGTCCATGACGATGACGGCCGCGGTGCCGAGGCCGGAGCCGAGTTCGCGCAGGCCGTCATAGTCCATGATTGCGTCCTTCATCTGCGCGCCGGGCACGCAGGGAACGGACGAGCCGCCGGGGATGACGGCCAGCAGGTTATCCCAGCCGCCGCGGATGCCGCCGCAATGCTTGTCGATCAGTTCGTGGAACGGGATCGACATCGCGTCCTCGACCGTGCAGGGGCGGTTCACGTGACCCGAAACCGAGTAGAGCTTGGTGCCGTGGTTGTTCGGGCGTCCGAAGCTCGTATACCAGCCGGCGCCACGGCGCAGGATGGTGGGCGTGACGGCGATCGACTCGACGTTGTTGACCGTCGTCGGGCAGCCATAGAGACCCATGTTCGCCGGGAACGGCGGCTTCAGGCGCGGCTGGCCCTTCTTGCCCTCAAGGCTTTCGAGCAGTGCCGTCTCCTCGCCACAGATATAGGCGCCGGCACCGTGATGGACAAAGATGTCAATGTCGTAGCCGAGTTTGTTGTTCTTGCCGATGAGGCCGTATTCATAGCACTCGTCGATTGCCGCCTGCAGTGCTTCGCGCTCGCGGATGAACTCGCCGCGCACGTAGATATAGGCTGCGTGTGCACCCATGGCGAAGCTCGCAACCACGCAACCCTCGATCAGCGTGTGCGGATCGTGGCGCATGATGTCGCGGTCCTTGCAGGTGCCGGGTTCGGACTCGTCGGCATTGACGACGAGATAGTGCGGACGGCCGTCGCTTTCCTTCGGCATGAAGGACCACTTGAGACCCGTCGGGAAGCCCGCGCCGCCGCGGCCACGCAGACCGGAGGCCTTCACCTCGTTGATGATCCAGTCACGCCCCTTCTCCAGGAGCTCCTTGGTCCCGTCCCAATGACCGCGGGCCATCGCGCCCTTCAGCGACTTGTCCTTGAGGCCGTAGATATTGGTAAAGATGCGATCTTCATCTCTGAGCATGGGTAGACCTCTTTACCGCTTCTTCTGAGGCTTGGATTTGTCGACCGTGGACTCGCCCTCGGTCTTCGCGATCTTCGCCGCCGCCTTTTTGGCGGTCGCCGGGGTCTTCAGCGCCGGATTGGTAATCTCGGAGGCAGGCTTCGGCTTGGCTGCATTCGCCGGCGGTACGCTGATTGCCTCTTCGTCCGGGGCCTTGCGTACACGGCCGGCCTTCTTCTCTTCCGGAAGCGGCTGCAAGGTCGTCGGACCGCCGATCGGCGCAGAAAAGATCCGGTCGATCTGAGGTCCGGGCTGGACCTCGGCGCCCCTGCCCGCGTCGAAGGAATCGATGATTTCCTCGAGCCGCTCGGGCGTCAGGTCTTCGTAGCTATCCTTGAAGATCATCACCATCGGCGCGTTGACGCAGGCGCCCTGGCATTCGACCTCCTCCCAGGAGAGCGTACCGCCCTCGTTGAGGGTAAACGGCTCGGAGGCAATCTTCTTCTTGCAGATTTTGATCAGATCTTCCGCGCCGCGCAGCATGCAGGGCGTCGTGCCGCAGACCTGCACATGCGCGCGCGTTCCGACGGGCTTCAACTGGAACTGGGTATAGAAGGTCGCCACTTCGAGGACGCGGATATAGGCCATGCCGAGCATGTCGGCGATCGACTCGATGGCGGCCCTGGTCACCCAGCCGTCCTGCTCCTGGGCGCGCATCAGCAAGGGGATGACTGCCGACTGTTCGCGGCCCTTCGGATATTTTTTGATCGTTGCCTTGGCCCAGGCGGCGTTTTCCTTGCTGAATGCAAAGGTCGCTGGCTGGACTGTGTCTTCGGCTAGTCGACGAACGGACATTCTAGTGGACACCTTATCAGTTGATCGAACCGCACCGCGATCTCGTCAGCGAGACGAATTCGCAGGCATAGGCTGACTGGTCTTTCTGCAGAAACACGATATAGCGTGTGCCGTTGGCGACGGCGGCCCTGATCTCGTAACCCTTTTCGAGAAGCACGGCCATGGAACCGCCGCGCAGTCCCGAACCGCTCGCGCTGCCGACCTCCTCAGCGAAGGCGGTCGTCGCGAGCGCGAGACATCCGAGTGCGGCAAAGAGCGCCAGGCGCATCAGCGGTCCACCTCGCCGAACACGATATCGATGGAGCCCAGCACGGCCGAGACGTCCGCGAGCTGGTGCCCGCGACAGAGGAAATCCATGGCCTGGAGATGCGCATAGCCCGGCGCGCGGATCTTGCAGCGGTAGGGCTTGTTGGTGCCGTCCGAGACCAGATAGACGCCGAATTCGCCCTTCGGCGCCTCGACCGCAGCGTAAACGTCGCCGGCCGGCACGTGGTAGCCTTCGGTGTAGAGCTTGAAGTGGTGAATCAGCGCTTCCATCGAACGCTTCATCTCGCCGCGCTTCGGGGGCACGATCTTGCCGTCGAACGAAGAAACCGGGCCGATTTTCGCATCGCCGAGCAGACGGTCCACGCACTGACGCATGATGCGGGCCGACTGGCGCATCTCGATCATGCGGATGAGATAGCGGTCGAAGCAGTCGCCGTTCTTGCCGATCGGAATGTCGAATTCGAGATCCGAATAGCATTCGTAGGGCTGCGCGCGCCGCAGATCCCAGGCGGCGCCCGAGCCGCGCACCATCACGCCGGAGAAGCCCCAGGCCCAGGCATCCTCCAGCTTCACGACGCCGATATCGACGTTGCGCTGCTTGAAAATACGGTTGCCGGTCAGGAGCTCATCGATGTCGTCGACGGTCTTTAGGAATGGATCGATCCAGTTGCCGATATCCTCGACGAGCTGGTGCGGAAGGTCCTGGTGAACGCCACCGGGCCGGAAATAGGCGGAGTGCATGCGCGCGCCGCTCGCCCGCTCGTAGAAGACCATCAGCTTCTCGCGCTCCTCGAAGCCCCAGAGCGGCGGCGTCAGCGCTCCGACGTCCATCGCCTGGGTCGTGACGTTGAGGAGGTGCGACAGGATGCGGCCGATTTCCGAATAGAGCACGCGGATGAGCTGCCCGCGGATCGGCACTTCCGTACCGGTCAGCCTTTCGACGGCCAGCGCGAAGGCGTGTTCCTGGTTCATCGGCGCGACGTAGTCGAGCCGATCGAAATAGGGCACGGCCTGCAGGTAGGTCTTGGCCTCGATCAGCTTTTCGGTGCCGCGGTGCAGGAGGCCGATATGCGGGTCGACACGCTCGACGATTTCGCCGTCGAGCTCCAGCACCAGGCGAAGGACGCCGTGGGCGGCCGGATGCTGCGGACCGAAGTTGATGTTGAAGTTGCGGACGTTATGTTCGGTCATACCGATTGCTCCAGGCCGAAGGCGCCCCATCGGGATCGCCCCGGGCCGACTTATTTCACCGTGCCTTCGCCTTCTCGTCGCCGGGCAAGACATAATCCGTGCCTTCCCAGGGCGAAAGAAAATCGAAATTGCGGAATTCCTGCCTCAGCTCGACGGGCTCGTAGACCACCCGCTTGACCTCGTCGTCATAACGCACCTGGACAAAACCCGTCAGCGGGAAGTCCTTGCGCAACGGATAGCCCTCGAAACCATAATCGGTCAGGATGCGCCTGAGATCCGGATGGCCGGTGAAGAGGATGCCGTACATGTCATAGGCTTCGCGCTCGAACCAGTCGGCGCCTGGATAGACGGCCGTCGCGGAGGGAACCGGCTCGTCCTCGGCCGTCGCTACCTTGACGCGAACGCGAAGGTTCTGACGCGGCGACAGAAGATGGTAGACGACGTCGAAGCGCTCCGGTCGCTGCGGATAGTCGACGCCGCAGATGTCGATAAAACTGACGAAACCGCACTGCACGTCGTCGCGCAGGAAGGTCAGCAGCGCGATCAGGTTCTCGGCCTCGGCCGTCAGCGTCAGCTCGCCGTATTCGATCACCGAATCGGCGATCAGCGCGCCACGCGTCTCGCGAAGATAGGACGCAAGCTCGTTAAGGGCTTCACTCATGATTGCTAGACCCCCTGCCCTTAGCGCTCGATCGTACCGGTGCGGCGGATCTTCTTCTGCAGCAGAAGCACGCCGTAGAGCAGCGCTTCTGCCGTGGGAGGACAGCCTGGCACGTAGATGTCGACGGGCACGACGCGATCACAGCCGCGCACGACCGAATAGGAATAATGATAGTAACCGCCGCCATTGGCACAGGAGCCCATGGAGATGACGTAACGCGGCTCGGGCATCTGGTCGTAGACCTTGCGCAGAGCCGGCGCCATCTTGTTGGTGAGCGTGCCGGCGACGATCATGACGTCCGACTGACGCGGCGACGCGCGCGGCGCAAAGCCGAAGCGCTCGGCGTCGTAACGCGGCATCGACATCTGCATCATCTCAACGGCGCAACAGGCGAGACCGAAGGTCATCCACATCAGCGAACCGGTGCGCGCCCAGTTGATCAGTTCGTCGGTCGAGGTTACGAGGAAACCCTTATCGGCCAGCTCGTTGTTGATCTCACCAAAGAACGCGTCATTGCTGCCGATCGGCTTGCCGGTCGCGGGGTCGAGAATTCCCTTCGGCTGCGGCGCAACGAGCGTGGTGCCGGATGCTAGTTCCATTCCAGCGCTCCCTTCTTCCATTCATAGATAAAGCCGACCGTCAGGACCAGGAGGAAGGCCATCATCGACCAGAAGCCGAACCAGCCCACCTCCTTGAAAGAGACCGCCCAGGGAAAGAGGAACGCGACCTCGAGATCGAAGATGATGAAGAGGATCGACACGAGATAGAAGCGGATGTCGAACTTCATGCGGGCGTCGTCGAACGCATTGAAGCCGCACTCATAGGCCGACAGCTTTTCCGAATCCGGCGCTTTGAAGGCGACGGCAAAGGGAGCGACAAGGAGAGCGAGGCCGATCACAAGCGCGATTCCAAGGAAAATCGCGATCGGAACATAGGAACCGAGAAGTTCAGTCATTTTTATCCGTCCCTGCCTGCGGAGCGCGCTGGGAGACGCACTTTGAACACATATAGCCGCAGGCCGAAAATCATGTTGCAACGCCAGAGTGGTTAGCGCAGCATGCGCCTGGGCGCAAGCCTCGAACGGGGATTTAAACCGGTTCGCGGCACAGCTTTGCAGCGCTTTGTCTCACCGTTGACGCAGGCGAGCCCCGAGGCACGGTGACGGGCCGAAGCATCACAGTCCGCAGGCCGGGACAGATTGCCGCAGCGCAACAGATGAGGGGGGGGGGGGCCGAAGTGGGAATGATGGAGAAATGGCGCGAGTGACGGGGCTCGAACCCGCGACCTCCGGCGTGACAGGCCGGCACTCTAACCGACTGAGCTACACCCGCGCATCGTGGCCTGATGGCCATTATCTCATCATCGGCACATTTTGAGAATGCCGAGAACCAGTTTCAGGAGTGGCGCGAGTGACGGGGCTCGAACCCGCGACCTCCGGCGTGACAGGCCGGCACTCTAACCGACTGAGCTACACCCGCATCCTCTTGTACTCACCGGAGCGCTTGCGCACCCCGCTCAAGGCGGCCCGGCCGTCTTGATGAGCGGCTAACTAAGCGGTTCGCATTGGGGTGTCAAGCGTGTTTGAAGACAAATCCGTGACGGGCCGAATTTTGATCCACAGGGGTCGTAATTCGCTCCCAGAAGCGAGCCGCAGGCGGTCCGCTGGAGCACCTGTTGAGGTGCCGCTAGTCCGGGTCCAGGGCTTCGCCGACCTCGGCACGCTCTGCAGCGACCGCAAACATGCGGAAGCCCCTTCCCCACGTCATCTTCGGCCGCTCGTCCCCCTCCCCGTGCGTCATGCTCGGTCTTACGTCAGCCCCTCTCCAAGTTTCATCTTGCCAGGCCCAGCCTCTGCCGCACAGTACAGCGTGCGTGACCGCGGCTCTACAGACCAGCCGCTCGGCGGTGCATTCCGCGTTCAAGGGCTTGTAACTGGATCCTCGGTTCAAGGCAGCTCAAGGCCGAGGATGACGGAGGAGGAAGGGACCGCCGCCCAGATTCGGAACGTCCCACCAAAAAAAAAGAAAAAAGAGCCGAAATCCTCTTGCGGTTTTTCCCGGTTGCGCATAGATCACGCCCACCGACGCGGCGGACACGGATCCGAGAACGCGAGGGCGATTAGCTCAGTTGGTAGAGCGCCTCGTTTACACCGAGGATGTCGGGAGTTCGAGTCTCTCATCGCCCACCATTCCCCATTTTCGACCGCAGTATCTTCATGCTTTCGTTGGCTCTGTGACGGCACGCAAAAATGCACTGCAGGCACGGTAGCAGCCAGTAGCATTCGGGTACTTTTCGGCGTTCGGTATTAGCTTCTGATCAACAAAGCCACGTCCTATGTGTCGGGCAAACGTGTAGCGTTTTGCGTCCAGAACCGTTCTCCATTTCGCTTCTAGGGAACTATTCAACGACGGGAATGCACGACCCTTACCATCGTCAAAAGGGCAGAAGAACCTCCTCCGACTGCGCAAGACGCCCGATCGGTTCCAATCCTCCAGGCGCCGATCAAATTCAGGGACCCCCCGACGCCTCCTCTCGGCTCAGGATCCGTTATACCGGGCATCCTGCTTCTTCGACAACCTGCCTTCCCTCGGAATCCTTCCGCCCAGGAGTTCCGCCATCAGCGAAGACGCCTTGGAGACGAACCCCGGTGCCGCAATGTTCTCTGGAGCAGACTTCCCGTTCTGGTTGGCAGAAGGTGCATTGTCCGGCAGGCGGAGCTTGCTGGCAATACGCGGGTCTATCGCTTCGATGATTATAGATTGTTCACCAGACTTACCCGCAAGATATGGGGGTTGCTGATACTGTGGGTTGTGCCCTAAAGTCGTCATCTCGGTGTCACAATGCTTACCGGCTCCCCGATCAGGACAGCATGGAAATTCCCGCCCGCCCAAGGACAGGAGGTCCCCTTTGACCCACCCGATCAACCTTCAACGTCTGGCTCGCCAGCAGTTTTCGCGTTCGTCAAGCCAATCCGCAGAAGACAACTTCCAGGCTGCACTCGGCAGAGCACAAAATTCTCGACCAACCCGGGACGACAACAGGCCGCGGGACACGCAGACGCCAGGCGGCGTTGTCATCCACAAGATCAAGTGCGGTGATACCGTCATCGAGATCGGTGAGGGTCATGGCTACAGTCTCGATCAGCTGCAACTGATGAATCCGGATTTGCGGGACAACCCAGATCTGATCGTAGAAGGCGACACACTCACAGTTCTGGACCAGAGGCTCTTCAACAACGTGAAAGCCGCCATCAAAACGACGGACGAAGCCGTCTCGGCGCAGGCCTCCTATGAAGAGATGACCACAAACCAGGCCGATGTCCCTCCCCATGTGCGCAAGCTCATGGCCATCGAGGCGCCTTCAGTCCGGCAGACCGCCGCGGAAAAACGGCGCGAGGCTGCGGAATTTCTAACACCGGGCCTGCTGGAAGAAGGGCTCGCAAACGCGCTCGACGAGACCGCCATGAACGAAGCGCTCGACGCCCATGCGGCCGCGATCGCGCCGGTCGGAGATGGGCATCCGGGTTTCGAAGCGATCATCAACGAGGCAAAAACCGGGGCGCGTGAGCAGATCAATGACATCTTCGGACGGAAGGTCGAGTTCACCGATCAGACCACGGGTAGGAAGAGAACCGCAAATCTGCGCGAGCTGATGGCCGAGGCGGAAGGCACTCCGACCGCATCGAGACAGCGGGACGCATCTGCTGAGTGGCAGAACGTGCAGCATGCCATGGTGGGGCTGATGGACGCCCTGTCCCAGGAAGCCGTCAAGACAAATGGCGGCAAGGGAGCAAATGAAAAGCTGATCCAGACCCAGGCGGTGCAGAATGTCGCCCAGATCCTGGCGGCGGCAACACCGAACCGGGAAACGCCCCTGGAAAATGATCCCTATATATCGACCGTCAACGTCGCAGCCGACGAGATCCTTGTTAGGCGGTCCGTCAGGGCAGTCAACGACGTCGCAAATGACCTGGATGCCGCTCTCGATTCACCGAATTCCATCCCGGAACTGGCGGAGCTCGTTGCCCAGACCGAGGGCATCGATATCGATCTTGCCGTCCAGCGCGTCGAGGGGTCGCAGTCCACCGTCGATTCCGCGGTATTCGATCTTTTCCGCAACCAGGTCGACCACGGCATGGGCGCGATCATGGCCGATGACCTCCGGGTTCAGGATGCCATGACCAAGCTGACGATCCTCGCGGACCGGATGCACACGTCGAAGGGCGAAGAAGCGATCCAGGAACTCGCCTCGTCGATCGTGCGGGCGATCCATTCAACCGGAGAAAAATCCCGCCAGTCGTCCGAAAGCCTGGCGATCCAGATCGGACGTGGCCTGAGAGAAGCGATCGCCAGTGGCCACAGCCCGGCACTTGCGCAGGAGGTTTCGCGCCAGTTGATGGACCCGAGCGTCGTTGGTGCAGGCAACAAATACGAGACGGAAGCCTCCAGTATTCTCCGGCAGGCAGGAATGGGGGTCGAAAAGCTTCAGGAGACTGCGGAGTCCACTGGAAAGGATTTTTACGAAAAGATCGTCTACGTCTCCGAGATCGGGCGGCAGAATATCGGAGAATCCAGCACGTTTTCCCATGCGGATGGCGTGAACTCGCTACTGGAATCGGAAAAATCCCTGGTGGAAAAGACCGACCACTATGGTGAAGCGATCGTCCTGACGCTGGCATCGACGCAGGAGATGCCTCCCGAATTACAGGGGCTGGAAGGCGCTCGGTATCTGCAGGATGCGCGTAATTCTCTGAAGGATGAGGTCGATCAGGAAATCGTCACCGGCGAAGGGAAAGATGCGGAGATCAATTCGATCCCGCTGCTGACCCAGTCGAGCCCGAGCGCGGCGCTGGCATCGCAGCGTGTGGCGCAGGATGCTGCGCTCGACAGGATGAAGGATGTGCCTGCGGAAGATCTCAACCGGCTCGTTGAGGAACTCGGCAAATTGCCGGCAGACGATCCCTATGCCGAGATGGCGACGCAACTCCATTCGCTGGAGGACCCCAAGACCGTTCTCTACGAGAACCCGGCTTTGACGCTTGCACTGCTAGATCGCTTCAGCAGCGCGGATCAAGCCCAGCCGGATGTGCGTCCGGCTCCGAACGCCGGCTTCCTCTCCCGTACCGGACGCGACGTCCTGCTGGAAGTTTTCAAATTCCAGACGCAGGGTGGCGGCGGACTGATCCCGGGCATTTCTCCCATACAGCCCTCGGCCGATACGCGTTTCGACGCGATGGACCGGCGCCTCGATGCGCTGCAAAATCGCCTCAGCGCGCAGAGCGGCACAGCCGGGCGCCTTTCCGGACTGACGGGCATTGCCCGGGACCTCTGGCTCAAGACCTATCCTATCCAGACGATCGAGGCCCGCACCGGGCTCAATGCCCATACCCCTTCCATACCTTTCGTCAACACCGGCTCTGCCCTGCTCAACCTGTGGGGAACCGCGACTCTCACCCAGTCCGATGTGCCTATGGATCAGGCCTGGGGGTGGTATTTCGCGGGCGGCACAGCCAAGGATCTGGCCCTTGCCGTCGATGGTGCGCGCGCGTGGAAAACCGGCCGGGCCGGTTTCTCGCAGATTGCGGGATTACGCGGCTGGGAGTGGCTGCCACGCATCTATAATGGCACTGGCGTTGCCCTCTCGGTGCTGCAGGTTGGTCATGAACTGAGCAAGGGCGACCTGCCGATGGCCGCTGCCTGGCTCCCCGGCACGGCGGCCAGCATCTATGCGGCAATGCCTGGTGCCGTTGCGGCCGGACCCGTCGTGACCATCGGGTTCCTGCTGACGGCCGGGCTCGTCACCGGCATTAGCCAGTATCGGCATGTCCAGGACGCAAATCGCCTGGAAGGCCCGCTCGGCGCCTATCTCAGAGGTGCCGCGCCAAGTGTCGAAAAGCCGGAAAGCCTCGCCAATTGCGATGAAAATGGCGTTCCCTACCTAGCGCTAAACCCAACGCTCGCCAAAGCGCAGGGCGTCTCGCCGAGCCAGATGATCGACTATCTCTATGAGCTCGATGTGGATGAGCGCGACAGGATGATCGATTACGCCCTGCAGGTAAAGCCGAACGATAAAGGAGAGTTTCCACTGAAGAACGATCCGGATGAAATAACCGGCGGGCAAGCCACCCCATGGATGCCGCAGGGACGCGGCGTTTATATTCCCCCAGGCAGCCAGTACCCGGCGGCGGGCGATACCCGAATTCAACGCCACCAGATCGATACGGTCGAAGATTTCCAACGCTGGGCCCGCGAATATGACTATACGCTGCCCACCGGTTGATCCGGTCGATGCGTAGCAGGAGGAACTGAAACGCGTTGTACGAATTCGATCAAACACGACGCGCTTTGAGGCCGGGCCAATTGCCGATCCTGCGAGGACCACGTCGATCTGTTTTACCGACGCAGGAGCGGCATCGCCGTTCCTGATCTTGTCGGCAAGTGTGTGTGGACCTGGCCGCTGTCGTAGCGCTCGTTCGAACGTTTGTGTCCGCAGCGCCGGTACGCTTTCGCATCTGGACTAGGGTCCTGACCCTAGATCAGCCCCTGCTGATGGTCGAGCAGCTCCACCGCAGCCTTGCCTTCGCCCAGACTTCCCGGCCGCAGCACGTCGATCAACGCCTGACGCAGGATCTGGTCGTGGCCGTCATCCTGGTCGAGCTTCAGGAAGACCTCAGCTGGGTCGACGCCATTGTCCTTCATGAACTGCCAGGCGCCATCGCTGCCCTGCTGTTCGCCGACCGCTGCGATGATGCCAACCACGTCCCTTGCCTCGTCATGGGTGAGCGCGACATAGTCGCTCGGCGACGGCCCGCCGGGGAAATAGATGGTCTTCTCGATCGTATATTTCTGCGACACTTCCCGAGTGAGATCGTGGACGGATTTGCCGCGCCTGCTCTCGATCTCGGAGGGCAGGGCTGCGCGGAATCCGGTTTGCTGCAGGAACATCTCCCGGATACCCCGGTCGCTCACGTCCTGCTGCAGGAAGCGCACGAACTCCATCGTCGGGTCGTCGAAATAGCTGACGCGGTCTGCACCCCGATCATTCGGGCCCAAGTCGCGATTATCGTCGAGCCGTCGTCCGCCGTTCACATTGCCGGCGAGCGGCTGGTTCGTTTCCGCGATTCCCTCGACGAGATGGCGAAACAGGTCCGATCGACGGTCTTCGGAGGGGATAGCCGCGATCAGCGCCGTCGTCTCATAGGCGGAATGGTCGGCGGATGCGGATTTCGCGACCACCTCGATGAAGACCTCCTGCTCCTCCTTGCTGAGCGCGACGAAGGCCTCGGGCGAGGTCACGCCGGCAAACTTCTCCGCAAGGCGTTCACGTGATCCCTGGTCCTCGTTGCTGGTCAGCCGGTCATAGAAGCTGTCGGTGTCCTTGAGGCCGCGCGCCTCGGCGGCGCTGTCGGCGGCGCGGCTGAGGCCCAGCAGATCGGTGTTGTTGTTGATATATTCGGGATTGCGCGCCAGGAAATCGTCGGCGAACACCCCGGATGCGCGGTTCGCCATCGATTGCCAAAGCGCGCCACCCTGCGGCCCTTCGCCCAGCGAGCGCCCGAGCTGGACGATCTGGGCGTCGGTGAAATTGACCGATATTGTGCCAGCGATCTCCGTCTCGCCACGGCCCGAGGCTTCCCAGAGCGGGCGATAGGCCGACCGGTTGTCGAGCTGCTCGATCGTCTCGCGCGGCAACCAGTGGCTCAGATAGCCGCCTCCCGAACGGACCGTGCCGGTACTGGAAAGCTGGAACAGATCTGCATCCGCGCCTGTGCGTCCGGCGTGCTGGTTCGAGTAGTCGTCCCCGAAGAGCGGACGGCGGGAAAGCTCATAGCTGAAATAGGTATTGTCCTCGGTCCGGGTCTCACCGCGGGTGATCGTCTTGGCCTCCATCGGGATGACGAAGGATGGACGATTGCCCTCGGTGTCGCGCCGGCTCGTCGAAGCGATCCTGATCCCCGGCATCAGCTCGTCGCCGGGCTTGAGCTGGCGGCGAAGGAAGTCGTTCAGATCCGCCCGGCGATCGCTGTACTCGGTCTTGGCCCGGTCGAGGGCGTTGCGGGCTTCCTCGGTGCGGTCCTTGTCATAGGTGGTTTGCGCTTCGGACAGGGCGCCTCCGGACGCCAGAAAATTGTCGCGCACACTGCGGTAGGTCTCGGCAGTGTCGCCCTGGAACCGGCCTTCGGTGGTCAAGGCACCGGGCAGCAGGCCTTCGGTGAGATAGCGGTCGAGCGCCTGACGCGCCTCTCCCTGCAGCGCGGGCTTGCCGTCAGCGCCGGCCGGCGCTGTGATCTCGAGCGTCTCGCCGCGCATGTGCGCATCCCAATGGTGACCGCCCGGGCCGACACCGTAGATGCCCACGTTCCACGACCAGTCGCGGATCGGCTCGTCATAGCGCGAGACCGTCCAGCTTTTCTCGCCAGTGCGGCCGACTTCGGTCGTGACATTGAGGCCACCGCCCTTGCCCCCGCCGACGTTGACCAGCCAGGCAAAACCCATCGCCCGGAACGACGTTGCTTCCTGTGCGGTCGAGGTCACACGCACGCCCGCGGGCAGGTCGAGGGGCGTTATCTCGCCGCGCGCAATTCGGTCGTGATAGGATTTCGCCTGGCGCTCGGCGGCGTCGACATCGCCATCGACGACATCGACCGAAACGGCGACATTGCTGCCGTCGCCGTGCGTGAAACCCAGCCCGGCCGCACGCCCCGCTTTCCCGTGCATGCCGCCGAGATCCACGCCGAAGACCGAGGGGTCTGAATACGTCACGCTGGCGGAGCCCCCGGCGCTGCCAACGCCCAGCAGGTCAAGCCGCGTAGTGGGCCGGCTCGGATCATGATGGAGACCGAACTGGCCGAGCGTCCAGCCGGTGCCGCCGAAGACGCTGCCGCCCGTCAGCCCGCCGCCGTCCGGATCCCAAGTGACCATCGGCCAGAACTGGTAGCGGCTGGTGCTCCATTCGGTGACTGCGCCGATGCCGCTCGGCACCCACTCGCCATTCCCGTTGCGTCCCATCTGGAACTGCACGCCCATCGAACGGCGTTCGCTCGGACTGAACGGCGCGGCCAGCGCGGTGGCGAAGCGCTCGATCGTGCCATCGGGCGCATTCGCCCAGTTGACGCCGGCGATCTTGGGGGTGCGGCCCCGGCTTCCTTCGGTCTCGTCGCCCTTGCCGACGAAGAAGGTGACGCCGCCTCCAGCCTCACTCCAACGCCCCATGACCTTGGCAAATTGGGAATCGGGGTCGGGCCGCCCCTTTGGCGCTTTCGGCAGCCGCTGGATCTTGGACAACAGCACGACCTCACCGTTTTCGGGGAAGACCTGGAACAGACCATGCGCCTGATATTTCACCTTCTCGTTGGTGCCAGGCACGAGCCGCTGGTCGAGGTTCTGCGCCATCTGCGGCGGGTAACCCTTGACAAGCCCGAACAGGCCCACGCCACCCATCGGGTCCATCAGGTTGGAAACGATGATGTTGCCGTCCCTGAGCTGGAGCCCGTTACGGAAGCTGGGTGACTGCGCATATTGCAGCGGATTGACGTATTCGATCTGCTTGGTGCCGCTCGGTGTGGTGAAGCCCAGCGCGAAAAGCTCGGCATCCTCCCTCGGGGCGACGTCCTTCATCGTCGGCAGCACCTGGATTTCGAGTATCTCCTGGGCTTCACGGAGCTGCGCCGCGCCATAGGCTGCTGCCGACTTGTCGCCCCAGGGAGCCGCCTCGGTCTTGCCGGTGACCGGGTCGACGCCGCCGATCAGTTCCTCCAGCTTGATGGTCGCGGCGGGGCTGTCCTCGAACAAGGTCGTCAGTTCGTCAGCCGATTCCAGCCCCCAGCGTTCCCAGACGGGCTTGAGTTGCGACTGGCTGATCGGGTCATATCCGCCGTGAAAATGGGCGCTCCAGGTCGCCTGGATGGATAGGGCGGTTTCCGGATCGACTCCCATGTTGAGCAAATGCCCGAGCGGACCGTCGATCGACTGGAGCTGGTTGTACTGCTCTTGAGTGATCGGCCGCCCTAGATGGTGTGACGCGATTTCCCAGGGCCGCTCCACCACGGTCCGGCGAAGCTCGTCGCGGCTGATGCCCAATTCCTCCCACAGCGGGCGGCGGTTCTCGCCGGTCACGGGGTCGGCGCCGCCATACATACTCGTGTAGGCCGCCCGCTCCAGCGGATTGCCATCCGCCATCGTCTCGGCCAGTTTCTCGGTGGGTACGCCATAGGTCTCTTCCGGTGTGCGCTGGATCTCGCCCTTGTAGCCGGGGCCGCCCAAATAGCGGGTAGCGAGGTCCTGCCGGAGCGTTTCCGCCTCACTCAGGGGCTTTTCCAGCTGTGGCGGCGAAGGCGTCGTCGAAGAGCCAACCGTCAGGCCGCGTTCCTCGATCGCTGCCTTGACGGCGTTGCCGGCGGGGCCTGCATCCAGCCAGTCGCTGCTCATCATCCTCAAGGCTGCGGCCCGTCGCTCCGCCTTCGGCAGGTTGTCCAGATAGGCCCCGACGTCGCGCTGCATGTCCTCGCCTTCGGCGGCAAAGTCGATTTTCGAAGGCTCGTCGGCATAGGCGAGCTTGTTGCCGCGGCCATAAAGATCCTCGATGAAGGCGGCCTCTCCCTTGGGCACGCCCTTGTCGTCGACGGGGCCTTGCGCAACGAGTTCCGGCGAGGCGAACGGCACGATCACCACGTCATTGGGGTCGACCGCCGCCGACTTCGCCGTCATCTTGATCCGGTTGGCGGCCATGAGATCGTCGAGGCTGACATGATTCTCCTGGGCGATCTCCCATAGACTGTCTCCCTTCTCGACGACGATCGCCTTCTCCGTAAGAGGATCGATCGTCTTCGGCCCTCCTGCCTCGGCTCGCTCGCGCACGGCTTGGTTGATCTGCTCGACGAAGAACCGCCGCAGCTCTTCGGAAACGGCGGTGGCGCGACCGCCATTTGCGTCATAGCGGTTCTTGCCCTCGATATCGATGCGATAGGACATGGGCGGGATCTCCTTGGCTCCATGCGGCATGCGAGGATGCACATTCGGCGAAAAGGCGCGGCAAACGAAGAATTGTCTCGGAAATCAAGACACTAGTGAGTTGCTCGCGAGCGCGCGCGGGCCACTATGGCGGGCCTGCTTAACGGTTTGATGACAGGGATTGGATTTCTTGCGCCCCGCGTGAGGGCAGTTATCGAGGCGCAGTGCCAGCGAGGCCGCGCAGCATCGCCGGCGCTTCCTTCAGGATGGCGAACTCCGCAACCATGTATTGCATGAGATAGTTAATGTAGAGCACGATCAGGATCGCAAAGAGCAGGTTCTTGATCGCCAGCGACAGATCGAAGACGTGAAGCTGCGGCGACATGCGTGAGAGGTAGGCAAGCATCAGATCGGCAATGAGCAGAGCGAGCACGATCGGCGCGATCAGCAGAACGCCGATTTGCATGACCCGGTCCAGAATGGCGAGCACGGCCTCGGCTGCGCCGGAACCGAGGTTCGGCGAGAAGCTGGTGACCGGCCAGATCTCATAGCTTCTGTAATAGGTATCGGCGAGCAGGGAAAAGCCGCCCGACTGGAAGAACAGGGCGACCAGCGTCAGGACGAAGAAGGTTCCAGCGATGCTGGTTTCCGTCACCTGCAGCGGATCGACGAGCTGCGCCGACGTCGAGCCTCGCTGCAGGTCGACGAGATCGCCGGCGACTTCGGCCGCCCAGAAGGGTATGCCGAGCACCACGCCGATGATGAGGCCGAGAATGATTTCCTTCAGGATCAGGCCGGTCATCGTCAGGGTCGAGAGGCTTTGCCCCTCCGCGAGCGTCGCCGTGAAGCTCGGTATCAGCGGCAGAGCGATGGCGATCGCCACCCCCGAGCGGATTAGTCCGGTGAGCCCGAGCCGGACGAAGGCCGGCGTGACGACGATCATCCCCAGCGCCCGCGCCATGGCGATGGCTGCGCCCGCGAGCACCGGATAGATGGCATCGAGCATCGCAGATGTGGTGGCAATAGGATCCACACGCCACCTACCGCGTCAAAGCCGGAAAGATATCGAGCGTGTTGCTGGCGAAATTGGCGACCTGCACCGCGAGCACCGGCCCGAGAACGATCAAGGCCAACATGACGGCGACGAGCTTGACGGCCTGTGGGAGGGTTTGGTCCTGGATCTGCGTCAAAGCCTGTATCAGGCCGACACTGACCCCGATGACGATGGCGATCGCGAGTGCCGGGGCCGACGCGAACAGGACGGTCAGTAGCGCTTTCTGCATTTGAGCGAGGAAGGCAGTTTGATCCATCGGCCTTATCCGTAGCTCAGGATCAGACCGTGCATCAGTCGTGACCAGCCGTTGACGGCGACGAAGAGGAAGATCTTCAGCGGAATCGAGATCAGCGTCGGAGAAACCATCATCATGCCCATCGCCATCAGCACGGTCGAGACGATGAGATCGATGACCAGAAACGGAAGATAGAGCAGGAAGCCGATCTCGAAGGCGCGGGTCAGCTCCGAACTGACAAAGGCCGGCACGAGGATGAGAAGGCTATCGGTCTTCACCTGCGCCCTGGCCTTTTCTGACCAGATGCGTTCGGTTGCCTGCATGAAGAACTGGCGCTCGTTCTCGTCCGTGTAGCGGGTGAGGTGCGCCTGCAGCGGTACGCGCAGCGAATCGGCTGCCCGCATCATGCTATCCATTGATTGGACGTCGATCTGCTCGCTGGAGAGCGTGCGGTACATCTCGCCGACCAGAGGCGTCGTCACGTACACTGTGAGGATCAGCGCGACGCCGTAAAGCACGAGATTTGGCGGCGATTGCTGGATGCCAAGCGCGTTTCGGATCAGGAACAGGACGATGGAGATTTTCAAGAATCCTGTCATCGTCACCACGGCGAGCGGAATGAGGCCGATCGTCGATACAATGATGATGATCGGTATGAGATTGGTCGTCTCACCCATCGGTCGAAAGCCGTACAATGCGTACGCCGAGACCTTCGCCGATCCTGATCAGCTCGCCCTTCCCGACCAGGCGACCATTCGCCATGATGTTGACAGGGCTGGAAAGGTTCGGGCTTGCATGAAGCACCGTTCCCTCCCCCATTTTGGCCACTTCCTTGAGCGGAAACTCCGCCCGTCCGATCTCGAATACGAGTTGTACCGGCAGGTCCGCGAGCGGTCCGAGCTCGTCGGACGACGTTTCCTGTTTTGCCATGAAGGAATGTTCCCAACTTGTTTTCAGGTTTCGCCAGCCGGAGATCAGCACGTAGCCTGCATCGCTCCGGCGCAGGGAGGCGATCATGTGATTTGAGATAAGGGCAAAGGGTTCGTTCGTTTGAGACTGCTGACACATAACGATGTCGCCGACCTGCAGACTTTCCAACTCGCCGGCGCTTAATTGCTGTGTTCCGGCGCAGAGCCGGATGGGTTGAACCAGTTCCGCTGTAATCCTGTTCAGAGGGCTTGTGGGGCGAGCAAAGGCCCTGCCGATCTTGAACGCCGCGCCGGTGCTCAGGTGAAGTTGGGCATAGTGGGGCAAGCCGCCGAGCTCGATCATCCATGAAAGCTCGATCGGGCAGCCCGTTGCCCTGTCGTGCGAACCGAGGCGCAGCGGTTCACCGACAAGATTCTCCAACGCGTCAAGATAAAAGGAGAGGGCTTCCTCCAAGAGGATATTGCGCTGCAGGGGCGTCAACGTCGCCATTTTCGCACGAACCCCGAGCGCTGGTGCGAGCTCGTCGAGGGCACCCGAGGGAATCATGAGGCGCCCGGCCGACGCGCCGATGAGAAAGGGCAGCTCGACCGGCTCCGTTAGAGCTCGGCTGTCCTGCGTAGGTTGGACGGAAACGTTCACGGCCGCCAGCGGGAGTCGAAAAGCAATGCGGATCCTTGCCAGCGCGTTGAACGCGTCGACATGCGCGGCGGCAATGTCCGGCAGCCAGGAAGAGTCCTCCGCAACAGAGCGAACATCCGCGGCCCGGGCGCGGTCCTCTGCAGACATCCTCATCCGGTCACCTGGAGCGCTTTCGGTTGTTTGCGCGAACGGCATCCTCCTCGTCGATCTCGCTAAGGACGTTTGCTCGCTTGGCATCCAGGCGGCGCTTTTCCTCGGCTAACAGCGAGACGCGCTCATGCAGCTTCTGTTTGACCCGATACTCGGCCGCAAGCTCTCGCTTCCGCCTTGCCTCCCGCAATTCACTCTGTCGAGCCGCGTGAATTTCCTCCTCCAGCCGGCGGGCACGGTGATCCAAGGCGTCCAGGGCACCGCGGTAACTCTCGAGATCGCGCTGATCGAGCGGGCCGTGCACGAACTGCGAATAGAGAGCCTCCTCCTGCAGTCTGCGCCCCGCCTCATGCGCAAGGCTCTCGTGTTTCGCTGCCTCGACGGCACGGGCAGCCTGTCGGTGGCGGCTATGCTGGCGCTCTGCCTCAACTTCCGCGCGCCGCATTCTCAATGCCCGCAATTCGACGAGTCGGCGCAAATCGAATTTCCCGGTCACGATGCGATCCTCTTCAGCTGCTCCTCGGTGGTCTCCAAAGACGCGAACTCGTTGTTGTCCTGCCTCAGGAAGGCTTCGATTGCCTCGCGTTTTTCGATCGCTTCGTCCGACAAAGCATCAACGCCGCGCTCGTACTCCCCTACCCGCAGCAGCAGTTCGATTTCCTCGTATCGTGCAAGCAGTGCACGAATGTGAGAGGCGTTCTCCCGATGTGCCTTGCCTGCGACGCTTTCCATCAGGCGGCTGCGGCTCTTCAGCACGTCGATCGCGGGAAAGAAGTTGCGCTCGGCCAAACTGGAACTCAGCATGATATGGCCGTCGAGAATGGCTTTGGTTTCCTCGGCGACAGGGTCAAGCGTCCCGTCACCCTCGGTCAGCACCGTGTAGAGCGCCGTGATCGTACCACCTCGTCCAGGCCCTGCCCTTTCCAACAAACGGGGCAGCGCGGCAAAAAGAGAGGGCGGATAGCCGCGGCGGGTTGGCGGCTCGCCCGCCGCAAGTCCAATCTCGCGTTGCGCCCGGGCAAAACGGGTTACGCTGTCCATCAGAAGCAGCACGTCTTGACCTTGATCGCGAAAGTATTCGGCTATGGCGGTCGCGCCGTAGGCTGCCTTCACACGCTCGATCGCCGGGCGATCGGAAGTCGCAACGACCACGACCGAGCGCTTGCGACCCTCTTCGCCGAGCTGCCCCTCGATGAACTCCCGCACCTCGCGGCCGCGTTCGCCGACAAGTCCAATTACGACGACATCCGCTTTCGTGCCGCGAACAATGGTAGACAAGAGCGACGACTTGCCGACGCCAGGCTCTCCGAAAATGCCCACGCGCTGGCCGCGAGCTATGGTGAGCAATCCGTCGATCGCACGGACACCGAGTTGCAGAGGCTCGGTGATCAGATCGCGCCGCAGCGCATTGGGCGGCGGCCGATGTGTCGGGTAATACTTGCCCGTAACAAGCGGAGCGGTACGATCGTCAACGTCGTCGAGGACTTCTCCCAAGGGATTGAGGACTCGACCAAGGAGGCCCTCGCCAACAGGAATCTGCAACGTCTTGCCGGTGGCGATGACTTCTGCTCGCGTGGACATGCCTTCAAGTTCACCGATGGGCGTCAGCACCGCCTCCTCGCCTTCGAAACCGACGACCTCCGCTGGGACCGTTGCGCCGGAGACCGGATCCCGGAGATGGCAAAGCTCACCGATGCGGACCATCGGGGCGGTCGCATGAACGATGATTCCCGTGATCCTGCGGACGCGTCCGTGCACCGGTCGCGTGTCTGGCGCTAGCGCCCGCCTGCGTAGGCGCTGAATGAGCTCGCCAGGATCCGAAAGCGCTTGCTCGATCATGCGGCAGAGCCCGAAGCATCAGTCTGAACACCGACCAAGGCGTCGCGAATGACGGAAAGTTGCGTGTCGAGTCCAGCATCGACAACAGCCACGGCATTGGCGAGAACGCACTTGCTGCCGTCGATGCGGGGGTCAGGGAGAACCGAGATCTTGAGCGCTGCATCCTTGTTGTGCCGCTCGATGAGTTCAGCTACGCGCTCAAGCAGGGCGGGGGATACGGTTATCGTCACCTCGCGCTCATGCTGGAACGATTGCAGCGCCTGCAGCGCAAGCTTGGCGACCAGCTCCGCCTGATCGAAACGGCCAAGCAGTTTCTCGACGATCGCGAGGCTGAGTTCGGCGATCTGCCGGTCGAGCCCGGCGACATAGGTGTTGACATCGGCAGTCGTTTTCATGAGTAGGGCGGCCGCCTGACGCTCTCCTTCCAGTCTGCCGGCCTCGTAGCCCTGCTTCCTGCTCGCTTCGACAACCTGGCGCACCTGCGCGAGCTGCTTATCCGCTTCAGTTTTTGCCGCCTCGAGAAATGCGAACCCTTCGAGCCAGTGATCGCCTTCTGTCTTTCGGAGAATCTTCGTCGTCGGCCTAGTGGGGAGTTCGTTCATCAGCCCTCCCCGCCCGTGATGCCGACAACTCGGTGTTTTCGTCGCACAAGAGGCGCCGAACGATCGCCACGCCCGTTGCAATATCGGCTGCCACCGAGAAACGAATTTCGGCCTCGTCCGCCTCGCCCATCAGACGAAGCCACGCCGCCAAGGCACCCGGTAGTGAGGCCTGCCACCCAGCCCAGCATTTGCGGCCGTCGTCCTCGATTGCCTTGATCAAGGAGTCGAGGTCGCCAGGAGGCTCATGCCCGGCGGCAAGATCGCGATTTTCGACCGCGATCCGGAAAGCGCGCTCGCCGATGCGCTCTTTCATCACGGCGACTTCGCGACTTCGTATTTCGCCGGCAAGCACATGACCCCAAAATACCGCCCCCGCCAGATAGCTGTGCTGCACTACAGCCGACGGTGCCAGTGCCAGGAGCTTGAGGTCGTCTTCTTCCGGGGAGGGACAGGAGCCGACATCCGGAAGCTCGAATTTCTCCATTAGCAGCCGCAACAGTGGTCTTTGCACCCGATCGGACTGCTGCAGCCTGACGGCTGCCTCGATTGTGATCGCCTCATCATAGGCGATGACAATATGGCGCGGGTGGATGAGGCGAGCCGGGGAACTGCGGAAGGTTTCCCAGATGCTCTCCGCTTCGGCGCCCGTCGCGCCGTTTGCCGCTGAGCGCTCCGTCACTTTGCCGGACCATATGGCTGCAGAGGATAGATCTTTCGCCGCTTGCTCTGCTTGCGCCACGCAAGATAGCCGAGGCTTACCATCGCGGCCAGCAGAGCACCTGCCAGACAGCCAAAGATGAGTTTGGCCTTGGCGACGCTCGCTGGCAGCATCCAAATACCAAGGAAGGAGGTGAGTTCTGCGCCTGGGGCCGGCTCGCTCGTCCGCTGGCTCGCTACCGGCACCGCCGAGACTTTTTCGTAGGTTAGGCCGGATATGCTGTTGGCGACCAGCGTCTTTATCCGCGGAATCAGCGGGTTGACGTCGAGATCAGCTTCATGGCGAATGAAAACCGAGGCTGAAGCCGGTATCGCATTACGCTGCAGCGGGTCATTGTCCGGAAGGACGACGTGGACGCGCGCAGAGAGGACGCCGTCGATCTCGGAAACCGTCCGGGAGAGCTCCTCACTCAGCGCGTAGATCATCTGCGCGCGCTCCTGCACCGGCGAGGCAACGAGGCCTTCCTGCTTGAACACGGTGCCGAGGGTGGCGAATTTCTCTTTCGGCAACCCGGCAGTGTTGAGCACGGCGACGGCCTGCGAGAACTGATCCTCGTCAACCGTTACGGTGAGCTTGCCGTCCTTCTGCACGACGCGACTTGCGGCTATGCCATTCGACAGCAGCGTCGCGACCATCTCGTTCGCCTCGCGCTCCTCAAGATTGGTGTAAAGATCGACGCTGCAGGCCTCAAGCATCAGAACCATGAGCCCGAGCAGCAGTACACGCCAGATAGGTGAGAAACGCCACGAGATCTTCATTGACCTTTGGTAAGCGTCATTGTCGCGCTGGTGAATTGCGTGGGGCCGCGGACGATCATCTGGGTTTCGATGGCGTGATCGAAAATCTTTCCCAACGCCTCCACCAGCCGACCCGCCTCGCTGTCCGATGTACGCGTGACATCTGCTTGCGCGGCGACCGCACCAGGCGCAAATGACTGTGAGGTCGGCGTTTGGCCAGGACCGGCCAGAAGCTCGGAGCCACTCGCGAATGCCCCAGCACGCTCGACGAAGCCCTTGAGGTTGTCGACGATCGTTCGGCCGAGATCGACCGGGCTCGCGCCGTGCGGCAGGCTCTGGGCGTTCAGCGCCGAATGTTCGAACAGGTCTTGCGAAGTGATCGAGTTCGAGTCCTGCGCGGGTGGAGATATTGCGACTGTCGTATTCTCAACTGGCGGGACAACCGTCATGGTTGCGTCTCCTGTTGCTAAGTCATTCCTCGTCGGACAAGGCTTCGTTCAGCACTTCCTGAGCGATTTTCATCATCTCCTGCCCGATCAGCTGACTGCCGCCGCTTGCGACGGCTTGCTGCAGCGCCTCTTCGAATTGTGCCTGTGACGCATCTACATTCTGCATCTGAGCGGGTGTCTGCGTTGTCGCGGCTACCGATCCAGTCATCTGTTGCCCTCCTGCTGAACATCATTCGTTTCGGAATTGGTCCCCTTGCGCTCACCCTCGACCAGATCGTCCGCCACCTCCTTGTGCTGGCCACCGCGGAAGATCCGCACGCGCGGATCGTCCATCTGAGCTCTCGGAGGCGGCTGTACCGATGAGACGACCTGCTTGACCATTGCAATGAATGGAGGCGGTCCGGAAACGCGAAGTGCCGGAGCATTGTCGGTCGTGCGAATCGAGAAGCGCTCGTCCATAAGGTCCAATCGCTCGATCTCGTCTATGACCGACCGGCCGTCTGCCCTGCCGATATTGATGATCTGCGTCGAGAACTCGTCACTGGTATTGATGTGCAGGATCGAGCCGTCGAAGTACCAGATCAGCCCGTTGGCCTGGGTCAGCTCGTCAAGGAAGCCCTTGGCGGTCTCAGCGCGGACGTCACCTCGGACCTGTCCCCGGATCCTGTCAGAAACAACGACCGGAATGGAGACATTGCGACCGAACTCGTTTAGTGCGTCCCGAACATCCTGATTGATCAGGACATAGTTATAGCTGCTGTCGTACCAGCGCGGCGCGCCGGCGATGGCCGGAATCGGTGCCGCTAATATAGCAACAGCAAACATACAGAATCTCCGCGCAAGCATGACACTCTTCATGTAATACGTTCCGACTGCCCGCCTCAGTCCGGCCGAAAGCTATAACAGTATGTCCGTCCGTGCAACTCACAGGTGGAGTAAAAACTAGGAATGCGAACCACTAAACAAGCGCCGCCTGAAAAACCATGAATTTATACTGTAAATCTTGATTGCATGACAATATCATGACATTGTCTGCCACACTCAAATCGATTAAACTCACAAAGTATTACATATTGTAATATTATGTGATGCCCTTGTAAATTGTCATTTCACGACTTGAACTTTAACCATTGCTGGCCCCGATGCAGGGGTGGTCGACTCGATAAGAACTCTATGCCGGCTCCGGGGCGCTACTCCGGGCCCGGCCGAATTATCAAGGAGAAGACAATGGCTGTTTCCGGTGTAAGCGGTACGCAAACTTCGGACAATTCCATTAAGACGATGACGGAAGCCTTTGATAAGGCTATCGAAAAGTCTGCTGAAATCACGAAGGTCACGACTGAAAAGAAGGTCGCCCTCGACGCAGCGAAGCAGCGTCCGAACGGCTAGCATCAGGCCGAGGGGCGGCTTGGCGCCGCCCCTCTCATCTCCGTTGCAAAGACTTGAAATGGACCGGGTCACGCCTTGCACGTGGCGTTACTGTCTTGGCTATAGGGCAAGCGAGGTGAGAGTTCGATGAAATCCAATTTGGTCTTGAGGAATGCCGTAACGGATCTGTCGCTCGACGTTCTCAAGGGCGTTCACAGCGGCGTCTCTTTGCCCTTGGCCAGGGGATCCTATCTGGTCGGTTCCGCTGCGGACTGTGATCTCATGCTGAGCGACCGCGACGTCAGTGAGCACCATGTGCGTCTGCAGCTCGCCGGTTCCGAGGTGATGATCGAGGCAATCGGAGCCGATGTCGTCGTCGACGATACGGCGGTTCCCGTCGGCCATGGCCTCCAGGTCAAGACACCCGTGACGGTTTCGCTGGGGAGCGCGCGCCTTAGCCTTTCCGAACCGGCGCGGGCTTCGTCGGGCAACAAGGTCCACGGCTCCGCGCGCACGACCTGGATGCTGGGCGGCGTCGTGGCTTTCTCGCTTCTCACCATCGCGGCCGTCCAGGCCGGAGTGGCTGACGCCGAAAGACCGCTGTCTGTCGCGAGCTTCAATCAGGAAAGTGTAACGACCGGAGCCGTACCTCCCTCCCCGCCCTCGGCCGAGGATGTGTCCTTAGCCGTTGCGGCAAAGCTGTTGGAGTCAGGATTGCCGGACCTTCGACTGCAGGCGGACGGAACGCGGTTTTCCGTCTCCGGTGCGGTCGATGAAGAGGGCCGCAAGTCGTGGAACGATGTCCAGACCTGGTTCGATCGGACTTACGGCACCAGCTACGTTTTGACGAGCAACGTGGGCGAGGCCGTTGCGAATACCTCGCCGAAATTCAATCTGCAAGCCATTTGGTTCGGCGAAACGCCCTACGCGATCAGCGCCGACGGAACGCGTCTCTACAAGGGCGCCGCGCTCGAGGACGGCTGGTACATCAAGGATATTCGCGACGGCGGCCTGACAGCAGCGCGGCAGGGAGAAGAATTCACGCTTCGCTTCTGACAACTGAGGAAGAGGACGACGGTATGAGCTTGGAGGTCCGCCGACACGACCATCGGAGCCGCGCTCAGTCAAGCGCGGTTTCCATGCGGCCGCATGCGGCTGTCGAGGCACAGTCGCAGGCCTTCGACGCCACGCTCCTGCAATCAGTCCGCCAGGCGAGGAACAAGAGGCAGGCAAGTGGCTCCCGTGCGGGCGCGGCAGCGGAAGGGGCAAGGCTTTCGAGTGCCGGCCTTTTCGATCTATCCCGCTCCCAGGAGATACTGAACTATGTCGTCCGGGAAGTCTTGCCCGGCCTGGACCTCGACGAGGATATCGCGAAGCTCACTGCATCGATGCTGAACGAAGAAATCGAAAGCAGGCGCGATCTTCAGCGCCGCCTCATGCAGGCGCAAGCCACTTGACGCAGCAACGCGCCGACAGCGTCGAATTTCTTCATGCGCTCGGTTCGCTCTACTGTCGCGCCGGACACCATGAGCGCGGCCTTGTCTTCCTGCTGCTTGCGGCAAGAATGGCCCCGGAAGATATCTCGATACTGCATTCCTTGGCCGAAGCATTCATCGCTACGGATGCGGCGACGCGCGCAATCGCCGCCATCACTCGCATCGATGAAATTTCCGGCGATGCCGATCCTGATCTTTCACGTTTGAGAAGCAAGGCACATTGGTTGCGTGGCCGGGAAGATGAAGCGCGTGCTGCGTTCAGGGACTATCTTCAGGCAAGGGTGGCGACATGAGCGCGATCGCCACCGTAAACCAATTCGCCAGAGCCGCCGCTCGACGGTCGGACGTCGTGGTTGCGGCATTGGTGATGCTCGCGATAACGATGATGATCATCCCGCTGCCGACCTATCTTGTAGACGCGCTGATCGGCTTCAACTTC
Organism: Sinorhizobium alkalisoli; assembly: GCF_008932245.1. Classification (NCBI taxonomy): domain Bacteria; kingdom Pseudomonadati; phylum Pseudomonadota; class Alphaproteobacteria; order Hyphomicrobiales; family Rhizobiaceae; genus Sinorhizobium; species Sinorhizobium alkalisoli. The sequence continues at coordinate 979,498 of NZ_CP034909.1, read as the reverse complement.
TTCTACAGCCTGCTTATCCTCATCGGCACGTTCTATGTGTCGCGCCCGGTGCAGTTCTCGTCTCTGCCATCAATCATTCTGCTCGGCACGCTGTTTCGCCTTGCCCTTTCGATCACGACAACGCGTCTTATCCTGACTCAGGCCGACGCGGGCCAGATAGTCTCGGCCTTTGGAGATTTCGTAGTCGGGGGTGACGTGCTCGTAGGTCTCGTCGTCTTCCTGATTATCACGGTCGCGCAGTTCGTGGTGATCACCAAGGGCGCCGAGCGCGTGGCCGAGGTCGGAGCGCGCTTTGCCCTCGACGCTATGCCCGGCAAGCAGATGAGCATCGACAATGAAGCCCGTAGCGGCGAGATCGGTCAGCAGGAAGCCCGCCGGAAGCGCGATGAACTCGAGCGCGAGAGTCAATTCTACGGCGCCATGGACGGTGCCATGAAGTTCGTCAAAGGAGATGCGGTCGCAGCCCTGATCATCATCGCGATCAACCTCATCGGTGGCCTAACCATCGGATCTTTTCAACGGGGGCTGACCATCGGCGAAGCGGCACATACCTATTCACTGCTAACCGTTGGCGACGGCCTGATAGCACAGATGCCGGCGTTGATGATGGCGGTGGCCGCCGGTGCCGTGGTCACACGCGTCCCGTCCGGCAGCCGTCCGCAGGACTTGAGCTCGGAAATCCTCGGTCAACTCGGCGCGAGCGATCGCGCACTTGCACTTGCGGCGGCCATCCTCTTCGGATTTGGCCTGGTTCCGGGTTTTCCGTTGCTCGTCTTCTGGTTTCTCGCCGCCGCGGCCGGCCTCCTCGCCTACGCCGCACGCCGGCGAGGCGCTGAGGAGACTGCAGCAGGACCGGCATCGGTGCTGCGCGAGGCGCCGTCGCTGGTGTCCTCCGGCGGTCCCGTCGTCGACCATATCGCAGGCACCCTGCCCGCCAATTCCGGCAAGCTCGGCGGAGCGGCACACAGGATCACGGTGTCGCTTGGAGAGGAGCTTGCCCAGGCGCTTCCGCCCGCCTTGTTCGCCGAACGGGCCGAAGCATCCGCGGCAGCGATCCTTGACGACCTCGGCATTCGCGTTCCGGCGATCGGCCTCCACACGGATCCACGGCAGGAACGGACCGGGCTTCGCATAGCTTTCGAAGGGGTTCCGGTCCTCGAGACCGGGTTGCCGCTCGGCCATGTCATGGTTTGGGACGAAACGGTCGATCTCGACATCATGGCGGTCCCCTATGTTACGCAACCGGACCTCTTGGGACTGAGGCTCGTCTGGGTCGAGAAAACCCGTGCGGCGGCATTGGACGCGGCGGGCGTCGGATACTGCGAAGCGGCCGACGTCATCGTCACGCTCGTCGAACGCGTGTTGCGCCGCTATGCACCGGAGTTCATCGACGCACAGGAGGTGCGTGCCATGCTCGGCAGATTGGAAGAAGCCTATGGCGATCTAATCCGCGAAGTTCTCGAGGCGGTTTCAGCACAGAAGCTTGCCGAAGTGCTGCGAAGGCTGGTCGAGGAGGACGTACCGATCACCAACATGCGGATCATTCTCCAGGCTATTGCCGAGCGCGGTGCGCAAATACAGGGGGTCCAGGCCCTGACCGACAGCGTGCGAGTGAGCCTCGCCCGGCAAATCTGCTTCCGTTTCGCCGACAGCAACAGGATCGTTTCCGCCTATCTCTTGACGCGGCCTCTGGAGGACGAAGTGAGAACCGCGGTGGAGAAGGGTACCGGGCCGGCCGGTGGCGTTCCGGAGCAGTGGGCAGCGCCGATCCTGGACGAAATGAAAAAGCGGCAGGAATTGGCTGATACTCAGCTTCGCACCGCGATCCTGACATCGATCGACATCCGGCGGCACGTCCGAAACCTTCTGGCCCGCCACGATGTCAACGTGGCGGTTCTGTCCTACCAGGAAATCTCCTCGGAATTCAGCGTGCAGTGCCTTGGCTATATCGCGCTCCCGGCGACCGGAGCGGCGGAGCTCGGAGGCGTGCGCGCATGACTTCACGGTGGCCGCCAGGAGACATAGTTGGGTATTGCCTGCGCGGGGGCGCTGGTGAGGGGAACGAATAGGAAATGGAATGCTGAGCTTGCGAAGTTTTCGCGCGATTGCCGCAGGGGAACTGATTACATTCATCCTGATGTTGATGCTTTCGTCCGGCGTTCTCGCGCCGCCGGTGAATGCGCAGGTAAAGGTCGACGCCATCAACGGCCAGGTGCTCGAACTCACCGTTGGACAGGGTCAGATCCTGCGTTTCGACGAACCGGTCGAGTCGGTTTTTCTCGCGGATACGGCAATCGCCGACGTGCGCGTCGTCTCACCGGGCGTGGTCTATATCTACGCAACGAAAATAGGCGACACGAATCTGATTGCCTTGAGCGCCGATCAAAGCACACGCGGCACCGTGCAGGTCCGCGTCAGCGGAAACCCGCGCGCCGCGGAGCAATCGGCTCTAGCGCTACAGCCAACCACTAAAGTCGACATAAGCCTTTTCGGCGGTCAATATGTCGGCACCGGGCAGACCCGCAATGTTGGCGAAGCGATGGACATGGAAAATGTCCTCGAGAGCTACTCCACCCCGGACAAGCCGGCGCTCAACAACACGACGATTGCCGGGACCAACCAGGTCAATATTCGCGTACGCTTTGCCGAAGTCGCCCGCAACGAGCTGACGCGCTTCGGCATCGATTGGAGTGTCTTCGTCAACAGCGGCTCATTCTCCTTCGGCATCGTCCGGACTGGAGGCGCCAGCAATGAGGACGATACCGGCATCTCTATTGGCGCCAGGGGCGATCATGTGAACGTCAACGTGCTGTTGGACGCGCTCCAGGCGAACGGAATATTGACGATTTTGGCGGAGCCGAACATAACCGCCGTCACCGGCCAAACCGCCAGCTTCCTCGCCGGAGGTGAAATTCCGGTGCCGGTGCCAGTCGGTAACGACCAGATCGGTATAGAATACAAGCAGTTCGGCGTCTCGCTCCAGTTCACGCCGACACTCCTGCCAAACAACCGCATCGCGCTGCAGGTGCGCCCGGAAGTCAGCAGCGTTTCCCAGGACAGTGTGGTTTCAATCGGCGGACTTGTGGTGCCGTCCTTGCGAATTCGCCGGGCTGACACGACGGTCGAGGTCGGCAGCGGCCAGACCTTTGCAATTGCAGGTCTATTCCAGCGGCAGGAATCGCAGACGCTGAACAAGACCCCTGTCGTCGGCGACGTCCCGATTCTCGGAGAACTGTTCAAGTCCAAGCGGTTCCAGCGCAACGAGACCGAACTTGTCATCCTGATCACGCCGTATCTGGTCTCGCCAACCTCCGAACGAAAGATGAAAACGCCGCTGGACAGTCCCTCCGGTGCCATTACCTCGCCGCGAAACAAGAACAAGCCCGTCGTCAACAAAGGATACGGCTTTTATGTGGAATGATCGTCCAGAAAGGAGTGGTGCGGTGGAGGCCCGTCTCGTGCTGGCAGTGGCCCTATCGCTCACCGCGGTCGCCTGCAGTGGTTCACATCCACAGCCCTATTCTCCGAACTACAGCTATGTTTCGATGCGCGGGGCACCGGCGAAAGCCGGCATCGTACGCAAGGGCTATGACGAGGCGGAGAGTCAGGTTCTGGTACCCGACGCCTGCATCACCCCCGACACTGCCGATCAGCCGCTCTACCTGCCGTCCGGCTGCGCCAACAACCTCAATCTGCAGTTCATGGCACAGAACCAGGGAGATCTCATCCAGGGCCGCCAGATGGGTCCGGCAATGGCTGCTCCGGTAGCGCGCGCCGCCAAGAACTATCTCGACGGATACAGCGAGGAGGGCCGCAGGCGCCGCGCGGTGACAAACACTACAGGTGAAGAATGACGCCACGTTCCTTCCTACAATTCCGCTTGCATGGGGTCGGCAAAAAGAGGAGCATTGCCGCTCTCATTGCATTGCTTGCACTTTCCTCATGCACGACGACGGCTGCCGAAAAAGAAATGGAGAAATCGTCGAGCGAGCAGACGAAGTTGCTCAGCATTGCTGAGAGCATCGAGGCCAAAGGGGAAAGTGCGACGGCCCTCGCGCTTTTCGAGCGCGCCGCCGACAATGCGCCGAGCGACGTGTCGCTGCGCGTGCGCGTCGGCAATGCGCGCCTTAAGGCTGGCGATGTGGAGGGTGCGGAAGAGGCTTTCCGCACGGCCCTGCAGATAAACCCCAACGACGCGCAGGCGCTGCTCGGGCTGGGTACCGCGCAATTGCGCAAAGGCGAAGCCCAGTCAGCCGCGCGGACCCTCGCCCCGGCGGCGCAGGCGCTGAACTCCGTCGTCGCCTACAATCGACTGGGAACCGCCCTCGTCTTCAGCGGCAATGGCGCGGGGGCAGAAGAGGCCTTTTCCAAAGCCCTGTCGCTCCAACCCGCCAATCTGGACACAACAACCAATCTGGCATTAGCCGAGGCACTTTCGAACGATCTACCACGGGCCGTGACCCATATGAGCAGCGTGGTCGGGTCACCGCTCGCGCAAAAACGGCACTTCCTCAATTATTTGATCGTGCTCGCGATGGCCGGCGAGACGGAGAAGGCACGCGCCTTCGACGTGCCCGACATGTCGGCCAAGCAGAAGAACCAAATTCTGGCGAAAGCTGCGAAATTGCGGTCAATTTCGGATCCTGCCAAGCGCGCTCAGGAGATAGGCCTCTTGGCATCGTCCAAAGATGACGTGACATGAGCGAGACAAGCGAAGAGAAATCCCTTCCGGCTTCTGAGAAGAAGATCCGGGATGCCCGCAAGAAAGGCCAGGTCCTTCACAGCCCGGACATGGTCTCGGGCATCGTCATTCTCTTCTGCACCCTTTATCTCTTCTATGTCGCTCCGCGTCTGCGGGTGAAGATCGACATCTTGCTCGACGAGGCGTCGCATATCTACGAGCGTCCGTTCACGAGTGTCTGGTACCGACTGAGCACTGTCGCTGTCGACGCCCTCTGGACCACGGTGCTGCCCATCCTCGGAATAACGATCGTCGCGGCTCTGGCCACCAATGTCGCGATCACCAGAGGATTCGTATTCTCCGGAAAACCCGTCGAACCGGATTTCAGCCGCATCAATCCGGCGACGGGTTTGAAGCGCCTGACCTCGCTGAAAAGCGTCGTCGAGTTCGGCAAGGCTCTGTTCAAGATCCTGGCGCTTTCGGTTGCCTTTTCCGTGGTCTTCTATGCGGGTCTCAAGGCCTTGTTCCAAGCGCCGACATGCGGCTTCCTGTGCCTGCACGCACTCGCCCTCACCATGCTCAAGACCACGGCCTTTATCGCAATCGCCGCCTTCATCGTCATGGGCACTTTCGATGTCTTTCTGCAACGCTGGTTATTCCTGCGCGAAATGCGCATGACGAAGTCCGAGAGTAAACGTGAGCACAAGGATACGGAAGGCGATCCGCTCATGAGGCAGGAGCGCCGCAAACTCGCGCGCCTGCTCGGCATGAGCAAAACCGGTCTTGCCAATGCCGTACTGTTGATCGGCGACGCGCGGTCGGGAGTGGTCGGGATCCGGTATGTCCGCGGCGAAACACCCGTTCCGCTGATCGTCTGCCGTGCTGCCGGCGCGGCCGGGTCATCGATGCGAGATCAGGCCAGGGAAAAGGGCATTCCGTTGACAGTCGATGCGGCTCTGGCCGCCGATCTCGAAAACACGCCCATCGGGGCACCGGTTCCAGACCGTCTTTTCCAGCAGGTAGCGAATGCCCTGGTAGCCAACGGTTTGATTTGAGCGCCTCAATGTCGATGGAGAGCTTCACATGCCCGATTTGCGAACACTGGCGAGGCGTGTCTTGGGTCCGCTGATCTTGACCGCACTTTCATTGGCGGTGGCCGGTCACGTGTATGCCGAGCAGCCTTCGCCGCCGTTGTTGGACAAGAAAAACAAGCGGGTCTGGATCGAAGGGGGCTACATCGAGTTTCTGATGTCGCTGCCCGCCCACCCGCCGCGACAGTACCGCGAAAAATATCTTTACCGCGAGACAACCGCCTTCGTGCCGAGGCATAGGGTGGCTTATGGCACAGCGGAAGCTCCCGGCACGGTGGTCATCGACACGACCGCATATGCTCTCTATTACATTGAGCCGGGCGGAACGGCCATTCGCTACAGCGTGGGCGTCGGCCGTGAAGGCTATGGCTGGCATGGAACTGAGATGGTGACCGCCAAGCGTTCCTGGCCGGATTGGCGCCCACCCGCAGGCATGCGCGCCCGAAGACCAGACCTGCCCGCTCATATGGTAGGCGGGCCCGACAATCCGCTCGGTGCGCGGGCTCTCTACCTCGGCAACACTCTCTATCGCATCCATGGTTCGAACGAGCCAGAAAGCGTCGGCCGCGCCTCATCGTCAGGCTGCTTTCGCATGTCGAATGAGGACGTCATTGACCTCTATGAAAGGGTGAGGATCGGGGCCAAAGTCGTCGTCCTCTAGTTTCTTGGCAAGTGGTGGAAGCGAGATGCTCCATTTGCCAGTGCACACATGGGGTGGCCGCTCCGCTCACCCTCCGCGATATTGCTCGTCCGTCACATGCTCGAGCCAGTCCACCGCCTTGCCGTCGAGCACTTCCTGGATGGCGATGTGGGTCATCGCGGTCTCGGCGGCGGCGCCGTGCCAGTGTTTCTCGCCCGGCGGAAACCAGACGACGTCGCCGGCGCGGATCTCGCGCAGAGGCCCGCCCCAGCTTTGTGCGAGGCCACGGCCGGCGGTGACGACCAGGGTCTGTCCGAGCGGATGCGTGTGCCATGCTGTGCGCGCGCCGGGCTCGAAGGTCACCGTTACCATGCGGACCCGTGCGGGTGCCGGCGCCTCGATCCCCGGGTCCTGACGCACGGCTCCTCGAAAATACTCGGCCGGGCCGTGCAGCGAGGGCCTTGATCCACATTCATAGATCTCCATCCGGAATTCCCTCCTGGGTGCAATGGCGCATTTTCGTCCTGCGTTCCCGCACGCTATGACCAATCGTCCGCACTTGGAACTCCCTTTTTGGGCGGGGTGGTCGGGCACATCCAAGCTGCGGCCTCCGCCCTGCCCTCACAGCCGATGAATCTCGACCGTCGGGCAGGCTTTGCGGGCAATGTCGCAAAGATGTTCGTGGTGTGTCAGGTAGATCACCTGGCCGACCCGCGCCATCTCCGCCATCAATTCGAAGGCGCGGCCGGCGCGGTTGTCATCGAAGGTCTCCATGATATCGTCGGCGATGAAGGGCAGCGTCTCGCGGGCCGCCGCGACCTCGTGGTAGCCGGCGATGCGGAGCGCCAGGTAGAGCTGGAAACGGGTGCCTTTCGAGAGGTCGGCTGCGAGCTTCGATCCGCCGTCAGACGGATTGGCAATGAGAAACTCCTGCCCCCTGTCGGCTTGCGTCGAGAGGCCGGAATACTCGCCGCCGCTAATATGCGCGAAAGTGCGCGAGGCGCGCTGCATCATGGCGCTGCGGTGGCGCTCGCGGAACAGCCGGAGGGCGTGCTCGGCGGCCGCCACGCCTGCCCGCAGCCGCAGATAGCCGATCGCCTTGCTCTCGATTTCCAGAAGAAGGGTCCGCTGCCGCTGCTCCAATTCGGCAGCCCTGTCGCCACCCTCCACCTCGGCCAGCGCCCGCTCCTTGCTGCGCACCTCCGCATGTAACTCGCTGACGTCACGGTCAGCCGCATCGATCGCCTCGTCCAGACGTGCCAGTTCGACACCGAGTTCGGCCCGGTCGAGCGCCGCAAGCAGAGCCTCGGCTTCGCCAACCGCGGGTGCGGCGAGACGCGTCATCAGGTCGTCCTCCAGCTCGGCGCATCTTTGCCGGAGCCGCTCCTGCTCGCGCACAGCCTCCAGGCAAAAGGCGGCCACGTCGAGCGACGGACAGCCGAAGAAGTCGAGAACCACCTTTCTGGTCGCGTAATCGAGCCGCTCCTCGTCGCGCAACGCGCTGAGGCTCTCCTCCAGGCGGGCAATGTCGCCGCAGGCCGTAAGGCGCCGGTCCTCCCCCCGCTTTGCCGCGGAGATCCGATCGCGGACGCCGGCAAAACGTGCCAGCACATCGCCGTCGGCGACATGCCCCAAGGCATCGGCGATATCCGCGACCGCCTCGGCGAATGCGGTTTGGTCCCGGCGCATGCTGGCTATGCGATGATCGAGCTCACCCTTCTTCTGCATAAGCTTGTCGAAGTCCTGGAGCGCGGCGAGCACCGGACCGATCTCGTGCGGCAGCGGACGTTTGCGCCTCCGGGCTAGCCAGGTCTCCGCCAGTGCATCGGCCCACTCTTGCTGCCAGTCGCCGATCGCCGCTTGGGCCGCGGCGAAAGCGGCCTCCCGGCTTTCCAGGGCTTCGGACGCCCGCCGGAAGCGGGCAATGGCAGCGCCGCGCGCGGCCGAGGCCGCCTGGGCCTCGGAGAGGAGCCGTTCCGCGAAGGCAAGCAGCTCGTCGAACCGCTCGGGCAGGTTTTCGGCCACGCCGAAGCGTTTCAGTTCGGTTCCCAAACCACACAGCGCCGCATTCTCCTGTTCGGTGGCGCCGTCATGCGCCTGCCGGGCGGACCGCAAATCCGCGCGCAGCTCCAGGGCCGTCGCGCGCGCCGAGAGCCAGGCCTCCAGTTGCGGCAGCATGGTGCCGTTAGGTAAGCCGCACCCCTCTGCGGCAGACGCCACGGCTGCGCTCAGGCATTGCCGCTCCGCGGTCACCGCTTCTTTCTGTGTTTCCAACGCTTGCAGGCGGGCACGCCGTTCAGCGATCGCAAGCGTCAGTCCACGCATTGCGGCCACCCGCTCCGCCTGCGCCAGGCGGAGCGCGCAGGCCGCGTCGTCTGCCTTCAACGCGGTCTCGAAAGCCAAGGCGGTCGCAGCGTCGAGACCGTTGCGGTGGGCCTGCCAGGCAAGATCGCGCCGTCTCCGCAGCTCGCCCGCCGCCGCATCGTCGACGACGGCGCCATCGGCGCCGAGCGCGGCGAGGCGCGCCTCATCTCCGGCCTGCCGCTCGGTCTCGTCCGCGATCCTGTCATCGAGCCGGAGCCGGCGCTCGGACAGGGCCGCGTCTTGCGCCCGCCATGCTTCGATCACGCCGGGCGCCGGAATCGTCAGGGCCGACAAATCGTCGGCGCTGCCGGCGAAAGGCCGCAGGGCGTCCAACACGTCTTCAAGTGCCGTCTCCAGCCGTGCCGCTTCCAGTGCCGCCGTCTGCCGGCGCAGATGGCAGTCGGTCTGGCGTAGGACATGCAAGCGATCGGCAAGCGGGGCCGGATCCGCGGCACTACCCTTCACGTCGGCGAGCTCGCGCTCCGCTTCCTGCCGATCGACCCTCGCACTCTCAGCCTCTTTACCCGTTGCCGTCAGCCTTTCCGAAAGGCTGGCGTGGCGGTGGACCAGTTCCTGGAGCCGCGCCGCGTGCGCGGCCGGCAGCAGGAGCGATGCGGGCTCGCTATTGCCCGCCTCTCCAAGACGGATCAGGCATGCGTCGATTTCCGCAACGGTCCGTGCCAGTTCATCGCGACGGGAGGGCATGTCGCGGGCCGCTGTCAGGTAGCGTGCCTCGAGCGCCGCCTCGCGAAGGGCCTCGAACCGCTCCGAGAGTGCAAGCGCCTGGTCGTCGCGCGGCACCGCCTCGAGCTCCTGCCGACGGCGTTCCAGGTCCTCGTTCAACTGCTGCAGCCTGGCGGCGAGTTCGGCCTCGCGTTTGCGCAGCTTCGGCACCTCGTGCCACCAATCCGCCGGCGGCACCGGCAACGGCTCCCGGCATGCGAGCTCGTCGCGAGCCGTGCGAAGCCGCGCAAGAAGCGGCAGGGCGTCGCGTTTGGCACGGAGCTGGTCCCGGATGACGCGCAGTTCGGCGCGCGTCTCCGCCGCTGCCTCGTGCCGGTCTCGCGCTTTTGCGAGCGCCTTGCGTAGCGCGGTATAGTCGCGGGCATTCACATCGATCGCTTTGCGCTCCGCCTTGAGCGCATCGAGCTCCGCCTTCAGCTCAGCCAGACCATGCTTGCGCCCCTGGGGGCGGAAGAAAGCATCGGCCTCTCCTTTGAGATTCGAGAGCGCCGCGGTGCTGTCCGGCAAGCCGGAGCTTGCGGAAAACAGAAGCGCCCCCAGTTCGCCCTCGCTCTTCAGGATGGCTTCGCCGCCCTCTTCGATGCTCTCGTCGTCGAGCGAGAACATCATGCGATAGGTCTCGCGGTCGACCGCACCGAGCGCGGCGGAAAAGATGTTGTCCGGCAGAGGCTGTTCGTCCGGGCCGACAAGACTGTTGGCGTTGCGCTTGACCCGATAGGCATGGTGGCTGCGGCCGCCGGCCTCGACGAGACCGCCGATCCGCATCGTCTGGTACGGGTGCAGGAAACCGTAGGGGCTCTTGCGGTCGATGCCGAAGAGAAGATCGAGGAAGCCGGAAAAGAGCGTGGATTTGCCCGCCTCGTTCGGTCCGTATACGAGGTGAAAATCCGGTTCGCCGGGCTTTGCGCCGCCGAGGTCCAGGCTCCGCTCGGTAAACTTGCCGTACCGGACGAGGTGCAGCTGATTAAGCCGCATCAGTCGATGCCCTCGCCCGCACCTGCACTACGTCCGTGAAGGTGCGAGAGAACATCGGCACTTCCCGCAAACGCGGCATCGCGCACCAGTTCCTCGAGTCTCTGTTCGTCCGCCGCCAGGAGGGAGCGCAACTCGGCCGGCAGGTGCTGCAGAAGCTCCTCGGCAACGGACTTCATTTCGGAACGAAAGCTGAAGGCGGGCAGAACGTCGCCCTCGACCAGTGCCGCAAGCTCGCCCACCGGATCCGCTCCGACGCGGCCTTCATCGTTTCGGCCTTCGCGGCACAGGATTTCGATTTTCTCGATCCAGCAGCCGCCGAGCGCCGCGGCGAGATTGGCGATCTCCGCCTCCACAAGATCGGCATCGCGCCGCAGGCGCCAGGCGAGCGGCGTCGTTCCGCTGAGGCCTACCCGAACGATAAGGTTGTCCGCCGGCACTTCGTTTCGCAGCAGCGACAGTTGTCGCCCTGCTTCGGCCAGCATAGCGCGCCAGTCGGCAACGCCCGTCAGGTCGACGCGGAGACGCTCGAAAACAGCCGTGCCTATCGGCCGTTCGTCGAGGAACGGGTCGCCATCCTCATCAATCGTGACGAGCGTGACACCCTTCACGCCCGCCTCGTTGATGTCGCGGCCCTGCGGCATTCCGGGCATGACGATGCAAGGGTTCCGGCCGTGCACCTGCCGCTGGTGGATATGGCCGAGGGCCCAGTAATCGAAACCATGCCGCTCAAGATCGGCGAGGCTGCAGGGGGCGTAGGGATCATGTCCCGCAGAGCCGGCAAGACTGGTGTGCAGCATGCCTATGTTGATGGCACCGGCCACCGGAGCCTGGAAGTACGGCAGCAGGCTCTCCGCTGCGTGCGGATCGGCAAAGCTCATGCCGTGGATGTGCACGGGTCTGCCGTCTTCGAGGGTCTTGGCGAGCACCGGCTTGCTGCGTCCGGAAAAGATGTGGGCCGAGGCCGGCAGGGTGAGCTCGCGCGTCACTTGCGATTGCGCGTCGTGATTGCCCCTGATGACGAAGGTGCGGATGCCCGCCTCATCGAGACGGCGAAGTTCCCCGGCAAGAAAAAGCGCCGTGTTCATCGAGGTCTGGGTGCCATCGTAAAGATCCCCCGCGATCAACAGCGCGTCCACGGCCTCCGCGAGGCAGAGATCGACGATCCGGGTCAGCGCATTGCGCGTTGCGTTTCGCACGAGATTGGCGAGCTCGGCATTGCGGAGAGCCAGACTGCGCAAGGGCGAATCAAGATGGAGGTCGGCGGTGTGAACAAATCGGAAGGGCATGGCCGGACCATGGCTTCGGCGCCCATCGCTCGTCAATGGCAGCCGGACGCGACCGCCACCAAACGCACAACATATGCCCGTGTTGCGACCAATTAGCGGTTTCGTAACGCGTTGCTCGGTACTTTCGTCGGGATGCGCAGCCCGCATCGGCAGCACCGGAATGATTCCTGCTTCGGCTTCCGCTCCGTCATGACGATCAAGCGGCGGAAGACACATTGCACCGTCCGCGGATCGTTCCGGAGTGAGACATGTCCCGACTGAAGATATCGCATACGCTGATCGCCCTGTTTGTCCTTGTAGCGGTGATCGTCGCCACACTCGCCGCCGCCTCCATCAACGGCGTTCGCATGATGAACGAGCGAAACGGCGAAATCGCCAAGAGCTGGCTACCGCGCGTTTCGCTGGCGCGTGCGCTCAAGACACAGCTCTCAGACACGCGAACCGTCTTTGCCCGGCACCTGATCTCGCTCACGCCCTTCGAAAAGAAGGGCGCAGAAAAAGCGATCGGTGAGGCCGTCAGCGGCTTCGAGAAGCTCGCCGGCGACTATGCCGCCTTGGTGACGTCGGATGCCGACAGGGCCGCGCTCGACAAGGTGCACGCGGCCTACAAGGCCTATCTCGTAGTCGCCGACGGAATGGTGAAACAGTCGAACGACCTCCAGAACATGAAGGCCCAGCATATCTTCAAGGTCGACATGCGGGTGGAAGGCGAGAAGGTGGATGTGGCAATCAGCGAGTTGCTCGATCAGAACCTTGCCGGGGCCGAAGCTGCCGTCGCCGCCAGCGTCGCAACCCACAAGCTGATCATGACGATCGACTCCATCGTTATCAGCCTTGCAGCAGCGATCGTTCTCGGGTCGATCGCCTATGCCGTTCGTGGCGTCGCCCGCCCGATCCAGATCATCACCCGCTCTATGGCGAAGCTTGCCGAGGGGGATGCGGCAAGCAGCATTCCCTACGGCACCCGCAAGGACGAGATCGGCGAGATGGCGCGCGCTGTCGAGGTCTTCCGCCAGGCGGCGATCACCAATCGGAAGCTCGAGGAAGAGGCCCGCATCCAGCGCGCCGAGGCCGAGGCCGAACGCGAAAGGACGACCCGCGACGCCGAGGCAGCGGCACAGCAGCGCCTCCGAGAAGCCACGGCCGGCCTTGCGAACGGCTTGCAGCGGCTTGCCTCCGGCGATCTGGCCTTCCAGCTCACCGAGCCCTTTGCGCCCGATTTCGAGCAGCTCAGGCACGACCTGAACCAGGCGGTCGCCCAGCTCGCCGAGACGCTCGCGGCCGTTTCAGTCAGCTCAAGCAGCATCGACGGCGGCGCGCGTGAAGTCAGCCACAGCGCCGATGACCTCTCGCGGCGCACGGAACAGCAGGCGGCGTCGCTCGAAGAAACGGCCGCCGCACTCGACGAGATCACCGTCAACGTCGCGAACTCCTCCAAGCGCACCAACGAAGCCCGGACGATCGCCGCCCAGGCGAACGAGAGCGCTCACAAGTCCGGCGCGATCGTTTCCGGAGCAATCGATGCCATGGGCCGCATTGAGCATTCCTCCAGCCAGATCTCGAATATCATCGGCGTCATCGACGAGATCGCCTTCCAGACGAACCTCCTGGCGCTCAATGCCGGCGTCGAAGCCGCGCGTGCCGGCGAAGCCGGCAAGGGTTTCGCGGTGGTCGCGCAGGAGGTGCGCGAGCTCGCACAGCGTTCGGCCAATGCCGCCAAGGAGATCAAGGAACTGATCCGCAATTCGGCGAGCGAAGTCGAAAGCGGCGTCCGGCTCGTGCGCGAAACGGGCGAGGCCTTGCGCACCATAGAAGGCTTCATCGTAACCATCAACGAACATATGGATGCCATCGCCGTTTCGGCCCGGGAGCAGTCCGCCGGGCTTTCGGAGGTAAACACCGCCGTCAATCAGATGGACCAGGTTACGCAACAGAACGCCGCAATGGTCGAAGAGGCCAATGCCGCGAGCGCAACGTTGGCGCAGGAGGCCAGCCGCCTGCACGACCTGATCGGCCGCTTCACACTGGCCGAAATCGCAGGTCATGGCTACGGGTCGCGTCCCGCCGCATAGCAGACCGCAGCGGCTTACCTCCCATATCGGCAACGGCCCCGCAGGCGGGGCCGTTGCTTTTGCAACTGCCGGTGTTCTCCTTAAGAATTACCGGGTTTTTGTCGACAAGCATGGCGATTGTCACTATCAATAGGGTTGCTGCCATTTGACATGGCCCCTCAACATACAACCATGATGGTCATGAAGAACACATTCGAAGTTTCCGACAAGCTGTTCGAGCTCTATCATCGCATTCATCGTCTGGTGAACGAGTCGATGACGGAGGAAGGCGTCTCGCTTGCCCGAAGCAAGTTCCTGTTCTTCCTGAGCAAACTCGGGCCCTGCCGATCGACCGACATCGCCTGCGCCCTGAATTTCGCGCCGCGCACCGTCACCGAGGCGATCGACGGCCTGGAGCGCGACCGGCTGGTGATGCGCAAGCCCGACCCGGAAGACCGCCGCGCCAAGATCGTTTCCATCACCGATACGGGCCGGGCCGTGCTCGAGGCGGCGGAGCATCCGCGCAAGCAGTTGCTTGAGGAAATCTTCTCAGCACTCGACGACGATCAACTCGACCAACTCTTCGAGATCGTCAGCAAGCTCGTCGTGAAGACCGACGAGATCCGCAAGCGCAAGGAAGCGGCGGAGGATCAGGAGATCGCCGCCGCGCGGTGAACGCGGCATGTTCGCTTAATCCGAGCATGGCGCCATAGGTGCGTTCACGAATCGGAAGAGGCCGGGACGTCATGTCCCGGCCTCTTTCGTTTCTCCCGAGCTGACGCTTACATCGCGTCGATGGCACCGATGGAGAAGAACAGGGTTTCGCCCGAGGAGTCGTCGACGCCATCATTGTCCGTCACGACATAGCCGTTGCCGGCCGCATCGATCGCGAAACCCTCGACCTTGTCGACCACATAGCCATTCAGCGCCTTCAAGTCCGGAATGAGATCGCGCACCTCTTCCTTCCTCACCACCGGCAATTCGCCGCCGAGTGCCGCAGGCTTCAAGTCGGCGAGGGGAACACGGTAGAGCTTCTTGATCTTCGCCGCTTCGCCGATCAGATTGTCGCGCTCGATGACATAGGCGTATTCGCCATGGAGGGCGATTTCCGAGAGACCGACCCAGCCTTCCTCGGACTTGTTGAGCGGGTAGCGCACGGCACCCCACTCCTTGGTTGCCGGCTTATAGGAGACGAGCTTGACGAAGCCTTCTTCGTCATCCTTCCACTCGCGCTGGACCGCCATCCAGAGCGTCTGGTCGTCACTTTTGCCGAGGGCCGCAATCCCTTCGAAGCCGAAGCGAATCTCATTGGCACGCAGTTCCTCCGGAAGCGCGATCTCCTGCTTGATCTCGCCCTTCTTGTTCACATGGAGAATCGCATGGCTGTAATGCTTGTCTGAATTGCCTTCGGAGGCAAGCCAGAAGCCGCCCTCTCCATCGTTGGCGATGGCTTCGATATCGAGCTTCTGGGCGGGTGCGCCGTCCCGGGTGATCGGTCGTGCTTCGGTGATCACCGCCGGCTTCTGCGTGGCGTCGATCGTGAAGATCGTCGGCTGCGACGAGTAGAAGGAATCATTGACCGCGTACAGGAAGCCCGGCTTGTCCGCGGCGGGGGCAAGGCCCGAGAGCGCACTGAAGCCGATCGGCAGGCCGTCCCTTTCCGCGGAGCGTATCTGCGGATAGGCGGCTTCGCCTTCCCCGCGCTCGTAAATCATGACATGCGCCCGGGCGCCGCCATCCTCGATGAGGTCGAGCTCGTTGGCGGTCGCCAGCAGATTGCGGCCCGGTATGGCAATGACGCCCTCGGGCGAGATGCCGGACGGCAGAAGTTGGAGAAGTTCAGGCTCAGCCCCGGTATCCTTGTAGACACCGGCGATCGAAGCGCGTTCCGAAAGCACGAAGAAGAGGTCGTCGTCGCCGAAATGCGCCGCTTCGAGGCCTTCCGGTTCGACACCCTTGGCCGACGAGCGCTTCTCCGGATAGTGGCCGATCGAGGCGATCGCATATTCGAAGCTCGGGCCAGATTCAAAGAGCACCTTGCCCGTTGTGTCGAAGATCGTGAAGCCGCGGGCGCCGCCCTCGTAGTCACCCTCATTGGCCACCACGATCCGCTCGTCGTCGAGCCACTTCACCGCATCCGGCTCGCGCTTGCGGCCGGCCTGCTCACCCGTGAATGAGATTGCGCCGTCACGCTTGGTGTCGATGTTCTTGAGATCGACGGCTCCGGCGGAGAAATGCGTCTTCACCGTGCCGGACTTGCCGTCGAGGATGACGATATGATTGTTCTCCTGCAGCGTCAGCGCAATCTCGTCCTTGCTGTTGAAGGCGACGAATTCCGGTTCCGGATCATCACCGGCAATCTCCGCGAGGCCGATCAGCGCCACGTGTTTGATCGTCGCGCAGTCCGCAACCCCGTCCTTCAGCGACAGGATCACGAGATCGCCCGCCGGCATCTGCGGCATCTGGCCATCATTGAATTCCTCGTCGCGCTCATTCTCGATCGCGACCGCGGCGAGCGTCCCGTCCTTGTTGACCGCCACCGAGTCCGGCTGGCCGCCGAGATCGCAGGTGGCATCCACCTTCTTCGTGGCGACATCGACCACGGCAAGCAGGCCGGAGGGATTGGTGAAGCTTTCGCGCGTGTTGACGGCGACGAGCACTTTTGCGCCGGCTGTCGCGACGGATGTCGGCTCACCATCGAAGGCGACGATGCCGCCGGCCTTCGGCGCCTTGGCATCGGCAATGTCGATGAAGCCGATGCGCTTGCCGGGGCTGTCGGAATAGATGAGGGTGTTGCCGTCCTCGCTCGCCGTGATGATTTCCGCCGAGGTGGGCGCCTTCCGCTCGGCACCCTCGGGGAGATTGTCGGCAACGGGAAAGGATGCGATGCGATTGAAGACCTGTTCGGCCTGAACGGCGGATGTCGTGGATGCGGCAAGGGCTGCGGCCAATGCTGCGGTGATGGAAAATGCTTTCATGTGTCCCTCCTTATCGCGGCGCTCGAGCATTCGCGCCGCTGTGGCATCCGGAATCGGCCGGTTGCCTGACGCCCCGGATGGGAGGTTATTGCAACCGCGCTGTTACAGTCCGATGACAGCGGAGGAAGTTGAAAAGAGGCCCGGCTGGGCCGGGCCTCAAATCGATCTGCCTGCACGCGCTTCGCAAAGCGGCGCAAACGGCAAGGGAACATGAACCTGTCTGGGCCCGCAATCGGCAGCCACCAAGCGTGAATGCCCACCGGCGGTCGCCGGGTTCCGTCGGAACCCGAACCGCCCGATTAGTTGACAGCGTCCTTGAGGCCCTTGCCGGCCGTGAACTTCGGCACGTTGCGAGCCGGGATGTCAACTTCCGCACCTGTGGACGGGTTGCGGCCCTTGGAGGCTTCGCGGCGAGTCACGGAGAAGTTGCCGAAGCCGACGAGGCGGATGTCGCCGCCGTTCTTCAGTTCGCGCTGGATGGTCTCAAAAACTGCATCAACTGCAGAAGACGCATCGGCCTTGGAAAGACCGGCCTTCTCGGCGACAGCAGACACGAGCTCATTTTTGTTCATGTTTCCACCCCTTTCATACTGGTTCGAAACGACTGTGTTCTTAAGCCGGGGCGGCATGTGCATCACCCACGTCTTGCCATTCCCAATTGCGCCTAATCCCTTGGATTGCAAGGCTTGCAGGCTGCTTTACAACAAAAAAGACCGGCGAAATGCCGGTCTTTTTTGATTTTTTGGTCAAACTGCGCCACCCGGGACACACTCCCGTGCCGCTTCGACGTCTTCAGTGGGCGATCGACGCCCCCGCCTCGTCTTGCGAATCGACCGGAGTAATCGAAGCTGCCTCGTTCGACGCATCCCATTCGATCGGCTCAGGGCGCCCGGTCAGAGCGTGTTCAAGCACCTCTCCCATCCGCGACACCGGGATGATTTCAAGGCTGTTCTTCACGTTGTCCGGGATCTCGGCGAGGTCCTTGGCGTTCTCTTCAGGGATCAACACCTTCTTGATGCCGCCGCGCAGAGCCGCCAACAGCTTCTCCTTGAGGCCCCCGATTGGCAGGACGCGACCACGCAGCGTGATCTCGCCGGTCATCGCCACATCCTTGGAGATCGGGATGCCGGTCATGACCGAGACGATTGCCGTCGCCATAGCGACACCTGCCGACGGACCATCCTTCGGCGTCGCGCCTTCCGGCACATGGACGTGGATGTCGCGTTTGTCGAAGAGCGGCGGCTCGATGCCGAAATCGATCGCGCGCGAGCGGACATAGGATGCCGCCGCCGAAATCGATTCCTTCATGACCTCACGCAAGTTGCCGGTGACCGTCATGCGGCCCTTGCCCGGCATCATCACGCCTTCGATCGTCAAAAGCTCGCCGCCGACCTCGGTCCAGGCGAGACCGGTGACCACGCCGACCTGATCGTCGCGCTCGGCCTCGCCGTGGCGATAGCGCGGCACGCCAAGATAGTCGTGGACGTTTGCCGCCGTCACCTCGACCTTATTGGTCCTGCCCTTGAGGATCTCGGTCACCGCCTTGCGCGCAAGCTTCATCAGCTCGCGCTCAAAGTTGCGGACACCCGCCTCCCGCGTATAGGTCTGGATAACCGCCATCAGTGCGCCATCCGTGACGGAGAACTCGTTAGGCTGCAGCGCGTGATCGCGGATCGCCTTCGGCAGCAGGTGCCGCTTGGCGATCTCCAGCTTTTCCTCTTCGGTGTAGCCGGCGATGCGGATGACTTCCATGCGGTCCATCAACGGCGGCGGAATGTTCAGCGTGTTCGCCGTGGTGATGAACATCACGTTCGACAGGTCGTATTCGACCTCGAGATAGTGATCCATGAAGGTCGAGTTCTGTTCCGGATCGAGCACTTCCAGCAGCGCCGAAGACGGATCACCGCGGAAGTCCTGGCCCATCTTGTCGATCTCGTCGAGCAGGAACAGCGGGTTCGACTTCTTGGCCTTCTTCATCGACTGCACGACCTTGCCGGGCATGGAGCCAATATAAGTCCGACGGTGACCGCGAATTTCGGCTTCGTCGCGCACCCCGCCGAGGGCCATGCGGATATATTCGCGGCCGGTGGCCTTGGCGATCGACTTGGCAAGCGAGGTCTTACCGACGCCCGGAGGGCCGACAAGGCACAGGATAGGGCCCTTGATCTTCGCGGAACGGGCCTGCACAGCCAGATATTCGACGATGCGCTCCTTGACCTTGTCGAGACCGAAATGATCGGTGTCTAGCACCTTCTCGGCGTGATTGAGGTCGGTCTTGATCTTGGACTTCTTGCCCCAGGGCAGGCCCAAGAGCCAGTCCAGATAGTTTCGCACGACCGTCGCTTCCGCGGACATCGGGCTCATCTGGCGCAGTTTCTTCAACTCCGCGTCAGCCTTCTCGCGCGCTTCCTTGGAAAGCTTGGTCTTGGAGATGCGCTCTTCGATTTCGGCCATTTCGTCGCGGCCGTCCTCACTGTCGCCCAGTTCCTTCTGGATCGCCTTCATCTGCTCGTTGAGATAGTATTCGCGCTGCGTTTTCTCCATCTGGCGCTTGACGCGCGAGCGGATGCGCTTCTCGACCTGCAGCACGGAGATCTCGCCTTCCATGAAGCCGAGTGCCTTTTCGAGCCGCATCTTGACGCTGGTCGTCTCCAGCATCTCCTGCTTCTCGACAATCTTGATCGAGAGGTGCGAGGCCACCGTGTCGGCGAGCTTCGAGTAGTCGTCGATCTGGCTTGCGACGCCGACGACTTCCGGAGAAATCTTCTTGTTCAGCTTCACGTAGCTTTCGAATTCCGACACGACCGAGCGGCTCAGCGCCTCGATCTCGACCGGATCTTCTTCCGGTTCGTGGAGCACATGCGCCACCGCTTCGTAGAAATCGTCGCGCTCCGTATAGCGATCGATCTCAGCGCGCGCGCGCCCTTCGACGAGGACCTTCACGGTACCGTCGGGTAGTTTCAACAGTTGCAGGACATTGGCGACCGTTCCCACCTTGTAGATCGCGGAAGGTTCCGGGTCGTCGTCCGTCGCGTTGATCTGGGTCGCCAGCATGATCTGCTTGTCGGTACCCATGACTTCTTCGAGCGCGCGGATCGATTTTTCGCGACCGACGAAGAGCGGCACGATCATGTGCGGGAATACCACGATGTCACGCAGCGGCAGAACCGGATAGGTCGCGCTTTCAGTCGCCGGAGACGTTTTGTTCGTCATGTCATTTCCTTTCCGTCCCGATTTCGGGCCCGTTCCCGGGAGCCTTGGCAGCACTCCCGGCCATCACATTGTCCACGTGAAAGTGGAGTGCGGAAGATGCCTTTTCAAGCCCAGGTGCAATCTCGCTTCCATGAGAATTCCGCCCTACGCTGAAATGCTGTTGCGGACCTTACGACACGGGGACCGGTGCACTGCAACCGGCTTCATTGAATCGTCACATCATCGCGTCGTCGTGGAGGTTTAGCAATAATCGTTTCGCTTGACGACAATGATTTTGCGCCCGAAATTGTTCAAAAATGGGGAGAAAACACGCCAAAAATCAGAAATGGGCCTCGGCGCGGGGTGATCTCGGCCCCGGTTCGGCCAACCTGGCGCTCGGTCATGAATCTCGTGAAGAAGCCCGCACATGCGGGCTTTTCAGTGACGGGAGCAACGCCGTCAAGCCGAGACGTTGGTCTTTTCCTCGGAGCGGTCCGAATAGATGTAGAGCGGCCGCGCCGTGCCCTTGACGACCTCGTCCGAAATGACGACCTCGCGAACGCCCTCGAGCGTCGGCAACTCGAACATGGTGTCGAGCAGGATCTTCTCCATGATTGAACGCAGGCCGCGGGCGCCGGTCTTGCGGACGATCGCCCGCCGGGCGATTTCCCTGAGCGCGTCCTCGTGGAAGGTCAGTTCGACGTCTTCCATCTCGAACAGCCGCTGGTACTGCTTCACGAGCGCGTTCTTCGGCTCCGACAGGATCTGGATCAGAGCGTCCTCGTCGAGGTCCTCAAGCGTCGCCAGCACCGGCAGACGGCCGATGAATTCCGGAATGAGGCCGAACTTGACCAGATCTTCCGGCTCCAGGTCACGCAGGACCTCGCCCACGCGGCGGTCTTCCGGCGCACGAACGGTGGCCCCGAAGCCGATCGAGGTCTTTTCACCGCGGGCGGAAATGATCTTGTCGAGACCAGCAAAGGCACCGCCGCAGATGAAGAGGATGTTGGTCGTATCCACCTGCAGGAATTCCTGCTGCGGGTGCTTGCGGCCGCCCTGCGGCGGCACCGAGGCAACGGTGCCTTCCATGATCTTGAGCAACGCCTGCTGCACGCCCTCGCCCGAGACGTCGCGGGTGATCGACGGGTTGTCAGACTTGCGAGAGATCTTGTCGACCTCGTCGATGTAGACGATGCCGCGCTGCGCGCGCTCGACATTGTAGTCGGCAGCCTGGAGCAGCTTCAGGATGATGTTCTCGACGTCCTCGCCGACATAGCCGGCTTCGGTCAGGGTCGTGGCGTCGGCCATGGTGAAGGGAACGTCGATGATCCGGGCCAGCGTCTGCGCCAGATAGGTCTTGCCGCAACCGGTCGGCCCGACGAGCATGATGTTCGACTTTGCCAACTCGACGTCGCTGCTCTTGGCAGCATGCGCAAGGCGCTTGTAATGGTTGTGCACGGCAACCGACAGGATCCGCTTGGCCTGCTGCTGGCCGATGACATACTCGTCGAGGACCTTGATGATCTCCTGGGGGGTCGGCACGCCATCGCGAGACTTGACCATCGAGGTCTTGTTCTCTTCGCGGATGATGTCCATGCAGAGTTCCACGCATTCATCGCAGATGAATACGGTGGGTCCGGCAATCAGTTTGCGAACTTCATGCTGGCTCTTGCCGCAAAACGAACAATAGAGGGTATTTTTCGAGTCACCGCCGTTGCTACCGCTGACCTTGCTCATTTTCACTTCCTTCCAGCACGCCGGACACCTTCGGAAAGATATCACGGACTACTCAAATCGCCTTGCGCGAGCCCTCATCGCCCGCACGACGTCCCCGGGGAGTACACACCGTTCAGGCAAACTGCCCGACCTTCGGCTGCAACGAGTCTCCCCACTCATAACGCTGCACCTAGAAACCTGCAGCGCTCGCGCGTCTTATCAAACACGCAAAGGCCGATGTAGCACCTTCGATTGCCGCATGTCTTTCGCCCTTTAATCGGGTCGAGGGACATGAAGCAGCACAGCATTTCGGCTCATATTAGCGGCTTTACCCTACCGATAAAGCCCTTCGCCGTTACAAATGCGTCACAATCGCATCTGTGCGGACCAAAATTTCGACTTCAAGCCGTTTCGCCGCCTTCGGCGGCTTCTCGAGACGTGATCACCTTGTCGATCAAACCCCAGTCTAAAGCCTCGTCGGCACTCATGAAATGATCGCGGTCAAGAGTCTGTTCCACCTCTTCATAGGTACGACCGCAATGCCTGACATAAACTTCGTTCAGTCTGCGCTTCATCTTGAGGATGTCGCGCGCATGCCGCTCGATGTCGGAGGCCTGCCCCTGAAAGCCGCCCGACGGCTGGTGAACCATGATGCGCGAGTTCGGCGTCGCGAAGCGCATGTCCTTGTGGCCAGCGGCCAAGAGCAGCGAACCCATCGACGCCGCCTGACCGATGCAGAGTGTAGAAACCGCCGGCTTGATGAACTGCATAGTGTCATAAATGGCCATGCCGGCCGTCACGACGCCCCCGGGTGAATTGATGTAGAGCGCGATCTCCTTCTTCGGGTTTTCCGCCTCGAGGAAAAGTAACTGCGCGCAGACAAGCGTCGCCATGTGATCTTCGACCGGGCCCGTCAGGAAAATGATGCGCTCCTTGAGCAGCCGCGAATAGATGTCATACGACCGTTCGCCGCGGTTGGTCTGCTCGACAACCATCGGCACCAGCGCCATGGCCGTATCAACTGGATTTCTCATATCGAACCTTCATCAGTCGGGCCCGCAATCCCTTCGCGGACCGGGAATCATCGGATAAGCCTCGGCCCCTTACATAGAGTGTCAATGCCCTTCACTTCAAGTCGCGAGCGCTCGATAAGCTTAAAGGTCGCGGCTGCCGGGCCCAAAGCTTTTCATTGGCCGCGCGCCCCTGCCGATAGAACATTTTTCCAACGGCTGCCTCGGCACGCGCATCCATTGGCGCCTTGCGCACAGGCATTCGCGATTGTGCGGTAAACGACCCGTAAATTCGACCGGCAGCAGGGGCGATCAACGGCCAGAGCATGGCGCACCTCAAAGCTGTGATTCCAACGGCAGATAACGGATCGCGCCCGCGATGAGCCGGCGGAACAGGGATGCCTCGGGCTCGTGCCTGAGCAGCCGAGCCACACCATTCGTGCGGTCGCGCCAAACGGGCCGTCCGCCTTCCAGAAGCAGCCTGTAGCTGCGCTCCGGCGATGTCTCTTCGTCGAAGATCGTTTCTAGTTCGGCGGCAAGCGCCCGGTCCGAGAAGATGACCCCCATCTCCGTGTTGAGGGACGCGGATCGCGGGTCGAAATTCATCGAGCCCACATAGCCCGTCAAGCCGTCGACGAGAAACGCCTTGGTGTGGAGGCTCGCATTGCGCGCGCCGAACAGCGACATGCGGTGATGGTCGAGAAAATCGCCGGACGCCTTGAGTTCGTAAATATCGGCGCCGCCGCGAAGCACGCCAATGCGGTATTTCATGTATCCGCCATGAACGGCCGCTACATCGGTCGCCGCAAGCGAATTGGTCAGGACCGCCACCTTCACGCCCTTCGCCGCGAGCGCAGTCAGTTCGCGCGTACCCTCAGCACCCGGAATGAAGTAGGGCGATATGATGCGCAGGTCGCGCTCGGCCGCCTTTATCAGCGGAAAGAGCTCCCGCAGGAGCCAATTCTGCCGCTTCTGCATCAGCGCCTTTTCCGGCGGATCGAAGGCCACGCGAACGCCTTCGCAGCGGTGGAGAGTTCGACTGCCGCAATAGAGACCCGGACCGGCCTCCGCATTGTCGACCTTTTCCAGGTAGAAGCGGGCGCCAGCGGTGCGCGCCAGCGCTTCGAGCGTCTCGCGGAGCGCCGGCAGATAAGCTTTGCGCGGCGTTCTCAGCGCTGCGATCGGCAGAACGGAAGAGCTGTTCCAGTATTGGTCGAACATTTCCGTCACCTGGTCGACCACTGCCCCCGTCATCCAGACATCCAGATCGCGGAAATTGGAGAGTTCCGCCGCGTCGAAATAGGCGTCGCCGATGTTTCGGCCGCCGGAAATCGCCAGGCGCCCATCCGCTAGCCACAGCTTGTTATGCATCCGCCGCGTCGCGCTGAATGCACGAACCGCCATTTCGAAGCCGCGACGGAAGCGGTCAACCCTTGCGCGGCTCGGATTGAAGAGGCGTACCTCGACATTCGGGTGAGCGTCGAGCGAGATGCAGAGGCGGTCATGGATCCCGGCATTGATATCGTCGAGCAGCAGGCGAACGCGCACACCACGATCCGCCGCCTCGATGATCTCGCGCGTCAGCAGGAGACCGGTCAGATCGTCCTTCCAGTAATAATATTGCAGGTCGAGGCTGCGCCCGGCCCGGCGGGCCGAATGGGCCCGTACGACAAAGGCTTCGATATTGTCAGACACCAGGGCTATCGCGCTTTGAGGCAAGCCGTCGGACATGAGCGAGGCAACGCCCCTGTCGATTTCCGTCTCCTCGCCGGCAATCGGCAGGGCAAAGGAAGGCAGCGCATGGGGGCGACGGCCGAACACACCGTACACGTAGACTGTCGCCGCCGCGAGCAGCGCGAAAAGGACGGTGAGGAAGAGCGCAATCCACGACAACATGCCTGCCGCCTACCACATGTCTCCATTAATCGACCTTGATCGAAGGAGACATGCAAGTGCCACCATGGGACTCCATCCCGCGAGTTTACCCCTGAACCCTCTCCGATCTGCGCACAGACGTGGTGGCATTCTTTACACGGGCTCCACGCCGAGGAGCCCCGCGTGGCGTCCGTCCTCGTCCTTGATGGCGGCCTTCAGGTCGATGGATGCCTTGACCGGCAGGTGATCGGAGGCCACCCGCGCAAGCGGCGTGTCGTGCACCGCCACGGAGGTCACGAGTTGGTGGGGGTTGCCGAGGACCCGGTCGAGCGGAAAGAGCGGGAAACGCGACGGAAAGCTTGCGACGGTCCCGTGGGAGGGGTCGAAGAGGGGGTGCAGGAATCGTAAGGACGAGCGCTTGCCCATCCGCCACTCGTTGAGATCGCCGATCAGGAGGGTCGGCCGATCGCCGCCGTCGGCGGCGACCTGCATGATCGTTTCGGCCTGTCGCGCACGGGAGTGGCGGAGCAGGCCGAGATGGGCGGCGATCACCCTCAACGGTCCGACCTGGAGGTCAAGATCGACGACGAGCGCGCCGCGCGGCTCGACGCCGGGGAGGTTCAGCTGCCGCACAGCGGAAACGGCCCCTTCCCTGAGCAAAAGGACATTGCCATGCCAGCCATGGCCTTTTTCAGAAAATGGAGAGATCGGCACCGAAACGAGATGTGCTTCCCGACGCAGGTGATCGAGATCGAGTAGGCCGGCGCGTTCGCCGAATCTCTGATCGGCCTCCTGCAGGGCCACGATATCCGCTCCAAGTTCGGCGATGACCTGGGCGGTCCGCGTCGGATCGAAGCGGCCGTCGATGCCGACGCATTTATGGATGTTGTAGGATGCAATTACGATGTCGCCGCGGCTCACCGCCGCGTCGCGATTGACGACGGTCGGCCGCCGCTTGCGGATCGCTGCCATGATCCCCGCGGACAGTGTACCTTGCGATCTCGCCATGGCGTTCCTTGCTTGCTGCCGCATCATGCGCAAATAAGTTGGTCAGTGCCACCCAAAAAAGTCGACTTTGTGCCCGCCTCGCTTCTACCAACGCTGCTCGCCGATTGCTCTTGCGGCAACGTCGTCCGGCGCAATAGAGATCTATGACATGCATCAAGAGACGAAATCATGACACCAATCTCCATAGACGGCGCCGCCCGGCGCGTTCGCCTCGACGTTCGCGATCCCGATTTCTACCGCAATCCGCTTCCCGCCTATGCCGCGCTCCATGCGGAATGCCCCGCCTTTTTCTGGGAGGAGCCGCGGCAGTGGTGCTTTGCGGGCTACGAGCAGGTGAACGCGCTGCTGCGCGACCGCCGCTTCGGCCGCCAGATCCTTCATGTCGCGACGCGCGAGGAACTCGGCCTTGCCGAGCCGAAGCCGCATCTCAAGGATTTCGATGCGCTGGAGGCGCATTCGCTGCTCGAATTGGAACCGCCGGCGCATACCCGACTGCGAACGCTGGTCAACCGCGCCTTCGTTTCCCGTCAGATCGAGCAGCTGAGACCGGAGATCGAAGCGCTCTCGCATGCGGTCATCGACACATTCGAAAAGGATGGCGAGGTCGAACTGCTGAAGACCTATGCGGAAACGATCCCAGTCACCATCATCGCACGAATGCTCGGGATCCCCTTCGAGGCGGCCCCTCGGCTGCTCGACTGGTCGCACCGGATGGTAAAGATGTATGTGTTCAATCCGAGCGTCGAGACGGAGCTTGACGCCAACCGTGCTTCCGCGGAATTCGCCGAATACCTCAAGGGCATCATCGCCGGGAAACGTGCAGCGCCGGCGGACGATCTGCTCACCCATATGATCACCTCCGAGAAGGACGGCGAGCGACTCTCCGAGGCCGAATTGGTCTCGACGACCGTCCTGCTTCTGAATGCAGGCCACGAGGCGACGGTGCACCAGATCGGCAACGCCGTGCGCACCATCCTCAAGTCCGGCCTTTCCGCCACCGAGCTTTTCGTTAGTGAGGAAACGACGCAGCGCACCGTCGAGGAGTGCCTGCGTTTCGCAGCCCCCCTGCACATCTTTCAGCGTTATGCGCTCTGCGACATCGAGCTCGAGGACGGCATTGCGCTGAAGAAGGGCGACAGGATCGGGCTGATGCTCGGCGCTGCGAACGTCGACCCGCGCAAATTCTCCGCACCCGACACGTTCAAGCCCGACCGCGATGAAGGCGCCAACGTCTCCTTCGGCGCGGGCCTGCACTTCTGCATCGGTGCGCCGCTCGCCCGGCTGGAACTCAACATTGCGCTGCCGATCCTCTTTCGGCGGCTGCCGGGCATTCGGCTGAAAGATGAGCCGCCGGTCAAGGACAGCTTCCACTTCCACGGCTTGGAACGGCTGGATCTCGTCTGGTAATGCAATAGGCCCGGAAGCGCTTCACAATCCGTTAAGCATGGCGTCCTATGCCTTCTTGATGGAATCGCGAGGAGAGCCCTGCCAATGCAGCCAACGATGTTCACGAGCCTGATCGCCGTCGGCCTCGCCCTCAGCGGCTGCCAGAGCGACCTCGCCACGGTTGCCGACACGGCTCTCAGGGGCGCGCCCGGATATCCCGTCCAGCAACGGCCGGACCAGTCCCAGCCAAACACGCCCTCCCAGCCGACGGAGCCGTCCAGACCTACGCCTCCCACAGCGCCACCGGTCGAAGACGTGGTGGAGAAGCCGGCCTGCGATGCGGACATGCAGGCTAAGCTCAAGACGCCGGGTACCGACGCCGTCACGCTTGCCTGCAGCCTTCGCCTGTCCTCATCAGACGTCATCACGCATCCGGTCGTCTTCGAAGGCAGTGCTGCCTCCGGTTCCGTTCTCGACTGCGGCGGCGGACTGCTTGACGTGAGTGCCGGCCAATCGCGTAAGGAGAAGACCGCCATTGCGGTCCGCTCCAGGAAGTCGGCGGCCGGCGCGTGGGACGCACCGTCCTCCGTGACCATTCGCAACTGCCGGATCAAGGGCTTCGTGCGGCTTTACGGGCTTGGCGAGAACGCCAATGGTGAGACGATGAAGCTGTCGTCCCGCAACCGTGACCACACGGCCTTCGCCCAGGCCTCGGCGCCAAGGAATGTGCGCCTGGAGAACGTGACCTTCGACGCGCCGGACGGCATTCCCTTTTATGTCGGACCCGGTGTAACCAATGCGGCGCTCGTGAATTCCAAGGTCAATGGCCGTTCGACGGCCGTCGCCGTCTACCTGGACGCCGAGTCCGCCAACAACACGATCAGCAACAACGTCTTCGGCTTGACCACGGAGAAGCGAGAACTGATCGCCATCGACGGTTCGGCCGGGAACAGGATCACCAACAACACATTCGAGCACACAGACAATGGTGGCGTCTTCGTCTATCGCAATTGCGGCGAAGGGGGCGTGATCCGGCATCAGAAGCCGCAATTCAACCAGATCGTCGGTAATACGTTCCGCTACCGCTCATCGTTCCTCGCAAGGCCGGCCGTATGGCTGAACTCGCGCAATGGCTCGAGCAGCTATTGCTTCAAGGATCCCGCCTATCCCTTCGGAAGCAGCGCTAGCAATCTCGATTTCGCCGAGAATAATGTGGTGCGCAACAACCGGCTGGACGGTGGCTCGGCAAGCCTGATCCGGAACGATGATCCGAGCAACGAGGTCAGCGGCAATATCGGGAGCGGCGGCTGGTGAGCTGGGCAAAAACGCGAGCGTTGGTAGGCTCTGCCTAAAGCCGGACGACGTAGTCCTTGCGGGTCGTTTCCACGACTTCCCATGTTCCGTTGAAGCCGGGCCGCAGGACCATGCGGTGGCCGGGCCGCAGATGAACGGCCTCGCCGCCTTCCTCAGTCACGATCGAATAGCCGGAGAGGATGTGGAAATACTCCCATTCTTCATAGATGACCCGCCATTTTCCGGGCGTCGATTCCCAGATGCCGGCATAAAGCCCCCCGGGCGCTTCCTCGATGTTCCAGGTGCGGAATTCAGGCGTTCCTGAAATCAGCCGATCGGGCGCCGGAGCGCCGATCTCCGCTTCGGCCGTAACCGGATCAAATCTCAGCATGTGGCTCATGAGGCACCTCCTTGCTGCAATTCCTTGGCCCTTGGCTTCAGATGTGGTTCGTCACATACCTCTGACAAGCGCCGAATTGAAAACATTCAGTTTTTCTGAAACCGGCTTCAGATACCATTGGTCGATTCCTCAGATACCCGTGATCAGGTGCGGCATCTACATCGCATACCATTGACCAACTCTGCAACCGTACGGCAAGCCCCTGCATTTCCAAGGGAATTCATGACAGATGTGGCTTACGCCGCGCTGGACCTGAAGAACGAGGCCGGGCCTCCCCTTCCCATCTAACTCCAGTCAGTTTCCTGTCCCCCGCTCCGTCGGACTGATCCGCAGCTATCTGCCGGCGATCGCACTGAGGCGGATAGCTTCGTTTCCTCGGGCTCGCCATTAGGCCGAGGCTCCCGTGGGCTAGCCGGGTCCGGCCTCAAACATCAGCGTCCAACACCGGGGGGTGACAAATGCGATTGTTGCCGCGACAGTTGTTATGGTGAACTGATAAGCGTTTAGCTCTGGTGTTGTGGAATATTCCTGAGCGACTTACGTTAGTTTAGCGCGAAGATTCGCGGCGGGATGGTATATGAAAGTTGAAACTCAGGAACACGTAGACCACCGCATCATCAGATGGACAGTGTGAGCACCATGCCTGATCCTGGTCCCTCGCACATTGAAATGCATCTAAGCGGTCTTCAGGCTTCGTCCCTGTACCGAAACATTTTCATCCCCGTGTACACGGAGGATGACGAGGCTCGGTTTTTCTTGCAACACCTCCTCGACTACATAAGCAAGACGTTGGACACCGGATTTGCGTCGGCGAAGAACCTTCTGCACTTCGTTGAGGCGAACATCGGTTCAGACGCTCTGACCAGCCTCTTCCGCGATTTGAAGATGAATCAGTCATCGATGCGGTCGATATGCATACTCGACGGCGACCAAATGTCCGATCCAAAGCACCACATAATAGCCTTGCCGGGCGGGTCGCCACCCGATCGCATGTTTTCCATTTTTCTGCGAGAACTGATGACGGGCGAGGCGCATAACGCCTTCTGGCACGAGGTACAGGCCTTCGGTTACTCGAAGCTCACGGCAAGCGACGTATTGAAGGACTTCGACAGTATTGCCGAGAAGATCGCTGAGGAAAAGTCCGCGGGTAGATCGACTCACGGTCTTCAGCGGATTTTGAGCAAGGCTCACTTTAAAGAGCATCGTGCTTTCTACGACCTTGTCAGAAAGGCTTGGCTGGTAAACGAAGGAAGCCAAGCTGCAATTAGGAAGTTCCGCAACGAACTCTTCGCCGCATTTAAGAAGACGGCTGCCTTTCGTTCGATTGACGCACGCATATGGCCTCAACTTACAACTGAAGCGGCGGCGTGAACATAGATCGTCAGCACCATTTCGTCTGAATTCTGCGATCTGTCTGCGAGGCATCCGGTGAGCGATTATCGTGAGGTTTAGCCGAACGCCTAATGCGTAGCTAATTGCGCGCTTGCCTTAGCGTTCGTCGAACAGTCCGTCGGATGACCACTGCAGACGCCCAGCCCAATACGCATGCCTCGCCCCCGAACACTCTTCCCGCTCTAGGGGAATATCAATGTCCTAGACAGCTGCAATCGCCCTGTAGGCAAGTCGCGGTGAGACGTGATCCGCGTCTTTACGGTTTGATTGACAACTAGCGCGTCGCCGGCTCAATCTTCGGTAGTTCCATGAGGGCGGCGCTTTGGAAGAGGAAATACGCTTCGGGCCATTTCGGTTAATCCCCGCCAGGCGCAGCCTGTTGAAGGAGGGAACAGCGGTGCCGCTGGGAAGCCGGGCGCTCGACATCCTGTCATTCCTCGCATCGCATCCCGGCGAATTGAAGACCAACGACGAGATCGTCAAGCAGGTCTGGCCCAATACGTTCGTCGACGAGGCGAATCTCAGGGTGCATCTATCGGCGCTCCGAAAGGCACTTGGGGATAGCCAGGGCTCTCCGCGGTTCATAAGTAACGTTCCGGGACGCGGATACGCGTTCATCGCCCCTCTGGAACGGGACAACCGGGCAGCGTCCGTACGTGTCGCTCCGCTTGCGAATTCGCACTCCGGACGCTTTCCCGCGCGCATTTTCGGCCGAGAGGAAAGCATCGCCGGAATTGCGGGCCAACTGGCCAAGGAGCGGCTGGTCACGATCTGCGGACCGGGCGGCATTGGTAAGTCAACCCTCGCGAAAGCCGTCTTGTCGAGGTGTGCGGCAGACCTTGACGCTGTCTGGATCGATCTCTCGGAAATCGGGAATGGAGTTCTGGTCCCCACCGTGGTCGCGTCGGAGCTGGGCATCCTGATCCGCACCGACAACATAGTGAGGGACATAAGCGCACATCTCGATGCGCGTAATGTGGTGGTCGTCCTCGACAGTTGTGAGCACGTTGTGGAGCACGCGGCCGAATTCGCTGAAGCGCTGCTGGATCAGACAATATCTCCGCGAGTACTCACAACGAGCCGCGAGCCTCTCCGCGCACGCGGCGAACGCGTCTACCGCCTGCAGCCCTTGGGTCTTCCTCCTTCTGCCGCCACCGCCGCGGCCGCCTTGGTTTCCCCAGCGGTCCAGCTGTTCGTGGATCGCGCCGACGCCTGTCTCGGCGGGTACGAACTTTCGGATGCCGACGCGCCCTACGTCGCGGAAATCTGCTCGAGGCTCGACGGCATCGCCCTGGCAATCGAGCTTGCCGCGGGCCGCCTTGAGTCCCTTGGCGTGGCCGCGCTGTCACGCTCCCTCTCCGATTGCTTCCGCGTGCTGTCGCGCGGCCGCAGGACGGCGCTTCCCCGGCATCAGACGCTTCGTGCAACGATCGACTGGAGCTATCTGCGTCTCCCGCCGCCGGAGCAGCAGGCCCTGAAAGAACTTTCGGTCCTGCCAGGCGGCTTCACGGGAGGAGCCGCGCGCGCCGTTATCTCCGGCGGCGAAGCCGATGACCTTCTTGCGGCACTCGTCTCGAAATCGCTGCTGGTCGCGGACACCCATTACGGTGAGCCGGTCTATCGCCTGCTCGACACCACCCGCCTCTACGCCTCGGAGAAATTGGCCGACGCCGGAGAGTTCTCCGTTGTCATGTCCAGTTTTTCCGAACACCTCATCGCGTTGCTCGAGGCGGCGGAAGGGGAGATTTATTCCGTCTCGATGGACGAGTGGTCGCAGGATTTCGCGCAGCAGGTGCCTGGCCTTCGCGCTGCGCTCGAGTGGAGCTTCGGCAATTCGGGCGACATCCTCCGAGCGGTACGATTGACCGTGGCCGCTCTGCCCCTCCTCTTCCGCCTTTCCCTACTCGACGAATGTCTGGTCGCCGTAACCAAGGCACTCGGCCACCTCGATGCGCGACCCGATCTCGACGAGCGGAGCAGGATGAAGCTGTATGCTGCGCTTGGATGGCCGCAGATGCGATCCACCGATGCGTCGAAGCATGGCATAGGCGCATGGACGACGGCCTTGCACATCGCGGAAAAGCTGGGCGATGTCGACTACCAGCTGCGCGCCATGTGGGCGTTGTGGGTAGACGCGATAAACCGAGGGGAGCCGAGACCCGCCCTCGAGCTGGTCGGTCGTTATCTGGCAGTCGCGCCATCCTCACCCGATCGGGCGGACGTCATCATCGGACGCCGCATGCATGGAGCAACACTGCACTGGCTCGGCCGACACGCGGAAGCGGTGGACGAGCTCCGGATGATGCTGGCCGAGTACGAGACCGTTCCCGACGGGCGACATTCCGTCCGTTTCCAGTTCGACCAGCGAGTGACCGCGAGGATCATTCTGGCGCGGTGCCTTTGGGTCCTGGGGGAAGAGGACGCCGCCCTCCGCGAGATCGCCGAGACCATCAGGCACGCGCTGGACATCCGCCACCACCTTTCGCTCAGCAACGTCCTGGCGGAGGCGGCATGCCCCATAGCTTTGCTTGCTGGCCGCAACGACCTTGCAGCAGAATACATCGAGCTCCTGCGCGAGCACACGAAGGCGCTGTCACTCGACGTCTGGAACACCTATGCGGACTGCTTCGAGGCCGAACTTCAGCTCAGAACGGGAAAGCCGGGCGAGTGCCTGACACAAATACGCTCGAGCATGGGCGTGCTCGTCGGGGCAGGCTTCACGCTCTTCCAGACGATCTTCCAGACGACGGAGGCCAAGGCTCTTGCCGCCTCAGGCTGCCTGGAAGAGGCACTGGCGGCAATAAATGCCGCGCTCGGCCGCTGCGCCTCTTCTGGCGAGCGCTGGTGCCTGCCCGAGCTTCATCGAGTCAAGGGCCATATAGAAGCCCAGGCGGCGGGCGGTGGACCGTCGGCACTGGCCGCGTTCGAAGCCGCTCTCGAAAGCGCGCTCGTCGACAAGGCGGAGGGATGGAAACGTCTCATCGTGGAGGACATCGCCCAGTGTCGCGCCGCGCTGGCCGCTGCCCAAGCCGACGAGTTTGTCATCGAGCGGCGAGGTGATGGGGGGATGCAGGCACCGCCAATCATTCCCGCGGGCGATCCTTCCGTGCCTTCGTGAGATGCGGATAGAGCGTTCCGTTTACACCGATTTACAACTCTCAACTCGTCCGCCCTCCCCGATCCGTGCACAAATGCCAGGAAGAGGAGAGTGCAAATGGACCATGCCACACCGATCCGCCTTTTGGTCATTCTGTCGGCGGATATGGTCGGAGAGTCCTCGAACGATGAAATACGCATCGAGCGAATTGCACCCGTTTACTACATGTTCAAGGACGTAGAGGCGGACGTCGTTCTCGCCACGCCGACGGGCGGGTATGCCGCGCTTGCCCCCGATCTGCGCCAGTTCCCAAGCGAGGAGCCATGCGTTCAGCGCTTTCTCTCGGATCGCGACGCGAGGGATGACTTTGCCGATACTCTGAGCCTCGATCAGATCGTCATCGACGATTTCGACGCAGCGTTCTGTTTCGGATTTTCAGGCTCGATCTGGGGGGCGGACGGCCTGGGCGTCGCGCCCATGATCCGGGCCTTCCTCGGAGACATGAAGCCCGTGGCGATCATCCCCGGCCGAGGCCTCGACATCGCTGCCGAAGGCGCGGGGAGCGGGTTGCTGGTCGTCGGTGACAGTGGGCAGTCTGCGGCGCTCGCGGCACATGCACTCCTCAACGTGATCGAACTTCGCAGGCAGTTCGCGACGACGGCGTAACTCACTGTCTACACCGCTCCTTTGCACGGATTTACGACACTTAACTCGCGAAAACGCCCTTTCTGGAAGAGGTTGCAATCGTTCAGGCGGACACCGCAAGGGAGATGCAAAATGGATGAACAATCAGTCGCATTCACGGCGGAGGCCACACGGAGGGACGTGCTGCTTGCGGGAGGTTTCGCCCTCGCCGCAATCGTATTGCCCGGCAAAACGTCGGCCGCCCCTCCAGCGACTTCAACCGAGAAGAGGAGTGAGGACATGTCGTTTATCAGGACCGCGGACGGAACGGAAATTTTCTACAAGGACTGGGGACAACGCGACGCCCAGCCCATCGTCTTCCATCACGGGTGGCCGCTGAGCGCCGACGACTGGGATGCCCAGATGATGTTCTTCCTGGACAAGGGTTATCGCGTCATCGCGCATGACCGTCGCGGCCACGGCCGTTCCACGCAGACGTCGTCCGGCAACGAAATGGACACCTATGCGGCCGATGTCGCGGCGCTTACGGATGCGCTTGATCTCAGGGACGCTGTCCATGTCGGCCACTCGACAGGCGGCGGTGAGGTTGCGCACTACGTCGCGCGGGCCAAGCCCGGGCGCGTGGCGAAGGCCGTGCTGATCGGCGCGGTTCCGCCCGTCATGGTGAAGTCGGACAAGAACCCCGGCGGCCTGCCGATCGAGGTTTTCGACGGCTTCCGCGCCGCGCTCGTCGCCAACCGCGCCCAGTTCTTCCTCGATATTCCTGCCGGACCGTTCTACGGGTTCAACCGCCCCGGCGCGAAAGTCAGCCAGGGCGTCGTCGACAACTGGTAGCGTCAGGGCATGATGGGTGGCGCGAAGGCCCATTACGACTGCATCAAGGCCTTCTCCGAGACGGACTTCACCGAAGACCTCGAGCGGATAAAGGTGCCGACGCTGGTCATGCACGGCGACGACGATCAGATCGTCCCCTATGCCGACTCCGCTCCGCTTTCGGTCAAGCTCCTGAAGAACGGCACGCTAAAGACCTACGAAGGCCTGCCTCACGGCATGTGCACCACCCACCCCGAGATTATCAACGCGGACCTCCTGGGCTTTATCCGCGGCTGACCCGGCGAGGAGAACCGCACCGAGAGTATCGTTTCGGTGCCCCTCCCCATTCTGTTTGGCTAGGCAACAAAGACGCACTGGAAAGGGGAATACGGGTGACATACGCCCTCGCAATACTCATCGGCATCACCGCAGGCCTCCGTGCAATGACAGCCCCGGCGGCCGCCGCCTGGGCGGCCCACCTCGGCTGGTTCGATGTCTCCGGGACCCCGCTCGCTTTCATGGGCTACAGGTGGACGCCCTTGATTTTCACTGCGCTGGCGCTCGTCGAGCTCGTCACCGACCAGCTCCCGAACACCCCGTCCCGCAAAGTGCCGATGCAATTCGGCGCTCGCATTCTCATGGGGGCGCTCGCAGGAGCTACCGTGGGCGCGGCCGGCGGGTCGCTCACCGAAGCCTTACTCGCCGGCACCTTCGGTGCGATTGCCGGGACGCTCGCGGGTGCCGCCGCCCGCGGCAGGCTGGCCAAAGCGTTCCGACGCGACACTCCGGCTGCCCTCATCGAGGATGCCGTGGCGATCGGCGGCGCTCTCCTCATCGTGGCGTCCGTACCATGACCGCTCTCAACGCTACTCAAGCGAACAGGAAAGCAAAATGACACAAGGAACAGCCCTTATCACCGGAGCCTCATCAGGCATCGGCGCGGTTTACGCCGAACGGCTGGCCCGCCGGGGTCACGATCTCATTCTCGTCGCCCGTGACTTCGACCGCCTGAAATCACTATCCAACCGTCTGTCGGGCGACCACGGCGTGGTCGTCACTCCTCTGATCGCAGACCTCACCAGCGTGGCCGATCTGGAACGGGTAATTGTGAAGCTTCGCGAGGACGCCGAGATATCCCTGCTTGTGAACTGTGCCGGCATCGGCCCGAACGGCCCTTTGCTGGGATCGGACCCCGACAGTCTCAGCAAGATGGTCCAGCTCAATGTCGACGTCCTGCATTCCCTGACCGCGACGGCGGCGCACACCTTTGCGCACCGCCGCAATGGAACGATCATAAACATAGCTTCCGCGGTGGCGCTGATGCCCGAGCGTTTCAACGCGACCTACGTCGCGACTAAGGCGTTCGTTCTTGCTCTGACGCAGGCGTTGTCCGCAGAACTGGAGCCACACGGCGTCCGGATGCAAACCGTGCTTCCGGGCTTCACGCGAACCGAGATATTCGACAGAGCCGGCATCGACATCGGCGTGATCCCCGCGGACATGATGATGGACGCGGGCGAAATGGTGGACGCAGCCCTGGCTGGTTTCGATCGCGGGGAGGTGGTGACGATCCCCTCCCTCGCCGACGGCGACCTCTGGGAGCAGCATGAAAGGACAAGACGCGACCTCGGGCCGCACCTCTCGCTGAAACATGCGGCCGCACGGTATCGGCCGAGAGGAGAGATGAGATGAGCGATCCAAGAGCAGTGCTATTCACGCGTCGCGACTTACTCTCAGTCACCGCCGCGGCGGCTTCGGCCGCAGTACTTCCGCCAGCCTTGTACGCCTCCGATTTCCACCGGTTCAAGCACGGCGCGTTCGACATCACCGTCGTCAGTGACGGCTTCATTACACTGCCAGCCGAAATACTCCTGCCAGACGCCACGCCCGAGGAACGGCAGATGATAATGGCAAGGCTCGGCGGCAACGACCAAGGCGCACCTGTGCAGGCCAATATTCCACTCATCCGCCACGGCAACGACCTCATTCTGATTGACAACGGCTCCGGGTCGAATTTCCAGTCCACGGCCGGAAAGCTCGCGGTCAACCTCAGCGCCTTGGGCGTGGACCCCGCGAAGATCACGAAGGTCGTCTTCACCCATGCCCATCCCGATCACTCGGGCGCGACGATCACCTCCAACGGCAAGGTTCTGTATCCCAATGCCCATTACTTCGTCAGCCGGGCCGAATGGGATTTCTGGACCGACAAGAACTTCGAAGCCAAGATGCCTCCAGTCCTGCACGGTTTCGCGCAGGGGGCCCAGCGCGACCTGTTCGCCGTACGGGATCGACTGACACTCGTCAAACCGGGCGAGGAGATCGTACCTGGCATGCTGGTCGTTGACACCCCAGGCCATACGCCAGGTCACATGTCAATCGAACTCGCCGGCGACGAGAACCTCCTCGTCACAGGGGACGCCTGCACCAATGATGTCATCTTCTTCGAGCATCCTTCATGGCATTTCGGCTTCGATACCGACGCGGAGACCGCTCTCAAAAGCAGGCAAATGCTCTTGGATCGGGCTGCGTCCGAGAAGTTGCGGATGCTCGGCTACCACTGGGCATATCCAGGCATCGGGTATGCGGAGCGTCGCGGGAGCGGATATGCGTTCGTGAAGGCATAGGACGTCACTCCCGGTGTGCAGGGCGGCCCGGAGTCCACGAGATCATGCGGCTCATACCCATCAATTTCATCCGAGGCTCCCCCGACGGTCCAGTTCTCCCGGTGGAAGACGCCCACCACGAAATCCCGAACGCCCGTGTCTTGGATGGCCGGAAACCGAGCTGTGAAGAAGTGACAATGCGCAGGGGACCGTGCCGAAGACGAGGAAGTCATTCGCGCCCTGGACCTTGCTCCGCTCGCTGGCGTGAAGCATCAAACTCCTTCGAGTTGGCCGTCGCTGCCGCCATCTGCCTCTTCGGTTTCCAGCCCGGCGCGGCTCTATAATCCCGTTCTGACCGGCGACGCCCAGTATGGGTCCGTGCTGGCTCATTCTCAATTTCACTCAGCCTTTGTCGGCGGCGGGCCAATTGTTGGTCGGTCCTTCGATGACTTGTTCGCCGACGTCTTCGGCGGGATCAGGGTCTCGTTCGTAGGCGGTCCGAAGGTTGTCCAACCTCGTCAAGAATGGCGGCGAAGACATCCTGTTGGCGCGCGCCGGCGACGACGGCGGCGTCAACCAGTTTTTCCAGTTCGAGGCGCAGCTCGGCCCGCCAATCATTCATCGTCATTGACCTTCCTCCGTAGGCCCATCTGAATGTTCGATCCAGGTCGGCGCGTGGTCGCTTGTGTGCTCCGTACCGGGGATGAGTCGCTACGGAAAGCGAGCTTTGACTAGGGGATGAGCCTCGAATTCCGGTCTTGTAAGTTTTAGCTTCTTCAGAAGGTCAACGGCCACTCACTCGATCTCGGACGCGTAGCTCGCGACCAAGTCGGACGTTTCACTCCAAAGCTCGAGCTCGTCGGCCTGCATGGAGATTTCCGCGTCGGCTCGGGGGCGATCACTGTAGCGGACGTTGCGAAGGAGGTTCATTAGCTGCGAGACCATCTTGTGATCCATATGGCCGCTGACTTCGGTGGTAAGACAGATAGCCGCTTGGTTGTCGACCACGCCTCCCTTTAGAGCTTGGGCTATTACGCCTGCGTACAAGACCTTCACCCGGTCCTCGCACCACTTTTCCAACTCAAGCATCGAAGTTATCGGCCTTGACGTGTCGAGTTCCGAAGTGCCGCCGATGAAGACCAGATTGCCTAGCGGAGGTTCGATCGAAACGTCGCCCATCTCAAACTTGAGATGGTAGCCCACGAAGTGGTGGCCTAGCTCGTGCCGAGCACGATCCAGACCCGAAATTGCAGCCACCGGCTTTTTGCCATTGAATATAGGATGTGCCCAGACGGCATACGCAATAGCCCGATAACACGCGTTATATGGTTGGAGAAGGTTAGCCCAACGACTCCACACTGAGGTTAGTGGCTGGAGGGGGAAGGCTTTTTAGCTGCCCCAACGCATCTACCGTCTGGTTCAGGAAATCGGCTGGGGCTGGGTAGCCGAAAAGTGGCTGGATCACAATCCTGCAAACATCCAGATGGACCTGCCAAATCCCCTGCCACAAGTTTCACATGCGGGGGATTTCTGTTTGTTTTCCTCAGAATACACCCACCATCGACGGTTGAAACGTGTCAGAGGTATGCGCGGAAAAAACAGACGTTTGTGATGAACAACATCAGACCTTCGCCAGCGCCTGATCCAGGTCGGCAATGATGTCCTCGACGTCCTCGATGCCGATCGACAGACGGACGACCTCCGGCCCGGCACCGGCAGAAACCTGCTGTTCCAGCGTGAGTTGCCGGTGAGTGGTCGAGGCCGGGTGAATGACGAGCGAGCGGGTGTCGCCGATATTCGCGAGATGCGAGAACATCTCGAGCGCTTCGACGAAACGCTTGCCCGCCTCGTATCCGTCCTTGAGCCCGAAGGTGAAGACAGCGCCCGCCCCCTTCGGAGAGTAACGCTGCTGGAGCGCATGGTTCGGGTCGCCATCGAGCCCGGCATAGCGGACCCAGGAGACCTTTTCCTGCGCCGCCAGCCATTTGGCCACGGCATGTGCGTTATCGCAATGGCGCTGCATCCTCAGCGGCAGCGTCTCGACGCCCGTCTGGATCAGGAAGGCGTTCATGGGCGAGATCGCCGGTCCGAAATCCCGGAGCCCCAGGACGCGGGCCGCAACGGCGAAGGCGAAATTGCCGAAGGCCTGGTGCAGCACGATGCCCGCATATTCAGGCCGTGGCTCGGAAAGAAGCGGATACTTGCCTGATTTCGACCAATCGAACGTGCCGCCGTCGACCAGAATGCCGCCCATCGAATTGCCATGGCCGCCGATGAACTTGGTCAGCGAATGGACGACGATATCCGCCCCGTGCTCCAGCGGCCGCACGAGATAGGGTGTCGCCATCGTATTGTCGACGATCAGCGGCAGGCCGTGCCGGCGGGCGACTTCGGCAACCGCTGCGATATCGACGAAGATGCCGCCCGGATTGGCGAGGCTCTCGATGAAGATCGCCTTCGTGCGCCCGTCGATCTCTGCCCCGAAGCTTTCCGGATCGGCGCAATCGGCCCAACGCACCTGCCAGGCGAAGGACTTGAAGGCCTGGCCGAACTGGTTGACGGAACCGCCATAGAGCTGCCGTGCCGCGATGAAGTTGTCGCCCGGGCTCATGATCGTATGAAATGCGAGAAGCTGGGCTGCATGGCCCGAAGCCACGGCAAGCGCCGCCGTGCCGCCTTCGAGCGCGGCAATCCGCTCCTCCAGTACCGCCTGCGTCGGATTCATGATACGGGTGTAGATATTGCCGAATTGCTGCAGCCCGAAGAGTGCCGCGGCGTGATCCGCGTCGTTGAAGACGAAACTCGTCGTCTGGTAGATCGGCGTCGCGCGCGCGCCGGTCGTCGGGTCGGGCTGGGCTCCCGCGTGTATGGCCAGCGTGCTGAAGCCGGGTCCGGCTTTCGTCATCATGTTCTCCCTATTCGCCTAGCCGATCAGACGCGGATACTCGATGGCCGGGCAGCGATCCATCACGACCTTTAGGCCCGCGGCTTCGGCCTTGGCCGCGGCTTCGTCGTCGCGCACCGACAATTGGCCCCAGATTGCCTTGGGCAAACGGGGGAGAGCCAGGATTTCGTCGACGAGCCCCGGCAAGGCCGCCGGGGCTCGGAAAACGTCGACCATGTCGATCGGCTCGGCGATGTCGGCGAGCCTTGCAACGACAGGCTGATCGAGGATCGTTCTGCCCGCCTGGCCGGGATTGACCGGGATGACGCGGTATCCCTTACGCAGCAGGAAAGCCATTACCCGATGGCTCGGCCTTTCGGGCTTCGGCGAGGCGCCGACGAGGGCGACTGTCTTCGTCTCGCGCAGGATATCGGCGAGGTAACCATCCGGATAAGAATCGTGTTTCATGCTTCCAGTCCGCCCATCGAATGCCAATTGCGCCGATAGTTGGCGCCGCCCCGCGACGAGTCAACCAAATCGCGGTTCTTTCGGCCGGCTTTGCACCGATTCGTTGTCGTCTCGCCGAATTTCAACTCGGATACTGGAATCCGGTTGCATTTCCCCGAATGCAAGGCGACAAGTTCCCGACCCTCCTTCCGAAGCGCCAACCGAGGTTCATCTTGCCGCTTGATGTCATTGCGCTCGTGCTCTTCGGGGCGCTTCTGCATGCGACCTGGAATGCGCTCGTCAAAGCCGGCGCGGAGAAGTCGCTGGACGCCGCCATGGTTGCGCTCGGCGCCGCCGTCGTGGCGCTGCCGTTTCTCCCCCTCCTGCCGCTGCCGCGGCCGGAGGCATGGCCCTTCATCCTGGTCTCGGCAATCTTCCAGTTCGCCTATTTCCAACTGGTGGCCGCCTCCTATCGCGCCGGTGATATCGGCCTCGTCTACCCGCTCATGCGCGGCACGGCGCCACTAATCGTCGCGGCGACGAGCAGCATCGTCGTCGGCGAGCATCTGACCGACGGCGCGCTCGCCGGAATCCTGACGATCTCGGCGGGGGTGCTGACGCTCGCGCTGGAATCGCGCAAGGGCGGCCGGCGCGCCATTGCTCTCGCC
The DNA here is from genome assembly GCF_008932245.1 of Sinorhizobium alkalisoli. Taxonomy (NCBI): domain Bacteria; kingdom Pseudomonadati; phylum Pseudomonadota; class Alphaproteobacteria; order Hyphomicrobiales; family Rhizobiaceae; genus Sinorhizobium; species Sinorhizobium alkalisoli. Next base: position 938,259 of record NZ_CP034909.1, on the reverse strand, counting down.
CTTCTGAACGCCTGCGTGATTGCGAGCTACACCTTCATCGACGGTATCGGCGCGCGTGTTTCCGGCAACGCCATCTCCTATACGCTCTGGATGGCACCGCTGCCCCCGGTCCTGCTTTTCGCCTGGGCTTTCATGACGCGCGGCGTCAGGTCCGTGCTGGGCCACGTCCGTCACCATTGGTTGCGCGGCCTTGTCGGCGGCGCCGGCTCGCTCGGCTCCTACGGGCTGGCGCTCTGGGCGATGACCAGGGCTCCGGTTGCGACCGTCGCGGCGCTGCGCGAGACCGCCATCCTCTTTGCAGTGGTGATTTCCGTCGTGTTCCTGAAGGAACGCGTCAGCATCTGGCGCATCGCCGCGGCCTGCGTGATTGCGCTCGGCGCCCTGCTGCTCCGGCTCGCTTAGGGGCCTGGATTCTTCAGGTTTGCCGCAGGCACTCTCGTGGACCTGCTAGTCCTCATTCCACTCGGGCATGCGCTTACCGAGAAAGGCACCGATCCCCTCCTCCGCATCCCGTGCGAGCATGTTCTCGACCATGACGCCGACAGCGTAGTCATAGGCGGCATCGAGCGGCATTTCGGCCTGCCGATAGAAGGCTTCCTTGCCGATCTTAAGCGCCTGCGGCGATTTGGAGGCAATGACCGAGGCATATTTGTCGACCACCTGACGCAGATATTGCTGCGGCACGATGCGGTTGACGATGCCGAAGTCCTTGGCGGTGGACGCATCGATCGTCTCGCCCGTGAGCAGCATCTCCAGCGCCTGCTTCCGATGCGCTGTGCGCGTCAGCGCCACCATCGGCGTCGAGCAGAAGAGGCCGATATTGACCCCGGGCGTGCAGAACGTCGAGCTGTCGGTGCAGACCGCAAGATCACAGCTTGCAACGAACTGGCAACCCGCCGCGGTGGCAAGCCCGTCGATCTCGGCTATGACCGCCTGCGGCAGCCTGGTGATCTTCAGCATGATATCGGCCGCAAGGCGGACGGCGCGCTCGAAAAAAGCCCGGCCGCCATCGCTGTCGGCGCGATGAAGCGTCAGTTCCTTCAGATCGTGGCCGGCGGAGAAGACCTTGCCCGAAGCGGCAATGACGACGACCTTGGTCTCCTTCGACGAGGCGACGGCGTCGAGTTCCGACGCCAGCGCCTCCAGAAGCGCGAGCGAGAGGGCATTGGCCGGAGGGTTGTTCAACGTCAGCCGCAGCACGGGGCCTTTTGCCTCCCGCAAAAGCAGGCCGCCCGGCTCTTCCTTCCTGAAGGCAACGACGTCAGCCATGGTTTTCTCCCATTATCACGAAGGAACACGTCGTACGCCGCAGCCACAGGTCTTTCAACCCCGGCAGGCCGCTCGCGCGAGCGTCCCTGGTCAAAAACTGTGTGGTATTATGATACCATTTACATAACTAATTGTTTTTGCTTCCTCTTCTTTGGTGAGGCGGAAAATGCCGCTCTTGACCTCTCCCTCGCCCTTCCGTATAAGCTGCCGAAGATCGCGGTCCCTCTCGGGCCGCCTTCTTTTTTGGCTTCATCGGGGCCAAAGCAAGCAACAAGAAACGCCCGGCTCGTTTCCGGGTCCAACGAAAGAGTTTAGATATGGCAACCTTCGTTCAGAAGCCTGCAGAGGTGGAGAAGAAGTGGATCCTCATCGACGCCGAAGGGCTCGTTGTCGGCCGCCTCGCCACCATTATCGCAAACCGACTGCGCGGCAAGCATAAGGCCACCTTCACCCCGCATGTCGATGACGGCGACAATGTCATCGTCATCAATGCCGAGAAGGTCGCCCTCACCGGCAAGAAGTACTCCGACAAGAAGTACTACTGGCACACCGGCTATCCGGGTGGCATCAAGGAGCGTACCGCTCGCCAGATCATCGAAGGCCGCTTCCCGGAGCGGGTCATCGAGAAGGCGGTTGAGCGCATGGTTCCGCGCGGCCCGCTCGGCCGTCGCCAAATGAAGAACCTGCGCGTCTATGCAGGCGCGAACCATCCGCACGAAGCACAGCAGCCGACCGTCCTCGACGTCGCCAAGCTGAATAGCAAGAACATAAGGAGCGCCTGATAATGGCTGACCTTTCCGCTCTCAAGGAAATCGCCACGACGGCGGAACCGGCCGCTCCGGTTCACGTGAAGAAGGTCGACGCGCAGGGTCGTTCCTACGCGACCGGCAAGCGCAAGGACGCCGTCGCCCGCGTTTGGGTCAAGGCCGGCTCCGGCAAGATCACCGTCAACGGCAAGCCTTTCTCGGCTTACTTCGCCCGTCCGGTCCTGCAGATGATCCTGCAGCAGCCGATCGTCGCCGCTGCCCGTGATGGTCAGTTCGACGTCGACGCGACGGTTGCCGGCGGCGGCCTCTCCGGTCAGGCCGGTGCCGTTCGTCACGGCATCGCCAAGGCGCTGACCTACTTCGAACCGGGCCTGCGCTCCGTTCTGAAGCGCGGCGGCTTCCTCACCCGCGACAGCCGCGTGGTCGAGCGCAAGAAGTACGGCCGTGCAAAGGCACGCCGTTCGTTCCAGTTCTCCAAGCGTTAACCGCTGCACGGAATTGCGAATTCGAAAAAGGCGGGGCTCGGCTCCGCCTTTTTCTTTTTGGTATCCATTGTCGGAGTCTCGCGTGGAAAAAGCACGTCGACCATCTTGTTGCGCAACGGCGGGACCGGGAAAAATGGTACTGCCATTATGAAGTGCGTGTGGCGCGGGCGGAGCGCGCCTATGGCTCGATAGAACGGAGGCTTGAGCATGCCGGAAAAAACCATCGATCACGCCATCACGGCCCGCTCGCTCTACGGCGCGGCAACGGATCCGACGCATGCGGGCGTCCTCTCCTTCATGCGGCGCAAATACACCAAGGTCCTTAATGGCGTCGACGCCGTCGTCTGGGGTATTCCCTTCGATGCGGCCACGTCGAACCGCCCCGGTGCCCGTTTCGGACCGCAGGCGATCCGCCGGGCGTCTGCGATCTTCGACAACGATCCGCAATATCCGTTCCAGCGCGATCTCTTCGCGGACATGGCGACGATCGACTATGGCGACTGCCTGCTCGACTACGGCAACCACGCCGAGACGCCGGCGACCATCGAACGCGAGGCGGGGAAGATCCTGAGGTCGGGCGCCTATCTCCTGACGCTCGGCGGTGACCATTTCGTCACCTATCCCGTGCTCAAGGCGCATGTGGCGCTCCATGGTCCCCTTGCCCTCGTCCATTTCGACGCTCATCAGGACACCTGGCCCGACGCCGGGGGTCGTATCGATCATGGCTCCTTCGTCGGCCGCGCCGCACGCGAAGGGCTGATCGACGCGGAGCGCTCGATCCAGATCGGCATCCGCACGCATGCGCCGGAGGATTGCGGCATCCGCATCGTCTACGGCCATGAGGTCGAGGAGATGCGTACGGGGGAAATCGCCGAGACGATCGTCCGCCACGTCGGCAGCCACGCTGCCTATCTCACCTTCGACATCGACTGCCTCGATCCGGCCTTTGCACCGGGCACCGGCACCCCGGTCGCCGGCGGCCCATCCAGCGCGAAGATCCTTTCCGTCCTCAGCAAGCTCGGCGCGCTTCATGTCGCTGGCAGCGATGTCGTCGAAGTGGCGCCTGCCTATGACCATGCGGATATGACCGCCATTGCTGGGTCGACGATCGCCATGTATATGCTGGGCCTGCGCGCCGAATGGCTTGCGGAGCGACGCGGCTGACGTTGCGTTAACAAAAAGATTCAATTCGATGTCAGACCGATTCCGGAAATCCCCGTAAAGGTCTGCAGGAGCGGGATAAATCATGAAACCGAAGATCTTCATCGATGGCGAGCATGGCACGACTGGGCTGCAGATCCGCGCGCGCATGGCCGGCCGCTCCGATGTCGAACTCCTGTCGATTCCGGAAGCGGAGCGTCGTAACGCGGCGATGCGCGAGGACCTTTTGAACGGCGCCGATATCGCCATTCTCTGCCTGCCGGACGATGCCTCGCGGGAGGCGGTCGCCATGGTCGCCGGCAACAACAGCGTGCGCATCATCGATACGTCGACCGCGCATCGCGTGGCGCCCGACTGGGCCTATGGCTTTGCCGAGATGGACCGGGCGCAGCCCGAGAAGATCCGCGGCGCCCGGCACGTCGCCAATCCCGGCTGCTATCCGACTGGCGCCATCGGCGCCATCCGGCCGCTGCGCCAGGCGGGCATCCTGCCGGACGGATATCCCGTCACCGTCAATGCCGTCTCCGGTTATACGGGCGGCGGCAAGCAGATGATCGCGCAGATGGAGGACAAGCAGCATCCCGAGCATATCGGCGCACCGCACTTCCTCTATAGCCTCCCCCTGAAGCACAAGCACGTGCCGGAGATGAAGATGCATGGCTTGCTCGAGCGCGCGCCGGTCTTCTCGCCCTCCGTCGGGAACTTCCCACAGGGCATGATCGTGCAGGTTCCGCTTTATCTCGACGAGCTTGCGGCCGGCGCGACGCTCGAAAGCATTCACGCCGCGCTCGTCGAGCACTATGCCGGTCAGTCGATCGTCGAAGTCGTGCCGCTCGAAGAAAGTGCCCAGCTGGCTCGCATTGATGCCGCCGAGCTCGCCGGCCAGGATACTATGAAGCTCTTCGTCTTCGGCACCAGCGGCGGCGCGCATGTGAACCTCGTCGCCCTGCTCGACAACCTCGGCAAGGGCGCTTCGGGGGCGGCCGTCCAGAATATGGATCTGATGCTCTCGGCCTGACCAACGGCAGTAGATCCTGACCGATCTGACCTGCCACGCCGCGTCGAACGCGACAAGGCCGCGACCCCGTTCCGGGTCGCGGCCGTTCGGTGTCCGGCCTGCATTCAGTTCAAGCCTAGGAACCGCGGCAGGGCAAGCGAGATTTCCGGGACATAGGTCAACGCCGCCAGGAAACAGAGCGCCGTCAGCAGCCATGGCCAGCTTGCTCGCGTCACTTCCGTCAGACCCAGCTTCGATAGCGCAGAGGCGACATAGAGATTGAGCCCGACCGGGGGCGTGCAAAGCCCGATCTCCATATTGACCACCAGCATGATGCCGAAATGAACCGGGTCGACACCGAGCTTGACGGCGACCGGATAAAGTATCGGCGCCATGATCAGAACGATCGCCGAGGGCTCCATCACCATGCCGATCATAAGCAGGATCACGTTGACCATCAGCAGGAAGCCGATCTTGCCGAAGCCGAAATCGACGATCCACGACGACAGCATCTGCGGTATCTGTTCCGAGGTCAGGATGAAGGCGAACATGACGGCATTGGTGATGATGTAGAGCAGCATCGCCGACATGGCCGCCGAGGCCAGCAGCACCTTCGGCACCTCGCGCAGCGTGATGTCCTTGTAGACCCAAACCGCGATGACGAAGGCATAAACGGCCGAGACCGCGGCCGCCTCGGTCGGCGTGAAGATGCCGCCGTAGATGCCACCCATGATGATCACGATCAGCATCAGGCCCCAGACGCTTTCGCGGAACGCCTTGATGCGCTCGCTCCACGGCGCCCGCGGCATGCGCGGATAGTCGTTCTTCCAAGCTCGATAGGTGGTCGTGGCGCCGAGCATCGTAGCAAGCATCAGCCCGGGAACGACGCCGGCCATGAACAGGGTGCCGATGGAGGCGGACATGACCTGTTCGCCATTCGGACCGGTCACCACCATGCCGGATGTGGCGACGGCATACATGACCATCACGATGGACGGCGGAATCAGGATACCGAGACCGCCGGCCGTCGCCACCGCGCCGACGCCGAACTGCGGCGGATAACCCTGCCGGACCATGGCGGGGATCAGGATCGAACCGACGGCCATCACCGTTGCCGGCGACGAGCCGGAGATTGCTGCGAACAGGGCGCAGGCCAGCACCGACGCAAGTCCCATGCCGCCATACCAGTGCCCCACCATCGAGGTCGCGAACCGGATCATCCGCTTGGCGACCCCGCCATGGGTAAGGAAATTGCCGGCCAGGATGAAGAACGGGATCGCCATGATCTCGAATTTCTCGATACCCGTGAACAGCTTCAACGCGATCGAGTCCATCGGGATGCCGGTGAAACCGAAGAGGAAGGCGAAGACCGTCAACCCCAGCGCGATGGAGACGGGCATGCCGGTGACGAGCAGGATCGCAAGAATCGCAAAGATCAGAAGCGCGGTCATGCGTGAGCTCCCTTGGAAAGATCCTCGGCCTCTTCTTCCAGTCCTTCCACGGCACCATGGTCATGATGCGCAATGAAGCCCGTGGTCACGTAGAGCCAGAGCGCCTGGACGAAACGGAAACACATCAGTGCCGACCCAAGCGGAACCGCGAGATAGACGATCCACATCTGGATCTCGAGATCTGGCGAGGTCTGACCGCCCTTTGCGACATGATAGACGAAGTCGCTGCCGATCCAGGCGATGATTGCGGTGAACAGAACCCCGCCGGACATGGCGACTATGGTAACGAGCCGGCGAGCCGCCCCGGTAAGGCGCTCGACGAGGATATCGACGCCGACGTGGATACCAACGCGCACGCCGTAGGCCGCGCCAAACTTGGCCATCCAGACGAACAGGTAGATACAGGCCTCCTGCGCCCAGGTAAGCTTGATCGCGTTCACTGTCTTGAAGAAGGAGCGCGCGAAGTCCATCAGGGCGGGCATGTCGTTGGTGCGGGCGAAGCCGACTATGTCGGCTGCAAATCCGATGGAAAAACGGTGCAGGACCGCGACGAAGATCAGCGCCACGGCCACAGCCATGAGCACGGAAATCAGAATCTCTTCGAGGCGGTCGAGGATGCGCAGAGTCATGGCGAACCTCGAAAAAAAAGGGGACGCGGCGCCAGCCACGCCCCCGCAGGCCGAGTGGTGATCAGTTGGTGCTGCCGAGAGTAGTGCGGACCTGCTCGATTAGATCGGCGCCGACACGTCCGGACATCTCTTCATAGACCGGCTTCAGGGCTTCGACCCATTCGGCACGCTCGTCCTCGGTCAATTCGTGGAATTCCGTCGTCCCGGCTGCCTTCATGGCAGCGAGCGCAGCCTCGTTTTCCTGCTTGGCGATGGAGTTCGCATATTCCGTCGACTCTGCCATTGCCTGCGACAGCTTCTCCCGGATCGCCGGATCGAGGCCGTCCCAGAAGGCCTTGTTGACGATGACCGCATAGCCGAGATAGCCGTGATTGGAAATCGTGGCGTGCTTCTGCACCTCATGCATCTTCTGGGTATACATGTTCGATGGCGGGTTTTCCGTGCCGTCGACGACACCCGTCTGCAGCGCCTGGTAGACTTCCGAGAACGCCATCACCTGCGGAACGGCGCCGAGCGCCTGCATCTGCGCCTCGAGAATCTTCGAGGACTGGATGCGCATCTTGAGACCGAGGAAGTCGTCGGGCGTGTGCAGCGGCGAGTTAGCTGACATGACCTTGAAGCCATTGTCCCAATAGGCAAGCCCCGTGATGCCCTTGTCCTCCAGCTTCGACAGCAGCGACTTACCGATCTCTCCATCGGTGATCTTGCGAAGATCGTCATAGCCGTTCATCAGGAAGGGCAGATCGAAAATCTCGAACTGCTGCACGCCGAGCGGCCCGAATTTGGCAAGCGAAGGGGCGAGCATCTGCACGGCGCCGAGTTGCAACGCCTCCAGCTCCTCCTTGTCCTTGTAAAGCTGGCTGTTCGGGTAGACCTCCACCTTCACCGCGCCGTCGGTATATTTCTCGGCCAGCTCCTTGAACTTCTCCGCCCCCTTGCCCTTCGGCGTATCCGGCGCGACGACGTGACTGAATTTGATGACGACCGGCTCGGCCCAGGCGGGCAATGCAACGGTGAGCGCAAGGGCAGCAGCCCCGGCCAAGCGGGCGAAAGTGCGACGTGTCAGCATATTTTCTCCTCCTCTAATCATGCCTCCCGTGCAGGCGCTGGTCGCAAACCGTGGAATGCTCCTGCTTGCATGATGCCTCTCCTTGCCAGCCTTTGCGCCTGACGGCTATTGTGGGTTTCCACAATCGACAGGCCCAACCAGGAAAAATTCAAGAAGTGGGCCTTGCGACCGAGGGAGGTGGGCGCACTGAAAGAGCGGGACGGGACGCGGCCAGGGGAGGATCCGTGGTCGGCGAACGTGAGGGAACAGGGCGGTCGGACCGATCTTCTGTCACTGGTGCCCCTTGCGGCCATCGTGGCGCTGGTGGCGCTTGTGGCTGCGCTGGTCTGGATCGTCAGCCGCAGCGAGGCCGAGCAGGCGCGAACGAAGCTTGCCACCGACGCGCTGTGGGTGGAACAGACCTTGCGATTCCAGCTTTCGGTTGACGAGGACATGCTGGCGCGACTGGCGCTCGATGCCTCCGGCGGCACGCAGGCCGAGGTACTCGACGCGCGAGCGCGGCTCCATATCGCCAACAACCCGGAAGTGCTCTCGATCGTATGGCATGATGCGGCAGGGAACGTGACCAGGGCCGTGCCGGGACTCGACAGCACGCCGGACCGGCGGCTCGTCGAGCGCATGGTGCAGTCACGCACGGTCTCCGCCCGGCCGGTTTTCGGCGAGGTCACGTCGCAGCGCTTCAGCATGGGCGTCTGGCTGCAGGGCGGTACCGGCATCGTCACGGCGACGATCTCCGTCCCGCTGATGCTCGAGCGACACATTCCATGGTGGATCGCCGAGCAATATGGTGTCGAACTCGCCGACGCAGGCGGAAGCGTGATCGCCAGACGAGCGAAACGCAGCCCCGATCCGCAAAACCCGACCCACACGATCAGTTTCGACCCGCCGCTGCCCGGCACCGTTCTGCGGATAGGGTCCTATGATCCGCCGACGGCCTTCGTGAACACGCTGCTCGTCGCCGTGATCGCGGGTCTGGCGGCTTTCGCCATTCTCGCCTTGCTCACGCTATACCGAAGTGCACAACGCCGGCGGCGTGCCGAGCAGCGCCTCGAGGGCGAAATGGCGTTTCGCCGGTCTATGGAAGAGAGCCTCACGGTGGGGCTGAGAGCAAAGGACCATCAGGGGCGCGTGCTCTACGTGAACACGGCCTTCTGCAAGCTCGTCGGTTGGCCGGCCGCCGAACTCGTCGGGCGTTCCCCGCCTATGCCCTATTGGTCGCCGGACCGGCTGGAGGAGACCCTCGCCCGCCAGCGCGCGCTGACGGAGGGCGGCGCCGTTTCCCAAGCGTTCGAGACCCGGTTTCGCCGGGCCGACGGCACCGAAATCGACGTGCAGGTCTATGAGGCCCCGCTCATCGACGCCGCAGGCAGCCATCGCGGCTGGATGGGCTCCGTCATCGACATCACCGATAGCAAACGGGCGGCCCGGCTGGCCCGAGCCCAGGACGAGAGCATGGCCCGCACCGGCCGCCTTGTCACGCTGGGAGAGATGGCTTCGACGCTGGCGCACGAACTGAACCAGCCGCTCTCGGCGATTGCGAGCTATTCCGCGGGACTTGCCAATTTGTTGCAACAGGGCAAGGCCGAGCCGGCCGTTCTGGGGCCGGCCGTCGAAAAGCTCTCGCTCCAGGCCAATCGTGCCGGGCAGATCATCCGGCGCATCCAGGATTTCGCAAGGAAGCGCGAACCGCATTTCGGCAGGCTACGCCTGCGCGATGTGGTGACCGACACTATCGGCTTCATGCTGGCGGATGCCCGCGAAAACCGCGTCCGGGTCGTCACCGAACTGACGGATGTCGGGACGGTCATGGCCGATCGCATTCTTCTTGAGCAGGTTCTCGTGAACCTGATCCGCAACGGCATGGAGGCCATGGCCGAGGACCGCCGCACGGGCGACCGACTCGTCCTCCGTCTCCTGAAAGGCGCGGACGGCCATGCGCTAATCGAGGTGGAGGATCAGGGCGGAGGCATTGCGCCCGAAGTGGCGGGACGGCTTTTCGACGCTTTCACCTCCACGAAGGAGCAGGGAATGGGAATGGGACTGAACATCTGCCGGTCGATCGTGGAACTGCATCGCGGCCATCTTGCGCATCGGCCCGGCGCCGGAGGGGGAACGGTGTTCACCGTTACCCTTCCGCTGGCAGACGAAATGGAAAAGGCGGTGGGCTACTCATGACGAGCACGATCCATATTGTCGACGACGAGGAGAGCATCCGCGACGCGCTCGCCTTCCTCTTCGCATCGCGTGGACTTTCCACACAAGGCTGGTCGTCCGGCGAGGCGTTTCTGGAGGCCCTGCCGGACGAGGACTGCGCCTGCGTTGTTCTCGATGTGCGCATGGAAGGCCTGTCCGGTCCGGAGGTGTTCGATCGGCTGCGCGCCAGAGGCTGGACGGCGCCGGTCATCTTCCTGACGGGTCACGCGGACGTGCCCGTTGCGGTGCAAACGCTGAAGGCGGGGGCTTTCGATTTCGTCGAGAAGCCCTTCAACGACAACCTTCTGGTCGATCTCGTCCTGAAAGCCGTCGCCACGCACGAGAACAGACGTGCGCTCCTGGGGCATCAGCAGGCTCTGCAACGCCGGGTCCAGACGCTCTCGAATCGCGAGACGGAGGTCATGCACTTGATGCTGCAGGCGAAGCTCAACAAACAGATCGCCCATGAGCTCGGCATCTCGATACGCACCGTGGAGGTGCATCGCAGCCGGGTCCTCGAGAAACTGGGCGCCCGCAACACGACCGAGCTTGCGGGAATGCTGGCAGAACTGGCCCCCCCGTAACCCACTCGCTGGCGTAGCGGATCAATCGCGCCGTTCGATCGCCGTTTCCCTCGGATACTCGCCGATAAAGCCGCGCCAGTGGGCGATCGCGAAGCCGAGCACCCCGAGCGCGCCCGCTTGATGCAGCACACCCCAGCCGACCGGCACCTGCAGGAGAAGCGTAGTGATGCCGATCGCCGCCTGCACCGTCACCAGCGCGAAAAGAACCACCGAACGGCGGGCATGCGTCGTCTCCGGCGCGGCACGCAGCGACGAAATCATGTGCACGAGCGCAAGGACAAAAAGCAGATAGGCTCCCACACGGTGGAAGAACTGGCCGGTCTTCGGATTCTCGAAGAGATTGATCCAGGCCGGATCCTGCGCGAACAGCCCTCCCGGCACGATCGCGCCGTCCATCAGCGGCCAGGTATTATAGGTCAAGCCCGCGTCGAGGCCGGCGACGAGCGCACCGAGATAGATCTGAAAGAGGCTCATGCCGGCAATGACAGCCGCCATGGTCCTTGCCTTTTTCGTCGGTGCCGCGTCGCCGGAATGCGGAGAAAGGGCGCGGAAGATCCACATGCAGGCGGCAAAGATCAGGCAGGCAATGACAAGATGGGTGGCAAGCCGGTACTGGCTGACTTCGGTTCTCTCGACCAGACCGGACGAGACCATCCACCAGCCGATAAAGCCCTGGAAGCCGCCAAGCGCCAGAAGGCCCACAAGCGGCAGCTTCAGGCGCCTTTCGATCCGCCCCGTCAGCCAGAAGAAGAGGAGCGGCAAGGCGAAGATCGCGCCGATGGAACGGGCAAGCAGCCGGTGTGCCCATTCCCACCAGAAGATCGTTTTGAACTCATCGACGGACATGCCCTTGTTGAGCTGCTCATATTGGGGAATGCGCTGGTAGAGACGGAATTCCTCTTCCCACTCCTCCGCCGACAGAGGCGGAATGACGCCATGGATCGGCTTCCACTCGGTGATCGAGAGGCCGGATTCAGTCAACCGTGTCGCGCCGCCGACAAGCACCAGCGCAAAGAGCGTGAAGAGGACCACGGCGAGCCAGCCGCGGATCTGCCGGCGATTGCGCCCGGTCCTGTCGATCTCGGTGAGAAGCGTCCGTTCTGTTGCCGCGTCGGCGTGGGCCATCAGCCTGTCCTCATTCGTCGGCGGACACGGCCCTCGTGCAGCTTGCCGCCATAGCCGGTCCGAAAGCCGTTGATTTGCACCAGACGGCCGTGCAAAACAAGTCCAGAGCCTTTGCGGCATGCCGTCGCGGCCAAGTTCGAGACGTGGGTGCGCGGCACGCGGAATATTGCGGACCCCGCATCCGGCGCTGCTATCCGAAAGAAGTCAAATGCCCGTACGCCTTAGAAAACTGATCGGCACAATCCTGATCATCATTCTCGTCATCACCTATGCGCTGGCGGCCGTAACCTTCGCCTCCCTCCTGCTCGGCGCGTCAGCGTGGTGGGCGCATCTCCTCTATTTCTTCTTTACCGGGCTCCTGTGGATCCTTCCAGCCATGCTGATCATCAAGTGGATGGAAAAACCCGCAAGACGCTGACACAGGAGCGCATATGAGGATCGCCGTCATTTCCGATATTCACGGGAACCATCTCGCGCTGGAGGCGGTCCTCGCGGATATCGATGCGCAGGGCATCGGCGAGATCGTCAACCTCGGCGATCATCTGAGCGGCCCTCTCGACGCAGCCCGGACGGCCGATATCCTGATCTCCCGGGGCATGGCGGCGATCCGCGGCAACCATGACCGCTATCTGCTCACGCAGGATCCAAGCGAGATGAGTCTTTCCGACCGGGCGGCCCATGACCAGCTTGAGCCGCGGCATCTGGAATGGCTGGCGACGCTGCCGGAGACGTTCGTCTATCGTGACACGCTCTTTCTCTGCCATGGCACGCCGCAGGGCGACGAGACCTATTGGATGGAGTCCCTGGCCCCCGAAGGCATCGTCCATATGGCGAACCGGAAGGCGATCGAAGGTTTCGCGGAAGATATCGCTTATCCGGTGATCCTCTGCGCTCACACGCATATACCGCGTGCGGTGCGGCTTCGGGACGGGCGACTCCTCGTCAATCCAGGAAGCGTCGGTTGCCCCGGCTATACCGACGATCACCCCATTGCCCACAGGGTGGAGACCGGTTCGCCGGACGCGCGCTATGCCATTCTCGATCACACGGCGAAGGGATGGAGCGTGACCTTCCGCTGCATTCCCTACGATCACATGGCGATGGCGAGACTGGCCGCCGATCGCAACCGCCCGGATTGGGCAAGCGTGCTCGCCACCGGCTTTCTGGACTGAGTTACCGCGCGCCCTCGAGCGCCTTGAGGTCGGCACCGGTGATCGCCGCGATGTTGCGCGTCACCTTGTCGATCGGCCAGTGCCACCAGGCGATTTCCAGCAGCCGCTCTATGGCTTCGGCCGGAAAGCGCGTTCTGACGATTCGCGCCGGGTTTCCCGCCACGACGGCATAGGGCGGCACGTCTTTCGCCACGACCGATTTGGCCGCGATGATGGCGCCGTCTCCAATCCTGACTCCCGGCATGATCGTCGCCTCCATGCCGATCCACACGTCATTGCCGACGATGGTGTCGCCGCGATGGCCGGCCGTATGGGCCGCAGGATCGGAGGCTTCACGCCATGACCCGGGGAAAATGCCGAATGGAAAGGTCGAGAAGCCGTCCAGCGCGTGATTGGCGCCGTTCATGATGAATTGCACGCCGGTCGCAAGGGCACAGAAACGGCCGATCACCAGGCGATCGCCGATGAAGTCGTAGTGATAGAGGACACACTTCTCTTCGAAGCACTCGGGCCCCTCGGGATCGTCGTAGTAGCTGTATTCGCCGATCTCGATCAGAGGCGAACGCACGAGATTCTTCAGGAATCCGATGCGCGGAAATTCGGCAATGGGAAATTTGGCACCGGAGTCCGGCGCCAGGTGGCTGGATCGCATCACTGGTTTCTCGCTCCCCCGCAATCGTAGTCCCATGTAACGCGGCGAGACGCTTTTTAAACAGCCACATTTCACCCTTTGCTAACCGCATTGCGCGATCAGCCCCCGCCCGCCCGCGAGATTAATCCGGCATAGGAGGATTTTGCGCTTGAATGGCATCACCCCCGTATGCGGATCACGTTGAAGACATGGCCAATCTCGATCTCACCCTCCCCCCGCCGAACGCCGCCCAGCCCTGCAGGCCACACCAGGCGATCGAATCCCCCAATATGGTCCGGATCACGGTCTCGCTGCATCTTGAGCTGGACGAGCTCGAGGCGGAGTGGCGAGCGCTGGATGAGAACAGCCGCAATTCGCTGCACCAGAGCTTCGACTGGTGCGTGGCCTGGAGTAGGACACACACTCACCGCGTCGTGGTGATCCGCGGCGCCTGCGGCCAGAAGCCCATGTTCATTCTGCCCTTCGCCGTTGAGCGGGGTCTCGTTCGCACAGCCCGTCTGATCGGTTCCGAACACAGCAATCTGAACACCGGTGTGTTCGCAGACCTCGAGCCCGTGCCGCGCGTCGAACTGGTCCGCGCTCTGACCGACGGCATGCGCCAGCTCCGTCCATTTGCCGACGTCGTGAGGCTCGAGAGAATGCCTGCGAAGTGGCGCGGCGTACTCAATCCCTTCTCGGCATTGCCTGGCATCACCCATCCGAACGCATCCTTTCAGTTGCCTCTCCTTCACGGCATGGAGGCCACGCTCACGCAACTCAATGCGAAGCGCCGCCGCAAGAAGATGCGCACCTCTGAAAAGCGTCTCGCCGAAATGGGTGGCTACGACTACATCACCGCCCGCCAGTCACCGCAAGCGCACGCCCTTCTGGAAACATTCTTCCAGCAGAAGGCCTCGCGCTTCGCCGCGCTGGGCCTGCCGGACGTGTTCAGCGATGCGGCGACGCGCGCCTTCTTCCACGCCCTGGTCGATCGCCAGACCGGCGGCCTCTTCGAGCTCGATGCGATAGGCCTGAAAGGCGAGTACCAGGGCAAGATCATCGCCATCTCCGGCCTGCTGCGCAAAGGCGACCACGTCATCTGCCAGTTCGGCTCGATCGACGATGGGGTCGCGGCCGACAGCAGCCCCGGAGAGTTGCTGTTCTACCGCACGATCGAGCGTCTTTGTGGCGAAGGGGTGAAGCTCTTCGATTTCGGCATCGGCGACCAGCGCTACAAGCGGTCATGGTGCACGATCAAGACCTCGCTCCGCGACATCGTCCTACCCCTAACGCCGCGCGGTTTTCTGGCAGCCAGCCTGTACCGGGCGATGACCCGCGCCAAACGAACCATCAAGGCCAATGAGAGGGCTTACGGGTTCCTGCAGCGGCAGCGTCGCCGCTGGCAACAGGGCCCAGGCGCAGAGGATTGAAGCTGCCCGCGGGCCCTGGCCCGGGCACGCTCACGCCGCCCGGCGGTCGGGGAAGTCCGGCCCCGGCCGGCCGGCCCCGGTCATCAGCACGATGTCGCGATAGCCGGCCTGGCCAAAGCGGGTGAGCTCTTCGACGATCTTCTCTTCGCTGACGGAGGGAGCGGAGAGAATGATCTCGGTGCCCTCGCGGCGAGCCACCTTGGCGACAGCCTCCGCATCTGCCTGGCCGCATTCGATGAGCACCAGGTCGTAGGCGTTGGTAAGCGCATCGACGATCATTTGCAGGCGCTCGATGCCGCGCATGGCCATCCGAGGATCCGCCTCGCCGCGCGGGATGACATGCGCATCCGAGAAGCGGTCCGCATGGATCGTCTCGCTGAAGGCGACCTCGCCCGCAAGCAGGTCGGTAATGCCGGGCAGATGCGGTGATTGCGCCATCAGCCGAGTCGGGCAGACCGAACCGGAAAAGTCGATCAGCACGACCTTCTGTTCCGCTTCCGCCAGCAGGCGCACCAGCATCACCGCGGCCATCGACCCCTCGTCGCCACCCGGCGAGACCGAAACCGCAACCCTGACGCCATGGCCGAGAAGATGATCGGCAACGGATTCGATCGAGAAATCCTGCTCTGCTGCATTTGGCTCCCGAACCTCCCTTTCTTTTCCCGACTGCGGCTCAACCGCGGCAACGGATGCCTCGTAGGGGACGTTGCTTGCGCTTTCGGGTGCCGCGCTTGCCGGTGCAGGCTCTGCAACCGTCGGGGTGGCGACCGACGTCGGCCTTAGGGCCCGGCCGCTGAAGAGCTCGGCGAGCATAATCACGACACAGCTCACCAGAAAACTCGCAAAAGCCGCAACAATGGTGATCGGAATGACCTTTGGGAAACTCGCGAGGGCGGGAATGACGGCGTTCGAGATCACCCGCGCATCGGCGGGGGTCGCATTGGCGACGCTGCGCGAGGTCGCTTCGCGGTAGCGAACCAGATAGGTCTCGAGCAGCTGCCGCTGCGCGGCGGCCTCGCGCTCCAGGGCGCGCAGGCCCACCTCCTCCTCGCCGGCCTGAGCCGATTGGGCTTTCAGCGAATTCAGCTGCTGCACCAATTGCTGTTCGCGCAATTGCCCGACCTTCGCTTCGTTATCGAGGCTGGCGAGGATCTTGCGCGTTTCAGAACGAATCTGCGCTTCGATGCCTTCGAGCTGCGACCTCAGCCCCTTGAGCCGCGGGTGGCCATCAAGCAGCGATGTGGAGACGTCTGCGATCTGCGCCTCAAGGGCGGCCTTGCTTTCCTTCAGCCGCTGGATCATCGGCGACCCGACGATATCGGCAAGCGTGTCGACAGCGCGGCCGTCGGCGAGCGCCGCGCGCACCCCTTCCGCGCGGGCGGCGGCGTTGGCTCTCTCGCCGCGTACACGCGCAAGCTCGGCGGAAATATCGCTCAGCTGGCGCGTTGCAAAATTCTCCGTCTCACTGGTCGGCAGCAGGCCGGACTCGGCACGATAGGCGGCAACCTTCGCCTCCGCCTCGCGCACTTTTTCGCGCAGATTGGCGATTTCCGGCTCCAGCCAGCGGCTCGCCTCCGAATTGGAATCGAGTTTCGCACCGCTCTGCAGCGACAGGTAGACCTTCGCCATCTCGTTCGGAATGGCTGCGGCGAGCTTCGGGTCCTTCGACGTGAAGGCGATCGCGATCACACGGGATTTTTCCACCTGATAGACCTGCAGCTTGGAATTGAACTCCCTTAGAATCCGCTCTTCGGGCGGTAACTCGAGGGGATTTTTCTTCATCCGGAGCATGACCAGCAGATCGGAAAGTGCCGACGGGTGCGCTGAGGGATCGAACTCTTCCAACTCGTGCAGCTTCATGTTGCGTGCGACCTGCTTGATCAGGTCGGCGGAGCGAAGGACCTGAACCTGGCTCGCAATGCCGGACTCGTCGAAGATCCTGTCCGAACCACTCTGGGGGAGCTGCCCCGCACCGCTGAACTCGGGTTCGCGCGACTCGATCAGGACGCGCGTTTCGCTTTCATATTGGGGAGCGATCATCTTCGCGGCGGCAAAGGCGACGGCCGCCGCGCCTAAGGTTGCTAGGACAACACGGGAGCGACGCTGCCACACGGCGCGGAACAGGCCGCCGAGGTCGATATCCACATCCTCATGTCCGCCGCCGATGCCCGACATGTCCCAACTCCACGAGTTTTTCATTCCGCCGCGAAGGTAAAGGGACATGGTAACGCAACGGTTAATGCCGCGCGCAACCAGGCAGTGTACCCCCTGCGGCTCGGCGCTGCCAGGACAGGCGATTTCCGTCACGAGTTTACCGGCTATTAACCCTAACGGATCGATAACGGCGCCAGAGAGGTGATTTCCCTGGAGCTCAAACCCGCATGTCGACCGCAGGTAAAAAGACAGCGCGCGCTTTCGCCGTGGCACTCTTGTCGGTGCTCGCAAGCGCATGCACGAGCTATCAGCCGGCACCCAAAGCCTTCAGCGAGGCGACCATCCAGCCCTACCGGCTGGACAGCGGCGACCGGCTGCGCATCAATGTCTTCGAGCAGGCGGCACTCAGCGGCACCTATACGGTCGATCAGGCCGGCTACGTCGCCTTCCCGCTGATCGGCGCGGTGCCCACGCGCGGCCATACGCTGCCGGAGCTCGAGGGCATGATCGCCGCCAAGTTGCGTCAGGGATACCTACGCGATCCGGACGTGACGATCGAGGTCGACCGGTACCGTTCCGTCTTTATCATGGGCGAGGTGGGCCAGGCCGGCCAATATGCCTATGTGCCGGGCATGACGGTGCAGAACGCAATCGCGGTTGCCGGCGGCTTCACGCCGCGCGCCAACCAGGGGAGTGCCGATATCACCCGCAAGATCAACGGCCGCATCATCACTGGCCGGGTGCCGATCACCGATCCGGTGCTGGCGGGCGACACGATCTATGTTCGCGAACGGCTGTTCTGAAACCGATGCGGAGCGAACGCCCCCTGCGCATCATCCATTGTTTCAGGTCGCCGATCGGCGGGATTTTCCGCCACGTGCGCGATCTCGCGGAAGCCCATGCGCGCGCCGGCCATGAAGTCGGAATCTTCTGCGACAGCACCACCGGCGGTGCCCATGAGGACGCTCTCTTCGAGGCGGTGCGTCCGCATCTGGCTCTCGGCATCATCCGCACACCGATAGATCGCGCCGTGGGACTCTCGGATGTCCGGCTCCTATGGCGCAGTTACAAGGAAATCAGACGTTTGCAACCGGATGTGCTGCACGGGCACGGCGCCAAGGGTGGCGCGCTCGCACGCATCATCGGTTCAGCCCTGCGGGTCAACAAGTATCGCGTAGCCCGCCTCTATTCGCCGCATGGCGGCACCCTGCACTACCCCCGGAAGTCGCTGACGGGTGCCGCGATCTTCCGGCTGGAGCGCTTGCAGGAGCGCCTGACTGACGCCTTGGTCTTCGTCTGCGACTTCGAACGCCAGACTTATTTCGCGAAGATTGGCCGCCCGCAGGGCCGCAGCGAACTTGTCCACAACGGCGTCGACGACGCTGAATTCGTGCCGGTCGAGACGAGGCCGGACATGGCCGACTTCGTCTTTATCGGCATGATGCGGGACCTCAAGGGTCCCGATCTGTTTATAGCGGCCTTTGAACGGGCCGAACGCCTGACGGGACGGCGCCTCTCGGCGCTGATGATCGGCGATGGTCCGCAGCAGCGGCAATATGAGGAAATGGCATCGCGCATGGGGCTTGGGGATCGCCTCAGGCTGCTTCCCGCAATGGCAACCCGCACGGCGTTGTCGCTCGCCCGGACCGTCGTCATTCCCTCGCGCGCGGAGGCTATGCCCTATCTTCTTCTCGAGGCCCTTGCGGCGCGACGGCCGGTGGTCGCGACTCGCGTCGGGGGAATTCCGGAGGTTCTGGGCGCCGACAGTCCGGCGCTTGTCGAGCCGGGCGACGCGCATGCACTCGGCCAGCTTATGGCCGAAATTGCCGACGACGAGGGTTGGGCCGACCGGACGATGCCGGACCCCGAGCGGATCAGGATGCGCTTCTCGGCCTCGACCATGGCCCACCGCATTATGCAGCTCTATCGCGAGCTTACGGAAGAAGCCCTCTACGCAGACGCGCGGCTTCGCACGACGTAAGCGTTTCTTAGTGGCTTTCTGCTATCCCGAAACCCAGCGCCGCGCATCCATAAAGATCGCTGCAGCACCTGGAAGTGCTGCGTGTCTTCATCCCAAGATCGAGATCGATTTAAGGAGACATGCAGCAGGAGTAAGCGCCGGATAGAGACTATGAATCAGTTTGACGGGACCGAAAGCTTCGACGCAGAAGCGCTTCGCAAAAAGGTGTCAACGATCGCCACGATCGACCGCGAAGCGACACAGGCGGAAAAGGCTCCAGCCGGGCTCAATCCGCTGGCCCGTCAGATAGCGCTTCAGTTTCGCGCCGACACCTATTCGCCCGCCATGATGATTGGCCTGATTCGGCTCCTGGACTTTTGCGCCCTCTTCGCCATTGGCTATGCGATCAATACGCAATATGTCGGCCCATCGCTTGCAGACCTGCCGGTGTATATTGCTATTCTGACCGGCGGCTCGGCCTTTGCGGTCATCACCATGCAACTCGCCGATGCCTATCAGGTGCCTGCCCTCAGGGCATGGCTGCGGATGATGCCCCGCATCCTTGGCGCCTGGACCGGCGCCTTCGGCGTAATCGCATTGACTCTGTTCTTCCTGAAATCGGGCCATCTCTATTCCCGTGTCTGGGTCGGCGGCTGGTTCGCCGCAGGCGTGCTGTTCCTCGTCGCCGAACGCGCCTTCATCGCCTATTCGGTCAAGCATTGGTCTCGTAACGGCACGATGGAACGCCGCGCCGTCATCATCGGCGGCGGTGCACCGGCAAAGGAACTGATCCGCACGATCGAGCATCAGCCCGATAACGACATCCGAATTTGCGGCATTTTCGACGACCGGGACGAGCGCCGCTCGCCGAATGTCATCGCCGGCTATCCGAAGCTTGGCACCGTCGACGAACTCGTCGAGTTCGCACGGATGGCCCGCATCGACATGCTGATCTTCTCGCTGCCGCTGACGGCGGAAGACCGCATCCTCACGCTGCTGAGGAAACTTTGGGTGCTGCCGGTCGACATACGCCTTGCCGCCCATGCCAACAATCTGCGCTTCCGCCCCCGCAGCTATTCCCATGTCGGAAAGGTGCCGATGCTCGACATCTTCGACAAGCCGATCGCCGATTGGGATTCCGTCGCCAAGCGATGCTTCGATGTCTTCTTCAGCCTGGTCGCGCTCGCGATGCTCTGGCCGGTAATGCTCGGGGCGGCCGTCGCCGTGAAGCTCACCTCGCCGGGCCCGATCATCTTCAAGCAGAAGCGACACGGCTTCAACAACGAGATCATCGAAGTCTATAAGTTCCGCTCGATGTACACGCATCTGAGCGATCCGACCGCGCGCAACGCCGTCACCAAGGGCGATCCGCGCGTGACGCCGGTGGGCCGCTTTCTGCGCAAATCCTCGATCGACGAGCTGCCGCAGATCTTCAACGTGCTGAAAGGCGAGCTCTCGCTGGTCGGCCCGCGCCCGCATGCAGTTCACGCGCAGACGCAGGACCGCATCTATTCGGATGTCGTCGAAGGCTATTTTGCCCGCCATCGCGTCAAACCCGGCGTGACCGGTTGGGCGCAGATCAACGGCTGGCGCGGCGAAGTCGACAATGACGAGAAGATCCGCTTTCGCACGGCCTTCGACCTCTATTACATCGAGAACTGGTCGCTCTTCCTCGACCTGAAGATCCTATTTCTGACGCCGATGCGCCTGCTCAACACGGAAAACGCGTATTGAGTACCGCCAGCATTCTCCGTCCCGCCGTGCTCCGGCCGCAGCTTGCGGCGATTTCGATCCTCGGCTCCGGCCTGGTGGCACTGGCCGTATTCGGCTCTGGCTTCGTCCTCGCAGAGCCGGCACCCTATGAAGTGTTCCTGACCGGCCTGATCGGCCTCTGGGCCCTGTTTGGCCTGAGGATTTCGCGCGCCACTGCCCCCCTGCTCGCCTTACTCATCCTCTTCATGGTCGGCGGCGTTCTATCGTTAACGGTGATGGCCGACCTCTCGGACGGGCCGATCTATATGGCCGTCTCCGGCTTTCTCGCGCTTTCGGCCGTCTTCTTCGCCGCCATCATCGAGGAACGCCACCGGCGTTTGCGGTTGATCTTCGATGCATGGGCGGCGGCGGCGGTCGTCACCGCCCTCCTCGGCATTCTCGGCTATTTCGGTGCAATTCCCGGGGCGAGCAGCTTCACGCTCTACGATCGGGCAAAGGGCGCATTTCAGGATCCGAACGTCTTCGGGCCCTATCTCGCCGCGCCGGTGCTCTACCTGCTCCACGGGCTCCTTACGCAACCGATCCGCCGCGCGCCGCTGAAGGTTGCCGGGCTCGTCGTGCTGACGCTCGGCGTTTTCCTCTCCTTTTCGCGGGCGGCCTGGGCACTCAATCTCTTCGGCGTCCTCGCCCTCGTTTTCATCATGCTTCTGAAGGAGCGAAGCGGCCTCTTCCGCCTCAGAATTCTCGTGCTGGCGCTCTGCGGCATCCTCTTCATTGCGGCGGCCCTGGCGGTCGCGCTGCAGTCGGAGCAGGTTTCGTCACTCTTCTCAAACCGTACCCAGCTCGTGCAGGACTATGACGGCGGACATCTCGGCCGCTTCGAGCGCCACCGTATCGGCTTTCTCATGTCCATGGAAAAGCCGCTCGGCATCGGCCCCATGGTATTCAGCACGATCTTTCCGGAAGACGAGCACAATATCTGGCTGAAGTGCCTGACATCCTATGGCTGGCTGGGCTTTGCGGCTTACGTGACGCTGATTCTCTGGACGCTTTCGCTCGGGTTCCGTTTCCTGCTGCTCGACCGGCCTTGGCAGCCCCACCTGATGATCAGCTGGATCACGCTGATCGGCCATGTCGGCATCGGCAACGTCATCGACACCGATCACTGGCGCCATTTCTACATGCTGCTCGGCGTCATCTGGGGATGCGCCGCCCTCGAATATCGCAGCCGGCGGCAAGCGCGCGCCCATAGGCTTGCATGAGCATGTCTCTGACCGTCAGACCGGCAGCCAAGCCATTGCGGCTCCTTGAAGTCCTCGAGCCGAGTGGCGGCGGATCCGGAAGGCACTTCCTCGATCTCTGCCGCGGCATGCATGCGCGCGGCCACCATGTCGAGGCCGTCTATTCGCCCCGGCGCGCCGAAGACGATTTCCTGCGCGAATTGAAGGAGATCGGTCTTCCCGCCATGCACGCGGTCGATATGCATCGTGCGCCCGGGCCCTCCGACCTGCCCGCCTTTCGCGCCATACAGCGGATCATTCGCGAGGCCGGACCATTCGACGTCATTCACGGCCACAGTTCCAAAGCGGGAGCCCTGACGCGGCTGAGGCTTCCGGGCCGGCACGTGCCGCGGGTCTACACGCCGCACGCATTCCGCACCATGGACCCGACGCTGGGTCGCGGCGGCAGGTTCATCTATGGCGCAATCGAAGCGGCGCTCGCCTGGTTCTTCACCGATCACCTGATAACGGTTTCCGACGATGAACGCGCCCATGCCCTCACTCTCGGCCTTCCGGAAGCGCGGATTTCGATCATCGTCAACGGCGTTCTCGCCCCCTCCCCCGGCCTGGCCAAGACCGTGCGCGCGAGCCTCGGCATTCCAGCCGATGCGTTCGTTTACGGCTTCATCGGCCGGCTGGCAGCCCAGAAGGCGCCGGAGCGCCTGCTCGAAGCCTTTCAGCGCGCCGCCCGGTCGGTCGGCAACAGCCACCTGGTAATGATCGGCTCCGGCGATGCGGAAGAAGAACTCCGGCAATGCATCGACGAAAGTGGATTGAAGGACCGCATCCACCTCACCTCGGCATTTACAGGTCCGCAAGCCGTCTGCGCCTTCGACCTCATCGTCATGCCGAGCCGCTACGAGGCGATGTCCTATGTGATGCTCGAGGCCGTCGCCGCGGCCCGGCCGATCATCATTTCGAACGTCGGCGGCGCGCGCACCGCTGTCGACCACGGTGAAAACGGCTTCATCGTCGGCAATAGCGACGACGTCTCGCAACTCGCCAAGGCGATGATCGCCGCCGCCGATCCGGAGAGATATGCAGAGCTCGCCGACGCGGCAGAAGCCCGCAGGAACCGCTTCACGCTTGAGCAGATGCTCGACCGGACGGAGGAAATCTATCTGCGTCTGGCGGCACGACGGCGGCGCTGACGCCGTCCGAAGTGGCGCGGTGCGGCGGCACGCGGAGCGGATTGCGTGTTTGTTGAAACGACAGGACCTCACAGCGCGGCGGGCGCGCTGCGAGGCCCTCTGATGAACGCTGCCGTCTATTCTTCAGCGGCCATTTCGTCTTGCTGCAGCTTCCGCTGCAGGAGGAGGTCATCGCTCGGGGTGGACTGTTCGGCTTTGGTCACGCTCGCCGTCGTGATCTCCTTGTCCACCGTGCTGGTCGAGGCCGTCTTGTCGTGGCCAAGGCATGCGGCGGACGCCGCCGTCGTCGACAGGACGAAGGCGGCCGCAAATACGAGGATGCTCTTCATCGGGCTTCTCCTGTTGTTGCCGGCGTAGTGTATCCGCGGCAGGGCCGTGATCCAAATCACAAAACGCGCTTTTTCAACGGTGGCAGATCGGGACAAGGATCTCCATTTTTCCCTTGCGCCGACTGAGCGTTCCGACTAATGAGAGCGGGCTTGTAACAAAGCGGGTCGGAGCGTAGCGCAGCCCGGTAGCGCACTTGACTGGGGGTCAAGGGGTCGTGGGTTCGAATCCCGCCGCTCCGACCATTTATCTACTTGAATTTCAATGAGAATTCGGAGTCTTCGCCGTCAGGCGGTTTCCGCTAAAGCGGAACAAAAGGCGCCCAAAATGCTGGTTCGGGAACATAAAGTCCCGAAAAAGTCCCGGACGAATCTCGGCAATGTTCACCATTGGTTCCGATTGTTGATTCCCGACCACACCTTCTCAAAGATACATCGCGGGACCGCAGCGGCTGCGCCAAACCGCTCTGCCTCAGCTACCACTACTCGGCTATCCGCGACCGAATAACCTCCCTAACAAACTCCAGAAACTGAAGGTCGTCCGACTGTAAATTCGGTTGTATGCCGCCTTCTTGGGATCGGTGATCCATCCATAGCCCCTTGGTGCTTTCACACCCAAGTTGTGGCGAACCATACGCTTTACAGAGGTGCGAGCCGCGAGGCTTTTCTTCAAGCTTGGCTTCCTCATCCCGAATTTCATGTGCTCCTCCAAATTAGATGCCTCAATAGACCAGCTTCGCCGCGCCTGGGCCAAGTTGCCTAATTGGGTGATGAAGGTCGTGAGCTCATTGCCGCGACCGCAATTTCCCGGCGAGCATACCTCCCTCGAATTAGCCTACACGTAATATTGACTTTGTTAGCAGTTCTGCAACCTTGTAGTTGCAGCATAATCAATGGGGGGAGAAGGCGTATGAACTTGGCAAATCTGCACAACGACGAGGCAACGGCACATCCGGTCGAAGGAAGTGACGTAGTTGTCCGCGGTTACTCATCAATGGGCACCTTGCAGGCCATGGGGACGATCGAAGTGGAAGCCCGCGAGGCGGTCGTCCCTGACAGAAGGTACGTCGCGTATTTTGTTCGCGTTGCGCTCGAGTCAATTGGTGACTATCCGCAGGAAGCCAGCGCGATGATACAGTACGACAACATTCCCAAGCTTCTTACATCGCTGGAAAAACTCGCAAAGGCGACGCTGAGAACTGATCGCTTCGCCTTCTCAGAGGTCGAGTATGAAGTGGACGGCCTTAAGATTACCGTTTTCAATGATGGTCGCGGGAAGAATATGTTCGTTGTGACGGTGGAAAACGTATCAGTGCACTTCAACGCGCTTAACCGCATCGAAGAACTTAAAGCGCTGATAACCAAGGCAAAAGTTCACCTCGATACGCACAAAGTTGCTTTTTAATCATGAGCCTCGGAAGTCGCCCGAAATGGAGACGCAGGATTCTACGCGCCTCGCCTTTTAGGGAGCTAATTGAAACACCGTTGCGTCGTCCGCCGGTTCCCTGATCCCCTTGAAAGACGGATGCCGCAGCTTGCCATCCTCTGTCCAGGCGCGATACTCCACTGTCGCGACCAGGAACGGCTCGGTGAAGACCGCGCCCTTCCGCTTTAGGTTCACCGCCGGCGACTTCGTCTCGATCTCCTCGAGGAGCTCCCGCAGCTTGACCGATTCCTGGCGGCTCCAGCCGGTTCCGCAGCCGCCGACATAGACGAGTTCGCCGCCCTTGCGCGCCGCCAGCAACAACCGGCCGATCGCGCCAGGCGTCGCTTCTGACGGCTCGAAGCCGACGATGACGAAGCTGTCGCGGCGGCTACAGGTGATTTTCAGCCAGTCTGGCCGGCGGCCAGAGCGATAGGGGCGCTCGCGATGCTTGGCGATGATTCCCTCGAGACCATGCGTGCAGGCGATACGCAGCAGCTCGTCGCCGTCCGCCTCCACTTCTTCGGACAGGCGAATCGCGCCGTCGCGGCCGGCAAGGATCGGTTCGAGCAGGCGTCGTCGTTCGCGCTGCGGCAGCCGCCGTAGATCACACCCGTCGAGATAGAGAAGATCGAAGGCGAAGAAGATGATTTCGTCTGGCTCATGCGCGGCCGGCCGGCGACTGAGGGCGCGCTGCAGCATGCCGAAGTCTGATCGGCCCTGCTTGTCGAGCACGACGGCCTCACCGTCGAAGATAGCCGTTTTCACCTTCAGCCGCGGCGCCTCGGCAGCAATAGCCGGAAAGCGGTCCGTCCAGTCATAGCCTCCGCGCGTGATCAGCCGCACGCGATCGGATACGATATGGACGGCAAGCCGGTAGCCGTCCCATTTCACTTCAAAGGCCCAATCGTGCCCGTTCGGCGGCTTGTCGACGAGTGTTGCGAGGCAAGGGTCGACACGCGCCGGCATTGGGTCAGGCGGCTCCGGTGGTTTGTTCTTCGATGATGCCTTTGTCATCGCGCAGTAAACGCGCAGAACCGCCAAATGTCACCGACGAGACTTGCGCCATCCAGCGGCACGCGCCTCGGCTTCCGAACAGAACCAACGTTCCCCATATTGAGGGCTTATCTTCGTCCGCGAGTAATATTCCTGGCCGGGCACATGGAAAATTCGCTCACCCGTGTCGATGCTGACGTTGCCCTTGATGTTACAGGACAGCCCCACCCCGGTGATGCTGGAGCCCCCTGTCACCATGTCAAAGACAGTCGAACCACCGGCCGCCCCCATCGCGATCCCAAGCACCACGAGGCCCGGCGCTTTGAGAAGCACCGAGCCTCGCTGTTGACCTCGATAACTTTGCCGATTGCCCATACGCTCTTCCAACACTCTCGCGCGCTGATAGTAACTGCGAGCATACACCGGCAAAAGCTGTACAAATGGGTTAGTCTACTTGACCGGGTGCCTGGCAGTGTGGCCTACCCGGTCAATGATGTTTCGCCACTGCTTTGCTATTGCCTCGATCGCCCTTCTTTCAATCTCCCAGAGCGCAAGCGCCGTCGAGCCTCTAATCGGACGCGCTTCGGTTATTGATGGCGACACGATAGAGATCAGAGGCGAACGGATTCGATTGAACGGAGTCGACGCTCCGGAGAGCTGGCAGCAATGCGAGGATGAAAACGGACGCGCCTATCGGTGTGGCAAGGAGGCGGCTGCCGCGCTTGACCGCTTTCTAGCGGCGTCCCGTCCGACCAGCTGTGAATTCGTCGATCGCGATCGCTACGGGCGGTTCGTCGGAAGATGCTTCCGCGCCGACAGCCGCGAAGTCAACCGCTGGCTGGTTAAGAGCGGCAATGCGGTAGATTGGGAGCGGTACAGCAATGGAGCCTATGCAGATGCCCAGGACGAGGCGAGAGCCCGTGGCGCAGGCATTTGGCGCGGCCGTTTTCAGCTGCCGTGCCTGGCGCGAGCTGAGCGTGCAAAGCGGCAGCCCTCCTGCTGATCACGCGGCACCTCGCCGCCTATCGCCTTCCGACGGCGGTATGAACACGACGGCCACCGATCGTGAACCGCACCGCGGACATCGAAGCCGGCTCGCGAGCATTGCAAGCGGGAAGTCCCTGCCTCGCGTCGTCACCAGCGTCAGCATGTCGAGATCGTAGCTCCAGACGCACTGCCGGACCGACTTCATGCCCTCGCGCTTGCCGAACGCGCAGCGCGCCCGTAACTGCCAACCCAGGCTGAATGCTTCTCCGATCGTCTCGACCATGACAGTCGGATAGTATAAGAACAAAAAGAGAACAAGGACAGAGCGAGACCGCTCCACCGAAATCGACGAGCTGCACGAGTCGAAAGCGAACAGCAGTGAGCCGCCTTCACTTCTGCGCGAGATACGCCATCACCTTGTCGCGGCTAGGGCCGGCTTCCCGAATTGCCTCGAGCGCCTTCTGCCGGGTCACCTTCGCCTTTCTCATGATATAGGCGACCTCGTGCTCTTGCGTGGATACAAGGCCGCGGTCCCGACCTTTCTTTTTCGGATCATCTGCCATGCTTTCCTCCATCTTCGATGAAGAAGGATAGGAGCAGTTGTGCTTGCGACAAGGGCTGGAATCTCTACGACAGGCAGGGATGATGGCCGGAGGATGATAACGGGAAACGACGGCGAGTTGGAGCCGACCTGAAATGCAAAGAGCTGCAGGTAGGACTGGGCCCGGTCCGCTGCAGCTCCGATCGCGACGTATCCAGAATTCGGTTTTTGGGGCTCTATGGCCCTGTTCCATCGAAGGGAACCGCTTCGAACGTCGCTTATGCGTATTGTACTCTCAGCGGAAGAGGGATCAAGTGCGCACCCGGGCAAACTTGCAAGGAACCGAACCTATGGCTGAGATTTATCTGTTTTCGAAGACCGCCGAGGAGCAGGAGGCGGAGCGCCAGCTGACCGAGGCTATGCACACCTTCAATGCTGCAATCAAGCGCGCTGCGCAATGTGGGTTTGACATCGAACTGAGGCCGGGAACATGGTCGTTCACCACATACACTGGCACGCCAGTGCCTTACATCGACCTTGCGGCTCGTCTGCCAGGAAGGCACGTGCAGCAAGAATTTGTCGAAATCTGAGGAGCGCCTATCACCGCCGCAGTTGCGCGCCGTCTCGCTGGCTGGCCTCGATCCTCTGAAGGATTTCGCGCATCACACGCGTGTCGATGGAGAGGCTGTTGAGCGTGTTCTCGACGGCCTTCATCGACGTCGCCGCTTCGGCCGCCTGCTTCTCGACCGCCGATATTCGAAGCTCGTGCTTGTCGAGCTGACGCAGGGAAACCTCCGCCGCAGTCAGGCGTTTGTCGAGCCGATCGATGGAATCGGCATGCGAATCCTGGTTGGCGTTCACCCTCTCCCATGTGGCGCCCCAGGCGACCAACCCGCCGGCAAAGCCAAAGAGGATGACCAGGGTGTTCAGATTCCACTCGAATTTCCAGGTTGGAGTTTTCACGACGGTTTTCTCTTCGGTTTCGTTGGCCAATTCCCCTGCCCCTCGTATGCAATGCGATTTCGGATGGTTCGTTACTGCGCTTCGCCGTGCCGCGCGCATTCCGCCTTCGACCATACCGCCGCGGCGCAGATGCCGACGACGGTCCGGTCGATCTTCCGTTGATCCGCCGAAGTCGCCCCGCGCGCGCCGATCAGATCAGTTCCAACGACGCGACGCAGCCCGTCGGCACTTGCCGGCGCCGAAGTCCCACATCCCTGGAGGGCAAAGGTCAAAGCGAGAGCGGACATCGTCCGCAGTGCGGCCAGCTTCATTGTTCTGCCTTTCAATGGAGTTTCTGACGTCGTCGGCGCCCTGACGATAAATCCAGACGAGGCCGCCAATAACGATTGCGAGAGCGGCCGCGGCCACGATGAGGCGAGGAGCGGAGAACATCACGCCATCCCCTCGACCTGTTTCGCCACCGCCTTCCGATCGGCGTTCTTGCGCCAATAGAGGAAGCCAGCGACGCCGCAGAACGCGACAAGGATCAGGAGAAGGTTCTGCCAGGGTATGCCACCGATCGCCGTCAGAAGCGAA
Organism: Sinorhizobium alkalisoli; assembly: GCF_008932245.1. Lineage (NCBI taxonomy): Bacteria > Pseudomonadati > Pseudomonadota > Alphaproteobacteria > Hyphomicrobiales > Rhizobiaceae > Sinorhizobium > Sinorhizobium alkalisoli. The sequence goes on along the minus strand of NZ_CP034909.1, from coordinate 909,226 downwards.
GCGCCGCCGCCGATGACAGACGGGGTGATCACCTCCTTCGACTTCCACCACGGCGCGTCGAGGCTGGGCGGCGTGACGGGAACCGGGACCCGCTTCTCCTCGGTCACCGGCGCGGCCTTGACCTCTGGCCGTGCGGCTTCGCCCGGGGTGAGCGCCACAAGCGCCCTGTGCATGGCAGCGCGCGTTTTCGGGCCGACATCGCCGTCGACTAGCAGCCGCTGGTCCGATTGGAACTGCATGACGTTGTCAGCCCGATACCCGAGGAGCACGAGCGAGATCCGGGCAAGCCGGTCAAACCGGTCGGCCAGGCCGTTCTTGCCGCCGTTGACCTTCTTCGTGATGGTCTCGGCGTCTCCCTCGTCGGCCCAGCGGTTAAGATCGCGAGTGTCCCAGTAGAACAAGGGAACGAGCCCTTCCCACGGATCGGTATTGACCGCATTCGGATCCTTGACGAAGTCCGGGCAGTCGAGGCCGGCGGCGCGGCACCAGTCGCGGAACTGCCGATAGTTGTCCTTACCCGTCAGTTGCATGCCGGTTCGGCCGCGATAGAGATAGCCGTCGCCATCCTTCTCAGGCGTGTTGCCGAGATGGGTGCGCGTGTCGTAGCGCTGCTGCGCGGGCGTCGGGCCCCAGATCTCGCGGTCATGGCGGAAGTCGCCGCTTTCATGCATGAGCTGGGCGAAATACTGCGCCAGGCGGTGCGGCCGATCCATGCCGAATCGATCGCCGTACTTGTCCAGCGCCACGAGCACGGACGCGAGGTTGCTCTCGTTCACTTTGCCCTTTGCGGCAGAGCGAACCTGTTGAGCGGTGATGACGCTCATCGGTGACTCCTGATATTTGCGAGGAAGTATCTGCCCTATACGCAATAAAAAACCCCGCAAAAGCGGGGTTTTGAATGAAAATCTTGCGAATGCTAAAGTCTATCTTCTCGAATTGCCCTTCCAGAGGTGGTAAACAACATGAGGCCGACAGAAATTAACATCACAGCAACGATTACAATGTAGAACATATCCAAGCCAAATGCTCTGTACTCTGGATATATTGATTTGCGAAACGCCATTATTACCTGAGCAATCGGGTTGTAAAGCAGCATGTCCCGGTATGGGTGAGGAATACTATCAGTCAGGAAGAACACTCCAGACAGCATGAACAGCGGCCGTGTAATAACCCCATACACTTGCTCGTACAGTGGAGATCGAGCAAAAAGCACAGAGTTTATTAGCCCCATTCCAAAGCCGAGAAATGTCGCAAGAAAAAACGCGGATACCACACCACGAAGGTCTGCATGCAATGAAACTCCGTCGTGCAAAATTACTGTGGCCATAACGATACAGCCGACTAGAGCTGAGGTTAGCATCTGCACAAAATACCGCGATACCACTGCATCAAATGGGGAAACAACTGGGTAGTTCAGCAAGTTTCTATTTGCCTTAATCGCCCCCGACGTAAAGGCTGCCATCGACTGGTAGAACGAGTACGGCAAATAACCGGATGCGAAGAAAAGCGAGAAGCTACTACCAAGGGCTGGAACTTTGGATATCGTCTGGAAAATCAACGTGAGCAGAAGGACATGCGCAACTGGATCGATCAGAGCCCAAGCATATCCACCCGGTTTATTACCATACCGCGTGGACATTTCGCGCACCATAAGGGCGCCGGTCACCCGAACATGTTGAAATACAATGTTCATGACCTATCGCCGCTGATCTCGGAACCGCTTCAATTTGAGCGCGGCGATGCACAGCGCCATTGCCGGTGTGGCTCCATGACAATATGGACCACCCCCGATGACGGCAGTGCCTTTGCCCTCGGCAAAACTCACCCCCCACACGTCCGCGGGTGAAATCCTGTTCATCAACTCCACAGCTGCGCCGATCGACGATGTGAAAGACGGAACCGTTCCCGGAGATTGGCCGGAGGGCACGATCCACCGAGTTGTCTTCTGCGCGCCTTCCTGGACTTGGCCTTCCTCGGCCTGCCTCCTCCACCCCAACATCAGCGCAATCTCTCCATCGAGAGAACGCTCTGGCTTCGGAGCTGTCTCGAGACGCCGGATAAGCTCGTCTATGTTCATTAACACCCTCTCCTGGACAACCGGCCTTGAGTCATAGGCAAAAAACAGGTTGAAGAATACCCGTTGGGAATGAAAGGGAGCGATTTTATGGAATGCGTCTATTCGAGTGGAGATTTGCAGGTTCACTTTCGCCGCGCCCCGACCGACACCGTTGCTGTGACGTTCTCGAATTGGACGTCGGTTCAACCGCGACCGCTTTGGGAGAAGCACATAGGCACCAGCGCGATGTTCTTTGTCGCACTCCGCAACCATTGGTACCAAACCCCCGACGTTGACGCAGCGATACAAACCGTCATGCCTTTAATTTCCGGGTTCGACAATCGCATCGTCATGGGATCAAGTATGGGCGGCTTCGCCGCTGTGGCGCTTGCTGAAAGGTTTGGCGCAACCAGGTCCATTGCTATATCGCCTCAAATATCCCTTGATCCTGTTCTTGCACCGTTCGAGAAGCGTTGGAGGGCGGAACTGGCTACCATTAATGAATGGCGCCACCGTATTTCCAGCAGCAGCATTCCTGCGCACATTTTTTTCGACCCGAAGCACTCCATGGACAACGCTCACAGCACGGCGATTGCAACTGAGCACCAGAGCACCATACTCTGGGCACTCCCATATTCCGGTCATCCGGCCGGGTTCGCCCTGGCGGACTTGAACCTTCTCGAGCATGTGATCCACGATGCAGTTGGCGCCGGAGATGATGTTGAAGAATGTCGGTTGTTCTCGCTTGTTGCCCAGGAATATGAGAAAAGCGCCCATAGGTCCGCCACTGTGGCAATTAATGATTTCCGATACGGCCAAAAGCGCGCACTCGCGATGGCCGCTGAGGATATCGACGCCCTACAGGGACACGATTCTACTAAGAGACAACTGATCGGTTACATCGACCAAATCAAGTCGCGCCTAACAGCAGATGAGGGAGTGCCAGCAAAATGACGATTGGTGAAGCCATCTTGGGCTTGATAAGAGCAGCGCAAGCCGAGAACGCATACTCTGACGACCCTGATACCGCCCGTGGAATCATCGAGCAGGCGCTCAAAAGTGTCGACAGCGCGGTGGACCTAGAATTGGAGCGCAGACTACAGTGTTCACAATGTGACCAGGAAAAGTGACCTTATCGCGTTTTCGCCTAACGCTAATTGCCCTCAGTCTGGTTGTGCCTTATGAGAACCGTTGTTTGCCTCGCCTTTGCCCTCGTCGGCATCTCTTACTTTCTGCCATACGACGCAGCCAAGGGCTGCGTCTTCCTTGTTGGTGCTGTAGTTTCGTTCTTTGCCCTCCGGGAGCCGAAAGAGGTTGAGGAAGAGGATGACCAACTCCCGGAACCGGAAGATTCGGAACAATACGAAGCCAACTGGTAGTCTGTGCTCCCAAGAAGACTACCTCTCGGAATAGGAAGCCCTTCAATGAACATGGATCAGCGGCGCATTCAGGACGGCGTCGAGACTGATGATATGGGGTTCATCCCCAACTTCATCTTCCTGTCGCACCACCCGCGAGACAAGCACACTTCACCTTGCGCATCCATATACCAGGCATTCATTGGCGAAGATCGAATTGCTGATCTGGCCGGCTATTGCAATGTCACTGACGATGCAGAGAGTTTCAAGAAGTCCCTCACAAAGCAGCTGGCGGAGGTTCAGCACCCTCATTTTCTGTTTAACGGGTTTCAGTCTCTCCTGCTGCCCAGCAGCATCGTGGCGCTGTCGACTGCGTTCGCCAAGGCAATCCCAGTCACTATCTACTGGCACGAGACGGCGTGGAACCTTCGTTTCCTCGCCGAACGCGAGGCGCAGAACTTCAAGCGGTGCCGCGAACTCCTCCAATGCCTGCATGTGATGAATTGGGTCCCGACCTCGCAGTGCCTCCATAGCGTGGCAACGATGTTCGGTTTTTCGTTAGACAGCTTCCGGATTGTCTACGAGGTGGTTGACCTGAAGAGCTTCGCAGTCAATGCACGTGCTGAGCCCAAGCCAGAGACGGTTCCGATCGTGATTGCGGGAGCCGGCGTTCCTGATGAGCGCAAGGGCATCGATATTTTCTCCTATATAGCGAATACGGTCTCCAAGGTCGCAAAGCGCCCGGTGGAGTTCCGCTGGTACGCGGCAACGGACCGAGCGAAAAATTTCAACGTCCCGTACCCGAAGGCGATCAAATGGATGGGCCACGCGCCGAACTTTCAAGATGCTTTGAAAGAAGTGGATATATTCGTCCTCACATCCCGTGACGACCCGAGTCCGCTAGTCGTGTTCGAGGCGCTCGCGACCGGTCATCCGGCCTATGCTTTCGCCACTACCGGCTTTAACGAGATGCTACCGCGAGAATTTGTGGCGCTAGACCCCGACGCCATGTGCCGCAAGCTTTGCGAGAGTATCGAAGCTTTCAGGCCTGATCCGCAACGCTTCCGCGCAATCGCTGAGAATTTCAGCGTTGAACGCTTCCGTGATAGAGCCTTCAGGCCGAGACATACTATACCGTTCAACTTGCCGATTTTCGACCAAGAGGTCGTCGATCTCTACGAAGAGAGGAACGCCGACAGCCTGGACGCTCGCGTCGCCCAACTTCAAGAGGAGCAGAGCAAACTCCTGAAGCTGATGCGGGCAGTTCAGCGGGAAAGAACCACCCTCGACGGAAAGGGGCGACGACTAGAACACGTTCTGAAGGAACGTGACGCCTTAAAGGGTATAACGCGACGGCTGGCTTCCGATCTTAAGATCGAACACTATCGCGAGAGGCGGCGGCTTGCCCGCGCCTCACGCAAGAAGAACTTCCCGATTCCTTTCCTGGCAAAAGCAGAGAACCTCAAGGTTGTTGTTCTGGGCAATGCTCCCTCGGTCCTTGAGCGGGAACTTGGCCAAAAAATTGACGGTTTCGACGTTGTTATCCGGGTCAACAATTTTCGGATCAAAGGATTCGAAAAGCATATCGGATCGAAGACGGACTATGCTCTCATTTCACCGGCTTGCATGCCGAGCGAGGAGCTCAGCTCCCTTCCGGCATCAAAGGTCTTCGTGTGCGGCGCCAACATGCGCGATGACTACGAGAAGATTAAAGCCAGGCTCCTCGACAAGGACCGCGGATGCAAAGTTCTTCCACCACCCGAGAACGTCCTAAAGTCTTCGATCTATGTCGACGCCCTCCGCCTAGATATGGATTTCGACCTAGCCGAAAACCAGTGGCCATCAACGGGAATCGTTGCCGTTCAATGGGCCCGCGACATGCACGGAAAAGCCGCGACGGTTTACGTGCACGGCTTCCAATTCTACGCCGACAACCGGGTGACACTTAGCCGCTACTTCGACGTGACGACGAAGGCTGATGGCAAACATGATTTCGATCGCGAGAAGGCCTATATGCAAAGCCTTCTCGATAAGGGCGCTATCAAACGCCTCTAAATCACTCAGGCAGGAACTCAAGGATAGCTGCCTTGAGTTCCTGCAGTTGAACAGCCGAGATCGACAGCACAGCCTCCCCGGACGCCTCATCCATTGAAGCAACTGCGCCCTTGAAGGTGATTTGCACGAGACCCGTTTGGCTAACGTGGATCGACACGCTCGGCACTTCGACTTGATCTTCAGCCATTTTTCTTCTCCTCACATAGCTGTCCAGCCAGTATTCCCACTAGCGCTGGTTTTGCGATAGACGTTCCCGTTGAGACCGTCGCGAATGGTAGAGCCATAGGTGCCGGTAATCACGCCATTTGGGTCACCAGCATAGGAGCCGTCGATCAGGCTCCCCATCCGAACGCAATGGTACGTGCTCGTATCCCCTACGTTGCTATGCTTCACACCGCTGGACCACAGATCGGCAGTGTTTGCCCAGTCAATAGAGGCGCCAGTCCCGGTCAAAAAGATACCGCCAGGAACGATGGCGCCCGCAACACCGGAGCTGACCAGGATGCGCTGGCTCCCGTTGCCCCCTATCTTCGTGCCAGGCAGGACGATGGAGTTTGCGCCATTGAGCTGGATCCCCGTCGCCCCGGTCGGTTCATAGTCGCCCCCGATCCTCCATGCAGCGCCGGATAGTACGGCGCGGGCCGCCGTCGCTCTGACGCGCATCGTCGGCAATAACCGGTAACCTGTGCCGGCACCCCCGACAACTGTCGTGGAGTCACATGAGCGTACGTCAAGATCGATGTCGCCATCGGCTCCAGCCAGTTCCACCGCGCGCCCGTTGGTCGTAGCCGTGTTCGAATGATCGAATTTGGCATGAATGCGGTTTCTGCTACCCAGGTCGCGGACCGAATATCCGTCCGCCCCGGTTCCGGTATTGTCACCCGCATCTATATGGATCTCGTTGTCCTGGGAATTGCTGTCACAAAAGATGAAGCGACGCTCAGTATTCCCCGCCTTCTTCACATTGATTTCATTGCTCTTGGCGTACTGGCCAAGGACAATGTGCCCACCGGAGCCGATCGTATCGCCGCAACGCCCCACATCGACGCTAACGCCGGTGCAGCGCTGAAGGACAATGTAATTGTAGTCGCTCTCGACGATCGTAGAGACACGGATATGCCCGCCAACGCAATCCGCCCCGAGCATATCGGCGACGCCATTGAAGCCGCCGTCGTTCGTATAGTTCAGACCGGCCGTCTGCCCCTCAACAGAGATTGCGCCCGTCGTATTACCGACCTCCTTAACAGCAGACAGTATCTTGTCGTCCTCCGCAATGGGATCGATGCACCAATATTGATGTGTGATCGCCTTCCGCCCGGCATCTACCATGATGCATCGACGCGTGCCGCTTCGCTTGTGGAAGGCAGCCCCATAGCAGTTCGCATTTACAGCCTTCGATCCGTCGATGATTATTCCCTCAACGATGGCATCCTCTACATACTCCTGCGGCTCGCCAGAGGCGGTTGCGGGAGGTATTCCTCTGACGCCGACGACAGCGCCGAGTGTGCTTGCGCCAGAACACTTTAACCTGGCTCGGCCCCCATTCCCGAACATCAGTTGACGGCTTTTCCTCTGCTGAATTTGGCGCCCCGTGAGATAGGTACAGTCATCCACCATGAAGATGGTGCCGTTGAAATACTGAGCACAGTGGAGGCTTACCTCGTCGTCCGTCCCATAGAAGAACTCGGCTCCCGACACGGTGGTGACAGCCGCATTGGCGAGCTCGACAGACGTTGGCGAGTTTATGCTGGCGATTGTCGCCGCGTGATTGTTTCCGGACGATCCGGCGCCATGGATGCAGATCAGTTTGCCAATGTCCGCAGAGGTGAAGTTTGCCGAAGCGGAGGTGAACGTAGTAGCCGCGGCCGAAACAGCGCCGTCGGTAAGCTCTACGATATCGTTCTTGGAACCAAACCATTGTCCGGTGGCATGCTTGATCTGCGGCCCTCCTCGCCAGCGAAACTGGTAAGGTTCGTTTCCGATGCGCGTATAGGCTCCGTCTGTCAATTCGCCACCGAAGACGTGCGCGGTTGGCGGCGCTTCGAGGTTCGCAAGAAATGTCTGGGTCCTACCTGTGCCGTTTACCAACAGGCCGCCTTCCCAATGATAGGTGACGCTGCTGCGCCAGATCCTGTCCGCGTCGACCAGGAAATTGCCGTCAGGAATGATAATGTGCTTGTAGGTTAGCTCGGCCGAGTCAAGGATGGCCGAACAATCGACACTCCCTGTGTCATCGCAGCCCAGCGAGATGAGGTTCACAACAGACGCCGCCGCAGCAGCCGCCTGCGAGGCCGCCGCTTCTGCCGCCGCCTGCGCCGCCTCGCACGCCGCCAGAACCGCCGCGCTCGCCTGGTCGCTCACCAGCCGGAAGGTCGAACCGCTCACGATGCCGAGCACGATCATTCCGGCAGTCAGGCCGCCGGCCGCAACATCATTGCCGCTGTTCGTCTTGATCGTCAGCGCCGAGCCTCCGTTGAAGGACACGGTCACGGGCGACGCCGTATTTGCCTCGAAGATGTTCATCCAGATCAGCGCCGAGCTGCTGACCGGAATGCTCGTCGTCGCCTGAATGGCGTTCGCCGTGCCGGCGCCGGCGTCCGAAGCGATGATGAAGGAAAACGGGAGATCGGCTACGCGTGTCCAGGAGCCAGCGCCAGAAGCGCCCTGCTTCTGGTAGACGCCGTTGTTGGCAACCGTCGCATCGCCGAGCACCCAGGCCATGGTGTTGGCGCCATGCGCGAGATCAGCATCGAGCGCCGCCTTGCTGGAATAGATCAGGCCGCCGTTCGAGGTGAATGCATCGATTATCGTCTCGTACGTCGTGAGGAGCGTGCGGATGTCCGACTTCTTCGGGTCGTGCTCGCCTGAAGACGGGATTCCGTCTGCCTCATAGTCGCGATAAACGGTGTTCGCATTCGGAGAAAAGGCCATGTTTACCTCAAGCGGGATTGCCCGGCCGAGACGGCAGGGTGTGGAGAACGGTTGGATTGGGAGTTGGTCAGGTGACGATGGCTGATCCGGCCGCGACTTCTGTCGCGGCCACGCCGGAAGAGTTGATCGCTTCGATGAAGCCATAATAGGTGCCGGCGGAAAGGCCGGTCACAGTGCGGGCGTCGTTGGCAGCCGCGGCGCCGTATTCGGTGGCGACTAGCGTTGCCGTGGCGAAGTCATTCACAGTGTTGAGGTAAAGCCTCGAGGCGAAGTAGTTGGCGCTATTCGGCGCCATCCAGTCGAACTCAGCCTCACCCGCCCCGCCAGTCAGCGAAGCTCCTGTAACGGGCCCAGGCGCCACCGGATCGGCCGTCGCAGTGAGCGTCTGATAGGCCGTAAACGCACTCTTCGACCCGCCGCCCCACGCCCTGAGACGGAATTTGTATTCCTTCCCGTCCGCGAGGTAGGAGGAGCGGACTTCGATCTGGCCGGCCGTCGAGAAAGCCGAACGCGCCGGCTCGGATCCGTCCGTCGGCTCCCATTCCAGTTCGTAGATGAGGCTGTCGTCGACAAAGTCCCACGTCGCAAGACCGTAAGCCGCCGTGCTGCCGCCGGAAACGACTTCCGTTTCGATCGAGACCGAGAAGTTTACCGGGATCGGGACGCCGGAATCCGGCGCGGGCTCGATGACGGCCCCAGGCTCACCTTCTTCCGTCGCCGCGTTGAAATCGTAGAGCGAGGACGAGACCAGGATGCCGGCGAACGAGATCCGCATGTTGCGAAGATCTCGTGTGACGCCGGAGGTGATCTCGATAATCGCTTCCGCAAGGCCTCGCGACGGCCAGTGCACCCTGACGAACCGCGAATAGGTAACACCCTTCGCCGCCCGATAATCCGCGGTGATCTGCACGCGTCTTGCGTTGGCCCGGGTATAGGTGAGTTTTTGTTTCCGCTGGCAATGATTGTGCGACTGGATGCAGATGTTATCGAAAGTCCGCGTCCTCTCGCTGTCGTCATCCACAATGCCATAGGGGTCACCGTAGAGCGCGGCGTCCTCGGTCACGTAGTCATTCGACCGGTTGACGTAGCGCCCGCGCACGGCAAGCACCGTGGCTGCCTTGCGGCGGTTCTTGTCGACCGAGATCGCGAAGATGTCCGATTGCGTCAGGCGGACCGTCGGCGCGACATACTCGCCGGCATGAACACCGATCAGCCCGTCCGGCCGCTCATAGACGACGAGCTCCGCAGCCTCGTCTATGTTCCGACCGACCTCCGTTGCATCATTGTTCGCCCGAAACCAGATCCCGCCGTGGTAGCGCGGCTCCGTCGCGCTGCTGCGGTTCGTCACGAGCTCGTCGCACACATCTGCCGCATTCATCCAGTCCGGCATGTACATGTCGGCATAGGAGAGCTTACCGCCATAGGGCTTGGTCAGGTGGTCAAGGCGGATCAGCGCAAGATTGCGGGAAAATTCCCAGGTGTTCGGGTTGTCGTAACGATGCGACCCCGAGCCGCCCGCTTGCGTCGAATCCTTGCGCGGATCGTACAGAAGCGCGCCTTCTCCGGCCGCCGAATGCTCCGGCATTTGGCTCGGATAGACATCTAGGTAGTCGTTCTGCGAAACCGTCCTGCACGACATCATCACCGACGCGAGGCCGTCGCCGCGGTGATTGTTCGACCAGATGGTTGGAAAGGCAGACACAACCGGCGCATAGGCAGTCTCAGCATTGAGGCCGCGCCGGGACAGAATGGTGACGTTCGAGCCAAAATGCGACGGGCTCGTCACGACGCCGCTGCCGTTCACCGTAACCTTTTCGTCATGCAGATAGTGCTGCGTGAAATTGTTGATGCGCCGGCCGCACCAGACGAGGATATGATAGGCGGTCCCGCTCTTCTCCTCGAGGAAGACGTAATCGCTGCCCTTCTTCACTGTGCCATAGACGATCGGGAGAGACGGGACATTCTGCTTGAGGTTGAACGATCCGTCTTCCGGTTTCGGCACGGAAGGCTTTTGCACGAACAACCGCGAGACCTGGCCAGCAAGATATGAGGCACCGAGACCGATGCCTGCATAGAGGCCAAGATAAAGTATGTTCGAGACGAGCACGCTCGTCGTGCCGATCGTTGCAATGACCGACAGCACGAATGTTTCGATGATGCCCATACGTCAGATCTTCCAAATCCCGAGAGCTTTGGCGGAGACGGTCGTCCAACCGGTCGGAGTTCTCGTCAGCCAAGAGTGGCCGTCATGGATCACGCCGAACTGGCGCAGCGGGTTGCGCGCACTTCCGACGACACCGATGTTTCCGATTTCAGGAACGGCGACAGGCCTGCCACCGATTGCCGCCGCACAAGAAGCAACCAGAGGCAGAGCGCCGCCGTACCTGGCGAGAATGTCGAGTTGCCCTTGGCCGGGTTCGTATGCACCGCGGAGATGCGCAGCAGGATCCGGATAGCCAAGCCAGATCGCCCATTCCGCAAGAGCAAGGCAGCAATCAACGGCGCCGCCCGGTGTCCATGGCATGGCGGAATTCGCGGCTATGAACTGCGCCAGAGTTTCGCGCATCACCAATTCGGCCAGCGCACTGTTTTCGACAGCAGCGTCGGCACGCGGGTGCAGAACTCGTCATCCGGTGCGGACGGGTTCAGTACCTTCGACCGCTCCCTCTGATCCACGTCCGAAAGGACGGCTCCATTGGCGAGCGTGCGCAGCGTGAAGCGGTTCGTCACCTCGATCGTCACGATCGATTCCCACCGGTCGCCGTCTTCATCGTCCTCAACGCCCTGGTCGGTAACAGCGAGGTTGTCGATCAGCCCGGTGAAAACGACTTCCGGCTCCCCTTCCGGCTGCTCGTACTCATCGACGGTCTGGAGTTTGACGACGAACTTTGATCCAGAGATCGGCGTCTCCTCATCGTATTCCCAGACTTCATCGCCGGCCATCTGCGGCAGCGCGATCAGGGAGAGCGAGAGCGTGTATGCTTCCCCGTTGATGGCCGCCTCGATCTGCTGAAGAGCGTCCTCAGAAAATTGCGCGGCGCGATAGAGATTGCCTTCACCGTCTAGAAAGACCCGGCCGGATCCATCCCATACCCTGATGGTCCGGTCCGGCAGGATCGCGTCGCAGAGGATGCGGAGATTATAACTCATGCGATGATCCCCGCAGCGAGATCGCTCAGATAGCGGGTGTCTTCAAGAAACGAGACGCTGATGAACTCGACGCCATCGGCATTCATGCCGCGGCGCATGGCGTTGTCCGACGCCAGGTTGCAGACACAGGTCGGCCGGTGGAATTCGAGATCGGCGCCGGCGGGGATTAATTGCGCGACGGACGGCGTGATGCGCACTGTCCAGACGTCGTCGACGATCGAAAGGACCTGCCCGGTCTTGTAGGCGACGTGGTTGTAGGAAAACCGGAGCCCGGAGAGGTCTTGCGCGCCGTTGATGATCCGCATGGACATGACCGTGGCGCCGATCGCCGTGACGCCAGACGAGACGATGGCGATCGGGCTTTGCGCGTATCGCGTCCCATCGCTGAACGTACTGCCGTCGGAATGCGTGACCTCTGTCGTGCTTTCCGGCTGTCCGCTGGCATATGGCGCGGTGTCGATCGCCCAGATTGGCACGGCGACGCGACCGGATGCTCCACTGAGATAAGTCGAGATCGCATCCCAGGTCCGTTTCTGCGCGGTCGTGACCAATGCGACGTCCTGAAGGTCAACACGCCAGTGCCCGAGGTCAGTGCGATAGGCCGGTTTCGTGCCGCCCAGCGTGCGACCGCCGGAACGAGTGAACGGCACGACATCGGCAGGGTTGGCGGACGGCTTCAGCAGCTTATGAGGCCAGACGAGGATTTCAGGCATAAACTATGACCTCCAATCCGCATTTGCCTTGTTCGATTGATATTCAGCCATAGCCGGAACGGACTGCTGTTTCGACGCGTTCACGATCCCTGGGGTAGCTTTTCTGACTTCCTTTTGGCTGATCCGCTCGACTTCCGACTGCCAGTTGCCGTCTTCATCGACATAGGTGCGGACGTCGACCATGACCGCCGTCGCGCTACGGCTGCCGTTCTGGTTGGCCGGAGCTGGAGCGACATAGCCGCCGGATGCATATCCCTTGGCCGCCCGGTGCATGGACTCCAGGTTCCCAACGCCGATCCTGTCTGTTGCCCTCTTGGAGAAAACGTATTCCCCGCCATGAACCACGCCGGCCACAGATGAGGCAGCCTTGCCCCCGGTGTACCCGCCAGAGGCGAAGCCGAACAACTTGCCGATGCCGCCGAAGATCGCGCCGAGGAAGCCGCCACCGCCCGTGCCTGTGCTGGCGCTGCCGACCGAGAACAGTGCCTCCACAAGCTGGTCCTCGATCTTGCCGATGATCTTGTCCAGGACGTTGAGAGCAGCCTTGCCGAAGGACTTCCAGAACCCCTCGCCGTTCGCGAGACCGGAGCGAAGATCCGACAGGAAGCCTTTGGTGGCATCCTTGGCGAAGTCCATCGCCTCTTTCGTGTTTCTCGTGGCGATCTCAGTCGACGCCATCTGCTGGGCGAGACCGGCAAGTTCAGCCTTCTGGGAAGCAGTTAGGTTGATCCCCTTCTGCTGTGCCTGGTTGAGCAGTTCGGTCTCATACTTCAGGGCAAGCGCTGCCTGCTCGGTCATGCCGAGGGCCGCCTGTTCCGCCTTCAGCGAAGCGATGCGGCGGTTCGCGCCGTCGACGATGTCGGAGTACTTCTCGGCTTCCGTCTTTCCGCCGGCTCCGCCCTTCTTCTTTTTCGACTTGTCATCTACCGTCGTCAGGTCCTTGGCCAGCTCCTTGAGCTTTGCCGATGCAGCCGAGGCGCCGCGGGAAATAGCCTCGCCGAATCCACCGACATAATCAGTGCTCATGGCCGAAGACATCGCGGCGCTTGCTTCGGTCGCCACCGCCGCCGCCTGCCCCTTGTAGGGGTTCTCGACCCTGCCGAAGTCGAACTTCCCGATCGTCGGAATGCTGATGCTGTCTCCGAGGCCAAATGGCAGCGACTTCATGGAGGCGTTGAGCTTGGCAATCAGCTCGTCGATCTTGGCGACGACCATGTTGACCATGAGTTCCGTGCCTGCGACAACCGCGTTCGCGGTCGCATAGACGAAGTCACCGATCGCGCCGGGAAGCGCGGACCACGTTGCCTTGATCGCGTTGAAGCCGCCGACAAAGGCGCCAATGATGAAGTTCACGCCGTTTTTTGCGTCGGCAACAATATCGCGCCCGAAGATCTGCGCGAGCTCGTCGCGGAAGATGTTTGCCGCGGCGACAGCGGCCGTGATCCCGAGGACAAGCGCGCCGGCCGGGTTCGCCGCGAGCATGGCGGCGCCGGCTGATACAGCGGCGACCGACAGCCGAGCCAGAAGCGCAATCACGCTGATGATACCGCCGATGATCGCGGGGGCGTAGAGTAGCGCCAGAGCGGCGGCCGCGCCGACGGCATAGGGTGCTATCGTCTGCAGCACATCGGCAAGGCCTGTGAGCGCCGAAGCAGCCAAACCGGCCCAATCCACCAGTTGGAGACCAGCTGCGGCCGCGGCCGTGAGCGCGATAGAGACGAGCGTCACTGGAGATAGCAGTGAGGCGAAAGCCGCGGAGAAGACGGACGACGCTTTAGCCCCGCCCTGCATCGCCATCTCCATCTGGCCTGCGATTTGCGTACCCTGCTGGAGGGCAATCAGCATCGGGTTCATGCCCATTGCGGCAGTGACGCCGATATCCTGGAACTGGGCAGCGAGGCCCGACATGGAGCCGCCCATGCGCTTGACGTTGCTGTTGGCGGCAGCGGCATATGCCTTTGTGGCAGATGCGGCCTGCTTGAAGCCGCCGGCTGCGGCAGATGCGGCAGCACCCGCGTTCTTGGTGGATGCGGACAGGCCGTCAGAAGCTGAATCTGCCATTTTGGCGGCGTTCGTCAGCTTCTGGAGATCGGCGGTGGCCTTTGGGGCGCCCTTGCTGGTTACTTCAATGCCAAGCTGCGCCACGTCCATGGTGCTACCCCTTCGGCTTCTCATTCGCTACGCGCTGTGCCTCTCGCTCTTTTGCGAGAGCATCGAGGTAGGCATCGTCCATGTCTATTAGGATGGCGATCTCCTCACGAAGGAGGATTTCACCGGTCAGGCGGGACCAAGAGGTTATCTCTTCATAGGTGAGCGGCTGCGGGCCGCTCATGCCCTGTTGACGTCGGCCGGACAGGTGCCAGAACCACGTCCAAAGGTGTTCGCCTTCGTCCGGGATCTCTGGCTCTTGGATCAGGTTTTCCCGCCCGAAGCGCTCGTATAATTCGCGCTTGGAGACGATGTCCTTTCCATCCCGGCCACGATCGAGCTCATAGCCGGGGGTGTTGAACTCGACCGCAACGGAGACAGCCTGCCTTAGGCGGTCTCCGAGGCTGCAAAAAAAGCCGCTTCGTCTCCGAGCGCGACGTCGATCTGTTTGGCGAGCGCCGGGACAGCGAGCAGCTTCCGCTTATTGGCGTCAGTGCAAGCCGGCTTCTTGTCGCCGCCCAGGTTGGCATCACCCGAGAATGTCCACGATACGATCGCCGCCGCCAGGAGTGCGATGGTGTTGTCATCAATCTTCTCGGCAGTAACGGTGTTGCGGCCCCCCTTGAGCGCCTTGTTCTTCAGCTGGCGCTCGACGGCCTTGACCTCGTCGCTTTCGAGGCTGCGGAGCTCGACCGACACACCAAGCGGCGCACCTGTCGCCGGGTGCGTCAAGTCAACGGTAATGGTGTTCGGGCTGAGGGAAAGCAGGTCCATTGGTCACCTTACGGGGTTTCAACAGGGGCAACGAATATCGGGCGCTGATCGGTGAAGCCCACGGTGAAGGATTCGCGGATGAAATCGTCCGTGCTGCCGCCGAGCAATTGAGGACCAGTGACCGGACCGGCCGCATACATGACCGTATTCGACCAGGATGGGGTAGGCGCGTCGGCGTACTCGACCTTGATTGCATAGTTGAACTTGGTCGCGCTCGCGGCTCGAATGGCGATCTGACCGGGATCATCGAAGATGCGCGCAACCTCGATCGACATGTCGCCGGCGTCCTCGACGCCCTTGGCCTTGGACATGACCTCGGTGTCGAGCGTGTTGTAGTTGATCAGGTTCGGAGGGCTGCCATAGTCGCCAAGATTGCCAACGCTCTTGATCTCCGTGAAGGTCAGAGCCTCGAAGGCGGCCTGATTAAGCGGGAGTGTGACAGCCGCGGTGCTGATGGAGATTTTCGCCCCCGCAAGGGTGGTCTTGATGCCTGCCATTGTTCGGATCCTTTCCTAGGCAAAACAGTGGTATGGGATGGTGACCGGGATCTGGACCCGGTTTCCTTCCTGGATCGGGCCTGACGCCCACGGCTCGCTGCTGATCGTGACCTTCACGCCAGAAGCCAAAAGCGATCGGTTCTTGAAAAGCGAGATGATGGTCTCGACAGTCTCGAGCGCACCGATGATCCCGACGCCGACGGCGAACACGACCGACACCTGATAGAGCCCCCGCTTCTGCTGCGGGTCGTCTCCCAAGGTGATCTCCCGGGTCTTGTTCGGCAGGAATGAGACAGCCAGGTATTTCGACGGCATGGATTGCCCCGCCGCGGGGAACACCACGTTCGGCGCCGCGATGGGGAGTGCCGGCGTCAACGTCAGCAGATGATCGGTCAACGCCTTGAAGATGATTGCGTCGATTCCGGTCGCCATGTATCAATTCCTCATGTCCGAAAAGCTGACTGACAACCAGGCGCACGACCTGCTGACCAACGCGAGGATGACGCTTGCGCAGGCAAAGGGCGAAACGGTTCGTGCTGAGACGGCCCTACGAGCCGCAGAGAAGTCCTTGATGCTGCTTTCACTTGGATTGCTGATGGCTGCCGAAGAAGGAAGCGACGGTAACCGGGCAATCAAAGGCCAAACGCCGCTTTGACCTTCTTTGCGTTGCGATCGACCGCCATTCCCCAATTCTGAACCGCGAGACGAACGAACGCATCCGGCGGCTGGCCATTGGCTCCGTACTCGCGATGGGCAGCGTAGGATGCGGTGTAGCCGAAATACAGCGTGTCTCCGACCGAGGCCCCAGTGATCACAGCCTCGATCTGCCCTTCGTTATAGGTGTATGCGCCGCCCTCGATTGGCTTGGCGCTCGGATTGATCGATGGCATGGCCGCCGTTGAAGCCATGAGCGACGCACGGAGAAATCCGGTATCCACCCGCATCCGGCCGCCGGCAGAGCGCGGCGTCTGCATCTCGCGGACGATTTCCTTGGTGCTCTCCTTGAACACCGCCTCGACGGCCTCCGGCACTTTCTCGGCCCATCCCGCGACCTGAGCGCTGAAGCGGAGCGTAGCCATTAAGCCGCCCTCGCACGGTACCGGCGGAGGCCTGCGGCGATGTAGTCGACATCATACTCGCACCAGCAGCGGCAGCCGGATACTTCGGCGATGGGCGCACGCGGGTCGCCAGGATAGCGAAGCATGGCGCCGCTTGGGCTCTGGAATACCTCGTCGATGCCGACGGCCTGGCCGTTCAGAACCCGGTGCGTGTGCCTCACCCGGTTGTCGCCGGCCGAATGCCACCGCTTCTGGACGTCCTGCGCCTGGACCTTTCCGGCCTCGATCTGCTGCCTCATCGCTTCGTCGCGAGCAGAGCCAAGCGCCATCATCGTTTCGGTGCGCGCCAGCATCTCGCCGCGGAGAAGCAGGTTCTTATCGCGTAGCCGGCCGATGATCTTGGTGAGCGCCTCGCTGCTGACCGGATTTCCTGCCCTGATCGCGGCCATGACGGTCCGGTCGAAACGTTTGTCGCGCGTCTTCAGCTCGAAATATCGGTTCATCAATTCCGGATCACCGGACGCCAGATGCACGCGAGCGCGCTCGATGAACTCGACCTGATAACGAGTCAGCCCGATCACACCGCCCTCGCGGCGGCCGGTGACGCGGTTCTGCCTGCCGACGACGTCGAGCGCCGTTGCGCGCGGGTTCGCACCGCGGGCAAGCCCCTGCTCGAGCGCTTGCCGGATCCCCTGCCGCTGGTCATCGGTGATGTGCGTGACCATCGTCGAAGATAGGTCACGCAAGATCGCCTCAGCAACAGGATTACGGACACCGAAGCGCCAGATCACGCGGTTGCCCTGCGGGTCCATCACCTTCGGCAGCTCGCCGACCGCATTCGTGCCGCCGGCGTTGAAAGCCTCCTGCAGCGCGATCTCGAGCGCGGAGAACGCCTCCGGCTCGATCTGCATGGCCTCGATAGCGCCGTTGACGTCGCCACGCTCTAGACGCTCGACGACGCGCGCCAGAACGATGCTCGACTTAATAGCCTCGATCGCCTCTCGAAATGCGGCGGCAAGCCTGGGCTCATATGTGGCGAGCAGTTCATCGAAGGTCATTGGCGACCCTGCACGATGAAGACGACCGGCGTGACGCCGTCGTATTTGTTCGGGTCACCGTTGACGATGGCGTAATCTTTCCCGTTGGCGGTAACGACGTCGCCGACAGTCGGCTCGATCGGCAGGCCGACAGCGGAGATGTAAATCTGCATGTCGCCGGCCTGGATGACCGTGCCGTCGATGAAGCGGGCCTCGTATGCCATCGGTACCAGCGTGGCAGGGTACGACATCACGACAGGATCGCCGCCATAGACAGGATCCGGAGGGGTCTCGCGCTTGACGGTGCCGGCCTGGCCGTACTTGGCTATGAGGCGCTGCGCCGTCGCCTGCAGGCGTGTATAGATCAGGTTCGCCATCAGACCACCAGCGCGCCCGGAAAGCACGGCACGAGGAACGGCCATAGCAGCCCCTCGATCGTGGTGACTACCGGCGTAGCGAGCGCCACGAGATCGTCAATGTCCGTTGAAGAAGAGGTTGAATATTCGACCTCAAGCTGTCCGATCTTCTCGCGTTTCACCGTTTGCGTGCCGGTCACCACCGGCGAAAGGCTGCCGGGGTTCGTGAGCTCGAGGAATGCCGCCTCGTACGAGGCGTTGACGATGGCGAGCGGGACTTCGTTCGAGGGGATCGCCTCGCCGTAATAAGTCGTGGCGCCGGTGCGCGGCCACGCCCTCTCTTGAGCGTACCCGCCGGTGCGCTTGCCGCTGAACCTCGGTTCATACCGATCGATCACCAGAGAGCCGCGCTGACGTGCTGCGTCTTTCTGGGCATCGGTCGTACCATCGGGGATGACATAGCCGGACGCCGCAGCGTAAGCCGTGAAGCCTGCATTATCGCCGTAACCTGCCATGTCTATCTCCGATGCAGTAAGGGCCCGGCAGGTAACCGCCGGGCTGAATGTCATGGCTGCGTTGCCAGCTCTTCGAGGGCGGCAATGATCTCGTCCTTCTTGGACGGCGTCTTATCGCCGAGCAGCTTGGCCGCCGCCGCCTTGAACGACATGAACTGCACGTTCGGGTCCTTCGCCATTTCGAGCACTTCAAGTGGCGTTTTCGCACCGTCGCCGTCCTGGCTGGCACCAGCCTTGCAAGCGCCCTCGATTTTAAGGAACGAAAGACGCTTGGCCTTGTCGAGATCGACGCCTTCGAGATCGACGTCGCGGGTCTGCCCCGGCTGGATGTAGACCGCCCGCCCTTTCGAGCGGACGCCCTGCAGCGCCGGGCTGTTGTTGGTGACCTTCATCACTTCCTCCTATCAGGCCGGCGGAGCGGTGATTTCGTCGCCGTATGCCGCAGCACCAGGCAGACGCCATTCGGTACCGCCGGTACGGGCGATGATGCCGGTTTCAAAGCCCATAATAGACTTCTGCCGCGGCTGGAGAACGCGGCGCGGCATCGGCAGGTGGAAGCGGAGAACTTCCGTGTCCCGACGATACACGACCATGCGGCCGCCGCCGTCCTGGGATGCCGTCGCGAGTTCGCGGAGCGGCTGGATGTCGAGCGGCTGACCGGTTTCCGCCGTGTAGACGTTGTTGCGGCGGATGTACTCCAGAAGGGTCAAAAGACCGTCGCCTTCGCCGAGACGGCGGGTAGCGATGAGACGGAACGCTTCCGGCGGCAGCCGCAGCGTGTCCACCCATTCGACCTCGGACGTGTTCTCGCGAACGCTGGAAATCAGGTCGTTGATGTCCCGGAGGATCTGGTCGTTGGACTTCGCCGACCAGAAGGTCGAAGATCCCGTGCCATCCGCGGCAACGTCGACACGCGAGACCTGCGGGTCGTTGACGAAGCCGGTCCAGTTCTTCTCGGTCGTGCCGACCATGGCAACCGAGTTGAGGAGGCGCTCGACCTTGTCGGACGCCGACATGGCCTTGGTGCCGTTCAGGTCGATGCCATAGAGCGCCGCCTGATTGACTTCCTCGATGTTCCACTCCCAGCCGGAGCCGATCATCGCGAAGTCATGGCTGGCCATGTCCTTCGTTGCCTGGTTGAACGGCATGTCGGTACCGGCGCCGGAGAGGAACTTCGCCTCGCCGGCCGTGTCGACGGTGAAGAAGGTCGTACCGATCGCCCAGGCGTTCCCTTCCGTCACGACGGGCACGTGGGCGCCGTAGTTGAAGGTCGGATAACGCCGCTGGTAGATGCGGGTTTCGATGTTGCGCCCCTGCGCGATCACGAAGGGGAACGCGGCCTGCGCATCAGCGAAGGCCTGACGGACGATAGTGTTCATGGTTCAGGTTTCCTTTCGCTAAGCGTTACGCCTGATGGCGCAAGCCAAGGCTGATCTGGACGATGGCGCCGTCCGCTCCTGCCTCTTCGAAGAAGGCATCGGGAATGGCCGGGTTTGCGGCGGAATTGTCGGTGTTGGTGTACCGGCCCGTCGCGGTGACGTAATAGACCGGGTCCCCGGCCGCGACCGTCGCACCCGCAGTGACGTACATCGTGCCCATCGTCATGAATGCGCCCGTGAAGTACTGCGGATAGGCATCCGGGTTGCTTGCGTCCGCCGGCACCGCGGGATTGAGGACCGCAAGCCCGAGGAAATCGCCGGTGGACAGGATGGCAACGCCGTGATCCCCGGTACCGCGCTGCGCAGGAGCGCCGAACTTGATGCCGGCGGCCGTCTCGACAGTGCGGCTGACCTTGTTGCACTTCTCTTCGGATGCGATCTGGCCGGCAAGCCCCTTCGCGGGAGCCGCACCATAGGTCGTCTGGTAGGTAGCCATTGAAGCGTCTCCTCAGTTGGCCGTTGCAGAAGTCTTGCCGGCCTTCATGTCGGCGACCATCTGCGAATAGGCGTCAGTTACGACCTTGTCGGCGTCGCTGACCTGCGAAAGGCCCTGCTGAACGACGGTGCGGAAGGGATCGGCGCCGTTCTGGCTGGCGTCCTCGACGAGCATGTCGAAGCGGGCATCGACGTAGGCTTCCGACTTGTCGGCAACCGCGGCATCGCCCAGCTTAGCGACGACGACAGCCTTGCGGATTGCCGCGTCGGAAAGCCCTTCGGTCTTCACGTCCTTGGCAATCACATGCGCCTTGGTGATGAGATCGGCACGCGCCTGGACGCGCTTGTCGAGATCGGCGTCCGAAAGGATCTTGCCTTTCAACGCATCGATTTCGGCATCCTTCTTCGCGAGTTCGGCGTCCTTGGCGGCCAGAGCCGTCTGGTGTGCCTTCTCGGCGTCGGCGAACTTGGTGTTGGCGTCGGCAAGGCGCTGCTGCAGCGTGCCGATCACCGTGGCACCCTGGTCGGTTACTTCAACCGGGATGCCATCGACGGTAACCGTCTTCAGGGTCATGATCTTGTCCTCTTTCGGTTTCTGATCACTGGTGAACGGGGCAGCGCCCCACGACCTCACACCGTCGCCGATGCGAGCTTGTGATCCGGCGCGGCCGCGCTGCACGATGGCGACGTGGTTGATCCGGATATCTTTCTGAATGGCGTCGTATTTCTCGCCCGCGGGCGTGGTGCCCGGCTCCCATGCGAGATCGCAGGTGTAGCCGGCGGAGAGCTCGCGCTTGCCGCCCTCGATTTCGGCGATTACCGCCGCATCCATGACGATGAGCGGAACGCGGACGAATTCACCATCGCGGGCAATCTCGTCGCCGATCGAGCCTACGGCGAGCGCCTTCCAATTATCGGCGGTGACCGCTTCAGCCGGATGATCGTTCGTCACAGGCTTGTGCGCATAGCTGCCGAGGCTGGCCGTGTCGAAAACGTGCTCTTCCGGCCGGTAGACCTTCACGACCTGCATCTCCGGCTTGCCGACCTCATGGCCGGTATAGAGCTGGATGCCAGTGCGCGCCGTGCGCACGTCAGCAACAAGGTAGCCGTCGGCGGTCCGGCGCGTGCCAGCGATCGGTGCAGTGTCTGTGAATTTCATGATATTGGTTCCCAATCGACCAACAGAGAATCGAGGACGCGCAATGGCTGTGACGAGAGATCAGTTCGAAATCAAAGACGAGCTAACGGTGGTTCACCGGCCATCCGGCCTGGAAATTTCAACTTACCGCTACAAGGATCCTTCCCAGATCGGCGACCTCACGATCCGAGACGCCGGTCCCGAAACGAGCAAACTCAGCCCTGAGGATGCACACGAGGTCCATCAGGCAGCGCGCGAGCTGCTGCGTGAGTTGCAGACTAAGCCTCGCTGATCAGTCGTCTCGCACCTCTTCGAATATTTCAGGACCAAGGATGATCTTGCCGCGGTAGGGCTCGACCTTGGACAGATCTAAATCGCCGCCGATCTGGATGGAGATATGCGGCTGGTACTCCGGCCAATCCCACGAGGCGCCAGCCTCGATCATGGCGCGGTGACGCCATACCAGTTCCGACGCGGTGATGAGCAAGGCCTTGTACTTGCCATCTGCGCCCAGGCTGTCCATCTGGCGGGGCCCGCCGGCAGCTATCTCAAGCCGAGGCGACCAGCTCTCGCCCATCTCGAACCAGTCGACAGGCTGGCGGCTGTAGGCGATCGTCACATGAAGGTCTGGAACGATGTCGGTGAAGCCCTGCCCTTCGGCCCAGCGTACGATATCAGCGCGATTGACGACATCTCGACGGACATAGAGTGTGCGAGGCGCGACGTCGGCGGTAGGCCGCCTCTGTCCCGGTGGCGTCTGTTGCGCCTGCTGGGCTGCAGCTGCGGCGACCTCTTCCTCGTCGGGCTCTTGCTCACTGAGCCTACCGTATTCCTCGATCGCTGCATCGAGACCGGGCAGCGAGCCGTCTTCGATGAATGTGTTGACCAGCGCATCGGAAACGGCGTCGCGCGGGATGATCTCCTGTCCGGGTGTCGTGCCAACCAACTGCCGGGCAGCATCGGCCTTCGTCTTGAAGACGTCAGCCTTCTCCTTCTCCGACATGCCCCAGAGAGGCGCCCACTCGTAATAGATGTCCGGGTCACGCGAACCGAGTGCGCTGCGGATGATGCACTCGTCGAGGCGCGCCATCGCCGGCGTCATCTCGACGGTCTGCATCGCCTGCAGGCGATCGTAATAGTTCCGCAGGTCGCTTTCGCCGGTGGCGTTCATACCGGCCGGAGACTGCCCGAGAAGCCGGGTGGCCGGAATGTCGGCGGCGCCGGACACTATCTGCAGGAACGACATGAGCACTTCAGGCAGAGTGGCGAAGCTCGCCGTCTTCTGTTCGTACTCCTCTTCCTTATCGAGGAGGAGGTCGCCGTTGATGCCCTTGGCCGTGGCCGCGAGCGTGTAGCGCTCGAGGATCTTCGCCCGGTACCGCTCGTCGCCCAGGTTCTGCATGAAATCCGGGATGCGGATGACGTTGACCTTCGCCTCGAAGACGAGGCTGGCGATGTTGGCCGCGGTACCGTCCGCCTGCTTTATCGCATCTACGACCGACAGGAGCACGCTGTCGCCCCAGCCGGCATAGGTCGTGGTCATGATATCTTCGTCCGGCGGCTGGCTGCCGTTGAAGACGACGAGGCGCGACGGATGGATTTCGACCTGGGCGCCGTCGGCGGAGTTGAGCTGATAGAGCTTCGGCTTGCCATACCACTCGGACGCCGGATCGCGATCGATCTCGCCGGCAGTGAGATGCCGACGCGTCATGACCGTGAGGTATTTCAGGCCGCCCTTCCCGATCCGCTCGACGTCGAGCGGCTGCGTCAAGTCCTGGTCGCCGGTACCGATGACCATTGCAGCGCCGCCCCAGAGCCGCGCCTTGATCCGGGTCTCCAGCAGCTTGCTCATCACGTTCAGGCGCTTCTCTTCCGCTTCGATCGCCTCGATCTGCGGCTTCTTCGCCTGCCAGTCGCGCCAGGCGCGGATGCTGTCGAAGGCCGGAATGTCGACGATCTTCCGCGGCAGCCACGCGCCCCGATAGGCGTTAAGCAGTTCTTCGTCCGAAAGCAGCGGCATCGAATAGTAGGTTGCCGCCGCCTTGTCTCTGCTCGTGCCGAGGTTGGCGACCATGTTTGTCAGGCTGTCGCGGACGAATGCGATAATGTTGGCCATGTCCGCTCCTAAACGTTCGCCAGCGTGTATGTGCTCGCGCTCAGAAGCGCGTTGAACGCCCGGCTCGTGCTGTCGGCGTCATCATCGTGAACCGCCTCGGGGAAGCCCTCGAGCGATGAAAACCACGTCTCATTCCATGGACCGCGAAGCACCAGGACGTTGCCTGCTTCCGCCTGAGCAGAGAACGGGCTGAATCGCGTGGTCTTGTCGCCGGATTCAGGCGTCGCCCGAACGGTGAAGCCGGACAGCAGCTTTGTCAGGTTCGTGACCTGCGATTTGCCCGCCTGCCCAGGATCCTGAGGCAGAGAAATGTGCACATCCTTGCCGTCGGCTTCCGCCGTGTTCTTGATCAGCCGCTCGACGCCGGATGGCGACAGCCGATCACGGCAGTGGTGAGCCACGATGTACCGGCCGTCCGGAAGCTTTCCAATCTTGGTACCGGCGGTCCAGTCCGGATCGTTGCTCTCTGTCTTCGGTGTCGCGCCAAGGTCCCAGCCACGCATCCAGCGCGCGCCGGCGGGGATAGCGTCAACGACCTCACACCAGCCGCGGCGGAACAGCAGCCCGGCTGCGGGCCGAATCTTCCAGTTGCCGCCGAGGAGGCGCTCGCGCTCCACCGTCGGCAGAGCCATGAGGTTGGCGAGATAGCCGGGGTCCGCCGCCATCAGCGCCTTGTTGTCCGTCAGCTTGGCTGGGACGAAGGTCACCGACTTCGGCTCAATCGGCTTCGGGTTGCCGTTCTCATCGGGCGCCGTGTAGTCGGCGAGCTCCGACGGATGGTCTGCCCAGATGATCGCGTCACCGATGCGGACGAAGTAGCGGAGAACGCCTGCCCGCTCAGGTATCGGAAGCCCGGTATCCTGGTTGATCCACCAGGATATGAACTCGGCTACCCAGCTATCCGCATCCGGGTTGCAGGTCGCCCTGACATACGGGCGGACGCCGCACATCGATCGGTTACGCGACAGCAGGTACCAGAACTGCTTTGCACTGAAGTGTGTGAGCTCGTCGAAGCAGATCAGCGGGATCTGCGAGCCCTGCCAGTTCGATACCGTCTTGTCGTGCTCGAGGTGCGCGAAGCTGACCGACGCCCCAGACGGAAACGTCCACGACAGATCCGGCGCCACCCTCGGTTTTGCGTTCAGGCTCGGGTAGAGCTTCTCGCTCTCGTCCCAGAGCCCCCCCTCGTTTCGGACCTGCACCAGCGTGCGCCGGAAGAACACTGCCCCGAACTGCGGGTTCGCGACATGGCGCAGCGGCTCCATGAGCAGAGCCCACGTCTTGCCGCCGCCAGCCGACCCACCATAGATCGCGATATCCGCTGGCGAGGCGAGGAATGATGTCTGCGGGCCCGCCTGCGGCCGGATAACTGTCTGGGCGCCCTGCCCTTGCTCAGCTCCTGCCATTGTCGGGCAACTGGAAGATCGTCACCGGCGATACTGGTACCGGCAAGTCCTTTCCATCCTTTCCCGTCAGCTCGCGCCGGTTCGTGTATGCGCCGCCGACTTCTTCCGCCGCCTGCTTCAGGAGGGACGATGCCAGCACCATGTTGCCCTGGTTCTCTGCCTTCTCGGCCATGCGCTGCAGGGCGCGCAGCCGGACCGCGCGATGGCTGATGGCGATGGTGGCCGTATCCTCGAGGAAGGTCTTGCGGGTCTCTTCGAACAGGACACGCCATTTCGGCGCCAGTCCGGAGGCTGCCTTCTTGTTCGGATCGTGGCTCTCGACGAGCTGGCGGCTCACGTCGACTCCGAACTCCTTCTTGACTGCGGCCGCCACCACCGAAGGGCTGTCGAAACACGACAGTGCCTGCACGATGTAGGTCTTCACCTCATCGGAGAGTTTCGCTTTCGCCATGGTTGTGTCAAAGTCCGGTCAAATCAATGGAGGTTGCGGATATGGGGAAGTACGCGGTGACATTGCATGTACTGACAGCCTGTGAAGTCTCTGGCCGGGCAATTCCGGTGGGCGTGTACAGCGGAGTTAAATGGACCAGGTCATCCATGAACCATCCGGGCGGTCAGCTGACCGAATACCGCCTCTGTCTCGATCGGAACCCAAGTGACGAGGTTGAGGTGCTTCTCCTCGGCGACACGGTGGTGGTGACTGATCAGGTGAAGGCTGGCAACGTGGCCGTCATCTAGTTACGCGATCCTGAGCTGGCAGGTGCCGCAAGCATGGGCGATTTGCGCCCTGGCGATCTCAGGCGGCCGATTGGCCGCATCGACGATCGCGCGGATACCGGCTGCATCTGCCCCGTAGCGACGAACGACGCCGACGAACTCTTCCACGTCATGTCCGCGGATGGTGAAGACAGGGCGTCCGGTTGACCTGCTGAACTTCGGAGCGCCGAAAGCATCCGTCTCTTGGGCGGCGTGATAGAGCTCGTGCTCGACGAGCGCCATGAACTCGGCATCGCCACATGCCCGGCAGTATTCAGCATCCAGCGTGATGATGAAATCCGGCACGAAGCCGAACCACTGCTTCACCTGCATCTCTGCACGGGCGCGGGCCCACTTACCCATAGCGCCTTGGGGCTTCCCCTCTTCGCACTGGCCGATGATGCGGCGGCCTTTGCGGCTGTTCTCGACGACGGTCCAGAGGAAGCCGATCTCGGCATGCGCTAAGTGGGCGTGTTCCTCGTTATGGAGCGGCGAGGAGGGATCGAGGAAGGTTGCCTCTACCCATTCCGGCATATCTTCGGCCGGAACGAACGCCGGCGAACTGATGTCCTCGATCAGAGAAGACGGTGGCTGAGGTCTCACTGTCGATTGCCCTCAAGTACCTGTGAGTTGCGGGTGTAACTGTCTCGCTATGCCGTCTTCCGGTTGCGAATCGCTCACATTCATCGTTTCCTGCTTATGCAATCAGAAACGGAGAAATGAATGTCGAGATTTATCGCCTGTTATGATCTGAACGAAGCGAACTCGCCCCACTATGAGTTTTTGGAAGCTGCAAGACCCCTCGGATGGGAGGGGTGGATTCTAAGTTCCTCAAACGAATGGAATCGGCTGCCAAACACAACTCTCGTAGGCGATTTCGCGTCGATGGAAGAGGCTGTGAACACATTCAAGGCGATCAAACCCGCAGCCGAAAAAAAGCTCGGAGCAAAGATTACGCTCGAGAAATGGATTGTCGCGCACTACACGACAGCCACTTTCGCTTCCGACAAAAAGGTGCCGAAGAGTTAGCTGGTCAGGAGGGTTCCGTTTCCCGGGCGTATTCGCTGCCGCCCTGATCCACTCGGGAAGGAACGACCGGGACCATTCTCCCTTTGCCTTCTCGAACCGGCTAGAGTTGCCGTGTCCGCCTTCCCGATCTGTGACCGTCTGGCGGCCCGATATCGCGCCAGCTTGAGGCGGCCATCCGTTTTCACGGCGGCACGAAAGAAGGCAGCGGGGCGCATTGTACCATTCAACCCGTACATGGTTCCTACGCGAGCTTTTGGCACTGTCGGGTGACGCCTCGGCTCTCTTCCCGCATCTCGTGAGGCATTGCCTCGAATTGCTGCCGGGCTACCCTCCCGGCTTGGCCGACGGCGCTGGTTGCGTATCCAGCGCTGCGAAAGGTCGGGGCGCGTCGGCTTCCCTAGTATCTGGTTGCAGGCCCGGGAATCGAACCCGGTCCTTCGTGGTTATGAGCCACGCGGCTTACCAGTTGCCCTGCCTGCGTAAACTGATGCCGGATTTCGTCCACCTCTCCGGCAGGAGGCTGCTTGACGTCGGGAATGCCCGGCGCTGGATCAGAAACGAAGGCGACCACCCTACCGAGTAGACGGCGGTCAAAGGGTGGTCACTGCAGTTTAGAAAGCGCAGGATCAATAGTACGGAGAAATGCATTCCTGGCGCGGCCCGTAATAGGGCTGGAAGGTGTTGTCGTAAGCTCGATATGAACGATAGCGATCGTAGCACCATTCAACATGGGCTGAACTAGCGTCCGAATAAACCCTGCGCGGAGGCGACGCGATCGCTCCGCCGATGGCCAGCCCAGCTCCGAATGCGGCCAGCGGATACCACCATCCATCACTGTGCCGACGATAACCATCCCGATTGTACCGGTACCCCCGGTAGCCATTGTAATAACCGTAACGTGGCCCGGCGCTGTAGCGTGGGCTGCTGTACCTGCGCGCGTGCGGTGGGCCGCCACGGTGGCCAGGCTTGTGATGGACCAGGTCAACAGCTTGAGAATTCGAATACCGCATCGAAACAGGCGGCATGGACATTGCCTGTGCCGGTACCGCGCCCGCAAAAGCCGTAGTCACCGCAGCTAACAGTGCACCTATCTTCTTCATCAGATCACCCAACATTTTTTCGTCGAGTCATTTTCGGGTGCTTGCGATGAACGCAGGATGAACGTTGTTGGACGCTTGGCCGCCAATTTTCTTCGCTTTAAACAATATTCTGCCAAGGCGGGAGGCGGTGAGCTTCCTCCCTAAGGCCCGGCGAGTGTTCCCTCTAATCGAGGTCCGCGATCAGAACAGCCTGCAAATCACCAATGATTGCAAGGAGATTAAGCGACGCGGTCGATTAGTTCAAGAGGAACTTCGACGCGGACCAGCCCTGATAACGTTTCCACAAGGGTTTTCACCGTGTTTCTGCTGGTGACGTCGAGGACGGTTGCCAGCATGCCGCCGACGAGCCGATGCGAAGCGGCGATCGTGACGACCTTGCCCTCCGGGAATTCTTCTTGCAACTCGCGCCTGGTGCGCTTCCGGCGTGCGCTGCGTTCTCTCTCGAGCGTGGATTGAGCCGAGGCCTCGGCATCGTAGAGATCCTCGATAAGCTTGTCTGCGATCCGGAGCGGGCATCCGGCGACTCCGAGAATGGCCGTGACGCCATCGACGCGCGAGAGGCGGAAGAACTCCCGCGTCGGCAGGTTTACGAAGCAATAGCCGACGAGCATGGCGAAGCGGCGCTCATGCAGCTCCTTTGTCCGGTGGTGCTTGATGTCGCGCCGGAATGACGGCATGAACACCTCGAAGCCGGCGTCTCGAAGGGTACGCTCGATGATGAATTCGCCCTTACGCTCGTCGGTCTCCCCTACCCTGGGCGACGCCTTGCGCTGCGTTCCCGGCCGGGCCTTGATCGCGTACCATTCGTTTCTCAGCATATCGTTTTCCCTCGTCTGCTATGCTCTGGCTTGATGGGTTCTGCAGTAGCGGCCCGTCGTTTCCGCCGCACAGAACAGGTACGGACCGCCATTGTTGAGGGGCCAGCAGCACTGGCCGGCCGTGAGTTCGTGGAGGAGCTTTGCGGATGCGAGGCGCTCGGCGTCGTAGGCCGTCGGCGGCGCGAGCTCGACTTCAGGCACCGGCGCCGGCTGCGCGGCAGGCGGTACCAACACCTTCTTCCGAGGCGCGCGCAGTGCTGCCGCCCTCGTCCCCTGGGACTTGCGCTCCTCACGCTGCGGGAACAGCTTCCGGTTCCGGTAGGCGATGCCGACGATGACATTGCGGCTGACGCCGAAGCGCTTGGCAATCTGCGAGGCGGTAAGGTCGTCCCTCCAAAGCTTCGCCGCGGCTTCGATGTCGACGGTGCGGTGCTGGATGTTCATGCCGCTTTCTCCTCTGCAGGAGTCTCTACCGCTTCAATCTCAGCCTCGATGCGGCGGCGATAGGCCATCTGCTCATCGCTCACTTCCCGGGCGTCAGGGAGCGCCAGCATCTTTGCGAGCTCGTCGGCGCGCTCAGGCGAAACCGGCTCGTGCTGGACGTTCAGCCTTGTGTGGATCCTGTTGCGGTTGACCCGGACGGCGATCGGCGACCACACCTCATCAATGGCCCACAGGTGGACAGACCGAGTTGGCAGTTCGCGCGATCGAGCGAGATTCGTGAACTCCAGATGGTCGACGCCCTCGGCGACAAGGTAGAACCCTTGGGCCGCCAGTTCGTTGGCACGCTCGCGCTGCTTCACCCGCAGGTCCATGAGGCCGTGAGCGCTCGGCAACGTTCTGCTGACGCTTGCCTCGATGGCCCTGAGCGTTTCATGCTTCCGAACCCGGTCCTCGCGGATGATCCGGCATTCGGCGTTCGCCATGGCCGCCAGTTCCGCCGGCAGCGGAATGAACGCCAGGTTGATGTTCTCGTATTCGCCGCGCTTCAGCTTCGTGTACGCCCGGCGCAGGCCGTATACCGGCACGTTGCGCAGGGAGAGCCGATATTCCTCGACCGGGTTGGCGGCCGTGATCGTTTCGGAGATCCGCATGCCGCCGCTCATCAGGCCTTCTATGCACTGGCCGATCTCGTCAGCATTGGCCGGCGCGAGCTTCTCAGTGAGAGCGGAAATCTCCTGCTGCAAGGTCGACAGTTGGGCCGGCAAATTGCTCATCTGGTTCACCGTATAGGTCGCGTTTCAGTCGGGAGTGGATGTCGTGGTGGCGTTGCAGGGATGGGCTCATCGGTCGAGGTGGCGATTGCGCTTGGGGACGCTGGCGCCCTCCGCCGCGATCCTGGTCGCGAGTGAGCCACGCAACGACGAAGCGCTTCATGCCCTTGCTGGTCTTGCGGTTCTTGGGATTGGCGTTGAGCCATGCACGCATGGCCGCCAGTTGCTGGCGAACGTCGACGGCAGGGAAGGCCTCCGCCCACTCGGCCACATCCGCCTCGGTAATCGAAACAACGTCGCCGTTGACGGTCGGAAGATCGATCACCGTCGGCGAGACCGGAGCGGATTTTTCCGGCTCCGGGCAAACATCCGAACGAAGTGAGGATGTATTGGTGTTCTGGTGTATTGGTGTCTTTAGTGCGTCCGCCGTGCGTCCGCCGTGCGTCCCGGGTGCGTCTTCACTGCGTCCTGTTTCCTGATAACGCGAGTAATTACAGACGGTAACGTGCGTCTTTCCTGCGTCCGTGCTTATCTCGATCATTCCCTCTCTTTCGAGAAGAGAGAGAAACAGCCGTACGCGCTTGTCCGATTTCCATTTCCATGCGGATTGTAGGCCCCGCAACGTCGTAAAAAGGCTGCCGATCGGGACGTTGAGAACGTCATTACCGATGCGATGCTTCGTTTCCTTCCACGCAGCATTCGAGATCAGCCAAAGCCATGCCTCTCGCTCGGTAACGGCTCAGAGGCGAATGCCTCATGATCGAAGATGGAAGTCTGGACGCGAATCCACCGGCTCATCAGCGGATGACCTCCACGTCGATGCCGTAGATGGCCCGCATCAGCTTGCGCTTGATGTTGAAATCCCTGGTGGCAACGCCCTTCACGTCGACGACGCGGTTGCGCTTTTGGATGGCGTCATAGAACGCGAAGTCGCAACGATAGGTGCAGACAAGCTGACCGTTGACCGTGAGGGCATACGGCTTCTGCAACTCGACCTCGTAGACCTGGCCGGCGCGCTCCAACTGCTTCAGCGAGGCATAGAACTGTGCTTCGCGCTTGCTGTCGAACTTGATGCCGTCGACGGTCGTCTTCTTATTTCGGTACTTCGAAGGCCGTTCGGACTGATCAGCTTGCTGGATATCGCGGAACTGGGCTGCGGACATGCGATCTGAAATTAAGGTCATGCCACACCTCCCGGCTCGTGGAACAAATACAGCCCAGCATCGGTTGCACGAGCAAAGAGGAGGCCTGAATGCCAACGACCCCGATCCCGAAGCCCAATGACCCTGAATTCCCGCCAGACATGCCGCCGGATGTGCCGCCAGATCTGCCGGAGCCACCAATCGAAGAACCAGAGCCCGACGTGGGCCCGGACGCGCCCGACATCAGTCCGGTGCCCGGCGAGGAGGTCCCGTCGAAGATGAGCGGTTGAACCTGTCATGCCGCGCCCCCGGTGAAGAGATGCATCTGCGCTGTACCCGCGGCGTTGGCTTTAGAGGCTGCGGGGTTGAGCCATAGAACTTCGGTGCGCTCGCGTGCGCCGTCGGCAAGAGCCTTGCGCTCATGCCGCTCCCAATGACTAAGCGCACCTTCATAAAGGGGATGCGGATAGCCAGAGAGGACAACCATGCCCTTGAGACCGCCCAAAAAAGTGAGCAGCTTCTCGTGATCTTCGTTGCTCAATTCATGCCGGTAGTTCTTTTTGCTTGAGTTTTTGGCCTTGGAGCGCGTCTCCCACACATACGGCGGGTCGACATAGTGCAGCGTCTCAGGTCCGTCGCACTGAGCCATTACTTCGATGGCAGGACGGTTTTCGACGACTACGCCTTCAAGCCGCCAGATGATTAGCTCAAGACCCTCGCTGTAGTTGGCCCAATCGTGCGCCGGCGTCGTGCCAGATCGGTTGCTATTGGCTCGGAAGCCCGTCATACGAGTGCCGTTGTGCCCATCTGATCCGAAGCCCATGAATGATCTGATGATAAGGCGGCGCGCTTTCTCGACCGGGTCATCGGTCTCTTCGTAAGCTGCTCGAAATTCCGAGCGAGCAAACGGCGTGTGGATAATGTTGTGCGTCAGTTCGGCATAGCGGTTGCTTCGAAGGACGCGGAACAGGTTCACCACATCATCATCCAGGTCATTGTAGATTTCGGCATATGACCTCGGCTTCCGGATGAGGACGCTCGCAGCTCCGCCGAACGGCTCGCAATAGACGCGGTGCTCAGGGAAGAATGAGATGATCCACGGGGCAAGTATCCACTTTCCGCCATGCCAGCGAAGAAGAGGCCTAGTGGGCTCTCTACCGGAAGGCTGCCAAAATGGGCGAACGTTGAGTGTTTCCGTCACGCTGCCGCCCTCCCATTGCAGAGAGCGATGACGGCGTCGCGCAGCTTGTTCTCAGCCTCAGTCTCAGGACGCGGGCGCTTCGATCGCGGGCCATGGTCTTCCAGCCAGGTGAACTTCTGGCGCTTCTGGGCTTCAGCCCATTCGATGATTGCTGAGGGAGTAATCACCAAACCTTCCTCCCATTCTTCCAGACCTTCA
This sequence comes from Sinorhizobium alkalisoli, assembly GCF_008932245.1. Taxonomy (NCBI): domain Bacteria; kingdom Pseudomonadati; phylum Pseudomonadota; class Alphaproteobacteria; order Hyphomicrobiales; family Rhizobiaceae; genus Sinorhizobium; species Sinorhizobium alkalisoli. Next base: position 876,586 of record NZ_CP034909.1, on the reverse strand, counting down.
GAGTGAGCGTGTTGACGTTGGTGCCAACGCTCGAGAAGGAATTGCGGGGATTGTCGGAAAAGACGCCGTTGAGTTTGGCGATGTGTTCGCGGAAGGCGACGGCCTTGCGGCTCTCGGCGAACTCGGTATGCGCCGACATGATCGCTACCAGGAGACCGTCGTCCTTGAGGAACTTCAGAGCGTGCATGACGTGGTCGATGTCGCGCTCGCGATCGAACGGCGGGTTCATAATGATGCGGTCGTAAAGCCCGCTCGTCGCAGGATCGATCGCCAGGAAATCGGCGCAGATCACCATGCCGTAGATGCCGGCGGCCTTCAGGTCGTTTGCTAAATGCGGCTGGCACTCGATGCAGTCGACGGCGGCGCCTTCTCGCCGAGCGCGCTTGGAAAGCTGTCCTGTGCCGGCGGAAGGCTCAAGAACCCGAAGCGCGCCATCCCGACTGTAGAGGCTGGCGAGGTCGATTGTCCGCTCTGCGAGGCTGTCCGGCGTCGGGAAGAAGCCGAAATTCTTCGCCATCTCCCGCTTCGGCTCGTGCAAGCCGCCGTCGTCTTCGTGCTTGCGCTCCTCCGGGATGACCTCGCCGTAATATTCGCCGATCATTCGGTTTGCGAGCCGGACCAGATCGTCACGCTTAAACCACAGGTGAGCATTGCCGTTCTTAAAAATACGGACGGTGTAGAATTCGCTCTGGACTTCCGTCTGGCGCGCGTTTCTCAAGCCATCCGTCATGCGGACGCGGTCGATCTCTCCGACGATCCCGGCATAGTCAGAAACCGGCTTGCGGCCATCCAGGAGAAGGAAGGTCCGCTCGATGTCCTGAAGGGTGGAGCGGTGGTCGCGGTAATAGTTCCAGAGCCCCCAACTATCGAATGCGCCCGACAAGATGACTCGGCCGCCGATCTTCCAGCCGCTGTGTGAGCGGAAGCGGCGATCGAGGTTGGAGAACATCTCGGCGATGCCCCGGCGGAAAATCATCCCGGCTTCGGAAGCGAACTGCTCGATCGTGGCGTAGGCGTTCTCTTCGGTGAACTCCGGCGCCTCGGTCAGAAGCTGCTGGCGAAATTCGTCTTTTGCCTTCTTGTCCATCAGGTGGTTGAGTTGGGTGGAATGGATGACCGAGTCCCACACTCGGCCATCAATGTAATGGCGGTCGGTGATGTCCTTGACATCGCGCGTGGCGAATAGGCCGGCGGCGAAGGGCGCCGCGACCTTCAGGAGCTTGTGAGCTTCGTTCATCTTCTCTTTGGCGAATGCCTCTGCCTGGCGGGCTGCCTCGAAGGCTGCAAGGGTAGCATCGCGGTGACGGGCAATCTCGGCGATCGATGCGCGGGTGATGAGCTGGTTCATGCTGCCTCGCGGAGGAACTGTTGGACGGCGTAGTCGCCCCATTGGTCAGCCATGGCGGCGGCTATGCCAGGGAAGAAGCGGGAGCGCTCTTTCCAGCGGTCAGGGCCCGGCGGCATGCGGTGAACACGGGCCTCACGGCCAGAGACGATGTCGGTGGGAACAAGCGGAGGAAGGCCGCGGAGCCAGAAGCAGGTGCGCTTGACCTCGGGATGGCCGAATTGCCAAGGCTGCACGCTCTGGGCAAACTCTTCGTAGTTCGCGATGCGCGCCTTGGCATGCTTGTGCATGACGGGGTTTTCGATGCAGATCCGATCGATCGGCGCGTTCCAGAAGGCGGAGAACAGCGCCGCGCCCTCGTCGAGCTCGGCCCACATTTGCTCGACCGTCTTCCCGGGAGGAGGAATGGACAGCCAGCGAACGCCGCTGTTGCAGAGCCTCGTGCACGGAGGATGCGCGACGATCAGCATGTCCCAGCCGTCATTCAGCAGGTCACGTGCGTCGCCGCGGATGTGCCGGTTGCTGCCGTTCTCAGCCGGCAGCAGATCGCAGGACCAAGCGTCATGGCCGCGATCGAGAAAGGCATTTCGGACCGTTCCGGAAAACTCGCAGGCTATAAGGACCCGCAACGAACGTGTGCGGCTCCGGCGACCGGTCGGGAAAGTCAATGTATGTTGCTGCGGGAAAAGTCGGTCATTCCCGAGGCCGGTGCCGGCGCATCCAGTGGAGGAGCTTCTCAATTTGAAGCCTCCCCCATTCCCACGCTCTTTTCAGAGCGCTTATCAGCAGTCGCATGGGCTTTCCTCAGTGCGTGGCGATCGGCGCGATGCTTGGCCGCCGCTTCCTCGTTCCTCAGGCACATGTCGTCGTACGCCAGCATCAGCGCCCGATAAGCTGATCCGGCGATGTCCTTCATTTCACGTGTCTTGTACTGAAGTCGATAGAGGTAGCTCTCCGGGACGCCGGTCTTATCCGCCAGCCTGCCCCGGACAGCCTTTTCGCGGTCGCCACGGCCCTTGAACTCAGCGTCCATAAGGGCGGCGTACCAACCTCTTGCCTCTGTCAATGCCACGCTTGTCATCTTCGCCTCGGAAACACGTTTTCCGGTTTTGGAAACTCTATTGCCGTACATTTCTCGGTCCCTGTGCGATCACTGTTCCCGTTCAAGGAGACGCGTGATGCGCAGAGGCATTACTTCCGATGGAGAGGACGGCGCCGCGCCAACGGCTGCCGGTCCCTCCCAGGTCTTTCCGTTTCGCAGGACCACCGCCGCAACGTCCGGTCCTGCTGCCGGCGACGTGACCTCGTCGTCGCCGGCTCCCATTCCCTTGGGTGCCGCTGTTCAAGCCGTGGTCATGAGACTGGCGAACAAGCGGATCCGTTTGAGAGTTGCTGGCCCCGGCTGGGAGGAGGATGACCGGGACCAGCGTTGAGCGCCTGGGAGGAGGAGAAGCGCTCAATCCTTCGCGACGAAACCGCGCTGTCGGAACTCCCGAGCCGAGAGCTTCGACAGCAGCAGCAAGAGCCAGATCATGGCCCCGGCCGAGCCCAGGACGATTGCGATCAGATCACCTGCCATTGCCGACTTCCTCGATCGCGGCCTGCCAGACGATCGCCGGCCAGAAGAAAAGCGGGAGCATCAAAATCCATGTTGGGTTCATCACGCAGCCCTCAGAGGTTGGAGGTTTTCGGAGCGGCGAATCTCGTCGACGAAGTCGATGACCTTCGCCCAGGTCATGGTATTGCCGAGCCCGCGCGCGCCGGCCTTCTTGATCGTGTAGCGGTTGACGCGGTAGGCGAGCTCGTATCCTCGATCGGCAAGGAAGCTCTTGATGCTGTCGTAGGAGCTACTTTCGCCATCGGCGAACTTGCGGATGCCCTTCTTGGCTGCGAATTCCGAGACCATCGCAGAGAGTTCGACGCGGGAGGAGTTGGACCGATCGAGCCCGACGCCGCGCTCTATGGCACGCTGCGCCATCGCGTCTTCTGCCTTGGTGAAGCGGACAAAGTGATTGAACGACATCAGGCGACTTCCTCCGCTTTCTCGCGCATCGCGACGGTGCAGGCATGGCAGTGACGATCGCCATAGCCGGCGCAGGCTTCAGGGTTCCGACATCTGGGCCGGAGCGCGGTTTTCGGCTTGGCGGTGGGAATAGGTGCCTGTCTCTCCAGGCTGTCACGTCCATCGTCAGACGTTGCAGGCTGGTAATCGCGTCCAGCCTCGCCTACTCGCATCTCCCGTCCTGCGGGCGCCGTCTTGGCGCTGATCGCAGCGTTGTCATCGGATGCTTTCGCTCTGGAATTGGTTGCCGTCTCTCCGGCTGTCACGCTCTTAACGGCGACGTTCCCGTTGGCCTCTTCAGCGTCTCGGCCATCGACGCCGGTTTCCTCCGCACTGGTCGGCGCTGCAGCAACCGGAAAGCCGCCCACCGTCTCGTTTGCCTCTTCAGGCGAATTGGTTGCCCGTTTACCGTCCGGGCCAGACGACGTTGCAACAGGGGACGCGCGCTCCGCGCTGCCGTCTACATCTTCTCCTCCTGCGTTGGCGCCGGCGCTGCCGATGTCGACTGTGGGACTTACGCGCTCGTCGCTGGGAGCCGCGGCTTCACCTTGAGAGGCCGTGGCGATTTCGGTGTGCTTGGTGACAATGTCGAGGCCGCCGTCGGCTCTGACGCCGTTTCCATATTTCTGGGCAACAGCGTCTGCCAACTTGACGTTCTCGGCGTGGGCTTCCTCGGATATGAGCCCATCCTTTGCCAGAGCCGACGACAGGGCCTTGTGATCGGCCATGCCGTCGGTCATCCGCTGGCGAGACTTCGCCTTCATGTCGTCGAGGATCTCTCCGGTCGTCGGATCGATGCGCTCGGACGGCGGCGGTTCAACGCCAGCGGCGTTCGCCAGTCGGGCATTGCCCTTCACTGCAGCGACTGCGCCGCCGTCCGGTTCGGGTTCCTCGAACATGTCCATTTGGATCATGCCGAGGGCGTGCAGGTAGGTGTCGAGGATCGCCTCTTGCTCGGCGCGCTCGTCGGCATCCTGCTTGCGGATGGAGATGACCTTGCGCAGGATCTTCGTGTCGAAGCCCATCGACTTGGCCTCGCCGTAGACATCCTTGATGTCGTCGGCGATCGATTTCTTTTCCTCTTCGAGGCGTTCGATGCGTTCGATGAAACCGCGGAGCTGGTCACGCGCAACAATGTGGGTGTCCGACATCTAAGCCGCCTCCGCCTTGCATTTTTCGACGTTGATGATTTCGAGAGCCATCTGGCGGGTGGCTTCGTTCAAAGCGAAATACTCGCCGAACAGCCGCCACCCGCTGAATTGCGCGTGGTACCACCCCTCCATCGGGTAGGTGGACGGGAACGACCCGAGCAACTCAGCGCGCTCGCCGCGCTGGTACGAGAGCGCATCCAGTCGGCGCTCGACGTTCCGGGAGATGCCAATCTTCAGCAGGTTCGACTTTGGGAACACGGCGAAATAGACGCAGCATCCTTGCGCCTTCTGCCGTTCATCTCGGACCATCATGCCGAGTGCGCTTTTGTTGAAGCCAGCCTTCGCCGCTTCCGCATAGATGTCGCGGATGTCCTCGCCGATCGTGTCCTGCTCTTCCTTCAGGCGAAGGATGCGGTCGATGAAAGCTTTGATTTGGGCGTCGGAGGTCATTCCGCTGCCTCCGATGCCCTGCCGAAGACATCGGGGCGAAGCTCATGACGGGATATGCCGGTGATGCGCTCCATTTCGAGCACCCGGTCAGCCGGTATCCGCTTCCACTGCGATACCGCTTGCGGAGTCACATCCCCAAGCGCTTTAGCGATGGCGGCGGGGCCGCCGGCGACTTCTTTGGCTCTGGTGCAAATCTGTTCCATGCGCCAATTGAAAGCATATCTTTCACTATATTGCAAGCATGTCTTTCGATGAAAGAATCGCTTTCGTGATGCATATTCGCGAAATGACGCCAGTTAGAAAAATCGACGAGGAGCGCGGCGCGCGCATCAAGCAGGTCCGCACGGATATGCTCAAGCTGCGGTCACAGGAGCAACTCGCGGAACTTCTGAGCAAGGAAGGCAAGCCGGTTACGCGCGGCGCGGTCGGGAATTGGGAGCTAGGCAAAGAGGTCGGTCTCGACAGCCTGACGACGATCTGTCGCGTCTCCGGCGTAAGCTTGGAATGGCTAGCCTACGGTCGCGGGGAACCTTTCGCACCGGAGCCTGTTGCCCCGGAGCCAGCGAACGCAAAAATAACCGGTGAAATGATACAGAAGGGCCCAAAGATACCATTGTACGGGGCGGCTGTGGGCGGAGATTACGGCGAATTCGAACTAAACGGGCATCGGCTCGACGACATCTTTGCACCACCCAGCCTCAGCGGCATACCGGAAGCCTATGGCGTCCAGGTATCCGGTGATTCAATGTATCCGCGTTATGAGGACGGCGAGACCGTTTACGTGAACCCGCGACGCCGCCCCGTGAAGGGAGACTACGTTGTCGCCGAAATTCAGACGGAAGAGCACGGACCTAAGCTGGCCTACATTAAGAAGCTGATTCGCCATACCCAAAGTGAACTCATCCTTGAGCAATTCAATCCGGCCAAGCAGATCCGGTTTGATGGACGACAGGTCCATACCGTTCACTACGTCTTGAAGAGCGGGGAATAGGCCGATGCTCTCTACGTCGCTCCAGACTCTTTCGGAACGAAAAGGGCACTACGCTTGAGCGACCACGAGTTTGGCAACGTATCAACGGATTTGAAGTTGTCGTTGGTCGAGGCCTACCTAAGGGCCTTCAACACTGCCCTTCGCCCACAGTTTTCCGAACTCTGGTACATAGATGCATTCGCCGGCACTGGCGAGAGAGTTATTAAGCAGAATGCTACGAAGGCGGATCTGCTCCCCGGTGTCAAAGAAAAGATTGAACGTCGGCGAGGGTCGGCCCAAATCGCACTGGATATTGTTCCGGCTTTTGACCGCATCGTCTTCATGGAAAAGAAAAAGAGCTATTGCCTCGCGCTTGAGCGGTTGAAGTCCCAGTATCCTGGCCGTCGAATCGACATCGTGAGGGGTGATGCAAACGTGGCGATCGAAGCCGAAATCGAAGCCATGAAATGGGTCGGAAAACGCGCCGTCATGTTTCTGGATCCCTACGGGATGGCGGTGAACTGGTCCACTCTCGAGAGAATTCGTAAGACAGAGGCGATTGACGTCTGGTACTTGGTTTCATTGGCGGGCTTGTTTCGGCAAGCGACAAAAGATCCAGCACGAATGGACGAGAAGAAACGAGCAGCTATTACCAGAATGCTGGGTACCGACGGATGGATAGAGGCTTGGTACAATCGCCCCCGCAAAAGTGATCTGCTTGGCGAATATGACGAAGCGTACCAGCGAGTTGCCGATGTCGAGGCAATCGAAAAATTCGTCTACGACCGGCTGAGAGGGCTATTCCCGAAGGTTCTGCCGCCTAAGAGACTGAAGAACGCCAGCGGCGTTCCAATGTTCTCCCTTTTCTTGGCTATCTCCAATCCCGCTGGGAAGGCGATTGGCCTCGCAACGCGGATTGGAAACAGTATTATCAAGGCATAGGCGGCGGCATTTCGTCCCATGTTCTTCCGCGGTAGCTGCGGCCAGTTGCTTTCTTGTTTTTCCCGCCCCATTGCTTGAAAAAGAAGGCGGCTTTTGCGTCAGTGCAGATTTGGAAGATTTCATCTATCCAAACCGAGTCCATAGACCGCGCCTGAGGACCGGATTCTCCGCCTACGATGGCCCAATGGATACCGGATAGATCTGCGCCGGCGACCGAGCCGATCAGTGGTTCAAAAGAAACGAAGCGTATCCGCGCCGGAACCTGGCGCAGCTCATCGAGCCGATGAAGCACGCGGCCATCTTCGACACTCGTGCCGAGCCATACGTTCGGCAGAATATCGAAATCATCGCTGAGCACCTCTGCCATGCGATCGGGCCGCTTGGTCAGGATTTGATACGTGTGCCGGCGCGTGTTCGCCATGACGCTCCAGACCTTACGGATGAAAGGCACCGGCACATTTGGGTGGAACAGGTCCGACATCGAATTGACGAATACGTTACGCGCCTTGGACCAGCTTTCCGGAATCGAAAGAGCAGCCTCGTCTAGAAAGAGATCACCGGTCCATTTCGCTCGACCACCGCTTTTCCGAGTGAGACCACGGTATTTTTCGACGCCCATGGCGTCTAGACGCGCCGCCATGCGCATCGCGTAGCAGTTTGTGCATCCCGCGCTCATAATTGTGCAGCCTGCGACAGGGTTCCACGTAGCGTCAGTCCATTCAATTGATGTCTCTGCCATAGGACGATTCTCCTATCTTCAAACATAGTTGATAATTGAGAACTGATTAAGGTTCGGTTGTCGGCGCACGGTGCCTCCCGTCGCGCCCATGGATCATTCTGTCGCCACGCATTTGTGAAAGCATTGCTTTCTTTTCGCTTGCCTGGAGATGAAAGTTATGCTTTCATCCCTTCATCAACACACGGTCACGCCGGGAGATGAAGCGATGAGCCTCCAATCCGCACTGCACAGTTTCAAGGTCAACGCACTCCGCCTTTCCACGGCGATCCGCAGTAGCCAGAACGATGAAGACGAACAGGCCGCGCTTAAGGAGTTCCTGCAGCGCACCTATTCCGACCTCGCTTCGCTCGCATGGAACCTCGGCGCCGATGGCGACGTGTTCCAACGTGAGGCCGCGCCGGCGTCGGAGCTCGTCGACGATGTCTATTTCGCGATCAACCGCGAGAAGGAATTCGAGGCGCCGGCGCGCGACCAGCCCCATTCGACGCTTAATCATCGCCAGCAGTTCGGCGACGTCATCGAGGGAGCACGCCTGTGACCCCTCACCGCGCCACCATAGACGCACACAACGCGAAGGCGGATGCCAGGCGCTCCGCCTGCCCCGCCGCCGCCTTCGGCTGCTCCTGCACCCGCTGTGCTGTCGACCGCGACGACGATCTGGAAGCGCTCAAGCAGTTCAACCGGGCAACCTACACCACCGCCCTCCTCCTGATCTTTCTCGCGACCGTTCTCGGCGTGATCGCCGTCGGCGCCTGGAAGACGGAGCAGGTCCACCGTCAAATCGTCAAAGCCAGGAGCGTCTGACATGACAGTAGAAACGAGCATTTGGACTTGGTGGCAGAACGCGCTGGCCGGCAACTTCGGCCCGATGCATGAAGGGCAGCCCGAGCAGGGATATTACCGGACCCGCTTCAAGGGCGCCCAGTGGGAGCCTGTTGCGATCTGGCGCGGCGATGACGGCGAATGGCTGGCGATGCGCGGCGAGCGGATGGTCGACGCCGCCGAAGCTTGGAATTTCTGCCGCACGCATCCGGTCAGCTACGAGGCTTACCAGAAGGCCATCGAGGGCGCAGGATGGGACGACGAGCCGCCGGCGCCCGCCATGGGCCACAATCTGCCGGATGATCCGTTCGAGGCTCTTAAGCTCGAATACGAAGCCGAGGCCGAACAGGCCCTCGCCTTCATGAAGACGCCGATCACGACGCAGGATCAGGCTGACAAGGCCGCGATCTGGTCGAAGCGGCTCGCCGCCATCGCGAAGAAGGCGACGGACCTGCACAAGGTCGAGAAGCAGCCGCACCTCGACGCCGGTCGCGATGTCGACAACAAGTGGCGCGACCTCAAGGATGCGCCGGCCGATCTGTCGAAGAAGCTCAAAAGGCATATGGACGCCTACCTGATCGAGCAGCAGCGCATAGAACGGGAGCGCCAGCGCAAGGCGCAGGAAGAGGCCGATCGAAAGCGCCGAGAGGCCGAAGCACTCGCCGCCCAAGCCGACGTGAGCGATACCGCCGCGCAGGCCGAAGCGGAACGCCTGCAGAAGGAAGCCGACAAGCAGGAACAGGCGGCGCAGGCCAAGAACGCCCAGGCCGGTCGCACCGGCGCTCGCGTCTCGCTCCGCACCTTCGTTTCGGCTCGCATCGTTGACTACGACAAGGCCCTCAAGGCCTTGAGCAACCATCCCGAAATGAAAGCGCTCGTCGAGACGCTCGCTAACCGCGCCGTACGCGCCGGCGTCGAGATCGATGGTGTTGAGCGCTTCGAAGAGCAGAGGGCCGCGTAATGAACCAGCATGTTCCCGCACTTTCCGCCGGCGGCAATGTCCTCGCGATCATTCCGCAGACGTTCGAAGAGACTTTCCGCATAGCCCGCGCCGTGGTCGCGGCGGGCCTCGCCCCTTCGTCACTCGTCGGCAAGAAGACCGGCGATGATGCCGCCAGCGCGGTAGCCGTCTGTATCATGTCTGGTGCCGAGCTCGGATTGAAGCCGATGGTCAGCCTTCGCAGCTTCACCGTCATCAACGGCAAGCCGGCGTTATACGGCGATGGCCTGATCAACGTCGTTCGCCAGTCTGGGAAAGTTGCCTTCCTCAAGACCGGGCACGAAATGCGCGATGGGCAGATGATTGGATTCTGCCATGCCAAGCGCAACGATACCGGCGAAGAAAGCCGCGTCGAGTTCTCCCAAGCCGAAGCCGAGCGCGCTGGCCTTTGGGATGATCGTCCGACTGTCCGAAAAAAGGTCTGGGAGAATAACCAGCCGGTCTGGAAGGACGGCCAGCCGAACGATGCGCCATGGTATCGCTTTCCTCAGCGCATGATTGCCTGGCGCGCGGCTGGCTATTGCTTGCGTGAACTGTTCGGCGACGTTCTCGGCGGCATCCGCGATGAATTCGAGGTGCGCGATATCGACGAGGCGGAAACGATGCGCGACATCACACCGGCCAAGCCCGCGCAGCCGCCGAAGCCCCCGGCCCCGCCAGCGCCACCCGCCGCCAAGACGATCGAAGCAGAGCCCGGAAGCAAAACCGAGGCGGCGGCCGAAGAAGAATTCGTTCTCGGCGATTTCCTCGAGCAGATCGAAACCTCGCTCGCCGGCGCGAAGGACGAGGTGCAGGTCGAGGAGATCTGGACCGACTTCGACGCGCCGGCCGTGCTCGAAACCAACGGCCACGCCGACATGATCGATGCTGCCTATGCGATCCGAGACCGGCGCCTCGCTCAACTTGCGCCTCTTGCTGGGGGCTGACCATGGCGACCAACAACCGCATCGTCGAGACCGAACAGGCCCGGGACATGCTGATCCGGTTCGTGAAGGAGAGGAAACTCCCCTTCACCGCCAGCATCACCGACGGCAAGCACCGGACCAGCGACCAGAACCGGCTGCAGCGCCAATGGATGCTTGAGATCGCCGCCCAGCTCGGCGATCAGACGCCGGAAGAGGTGCGCGGATACTGCAAGCTGCACTTCGGCGTTCCGATCCTTCGCAACGAGAACGACGTGTTCAAGGCCGAGTACGATGCGGTGATCATGCCACTCCCATACGAGCACAAGCTCAAGCTGATGATGGTGCCGTTCGATTTCGGTGTCACGCGGATCATGACGACCAGGCAGAAGACCGCCTATCTCGACGCTGTGCACCGGCACTTCTCCGAGCAGGGCCTCGTCCTCACCAATCCAGAAGATTTGAAGCGGAGGGCAGCATGAGCGACAGCAAGCACACTGCCCTGCCGTGGAAGGTCGTAAGCGAACCTAACTTCGACAACGGGAACGTCTACACGTCCATTCAACCGGTCAATGTCGACGAAGAGGCCATGAAGCCTTTAGCCATGATGAGTGGCGAGTTTCATGTCTGCCGAATGAGCCACACGGCTGCGCCCTGGCGGTTCAATTACCACCGCGATAATGCGGCCTTCATCGTCGAGGCCTGCAACTCGTACTATGAGACGCTTGACGCCATCGTCGCTAAGGACGCCGAGATTGCGAAGCTCCGCGCTCTGCTATCGCGCGCCGAGGAATACGTCATCGACGGCGTAACCACTGCCAAAGAGCAAGCGGAGATGAATGCGCCCTACCCGGCCCGTGCGCCACGCTTCAACGCAGCGCTTGCCGAGGTTCGCCAACTTCATGCGGACATCACCGCAGCCTTGAAAGGCGGTGCAGCATGATCGACTGGCAGAAAACCGCCTCTCACGTCATCGGCGAGGTCCACCGCAGCCTTCCGGTCGACGCCGACCTTGCCACTCGCAAGAAGGCGTTGCGCGCCGCTCGCCCATGGGAATTCGCCTCTACGAGTTGGGGCAAGAAGGTCTGGGCGAAGCACTCGCGCAAATACCTGGAGAAGTTTGGCCTGCCGCCACTCAAGGCGAAGGCCGTCGAAGATCACCTCTCACCTCTTGAGCGCATGATCGCCAAGGCAAAGGCAGGTGCGGAATGACCGACCGCCCTATCCTCTTCTCCGCCCCGATGGTCCGCGCGCTGCTCGACGGCCGCAAGACGCAGACGCGGCGGATTCTGAAGCCGCAGCCGGATGATATTCTGGAGGGCCAGGCCCCGCGGCAACTGCGCATCGCGATCGGCGATAGGCTTTGGGCCAGGGAGACATGGCAAGGCCTGTCCTTTGGCGATTACCAGCCCACGAAGAGTAGCATTTGCGAAGTGCGGTATGCTGCGACAGACCCTTGCGCTGACTTGGATGCAGAGGCGCGTGGCTATCCTTGGCGTCCGTCGATCTTCATGCCGCGCTGGGCGTCCCGCATCACCCTGATCGTCACCGACGTTCGCGTCGAGCGGTTGCAGGACATCAGCGAGAAGGATGCTGAAGCCGAAGGTGTGGAGTGGGAAACTGCTGACCCGCCGTTTTGTTATGTGCCCGGCATCTGGCCTCACGATCTGACGGCTGTTGGCGTCGAGCAATCATCCACCCCTTTCAGCGCCTGCTATCTCAAGCTTTGGGATTACATCAACGGCGCCGGGGCGGCGTCGAAGAATCCTTGGGTGGCCGCTTATTCCTTCCGCGTCGTCAAGCAAAACGTCGACCAGATCGAGCCGGAGGCGGCATGATAGGCCCCGTTCGCTACTTCCACGGCGGATTCGGCGGCCTGACCGTCGGTCAGTTCGTCCTTCCGCCAGCGACGACGAAAGCACCGTCGACCGCTCGATTCGGCGCGGCTGGCGTCTGCAACACCAACAAGGTCTACGTCTGCACCGATATGCACGGCGCTCTACTCTACGCCTGCATGCATCATTCAGGCTGCGGCAAGGTCTATGAAGTCGAGCCGATCGGTGAGTTGACGCCGGATCCTGACGCCGTGCATCCCGGTCACTCCTTTGAGTGCGACAAGGCGCGCGTCCTGCGCGTGATCCGGGTTCCCGGCAAAACCATCAAGCTAGTCCAGCGCGACATGCTCTCGGAGCACAATCGCCATCGCGAGGTCGTGCGGATGACGCGGAAGCTCACGGGGAGAGCGTGATGGTTGCGAACGCAATAGCCTATTTTCTCGCCGCTATGTTCTTTGCGGCCGGCTTCAACGGCTTCATCGACGTTGGGCTCGGGAAGGTCGCTCGACATGAGCGAGGCGGGCACATAGGCGCTTGCCTGCTCTGCATCCTTCTCGCGTGGTTTGCCGCGTACGTGGGAGGCATCTGATGCGCAGCGTCCCCGAATGGATCGGCAAGACCGACGACGAGAAGGTGCCGCCGCGCGTCCGCCTCCGCCTCTTCGAGAAATACGGCGGCGTCTGCCAGCTATCCGGCCGGAAGATCATGGCTGGCGAAGCCTGGGACTTGGACCACATTAAGGCTCTATGGCGAGGCGGAGAGCACCGCGAGAGCAATCTCTGGCCGGTCCTAAAAGAGCCGCACCGCGAGAAATCGACCGAGGAGCAATCGATTCAGGCCAAGTGCGATCGGGTCCGCAAGAAGCACCTTGGCATCTATCCGAAATCGAAAGCCCGCATCAAAAGCCGCGGCTTTGCAAAGACGAGGGATGCATGACAAACGTGTTCACCGCGGATGAGGTCGTGAACCTCGCCAAACACCAGACCGCCGGTCAGTTCCACCCGTTCACCTGCGCAAACCGAGGCGACGGCAATCACCGAGTTGCCTTTGGCGATCTGGGCGCATTAGTCCCGACCGTTCGCGGCTGGATCTGCCCATTCTGCGCATGCACTCAGAATTGGGCTCACAGCTCGATGAGAGAAGGTGCCACGGCCGACCAGGAGCGCCGCTGACATGAGCCTTCCCTACTCCAACAGCAGTTCCGGCCGATCGGCTATGGACGATATCCGCAAGACCATTCAGGCATTCGGCTGCTCCAAGTTTGCACCGATGGAAGATTTCGCCGAGGGCAATGTCATCATCCAGTTCGAGTACCGCGGACGCGGTGTCCAGGTGAGCGCCAGCGCCAAGGGCTATGCCGCCGCCTGGCTGCGCGAGAACCCGTATTCGAACCGAATGCGGATGACTAGGGTGGAGCACGAGCGCCGTGCCCTTGAGAAGGGCCAGATTGCCGTGTGGTCGATCCTCCGCGATTGGATCAAAGGGCAGTTGACGGCCGTGGAGACCGGGATTTTATCTTTCGACGCCGCATTTCTCGGTCAAATCCTGCTGCCTACCGGCGAGACCGTTCACGAACGTATCGCATCTCAGGGCCTTCTGGCCGCACCTGAAGAGAAGAAGCCATGATCCCCGACCTCACTAACGCCAGCCCCGCCACGCGTGAATTCTACGCCCTTCCCGAGGACATCCGCTCCTACGTCGAATCCGTCCTAGGAAACCCTCCAAGGCCGATGAGCACGATGGAGATCATGCTGGCCATCGGACAGGCGCTAACGACGGCGCCGGAAGGCTGGAAGCTCGTCCCGATCGAGCCGACGCCAGAGATGATCGCAGCCGGCCGGGTCGCGCGCATGAATGTCGCAGGCGGGTATGACGGGCCGTCTGGATGGGAAGCTATGCTTGCCGCCGCGCCAGAGCCGGCAGGAGGCCATGAATGACAGACCACGACCTCCTAACTCCGGCCGAGGCCGCAGCGATGTTGACGATCTCCGTCAAGGTCTTGCGCGAGCACGTCGATGCTGGCGAAATAGCCTTCATCCCGAAGGGAGCGGGCAAGAAACGGCCCCGCATGGCCTTCGATCGAAAGGATATCCTCGACTTCATCAATCGCCGCAGGATGCGCAAATGTCCGTCTACAAGCCAAAAAACTCGCCGAATTACCACTACGACTTCCAAATCGGAGGTAATCGGTTTCATGGAACGACGGGCACTCCTAATCGCCGAAAAGCAGAAGAGGTAGAGCGGGAGGAGCGCGCCAAGGCGAAAGCGGCCGTCAAGGCTGCTCGTGATGCTGGCGGCGGGCCACTCACCATAAACATCGCCGCCGATCGATATTGGCTGGAGGTCGGCCAGTTGCATGCCAACGCAGAAACGACTGCGACAGACCTTGCCAGGCTCGTCGAGTATTTTGGCAAGACGAAGCTGCTTGCCGACATCACGGACGGCGACGTAGCGAAGCTCGTTCAGTGGCGCCGATCGCAGCCGGCATGGGGCCGCGACAAGACAAAGGACGACAAGCCGATGCGATTCGTCTCGGCCGCGACAGTCAACCGGTCGACGACGCTGGTCCTGAAGAAGCTGTTCACGCGCGCCAAGCGCACCTGGAAATACAGCTTCCCCGCGGAACCCAACTGGAAGGATCATTTCCTCGAGGAGCCAAAGGAACGAATCCGGGAAGTGCACGAGCACGAGGGCAAAGCGATCGACGCCAAGGTGCGGCCGGATTATGCGCCGATCTTCGCCTTCGCCCGCGCGACAGGCCTGCGCCTCGACGAGTGCCTGATCGAATGGCCGATGGTGAACTGGCAGACGGGTTGGATCACGCGAACCGGCAAGGGCGGACGCCTGGTGAAGACCGCAATTACGTCCACTGTCCGCGACATCATCCGGCCGCTGATCGGCCACCACGAGCGATTCGTTTTTACGTATGAGGCGAAGCGCGCCAGGAAGGCGAATGCTTCATACAAGGGAGATGGGGAGGCGCGCGTTAGGGGAAAGCGCTATCCGGTGACCTATTCCGGCCTGAAGACAGAATGGAAGCGCACGCGCAAGGACGCCGGCCTGCAGGATCTCCGCTTCCATGATTTCCGGCACGACGTTGGAACGAAGCTACTGCGCAAGACCGGCAATCTGAAGATGGTGCAGAAGGTGCTGAACCACGCCGACATCAAGACGACGACGCGGTACGCGCATGTGCTCGACGAGGAGGTTTTTGACGCCATGGAGGAACTGCACCAGGCGCAAAAGCGAGTCACACAGTCCCGGAAAAAGTCCCGAGCTGGGCAGAAGGGGGCCGCGTAAGTGGCCGCTCCCAAAGCAAAAACTGGAATATGCGTATTTTCCTGGGGGTCAAGGGGTCGTGGGTTCGAATCCCGCCGCTCCGACCATTTAAGCCCTTGTACAGCCCGGAGACATAGGTAACAGTTTGCACCTAAGACATGGGTGACAACCTCGTGCCGAACGGGTTGTCGATGGTTGCAAAGTCCTCTGCTCGAAGTCGATATTTCCTTGATGCCAAGCCTCTGGCCGGCCATGACGGTCGAGATGTTGATCTTCTTGCGATGCATGCAGATGCGGCCGCAGGCGGCAACCATGACGTCGCGATCGTGGGGGGATTCGAGCTCCGGCAGACCGTCATTGGGCCTTGAACCCTTCCTGACGGCACTCGTCTTCGGGCTTCCCAATCGACGACAGTGAGTCGGTCGACCGGGTTCACCGCACCTGGTCGAGCAACCGCTTGCATTCGAGCAGATCGTAAAGCGCCTCCTGCAGCAGCGCCCGGTCTTCCTTGCTGACGGATGCCTTGCCGAGCGAGATTTCCGCGTCGTCGCTACCGCCGCCGAAGGAGAAGAAGCGACGACTTGGCGGCGCCTTGGCGCGGCCGACGATCTGGTCCTCCTCGGCAATGCCCGCCTTCGGCGGCGCCGGTTCCTCGTGGCTGGACGCAGCAAGGGCCTCGACGGCCGCCAAGTCGCCGCTGGCGATGGCGGCGACGAATTTGTTGCCATTGGCCTTGAGGAGCTTCTGCACGCCCTTGATCGTATAGCCGTGATCATAGAGCAGATGTCGGATGCCCTTGAGCAGGTCGACGTCCTCGGGGCGGTAATAGCGCCGGCCACCGCCGCGCTTCATCGGCTTGATCTGCTGGAAGCGCGTTTCCCAGAACCTCAGCACGTGCTGTGGCAGATCAAGTTCGTCTGCGACCTCGCTGATGGTACGGAAGGCATCCGGGCTCTTTTCCATATCGTCCCAATCTCCAAGCGGCGGCGAGCGCATCGCCGGCCGCTGCAACAGCTTGAATCGCTGCGTCATTCCTCGGGCGCATCGGCTCAAGGAATGCTGCAGCAGCGCACGATCGACCGGCGCAGTGAACGGATCAATTGCGCGATGATCGCACGAATCAGACCAATTTCAATGGTTTATGAAGGGGTTTTCAACCGCATTTACGGTTGCGGCAGCCGATCAGGAAGCCGCATCGGCATGCTTCTGCTTGGCCTTGCGGGTCAGATGCGCCTTCAGCACCCGCTGCTTCAAGACGTTCGAAGCCTTGAAGGTCATGACGCGACGCGGGGAGATCGGCACTTCCTCACCCGTCTTGGGGTTTCGCCCGATGCGCTCGTTCTTGTCGCGCACCTGAAAAGTTGCGAAAGAAGACAGCTTCACGCTCTCGCCCCGCACGATAGCGTTGCAGATCTCGTCGATGACGGTCTCCACAAGTTCGGCGGACTCCGTCCGAGACAATCCGACCTTGCGAAAAACCGACTCAGCCAAGTCCGCTCGTGTTACTGTTTTCCCGCTCATCTTCCCCCACCGATATCTGGCATGCCGATCAGCGGAAGAAGACTATTGCCCTTGCCTTTTCCGGTCAAGCGCCTGCCTTACTTCAATTATTTTCTTTCTGCCTTACCAGCGGAGCAGAACCGAGCCCCAGGTGAACCCGCCGCCCATGGCCTCGAGCATCACAAGGTCACCCCTCTTGATCCGCCCATCGGCAGCTGCGGTGTTGAGCGCGAGCGGAATAGAGGCTGCTGACGTATTGCCATGCTGGTCCACCGTCACGACAACCTTTTCGAGTGGGATGCCGAGCTTCCTGGCAGAGCCGTCGATGATGCGGCGATTGGCCTGGTGGGGAACGAGCCAGTCGACGTCGTCCGCCGTCGTCCCCGTCGCCTCGAAAGCGGCTTCGATCACATCGGTGATCATGCCGACCGCGTGCTTGAAGACCTCGCGTCCTTCCATCCGGAGATGGCCCACCGTACCGGTCGTCGACGGGCCTCCGTCGACATAGAGTTTGTCGCCATGGACGCCGTCGGAGCGCAGCTGCGCAGTCAGCACGCCGCGATCGGCATTGGTGCCCTCGCCTTTCCCGGCTTCAAGGATGAGGGCGCCGGCGCCGTCTCCGAAGAGCACGCAGGTCGTGCGGTCGGACCAGTCGAGAATGCGCGAGAAGGTCTCGGCGCCAATCACCAGGGCACGCCTGGCAAGGCCGCCGCGGATATAGGCATCCGCGGTCGCAACCGCATAGACGAAACCGGAGCAGACCGCCTGCAGGTCGAACGCCGCCCCGTGGCGCATGCCGAGACGGTTCTGGATGTTGACCGCCGTCGCCGGGAAGGTGTTGTCGGGGGTCGAGGTCGCGACGATGATCAGGTCGAGATCGTCCGGTGTCAGCCCGGCCCTCTGAAGGGCGGCGCGGGCGGCTCCCTCGCCCAGCGACGCCGTCGTCTCGCCCTCGCCGGCGATGTAGCGCTGGCGAATGCCGGTCCGCTGCACGATCCAATCATCGGACGTGTCGACCCGGGATTCCATTTCCTTGTTGGTCATCACCCGCTTCGGCAGCGCTGCGCCGAAACCGCGAACGACAGAACGGATCATCTGCTAAAACCTTTCATTCAAGCCCGCGGAAGGGCCTCCGGCGTCTGGGTGCCGTGATAGCGCGCCAGGTCGGCCTCGATCTTTGCCTTCAGGCCGTTCTTGACCATGTCGTAGCCGACATCGATCGCCGCGGCGAAACCCTCGGCATCCGTGCCGCCATGGCTCTTGATGACGATGCCGTTCAGCCCCAGGAAGACGCCGCCATTGACCTTGCGGGGATCCATCTTCTCGCGCAGCCGATCGAAGGCTCCCTTGGCGAAGACATAGCCGACCCTGGCAAGGAGCGTGCGCGACATGGCAGCGCGGAGATATTCGGCGATCTGGCGCGCGGTGCCTTCCGCCGCCTTGAGCGCGATATTGCCCGAGAACCCTTCCGTCACGACCACGTCCACGGTGCCGCGGCCGATATCGTCACCCTCGACGAAGCCGTAATAGTCGATGCCCTCGATATTGGCTTCGCGGATAAGCCGACCGGCTTCCTTGACCTCTTCCTGCCCCTTGATCTCCTCGACGCCGACATTCAACAGGCCGACGGACGGACGCTCGACCTCGAAGAGAGCACGGGCCATCGCCCCGCCCATCAGCGCGAAATCCATGAGCTGCTGCGCATCTGCGCCGATCGTCGCGCCGACGTCGAGGACGATGCTTTCGCCCTTGAGCGTCGGCCAGATGGCGGCAATCGCCGGACGCTGAATGCCCTGCATGGTCCTTAGACAGAAGACCGACATCGCCATCAGCGCGCCGGTATTGCCCGCCGAGACCACGACATCCGCCTCATCGGCATTGATCGCGTCGATTGCCTTCCACATGCTCGACTTGCCGCGCCCGCGCCTGAGCGCTTGGCTCGGCTTTTCATCCATGCCGACGGCGATCTCGCAATCATGGAAGGTGCTTGCGGCCTGGAGCTTTGGATGTTTCGCCAACAATTCGGCGCACCGAGATTCCTGTCCGAACAGAACGAAACGGATGTCCGGATGACGTTCGAGCGCCCTTGCTGCGCCCGGGATGACGACTTCAGGACCATAGTCGCCGCCCATCACGTCAAGTGAAATTCTGACCACGCGTGTCTTATCCCTTTTTCCCGCTATGCGACGCGTCTGGCCGCGGCGCATTCTTCAAGCGGCAGCGATCCCGCGTTCCTTCTGACACTCGCGCCAGCATGCAACGTCCCGGCACTGCGACCCCTTGGCCGGAGCCGGGCCAAAATACTGCTTTTCGCTTGCGTGACAACCGAATTGTAGTCCGCACTCGCGCCGCTTCATTTCTTTTTCCAATCCTTGAGCACCGCAAACGGATTGGGCCGCTCGTCATCCCCGGCGGAACTCTCGATGCGCTCGCCGAAGGCGACCCCCTCCTTGCGCGGATAGGGGTCGATTGCCAGAGCGACGTGCTCGCTAACGACAGCGCCGGCGTCGATCGTGTCACCGGCAAAGGTGTCGGGGATGTCGGGGCCGCCCGGATCGAGAATCACCTCGCCGCCATCATTGTCGGCCTGGCGTGCCAGCCGTGACCCTTCCGGTACGAAGATCGCCTCGACCGGCTCGCGGATATTCGCCTCCACGGGGTCGAGCGTCACCACGCAGGTCTGGACGACAAGCGCGCGCACCTCGCCCTTGATCTTCACGCCGTCCTTCTTCCATCGCCCGATCTCGAGGTCGGCATCGAGCGACTGCACCTCGTCGACCTTCCAGAGCTCGGCAAGCGCGCGGCGTTCCGCCTCGTTTGCCGACACATGCACCTTGACGGGATTTGCCGAAATATGCCCCACCTTCACCGGGTAGGAGAATGTCGGGTTGCTTTCGTGCTTCATGATCGTTCCTTCCTGCCGCGCCGCGAGAAGGCGGGCGCGGCCTTTGACAGCGCCGCGTGTCTTTTCAGACGCGCAAAGGTCGCCGTAACTCTTTGCCTCTGCGCATCGAGCTTTCCGAAAATCGGCTCCGGTTCTCGGACCGATGCGCCAAGCAGATATTCATGGGTTTACCACGATTACCTGCTCGGATTCCTTAGGTTTGCCGCAGATTCTGATCCCTGCTTCGCCCGCCTGTCAGGTCCGCGGCCCTGCCGGCGGAATGCGCAACTGGCCGACTTCGACCGCGTCCTCGGGGATGCCCGACAGCACCTCTTCGACGAGGAAGAGATAGGCGGCAAGTCCCGCCATCGATGGCGCGCCCTCCCTCTCGGGATGGAAGTTGCGCCTGAGTGCTGCGGCCAGCATCTCGCGGTCGCTCCCGTCGAGAGCGGCCGCGTAGGATTCGAGCCGTCCATAGAACATGCCGGCAAGCTTCTTCATCTTCTTCGGCACGCCCGCATCGCCGATGCCCAACTCCCGGATCGAGTGATCGACGTCTTCGAAAAAGGCGTCGACGATCTCCTGCGCGATCTCCTGGCCGGTTCGCGGCGAACTGCGAGTACGTCGGAAATAGAGGATCAACATTGCCGAGAGCATCTCGAAACGCCCCATCACCGTGTCGGGCACATCGAGGTCGGTATAGAGAAATGGCTGGCGCGCCGCGGCGGTGAGATGCGCATATTGGCGCTCCACTATCGCAATGTTGCCGCTTTTTCTCTTGAACAGTCCAAAAATCATCACAAAGCCCAGTCGTGGCTTTTCGAAATCGATGGGCAAGCGCCCATCACGTTGTTGCATGATAGCCGAAGCTGGTTTACCGAAGCAGGCACGAATTGCAATGGCGGATCTGCCATCGTTACTCCAAGAGGAGCAGTTGTTGACGAAGCGGTATTTGACATCGAACCTGGACGTACTGGCCCGCGCCGTGGTCGTGGCTTCGCTCTCCACTGCAGCCCTTGCCGGCTGTCAGACCCTCGATGTCGGCGAAGTCCTGCATCAGGGCTATGTCGTCGACCAGGAAACGCTGAACCTCGTGCCTGTCGGATCGAGCCGTGAACAGGTCCTCCTGTCGCTCGGCACGCCGTCGACGACCGCGACATTCGACAACGAGGTATTCTACTACATTTCCCAGACTCGCAAACGGCCGGTGGCCTTCATGAAGCCGAAGATCATCGACCAGTCGGTCCTCGCCGTCTATTTCGACAAGGAAGGCGTCGTCAGCCAACTCGCCCATTACACGCTCAAGGACGGCAAGGTCTTCGACATGCTGTCGAGCACGACCCCGACCGGCGGCAAGGAGACGAGTTTCCTCGGGCAGCTGCTGACAGGCCCCGGCGTCGGACAGGGCGCAGCGCGCAACCTCTTCAAGAATTTCGGCGACATGTGACGAATCGGCATGGCAGGTGCCAAGAAACAGCCCGCGGAACACTGGTTCCGCGGGCCCTTTTTACTCAAGGATTGTCTCAGGCAAGCACGGCGAGCAGCAGCAAGGCCACGATGTTCGTGATCTTGATCGCCGGATTGACCGCCGGCCCGGCCGTGTCCTTGTAGGGATCGCCCACCGTGTCACCGGTCACGGATGCCTTGTGCGCGTCCGAACCCTTCATGTGGCGCGTGCCGTTCTTGTCCACGAACCCGTCCTCGAAGCTCTTCTTGGCGTTATCCCAGGCACCGCCCCCGGAGGTCATGGAAACCGCCACGAACAGGCCATTCACGATGACGCCGAGAAGCGAAGCGCCCAATGCCGCGAAGGCGGAGGCCTTCGAGCCCGAAAGGAGCAGCACGCCGAAATAGACGACGATCGGCGCCAGCACCGGCAGGAGCGAGGGAATGATCATTTCGCGGATCGCCGCCTTGGTCAGCATGTCGACGGCGCGGCCATAGTCCGGCCGGTCCTTGCCTTCCATGATGCCCGGCTTTTCCTTGAATTGTCGCCGCACCTCCTCGACGACGGCACCGCCTGCCCGACCGACGGCGGTCATCGCAATGCCGCCGAAGAGATAGGGGATCAGGCCGCCGAAGATGAGGCCGGCGACGACATAGGGGTTCGACAGGTCGAAAGAGATCGGCCCGACGTCAGCGAAATAGGGATACTGTTCGCCATGGGCGGCGAAATAGGCGAGGTCGTTGGAATAGGCCGCGAAGAGGACGAGAGCGCCGAGGCCGGCGGAGCCGATCGCATAGCCCTTGGTGACCGCCTTGGTGGTGTTGCCGACCGCATCGAGCGCGTCGGTCGCCTTTCGCACTTCCGGCGGCAGATTCGACATCTCCGCGATGCCCCCGGCATTGTCCGTCACGGGGCCAAAGGCGTCGAGCGCCACGATCATGCCGGCGAGGCCGAGCATGGTGGTGACGGCGATGCCGGTACCGAAGAGGCCGGCGAACTGATAGGTGGCGATGATGCCGCCGACGATGACGATCGCCGGAAGCGCGGTCGATTCGAGCGATACCGCCAACCCCTGGATCACGTTGGTGCCGTGGCCGGTGACGGAGGCCTGCGCGATGGAATTCACCGGCCGCTTGTTGGTGCCGGTGTAGTATTCGGTGATCACGACGATCAGGGCCGTGACGATGAGACCGATGATGCCGCAGAAGAACAGGCCCCAGCCAGTGATGTCCTTGCCGGCGACCACACCGATGGACCCCCAGCCGATCGTCAGCGACGTGGCTGCGCCGAGACCGAGAATCGACAACACGCCGGTCATGATCAGCCCGCGATAGAGAGCGCCCATGATCGAGCCATTCGCTCCGAGCTTGACGAAGAAGGTGCCGATGATCGATGTGATGATGCAGACGGCGCAGATTGCCAGCGGGTAGACCATGATGCTCGAAAACATCGGAGTGCCGGCGAAGAAGATCGCCGCCAGAACCATGGTCGCGACGACAGAAACCGCATAGGTTTCGAAAAGGTCGGCGGCCATGCCGGCGCAGTCGCCGACATTGTCGCCCACATTGTCGGCGATCGTCGCGGGATTGCGCGGGTCGTCTTCCGGAATGCCCGCCTCGACCTTGCCGACGAGGTCGCCGCCGACATCCGCGCCCTTGGTAAAGATGCCGCCGCCGAGACGGGCGAAGATCGAGATCAGCGAGCCGCCGAAACCGAGCGCCACCAATGCATCGATCACCTCGCGCGAGGCAGGATCATGCCCGAGGCCGACGGTGAGGACGGAATAGTAGACAGCGACACCCAGCAGCGCGAGACCCGCCACGAGGAGGCCGGTGATGGCGCCTGACTTGAAGGCGATATCGAGGCCGGAGGCAAGGCTGACCGATGCGGCCTGGGCCGTGCGAACATTGGCCCTTACGGAGACATGCATGCCGATGAAACCGGCCGCGCCCGAGAGGATCGCACCGATCAGGAAACCGATCGCGGCCGTACCCGAGAGAAGAAGCCATGCGCCGATGAAGACGACGACACCGACGATGGCGATGGTTTTGTACTGACGCATGAGGTAGGCCTGAGCCCCCTCTCTGATAAAGCCTGCAATCTCCTGCATGCGGGCATTCCCCTGATCGGCAGCAAGCACCGACTGTGCCGCCCAGACGGCGTAAGCCACCGAAAGCAACCCGCATGCGATAACGGCCAGTAATATGGTCATTCGCACTATCCTCCGTTACAACCTGCGGGCTCACTCCCTGCCGCAGGCCCCTCAAACCGCGACTCGCGCGCCGCCTCCTCGAGCGGCACGTCCTCACGGCGCGGCAAGAGTGCGGGTGCGAACAGGGAACGTCAAGCCCCTGAAAATACCCGCATCTCCGGGACAGGGAGTTTTCCGGCAAGCCCTTGCACGAAGCTCAGGCTGCGGCGGTTTTCCTGCTCGCTCGCATCAGTAGGAAGAGGAGAAGGAGGCACAGGCCTGCGACTGGCCACACAACGGAGTTGAGCATGTCCCAGCCATAGGCGGTCAGCACCTTGCCGGAGGCGAAGGACGAAACGGCAACGGCAGTGAAGAGCACGATGTCGTGGAACGCCTGGACCTTGTCGGCCTCGTGAGGCCGGTAGCTCTGGGCGACGATCGCCGTTGCACCGATGAAGGCGAAGTTCCAGCCGAGGCCGAGAAGAACCAGAGCGGCCCAGAAGTTCCAGAGCTCGACGCCAAGATGCGCGATCGCCGCGCAGGCCATCAGCAGCAGAAATCCCGAGGCGACGATGCGCTCCGCACCGAAGCGGCTGATCAGCCAGCCCGTGACGAAGCTCGGAGCGAACATGGCCAGCACGTGCCACTGGATGCCGAGCGTCGCGAGATCGCTCGAGAACCCGCAGCCGACGACCATGGCGACGGGGGCACCGGTCATCATGAAGGTCATCAGCGCATAGGCGGAAATGCCGCAAACCATGCCGGTCAGGAAGCGCTGATTGCCGACGATCTCGCCCAGCGGCCGTGCGGGCGCTTCCGGGCGCGCGGCGGATGCCGGAACACCGTCGGGCAATCGTAGCGGGGCAAAGAAGAAAAGTGCGACAAGGCAGACGGGCAAGAGGGCAACGAAGGCGCCGGCAAACCAGACGGGCGCAAAATAATCGCCGGCAAAGATGACGATCTGTGGTCCGAGAACCGCCGAGACGATGCCGCCGCCGAGGATCCAGGAGATTGCCTTGGGCTTGAAGAAGGACGGCGACGCATCGGCCGCGGCAAAGCGCAGTTTTTGGGTGAAGCCGTTGGAGGCGCCGAGCACGGCAAGGCCACCTGCAAAAAGCCAAAAGCTTTCACGGAACAGGGCAGCGGCGGCGATAACGCCACCGGCTGCCGCGATTGAGGCGCCGATCATGAAGGCCAAGCGCCTGCCCGTAAGGCGTGACAGCATCGCCACCAGAACGACGCCGAGCGCCATGCCGATATTGAAGGCTGTCAGAGGCGCGGTCGCTAACGACTTGTCGTCGCCGAGCAATTGGTGACCGGCCACGCCGCCCACGGCGAAGCTGATCGGCCCCACGACGCCCAGAAGCGCCTGGGCAATGGCGAGCAGCAGGACATTGCGGCGCGCTTCGCGAAGAACCGCCCCGATGTCGCCGACCGCCGCAGTAACCATCGCGTTACTTCCGACGCTCGCCGCGGACCTGCTTGGCGATCCGGTCCAGGACGGCGTTGACGAGCTTCGGCTCCTCCTCCTCGAAGAAGGCTTTGGCGATCTCGACATATTCGGTGACGATCACCGGAATCGGCACGTCCTTGCGCTCCAGGAGCTCGAAAGTGCCGGCGCGCAGGATGGCACGGACGGTGGAATCGAGCCGGGAGAGCGCCCAATCGTCCTGCAGGGCGGAGCCGATCAGCGGATCGAGCTTGCGCTGGTCGCGCACGACGCCGGAAACGATCGAGCGGAACCAGGACGGGTCCGCCTTCAGATAGGTGTCGCCGTCGAGCTCCCTGCCGAGACGATGCGCCTCGAATTCGGCGACGATCTCCAGTACGCCGGTTCCGCCGATATCCATCTGGTAAAGCGCCTGCACGGCCGCAAGGCGGGCAGCACCACGCTGATTAACCTGCTTCAGCGGTTGATCCGAGGGGGTATTCGTCACTTTTCTGCGCCTAACTTGTTCTTCAGTTCGATCATGGTCAGGGCGGCGCGCGCGGCAAAACCACCCTTGTCGCCCTCCGACCTGCGGGCACGCGCCCATGCCTGTTCCTCGCTGTCGACAGTCAGGATACCATTGCCGAGCGCCAGGCTTTCGCTGACGGCGAGATCCATCAATGCGCGGGCGGACTCGTTGGCCACAATATCGAAATGATAGGTTTCACCGCGGATCACCATGCCGAGCGCGACGAAGCCGTCATAGTCAGTGCCGCCTTCGTCCGCTGCATCGAGCGCCATGGCGATCGCCGCGGGAACTTCCAGGGCTCCCGGTACCGTAACGATGTCGTAGGTAGCGCCGGCCGCATCGAGCGCGTGTTTCGCTCCGTCGAGCATCGCATCGGCCATATCGTCATAGAAGCGCGCTTCCACAATCAGGATGCGGAGAGGCTCGGTCTTCGCCATGGGTCACCTGTCTTGAAAAATCCGGGACCGGACTTGGCCGGTGCAGGCGGGGGTCAAACCACGCCCCGCGCGGAATGGCAAGTAAATTCCGCGACGCGGAGCCATTTGCAGCCCGATGGCCCTTGCCGCATCCGGGAGCCGAAATATTTCGATCAGGCCTTCGGTCGCGGCAACGGCAATTCAACGTTGAATCCATGAACAAGCAACACCACCCGTGGGATGTATAACATACTCGAAACCTCAAGTATCTTTCCGTCCCTGACCGGCCGCTCGCCCTCGACGGCCGATCTTGGAGACGGCGAGCGGGGGCTGAAATTCATGGCATCGACCGAACTATTGGAGCGAAAATGCACCGCGTTCCCGTCATCGAGACCGAGCGGCTTCTTCTGCGCCCCTATCGGCGAGACGACTTCCCCCTCTACTGTGCACTCTTCGCGGACGAAGAGGTGACCCGCTATGTGGGCGGGGCGCCCTATACGCGGGAACAATCCTGGACGCGCTTCCTGCGCCAGGTCGGCATGTGGCATTATTTCGGTTTCGGTTTTTTCGCGATCCAGGAGAAGGAAAGCGGCGCATTCGTCGGCGAGGCGGGCTTTCACGATGCTCATCGCCAGATCACGCCTTCGCTCGATGGAACGATGGAAATGGGATGGGCAATCTCGCCGAAAAGCCATGGTCGCGGCCTTGCGACGGAAGCGGTCGCCGCCGCTCTCGCCTGGGGCGACCGCGTCTTTCCTGGCCTGAGAAAGACCTGCATCATCGAACCGGGCAACCAGGCTTCGATCCGGGTCGCGCTGAAGCACGGCTTCACGGAATTCTGGCGCACGAATTATCACGGGAGGCCGATGATCATGTTCGAAAGACGTTCGGCTAATATCGCCTGAACCGATGCGGCCGACCGCATTAGCGACGGCCGCCGCTCCGACAGGTTTCAAACACGATTTTTTTTTAATTATTTTTCAGAGAGTTAGCCACGGATTCGGCCAAATTCGCGCCCAGCTTTGCAACCGTCGGCACGGCGCGAGCCCTTCTGAATGAGGAAACGCCGCCCCGGCAGTTCGAAACAGCCAGACGCCTCTCGCTGCGGGACCTCCCTCCGCAAACGGCCGGCGCTGGCCTGCGGCGCCCTGCCCGGCGCGCCATCGCGAACGCGATGGCCGGCCGAGCGGGCATCCCAAACCAAAGGAGCACGACAATGAACCGCATCGCAAGGGCAACCATCATCGCCGCTCCGCCCTGACCTTCGGCGGCACCGCGCAAGCGGCAAGCGTCGAGATGAACTGGCCAAAGCAGATCGAGCAGACGGTGCGCGGTTTCAAAGGCAACAATCTCAGGATTGTCAATGTCGACACGCTAAGCCGGCAAGACCAGACCCGGAGCTGGATTGACGAGGCCACGCCGCAGCAGCGTGTCGCATTGCAATCTGCGGTCGAGGCCAACCGGCCTCTTGTCGCCGAGCTGAAGGCGCATGATGTCGAGTTGAACAATATCGCCGCGGCCGAGCAAGCCGCCGACGGCGGGCTGACGATTTATCTCCGCTGAGCCCATAAAGTCCTGCAGTCCGCCCTCCCCCGGGGCGAACTGCACCCTTGGCCGCGGTGGCGAGCAATCACTCCGGCTTCGGAGCGGGAAACTGCGCCAGTCGCGCCGCATAGCGCGCCATCGTGTCGACTTCGAGATTAACGAGATCCCCGGCCTTGCGCTCTCCCCAGGTGGTGACTTCGAGCGAATGGCGGATCAAAAGCACATCGAACTCGGCGCCGTCGACCTTGTTGACGGTGAGCGACGTGCCGTCGAGCGCCACTGACCCCTTCGGAGCGACGAAACGGGCGAGATGATCTGGCACCCGCAGGCGGAAGCGCACGGCGTCGCCTTCCGGTTCCACGGCGAGGATCTCCGCGACTCCGTCTACGTGACCCGAGACGATATGGCCACCAAGCTCGTCGCCGATTTTCAGCGACCGTTCGAGATTGATGCGGGTGCCCTCTCGCCAGGCGCCGATGGTCGTGAGCCTCAGCGCCTCCTCCCATGCCTCCGCTTCGAACCAGCGCTCATTGCTGCCGGTCTCCGGCAGCCCCGTCACCGTCAGACACACGCCTGCATGGGCGATTGAGGCGCCCATGTCGATCGTCTTCGGATCGTAATTGCTGGCGATGCGAAGCTTGATCCCTTCGCTGAGCGGCGCGACCTTCTCAACCTTGCCAATGTCGGTGATTATGCCTGTGAACATCCGGTATCTCTCTCGTATTCCTCGAAAATGTCGTCACCGTAGCGCGCGATGCGCCGGAGTGTGAAGCGGGGCGGAACGGACGTCCGTTCAAATGGGGATCTGATGCCGCTCTCGCCAATGGCTGCCGGACCGGTGAACAGCAGGATGCGGTCGATGAGATCCGCATCAAAAAAGTCGCGGGCGGCACGGGCGCCGCCCTCGACCAGGAGCGAAGAGATGCCGCGCGACGCGAGTGCCGTCAAAAGGTCGGAGATTGTGTCCGTGCACAGGACCTCGACGCCGGCGGCCTCAAGGGCTGCACGGCGGTTAGCGTAGTCGCCCCCTCTCCCCGCGTGCGGGGAGAGGGCCGGTCCTCGGGTTAAACCCGAGGAGAGGGGCGAATCGCTGCCGCCTGGCCCCTCATCCGCCCTTCTGGGACCTTCTCCCCGCGGGCGGGGAGAAGGAATATCCGCGCCGCCCGCCACGACTATCAGCGGAATGTCGCGCGCCGTGCGCACCAATTTCGACTCGATCGGCAGTTCCAGGCGGCGGTCGAGCACGATGCGAATGGGGGAGCGTTCCTCGAGGCCGGCGAGCCGCACCGTCAGTTCCGGATCATCGGCACTGGCCGTGCCGACGCCGACAAGGATCGCGTCGGTTTCGGCCCGCAGGACCTGTACCTGCGCACGGGAGATCGCGCCGGTGATCCTGACCTGCCCCTCCCCTTCCTTGCCGATCATGCCGTCGGAGGAAACGGCAAGTTTCAGAATCACGTGCGGGCGTTTGTTGCGCTGACGCATGAGGTAGCCCTCCAGCACGCGCTCGCCGGCCTCGCCGAGAATGCCGAGATCGACATCGATGCCAGCCTCGCGCAGCCTCACCACGCCGCGTCCGGCTACGCGCTCATCGGGGTCGAGAATGCACACGACCACACGGGCCACGCCCGCGGCAACGAGCGCGTCGGCACAGGGCGGCGTTTTGCCGTGATGCGAACAGGGTTCGAGGGTGACATAGGCCGTTGCCCCCCTCGCCCTTTCACCGGCCTCGGCAAGCGCCTGCGTCTCGGCATGCGGGCGGCCGCCCGGCGCCGTCGCGGCGCGACCGACGATCGCCCCATCCTTGACGATCACGCAGCCGACGGAAGGATTGGTAGAGGTGAGACCGAGATTATGCCGGGCGAGACGCAACGCCGCAGCCATGAATCTCTCGTCTTCATGTATCGGCTCGCTCATGCGCCTCCCAGTCTCCCAATGCAGGTTCCGCGAAAGTGTCCCACCGTTTCGCGACCAGACCTGTGGCAATAAAGGAACCGGGGCAGACAGCTCGGGAGGGACCACGAATATCTGCTCTGGCTATTCTCCGGGATCGCGCGCGATCTTGGCGCTGATTTCGGCGATCACCTTCTCGAAATCGTCGGCGTGGGAGAAATCGCGATAGACGGAGGCGTAGCGGACGAAGGCGACGTCGTCGAGACTCTTCAGCGCCTCGAGCACCTGGAGGCCGATTTCCTCCGAGTGGATCTCCGTCTCTCCGGAGCTCTCCAGGCGGCGGACGATGCCGGAGACTGCCCGCTCGATCCGATCACGGTCGACCGGGCGTTTCCTGAGCGCGATCTCGAAGGATCGCAACAGCTTGTCCCGGTCGAAAGGCACCTTTCGGCCGGTCTTCTTGATGATCATCAGCTCACGCAGCTGCACCCTCTCGAAAGTCGTGAACCGGCCGCCGCAGTCCGGGCAGATGCGGCGACGGCGAATGGCGTTCCCGTCCTCGGCTGGACGGGAATCCTTCACCTGGCTGTCTTCAGAACCACAATAGGGGCAGCGCATGCGGCCTTCCGATTACATGTAGCTGTACATGGGGAAGCGATCGGTGAGCTTCACCACCTTCTCGCGGACCGCCGCTTCGACCGCGGCATTGCCCTCGTCGGAATTCGCGGCCTTGAGGCCATCGAGGACTTCGACGATGAGCTCGCCGATTTCCTTGAATTCCGCTTCCTTGAAGCCGCGCGTGGTGCCGGCCGGCGCGCCGAGGCGCACGCCCGAGGTGACGAAGGGCTTTTCCGGATCGAAGGGGATGCCGTTCTTGTTGCAGGTGATGAAGGCGCGTCCGAGCGCGGCCTCGGCACGCTTGCCGGTCGCATTCTTCTTGCGCAGATCCACCAGCATCAGGTGGTTGTCGGTACCGCCCGAGACAATATCGAGACCGTTGGCCTTCAGCGTTTCCGCAAGGGTGCGGGCGTTCTTGACGATTTGTGCCGCATAATCCTTGAAGGAGGGCTGCAGAGCCTCACCGAAAGCGACAGCCTTGGCGGCGATCACATGCATCAGAGGACCGCCCTGCAGACCCGGGAAGACGGCCGAGTTGATCTTCTTGGCAATCTCTTCGTCATTGGTGAGAACCATGCCGCCGCGGGGACCGCGCAACGACTTGTGCGTGGTCGTCGTCGCGACATGGCAATGGGGGAACGGCGAAGGATGCTGGCCGCCGGCAACGAGGCCCGCGATATGCGCCATGTCGACCATCAGCCAGGCGCCGATCTCGTCGGCGATTTCGCGGAAGCGCTTCCAGTCCCAGATGCGCGAATAGGCGGTGCCGCCGGCGATGATCAGTTTCGGCTTGTGCCTGCGCGCCTTCTCGGCAACGTCATCCATGTCGAGCAGATGGTCGTCTTCACGCACCCCGTAGGAAACGACGTTGAACCACTTACCCGACATGTTGACCGGGGAACCGTGGGTCAGGTGACCGCCGGAATTGAGGTCGAGACCCATGAAGGTGTCGCCCGGCTGCAGCAGCGCCAGGAACACCGCCTGGTTCATCTGTGAGCCCGAATTCGGCTGCACGTTGGCGAAATTGACACCGAAGAGCTTCTTGGCGCGCTCGATCGCCAGTTCCTCGGCGATGTCGACGAACTGGCAGCCGCCGTAATAGCGCTTGCCCGGATAGCCCTCGGCATATTTGTTCGTCATGATCGAGCCCTGGGCCTCGAGCACGGCGCGCGAAACGATGTTTTCGGAAGCGATCAGCTCGATCTCATGGCGCTGGCGACCGAGCTCCTTCTCGATCGCACCGGAGATCTCCGGATCGCTATCGGCGAGAGAGCGGGTGAAAAAGGCGTCGTTGGTCTGTGCAAGCATCGGCTCGAGGCTCCTCTCAAAGGTGGGTGTTCCTTTATCTTCCTCGCACGCCGAGGGCAATATCCGCTATGCGGATTGCGCCATTTCCACCATCCGGGGCGCCCAAATATCGAGACCGCAATCACGTGAAAGGCCGCGCATTCCATGGAGATGCGCGGCCTTTGTCGAAGAATACGGCACCTTGCTTATTGCGGCAGGGCGTCGGCGTCGATCGGTCCGGCCGATTGCTCGATTCCGGTCGTGGTCTGCAGCGCGAGTTCGGCCGCGCCGTCGCGCTGGTAGATATCGTCGCGGAACTGGACTACGCGATCCTTCGCCGACCATGCGGTGACGTAAGTGAAATAGACCGGCACCTCTTCGGCGAGCTCGATCGGCGTGTTGACTCCCGACTTGATCGTCGCCTCGATCTGCTGGCGCGACCAGCCGGGCGTCTCCTTGAGCAGCCAGGTCGAAAGGTCACGCACGTTCTGCACGCGTACGCAGCCGGAGGATTCGAAGCGCATCAGCTTGTTGAACAGGCCCTGCTGCGGGGTGTCGTGCATGTAGACCGCGTGCTCGTTGTGGAAGTTGATCTTCGTCGAGGACATCGCATTGATCTTGCCCGGATCCTGCCGGAACATCAGGTTCGGCGCCTTTTCCGCATTCCAGTCCACCGTTTCTGGCGAAACTTCGTTGCCGCTGGCATCGAAGAGGCGGATGGCGTTGCGCTCCAGATAGGTCGGGTCCTTGCGCATCAGCGGCATGATGTCCTTCTGAACGATCGAGCGCGGCGCGGTCCAATAGGGATTGAGGATGACCTCGTAGATCTTGGAGTTGAGGATCGGCGACTGGCGGTCGATCTTGCCGACAATGGCGGTGTGGCGCAGCACGACGCGACCGTTCTCGACCGCCTCGATATAGGCTGCGGGAATGTTGACCATGACATAGCGGCGGCCGAGATCGCCGGACATCGACTGCAACCGCACGAGGTTGGTTTCGAGCTGAGCCAGTCGGGTGGCGGCGTCGACATTGAGCGCCTTCAGCGTGAACTCGCCGATCACGCCGTCCGTCGGCAGCCCGTGGCGGGCCTGGAATCGCTTGACCGCGCCGTCGACATAGGAATCGAAGGCGGAGGAAATGCCGGCCGCGCGAGGCAGGTCGCCGGAGACCATCAGCCGTTGACGCAACTGCTGGACGGCTGGGTCGTTCACCCCGAGTTCCAGCCGCACGGTCGATGGCGCCGTTACCATCGGCCATCCGCCGGCGGCGACGATCTGCTGGTAGTCGAAAATCGCCTGCTGCACATGCGCGATCGTCTCGGGTCCGAAGACCGGCGTGTTGGAGAGGACTGCCGTTGCGGTGCGCGAGGCCTTTGCGTCGAACTGGTCGTCCCAGGAGCCGCGACGCGGCGAATTGATGAGCTCATCCAGCGCCGTCTGAGCATACGCAGACCCGGCCCATGCCGCGGCGCCAAACGCTGCGGCCGAGCGCAGAAATGCGCGACGCGAGTTAGCATCAATTCCGTTCTTTTTCGACATAGTCCCTACCATCTCAATGCGTCGAAACGCGCTGCCCGAGCCCTGCAGCGCCCACGCGTCCCATCAGACGCGCAGGGGTCGCTACAGCTCTTTGAACTGCTGCATGCCTCCCTCACCAGAGGTCGATTCAAGGAGACAAGCAGTAGCACGAACGTGGTTAACAAAGGTTAACTCGCATGCCCACCCGCCCCACACATACCTACACGGTCATGCAAGCGAGAGCCATACCGGCAGGCGGACGGCGACGAAACGCAACCGCACACGAGAACCTGCCGCGTGCCTGCGTCGCTGTCACAGCAATATGGCCGATTCGTGTCTCGGCGGCCAAAACGGCCGACCGCCGGCGGAGGAGCGCCCACAATCACCGCGGACAATATCAGCAAAGGCCGGACACGCAGGGATTGCGCCCGACCTCTGGTGCTGGAGGTGACCGCCGCCCAACTAAAGGCGATACATGATGCTGTCGTTCCAAAAGCGATCGAGGCGCTGCAAGAGCTTGTTCATCTGCGTGAACTCCTCGGAGCCGATGCCGCCGACCTTGTCGATCGAGACGATGTGGCGCTCATAGAGCCTGGCGACCGTTTCGGCGATCTCCTGGCCTTCCTCGGTCAGGCTGATGCGAACCGAACGGCGATCGACGCGGGAGCGTTGGTGGTTTATTAGACCGAGATCGACCAGCTTCTTGACATTGTAGGAAACGTTCGAGCCGAGATAGTAACCCCGTGAGCGAAGCTCGCCGGCGGTCAGTTCGGAGTTGCCGATGTTGAAGAGCAAGAGCGCCTGGACGGCATTGACGTCGCTGCGGCCCTGACGGTCGAATTCGTCTTTGATGACGTCCAGCAGGCGCCGATGCAAACGCTCGACGAGGTGAAGGGATTCGAGATAGAGACCACGGATCGTCTCTTCCTGGAGATTACCTTGGGTGTATTGGGGCGCTGCGGCCTGCGGCTTCATTTTCGTGTTCATTTTCTTCGTGCCTCACTGTTTCGCTTGGCGGTGTCTCTTTGTTTTCCCGCCTTGAGTGAGACCCTATCGAATACGTATAAAATTCTACTTAAACCGCAGCCTTAACATGTACTTACCACTGCCGGAGCCTGTCTCAGGGTGAATCAACCCTTACCTTCCGCGCCTGGCGCAGCCGCTGAAAATAGAGCACGGCACGAAAGAGGACGAAGGTGACGGCGACGCTCCCGTGCAGCAGGAGCAGGAACGGACGTGCGCCGAGAATGCCCGGATAGGACTCGTACATCGCGATTTCGATTGCAGCGGCGACGACCCAGACCACCGGACCCCAGGAGACGAGCAGCCACAGACCGATCGCCGCAACCGGGTAGACGACGGCAAGCGCCGTCGCGGCCGCGCGCCATTGAGGCGGCAAGAGATCGAACCGGCCGGCGCCGCCATGGGAAAAACCGATCAGCATCGCCCAGTATTCGAGCGCGAACCAGAAACAGGCGATGGACACCAGCCGCAGAAACCAGCCGAAGAGAATTTCGACAAGCGACGGCTTCGGCACATGCTGAGAATCATGAAGCATAGGTCGCAAGATAGGCCGTGCGCATTCGGCGCACCAGCACGAAGGACGGGAAGGCGATCTCGATCACACCTCTCGTCGAGCGAAAAATGCCGCAGGCACGCGCCTCGCAAGACTGTTTTCAACCCGGTGAGGCGCGTGATAAACCGCGTTCAGGATAGAGACGAAGGAAAGGCGCCAGGCGCGATGAACGGCAGTACAAATCTTGTGGACAGGATAACCGGACACCGCCGCATGCGCCGCAACCGCAAGGCGGACTGGACGCGTCGGCTGGTCCAGGAAAACCGCCTCACCGTCGACGACCTGATCTGGCCCATCTTCATTGTCCCCGGCAATGGCATCGTCGACCCGATCGAAGCGATGCCAGGTGTCAACCGCATGAGCGTCGACAAGGCGGTCGAGGCGGCAAAGGAGGCGGCCGATCTCGGCATTCCAGCCATCGCCACCTTCCCCAATATCGACGTGGCGCTGCGCGACGAGACCGGCTCGCACAGCCTCGCGCCCGACAACCTCATCAACCAGGCGACCCGAGCGATCAAGAAAGCAGTTCCCCATATCGGCGTCATCACCGACGTGGCGCTTGACCCCTTCACCAGTCACGGCCACGACGGCATCCTGCGCGACGGCGAGATCGTCAATGACGAGACGGTGGAGGCGATTGCCAGGGCGGCAGTGATCCAGGCGAATGCCGGCTCCGACATCATCGCTCCTTCCGACATGATGGACGGGCGGATCGGCGCAATCCGCGAAGCGCTTGATGCGAGCGGTCACCAGACTGTCGGCATCATGTCCTATGCGACGAAATTCGCCTCCGCCTTCTATGGCCCCTATCGCGAGGCGATCGGCACCGGCGGACTGCTCAAGGGCGACAAGAAGACTTACTATATCGACCCGGCCAACGGCACCGAGGCAATTCGCGATGCCGCACTCGACGTCGAAGAAGGCGCCGACATGCTGATGGTGAAGCCCGGACTGGCCTATCTCGACATCTGCTGGCGAATGAAGGAGGCCTTCGGCCTGCCCGTCTTCGCCTATCAGGTGTCGGGCGAATACACGCAGGTCAAGGCGGCCGCCGCCAATGGCTGGATCGACGGCGAACGGGTGATGCTCGAAACCTTGCTTGCCTTCAAGCGGGCGGGCTGCGACGGCATCCTCACCTATTTTGCCGTCGAGGCGGCAAAGCTCCTTCAAAATCCCTGACGCTTGCGGCAACCCGCATTGTTTTGTCGGAATCGCTCCCCATATGATTCGGGAACGACGCGAGGGCCGAAATGAGCATGCACGACCAAGAACTCCGACTTCCGAGCCAGGATTGGCGCGCCTATCAGGGCGTCCTGTCGCGCCGGGTGTTTGCCTTCATCCTCGATTACGTTATTGTCGCGCTTCTCTGGATCCCGGCGGCGGTGGTCGTTTTCTTCATCGGCATCCTTACGCTCGGCCTCGGCTTTTTCCTCTATCCGATTCTGTTTGCGCTGGTGGCGATGCTCTATTTCGGGCTCACCGTCGGCGGACGCGATCAGGCATCGCCGGGGATGAAAGTCATGGGCGTGGCAATCGCCCGCACCGACGGGCGGCCGATGGATTTCCTGACGGCCATCGTGCACCTGGCTATCTTCTGGATCGCCAATGCACTGCTGACGCCGCTCATCCTGCTGCTCGGCCTCTTCACTGATCGCGGGAGGCTGCTGCACGACCTTCTGATCGGCACCGTCGTCGTCCGGCGCGACATGTACTGACAGCCCCGGCCAAACCCACCTGAATTTGCTGGTGTCTTGCCGAACGAGTGTGTTGACGTTTTCCATTCTTCGGCCATCCTATGGCGATGAGCCGCACGAAGAGTGACCGCCACGCTCGATGAACACACAGACCACACCGTCTCCACAATTCTACCTGACCGCGCCGGCAGCGTGCCCTTACCTGCCGAACGAAATGGAACGGAAGGTCTTCACCCACATGGTGGGTGAACGAGCCCCCGAGCTCAACGATCTCTTGACCCAGGGCGGTTTTCGCCGGTCGCAGAACATCGCCTATCGCCCGGCCTGCGAAACCTGCCGCGCCTGCGTCTCCGTGCGCATTCTCGCCAACGAATTTGCGCCGACCCGATCGATGCGCCGCGTGCTCGCGGCCAACCGTGACATCATGTCCGCCGAATATCCGGCCGAACCGTCCAGCGAGCAATACAACCTCTTCCGCCGATACCTGGACAACCGCCACCAGAAGGGCGGCATGTCCGACATGTCCGTGCTCGATTACGCGATGATGGTCGAGGACACCCATGTCCATACCCACATCATCGAATACCGGCTGCGGGCCGAGGGCGACGGGATCAGCGAAAGGGCCCGCGGTCCGCTCGTTGCCACGGCGCTGACCGACCGTATGGGCGACGGGCTGTCGATGGTCTATTCCTTCTTCGATCCGGCTCTTTCGAACCGTTCGCTCGGCACCTTCATGATCCTCGACCACATCCGCAGGGCGAAGGAACGCAGCCTGCCGCATGTTTATCTCGGCTATTGGGTCAAGGGCTCCCGGAAAATGGGCTACAAGACGAAATTTTTGCCGCAGGAGCATCTTATGGCGCGCGGCTGGGAGCGCTATGCTGGCGATCCCGAATCCAGAGACACCTCCACGGACTAATCTTGCGCCACTCTCCTGACGCCGCCCGCCACCGGCGTGGTCTTGCCATCACCGGCCTCGGCGGCCTTGCACTTTCCTTCGACATTCCGCTGATCCGCTCGGCGAACGGCGAGGTCTGGTCGCTGCTCGCCTTGCGCAGCCTGTCGACCTTCGCCGTCGCGATCCTCGCCTGGTTCGTTATCAATCGCGTGCTGCGCCGGCCGACCGCGCTGATCCCCGGCAAGGCCGGTCTCATGGCCGGTCTCTTCTACGGCATCAATTCCTTCACCTTCCTGCTTGCGGTATTCAATACCTCGACCACGAATGTGGTCTTCATCCTTGCATTCACGTCGATGTTCGCGGCGATTCTCTCCTGGATATTCCTGAAGGAGCGGCCTTCCCGCGCCACGCTCCTGACGATGGCGTTCATGCTTCTGGGCGTCGGAGTGATCGTCGCGGATGGCCTGGAAAGCGGTCATTTCTTCGGGGACGCCATGGCCGCGTGCTCCGCTTTCCTGCTGGCAAGTGCGATCACCGTCAGCCGCGCCAGTGGCCGGGACATGGCGCTGGTGCCACTGACGACCGCGATTTTTCCGGCACTCGCCGCGCTCCTGCTCCTGCCATCCGACGGCTTCTCCATCGCCGAGCCCGGCTACATTCTCGTCAACGGGCTCGTGGTGATCCCCCTCGCCTTCTTCTGTCTGGCGACGGGGCCGCGCTATCTCTCGGCGCCTGAAGTCGGCATGTTCTATCTTCTGGAGACGGTGCTGGCACCGATCTGGGTCTGGATCATCTTTTCCGAAACGCCCACGGCCCAGACCCTTCTGGGTGGCGCGATCCTGATCCTGGCCTTGGTCGGCCATTCGCTCCGGCAGATGCGCCATAAGATGGCAAAGCCACAGCATTCCTGCCCGGAGCAACCGCTTGCCGGTTGAGTGCCTTGTGGCGCCGCGCGTCTTTTCAGACGCATTGGACGCGCAAACATCGCCGTCACGCTTTGAATCTGCGCATCGAGCTTTCCGAAAATCGGTTCAGGGCGGCTGCTCTATGTTTCCTGCATCTGAGAGCGCATCGCCCAGAGTTCGCGATTGGTGTTGATCCATTCGGCCGCGATCTCCAGCGGCGCCGGATTGGCGGCGATCAGTTCGCCCTCGCCCTGCGATCGCCGGGAAATCAGCTCCGCCTCTTCGAGAACCGTCATATGCCTTAAAAGCTCGTCCCGTCGAACGCCGACAGCGATGGCGATATCCGCGGCGGAGGCCTCGCCAGCGAGCAGGACTTCGAGTATGCGGCGGCGCGTCGGGTCGGCGAGCGCCAGCAAGGTGTCGTCAAGGGCCGAAATCATCGCGTTCCTCTCTCCGGGCGCAGGATTCCCCCGCGTCTCGTCGGACTTCAGGAATCATGGGTCAAAGAGTGATGGCGCCCCCAGCGGAAAGTCCCGCCTGGAGAAAAGGCGGGGGCGCCTATTCAAGATGATGCAGCAACCTGTAATTTCAAGATGCCGAATCTTGCGGTCAGCCGCTGAAGCGGCCGCTGCGCGGGAAGCCCTTGGGGACGACACGGCCGGCCCCGGCACGATCGCCGAGCCACTCGATCAGTTCGTCCTTGGACTTGGTGAAGACCCGGCCGGCGCTGTCTTCCCAGGTGAGGCCGTCCGCGATGGCGAAGCAGCGAATGTCGGAAATGCCACCATCCTTGTAGCGTTGCAGGCGCACGCCCTTGCCGCGGGCCATTTCCGGGATCTGCACCAGCGGAAAGACGAGCATCTTGCGGTTTTCGCCGACGACCGCGACGTGATCGCCCTTCACGGCAACCACGAGTTTCGCCTCGTCCGGCATGGCGACATTCATCACCTGCTTGCCCTTGCGGGTATTGGCAACAATATCGCTCTCTGTGACGACGAAGCCGTTGCCGGCGGCGGACGCGACGATGAGTTTGCGCGCTGGATCGTGCACGAGCGCCGTCAGCACATCCTGATCGGTTTCCATGTCGACCATGATGCGCAGCGGTTCGCCGTGGCCGCGCCCGCCCGGCAGCTTGTCGCCGCCGAGCGTATAGACCTTGCCACCGGTGGTGAAGACAAGGATCTTGTCCGTCGTCTGCGCCGGGAACGCGACCTTCAGCGCGTCGCCGTCCTTGAACTGCAGCGAGGACGTGTCGGAAATGTGCCCCTTGAGGGCCCGGATCCAACCCTTCTCCGAAATGACGACAGTGATCGGCTCCTTCTCGATCATCGCCTGCTGGATGGCTTCGATATCGGCCTCGGGCGCGTTGGCGAAGGTGCTGCGCCGCCTGCCGATCTCGGTCGCCTTGGCGAACTTCTTCTTGACCTCGCCGATCTCCCAGGCGACGGTCTGCCATTGCTTGTCATCCGATGCGAGCAGCGCCTCGATCTCGGCCTTTTCCTTGGAGAGCGCGTCGAATTCGGTGCGGATTTCGAATTCCTCAAGCTTGCGCAGCGAGCGCAGCCGCATATTGAGGATCGCTTCGGCTTGGACGTCCGTCAGGCCGAAGCGCTCGATCATCACCGCCTTCGGCTCATCCTCCTCGCGGATGATGCGGATGACCTCGTCGATATTCAAATAGGCGACAAGATAGCCGCCGAGGATCTCCAGCCGCCGGTCGATTGCGGCAAGCCGGTGGCGGGAACGTCGCTGCAGCACCTCGCGGCGGTGCGCCAGCCATTCGCTCAGCACCTCGTTCAACGCCATGACGCGCGGCACGCGGCCCATCGACAGGACATTCATGTTGAGCGGAATGCGGCTTTCGAGTTCAGTCAGCTTGAAGAGCGATTCCATCAGGATATTGGCGTCGACGGTGCGGTTCTTCGGCACCAGGACGACGCGCACATCCTCGGCCGATTCGTCGCGAATATCCTCGAGCAGCGGCAGCTTTCGGGCCACGAGCAGTTCGGCGATCTTTTCGATCAGCCGCGACTTCTGCACCTGGTATGGAATTTCCGTCACGACGATCTGATAGCCGCCGCGGCCCAGATCCTCCACACCCCAGCGGGCGCGCACGCGAAACCCGCCGCGGCCCGTGCGGTAGGACTCGATCATGCTGGCGCGGCTCTCGACGATGACGCCGCCGGTCGGGAAATCCGGCCCCTCGATCCCGCCCCGCTGAGGATTGGCCGGATCGAACAGAAGCTCCTCCACCGTCGCATTCGGGTGGCGGATGAGATGGAGCGCCGCGTCGCAGAGCTCATGCGCATTGTGCGGCGGGATCGACGTCGCCATGCCAACGGCGATGCCCGAGGCGCCGTTGGCGAGCAGGTTGGGGAAGGCGCCGGGAAGCACCGTCGGCTCCTGATCTTCCTCGTTGTATGTCGGACGGAAGTCGACCGCGTCCTGA
This sequence comes from Sinorhizobium alkalisoli, assembly GCF_008932245.1. Taxonomy (NCBI): domain Bacteria; kingdom Pseudomonadati; phylum Pseudomonadota; class Alphaproteobacteria; order Hyphomicrobiales; family Rhizobiaceae; genus Sinorhizobium; species Sinorhizobium alkalisoli. The sequence goes on along the minus strand of NZ_CP034909.1, from coordinate 836,311 downwards.
TCGATTCCCTCCAGGAGGAGGGCCGCAACCTCGGTCATCTTGGCTTCGGTGTATCGATAGGCGGCAGCGTTGTCGCCATCGATATTGCCGAAATTGCCCTGGCCGTCGACGACCGGATAGCGTTGCGAGAAATCCTGCGCGAGGCGCACCAGCGCGTCATAGACGGACTGGTCTCCGTGTGGATGGAACTTACCGATGACGTCGCCGACGATGCGCGCGCATTTCTTGAACGAGGAGTTGGGCCTGAGCCCCATCTCGCTCATGGCGTGGATGATGCGGCGATGAACCGGCTTCAGCCCGTCTCGGACATCCGGCAGCGCGCGGTGCATGATGGTCGACAGTGCGTAGGCGAGATAGCGCTCTTCCAGCGCTGCCTTGAGGTCAACCGGCAGAATGTTGTCGTCTCCGCCAGATGGCGGCAAAAGGCTCTGTCCCATATGCTCTTGCTAGCGCACCGGGTCCGCCACGGCAAGGATTCCAAAGCAGATATCCATGGGTTTGCCGCAGGTTCCGATCGCAAAACCGTAGAACGCTTTTGCGCAACCTTGTGGAGAACCAGCACCCTCCGCTTGCCTTTCCGACGTTTTGAACGCACTGCGGCTAACCTTCCGGAAAGCATGATCCATCAGGCATGACGCGCGATTGCAGGCGGCAATATAAATTTGCCGAGTTTCGTATTAGGGTCTGGCGTGACCGATTTGGGACTGAGGGAGAGCGAGTGCCGCAACCGCAACGCATGCATCGGAATGCGCCCGCGTGGAAAGGCCGGCGGGATGTTCGCCGGCGGCGTTTCCGCAGCCATTGCCGTGCCGATTTGACGGAGGGCACCAACATCGCTCAGATTGCAACGGGCGACTCCGGATACCACTTAACGACGAATTTTTTTTCAAAGGAAATCCAATATGATGAACGCGCGCAAGATCCGCCTGATGATGGCCGGCGCCGCCTTTCTCACGCTTGCCGGCCCGGCCTTTGCCCTAGACGGCGCGGACATGGTGAGGAAGCTGAGCGCCGCCCTCGAGCTCAACGGGTCCAAGCTTAGCTTCGACAAGGCGGAGGCCGACGGCGATACCGTGACCGTCACGGGCGTCAAGCTGCAGGTGGCAGCCAAGCCCGGCCAATCCTTCGATATCGGTCAGGTGACGTTCGAGGGCGTCGAGGAAGCGGACGACGGCGGCTACTACGCCGAGACGGTCTCCTTCCCGGACGTCGATGCGAAGGACGGAAAGGATGCAATCTCCCTGAAGGATATTGCCATTGGCGGTCTCGATATCCCCGGCGATCCGTCGGGCGATACGATCAACGACATCCTGCTCTATGAATCCTTCAGCACCGGACCGCTGGTGCTCACGGTGAAAGGCAAGGAGGCCTTCACCATTTCCAGCATGGAAGGCAATCTGACGCGACAGGAGAACGACGCCGGATTCGACTTCGATGCCATCATCGCCGGCGTGCAGGCGGACCTCTCCGAAATGGACGACGCCAAGGCGAAGGAAGCGATCGAGAAGCTCGGCCTGCAGCAGATCGACGGCAAGATCACCATGAAAGGAAGTTGGGAACTCAAGAGCGGTAATCTCGCACTCGAGGAATACGCCCTGGATTTCCAGAACATCGGACGGCTGAATATCACGATGGACTTTTCCGGCTATACGCTCGAGTTCCTGAAATCGATGCAGGAAGCAGTCAAGGCGGCCGAGGCAAACCCGAACAAGAAAGAGGCAGAGCAGGCAATGGGCCTCGCCATGCTCGGCCTGATGCAGCAACTGACGTTCAACAGCGCCTCGATCCGCTTCGACGACGCGTCGATCACGAAAAAGGCGCTCGATTTCGCTGGCAGCCAACAGGGGGTCACCGGCGAGCAACTGGCGCAGTCGCTGAAGGGCCTGGTGCCGATCATGATGGCTCAGTTCAACCTGCCGGAACTGCAGAACCAGGTGACTGCTGCCGTCAATGCCTATCTCGACAGCCCGAAGAGCTTGACCATCAGCGCCGAACCGGAGAAGCCGGTGCCGTTTCCGATGATCATGGGCGCGGCCATGGGCGCGCCCAATACGCTTCCGTCGGTTCTGGGCGTGACGGTGGCGGCGAACGATTGATTGCCGCTGCCGCCGACCCGTACGGCAGCCAAAATCTCCAGCGTCGCGCGTCTTTTTCAGACGCGCGACGCTGTAGCATTCTTGAGTTGCTGCATGTCTCCTTGAAACGAGGTCGTTTCAAGGAGACATGCGCAGCCTCGCCCTGGCGCCGGGCTTTTTTTTATCCCTCCGATTGATGCTATGATGGTGTGCTTGATGGATGAAGGCGGCTGCCTATCTATTATCTGGGTTGCCGACAGTCGTGCATCGCCCGACCGATGAAACGGAAGGAGTACGCCATGGGACTGAAGCAGTCGGATATCACCGCTATCCTCGGCCCGGTCGACGAGACTCTGATGGCCGAACTTCTTGCAACGGGCGCAACCGCAAGCGAGCTTGCCGAGGCAATCGCCTGGGTCAACAATGACGAGGCCCTGATCGGCGAGGGCCGCCATCTTCCCGCCGGCCGCGTCGCGGCATTGATCGACATCCTGACGCCTGACGACGTCGAAGAGTGAGGCAAGTGCAGGCCTCGGGAGCGCGTCGCTTCCGGGGCGGTGCGAGAATGCCAAAAATGAGTGCGGACCGGCTGCCTATGAGGCCGGACGCGGAGGAACAAAGATTTCCGTGCTGAGGGAGGAGGCGCACATGGCTGCCAAAGACGTCAAGTTCAATACCGACGCTCGCGACCGCATGTTACGCGGCGTCGATATCATGGCCAATGCCGTCCGGGTGACGCTTGGCCCCAAGGGTCGAAACGTGGTGATCGACAAATCATTCGGCGCACCGCGGATCACCAAGGACGGCGTCTCCGTCGCCAAGGAAATCGAGCTTGAGGACAAGTTCGAGAACATGGGGGCGCAGATGCTGCGTGAGGTCGCCTCGCGGACGAGCGATGTCGCCGGCGACGGTACGACGACGGCGACCGTGCTCGCCCAGGCGATCGTTCGGGAAGGCGCCAAGGCCGTAGCCTCCGGCATGAACCCGATGGATTTGAAGCGCGGCATCGACCTCGCCGTCGACGCGATCGTCAAGGAACTCCAGGGGCACGCCCGCAAAGTCTCGAAGAACGAGGAAATCGCTCAAGTCGCGACGATCTCGGCCAATGGGGATGCGGAGATCGGCCGCTATCTCGCCGAAGCGATGGAAAAGGTCGGCAATGAGGGGGTGATCACCGTCGAGGAAGCCAAGACCGCCGAGATCGAGCTCGAAGTGGTCGAGGGCATGCAATTCGATAGGGGCTATCTCTCGCCCTACTTCATCACCAATCAGGAGAAGATGCGGGCGGAACTCGAAGATGCCTATATCCTGATTCACGAGAAGAAGCTCTCGAACCTGCAGGCGATGATCCCCATCCTCGAAGGGGTCATCCAGGCCGGCAAGCCGCTCCTGATCATCGCTGAAGACGTCGAGGGCGAAGCGCTCGCCACGCTCGTCGTCAACAAGCTTCGCGGCGGACTGAAGATCGCCGCCGTCAAAGCACCCGGATTCGGCGATCGCCGCAAGGCGATGCTGGAGGATATCGCGGTTCTCACCGGCGGCACCGTCGTCTCCGAAGATCTCGGCATCAAACTTGAGAACGTCACCATGGACACGCTCGGACGGGCGAAGCGCATCATGGTCGAGAAGGAGACCACGACCATCGTCGACGGCGCCGGCAGCAGGGAGGATATCAGCGGCCGCGTCGCGCAGATCAAGGCACAGATCGAGGAGACGACCTCCGACTACGATCGCGAAAAGCTGCAGGAGCGGCTGGCAAAGCTCGCCGGCGGCGTTGCCGTCATCCGTGTCGGCGGCTCGACCGAGGTCGAGGTGAAGGAAAAGAAAGACCGCGTCGACGACGCGCTGCACGCGACACGCGCGGCGGTCGAAGAAGGTATCCTGCCGGGTGGCGGCGTCGCGCTGCTCAGGGTGGTCAAGGCGCTCGGCAGCGTGCCCACGGCCAATGACGACCAGCGCGTCGGCGTCGAGATCGTTCGCCGGGCGGTCGAGGCGCCGGTCCGCCAGATCGCCGAGAATGCCGGTTCCGAAGGATCGATCATTGTCGGGCAGCTGCGCGAGAAGTCGGACTTCTCCTACGGCTGGAATGCCCAGACGAACGAATTCGGCGATCTCTTCGAAATGGGCGTGATCGACCCGGCCAAGGTCGTGCGCGCGGCGCTACAGGATGCAGCCTCCGTTGCCGGCCTTTTGGTGACGACCGAAGCGATGATCGCCGAGAAACCGAAGAAGGACGGGCAGTCACCGATGCCGCCGGCACCGGGCATGGATTTCTAAGAACGACGGAACGAGCCCTGAAACAAGCGCAGATCACAGCGCGGCTGTTGTGTGCCCCGCACGTTGGCAGGGCGGTCGTACGACCCCGTATTGTCAGCTCGAATCGCAGCGGGGCGGAGCGAAACGCCGGCCATCTCTTCTTGTCATTTCGAGCGCTTGTCGAGCGAAGACGCGATTGAATAAATCACTTTCTTTGATATAGAACATCGATACGCATTTTCATCCCTGTCTATCGGAGCCCCATGAGCCGCAATTTTCTTGTCGTCGACCCGGAGGAAGGCATGCCCATTCTGAAGGGGCTCGCTTCACCGGCAAGGGTCTCTGTGTTGAAGCTCCTGCACAAAAAGGGGCCGCTGAACGTCAACGAAATTGCGGACATCCTCAAGCTGCCGCAGTCGAGCGTCTCGACCAACGTTCAGATGCTGGAGGAGGCCGGGCTCATCCGCACCGAAACGCAGAAGGCGCGCAAGGGAAACCAGAAGGTTTGCCATAGCGTCTATGACGAAGTCCTCGTCGTCTTCAAGAATGAAATCAAGGAAACCGAACCGGACGCGATCGAAGTGTCGATGCCGCTCGGGCTCTATACGAGCTTCGAGGTGACCGCCCCTTGCGGGCTTTGCTCGGTCGACGGCATCATCGGCCTGCTCGACGTCCCCGACACGTTTCTCGATCCCGACCGCATGAAGGCGGCGCTCATCTGGTTCACGCGCGGCTACGTCGAGTATCAGTTTCCCAATAATGCGCGGCTGACGAATACCATTATTCGCGAGGTCGAATTCGTCATGGAGTTGAGCTCGGAAGTGCCTGGAACCAGCGCCGACTGGCCTTCCGACATCACGCTGACGGTCAATGGCGTCGACATCGGAACCTGGACGTCTCCGGGTGATTTCGGCGACAAACGCGGGGTTTTCACGCCGGATTGGTGGAAGCTCAAGGGCTCGCAATACGGCAAGCTCAAGAGTTTCAGGGTCAATGATGACGGCGCCTTCGTCGATGGCCTGCGTATCTCCAATGTCAAGCTCGCAGACCTGAAGGTCGAAGAGCATCACTCGATCCGGCTTCGCGTCGGCGTGCGCGACAATGCCCGCCACCCCGGCGGGGTCAACATCTTCGGCCGTGGTTTCGGCAACTACGACCAGGATATCCTCTTGCGCCTCAAAACGCGCTGAGACTTGTGCGGGGCAAATATCGCCTCTTGACCATCGCCGCGGCTTCCGCTTTATTCATCCTGATTTATGATATAAATCATGAATTATGATGTAGTGGAGGAATGCATGAAGGCTGCGGTCACGGTACACAGCAAGTATACGATCTCGGATATCGATCCCCGCCTTTACGGCTCCTTCATCGAACACCTCGGGCGCGCCGTTTATACCGGCATCTACGAACCCGACCATCCAACCGCCGACGAGAACGGCATGCGCCGGGATGTGATCGATCTTGTCAGGAAACTCAAGGTTCCGATCGTCCGCTATCCGGGCGGGAATTTCGTGTCCGCCTACAATTGGGAAGACGGCATTGGTCCGAAAGAGAGCCGGCCGGTCCGCCTCGATCTCGCCTGGCACACCTCAGAAAGCAATCAGGTCGGCATCCATGAATTCGCCGAATGGTGTGCGGCCGTCGACACGGAGATGATGCTCGCCGTGAATCTCGGCTCGCGCGGACTCGACGAGGCCCGCAACTTCCTAGAATACGTCAATCACCCAGGCGGCAGCGTATGGAGCGATAAGCGCCGCGCCAACGGCCGCGCCGAGCCTTGGGGCGTCAAGGTCTGGTGCCTCGGCAACGAGATGGACGGCCCCTGGCAGATCGGCCACAAGACCGCTGATGAATATGGCAGGCTGGCGCACGAGACCGCCAAGGCAATGCGCGCCTTCGACAGCTCGCTCGAGCTGGTCGTCTGCGGTTCCTCCAATGCGCACATGCCGACCTATCCAGAGTGGGAAGCGACGGTTCTCGATCACACCTACAACGAGGTCGACTACATCTCGCTGCACATGTATTTCGAGAACCGCGCCAAGAACACCGCCAACTATCTCGCCCGCAGCATCGAACTCGACAACTATATCGGCACAGTCGCCGGCGTGATCGCTTACGTCAAGGCCAAGAAGCGCTCGGACAAGAGCGTCTATATCTCGTTCGATGAATGGAATGTCTGGTATCATTCGAAGGAACGCGACAAGGAGACACTTGCGGGCGCCCATGGATGGCCGCACGCGCCTGCCCTGCTCGAGGACGATTACAATTTCGAGGACGTGCTTCAGGTCGGCTGCATCCTTAACACCTTTATCAACCGCGCCGACGTCGTGAAGATCGCCTGCCTGGCGCAACTCGTGAATGTCATCGCCCCGATCATGACGGTGCCGGGCGGGCCGGCCTGGCGCCAGACGATTTTCTATCCCTATTATTTCGCCTCGGCCTATGGTCGCGGGACGGCTCTCAAGCTGCATGTCGACAGCCCGACCTATCGGGTCGAGGGCCTCGGCGACGTGCCGTATCTCGATGTATCGGCCGTCCATGACACCGACCAAAAAGCCGTCACCTTCTTCATCGTCAACCGGCATGGCACGGAAACGCTCGATCTCAACGTCCGCCTGATCGACTTCGGCGCGCTGACGATTGTCGATGACCAGGTGCTCGCTCATTCGGACATCAACGCCACCAACACGGCCGAAAGACCGGACAATGTGGTCCCGAGGAAGGGAGACGGTGCAGTGGCTTCGGATGGAAGACTCGGCGCCAGGATTCCGCCCCTCTCCTACCGCATGATCCGGCTGCGTTGATTAATATCATGATAACCGATACATATCGTAATATTGTTGACATTCCAATTGTATGATTTATCGTTTAGGCACAGGCTCGACGTGCCGCTGGGAGGAGAAGATGGGAGCAAGCGCTTCTGTTTTGGCACTATCGTTGACCGGTCGAGGCTCGCCGAGCCACCCGAGAACCATGGCGTCCGGCGCGTTCCGACCAAATGTGTATATCAGCTTTCCCCATTCTGACTGCCCGATCGGAGCAGCCGCATGACCGCCCATATCGACATTCAGAGTGTCAGCAAGCGCTACGGCTCGCTGACCGTCCTCGACGGCCTGTCGCTGTCGATCAAGGCCAATGAGTTCATGGTGTTCCTGGGGCCCTCGGGTTGCGGCAAGTCAACGCTTCTGCGCATGATCGCCGGCCTCGAAAGCGTCGACGAGGGAACGATCGCGATCAACGGCCAGCGCATCGACAACCTGCCACCGGGCAAGCGCGACATCGCCATGGTGTTCCAGAGCTATGCGCTCTATCCGCACATGACCGTCGCCGATAACATGGCGTTTGGACTGCGCAACATCAACGTGCCGGCCGATGTCATTTCCGCCCGCGTCGCGGAAGCCGCGCGCCTGCTGGAAATCGGCCACCTGCTCGAACGCAAGCCCGGCCAGCTTTCCGGCGGTCAGCGTCAGCGCGTCGCGATCGGCCGGGCCATCGTCAAGGAACCGAAGGCCTTCCTGTTCGATGAACCGCTCTCCAATCTCGATGCGGCGCTGCGTGTGCGCACCCGCGTCGAACTCGCCCAGCTTCGCAACCGCGTCAAATCGACGATGGTCTTCGTCACCCATGACCAGATCGAGGCGATGACGCTCGCCGATCGCATCGTCGTCATGAACAATCGCAAGATCGAGCAGATCGGCACGCCGATGGAGATCTATTCGCGCCCGGCAAGCCGCTTCGTTGCGACCTTCGTCGGCTCGCCGACGATGAACTTCCTGCCCGTCAGCCTTTCGATCCAGGGAGGTTTTGTTCGAGCAAGATTGCCGGACGGGACCGAACTGCAGACGGCGATCCCTCTTGCCGGGATCAACGGTAGCGAGCACGCGCTCGGCATTCGCGCCGAGGCGGTCAAGCTCGCGCATGGCGGGACGGCGACGACCACGGGCAAGGTCGATGTGATCGAACGGCTCGGCGACCGAACGCTGCTCTATGCTCGCCTCAAGGACGGAAGCGCCATCGTCGCCGAGGATATCGGCAACAGCCGCATCGCGATCGGCGACGAAATTGCCCTGACACTCGACGGCGCTCGCACCCACCTTTTCGACGCCGCAGGCCGGGCCTGGCACAATGAGGAGACGGCCCATGGCTGAGGCGGCCCTCCCCGGCAGCAGTTCGACCGCCAGGCCAGCCGCTCGGCAGGCGGCGCAGAACATCAACGCGCCGCTCTGGCGCAACGCGCTTTTCGTCGCGCCCTACCTCATCTTTTTCGTGACGCTGCTCGTCGTGCCGCTCTTCTGGGGCGTCTGGCTCAGCCTGCACAAGGCCGATGCCTTCGGCACCGGGCGGTTCGTCGGCCTCGACAATTATCTTCGGCTCTTCAGGGACAAGATCTTCCTCCAGGCGGTCGGCAATACCTTCTATTTCGTTTTCCTAACCGTTCCCGCGCTTGCCCTCATCGGGCTCTTGCTGGCGCTGGCACTCAATCGCAAGACGAGAACAGCCGCCGCGTTGCGCACCGTCTACTTCTCGTCGTCCGTCCTGTCGGTGACGATCGTCACGCTGATCTGGCGCATCGTCTTCATCGGCAATTTCGGCCTGCTCGCCACGATCTATGGCTGGTTCGGCGCAACCGCGCCCGTTTTCCTCTCCGATCCGAAGCTGACAATGATCGGGATTGCAATCGCGACCGTCTGGTGGTGCATCGGTCTGCCGATGATGCTGTTTCTCTCGGCCCTGCAGCAGGTGCCTCAGGATATCTACGAGGCTGCGGCGCTCGACAATGCGAGCCGCTGGCGCACCCTCTGGCACATTACCCTGCCCTCAATCCGGCGCACCTTTGTCCTGGTGATAATCATCGAGATCGTCCTGCAGTTCCAGCTCTTCGGGCAGGCGCGGCTAATGACGCAGGGCGGTCCCAACAACGTCTCGAAGCCGATCGTGCTCTATATCTACGAGGCGGCTTTCACCAAATGGGATCTCGGGCTTGGCGCCGCAGCATCCGAAATCCTTTTCATTCTGATCATGATCGCAGCGCTCACGCAGTACTTCATCTCGCGTCGAAAGGGAGTAGAAGGATGAGCTCCATATCTTCCGGCATGGTCGGGCGCTCGACCGGCGATCGCATCATCCTTATCCTGGCGATCAGCCTTGCGCTTCTGATGATGGCGCCGATCGCGTGGGTCGTCGCGATGTCGCTCAAGGACAACAAGGAACTGATGACGGATATGAACTCCGTCTTCCATGCGCCGTATACGATTGTCAACTACATCAATATCCTGGCGACGTCCTCGGTCTTCCGTTGGATTCTGAACAGTATGATCGTCTCGGGCACGCTGACGATCTTCACGCTGGTCCTCTCATCACTCGCCGGCTACGGTTTTGCGCGATTGAACTTTCCGTTCCGGAATACGCTGTTCGTCATTGTTCTGCTCGGACTCGCCGTTCCGGAGCAGGCGGTGCTGATCGCCCGCCACCAGCTCTTCAGCTGGCTGAAATTCCACAACACCTATCATGGGCTGATCCTGCCAGGCCTGGCCGCCCCCTTCGGCGTGTTCCTGATGACGCAATATTTCCGCGCCATCCCGAAGGAGCTCGACGAGGCCGCATTGCTCGACAATGCCAGCCGCTTCAAGATCTTCTGGAAAGTGCTGCTGCCGCTGACACTGCCTGCCCAGGCAACGCTCGGCATCTTCACCTTCCTGTCTTCCTGGAACGACTACTTCTGGCCATTGATCTCCGGCACGAAGAAGGAAATGTACACGCTGACGATCGGCATCGCCTCGACGCAGACGAACTTCGCGCAATCGGAGGGGCTTGGCTTCCTGATGTCGCAGGCGGTCTTCGCAGGCGCGCCGATCCTCATTCTCTACCTGTTCTTCCAGAAATACATCGTGACGGCCGTCTCCGGCGCCGCCGTGCGCTGAAGGCAGCCCATCGATGAACGTTGGCAATCGGCTCTCGGGAGGAGAGTCAGCAAGGGTCGACGACCCGATGAGGAGGAGATGGAAATGACGCTTACCCTGCGCAAATACATGCTGGCAGCCGCCTCTGCGTTTGCCTTGGCAACGGCGACGCCTACCCTTGCGGCAACGGAGCTCACCGTGCAACGCTTTTTCGGCGCCTGCGACGCGGAGTTCGGCACCAACACCGACGTCAGCAAGGCCGTCGGAGAATGCGGCATCATCACGTCGCTGATCAACAAGTTCAATGCCGACAATCCGGACGTGCACGTAAGCGTGTCCACGGTCGAATGGCCGGGTTACGACCAGCTGACGGCGCAGTTTGCGGCCGGCGATCCGCCGGACATCGTCACCATCCACCATTCCGTACTCGGAGACTACCAGTCGAGGGGGCTCTTGATGCCGCTCGATGATCTCCTCAAATCAGTCGGCATCGCGCCCTCCGACTTCACCGAAGCAAGCCTCAGCGGCGTCACCAAGGACGGTAGTATCTATGGCCTGCCGATCGACAACTGGACCATGCTGTTCCACATCAACATGGACCTCTTCAAGAAGGCCGGGCTCGTCAATGCCGATGGCACGCCGAAGTTGCCGACCAGCGTCGACGAGCTTATGGCACAGGCCAAGCAGTTCAAGGAGAAAACCGGCAAACCCTATTTCGTTCAGAACCTCGCCAATGAGGTGGCACTCTATACGCGCAACCTCTACACCTATCTCTTCCAGCAGGATTCCGACTTCTTCGCCGACCCCGAGCAGGTGAAGCTCAATACGCCGGAAGCAAGACGCGTGCTCGAAATGTACAAAGCGATCTACGACAACGATTACACGACGAAGGACATGGATTACGCCGCCGGCATCAACGCCTTCCTCGCAGGCGAAGGCGGCGTTCATTTGAACGGCACATGGGTGATCGGCGACTACACCGCCTCATCGGAAACATCAGGAACGGCGCTCAATGCAGGCGGCTACGCCGTCTATCCCTATCCGCAGCTCTTCCCCGGCACAAAGGCGCAATATGCGGACGGGCACAGCTGGGCCGTCTCGCAGAAGCAGCGCACACCAGAGGAAGAAGCGGCGATCGGCAAATTCCTGAAGTTCTTCAACGACAACGATTTCGAGTGGTCGCGCACCGGCCATCTTCCGGCTGTGAAGGCGGTGCTGGAATCGGAGGAGTTCAAGGCGCTGCCGCATCGCGACACGATCGCGGCCGTCGCAACGCTCGGCACGCCGCTCCCCTCGACCGTGCAACGCCAGTTCGCCATTCAAGACATCATCGGCCAGGAGATGAATGCAGCGATCACCGGACAGAAGGAAATCGACGCGGCCCTGGCAGACATGGAATCGCGCATCAACGAGTTGCTCGCCAATATCTGAGAACGCGCGCGCCGCGAAGAAAAGCCCGGCGAGGCGATCGCCGGGCCTTTTTGTTTTAAAGGAAGGAACTCAGTCCTTCTTCTGCGGGATCGGCCGGATCGCCAGTTCACGCAATTGCGCGGGCGTCGCCGGCGACGGCGCGCCCATGAGAAGGTCGACCGCCTGCTGGTTCATCGGGAAGAGGGAGATTTCGCGCAGGTTCTTGGCGCCGACCAGCAGCATGACGATGCGGTCGATGCCAAACGCCATGCCGCCATGCGGAGGCGCGCCGTACTGGAAGGCGCGGTAGAGGCCGCCGAACTGCTCTTCGACATCCGCCTGACTGAGGCCGACGTTTTCGAAAGCCTTGACCATGAGCTCCGGCGACTGGTTACGGATCGAGCCCGACGCGATTTCAAAGCCGTTGCAGACCATGTCGTACTGGAACGCCTTGATCGAGAGCAGGTCGTCGCCAGAGAGTGCCTCGAGGCCGCCCTGCGGCATAGAGAAAGGATTGTGGGCGAAGTCGACGCGCTTTTCGTCTTCGTTCCATTCATAGAACGGGAAGTCGACGATCCAGCACAGTTCGAAGCGGTCGCGGTCGACGAGGTTCAGTTCCTCGCCGGCGCGGCTGCGGGCTTCTCCGGCGAACTTGTAGAACTTGGCGGGTTCACCGGCGACGAAGAAGCACGCGTCCCCATCCTCAAGCCCGAGTTGCGTGCGGATCGCGTCCGTGCGCTCCTCGCCGATATTCTTGGCAAGCGGGCCGGCGCCTTCCAGCTTCTCCCCTTCCTTGCGCCAGAAGATGTAGCCGAGGCCTGGCTGGCCCTGGCTCTGCGCCCAGCCGTTCATGCGGTCGCAGAAGGCGCGGCTGCCGCCGGTCTTTGCCGGAATGGCCCAGATCTCCACCTTCGGGTTGGAGGCGATCATATTGGCGAAGACCTTGAAGCCGGAGCCGGCGAAGTGTTCGGTGACCTCCTGCATTTCGATCGGGTTGCGGAGATCCGGCTTGTCGGAGCCGTATTTACGGATCGCCGTGTCATAGGGGATGCGCGGGAACTTCTCCGTGACCGGCTTGCCGCCTGCGAAATCCGCGAAGATCGAGCGGATCATCGGCTCCATCGTGTCCCAGACGTCCTCCTGCTCGACGAAGCTCATCTCCAGGTCGAGTTGGTAGAATTCGCCGGGCAGGCGGTCGGCGCGCGGATCCTCATCGCGGAAACAGGGGGCGATCTGGAAGTAGCGGTCGAAGCCGGCGACCATCAGTAGCTGCTTGTACTGCTGCGGCGCCTGCGGCAGCGCGTAGAAGCTGCCGGGGTGAAGACGGCTCGGCACCAGGAAGTCGCGCGCGCCCTCAGGCGAGGAAGCGGTCAGGATCGGTGTCGTGTATTCGGTAAAGCCGATCTCGTTCATGCGCCGGCGCATGGCACCGATGATCTCGGTGCGCTTGACGATGTTCTTGTGCAGCGTTTCGCGACGCAGATCGAGAAAGCGGTACCTAAGGCGCACGTCTTCCGGATAATCCGGCTCGCCGAATACCGGCAGCGGCAATTCCTTGGCGGCCGACAACACCTCTATCTCGCCGGCATAGAGCTCGATCTCGCCGGTCGGCATGTTCCTGTTGATCGTATCCTCGGTGCGGGCCTTGACCGTGCCATCGACGCGGATCACCCATTCGCCGCGCACCGTCTCCGCCATCTTGAAGGCCGGGGAATCGGGATCGGCGACGACCTGGGTCACGCCATAATGGTCGCGCAGATCGATGAAGAGCACGCCGCCATGGTCGCGGACGCGGTGAACCCAGCCGGAGAGGCGAACGGTGGAGCCGACATCCGACTTGCGGAGGGCGGCACAGGTGTGGCTGCGGTAACGGTGCATCGTCTAGTCCTGGAAATTGCAGAGGACCGCGTGAGGCTCGCAAAGGCGGCGCGCGGCGGCACTGGTCGAAATCGGGCGGAAAAGCGCATGATGCGCCGCTTTTGTCAAGGCCGCGACGCCATCCCGGCAAGATCGGCTCGGCGAGTGCCCCTCCCGCCGCGATTCTGCCTGAACCGACACAAAGCGGATGGGAGGCTACAAATCGCTACTGTCCCCGAGCGCCTGCTACCGCTAGATAGACCGAGCCTCTCCCGTCCTCTCAAGCCGCGACTGCAGGTCCGGATGCGACCCATGTCAAATATCCGTCCGCTCATCCCCCTCCTCGCCACCGCCGGCATCCTCATCGGCGGCAACGGGCTGCAGGGCACTTTCATTTCGCTTCGGGCACTGGAAGAAGGGTTTTCGACCTCGCTCATCGGCGTGATCGGCGCAGGCTACAATGTCGGTTTCGCGATCGGCTGCGTCTACGTAACCCGCATCCTGCGTTCGATCGGCCATATCCGCACATTCTCCGCCATGGCGGCGATCGCCTCGGCCGCAGCGATCGCGATGGTGCTCGTCGTCGAGCCGGGGTTCTGGTTCCTGATGCGGCTCGTCGCCGGCATATGCTTCGCAAGTCTCTTTGCGACGGTCGAAAGCTGGCTCAATGCCAGCGTCACCAATGCCAACCGAGCGCGTACGCTGTCGATCTATCGTGTCGTCGACCTCGGTTCGGTTACCGCTGCGCAATACCTGATACCGGCCGTCGGAATCGGCGGTTTCGAGCTCTTCGCCATCATTTCCATGGCGCTGACGCTTTCGCTGGTGCCGATCTCTTTTGCCGATCGCTCCAGTCCAATCGCGCCAGAAGCTATCCGTTTCGACGTCAAGGCGCTCTGGAACATCTCGCCGCTCGCCACGATCGGGTGCATCGTGGTCGGGCTCACCAATGCCGCCTTCCGCTCGCTCGGGCCGATCTATGCGCAGGGGATCGGCCTTTCCGTGACGGCAATCGCCACGTTCATGAGCGCCGGAATCATCGGCGGCGTCGTATTGCAATATCCGCTCGGGCACTATTCCGACCAGTTCGACCGGCGTCTGATCATCCTGATCGCCACGTTCGGCTCCCTGTTGGCGGGGCTATTCCTCGCCTTCGGCGCCGGCAGCGACGAGTGGCTGAATTTTGCCGGCATCTTCGCCTTCGGCGCCTTCGCCATGCCGCTTTACTCGCTCTGTTCGGCCCATGCGAACGACCACGCGGCAGAAGGTCAGCATGCGCTCGTTTCCGCCGGCATGCTCTTCTTCTGGTCGCTCGGCGCCATCATCGGGCCGCTCTTCGCGTCCTTCCTGCTCGATCTTTTCGGGCCCCAGGCACTCTTTATCTATACGGCCGGCATCCTCGCCCTCTTCATGCTCTATACGATCCGACGCATGACGGCCCGCGCCCCGGTCCCGGCGGAGGAACGGTCGATGCCGTTTCGCAACCTGCTACGCACTTCCTCCTTCTTCAACAAGCTGGTCGGCGGCAACTCGAAACGCGATCGGTGATCGCCTGCGTCAAGATGTGCAAATGCTGCGAATTGCTGAAAGTAAAAATCAGCTTTAGAAGCGATCGAGTAGTGAGGGAGGCGACCTCCCGTCCAGAATCCGGGATCTAGAAAACCATGACGCCGATGCTCAGCCGCCGCTCCTTTCTTCACGGCTCGGCCGCGATCGGAGGCGCCTTTGCGCTCGGCGCAGGGCTCTCGGCACGGGCCGGGGCTGCACCCGAACGGCAGATGCTGACCGCGCAAACGGCAGAGACGCAGATCGCGGCCGAGGGCACCAGTCCCGTCATGACCTATGCGCTCGGCCAAGCGCCCCATTCAGGCATGCCGCCGACCTTGCGGATGCGCAAGGGCGAGACCTTCGCGGCGAGGCTCGTCAACAGGCTCGACGAACCGACGACCGTCCACTGGCATGGCTTGCGCATTGCCAATGCGATGGACGGCGTGCCGGAACTGACGCAGCCCTATGTCTATCCGGACGACCACTTCGACTACGTCTTCACGCCGCCGGACGCCGGCACCTTTTGGTATCACCCCCATTGCAATACGCTGACGCAGATGGGCCGGGGGCTGACCGGCGTGCTCGTCGTCGAGAATCCCGAAGACCCCGAATTCGACGGGGAAATCGTCCTCAATCTCCGCGACTGGCGGCTTGGCG
This sequence comes from Sinorhizobium alkalisoli, assembly GCF_008932245.1. Classification (NCBI taxonomy): domain Bacteria; kingdom Pseudomonadati; phylum Pseudomonadota; class Alphaproteobacteria; order Hyphomicrobiales; family Rhizobiaceae; genus Sinorhizobium; species Sinorhizobium alkalisoli. The sequence goes on along the minus strand of NZ_CP034909.1, from coordinate 820,608 downwards.
CCGGCGGAAAGTTCATCGCTCCCTTCAAGCCGCGCGACGCCGCTCGCGGTGGGACATACGGCACGGTCCGGACGGCCAATTGGCAGCGCGAACCCATCTACGACGCGCCCGCCGGCGGCCTCGTTCGGGTGCGCATCGCCGCAACCGACGTCACGCGCATCTACACCCTCGGCCTTGAAGGCGCCAATGCAAAAGTCATCGCGCTCGACGGCAACTCCGTCGAGCGCCCGTTCCTGCTCCAACGCTACGATCTCGGCCCCGGGCAACGCCTGGACCTCGTCCTGCGCATGCCAGAAAGCGAGGGCGCCGAGGTCACGCTCGGCAATTTCCGCGGCTCGCAGCCTTGGACGATCGCCGGCTTCCGCTCGGTTGGCGCTTCGTTGAAACGCGACCTCGGCGACGTCACGCCCCTCCCCGCCAATACGATCGCCGAAGCGGACCTTTCGACGGCAAAGCGCATCCCGATCGACCTGACGGCGACGGCCGAGCACAAGTCCATGCCTTCGATCTGCGGTTCCCTCGGCTACACTTTCTGGGCGCTCAACAAGGTGCCGTGGTCCGGAGATACGCCGGACCCGATCGCCCCGATCGAGGAATTGAAGCTCGGCGAAAGCTATGTGCTCGAAATCGCGAACCGCACACCGCATGCGCATCCGATCCATCTGCACGGCCTCAGCTTTCGTATCCTGCGCTCCAACAAACGGCGTGTCCTGCCGCCGCCAACGGATACGATTCTGCTTCTGCCCGATGAGCGGGCGGAATTAGCACTGGTTGCCGACAATGCCGGCGCCTGGGTTATCCATTGCCATATCATCGAACATCAAAAGACCGGCATGACCGGTTATTTCAAGGTCGTCTGACATTTTCGATTGTGACAGGTGCTACGAAACGATACACGGGGTGCACAAGCCTCATTTTCGCCACAGTGAATAAAATTCCGATGATACAAACAACCGCAGATTTGGAGGCCGCCTGCCAAGCGCTGGCCCGCTCGAGCTATATTACAATCGACACCGAGTTCCTGCGTGAAACCACCTTCTGGCCGGAACTCTGCCTGATCCAGATGGCCAACCCCGAGATGGCGGTCATCGTCGACCCGATGGCGCCGGGGATCGATCTCGCGCCCTTCTTCGCGCTGATGGCCAATCCAGACGTCGTCAAGGTCTTCCATGCCGCGCGTCAGGACATCGAAATCATCCATCATCTCGGCGACCTCATCCCGCATCCCCTGTTCGACACCCAGGTGGCCGCCATGGTGTGCGGCTTCGGCGATAGCGTCTCCTACGATCAGCTCGTCAACCGTATCAAGAACGAACAGATAGACAAATCCTCGCGTTTCACCGACTGGAGCCGCAGACCGCTGACGGACAAGCAACTCGAATATGCGCTGGCCGACGTCACCCATCTCCGAGACATCTACCAGTACCTGAAGAAGGAGCTGGAGCGTGAAGGGCGCTCCGCCTGGCTGGCAGAGGAAATGGCTATCCTCGAAAACCGCGGGACCTACGACCTGCATCCGGACGACGCCTGGCAGCGCCTGAAGATGCGTGTGAGAAAGCCGATCGAGCTTGCGGTGCTGCAGAGGGTGGCCGCCTGGCGCGAACGCGAGGCACGCACGCGCAACGTGCCGCGCGGCCGGATTTTGAAGGACGACGCGATTTACGAAGTCGCCCAGCAGCAGCCGAAAGACGCGGAGGCGCTCGGCCGGCTCCGGACCGTCCCAAAGGGCTGGGAACGCTCCAGCGCCGGCGCCGCCGTCGTCGCGGCGGTGAACGAGGCACTTGCGATTCCCAAGGCCGAACTGCCTCGGCTGCCGCGACAGAATCATGCGCCGGAGGGCGCGGGCGCGGCAGGCGAGATGCTGAAGGTGCTGCTGAAGCTCATTTCCGAGAAGGAAGGCGTTGCGGCCAAGATCATCGCGAACAGCGAAGACCTGGACCGGATCGCCGCAGACGGCGAGAAGGCCGATGTCGCCGCCCTCAAGGGCTGGCGCCGCGAGCTTTTCGGCGACATGGCGCTGAAGCTCATCAATGGCGAGGTTGCCTTGCGTTTCGTCGACAAGAAGATCGAGGCGATGACGATCGGCGATTGAAAGCGTGCCCGGACAACAACTTTCCGCCCGAATCCGATTTTAGAGCGGAATGCGCTCACATAAATGTCGCTGCCGCTCTATCTGTTTGTTTTTGCGGCATTTGTGCGACACCGGGTGATTCCACCTGACTACGAAATGCTATAGCCAACGGGAATCGATCAACGGATCCTGGTAAAGCGCAGAGGATCGGATAGGTTCGGACGAGCCGGACTGTTCTGCGTTCTCCGATTGCGAGGCCCTTACGCATGCGCTGGAGGTTTTCCACGCTCGAATTCATCCTGGCGTTGCTGGTCGTCGCGGGCAGTGGCGTGGCCTACGCCTGGGTCGTCTATGGAGATGGCGCGCTCATCGGCGCAACCTATGCCGTTTTCATATGCATGCCGGTGCTGGCCTTTGAACGGCGCATCATTTTCCGGCGTCTCTACAGAAAAATCCACAGTCTTCCGACTCCCGGCTTTTTGCTATCGTCGGTCGCCGTCTATTTCACAATAGAGAATTTCGGCTTTGCCGCGGCGGGCATGGCGCTGAAACTGACCGGCGTGCTGCAACAGGACTGGAGCGACGCGCTGGTTCCCTCCTTCAATGCGCTCATCTACGCACTCGTTGTATCGGGTCCGATCATCTTCCTGCTGCGCGTGCGCGAACTTCTCGGCCGCGATGTTTTCTTAAGCCTGCTGACTGGCCACTATCGTAAGCCGATACAGGAAGAGCGCGTGTTTCTTTTCGTCGATCTCGTCGGTTCGACCTCCTTTGCCGAACGCTTCGGCGATCTCAAGACGCAGGAATTTCTGGGGAAACTGTTTGCAACTATGGCCGATCCGGTGCTGCGCTACCGCGGCACGATCGACGATTATGTCGGCGATTCCGCGATCATCAGTTGGCCCTTCGCCCGCGCCGTGGCCGATGCCGCCTGTATCCGCTGCATCTTCGACATCCTGGACGAGGTCGAAGCGGACGCCGCTCGCTGGAAAAAGGACTATGGTGAGGTGCCGCGCCTGCGGGCGGCGATCCACGGCGGAACGATCGTGGCCGCCGAAATCGGCGTCGACAAGCACAAGATCACCTATTTCGGAGATACGGTGAACACGACGTCGCGCCTCGAAGGCCTGTGCCGCTCGCTCGACCGGCAGGTGCTGATCTCGGCCGACCTGCTGCGGCGCATTCGTCTGCCGGAATTCATCCGCGAGGAGGATCTCGGCGAGCACGAGATCAAGGGCCGGGGCCAAAGGCTCGGAGTGCTCGCGCTTCACAGGGGCAGGCTGACAGGCCACGGCTCACGAAGAGACGGGCAGGTATTCGACGCGCCGCAGCGACCCTTGCGCGCCTGAAGAGATGCGAAGGAAGGAGCGCACCGAGCAGCGGGCGTGGGGCCCGCGGGGACGCGCGGGCGCTGATCAGCTCTCGAACCGGAAAGCGAGCCCCTTGCCCGTCAGCTTGGCCAGTTGCTGCAGACGGCCTTCCAGCCGCTCGCCCGCGAAGTTCGCATAGGCGGCGGGCACAACGAATTCGAGGTCGGTGTCGGGCTGGGACGACGGCCGCAATGTAAGGTGACGGGCAACGCCGGGCATGGACGCGGAGAAGAGATAGGCGACGCGCAACAGGCCGCCGAGCAGCTTAGCGAGCTCCAGCAGGCGCGGCGTCGTCACCCGGGCGAGCGGCCCCGTCGCGCCATCGTCGTTAAGCCCCTCGAGCCTGTAGTAATTCGCGAGGGCGATGTAGGCGCGGCCCGCATGGCTGATGCCGGAAAAGGCCGAGTGGGCGATGACATTGAGTGCCTGAAGGCCGCGATAGTCGGGATGCGCGCGCCAGCTGATATCCGCCAGCAGGCATGCCGCCCGGCGGTAGCGGCTTTCCTCCTGCGTTTCCTCGACGCCGAAGAACGGCACCATGCGGCCGGTCCATTCGGCAAGCTCGCGCGCATGTTCGGGCGAACGAGCCCTCAATATCGCAAGCTCGTCGGCGGCTGTGAGCAACGGATCCTGCGAGCGCTCCGCCTCCGACAACAGCGAGAAAAGATAGCCTTCGCGCACGCCAAGGGCGGAAAACGAGATGCGTTCGGGCTTCATGTTTGAAATTGCCTCCTGCATCGTCACCGCCCCGAAGGGCAGCAGGCTGCGGCGGCTCTTGGAAATCGTGGAAAAGGCCGATGGCTTGAGGAGCTTCGGCTCGATCACCTCCGCCAGGACCGCCATCGCCTCGTCCGATGAAATCTCGTAGCCCTGCATCATGTGGAGCGGATAGTCGCGCATTTCCATGTGAAGCTTGGCGATCGCACGCCAGGTGCCGCCGACGGCGTAGAAGGTGCGCGCAGCCCCCTTCTTCAGGACCTCCGCTTCCTTCATGAACTTGCGAACCCAAGTCCTCGCTTTCGGCAGTGAGCCGCCGGAGTGTTCGAACAGACGAATGCCTCCGAGCGGTAGCGTTATGCCCTTGCCGATCTCCTTGCCCCTGATATCGACAAACTCGAGCGAACCACCGCCGAGGTCGCCAACGATGCCATCGGGATCGTGGTATCCGCTGAGGACGCCCATGGCGGAGAAATAGGCTTCCTCTTCTCCGGTCAGGATTCGTACCTTCTGCCCGAGAATGGCTTCGGCCTTCTCGATGAAGGGGGGGCCGTTCGACGCCTCACGGGCGGCGGCCGTGGCCAGCACGAACATGCTGGTGGCGCGCGCCTGATCCGACAGTGCGCGAAAGCGTTGCAGCGCCTTCAGCGCCCGTTCAACGCTGTCCTCCTCCATGCGGCCGGTCGCGTCGATGCCCTTGCCGAGACCGCACATCACTTTTTCATTGAACAGCACCGCCGGTGCGCGGCTCAGACCCTCATAGATGACCAGACGAATGGAGTTGGAGCCGATGTCCACAACGGAAACCGGGCGGATGCCGGGCAGACGCCCCTGCGCTTCAGACTCGACCATTTAATTCCAGTTTACTTGCGCCAACCGCTTTTCCAGCCGGCAATCAGCTTCGGTGCACTGGACTTCAGGGCCTCACCCCGGCCCGAAAGACTGGGATTGGTCATAAAATAATGCTGCGCGTTGAACGGCTCGGCATCCTTGCCGACTTCCATGCGGCGCGACGTGCCGTCCGGAAGAATCTCGTAGCTCTGCTGGTTGTCGATGAGATTGCCCAGCATGATCTGCGAAAGAACCTGTTCGTGCACAGTCCGGTTGATGAGAGGCACGAGCGTCTCGACCCGCCGGTCCAGATTGCGCGGCATCATATCCGCCGAACCGATATAGACAAGCGCATTTTCTGAGGGAAGCCCATGGCCGTTGCCGAAGCAGAAAATGCGGGAATGCTCGAGGAAACGGCCGACGATGGACTTGACACGAATATTGTCGGAGAGGCCCGGCACCTGCGGACGCAGGCAGCAGATGCCGCGCACGACGAGATCGACCTCGACGCCGGCGCGGCTTGCCCTGTAGAGCGCGTCGATAATCTCCGGGTCGACAAGCGAGTTCATCTTCATCCAGATCGCCGCCGGCCGACCGGCCTCCACATGCGCGATCTCCTCGTCGATATGCTGGAGGATGCGCGGGCGCAGCGTGTGCGGCGACACCGCGAGCTTCATGCCCGCCTCCGGTTCGCCATAGCCGGTGATGAAATTGAAGATGTTCGCCATGTCGTGGGCGATCACGGCGTTACAGGTGAAGAACGACAGGTCCGTATAGATCTTTGCGGTCACAGGATGGTAGTTGCCGGTTCCGAGGTGGCAATAGGTCCGGAGCTTGCCCTCCTCCCGGCGCACGACCATGGACATTTTCGCATGCGTCTTGAGCTCGATGAAGCCGAAGACGACCTGGACGCCCGCGCGCTCGAGGTCGCGCGCCCAGCGGATGTTCGCCTCCTCGTCGAAGCGGGCCTTGAGCTCGACCAGCGCCGTCACCGACTTGCCCGCATCCGCCGCGTCGATCAGCGCGCGCACGATCGGACTGTCGTTCGAGGTGCGGTAAAGGGTCTGCTTGATGGCGAGCACGTCCGGATCGCGCGCTGCCTGCAGCAGGAACTGCACCACGACGTCGAAGGACTCGTAAGGATGGTGGACCACCATGTCCTTCTCGCGAATCGCTGCGAAGCAATCCCCACCATGTTCGCGGACGCGTTCCGGGAAGCGCGGGTTGTAGGGCTCGAAACGCAAGTCCTCGCGCGGCGCCTTGGTGATTTCGGAAAAGGTGTTGAGTGCCAGCAGCCCCGGCAGGACGGCGACGCGATTGTCGGGCACGCCGAGTTCATGCACGACGAACTGGCGCAGCGAGGCCGGCATTTCGGAATCGGTTTCGATGCGGATCACGGAACCGCGGCGGCGGCGCTTCAGTGCCGTCTCGAACAGGCGGACAAGGTCTTCGGCCTCTTCCTCGACTTCGATATCGCTGTCGCGGATGATGCGGAACGTTCCCGAGCCCTGGACTTCGTAGCCCGGGAACAGACGATCGATGAACTGGCCTACGACGTCTTCCAGCGTGATGTAGCGGATGACGTTCTTGACGTCGGGCAACCGGACGAAGCGATCGAGGGCAACTGGCAGGCGTAAGAGCGCCGTCATCGGCTCGCGGCCGGTCTTGCTGACGAGTTGGAGGCCGATCGAGAAACCGAGATTCGGAATGAAGGGGAACGGGTGCGCCGGATCGATCGAAAGCGGCGTTAGGACCGGGAAGATCGATTGGTCGAATTCGTTGGCGAGCCAGCTCCTGTCCTGGGCGGATAAGGCGGCCGGGCGGACGATGAGGATATCTTCCTTGGCGAGATATTGCTGCAGAACCGCAAGCGATGCCTGCTGCTCCATCTGCAGATTGTCGATCTCCTTCAAGATATCCTCGAGCTGTTCGGCCGGCGTCTTGCCGTCGGGGCTGCGCAGCGAAACGCCCGAACGGACCTGGCCCTCGAGGCCGGCGACGCGCACCATGAAGAATTCGTCGAGGTTGGCGGCCGAGATGGAGAGGAAGCGGACGCGTTCAAGGAGCGGATGCGCCGTGTTCAGCGTCTCCTCGAGAACGCGGCGGTTGAACTGCAGCCAGGAAAATTCGCGATTGACGAAGCGCTCCGGGCTCGTGGACAGGTCGACAGCCTCGGGCGGCGCCTTCTGTTCCATAGCCACCCTTTTTTCGGTTATTGCAGACGTCGCGCTATCCATGCCTATCGAATCCCATTGCTCCGCATGAACGGGCTATCTCAGTTTGACGACGGAACTGTGACAGTCAATCGGCGCAGCGGGCATTTGCCAGTTCATCCAAGACTTCCGCCGCCAGCGCGCGGGTCAGCCGCGTGCCGCGCGAGAGTGCCAAATGGTCGAGCCGTTCGACGACGAGCTGTGCCGTCGCCAGCGAGCGCTCCATCCGATTGACGATGTAGGCGACGAGGCGCTCATCGACGAGGAGCTGTCGGTCGGCAAAAAGCTTGAAGAGCACCTGCGTCAGTAATTCGTCGTCCGGCTCGCCGATCTCGACGACCGTGGCGGCTTTGAGACGGGACCGCAGATCCGGAAGCGTCACGGGCCAGGACATCGGCCACAGGCGCGAGGTCATCAAAAGGCCCGTGCCGTTCTGGCGAACGCTGTTGATGACGTGGAAAAGCGCCGTGTCGTCGAATCCCTGCCGATCGACATCCTCGAAGAGGACCGGACCTGCGGAGGCGATGTCGGCGGCATTCGAGCCCGCGGTCGGGTGGATCACCTCGGCGCCCGTCATCTGCCGCCAGATGCTGGCAAGATGCGACTTCCCGGAACCGACCGGTCCGGCGATGATGACGACAGGCGACGGCCAGTCGGGCCAATGATCGATGATGGCGATGGCCGCGCTCAAACGGTCGGAAACGAGCAGATCTTCTCTGCCCGAGGCCGGATCGTGTCTGAAGACGAGCGGCAGTTGTTCGTAGGGACGTTTCGTCATGCTCTGGCCCAGGACAATTTCGTCAGCGGGGCTCCTCGCCCTCCGACGGCTGGTTCGCGGCCGTTCTATGCCCGTGATAGAGGTCGCTTTCAAGGTATCGCTGGATTCCGAAGCGAACAAGGACGCCGATTGCGGCGGCGGCCGGCACCGCCACCAGCAGGCCGACGAAGCCGAACAGCGCGCCGAAGGCCAGCAGGGCGAACATCAGCCAGACGGGATGGAGACCGACGCTCTTGCCGACCAGCTTCGGCTGGAGAATGTTGCCTTCAAGGAACTGACCGGTGAAGAAAATGACAAGGACGAGCACGATCCAGAAATAGTTCGGCCAGAACTGGACGAGCGCCACGCCGACGGCGAGCACCAGGCCGACCAGCGACCCGACATAGGGGATGAAACTGATCATGCCGGCAAAGAGGCCTATCAGCATGCCGAAATTGAGCCCGACCAGCGAAAGCCCGATGGCATAATAGAGGCCGAGGATGACGCATAGCGATCCCTGCCCGCGAACGAAACCGGCAATCGTCGTGTTCATGTCACGGGCGATCTGGCGGACGACCTCGACATGGTCGCGCGGTATCCAGCTGTCCACGGTCTCGATCATCCGGTCCCAGTCGAGCAGCAGGTAAAAGGCGACGACCGGCGTAATGACGAAGAGCGAGAGGATGTCCAAAAGCGCCATGCCGGAGTTCCAGATCTGCTGGAACAGCGTGCCGAGGAAACTTGCGCCCTGCTCCAGAAGCTTGGCCGAATTCTGCTTGATCACCGTCATCTCGTCGGCGAGCCAGTCCGGGAGCAGCGTCGACTGCGAGTCTGTCAGGAAATCCTGCAGCCTTGAGATATAGCCGGGCATCTTCTGGATGAAATCGGCGGCCTGCGTGAAGATCAGCGGGATGATGATCATCAGCGACAGCGCGAAGATGAAGATAAAGGTCACCAGGATGACGATCGTCGCCATCAGCCGGCTGAGGCCCAGGCGCTCCAAACCATCCGCCACCGGATCGAGAAAATAGGCGAGCGCCATGCCGGCGAGGAATGGTAGCAGGATAGACCTGAATAGCATCAGGAAGAGGATGAACGCGGAGAGCACGAGCAACCAGAAGAAAAGCTGGCGCCGCAGTCCCAAACCGCTCACTCGGTTGATCATGATATTCCCCATCGCGCCTCCGGCACATGTCGCGCCTTGACGTAGGACGAGATAGGGGTCTGCGCACGCCAAGGTCAAGTCCGGCATCCTCCGGGCCCCGCCGTTTCGCCTCTCTCGCCCTTCAATCCGTTGAGGGATCGGCAAAAAGGTGAAAAAACACTGCTCCCGTGGGCCTCTGCGCTTGCACTCCTCGACCGACCGTGCCAATCGCATCCGCAAAATGCGACGAGCCTTGGAGAACGAGCATGAGCCAGTCGGGAAAGAACGGCCTCACCTATAGCGACGCGGGGGTGGATATCGATGCCGGCAACCTGATGGTCGAGAAAATCAAGCCGCATGTGCGCTCGACCCGGCGGCCGGGTGCCGACGGCGAAATCGGCGGGTTCGGCGGGCTCTTCGATCTCAAGGCCGCCGGCTTTAACGATCCGGTCCTAGTCGCGGCTAATGACGGCGTCGGGACCAAGCTCAAGATCGCCATCGACGCCGACAAGCACGACACCGTCGGCATCGACCTCGTCGCCATGTGCGTCAACGACCTCGTGGTACAAGGTGCAGAACCGCTGTTCTTCCTCGACTATTTCGCCACCGGCAAGCTCGATCCGGACCAGGGCGCGGCGATCGTCGCCGGCATTGCCGTCGGCTGCCGCGAGGCAGGCTGTGCGCTGATCGGCGGGGAAACGGCCGAAATGCCGGGCATGTATTCCGGCGGCGACTACGACCTTGCCGGTTTCGCCGTCGGTGCCGCCGAGCGCGGGCAGCTTCTCCCGGCGGGCGACATTGCCGAAGGCGATGTCATCCTCGGGCTTTCCTCCTCCGGCGTACACTCGAACGGCTACTCGCTGGTGCGCAAGATCGTGTCGCTCTCGGGCCTCGCCTGGAACGCGCCGGCGCCCTTCGGCGCGGGTACGCTCGCCGACCTGCTGATGACGCCGACGCGTATCTACGTAAAGCCGCTCCTCAGCGCGATCCGCGATACCGGCGCGATCAAGGCGCTGGCCCACATCACCGGCGGCGGCTTTCCGGAAAACATTCCGCGCGTGCTGCCGAAACACCTCGCGGCCGAGATCGATCTCGACGCCGTCAAGCCGCCGGCCGTCTTCTCCTGGCTCGCCAAGACCGGCGGCGTCGCCGCCAACGAGATGCTGCGTACCTTCAATTGCGGCGTCGGCATGATCGCCGTCGTCTCGGCGGCGGAAGCCGACCGTGTCGCGGCAGTGCTCACCGGCGAAGGCGAAACGGTCTTCACGCTCGGCCGCATGGTCGCGCGCGAGGAAGGCGCCGCCGGCACGATCTACAAGGGCAATCTCGCCCTATGAGCCCATCCGCAGCCAAGAAAAAGGCCGTTGTCTTCATCTCCGGCGGGGGCTCGAACATGCTGTCGCTGGCGACGGCCGCGGCCGAGCCCGATTTCCCGGCCGAGATCATCGCCGTCATATCGGACAAGGCGGAGGCAGGGGGGCTGGCCAAAGCGGCGGCACTCGGCATCCGGACCTCCACCTTCGTCCGACAGGACTTCTCCAGCAAGGAGGCACATGAGGCGGCGATCCTTGCCGAACTCGATCGGCTGCAGCCGGATGTCATCTGCCTTGCCGGCTATATGCGGATGCTTTCGGCGGCCTTCATCCATCGCCATGAAGGCAAAATCCTCAACATCCACCCCTCGCTCCTGCCGCTTTTCCCGGGGCTCCATACGCATCAGCGCGCGATCGACGCGGGGATGAAGATTGCGGGCTGCACGGTCCATTTCGTGACCGAGGCCATGGATGACGGCCCGATCATCGCCCAAGCCGCCGTTCCGATCCTTGCCGACGACACGCCCGAGACCCTTGCCTCCCGCGTCCTGACCGTCGAGCATCAGATCTATCCACTGGCCTTGAGGCTGGTTGCGGAAGGCACGGTCGAGATGAAGAATGGCTGTGCCGTCAGCCATGCCCCCAGCGAAGCAACGGGCGCGCTGATTTCTCCTGCCGTTCAGCTCGAGCGGTAGCGAAACACCCCCTTTGCCCTGCCGGGCAGTGAATTCCCGGCGAGGTATGCTCTTTAGGCGTTCATTCCGACAGGGCTGCGCCGTTCAACATTGCCCATTGCAGAAGCATGATGGTCTTGGCGTCGCAGATCTCGCCGCTGCCGATCATCCGGACGGCCTCTTCGAAAGGGACTTCCAGGACCTCGATGTCCTCACCCTCATGCGCAAGCCCTCCGCCTGCCGCCACTTTCCGGGATGTGTCGATACGGCCGAGGAAGAAGCTCGTCCGCTCTGTTATGGAGCCGGGACTCATATAGGCGTCGAAGAGATGCATGGCGCTTTCGATGCAGTAACCGGTCTCTTCCATGGCCTCGCGGCAGATCGCCACCTCCGGCTCCTCACCATCGAGAAGGCCAGCCGGCGTTTCGATCAGATAGGCCGACTCGCCTTGCATGAAGACTGGAATGCGAAGTTGACGCACGAGCACCACCACCTGCCGCTCCGGGTCGAAAAGCAGGATTGTCGCCGCACGGCCGTGGTCATGCACCTCGCGCACAAGACGCGCAGTGGTCCCATCGGACATCTGCTGCTCTAGCGTGACCTGCTCAAGGCTGATGAAGCCGTTCCAGAGCGGCCGCCGGTCGATGATCCGGACGCGTGAGTCGGAATGTTCCTTCATGACTGTCCTTCTTCGGAAGCGGGCTCTTGTTCGGCCCGATATTGTTCAGGCCGGGCGCAACCAGACCCGATTGTCGTGAAAGGCCGCGCCGCCATAGGGCGCGACCGCGTCGGCGCCGGTCAACACGTTGATCCCCTCGCCGTCGAGATGGGCGCCGTTTGGCCAGAGCCCCTCGGCGATGACGACGCCGCGGCGCGCGCCGCCGCCGATCCTGGCATGCAGGCGGATTTCGCCGCGCTCGTTGCCGAGCGTGACGATATCACCATCGCCGATGCCGAGGTCGGCGGCATCCCCGCCATGGATCATCACCTCCGGCCGCCCTTCCTTGGCAATCGAGGACGGCGTTTCCGCGAAGGTCGAGTTCAGGAATGAGCGGGCCGGCGAGGTCGCGAGCCGGAATGGATGGCGCGCGTCGGCGATTTCGATCAGATCTACCTGATCCGGAAACTGCGGCAATTGGCCGAACGGGCCCTGTGGGCCCATGGATTTCGGCGGCCGGTTCGGCGCGGGCGTGCCCGTCCAGTCCGCCTTGAAGCGGAACTTCCCATCCGGATGCCCGAAGCCGTGCAGGAAATGCGCGTCGTCGAAGGGCGGCTGGCAATCGAGCCATTTCCTCGCTTTCATCTCCTCGTAGCCGATCCCGTAATTGGCGAGCAGCCGATCGATATGCTGCCGCTCCGACATGCCGAAGCCGGGGCGGTCGTCGACGCCGAGGCGCCTTGCCAGTTCCTCGATAACGAAGAGATTGGTGCGCACCGTCGGCGGCGGCTCGACCAGTTTCGGACCGATCAGGATGTGCTGGTGACCGCCGCCACGATAGAGGTCGTCGTGTTCCAGGAACATGGTCGCGGGCAGCACGATGTCGGCCAGTTGCGCCGTATCGGTCATGAACTGCTCGTGCACGGCGACGAACAGGTCGTTACGCAGGAAGCCTCGCTTCACCAGCCGCTGCTCCGGCGCGACGTTCACCGGATTGGTGTTCTGGATGAGCAACGCCGTCACTGGCCCGCGGCGGCGCAACGCCTCTGCGTCGCCCGTCAGCACGCGGCCGATCTGCGACTGGTCGAGCATGCGCACGTCGGGATCGTTGAGTGCCGTGCCGACAAGTTCGCGCTTGTCCAGCTTGAAGATGTCGTTGTTCGAATGGAAAGCGCCGCCGCCCTCGTGCTTCCAGGAGCCGAGCACGGTCGCGACCGAGGCGGCCGCATGGATTGCGACGGAGCCGTTGCGCTGTCGGGTGAAGCCGTAGCCGAGGCGAAAATAGGATCTCGGCGTCGTTCCGACAAGCTTCGCGAAGGCCTCGATCTCCTCGACCGACAGGCCGGTGATGCCGGATGCCCATTTCGGCCCTCGCGTCTCAAGATGCGCCTCAAGACCCGCGGGATCGTCGGCGAACTGCGCCATGTAGGCCCGATCGGCATAGCCGTCGCGGAAGGCCACGTGCATGACGGCGCAGGCAAGTGCAGCGTCAGTGCCCGGTTCCAGCACGATGCCCATATCGGCCTGCTTCATCGTCGGATTGTCGTAGATGTCGATGACGACGATCTTTGCGCCGCGCTCCTTCCGCGCCTTGACGGCATGCGTCATCACATTGACCTGTGTCGCCACCGCATTGGTGCCCCAGATCACCACGCAATCGGACTTGGCCATTTCGCGCGGGTCGGGACCTCGCAGGGCTCCGGTCGCCATGGTGAAGCCTGTCCAGGCCATGTTGGTACAGATCGAGCCGAAGAAGCCCGAATAGCGCTTCGCGTGACGTAGCCGCTCGATCGAGTCGCGCTGGACCTGCCCCATGGTTCCGGCATAGAAATAGGGCCAGACCGCTTCCGCGCCGTACCTCTGCTCGGCCTTTACGAACTCATCGGCGATCTCGTCGAGGGCGGCTTCCCACGAGATTTCCTGCCACTTGCCCTCGCCTATGGCGCCGATGCGGCGCTGCGGCACCATCAGCCGGCCGGGATGGTAGATGCGCTCGCTGTAGCGCGCCACCTTGGCGCAGATAACACCGGCCGTATAACTGTTGTCGGCGGCACCGCGCAGCCGCCCGATCCGTCCGTCGGCGCTCAGGTCCACTTCCAGCGCGCAGGCCGAGGGACAATCGTGGGGGCAGACCGAATGGCGGACGGATTTTTGTGGGTTGATGGGGGTCGCAACGTTCATGGCTTTTCTATATGGCATGGGTCCGGGCGCTCAAAGCCTCTTTCGCCATTCATCGAAACATTTGATCGTAGCCATCGGCGGCTCTCATGAACTATCGGCACATCTACCATGCTGGCAATTTCGCCGATGTCCTGAAGCACGCGGTGCTGGCGCGGCTCGTCACCTATCTGAAGCAGAAGGACAAGGCCTTCCGGGTGCTCGACACCCATGCCGGCATCGGACTCTACGATCTTTCGAGCGAGGAAGCGCAAAAGACGGGCGAATGGCGCGAGGGCATCGGGCGGTTGATCGATGCCGAACTCCCCGCCACGGTCGCGGCTATCCTGGAGCCCTACCTCTCGGTCGTGCGCGACCTCAATCCGGAAGGCGGGCTCACCCATTATCCCGGTTCGCCGAAGCTCGTGCGCATGCTCTTTCGCCCGAAGGACAGGCTTTCGGCGATGGAATTGCATCCCGACGACTATGAAACGCTGCACCGGCTGTTCGACGGCGATTTCCAAAGCCGGATCACGCGGCTCGACGGCTGGCTAGCGCTCGGTGCCCATCTGCCGCCGAAAGAGAAGCGCGGTCTCGTCCTCGTCGATCCGCCCTTCGAGGTCGAAGGCGAGTACGAGCGGCTGGTCGATGGGCTCGCCAAGGCCTATCGCCGCTTCCCGGGAGGCATCTACTGCCTCTGGTACCCGCTGAAGAAAGGCGCGCCGATCAAGGAATTTCATGAGGCATTGAAGGCGCTCGACATCCCGAAAATGCTTGTCGCCGAACTCTCGGTCCGAAGCGACCGGAACACGACGGGGCTCGCCGGATCGGGTCTCGTCATCGTCAATCCGCCCTACACGCTCAAGGGCGAACTCGACATTCTGCTGCCCTTCCTGAAAGCGCATCTTACACAGGATCGGTTCGCTTCGGCACGCTGCTTCTGGCTGCGCGGGGAAACGCCACTCAACCGAGGGACTTGACGGAGACAAGCCGCCGGCCGCAATCTCTCCATGTGATTCAGGGAGGTAGCCATGACTTGCAAGCTTGCCGCAATGCTTCTCACCTCGCTTTCCATTGCCGCCGGAGCAGTCGGTCATGCCGCCGCTGCCGATTTTGCCGAGGCGCCCGTCGTCAAGCCGACTTACGATATCGGCGCTTGCGGCGATCCCTCCGTTCTCGGCTTCATTACCCGGCGCTTCGACTACAAGGCCGCAAACTATCTCCACGCGAATATCGCCATTTCCGAGATCCGCGACATGGGTCTCACGCGGTACGAGCCGCGTGATTACACCCATCTGGTGGAGCGCGAATATTGCTACGGAACGGCGGTTACCACCGACGGCTTGCGCCGCTCAATGTGGTATGTAATCGAGCGGCCATGGGGCTTTGCCGGCGTCGGCTCCAATGTCGAGTTCTGCATTGGCGGGCTCGATCCTTGGTATGTCTACGGCGCCCATTGCGCTTCGTTGCGTTGATCGCGGCAGAAAGGCTCTTGCCGGCGTTCGTCGCACTCTTCGCGATCGCCGGCTGCAGCGGCGACGACGGCAGCATGGCGGCGTCACCTGCAGCGAATACCGAAGCAATTCCAGTCGGCACGGGCTTTGACTTCTACGTGCTGTCACTTTCCTGGTCGCCGAGCTGGTGCAAGGCCAACGACCCGCAGGGAAAGACGGATCAATGCGAAACCGGTGGCCGGCGGCGGGGCCTTGTCGTCCATGGCCTGTGGCCGCAATACGAACGCGACTATCCGGAAAATTGTCCAAGCCAGGCGCCGCGGCGCGTGCCCGAGGCGCTCGGACGGCAATATCTCGATCTCATCCCGTCCATGGGCCTGATCGGCCATCAGTGGCGCAAGCACGGCACCTGCTCCGGGCTCGGCCAGGCCGATTATTTCGCCGTCACACGGATGGCTCGCGAAAGGCTCACCATTCCCCCCGACCTTCTGAGCACAGGTCAATCGCGCAATCTGTCCGTCTCGTCGATCGAATCGGCTTTTGTAAAGAAAAACCCGGGGATGACGCAGCAGATGATCGCCGTTACCTGCGAGGGCCGGCTTCTCGACGAGGTCAGGATTTGCTTCGACAAGGAGCTGAACTTCAGGACTTGCCCGGGAGTGGATAGCCGTGCCTGCAGAAGAAGCGCGGTCGTCCTGCCTTCCGCCCAATGAAACAGAAAGACGCCGTATGAAGATCTTTTACTCCCCCGCCTCCCCCTATTCGAACAAGGTCCGCATGGCGGCCCATCACGTCGGCCTGGCCGCGGAAAGCGTCTTGACGGACACCAACGCCAATGCGCCGGAACTCGTTGCGAACAATCCGCTCGGCAAGATTCCGACCCTGGTCGACGCGGATGGCCAGGCGATTTACGACAGCCGCGCGATCATGCACTTCATCGACCGAGAGACCAAAGGCAAGCTCTACCCCAAGAAGCCCGCAAAACGCACGGAGGTGGAAGTGCTGGAAGCGCTTTGTGACGGCATCTGCGACAGCCTGCTCGCCATCGTCTACGAAAAGCGCTCGCATCCGCCGGAAAAGGTGCATCAGCCCTGGATCGACCGGCAGTGGGAAAAGGTGGAGCGCGGCCTCGACACCCTCGAGGCCAATCTGCCGAAGACCGGCGGCAAACTGCATGCCGGCCACTTCGCTCTCGCCGCCATGCTGCGCTACATCGAGCTGCGCTTCACCGGCGAGTGGCAGAAAGGCCGGCGCAAACTCGAAAAATGGCCCGCCAAATTCGAGAAGCACTTCCCCGACTATTCGAAATTCAAGGCCTGACAGAATAGGTCGCATGCTAAAAAGGCCGGGTTACCCCGGCCTTTCTCGTTAGCAATCCGTCTTGGAGGATCAGAACTTCACGCCCATGCCGAGGCGGACGCTGTGCTCGTCATAGCCGGACGAGACAGTCGTACCACCCGGGCGGAAGTCCTTCGAGGCGTAGTCCGTGTAGCGGTATTCGGCACGCGCGGTGATGTTATCGGTGACGAAGGTCTCCGCGCCGACGCCGGCGGTCCAGCCGACCAGCGTCTTGTCGTCCGAGCCTGCTGAGGTCGACAGCTTGGCGTTGCCGAGCGCGACACCGGCCGTGCCATAAACGAGAACCGGGTTCACGTCGACGCCGACGCGACCGCGAACCGAGCCGTTGACGCCCTGCTTGACGCGGCGGTCGCCCCGCGTGGCATCATTGCCGGCATAGTTGATATCGGCTTCACCGCCATAGACCATCTGCCCGTCCTGGACGTTGTAGCCGCCGTAGAGGCCGCCGCCGAAACCGGCCGAGGTGTTGCCGCCGGTAGCATTGGCTTCGCCGTGATGCCAGTTCGCCGTGCCGCCGACATAGGCGCCCGACCAGTTCTTGACCGCGGGCTCGGTGTATTCGGCAGCCGGAGCAGCGGGGACCTCGTAGATCGCATCAGCGGCGTGGGCGGCCTGGAAGGCAACGAGAACCATGGCCGAAGGCATGAGGGTGGTGGTGAGTGTACGCATACTATTCTCCTTTTCGAACCGGCGCCCCGAAGCAAGCACGATGTGCCCCTTAGCGGGCTCCGGACATCTGTGATTAACCCGCCCGGTTGACCGAAAATTGGACAGCAAATGCGGATTCTCAAGAGCCAAAATATGGAATTTCAGTGGCGCCAGCGCGGCGGAAATTCGGTGTTGCTTTCCCACAACAGGGTATCTATTAACTATATCTTGAGATTAACGAAAACTATACTTTAACCGCAGAAAATAACTCAATTTGCGCCGATCCCGTTAAATTTTTGGAAATGAATCGTCCGGGGAGTGTTTCGGCCGCCTGCTTCCGGCCTATATCTTGGAGCTGTTGGAACAGGATTCGCGGAACGGGACGACACGTTGAAAAGGGCACTCAAGGCGGCACTGGTCACGGGCGGTGCCCGACGGATAGGCAGGGCAATAGTCAAGGATCTGGCGGCGCACGGCTTTGCGGTCGCCATTCATGCGAACGGCTCCTTCTCCGACGCGGAGACATTGGTGGCGGAGCTTGGCGCCGAGGGCGTCAGGGCCGTCGCGCTGAAGGCGGACCTAACCAATGCCGAAGCCGCATCCCGGCTGATTGCGGAGGCCGTTGCCCGGATCGGCCCGCTTGATCTTCTCGTCAACAATGCTTCCGTCTTCAGCAAGGACAGTCTCGAGCAGTTCGACGAAGCGGTGTGGGAGCGGCATTTCGCGCTCCACGTGAAGGCCCCGTCCCTGCTTGCCGGTGATTTCGCCCGTCAGCGGCCAGGCGGAGTCTCCGGCCTCATCATCAATGTGATCGATCAGCGTGTCTGGTCTCCCAATCCCCGCTTTTATTCCTATATGCTGTCCAAGTCGGCGCTCTGGACGGCTACCCGGACGATGGCGCAGGCGCTTGCCCCCGACATCCGCGTCAACGGCATTGGACCGGGCCCGACGCTGCCCAACGACCGGCAGGACCGAGCGGATTTCGAGGCGCAGGTCGAGGCGTTGATCCTCAGGCGCGGCCCGACGCTCGACGAATTCGGACGCGCGATCCGCTTCCTTTTCGAGACGCCCTCGGTTACCGGACAGATGATCGCGCTCGACGGCGGGCAACACCTCGCCTGGGAGACGCCGGATATTCGGGAGATAGTCGAATGAACGGGCGAACGCCCACGGATGGCGGCATTCTTTATGACGGCAGCGAGACGGACGACGACGAAGACCTCGTCGAAGCAAGCGAGAGCGAGCGACCCGTCCGCGCGGTCGCGTGGGCGGAAGGCCCGCCGGAAACGGAAGGTCTCAAAGGCGCCGAATTGATCCAGGCTTTCGTCAAGCGCTTGCCGAACGGGCCGGGTGTCTATCGCATGCTCAACGAGGCCGGCGACGTGCTTTACGTGGGCAAGGCGCGCAGCCTCAAAAAGCGGGTGAGCAACTACGCGCAGGGGCGCGGCCACTCCAACCGTATCGCGCGCATGGTCCGCGAGACCGCGAATATGGAATTCGTCACGACACGGACGGAGATCGAGGCGCTGCTGCTCGAGGCGAACCTGATCAAGCGCCTTCGTCCGCGGTTCAACGTGCTTCTGCGCGACGACAAGTCCTTTCCCTATATCGTCGTCACCGGCGACACCCGCGCCCCTGCACTCTACAAGCATCGCGGCGCGCGCAGCCGAAAGGGCGAGTATTTCGGCCCCTTCGCCTCGGCCGGCGCCGTCGGACGAACGATTAATTCGCTGCAGCGCGCCTTCCTGCTCCGGACCTGCACCGACAGCGTCTTCGAAACGCGCACGCGTCCTTGCCTGCTTTACCAGATCAAGCGCTGCGCGGCGCCCTGCACGGGCGAGATCAGCGATGAAGATTATGCGGAGCTCGTCCGGGAGGCGATGGATTTCCTCTCCGGCAAGAGCCAGGCGGTGAAGCAGACGATCGCCGCCGCCATGGCGGAAGCCTCCGAAAATCTCGACTTCGAGCGCGCGGCGCTCTATCGCGACCGGCTGGCAGCACTCAGCCACGTCCAGAGCCATCAGGGCATCAACCCGGCGGGCGTCGAGGAGGCGGATGTCTTCGCCATCCATCATGAAGGCGGGATCTCCTGCATTCAAGTGTTCTTCTTCCGCACCGGGCAGAACTGGGGCAACCGCGCCTATTTCCCCAAGGCGGACCCGGCGCTCCCGGCAAGCGAGGTGCTCAGTGCCTTTCTGGCGCAGTTCTATGACGACAAGCCCTGCCCGCGGCAGATCCTGCTCTGCGAAGCTGTCGCGGAACAGGAGCTCCTCGCCCAGGCGCTTACCGAGAAATCCGGTTACAAAGTGTCGATTCTCGTGCCGCAGCGCGGCGAGAAGAAGGACCTCGTCGACCACGCCCTCGCCAACGCGCGCGAGGCACATGGCCGCAAGCTCGCAGAAACGGCATCGCAGTCGCGGCTGCTCGAGGGCTTTGCGGACACCTTCAAGCTCCCTTACGTGCCGCGCCGCATCGAGATCTACGACAACTCGCACATCATGGGCACCAATGCGGTCGGCGGCATGGTGGTGGCCGGCCCGGAAGGCTTCGTCAAAGGCCAGTATCGCAAGTTCAACATCAAATCGACCGACATCACCCCCGGCGACGATTTCGGCATGATGCGCGAGGTTATGACGCGCCGCTTTTCGCGTCTCCTGAAGGAGGAAGGGAAGCCAGACCGCTCGGCTGATCCAGGCGAGGAGACCGGCTTTCCGGCCTGGCCCGACGTCATCCTGATCGACGGCGGCCAGGGACAGATGACGGCCGTTCGCGCCATTCTGGAGGAACTCGAGATCGAGGATTGCGTGGCGGCGATCGGCGTCGCCAAGGGCGTCGATCGCGATGCCGGACGCGAGCGCTTCTTCGCTGAAGGCCGGGAAAGCTTCACCCTGCCGCCGCGCGATCCGGTCCTCTATTTCATCCAGCGGCTTCGCGACGAGGCGCACCGCTTTGCCATCGGTTCGCACCGGGCGCGGCGCAAGAAGGAGATGGTCAAGAACCCGCTCGACGAAATCGCCGGCATCGGCCCGACCCGCAAGCGCGCGCTTCTCACCCACTTCGGCACCGCCAAGGCGGTATCGCGCGCCGGCGTCAACGATCTGATGGCGGTGAACGGCATTTCCGAGTCGGTCGCCCGCCTCGTCTACGAGCACTTTCACGAGGACGCCACCAAATGAATTTCCGGGTGGCGCAATTCAGCCTGCATTCAGCCGAATCCGGGAAATATGACAGAGGTGTTCGAATGACCTGTTGACCTTGCGGTCGCAAAGTCATTCTGTACACGTGCAAACTTGGGGGGACGGGAAAACCGTCGTCAAGCTTGTCCCGCTCGCCCCGCAACCAGAACAGCCAGCGCCGATAACCCTAGATCGCGGAAATGGGGGAGGTCGTGTCCAGAGAAACCGAGTCTATGCCAACGCCCGTAGCCTACAGCATCCCGAACCTGCTGACCTATTTCCGCATCCTCATCGTGCCGCTGATCGTGTTCTGCTTCTTCATCGAGGGCCGACTGCACAGCTCCGATTTCGCCCGCTGGACGGCGCTCGTGCTCTTCATCACCGCCTCGATCACGGACTTCTTCGACGGCTATCTCGCCCGCATCTGGAAGCAGACCTCCAATATCGGCCGAA
The DNA here is from genome assembly GCF_008932245.1 of Sinorhizobium alkalisoli. Lineage (NCBI taxonomy): Bacteria > Pseudomonadati > Pseudomonadota > Alphaproteobacteria > Hyphomicrobiales > Rhizobiaceae > Sinorhizobium > Sinorhizobium alkalisoli. Next base: position 799,613 of record NZ_CP034909.1, on the reverse strand, counting down.
TGCTGGACCCGATCGCCGACAAATTGCTGGTCGCCTCGATCCTCCTGCTCGTGGCCGCCGACGGCACGATTGCCGGCTGGTCGATCTGGGCGGCGATCATTATTCTTTGCCGGGAGATCCTCGTTTCCGGCCTGCGCGAATATCTCGCGGCGCTCAAGGTCAGCGTGCCGGTGACGCGGGTCGCCAAATGGAAGACGACGATCCAGATGGTGGCGATCGCCTTCCTGCTTGCCGGTCCGGCCGGCGACAAGATCGTGCCCTATACGACGGAAGCGGGTATCCTGCTTCTGTGGATCGCGGCGGCGATCACGCTCTATACGGGCTATGATTATTTCCGCGCCGGACTCAAACACGTGGTCAACGAATGAGCACCGTCAATCTCGTCTATTTCTCATGGGTCCGCGAGCGGATCGGCAAGGGTGAGGAAACGCTGGAACTGCCGGCGGACGTCGTCACGATCGCCGATCTGCTGGCTTATCTGAAGACGCTCGGCGCAGAATATGAGGCGGCGCTGGAGCATGAGAACGTCATCCGTGCGGCGATCGACCGGGAACATGTCGCGCATGGCGAACCGGTCGCCGGCGCCCGCGAGATCGCTCTCTTTCCTCCGATGACGGGCGGCTAGGACCATGGCTGCGCCCGTCACCGTGCGCGTCCAGCTGGAGGACTTCGACCTCGCTGCCGAGCTCTCCGCGCTTCGCCGCGGGCGGACGGACATTGGCGCGGTGGTCAGCTTTTCCGGACTCTGCCGCGACGAGGCGGGCGCGCTCAATGCACTTGAACTCGAACATTACCCCGGCATGGCGGAGGCCGAGATCCGTCGCATCTGCCACGAGGCAACGACGCGCTTCGGCCTGCAGGCGGCGACCGCCATTCACCGCTTCGGCCGGATCAATCCCGGCGAGAACATCGTCCTGGTGATTGCCGCCTCGCCGCACAGGCAAGCGGCCTTCGACGGCGCGAATTTCATCATGGACTTCCTCAAGACCTCGGCCCCCTTCTGGAAGAAAGAGCATCACGCCGACGGCAGCGCCGGCGAATGGGTCAGCGCCAGGGACGTGGACGACGCGGCGCGCGAGCGGTGGGAAGACTGACCACGTTGCAGGGGGAACGCGTTTCACCACTCACCCCACCATTGCGTCAGTCGCACCACGTCCGCACCGATCACCGAAGCCGGCCCTGCGAGGAGGAAGACTCGGCTGTGGGCGGCTTCTATGGGATCGTCTTCTCCCGACGCGTCACGACCAGGACGACGACCAGAAAACCGAAGATCGCAAAGTCCCGCCAGAGGATCGGTCCGTAAGCGCTCCATAGCGTCTCCAGGAGCCCCACGCCGGCCGCGCCGCAGGCTGCAAGAAGAGGCGCCGTCTGGCCGCCGATCGCGGCGATGAAGAGCACCTTCACCCCGAAGCTCAGGCCCATGCCGAAATCCATGTTGCCGTAGTAGGATGCGGCAAGAACTCCGCAGACAATGGCAATCAGTGCGGCCGCGCCATAGGCGGCGATATAGACGGCCGATGGATCGACACCGCAAAGGGCGGCCGCCTCACGATCTTCCGAGACGGCGCGCCAGTAACGGCCGGCATAGGAATGGGTGAGCAACCAGTGCCCTCCGGCAACCAGCGCTGTCATCAGCCCGGTATTCACCAGTTGAACGGTGGTCAGGGTCACGGGAAACCGCGGGTTCGGCCAAAAGACGATGACCTCGTTCAGGAACGGCGGCAGCCAGAGGCTGCGCGTATCCGACGCAAGACGCGCCGTTTCCATGAGCACCAGCAGACTACCCAGAGAGGCGACGACCACGGCGTTTGCGGATGAAAAGGCGAGCGGACGCATGACGTAGCGCCCTGCGACGAGGCCGGCACCAAGGCCGAATGCAAGGGCCGCAGCAGCCCCGACCCCAAGGGCGGCAGGCAGCACGAGCCAAAGGCGGTTCCAGCCGAAGTCGGCAAAGAGCACAAAGATCTGTCCGGCGAAGGCGAAGAGCGCGCCATAGGTCAGATCGGCCCGCCTCGTCACGGCGAAGGCGATGGCATAGCCGAAGGCGAGCGCCGCATACAGCGCGGCCACGGGTGCGGCGTTGGCGATCTGCTGAAGAAAATAGGCCATGGCATCTCCCGTAACGCACCCCCGAGATGATCCGGGTTCACAGAAGCTCAATTTACATCGCGAACTGCGGCGGCGGATCGGGAACCCGCCCGAAGCTTTGCCATTACGGCCCGTCGACAGATGCAATATAACTTGCAAACCTGGTTTTGCCAGTTAGTATTTCCGACATGAGCTTCACCTGGACTGCACATCGATTCGCCGGGGGCGCCCTGGCGCTGGACGTCGCCAATTCCGTCGTCCTGCGCTTCGATCCGCAGCGCAGGATCGACCGTTTCGCCGATTTCGCGGCAATGGACTCCTTCGCCGACGCCGCCAATCTCTACGGCGCCGAGCGGCAGCGCTTCGGGCCGCTCGGTCGGGCGCGGCCCGAACACCGCAAATCATTTCTGGACTTGCGCGAGGCAGCGGACCGTCATTTCCGGGCGAAGGTACTGGACCAGGACCGGCCCGATCTTCTCGCAGATCTTCTGGAAGCAATCGCCGCCGTCCTGCGCCGGACCCCGCAACGCGGCGGCAACATCGCCCTCGACGCGGCGACGGCGCATTCGGCGCTCAGCCTCGTCTCCAATCCGGAGCCGGACCGACTGAAAATCTGCCCCAATTGCGAATGGCTGTTTCTCGACCGCAGCCGCAACAGGAGCCGCACCTGGTGCGACATGGCGGTTTGCGGCAACCGCTCCAAGGCCAGGCGTCACTATCGCCGCAGAGAGGAAACGCAGCCATGAAGAGAATAGCTATTTGCGCCGTCCTGGCCGCGGTGGCTCTTATCGGCTGCCAGCGCGAGACCGGGCCCGACCCGTTAAAGCTCACCGGCAAGATATTCGTGTTCAACTACCGGCTGGCTTACGCCACCTACATGATTACACTCAACAAGACCGAACCCGTCCCAGACGGCAGTGTCGTGGTGGCGAGTTTCGAGAACCCCGCCGGCGGCGAGCCGCTGACACTCACGCGCAAGCTCTTCCCCAAGCTCGACAAAATCGTGCTGGAAAGCCCCGATGTCACCTGCGTCAGGAAAGAGAGGCCCTATGCCGTGACGATCGAGGTCAAGGGGCCGGACGGAGCAACGCTGCAGAAATTGGAAACGACGGTGACGTCCGACGTCGATCAGGATGTCCTGCCGGCGAGGCCCCTGGTGGTGGGGCCGGCCTATGACAAGAATCCGGAGGTCTTCCGCGACGGTCTGGCGCCGATGCAGTTCGACATGGCCGCCTGCCCGGCATAAAGCAAACGGGGCGTCGCCGCCCCGTTCATGGAATCGTTTCAAGCCGTTGCGGCCCGAAGCGAAGATTTTGATTCAGCCGACGATCTCGGTGCCGGCGAACCAGTAAGCGATTTCCTCGGCGGCCGTTTCCGGACCGTCGGAACCGTGAACGGAGTTTTCGCCGATCGACAGCGCGAAGACCTTACGGATGGTGCCTTCGTCGGCATTGGCCGGGTTGGTGGCGCCCATGATTTCGCGGTTCTTGGCAATCGCGTTCTCGCCTTCGAGAACCTGAACGACCGTCGGGCCGGAGGACATGAACTCGACCAGTTCGCCGAAGAACGGGCGCTCCTTGTGGACGGCGTAGAAGCCTTCAGCCTCGCGGCGGCTCATCCACACGCGCTTCGAAGCGACGACCCGCAGGCCGGCGTCTTCGAGCATCTTGGTGATGGCGCCGGTCAGGTTGCGCTTCGTCGCATCCGGCTTGATCATCGAAAAGGTACGTTCAATCGCCATTGGCACAGATCCTCGTTTCTGGAGAAAGTGGCGGTTCCCTTAGCCGCCAATGCCGCGCAAAACAAGGGGGCGCGGTGATGATTCGCCGCAGCCGTCTGTAGTTTCACGCCGCTGTCACGGAGCGGCCGAAACCGTCGTGCAGGTCGAGACAGCGCTCGAACCAGGCGGTTACCAAGTCACCGTCCGCGAGCAGGCACTGCCGCGAAACGATCCGCGCCCATTGCAGTGCGCCGAAGACGATATAGTCTGAGAAAAGCGGACCGTCTCCGCCGAGGAAGGGCTGGAACTTCAGCATGTGGCGGAGCGGTTCGAGCTTGGCCGAAAAGGTTTCGATATCGGCCTGCCCTGCTTCGGCCACCGCCTCGAGCGGCTTGCCGAAGCGCTGCTCGCGGCTTTGCCGGAAATAGGCCCGGTCGACCGGATCAAGGCGGTCGTGGATATCCATGATGGCAATGCGCCCGATCATCGGGTGCAGCGTCATCTGCGACCAGCCCTCGACGAAGCGGGCGGCCGCCTTGCCGCCCTCGCCGCCGAAGAGCGGCGGGCGTTCGGGATAGGTTGCCTCGAGATGGAGAGCGATATCGAAACTGTCGCTGACGAGCCTGTCGCCATCGCGCAGCAGGGGCACTATCTTCGTTGCGCCCTGCTCAATCCTCGGGATCTGCGTGAAGCCGACGGGGGCCACGTCGAAATCGAGCCCCTTATGCATCAGGGAAAGCTTGGTCTTCCACACATGGGGCGAGAAGGGGCGCGTGCGGTCGGTGCCGCAGAGGGCATAAAGTTTGCGGATCATTCCATCTCCAGATCAGCGATTGTGTCCTCGAGCCAAAGGACATGCAGTAGGCGGCCCATAGGACGTCAACGACGCCGTCCGATCAAATCAGTAAATTTCATGAATTGCATTCCACACGGAAATGCCTGTTCGCTGTAGGCTGCTCCAACAGGGCCAGTCCACGGAGAAGCCGATGCTCGATCATTACCGGATGTTTGCCGATTACAATCGTTGGGCCAACCGCCAGCTCTATGCCGCCGCTTCGGAGTTATCCGATGCGGAATACCGCACGGACAAGGGAGCCTTTTTCGGATCGCTGCATGCCACGCTCAACCATATCCTCGCCGCCGACCGGATCTGGATGAGGCGCTTTTGCGGAGAAGGCGACGCACCAACACGGCTCGACCAGATCCTGCACGATGATCTCGCCGGCCTGGAGGTGGCGCGCCGGATCGAAGACGAGCGCATCATCAGCTATGTCGACGGTCTCGACGAGGCGCGACTTGGCGCGCATTTCACCTACACGCCCATCACCATGCCGGGCGAGATCAGGCAGAAGCTCGGACCGACGCTTGCCCACTTCTTCAACCACCAGACCCACCATCGCGGCCAGGCGCACGCCACCCTCACCGCGCTCGGCCGCCCTTCACTGACGCTGGACCTGGTTTTCTTTCTGCGGACCGACGGCGAGAAGTGGGCGGCCTGAGGTAAAAATCGTCCAGCGCCGGGTCGCGTTCGACCATTCCATCGGACGGAGGCGGTTTCGGGTGCGTGAAAGCCATGCGTAGAGCTGGCGCTGCGCCGCCCATGCCGCAAGGCCGAGCAGGATGCCGCCGGCAATTGCCAGGAGCGAATAGGCGGCGGGCGGCAGCAGCGGCTGCGCCGGCAGAAGCAGGAGCTCCGGCACGAAGCGGTGAAGGATGTAGATATGAAAACCTGCCGCGGACACGGGCAGGATCAGTTGCGTGCCCCATTGCGGCAGACGGATGCGAGGCAGGAACAGGAGCCCCGCGAGCACGGCGATCTGCAGGAGATATTTGATCTTGGTGCCGACCCAGACGCCCTTGTAGATGCCGAAGTAGAGGAAAATCGACGCGCCTGCCACCATCAACGCGAGCCGCTGACGCGGGGTTTCGGCGACCGCCGCACACCAGCCGACAGCTGCAAGATAGAATATCCACGGCAGGGTGAAGATCTGACGATTGCCGATATCCCAGAATTGCGGCAGCACGAGCCGAGCCGCGAGACCGGCGGCAAGGAAAACCATGCCGGTTTCGAAGGGCCGGGCGGCCGCCGAACGCCGGGCGAAAGGTAGGGCAAACAGGGCTGCGAACACCAGCAGCATCTGGCAATAGGCCTCTATGAACCAGTAGAGATAGGGCACCATGCTGTGGCGCTCCGGGTCGGCCAAGCCGAAATTGCCCACGAGGAAGACGGAAGCCCAGGGCACTTCACCCCAGGCAAGCGCGTAGGCCGCGACGATCAGATAATAGGGGACGAGAATGTGGACGAGCGGCCGCAACAGCTGCTTGAGCGAGCCGGAAATAAGCGATCCGCTCTGGAACCGCGCGAAACCGAAACCAACGAGAATGACCATTGCGGCCGCCCCACCCGGGATCGGCCAAAGGGTTTCGTGATGGACCACGACCAGCAAGATCGCCAACGCGCGGATGACCAGATCGATGCCGACCTGCGGGCGTTTGCTCACGCTTCGGTCCATGGCCGCCAGGTCCCGGACCGACATTCGTTCCCATTTTTCCGGCGCTTCGCCGAGGATCTTCTCGAGGCCGAGCGACAATTGCACGAAACGGAGGGAATCGCCGCCCAGCGACAGAAAGCTGTCCCCGGGCCGAACCCTTGCCGGAAAGAAGAGCTGTTCGAACAGGCCCTGTACGTCTTTGCTTTCAGCAACTGCATCCGCCCTGCCCGCGCGATCGCGTAGCGCCTGGTAGTCGATCTTGCCCGACGGCAGGCGCGGCAATGCGGCGACACGCGAGGCTTTGACCTGCAGCAGGGTCAGGCCGCTTGCGGCGACTAGGAGCCGGCGGACGGCCTCCGAGCCGCATTCGCCGACGTAATGGGCATGGATCTCGGCATCGTCGCCGGTGACGGCGGCGGCAATTCCGTGACGTTCGAGCGCGGCTTCCAGGCTGTCATGCCCGATACGAAGGCCAGCAATTTTCGACATGCGCCTGGTTCGACCGATGATGCGGAAAAATCCGTCCGCATCCCGCATGGCGAGGTCGCCGGTCCTGAGTTCGCGAAGGTCGGCGCCGCGCGCGAGATCCTCCCGCGATTGGGCGTAGCCCATCATCACATTTGGACCGCGATAGACAAGCTCGCCCGGCTGATCCACGCCGGAGATCAGCCGGCCTTCTTCATCCTCGATTGCCAGGCTGCCGCCGGGGACCGCGATGCCGATGCGATCCTCCCGGCCGCGAAGATGCTCCGGCGGCATATAGGCCACGCGGGCGGTCGCCTCCGTCTGACCATACATCACGAACAGGGAAGCGTCGCGGGCGGTGAGGTGTTCGTTGTAGAGGCGAATGGTCTCGGACGCCAAACGCCCGCCGGCAACCGTCATGAAGCGCAACGACGCAAAGGCGCGCTCGCGAAAGCCCACCTTCTCCAGGAGTTCGAAGGAATAGGGAACGCCCGAAAAATTGGTACTGACGCTCCCGGCAAGCCCGTCTAGGAAGCTCTCGTCGAGAATGGAGCCGCCCGGCAAATAGACACTGGCGCCAACAGAGAGATGGGCGTTCAGCACGGAAAGCCCATAGGAATAGTGGAGCGGCAGAATAAGGCAGGCTCTGTCCGCCGCCGTGAGACCGAGATATTCGGCTATGGCCTGTGCATTGGAGCAAATATTGCCCGCGGAAAGGCGGACGCTCTTGCCTTGTCCGGTGCTGCCGGATGTCGAAAGGAGGACGGCGAGATCAGGATGGGGCATCACTGGGTCGCCCTCGAGCCGCTCGATACGCCAGCGCCCGTCGAAACGGCGGTAGCGATATTCCGGCCTGAAGACGGCGCAGTCCGTCTCTGCGCCGCAGGGCGTCTGCATGGCGACGGCGTGACCGGCCTCGAGCGCGGCCAGATAACCGACGACCGCATGCTCCGAGAGGTCCGCCTCGACCATGACCAGGCCGCGCCGGCCGCGCCAGAGCCTCGCGAGACGGTCGACGCGCTCGGCCAAATCCCGATACGTGACGACCCGGCCGCCGGGAAACAGGAGCGCCGGCTTCTCGCCCCTGGCCGCCAGTGCCGAAACGCGAAACGGAAAATTCGAAGTATCCCCAGGCCCCAATATCGCCTCCATTCTGGCGAGGCGGCATATTATTGATGACTCTGAGAGTCAAGTATGGTGATGGCGCAGCCGCTGGCGCGGAGTTCCAGCGCCGGCCGAACTCGCCTTGGCGTTGGCAGATGCCGAAAAGGACGGCAGCGACCACATCTACTCTCCGGCGGTCGAAAACGCCCGACCTCCGAACCAGGGCCGTCCATGCGCCGAATAAGCGAACCCGGCTTCGCTGAGCGAAGCCAGGTGCTTGGGAGGATCGGGCGAGCGCGGGCAGAATGCCCGCGCCGCGGCAGTTCAGCGGCTAAGGCCCTGGTAATATTCGCCTTCGCCGCCCGGGATCGCCTTCGGCTGCGGTGCATAGCCGTAGACCGAGCCGGTGGCGGTCCGGTCGATGGTGCCGTTCGCATTGTAACGGACAGTCTCGCCACCCGCCTTGGCCGTGCGTCCGGTGTAGAGCGGGGTCGGGCTGACGCCTTCGTAGTAGCTGCCGCCCGCGAAGGCGGCGGTGGCCCCGCCGAGGACCGCGGTGGCGACGAGGGCGGCGGCAAGAGCAGTTTGGATTGCATTCCTCATGATCAATCACTCCAGATCGGTCGTTCGCTTGAACGATGGTTTTCTCACGGCCACATTGGTCGGACCGGTCAAATCGAACGCGGCGGCCGAGCCGGTAGCGTTCAATCCGATGCCAAGCGGTCGGAAGAGCGGTTAGCCCTTCGTTTTAGATGTGGGGCCTCATCATGAGGTTTGGAAGTATTGATTATCGGAACACGTTGTCCATGATCCGATAACAATCCCCTCTTGAAAATGCCGGCCGCAGGCATATCGGACCCCGCTGAAGCGGAATCTGCGGCCCCTTGCCTTCCTCAAAGAGTCCGGGCAAAAGGCCGGCATGATCCAGATCACCGGCCTTTCCGCCCGCATAGCGGGCCGTCTTCTCATCGACAACGCTTCCGTGACGCTTCCGACGGGCACAAAGGCGGGACTCGTCGGTCGAAACGGCGCCGGTAAGTCGACACTTTTCCGCATCATCACGGGCGAGCTTGCGGCCGAGACCGGCAATGTTTCGTTGCCGAAGAACGCGCGGATCGGTCAGGTGGCGCAGGAAGCGCCGGGCACGGACGAGCCACTGATCGAGATCGTTCTGAAGGCAGACAGGGAGCGCACGGCGCTTCTCGCCGAGGCGGAAACGGCGACGGACGCCCATCGGATCGCCGAGATCCAGACGCGGCTTGCCGATATCGGCGCCCACTCGGCTGAAGCACGCGCGGCGAGCATCCTCTCCGGCCTCGGCTTCGATCACGAGGCACAGAAGCGCCCGGCCTCAGCCTTCTCCGGTGGCTGGCGGATGCGCGTGGCACTCGCGTCCGTGCTCTTTTCCGAGCCGGACCTGCTCCTGCTCGACGAGCCGACCAACTATCTCGACCTCGAAGGCACGCTCTGGCTCGAGGACTACATTCGCCGCTATCCGCACACGGTCATCATCATCAGCCACGACCGCGATCTCCTGAATACGGCGGTCAACGCGATCGTGCACCTCGACCAGAAGAAACTCACCTTCTACCGCGGCTCCTACGACCAGTTCGAACGGCAGAAGGCGGAGGCCAACGAATTGCAGATGAAGGCGCGCGCCAAGAACGAGGCCGCGCGCAAGCACCTGCAGAGCTTCATCGACCGCTTCAGAGCAAAGGCGACGAAGGCACGCCAGGCCCAAAGCCGCATCAAGGCGCTGGAGCGCATGGGCACCGTCGCGGCGGTAATCGAGGAGCATGTGCAGGGTTTCATCTTCCCGGCCCCGGAAAAGCAGGTGGCCTCGCCCATTGTCGCTGTCCAGGGCGGCGCCGTCGGCTACGAGCCCGACAAGCCGGTCCTGAAGAGGCTGAACCTCCGCATCGACGCCGACGACCGCATTGCGCTCCTCGGCTCCAACGGCAACGGCAAGTCCACCTTTGCGAAGTTCATCTCGGGCCGCCTCGCGGCTGACGCCGGCGATGTGCGCGTCGCACCCGGCCTGAAGATCGGTTTCTTCGCCCAGCACCAGCTCGACGATCTCGTCCCGACACAAAGCGCGGTGGAGCACGTGCGCCGTCTTATGCCGGACGCGCCGGAAGCAAAGGTGCGATCACGCGTGGCGCAAATGGGGCTCGCGACGGAAAAGATGGACACGGCCGCCAAAGATCTCTCCGGCGGCGAGAAGGCAAGGCTGCTGATGGGGCTCGCCGCCTTCGATCAGCCGAACCTGCTCATCCTCGACGAGCCGACCAACCACCTGGACATCGACAGCCGCAATGCGCTGATCTCCGCGCTCAACGACTATTCCGGCGCCGTCATTCTGATCTCGCATGACCGGCACCTGATCGAGGCGACCGCCGATCGCCTGTGGCTGGTAAGTGACGGAACGGTTACGAGCTACGATGGCGATCTCGAAGACTACCGAAGCCTTATCGTCGGCGGCCCGAAGGCTCGGGATGACAGGCAGAAGGCGAATGGTGCGGATGAGGCGCTGTCGAAGGCCGACCAGCGCAAGGCCAATGCCGATAAGCGCGCCTCACTGGCGCCGCTTAAGAAAAAGATCAACGAGATCGAGTCCTTGACGGGAAAACTGGAGAAACAGATTCAGGCGCTCGATACCGAACTCGCCGACCCCGCGCTCTACGAAAAGGCGCCGGCCAAAGCCGCCCAAAGGGCGAAGGAACGTGCCGAGGCGGCTGCCAAACTGGCTGAGGCCGAGGAGCAATGGCTCATGCTGTCTGCCGAGTACGAGGAGGCGATGGCGGACTGAGCATGGCTCCGCAAAGTGTCCCTACGGATTTGCCCGGGATCGCCGATCATCAGCCAAGCTCGAAGGTCGTTACCCCATAGATCCGCGCCAGGGGCAGATCCGGCGCCCGCCCCCGATACATGCGCGCGGTCTCGAAGACCGGCTTCAAATTGTAGCGCACGCAAAGCGCCCGCGCCGAGGCATTCGGCTCGGGAATGTCGAGATGGACCCGCGCACCTTTGACGCCGGCGGCGAGCTTTCGAAAGATCAGATCGGCACCGGTCTCGCTGTCGGCGAAAAGCGGGCCGATCTTGAAGCCATCGCGGCAGGCGCGGATCGCGCCGTAGCCGACAATGATGCCATCGCGCAGCAGCACGATGCTGCGGCGCGTTTGTAACTGTTTGGTCCATTCGTGTAGAAACGCATCGCGCCGGGCCGGGTTGAAGCGGCTGTCATAGTCGATCAGCGCCGCAGCATGAACCGGCGCGGCATCGACGAGGTCGGTACCAGGCGGCTCGATGACATTGGCCGTCCCGCCATAGCGGATATTCGCATGCGCCCATGAGAATCCGGATCTTCGGTAGTTTTCCTGCTGGGCGACGACTCCGTCGAGACCGATCGTCCGGCCCTCGGCGCTTTCGATCACGTGTCTCCACAGTTGAAGGCCGATGTCCCTGCCCCGAAAGGCCGGCTCGGCGATATAGAGGCCGAGAAAGGCATGCTGATTGCCATAACGCACGACGGAGATGGCCGCCGCCAGCGCATCGTCCTGCGTGGCAACCCAATAGCCCTGCGGATCGGCGGCCCAGAATGCGTTGGCATCTTCAAGTCCGGGGTTCCAACCTTCCCTTGCGGCCCACTCGATGATCGTATCGAGTTCGGCGCGCGTCGCGTGGCGGATGGTCGGCATGGCAACTCCTTGACGTCTGGCTCAAGCTCGGATCGCGGACTTGGCGTCTAACTTTCCTGTTGGCATTTTGTGCCCAGACTGGCAGCTTTGATCCGTAGTGCGAAGCCCGCTTGCCCGCTCTCCCCAATCTGCTACAACAGCGGCAATAAGTCATACTAATCAGGGCGAAACATCATGTCCCCCATCAAGATTGCCATAGTCGGCGTCGGCAAGATCGTGCGCGATCAGCACCTGCCGGCGCTCCAGAAGAACGCCGATTACCAGTTGATCGCGGCTGCGAGCCGCCATGGAACCGTGGACGGCATCGACAACTTCAAGTCGATCGAGGCAATGCTGGAAGCAGTGCCTGCGATCGAGGCGGTGTCGCTCTGCATGCCGCCGCAATATCGCTACGAAGCAGCTCATACCGCCCTTGCGGCCGGCAAGCATGTCTTCCTCGAAAAGCCGCCGGGCGCCACCTTGAGCGAGGTCGCCGACCTCGAGGCGCGTGCCGCCGAAAAGAACGTTTCCCTATTTGCGAGCTGGCATTCGCGCTATGCACCCGCGGTCGAAGCGGCCAGGGCCTTTCTCGCCTCGACCACGATCCGCAACGTCCGGATCATCTGGAAGGAGGATGTGCGGCACTGGCACCCGAATCAGGCATGGATATGGGCTGCCGGCGGGCTCGGTGTCTTCGACCCGGGCATCAATGCCCTTTCTATCATCACCCATATCCTGCCGCGCCCGATCTTCATAACCTCTGCAACGCTCGAATTCCCGGAGAACCGCGATGCGCCGATCGCCGCTTCGATCACGTTCAGCGACGCCGAGAAGCTCGACGTCGCCGCCGAATTCGATTGGCGGCAGACGGGCAAGCAGAGCTGGGACATCAGCGCGGAAACCGAGGCCGGCGAAATGGTTCTCTCCGAAGGCGGCGCAAAGCTCGCCATCGACGGGAAGATCGTCCACGAGGAGCCCGAGCAGGAATATCCGATGCTCTATCGGCGCTTTGCCGAAATTATCAAAACCGGCAGATCGGATGTCGACCTGGCGCCGCTCCGGCACGTCGCCGATGCCTTCATGCTCGGGCGCCGCAAGTTCGTCGAGACGTTTCACGATTGAGACGTGGCGGCGGAAGTCGTCTCGCTATCGTTCTCGGTCGCCGCTTGTTCACCCCTCCCCAACCCCTCCCCCTTGTGAGGAGGGGTTTGCTGGACGTGATTCACGCCTTCTTCTCCCACCGTCCATCGCGATTCTGCTGCCAATAAGTGAGATTGTGCCCCTCGGCCTTGAGCCGCTTCCACTGGGCACGCGCCGCCTCGAGCTGCGCCTGGTCGTATCCATCGAACATGAAGACGACCCGTTCGTAACCGGCGACCTCCGGTGGCTCGGCCCCGTCGACAAGGAATCGGACTGTGGCGGCGCTTGGATTGCCCCCGTTGGCGACGATCAGGATCGGCTGCTCGGCCGCGAATTCCCCCGCATCGGTGCCGTGCGGCAGGAAGCTGTCCTCGCGATAGACCCAGAGATGCGTATCGAGAGCGTCGCGCCTTTCGACATCGACCGTCTGCACCACCACGCGCCACCCGCGCTCGATGCTCTTGTCGAGCAAAGGCGGCAGGGCGTCCTCGAGTTTCGATTCCGTCAGGTGGTAGAAAAGAATCTCGGTCATGCCGATCTCTCCCGGGCACCCACTCTCTCGCGCAACGATCAGGATTCGTAGTTTGCGCGGACCAGTTCGTCCAGCAGCCGCACACCGAAACCGGAACCCCAGGACTGGTTGATCTCGTCGGTCGGCGAGCCCATGGCCGTGCCGGCGACGTCGAGATGCGCCCAGGGCGTGTCCTTGACGAAGCGTTTGAGGAACTGGGCAGCCGTAACCGAGCCGCCATGACGGCCGCCCGTGTTCTTCATGTCGGCGAACTTGCTGTCGATCATCTTGTCGTATTCCTTGCCGAGCGGCATCCGCCACAGGCGCTCCTGTGTGGTGGTGCCCGCCGCAAGCAATTGCTCGGCCAGACGATCGTCATTGGAGAACAGGCCGGCATAGTGGTTGCTGAGCGCCACCAGGATCGCGCCCGTCAGCGTCGCCAGATCGATCATCGCTTTCGGCTTGAAGCGATCGATGCAATACCAGAGCGCATCGCAGAGGACGAGCCTGCCTTCGGCGTCGGTATTGATCACCTCGATCGTCTGCCCCGACATCGAGGTCACGATGTCGCCCGGGCGCTGCGCACTGCCGTCCGGCATGTTCTCCACGAGCCCGATGATACCGACCGCATTGACGGCCGCCTTGCGCGCCGCCAGCACATGCATGAGACCGGTCACCGCGGCCGCCCCACCCATGTCGCCCTTCATTTCCTCCATGCCGGAGGCCGGCTTGATCGAGATGCCGCCGGTATCGAACACGACGCCCTTTCCGACGAATGCCAGCGGCTTGTCCTTCCCCTTGCCACCCTTCCATTGCATGATGACGAGCCGCGGCGGCCGGGCCGATCCCTGGGCGACGCCGAGCAGCGCACCCATGCCAAGCTTCTTCATCTCCCGCTCGGTGAGAATTTCGACCTCCACGCCGAGCTTTTCCAGCTCCTTCGCACGCGCAGCGAACTCAACCGGACCGAGAATATTGGCCGGTTCGTTAACGAGGTCCCGCGCCAGGAAAACACCCTCGCCGACCGACAGAGCCGTTGCGAAGGCTTTCTTGGCGGCAATCACGGCGCCGGTGACGATCGTGACCTTTACCGGCTTCTGGGGCGTTTTGGCTTCGTCATCGGACTTGCGCGTCTTGTAGCTGTCGAAAGCATAGGCGTTCATTTCCATGCCGAGGGCGAAGTCCGCGGCTGCCTTGCCGGTGATGTCGATGCCCGGAGCATCGAGGAATATCGTCGCCTTCTCGACCTTGCGCAGCTTGGCGGCCGCCGCACCGCCGGCCTTCAACCAATCGTGATCCGTAACATCCGCCGCGCCACCGAGGCCGAGAAGGACGATCCGATCGGCCGGCGAGCCATGCGGGGCGACGATATCGAGGGTCGTGAGCGCCTTGCCTGTGAACTTGCCGATCTTTGCTGCCTTGGCGAGAACGCCTTCAGGATCGGTAACAGTTGCGCCGGCCGCTTCCTTGGCGTTCGCCACCTGTAGAAGAACGGCGACGCCGCCGGCCGGGCGATGGGATTTCATGAAGGTGAATTCGAACTTCATCGGCATTCAGGACTCCGGACACTTCTGATTGGGAGGCGCCCGGTCTGTTACCGGGCAGCTACAGCGGGCGACATTCGCAATATCGGCCACGAGCAAAACCGTGGCGGGTACCCTTCTCGCTTTTGAATCGCTTGGCAAGATGGCCGCACATGTTTACATGCGCTTAACCGCAGTTCTTCGCCATATATTATCCCTGTTGTTCCAGATTCTGGTTTGCAACGCAGGAACGAGAACCGGTCCGGCCGGGCAGCGCCAGTGGCGATTCGCGCGGACGGCAGGGCGGCGGGTGGAATGGCGGGCACACGCATTTCGCACCGCTTGTTGGAAACGATCGCGATGCCTATTTGCGGGCCGTGATCTTTAGCAGGATGTTGACCGGAATCGTCTATGAAGCTGATCGAACGCTACATTTTCCGGCGCGCGGCGATCATGTTCCTCGCAACGCTCCTGCCGCTGCTCGGAATCGTCTGGACCACGCAAGCGCTTGCCAATGTCAATCTCGTGACCGACAGCGGCCAGTCGGTGCTGGCCTTTCTGAAGCTCGCGACGCTGATCCTGCCGTCTGTCGTCCCGATCATCCTGCCCTTCGCGCTCGTGATCGGCGTGACGCAGACGCTGAGTGCGATGAACAGCGATTCGGAGCTGACCGTGCTCAGCGCCGCCGGCAGCTCGCGCATGTCGATCATCCGGCCGGTGCTCTATCTCGCGGCCGGGCTGAGTGTCCTTTCCTTTGCCATCGACAACTTCGTCGAGCCCTATTCGCGCGTCGCCGTCCGCAAGATGATCGCGACCGCGCATGCCGACCTGCTGTCGTCCGTGGTACAGGAGAATTCCTTCCGCAAGATCACGGACGGGCTCTACGTCCAGGTAGGCGCCCGGCGCAGCGGCGGTGTGCTGCACGGCATCTTCGTCGCCGATTCACGCAATCCGAATTTCGAACTCGTCTATTACGCACGCGAGGGCGCGGTGGACGAGAAGAGCTCGGCGCTGGTGATGAAGGATGGCGAGGTTCACCGCAAACTGCCGGAGGGCGGCGTATCGGTGATCAAGTTCGACTCCTACGCCTTCGACCTCACGGACATGACGAAGTCGGCGGGCGAGGCGAACATCCGGCCCAAGGACCGCGACCTATTCTATCTTCTGAAACCGGACCCGGAAGATCCTGCCTTGAAGAGGACCCCGCTTGTCTTCACCGCGGAACTCCACCGGCGCTTCACCGAATGGAGCTACCCCCTTCTTTTCGGCCTGATCGCGCTCGTCATCAGCAGCGATGCCCGCTCCCATCGCGAAGCCCGGGTGCATCCGACGATCAGCGCGGTCGGGGCCGCCCTGATCATCCGCTGGATGACCTTCTATGCGGCCAACAGTGCGGAAGATTCCGTCTGGTTCGTGCCGCTCATGTATCTCGTCCCACTCATGACCGGCGCACTGGCCATCCGCCAGCTCGCAAGCAATCGCCGACTGTACATACCGACATCGTGGCACGACAAGCTCTCCGACCTAATAGCCCGGATCCGGCACTCGCGGGCCGGCGCTGACGCGGGGCAGGCATCATGATTCTCAACACGCTCGGCCGCTATTTCTTCAGGCGTTACGTCGTTACGACGTTCTGGTTCCTGATCGGGATCTTCACGCTGATTTTTATCATCGACTTCAGCGAACTCGCCACCCGCATGTCCAACCTGCCACATTATTCGGTCGCCGGTGCGCTGGTGATGACGACATTCCGCATTCCGATGATTCTGCAGCAGACCATTCCCTTCGTCGCGCTATTTGCTGCGATGGCGGCGCTGATTTCGCTCAACCGGCGTTACGAGCTGGTCGTCACCCGGGCGGCAGGCATTTCCGTGTGGCAGTTCCTGAGGCCATTCGTGCTCGGCTCGTTTCTGTTCGGCGTGCTGGCCGTGATCGCGCTCAACCCGCTTGCCGCCTGGGGCGCTAAGAGAGCCGAGGCGCTGGAGGCCGAATGGGGGTCGTCCCGCGCGGCACAAACGAACTCGATTCCGTGGCTGAGGCAGATCTATGAAGGTACCGACACGATCATCGGCGCCCGGTCCGTCCAGAACGGCGGCACGGAGCTCATAAACGTCACCGTCATCCACTTTGATCCACAGGGAACGATCATTCTCAGGCAGGATGCGAAGTCGGCGAAACTCGAAGACGGTTACTGGCTTCTTAACGGCGTCACCGAAACCGGGAATGGGCAGTTGCCCCGGCGTTTGGAAACAGCACGACTTCGTACCAATCTGAAACCGGAATTCGTACAGGAACGCCTCGCAAAGGCTGATTCCATTCAGTTTTTCGACCTTCCGCGAAAGATTGAGATCGCTCGTTCCTTTGGATTTTCGACGAAAGGCATGGAGACGCAGCTTCACTCGCTTTTGTCCCTGCCGCTGCTTCTCGTTGCGATGACGCTGATCGCCGCATGCGTGTCCCTGAAATTTAGCCGGTTCAACCAATCTCGCGCGGTGATTCTCGGTGGAATCCTCTCAGGCTTCGTGCTTTATGTCGTCACCGTGCTTGTAAAAGCATTCGGGAGCAGCGGTATTGTGCCTCCGTTCGTTGCAGCCTGGTTGCCAGTTGTTGTAGCGATGGCGCTGGGCTCGACGATTCTGTTGCATCAGGAGGATGGCTAGTGGCGGCAGGCAACCGCGAACGTATGGATTTGATGAATGCCGCCCTGCTTGCAGGCGTGGCGCTGTATGCCCTTGCCATCGGAATGAATGCGCCAGCCATGGCGCAGGACACAGGAACGCGGCTCGATTCGCTGCAGCCGAACATCCCCGCCGACGCCAAGATGCTGTTGACGGCCAACGAGCTCGTCTACAATCGCGACGCGGAAACAGTGACCGTGCGCGGCAACGTCCAGATCGAATATGGCGGCTACAAGATGGTCGCCCGCCAAGTCGAATACGACCAGAGGTCCGGCCGCATCGTGGCGACCGGCGATATCCAACTGATCGAGCCGGACGGCAACATCGTCTATGCCGAACGAATGGACGTGACGGACGATTTCGCCAACGGTATCGTCGAGGCGCTCAGGATCGAGACGACGGATCTCACCAGGCTCGCGGCCGAGACCGGCGAGCGGCGCAGCGGCGATCAGTTCATCCTGAACAAGGCCGTCTACACCGCCTGCACGCCCTGCGCGACCAAGCCCGAGCATCGCTCGCTGTGGCATATCAAGGCCGAGCGCGTCATCCAGAACGGCCGCACCCATACGATCCGGCTTGAAAACGCCTATTTCGAGCTCTTCGGCAAGCCGATCGCCTATATTCCGGTGATGGAAATCCCCGACCACACGGTCAAGCGCAAGAGCGGCTTCCTGTTTCCTCATTTCAGCTACACGCAGAAACTCGGCGCCGGCGTCAGCGTGCCCTATTATTGGGCGATCTCGCCCTATATGGATGCCACGGTCACCGCAACGGGCCTGACGCGCCAGGGCTTTTTGCTCGAAGGCGAATTTCGCCAGCAATTCCACAACGGCCTGCACACGCTGAACGTCGCCGGCATAAGCCAGATGAACCGCGACCGATTCACGCCGGGTACCGTCGATGCCCTTGAAACGAACCGCGCAATGGTCGCATCCAGAGGCCGATTCGAGGTCAATCCTCGCTGGACCTTCGGCTGGGACGTCCTCGTGCAGACGGACAACAACTTCGCCAAGACCTACGACCTGTCGACCTTCGACGGCACCACCTATATCAACCAAGCCTATCTGACCGGCCTCGGCAGGCGCAACTATTTCGATCTGCGCGCCTTTTATTTCGACATCCAGGACGCAGACCCGGACAGCCTGGCGGAAAACCAGCAACCGGTCGCGCAGGTCCTCGACTATTCCTACACCGCGCCGGAACCGGTGCTGGGCGGAGAGCTCAATGCCGACGTCAACCTGACAAACGTAAGGCGCAACCGACTGGACGTGGACACTGCCGGGTTCGGCGTCCTGCGCTTTCCCGGCCTTGAAGGCACGTCGCACCGGCTGACAGCGGAAGTCGAATGGAAGCGGACATTCATCGCGCCCGGCGGGCTCGTCCTGACGCCGCTGCTGGCGGCGCGCGGCGACGCCATCGGCGTCAACATGGACGACCCTGCCGGCTATACCGGCGAGTTCACCAACAGTGACGCGCTTACGCGGCGCATGCTGACGGCCGGCCTCGAGGCGCGTTATCCGATGCTCTTTGCGGGCGAGAGCAGCAGCCATATTCTGGAGCCGATCGGGCAGATCTATGTGCGCCCGGACGAACAATACGCGGGCGGCTTGCCGAACGAGGACGCCCAGAGCTTTGTCTTCGACGCCACCAATCTTTTCGAACGCGACAAATACTCGGGCTACGACCGGATCGAGGGCGGAACGCGCGCCAATATCGGCCTGCGCTATACCGGCACCTTCGACAGCGGCTATGGCCTGCGCGCCAGTGCCGGCCAGTCCTTCCACCTTGCCGGCCTCAACTCCTTCGCAACCGACGATCTTGTCAAGGCCGGCTCGGATTCGGGCCTCGAAACCGATCGCTCCGACTATGTCGCGATGCTCGGCGTCGACGCGCCGTCCGGCCTGATGGCGAGCCTTTCCGGCCGACTGGACGAAGAGAGTTTCAACCTGCGCCGCGCGGACGCGACCGTCGGCTATCTCGGCCTGACCTGGCAGGCAGCCCTGACCTATACGCGCATCGAGGCGCAGCCACTCTACGGGTCTTCGTCCGATCAGGACGAAGTGCAGACGGCAGCCGCCTATCGCTTCCACGACTACTGGTCGGTTTTCGGCGCGGTGACCTATGACATCAACCAAGGCGTCATATCGCGCAATGGTTTCGGCATCACCTATGACGATCAGGACACGCTGTTCTCGATCGTCTACAGGCAGGAGCGCGATACGGACAACTCGCTTGCCAACGACTGGTCGATCGGCGCGCGGATCAGCTTCCGCACGCTCGGCGATATCAATGTGGGCGATACCACGGTCGACGAACTCGACTATTTCTGACGTTACGGCGCCGTGCGTCTTTTCGGAGGCGCAACGGTCGATTCTCGTGGCCGGTGCGCCAGGCAGTCTCCGCAGATGTGTCTGTAGTGCGCGGGCTCGTGGAGCGCCATGCGTTCAGACCTCGGCCTCACCACCGGCATCCTGCTCCGATGGGAAGAGGCGGAAGCAGCGCTCAAAGATCGCTCTTCGGCCATTCATGCGCTCTTGTCATCGTTTGGCCGCATGTATTATGCATTTGCCACCAAATATGGGAGAGCGCGGCCGCGGAAGGTCGCTCACGCTGGAGCGCGGAACGGGCAAGGAATGATGATGGGTGGGAAATTCTCGATCGTGGGGGCACTTTCGGCACTGGCGATTGCCGGAGCATTGAGCTTTTCGGCCGCCACGGTCGCCAGGGCGGCAAGCGAGGTCAAGGTGATCGTCAACAATGTCGTGATCACCTCGGGCGACATTGCCAAGCGCACAGCTTTCCTTCGTCTTCAGCACCAGAGCGGCGGAGCCGCCGAAGCGAAAAAGCAGCTGATTGACGAGGTCCTCAAGCGGGGCGAAATTGCCCGGGTCCAGCAGTCGGTCAGCACCCAGGAGGTCGATGCCGCCTACGCGCGTTTTGCCGCGGGCAACAAGCTCTCGACCGAACAGCTCGGCAAAATCCTCGAACAGGCGGGCGTCGGGGTAGAGCACTTCAAGCAATATATCGCCGTTCAGATGAGTTGGCCGCGTCTCGTGAACTTCCGCTATGGCAGCGCCAATCGTCTTTCCGGTGGCGACCTCGTCAAGCGCATGATGGAAGCGGGCGGCGACAAGCCGGTGACGACGGAATATTTCCTGCAACAGGTCATCTTCGTCATTCCGGAATCGAAGCGCGGCGCGATCACCGGTAAGCGGCAGGCGGAAGCGAACGCCTCGCGCTCCAAATTTCCCGGTTGCGACAGCTCGAAGGCCTTCGCAGCGAACTACCGCGACGTGTCGATCCGCAGTCTTGGTCGGGTGCTCGCGCAGCAACTGCCGGAGGAATGGAAGCCGCTCGTCGAGAAAGCGGGCGACGGGATGACCACGGGCACGCGCGTCACGGAAAAGGGCGTCGAATATCTGGCGATCTGCAAAAAGCGCCAGGTCAATGACGACACTGCCGCCGAAATCGTCTTTCGCGCCGAGGATCTCGGCAAGAAAACGGGCAGCGAGGATCCGAACAGCGCCAAATATCTCGAAGAACTGCGCGCCAAGGCGCAGATCATCAACAAGTAACGGCCGGTCATGAACGAGACGAGCGACGGTCCGATCGCCCTGACGATGGGCGATCCGGCCGGTATCGGCCCGGACATCACCCTTTCCACATGGGCGCTCCGGCGGTCGCAAGAGATCCCCCCTTTCCTTTTCATCGGTGACCCGGCGGTGCTCTCCGAGCGTGCCAAGGCCCTCGGAGAGACCGTTCAGATCAGGGAGACCGATTGCGCGGGTGCGGCCGTGGCCTTCGCTGACGCGCTCCCCGTCCTGCCGATCCGCTGCCCCGCCGCCGTCGTTGCCGGCCAACCCAACCCGGAGAACGCCGTCACCGTCACCGGGGCGATCGATACCGCCGTCCGGCTGGTAATGAGCGGCGAAGCCACCGCCGTGACGACCAACCCGATCGCCAAGGCCGTCCTCTATGAGGCGGGATTCCGCTTCCCCGGCCATACCGAATATCTCGCCGACCTCGCGGAGAAGGCGACGGGTGCGCCCACCCTGCCGGTGATGATGCTCGCCGGACCGAAACTGCGCGCTGTGCCCGTGACCATTCATATTCCGCTCAAGGAGGTGCCGGCTGCCCTGACCCCAGACCTCATCTACAAGACTTCCGTGATCACGGCCGGCGATCTCAAGCGCCGCTTCGGCGTGGCGGCGCCTCGCCTCGCGATTGCCGGCCTCAACCCGCATGCGGGCGAAGGCGGAGCGCTCGGTCTCGAGGACGATGCAATCATCCGTCCCGTCATCGACCGGCTCCGCACCGAGGGACTGGATGTCGCAGGCCCGCTTCCGGCCGACACCATGTTCCACGACCGCGCCAGGGAAACCTTTGACGTCGCCATCTGCATGTATCACGACCAGGCGCTGATCCCCGCCAAGGCGCTCGGCTTTGACGACAGCGTCAATGTCACGCTCGGCCTGCCCTTCATCAGGACGTCGCCAGACCACGGCACCGCATTCGGCATCGCCGGCAAAGGAATAGCACGCGCGCACAGTCTGATCGCCGCATTGCGCCTGGCGGCGGAACTCGCCGCCAACACGGCGGGAGCTTTTCGCTGATGGCGGCGCTCGACGGCCTGCCGCCCCTTCGAGACGTCATCCACCGCCATGGATTGGACGCGAAAAAGGCGCTCGGGCAGAACTTCCTGCTCGACCTCAATCTCACCCAGAAGATCGCCCGCACGGCCGGTCCACTCGAGGACGTGACCGTTATCGAAGTCGGCCCCGGCCCTGGCGGGCTGACGCGCGCGATCCTGGCGCTTGGTGCGAAGAAGGTCGTCGCAATCGAACGCGACCCCCGTTGCCTGCCGGCGCTCGCGGAAATTGGCGCCCATTATCCTGACCGTCTGGAGGTGATCGAGGCCGACGCCCTGAAGATCGACTTTGAAACGCTCGCCGACGGCCCGACGCGCATCATCGCCAACCTGCCCTATAACGTCGGTACCCAGCTCCTGGTCAATTGGCTGTTGCCGAAGCGCTGGCCGTCCTTCTGGCAGTCGCTGACCCTGATGTTTCAGCGTGAGGTGGGCCTGCGGATCGTCGCAAGTGCGGATGACGATCATTACGGCCGCCTGGGCGTTCTCTGCGGCTGGCGGACGAAGGCGCGGCTGGCATTCGACGTGCCGCCCCAGGCCTTCACGCCGCCACCGAAGGTGACCTCCACGGTCGTGCACTTGGAGCCGATCGAAAATCCGATCCCCTGCCCGGTTAAATCACTCGAGAGAGTGACCCATGCGGCCTTCGGCCAGCGTCGCAAGATGCTGCGGCAAAGCCTTAAGCCGCTCGGCGGCGAGGCACTGCTTGCCAAGGCGGGCATCGACCCGCAACGCCGCGCCGAAACGCTGACGGTCGAAGAATTCTGCCGTCTGGCCAATTGCCTTTGAGCGGTATCTGGAACGGACACAGCGAAGCACCCCCTCTGGCCTGCCGGCCATCTCCCCCACAAGGGGAGAGATCGGCAAGTGGCGATCTCTCGCCCCAGATAGCTGGGTTCCGGTCTTCCGCATTCGCACACGCGATGTTGATACTGGCTCGGCTGTGCTTCTGGCCGATCTCCCCCCCTTGTGGGGGAGATGCCCGGCAGGGCAGAGGGGGCATCGCCCCCTTCCCGCTTTCCCGACGCTCGCCGAATAGCCCAGAGAAGTCAGAAAGGATTCTCCGTCAGAAGCCCATTGACGAATTCGAACAGTCCGGGTCGACGGTCGCGACGCAGCCGTTCGGCCTCGATGATCGAGCGGACTGCAGAAAAGGCGCGGTCGAGGTCGTCGTTCACGACGATATAATCGTACTCTCGCCAGTGCTCGATCTCAGCGCGCGAATTGGCGAGCCGGGTGGCGATGACTTCCTCGGTGTCTTCGGCGCGCCGATGCAGGCGCGACTGCAGTTCGGCCATGGTCGGCGGCAGAATGAAAATCGAAACCACGTCGCCAGCCATCTTCTCCTGAAGCTGCTGGGCTCCCTGCCAGTCAATGTCGAAGAGCATATCACGGCCCTCGGCCATGGCCGTCTCGACGGCGTCGCGCGGCGTGCCGTAGTAGTTTCCGTGCACTTCGGCCCATTCAAGCAGCGAATCCGTCGCCTTCAATGCTTCGAATTCCCGGACGGACTTGAAGAAATAGTGGCGCCCCTCGATCTCGCTCGGCCGGCGCGCCCGCGTCGTCACGCTCACCGAAATGCTGAGTTCCGGATCCGCCTCGAGGAGATTGCGCGCGATCGTCGATTTTCCGGCACCCGACGGGGACGATATCACGAGCATCAATCCGCGACGGGCAATCTTGATGGGCGAAGGGGTCGCCGATTTCATGTCTTACTCCAAGTTCTGAACCTGTTCGCGGAACTGGTCGATGACCACCTTCAATTCGATACCGGCAGCCGAAACAGCGGCGGCGTTCGACTTCGAACAGATCGTATTCGATTCGCGGTTAAATTCCTGTGCAAGGAAATCGAGCTTGCGCCCGACCGGTCCGCCCCTCGCCAGGAGGTCGCGCGCGGCGGCGACGTGGGCACCCAGACGATCGATTTCTTCGCGGAGATCAGCCCTGGTAGCGAGTAAGGCGACCTCGGCATGCAGCCTTTCGCGGTCAAGCGAGGACGAATTCTCCATCACCAGCGCCAATTGCTGCGCCAGCCGGTCGGCAATGGCCTGCGGGCTGCGCGACGGATCGTTCTCCACCGTGGCCCTCAGCTGCTCGATGCGGTCCACCTGGGCGGAAAGAATCTGTCCGAGTGCGCTTCCCTCCTTTTCCCGCATGCTTTTCAGGTCGGCGAGCGCCTGATCCAGGCCGGAAAGGATGTCCGCATCGCGGGCCTCACGCTCGCTCTCGCTCTCTTCCGGCTCGCGAAAGTCGATGATGCCGCGGATTGTCAGCAGCGTGTCGAACCGAAGCGGCGCCGGATCGACCCGGTCGCCGATCTGCTCCCGCAACTTCAGCACTGCCGCCAGCGCTTCGTGATTGACCACGGCCTCGATCGCCGTCTCGCTACTCGCAAGCGACAGGGCGATCTGCAGGTTGCCGCGCGAAAAATACTGTGCGGCGAGGCGCCGACAGTCCGGCTCCAGTCGCTCCAGACCGGGCGGCAGGCGCAGCCGCACGTCGAGCCCTTTGCCATTGACCGAGCGCAATTCCCACGCCCAGCGAAAGCGCCCGCTGCTCCCCTCTTTTCTGGCAAAGCCGGTCATCGATTGGAGCGGCATGTCATCCTCCATCGTTCCTACAGTGCCCCGCGTCTCATTCGACGCGCAAAGATCGCTGTAGCACTTTGAATTGCGGCATGTCTTTGTCCGTAAATCAAACTCGATTCAAGAAGACACGCGGTAGCAGCAGCAATAGGTCGGCGGCGCAGCATCCCGCAAGGGATAACCGCGCCGCCTGCCGATCGTCCACAATACAGCGTCCTTTGTGCGTCCTTCAGGACGTCACTGCACGCGACAACAGCCGCTGTCTGGCGGTTGCGGTGGAGCAATGCTCTCCTCCGCCATAGCCTGGCTTATGCACAGAAATAAAGGCGAAGACGCTGCGAGAACGGTCCAAATGGTCGCGCCGATGGCGCACGGGCTCGTTTCTACTGCGCCTCAACCGCGGGTGCTGCCTCCGCGGCGGCCTTCGCCGCCTCCGCCGCCTTTTCAGCTTCGAGCTTTCGCCACCGCCGAACATTGGCGTTGTGCTCCTCGAGCGTTTCAGCGAAGACGTGCCCGCCCGTCCCGTCAGCGACGAAATAGAGTTCGGGCGTGCGCGACGGATTGGCGACCGCTTCGAGAGCGGCCCGGCCGGGATTGGCGATCGGTGTCGGCGGCAGCCCCTTGATGACATAGGTGTTGTAGGGCGTGTCCTTGTCGAGATCCGATTTCAGGATCGCCCGATCCGCAGGTTTGCCCTCTCCCCCGAAGATGCCGTAGATGATCGTCGGGTCCGATTGCAGCCGCATCCCTTTTTCGAGCCGGTTGATGAATACCGACGCGACCCGCGGCCGCTCGTCGGCACGTCCCGTTTCCTTTTCGACGATCGAGGCAAGGGTGACGAATTCCTCGATCGTTGAAATCGGCAGGTCGGGATCGCGTTTGCTCCAGATCTGCTCGACCATGGCTTTCTGCGCGGCGATCATCTGCTCGATGATTTCGTTGCGTTGCGTACCGCGCATGAACTTGTAGGTATCCGGCTTAAGCGACCCCTCCGGCGGCAGTTCGCTCGGGAGCTCGCCTACGAGAACCGGATCATCGGCGAGCTTGCGGAACATCTGCTTGACCGTCAGGCCCTCCGGCAGCGAGACCGAATAGAGGATCGACTTGCCTGACTTCAGGAGCTGCATGATCTCCTGCATCGAAGCATGGGCCTTGATCTCGTATTCGCCGGCCTTCAGCGTGTCATCGTCCAGATAGGCCTCGGAGACAAAGCGGAACACGCGGCTATCGGTGATGATGTCGTTGCGCTCCAGGCCATTGGCGATTTCCTGTATGCCGGCACCGCTGCGCACGATGAAATTCCTGTTCGCCTCGAGCGGACCCGGCTTTTCATATTCGTGCATGGCGTAATAGACGGCGCCGGCCGCCGCCAGTGCCACTAGGACGACGACAGTCATCATGAAGTTCAAGAAGATCACGACTTGGCTGCGGGCCTTTCGCGAACGCTTCGGCGGCTGCGGCACCTTTTCCGGTCGCAGCGCCTCGCTGGCCGACTTCGGAATGATCGGCCCGTTGCTCCCGCTCTCATTGCGGCCGAACTGCGCCGCTCTGTTCTCGTTTGAGTCGCTCACGATGATCCCGAATCCGAAATTCGCTCCTTCGATCAAGCAGCCCGCCGGCGCGAATTTCGGCCTGGACCGGCGGCACGCATGAATGTGTCAGGGCAATGGGTATCCTACAATTGTCAGCCGTGCCTTGCGCGAACATCGCCACCGCGTGGCGATGAAGCCGGCCGGTTCCCCGTCAACGATGACTCCCGCCCTCGAGAGCGGCATGCGCACGGAACGTCGCCCGCATTCCCCCTGCCAAGCCCTTCGCCGACAGGTTTTAGCGAGCATTGCGGCAAAAAGCAGGACATTCGGCGGCGGGACCGGGCTCGACAGCGCGGGCAACGCGCTGTCACACCGAGAGCGCAGCATCAATCGCCCGTGTAGCGGCGCAGAACCAGAGATGCGTTCGTGCCGCCGAAACCGAAAGAATTCGACAGGGCAACATTGATCTCGCGCTTGCGGGCGACGTGCGGCACCAGATCAATCTTGGTCTCGACGGACGGATTGTCGAGATTGAGCGTGGGCGGTGCGACATTGTCGCGAATCGCCAGCGCCGAAAAAATCGCCTCGACCGCGCCCGCAGCCCCGAGCAGATGCCCGATGGCCGACTTCGTCGAAGACATGGATATTTTCGACGCGCTGTCGCCGACCAGTCGCTCGACGGCGCCGAGTTCGATCGTGTCGGCCATGGTCGACGTGCCGTGCGCGTTGATGTAGTCGACATCGGCGGCCGTGATCCCCGCGCGCTTCAGCGCCATCTGCATGCAGCGATAGGCACCATCACCATCCTCCGAAGGCGCGGTGATGTGGAAGGCATCGCCGGAGAGGCCATAGCCGACCACCTCGGCATAGATCTTGGCGCCGCGGGCCTTTGCATGATCGAGTTCTTCCAGAACGACGACGCCGGCGCCTTCACCCATGACGAAGCCGTCGCGATCCGCATCATATGGCCGCGACGCTTTTTGCGGGCTGTCGTTGTGCTGGGTCGAGAGCGCCTTGCAGGCGGCAAAGCCCGCCAGTGAAATGCGGCAAATCGGCGATTCGGTTCCGCCTGCCACCATCACGTCGGCATCGCCGAGCGCAATCAGCCGGCTTGCATCGCCAATCGCATGCGCGCCGGTCGAGCACGCCGTGACGACGGAATGGTTGGGGCCGCGCAACCGGTGGCGAATGGAGACCTGGCCAGAGGCAAGATTGATCAGACGGCCCGGAATGAAAAAGGGCGATAGCCGGCGGGGACCCCTGTCGCGCAAGGTGTAGCCGCCCTCGACGATCCCTTCCAGGCCGCCGATCCCGGAACCGATCAGAACGCCGGTCGCGATCTGGTCTTCATCGCTTTCCGGCTTCCAGCCCGCATCGGCCAGCGCCATGTCCGCGGCCGCCATCGCATAGACGATGAAGGGATCGACCTTGCGCTGCTCCTTCGGCTCCATCCAGTCGTCGGCATTGAAGGTGCCGTCGGCACCGTCGCCGAACGGGATACGGCAGGCGATCTTGGCGGGGAGATCCTCAACCTCGAATTCCGTGACCTTGCGCGCCGCGTTGCCGCCGGCAAGAAGACGCGACCAGCTAACCTCGGTTCCGCAACCCAGAGGCGATACCATGCCGGTACCGGTGATAACGACACGTCTCATAAACCGTGATCCACCCTGACTGTTCGATTCCAGTGCCGGACCGGACCGCCTGCGACGCCCCGACCCATGCCTCCGCTGCAAATCTTGTGACGACGTTCATAGGGAAAGGCGGGAACGCTTTGCTGATCGCTACCCGCGGCAGACGCGGGCCAGCCCACCTCCCCAGGGCTGAGCGGGCCGCGAGAAAGGCGGCCCGTCAAGCGGCTTTGGCCGCGAAATGCAATCAGGCCTGAGCCTTCTCGATGAACTTGACGGCGTCGCCGACGGTCAGGATCGAGTCCGCAGCGTCGTCCGGGATCTCGACACCGAATTCTTCTTCGAATGCCATGACCAGTTCGACCGTGTCGAGCGAGTCCGCGCCGAGGTCATCGATGAAGCTTGCGCCTTCGCTGACCTTTTCGGCGTCGACGCCAAGATGATCAATAACAATTTTCTTCACGCGTTCTGCGATATCGCTCATGTCGGAGTTCCTCGACCTTCGTTTCTCTGCGGCGCCAATGGCGCCGGTATTCAATTCACGCCTGATAGACCAAGATGGGCCACCGGGCAATCCATTCAACCGACACTGCGGAAAACCGTGGCAGCGAAGCTGCCGGACGACCCGACCGGACCGGTCGACTGCGCACAGTCATGGCCCGATTAACACGGTTTAAGTCTGTCGCAAAGTCGGAAAATGCCTGACATTCGCTTGCTCAACATTGAATTTCAGGCATTTGGCCTCGGTTCAGACGGCCGGCTGGGTGTCGCGAAAACCAGCCACGGGAACACGGGATCAGATCATTGCCATGCCGCCATTGACGTGGATGGTTTGGCCGGTGACGTAGCTCGCCTCATTGGAGGCGAGATAGACGACGGCGGAGGCCACCTCCGCGCCGCTCCCCATGCGTCGCATCGGGATGGCCGCCATGATGCCTTCCTTCTGCTTCTCGTTCAGCTTGCCGGTCATGGCGCTTTCGATGAAGCCCGGCGCGACGCAGTTCACGGTGACGTTGCGGGTGGCAATTTCCTGGGCAAGCGATTTGGAGAAGCCGATCATGCCCGCCTTCGACGCGCAATAATTGGCTTGGCCCGGGTTGCCGGTGACGCCGACGACGGAGGTGATGTTGATGATGCGGCCGAAGCGGCGGCGCATCATGGGATGGGTCAGTTCCCGCGTCAGGCGGAACACGGACGTCAGGTTGACCTCCAGAACATTGTCCCAGTCCTCGTCGCTCATACGAACGAAAAGTCCGTCCTTGGTGATGCCGGCATTGTTGACGAGGATGTCGACGCCGCCGAGTTCGACCTCCGCCTTTTCGCCAAGCGCCTTGACTTCGCTCCTGGCGGAGAGGTTCGCGGGGAAGACATGGACCCGCTCGCCGAGCGAGTTCGCCAATGCCTCGAGCTTCTCCACGCGCGTGCCGTGCAGGCCGACGGTGACGCCTTGGGCATGCAGCAAGCGGGCGATTTCCTCGCCAATACCACCGGACGCGCCGGTTACGAGGGCCTTGCGGCCGGAAAGATCGAACATGGATTTCTCCCTTGTGATTGCGGCGCTCAGGCCACGAGGGCGGCAAGCGCCGCGTCGATATCGGCGGGCGTATTGACCGCGATGCCGGTGACATTCTTGTCGATCCGCCGGGCAAGCCCCGTCAGCACCTTGCCCGAGCCGATCTCGTAAAGCGTCGCGACGCCATTGGCGGCGAACCATTGCACCGTCTCGCGCCAGCGCACCTGCCCAGTCACCTGCTCCACGAGCAGCCGCGCGATCTTCTCGGCATCGCCGACTGGGGCAGCGCGCACGTTCGCCACGACCGGCACGGCTGGATTGCGCATTTCGACCTTGGAGAGCGCCTCGCGCATGGCTTCGGCGGCGGGTGCCATCAGGGCGGAATGGAAGGGCGCCGAGACCGGCAGCATCAAGGCCCGCTTGGCACCCTTTTCCGAAGCAAGCGCCGCCGCTCTTTCGACCGCCGGCCTCTCGCCGGAGATCACCAACTGCCCGCCGCCATTGTCGTTGGCGATCTGGCATGCGCCGATCGACGCGGCCTCACGACAGACCGCCTCGACATCATCGTGCTCGAGGCCGATGATCGCCGCCATCGCGCCCTTCCCGACCGGAACGGCCGCCTGCATGGCATTGCCGCGAATGCGCAAGAGTCGCGCCGTATCGGCGAGGGAAAAGGTCCCGGCGGCACAAAGGGCCGAGTACTCGCCGAGCGAATGACCGGCGACGAACGAGACCTTGCTCTTCAGATCGAGCCCTTTTGCCTCGAGGACACGGATGACGGCGAGCGAGACCGCCATCAGCGCCGGCTGCGCATTGGCGGTTAGCGTGAGCGCCTCTTCGGGCCCGTTCCACATGATCTCGGAAAGCTTCTCGCCAAGCGCTTCATCGACTTCGGCAAAGACGGCGGCCGCTTCCGGGAAAGCTTCCGCCAGATCCTTGCCCATGCCGACAGCCTGGCTGCCCTGACCGGGGAACGTGAATGCAATGCTCATCAGGAGTGCCTCTTCCCATGATCGTTTCAGGGCGGAGCGATCCGGCCCGCCTCGATCGATCCCGTGGTTCAAACGGAACACCGGCGAAGACATCCTCCGCTTCCGACCCGCCTGCTGTTTTCCCCTCTCCATTCACATTCCTGACCGGCGAGTCAAGCGCGCGGCGCCGTCTTCATCAGCCTCTCCTTGGCTTTTGCCCTTGAACTTCGTCAATCAAGACGTAAGTTTGCCTTCGTCATTGCTGCCGCGCACCATCTATACTCGGGCTGCAGGCATCATCCTGCATTGAGGCGGCGCGCCAACCCTCCCGCCGGCGCGCGCCCGCCACGACCAAGGCCCGCCACGACCAAGGAACGTCACCTCATGCGCTACAACACACTCGGCCGCACCGGCATCAAGGTTTCCGAGATCTGCCTCGGGACGATGACCTGGGGCTCGCAGAACACGCCGACAGAGGCCCATGCACAGCTCGACTACGCCTTCGAGCTCGGCGTGAATTTCATCGACACAGCAGAACTCTACCCTACGACGCCGCTTTCGCCCGAGACCTATGGCAATACCGAACGCATCGTCGGCGAGTGGCTGACAAAGCGGCGGCGGCGCGACGATGTGGTGCTCGCGACCAAGGTCGCAGGCTCCGGCCGCTCCTATATCCGCAATGGGGGAGCGATCACCCCGGAGGGCATCGACCAGGCGATCAATGCCAGCCTCAAACGGCTGAAGACCGACTACGTCGATCTCTATCAGATTCACTGGCCGAACCGCGGCCACTATCATTTCCGCAATGCGTGGTCCTACGATCCATCGAAACAGGACAAGGCGCATGTCGCCGCCGATCTAAAGGCAATTCTCGACAAGCTCGGCGAACTCGTGAGGGCCGGAAAGGTTCGCTCCGTCGGGCTTTCGAACGATACGGCCTGGGGCACGATGAAGATGCTCGACCTCGCCGAGCAACATGGCCTTCCACGCGTGGCGACGATCCAGAACGAATACAACCTACTTTATCGCAGCTACGACCTCGACCTGGCCGAACTGTCGCACCATGAGGATGTCGGGCTGCTCGCCTATTCGCCGCTCGCAGCCGGCCTCCTGACCGGAAAGTATCTCGACGGGGCGAAGCCCGCCGGATCGCGCCTGTCGATCAACGGCGATCTCGGCGGCCGCTTCACGCCGCACCAGGAACCCGCCGTTGCAGCCTATGTGGCGCTCGCGCGGGAACAGGGTCTCGATCCGGCGCAGATGGCGCTCGCTTTCTGCCTGACGCGACCGTTCCTGGCCTCGGCCATCATCGGCGCCACATCGATTGCACAGCTGAAGACCGATATCGGCGCCGCCGAGATTACGCTCTCACAGGACGTCATGAACGGCATTCGCCGTCTGCATCGGCTCTATCCGGCGCCGATCTGATCGGGATCGCCCCTCTCAGGCAGCCATCAAGCGGCAGCTTTCCGCGCAACGCCGGCAGGCGTCGACGCAACCCTGCATGTCGCCGATGCGTTCGCAATCGGTCGCGCATTCGGCGCAGATCTCCGCGCATTCGGCGCAGATGTGCCGGTGATGGCGCGTCCCGACCAGCATGAAATGCGCCGCGGTCCGGCAAACTTCCGCGCAGGCCATCATCAACCGGAAATGCGACGGCTCGGTGTGCTTGCCGCCCGTTTCCAGGCAATGGCCTATCGCCGTCGAGAGGCAGGCACTGTAGCAGGCGAGGCACTTGTCGATGCATTCCTGCACCTTGGGGTCGATATGGCTCATCTTCGTCTCCTGCTGCTTGCGGTGTTGCAGGAGGCAAAACAAGGACGGCAGGCGTATGTTCCCCAATCTCCCCATCTGAGCGCGCCGAATGGCCGCACGTCCGGCAAGTTCTTGCGATCGCGCCTTGCATTTGTCCGGAAAATCCGTATAAGCGCGCTGTTCGAAACGCCCGGTCTTCTGGCTGGTGGCTGAACGGAGGGCCGGCTTCCGCCTTGGAGGCCGCTAGGAATATAGAGATATTCCGGCCTCCCGTGTCTCCGCTCTCGACCGTCTCGATACAACACTTTCTTGCCGGCTCGTCGCAGCCAATAAGAACAGTCGTTGAGGCTTAGCCGCCGAGGCCCGGGCTGATTAACGCAAGAAAGGCAAGCCACAATGGCTCTTTATGAACACGTATTCCTTGCACGGCAGGACATCACGCCGCAGCAGGTCGACGCCCTCGTCGAACAGTACAAGGGCGTAATCGAAGCGAATGGCGGCAAGGTCGGTCGCGTCGAGAACTGGGGCCTGAAGTCCCTCACCTACCGCATCAAGAAGAACCGCAAGGCTCACTACGTCCTCATGGACATCGATGCTCCGGCGCCGGCAGTCCACGAAGTCGAGCGCCAGATGCGCATCAACGAAGACGTGCTGCGCTATATGACGATCGCCGTCGAGAAGCACGAAGAGGGCCCGTCCGCGATGATGCAGAAGCGCGACCGCGACGATCGTCCGCGCGGCGAAGGCCGTGGCCCCCGCGACGGGGGCGACCGTGGTCCCCGTTCCGACCGTGGTGACCGCGAAGACCGCCCGCGCCGTCCGCGTGAAGACCGCGCGTAATCAGAAGCCGAAGGAGATAGATGACAATGGCTGAAGTTTCTTCCGCTCCGGTACGCCGCCCGTTCCACCGTCGCCGCAAGACCTGCCCCTTCTCGGGCGCAAACGCTCCGCGGATCGACTACAAGGACGTCCGCCTCCTGCAGCGCTACATTTCCGAGCGCGGCAAGATCGTTCCGTCCCGCATCACCGCCGTTTCCCAGAAGAAGCAGCGCGAACTCGCCCAGGCGATCAAGCGCGCACGCTTCCTCGGCCTGCTGCCCTACGTCGTGTCGTAAGGCCATGACTCTCCGTTGATCGCCTGACTCAACGGAAGTTCAAATCCCTTGGGCAGGGCTCTTCATCTCGGATGAAGCCCTGCCCTCTCCCTTCCGCGGTGGGCGCGGACCGGAACCGGCGGTAGACGCCAAATCCCATGTTGGGGCACGCGAACAGTCGCCCCTAACTGCGTTGAAGCAGGACAGCGAACGTGCAGAACTGGAACAGGACATCGCTGATCGTCGGCGCGCTCGCCGGCATTACCGCCGCCCTTCTGTCGATGGGCGCGAATACGCAGTCGTCCTTTGCCATTGTCCTCTATGCCGCTTCCGCGCTGCCGATCCTGATCGCCGGGCTCGGCTGGGGCAACGCCGCCGCCATTGCCGCCATTGCCGCCGCTAGCGTGACGGCAGCAAGCCTCGCGTCCCCCTATTTCGCGCTTCTAATCCTGGTCGTGACCCTTATTCCCGCGGGCTGGCTCAGCCATCTCGCCAATCTCGCCCGCCCGGCCAGCGAGATCGGCGGACCGGAGAGCGCCCTCGCCTGGTATCCGCTTTCAGACATCCTCAGCCATCTCGCGGGCCTCGTCACCATCGGCATGATCATTGTCGGCTACATCGTCGGCTATGATGCGAGCGTCTCCGACCTCATGGTCGATATGCTGATCGAGGCGGTGAAGGCGCAGGAGCCGCTCTACAATCCGGACGCTGCCTCCGTCGCCCAGTTGAAGGCAATATTCACGCTGGCGCTCCCGCTCGTGCAAGGGGCCGTCTGGGTGATGATGCTGTTTTCGGCCTACTATCTTGCAATCCGTATCGTGCAGATGTCCGGTCGCTCCGTGCGGCCGCGGGAAGATATCCCCTCCACGCTGCGCATGCATCGCAACGCCATCTTCATCTTTCTCGCAGGGCTCGTCCTCGCCTTCATCGGCGGCGCGCCCGCGACGATCGGCGCCCTCGTTTGCGGCACCTTCGGTGCGGGCTTTCTGCTTTCGGGCTTTGCCTCCTTCCACTACCGCACGCGCGGCAGGGCATGGCGGCTGCCCGTGCTGTGGATCGCCTATCTGTCGGTATTCGTGTTCACGCTTCCGGCGCTCTTCTTCCTTCTCTTCGGATTGACCGACACTCGACGCACCATCGCGGTTACGCCGACGGGAAAAAGCTAAACAACGAACAATGCCAAACTGAAAGGAACGAAATCATGGAAGTCATTCTTCTCGAACGCATCGCCAAGCTCGGCCAGATGGGCGAAACCGTGAAGGTTCGCGACGGGTTCGCCCGCAACTACCTGCTGCCGCTCGGCAAGGCGCTGCGCGCCAATGCTGCCAACAAGGCCCGCTTCGAAGCAGAGCGCGCAACGCTTGAAGCCCGCAATCTGGAGCGCAAGTCGGAAGCCCAGAAGGTTGCCGAAACGCTCGACGGCAAGTCCTTCGTCATCGTCCGTTCCGCTGGCGAAACCGGCCAGCTTTACGGCTCGGTTGCCGCTCGCGACATCATTGAAGCCCTGGCTGCAGAAGGTTTCAACATCAACCGCAACCAGGTGAACCTCAACCAGCCGATCAAGGCTATCGGTGTCCATAAGGTTACGCTGCACCTGCATGGCGAAGTCGATGCAGTCATCGAAATCAACGTCGCCCGCTCTGCCGAAGAAGCCGAGCGTCAGGCCAAGGGCGAAAGCCTGACCTCCGCCGAGGCGATCTACGGCGTCGACGAGGACGCGCTGAAGCCGGAAGACTTCTTCAACCCGGAAGCCGAGTTCGAAGGCGAAGAAGAATAAGCGCCAGCGAAAGAACTGATTCAGGAGAAACCCGGACCCCTTGTGGTCCGGGTTTTTTCTTTCCCGGGCAGGTCGACCTAACCACTCGCTTAGCGAGCGACGCCAAAGCGCGAATCAGATACCTTATCCGGACTCCCAGTCTCAATTGCCCCTGCCTTGCGACCGGCCCCTATCGCGCCTTCGGGCGGCCCTGTGGATGAATGTGGACAACGGGCAAAGGCGACGGGCGAGGTTGCATGCCGCGGCACTGTTGCACGGCTACACTAGACGCGGACCGGCGCAGGCCGCAAACCGGATTGCTCGAAGGAACGACAGGCGGAACGGAAAGAAGATCATGAACGACGCAGCGCGAAAGCTCGCCCCCTTGGCCAAGGATCAGGCGGACCAGCACTATCGCGAGGCGCCGAACAACCTGGAAGCCGAACAGGCGCTGCTTGGCGCCATCCTGGTCAACAACGACGCCTTCTACCGCGTGTCGGACTTCCTTAAGCCCGTGCATCTCTACGAGCCGCTGCATCGCAAGATCTTCGAGATCGCCGGCGAAATCATCCGCATGGGCAAGACCGCCAATCCGGTGACGGTCAAGACCTTCCTGAAGGCCGACGAAAAGGTCGGAGACCTGACGGTGGCGCAATATCTCGCGCGCCTAGCGGCCGAAGCCGTTTCGATCATCAATGCGGAGGATTACGGCCGGGCGATCTACGACCTGGCGCTGCGCCGCTCGCTGATCACCATCGGCGAGGATATGGTCAACATCGCCTATGACGCGCCGCTCGACATGCCGCCGCAAAGCCAGATCGAGGATGCCGAACGGCGGCTCTTCGAACTTGCCGAGACGGGGCGCTACGACGGCGGCTTCCAGTCGTTCAATGATGCCGTGGCTCTTGCCATCGACATGGCAGGCCAAGCCTTCGAGCGCGACGGGCATCTTTCGGGCATCTCCACCGGCATCCATTCGCTCGACGGCAAGATGGGCGGGTTGCAGCGTTCGGACCTGATCATCCTGGCCGGACGCCCGGGCATGGGCAAGACGTCGCTTGCGACGAACATCGCCTACAACATCGCTGCGTCCTACGAGCCGGAGGTGCAGCCGGACGGCTCGTTCAAGGCAAAGAACGGCGGCGTCGTCGGCTTCTATTCGCTCGAAATGTCGTCGGAACAGCTTGCAACCCGTATCATCTCCGAGCAGACGGAAGTCTCTTCATCGAAGATCCGCCGCGGCGACATTTCGGAGGCCGATTTCGAAAAGCTCGTCGCCTGCTCGCAGATGATGCAGAAGGTGCCGCTCTATATCGACCAGACCGGCGGCATCTCCATCGCCCAATTGGCGGCGCGCGCCCGACGCCTGAAGCGGCAGCGCGGCCTCGACGTGCTCGTCGTCGACTACGTGCAGCTAATGACCGGCTCGAAGAAATCGGGGGAAAACCGCGTACAGGAAATCACCGAGATTACCACCGGCCTCAAGGCGCTCGGCAAGGAACTCAACGTGCCGATCATTGCACTATCGCAGCTCTCGCGTGCCGTCGAAAGCCGCGAAGACAAGCGCCCGCAGCTGTCTGACTTGCGCGAATCGGGCTCGATAGAGCAGGACGCCGACGTGGTGCTCTTCGTCTTCCGCGAGGAGTATTACGTCAAGAACATGGAGCCGCGTGACGAATTCGATCCGAAATACGAAGAGTGGAAAATGCAGATGGACAAGGTGAAGGGCACGGCCGACGTGATCATCGCCAAGCAGCGTCACGGACCGACCGGCACCGTAAAACTCGCCTTCCAGTCCGAATTCACCCGCTTCTCGGATCTGGCCGACCCGTCGTTCACGCAATACGAACATTGAGCCGGACGGGAGTTGTCCCCTCATCCCGCTGCCGCGATCTTCTGGCTGCAGGCGGGGAGAAGGGGACTCGTGGCGCCCCCTCATGCTCTCCGGACCCTCCGGCGAGGAATGGGCCGCCAGCGCGCTGAGGGCCGCCTTTTATAGACCAGTGTCACCCGCCAATCATTGCCCTTCCCATTGCCACGGCAAAGACGCCGATCGCAACGGCCCAAAGCAGCGGCAGTCGCGTCGCAGCAATTGCCGTCGCAAGGGTGGCGAGCGTTTCGGCCGGGCCGGTGGCGAGTGCCGTCGGGGCGATGACGGCCATCAGCACGGCGGGCGGAATAACCTCCAGCGCTCGCCTCTGCTGCGGACCGATGGCGACGAAGCGGATGAGGACGAGGCCGGCGATGCGCGTCAGCGCCGTGGCTGCGGCCATGGCGACGATGGCGAGGAAGGTACTCGGATCGAGGGTCATGCGCAGGCCTCCTGGCCGACGCGCGTCACGAGGGTTGCAACGACACCCGCGGCGGCACCGGCCGCGATGTACCAGACGCCAGGCAGAAGCTGGTGGACGAGCACGGCCGCGGCGGCACTGGCGGCGAGCACCGCGCCGGTCTCGCGGCCCTTCCAGAAACTCGCGACGAGAACCGTGAAGACGGCCGGAAAGGCAAAATCGAGACCGATCGCCTTCGGATCTCCCAGGAAGGCGCCAACGAGCGAGCCCGCAAGGCTCGTCAGCACCCAGACGCAATAGAAGGGTATCGCGAGGCCGGCATACCATGCCGGCGTCAACCGTGTCTCTTCAGCGCGCAGCTCCGCCATCGCCCAGATTTCGTCGGCCAGCAGCAGCATCGCGGCATACTTCGCCGGCCCGGAAAAGGACGGCATCCTCGTGCCTATCGAGACGCCCATCAGGACGTGCCGGATGTTCACGAGCAAGGCCGAGAAGGCGAGCGCGCCCCAGGAGGCCGGATGCATCCAGATATCCATGGCCACGAATTGCGAGCCTCCGGCAAAAACCAGGGCACTCATCATCGTTGTTTCGAGGCTGCTCAACCCTTTGGAAGCGGCAACGGCGCCGAAGACCAGGCCGATCGGGACGACCGCCACGGTAAGCGGCGCCATCGCCCGTACGCCGCCGATAAATTCGTCGAGGATATCCACCCTTTTCACGTCCATGATCTCCGTCCTTTTTACCAGAGCTCATAGGGGGAGAACGATGCCGGGTCTTGAACGAAAGTGATCAGCCGGCGCGGAAAGCACCCGGCGTCACGCCGGTCCTCGCCTTGAAATGACGGGTGAAATGCGCCTGGTCGGCGAAGCCGCAATGATACGCCGTATCGGCGGCCGACCAACCGAGCCGCAGCAGGCTGCGTGCCTCGCGCACGCGCTTGTCAGTGAGAAAAGCATGCGGGGTGATGTGGAACTCCCTGCGGAACGCGCGGATCAGATGCGCGCGGCTGAGGCCCGCCACCTTGGCAAGCTCGTCGAGGCCGATGTCGCGCGCGTAGTTCTCGATCAGATAGTCGCGCGCGCGACGAACGGCAGAGCTCTCACGCGACCGGACGGGAACGATAATCGCACTTCCGTGCCGCTGGAAAAGCGTGGCCAGGAAGCTGAACATGCTTTCGTCCGCCTCCAGAGCTCCCGCCTTACCTTCAAGGG
The DNA here is from genome assembly GCF_008932245.1 of Sinorhizobium alkalisoli. Classification (NCBI taxonomy): domain Bacteria; kingdom Pseudomonadati; phylum Pseudomonadota; class Alphaproteobacteria; order Hyphomicrobiales; family Rhizobiaceae; genus Sinorhizobium; species Sinorhizobium alkalisoli. The sequence goes on along the minus strand of NZ_CP034909.1, from coordinate 761,231 downwards.
TACGGTGTGCTCGATGGAAGGCATCGGCAAGTTCCGGATCCGTCAGCCGTTGTCGGGAAAAGGAGGGCGTTCCACGGAAAGCGCGGCCCGTGACATCCTCGAGAACGTCGACGAAAAGTTCCATCGAGGGATAGATCATGCGATAGCGGTAGCCGTCAGCGCCGGGATGCCCGTCATGCACCTCGTCGGGGTTGATGAGATAGAAGTCGCCCGGCCCCGTCTGGGATCGCTCGCCCTTGATCGTGCTGATCTGCGAGCCGGCCTCGATGGCGCCGATGCTGAACGTGTCGTGCGCGTGCGGCGCGAATTCATGGGTGATGAAAGTGGCGCTCAGGCACTCCATCCCATTGAAGCGTGGATCCCGCCAGAATCGCGTCCGCTCGGCACCTTTGAGCGGCATGGCCTCGGTGGCCTCTTCCTGAGAAATCGTATGCATCGATCAATCCTAGCGCCGCCGGGCCTGGACGTCTTGTACAAAAGTGCTCGCCCGTCCGCACATTCAGTCCGCCTCGGCGAAGCCGATTTGCCGCCATCGACGCATGCCTGTAAAAGCTCAAGCCACCACCCTACAGCGCCGCGCGTTTGATTGAACGCGCAAAGGTCGCTGTAGCACTTTGAAATGCTGTATGTCTTTGTCCTTGAATCGAAGTCGATTAAAGGAGACATGCAGTAGGAGAGCCCGCCTCATGCACAGCCCAGAATTCATCGCTGCCTCCAACCGGCTCACCATCGACCTTGCCGCGCTCGCCGACAACTGGCGGTCCATGGACGAGCGCTCGGGCAATGCCCGCGCTGCCGCCGTCCTAAAGGCCGACGCCTACGGGATCGGTGTCTTCGAGGCGGCGCCGGTGCTCTATGCCGCCGGAGCGCGTGATTTCTTCGTCGCCAGCGTCGAGGAAGGCGTCGAGCTTCGCCCGCTGCTGCCGGACGCTCGGATCTATATCCTTGGGGGCATGTGGCCGGGCAATGAGGAGCTCTTCTTCGCCAACGACCTCGTGCCGGTCGTCAACTCGGCGGAGCAGCTTGCCGCCTTCATGGCCGCGCTTTCAGAACGGGGCGACTATCCTTGCGTGCTGCATGTCGACACCGGCATGAACCGCCTCGGCCTCTGCGTGGAGGAAGCTCTCGCGCTTGCCCACGACCCGGCGAGGCCCGCAAGCTTCTCGCCGGTGCTCGTTATGAGCCATCTCGCCTGTGCCGACGACCCGAAACATCCGATGAATTTCTACCAGCTTCAGCGCTTCCGCGAGGTGACGGCGGCCTTCGAGGGCATCCCCGCGAGTCTCGCCAATTCGGGCGGCGTTTTCCTCGGCGCGGACTATCATTTCGATCTTACACGCCCCGGAATCGCCGTTTATGGCGGCGAGGCGGTGAACGGCGTCCCCAATCCGATGAAGCCGGTCGTAACTGCGGAAGCGCGCATTCTGCAGATCCGGGCTGTCCCCTCAGGCGGCACGGCAAGCTACGGCGCTTCGGCGCGCTTTGCCCGCGACAGCCGTATCGCCACGGTCGCGATCGGCTATGCCGACGGCTATCACCGTTCGCTTTCGGGCGGCGGCGTCACGCTCCGGCAGGCGATGCCGTCGGGCGCCTACGGCTTCCTGCATGGGCAGAGAGTGCCGCATGTCGGCCGGGTGACGATGGATTTAAGCCTCTTCGACGTCACGGACTTGCCGGAAAGCGCCATTCGCGCCGGCGACTATATCGAGCTCTTCGGCCGCAACGTTGCGATCGACGACGTGGCTCGTGCCGGCGGCACGATCGGCTACGAACTGCTGACGAGCCTTGGTCGGCGCTACTGCCGTGCGTATATCGGCGGCAACTGAGTCAGACCGCTGTTGAAAACCGTCCTTTACAGCGCCGCGCGGCTTTCAGACGCGCAAAGGTCGCTGTAGCTCTTTGACTCCGCTCATCGAGCTTTCCGAAAGTCATGTTCGGGCCGATGCGCTAAGGCGGCATTTCGGGTCATTATGTGACCGCCGAAAGTGATTCTCGGGCGAAGACGCTCCGCCCACCTTCCCGTCTGCCGAAAGCGAGTTCATATGGCGAAAGCCCGCACCCAGTTCATCTGCCAGAATTGCGGCACCGTCCACTCCCGCTGGGCGGGCAAGTGCGACGGCTGCGGCGAATGGAACACGATCATCGAGGAAGACCCGACGGGCGGCATCGGCGGCGGTCCCGCACGCGCACCGAAGAAGGGTCGTCCCGTGGCGCTGACGACGCTTTCCGGCGAGATCGAGGATGCGCCGCGGATCGAATCGGGAATTTCCGAGCTCGACCGCGTGACCGGCGGCGGCTTTGTGCGCGGCTCTGCGCTGCTCGTCGGCGGCGATCCCGGAATCGGCAAATCGACGGTGCTGATGCAGGCCGCGGCGGCCCTTTCCCGCCGCAAGCATCGGGTGATCTATGTCTCGGGTGAAGAGGCGGTAGCCCAGGTGCGGCTGCGCGCCCAGCGGCTCGGGGCCGCCGACAGTGACGTGCTGCTTGCGGCCGAGACCAATGTCGAGGATATTCTGGCGACGCTTTCCGAAGGCAAACGGCCCGACCTCGTCATCATCGATTCGATCCAGACGCTCTGGAGCGATACGGTCGATTCCGCTCCCGGTACGGTGACGCAGGTGCGCACCGGCGTGCAGGCGATGATCCGTTTCGCCAAGCAGACCGGCACCGCGATCGTGCTCGTCGGCCATGTCACCAAGGAAGGCCAGATCGCCGGTCCGCGTGTCGTCGAGCACATGGTCGACGCGGTGCTTTATTTCGAAGGCGATCGCGGCCATCACTACCGTATCTTGCGAACCGTCAAGAACCGCTTCGGCGCGACGGACGAAATTGGCGTATTCGAGATGTCGGATAGTGGCTTGCGCGAAGTCGCCAATCCGTCGGAGCTCTTTCTCGGGGAGCGCAATGAGAAGTCGCCGGGTGCCGCCGTGTTTGCCGGCATGGAAGGAACCCGGCCTCTGCTCGTCGAAGTACAGGCTCTGGTGGCTCCGACCTCGCTCGGCACGCCGCGGCGCGCAGTGATCGGCTGGGATTCGGCGCGGCTCTCCATGATCCTAGCCGTGCTCGAGGCCCATTGCGGCGTACGGCTCGGCCAGCACGACGTCTATCTGAATGTCGCGGGTGGCTATCGCATTTCCGAGCCCGCGGCCGACCTCGCTGTCGCTTCCGCGCTGGTTTCGTCACTTGCCGGGCTTGCCCTTCCGGCTGATTGCGTCTATTTCGGCGAAATCAGCTTGTCGGGTGCCGTCCGGCCGGTTGCGCATACCGCTCAACGTCTCAAGGAAGCCGAAAAACTCGGTTTCTCCCGGGCCGTATTGCCGTCTGCATCGCCCGACCTGCCGAAGAACGGCAATGGCCGGTTAAGCGAGATGGAAACCCTGCCGGATCTCGTGGCGCAGATCGCCGGATCGCGGCGCGTTCTGCAGCAGGCGGAGGAGGCGGATTGAGACATAGGCCCGCGATCGGCGGTGGATAAATGTCTCGGGCGCATGCGCGGGCGTCCGGAGGCAGATAAGCTTTGTATGACCCGCTTGGAGACGGGGTCGGAGTAAGGACAATATGCCCATCACAATTCTCGACGGTATCGTTCTCGGCGTCGCTCTGTTTTCGGCCATCCTCGCGATGGTCCGCGGTTTCTCGCGCGAAGTTCTGTCGGTCGCGAGTTGGATCGGCGCGGCCGCCGCCGCGTATTTTCTCTACCGGTACCTGCTCCCCTATGCGAAGCAATATACCGACAATGATACGGTGGCGCTGATCGGTTCGGCCGCCGTCATCTTCCTGGTGGCGCTGATCGTGATTTCCTTTATCACGATGCGGATCGCCGATTTCATCATCGACAGCCGCATCGGCGCCCTCGACCGCACGCTTGGCTTTCTCTTCGGAGCGGCGCGCGGCATTCTGCTGGTCGTCGTCGCCATGCTGTTCTTCAACTGGCTGGTCTCGCCCCAGCAGCAGCCGATCTGGGTCACGCAAGCAAAATCGAAGCCGTTGCTCGACAATCTCGGCAACAGGCTGGTGGCACTGCTGCCAGAAGAAGCGGACGCCACCATTCTCAACCGTTTGCGCGGCCGTGATACGACTGGCGAAGGAGAGAGCGAAAACCCGCCCGCCGCCAACGAGCAGGCGCCGAGCGATGGCGCTCCGGCGACGAACGGCTGATGAAGGAAGACGTTTGCAAACAAAGCCCGCGGTGCGGGCTTTGTCTATTTGAAATGAGCTCGCAAGGCTTTTCGGCTAAGATTGCTTGACGACTGGCGGAGCGATCACGATATGCGCACGGCGCGGAGCAAGGGCAGACTGCGATGACCGATCTCAGATCCAGTGAAATCCACGACGAATTCGATGGCGATACGCTGCACGAAGAGTGCGGCGTTTTCGGCATTCTCGGCCATGCCGATGCGGCGACGCTGACCGCACTGGGACTGCACGCGCTCCAGCACCGGGGCCAGGAAGCGGCGGGTATCGTCACCTTCGACGGCAAGCAGTTCTACACAGAAAAGCGCATGGGTCTCGTCGGCGACCACTATACCGATCCGGCGACGCTGGCGAAGCTGCCGGGCTTTATCTCCATCGGGCATACGCGCTACTCGACGACGGGCGAAGTGGCGCTGCGCAACGTTCAGCCGCTCTTCGCCGAACTCGAAGTTGGCGGCATCGCCATCGCCCACAACGGCAACTTCACCAATGGCCTGACTCTCCGCCGCCAACTGATCGCCGACGGCGCAATCTGTCAGTCGACCTCGGACACGGAAGTCGTCCTTCATCTCATAGCCCGCTCCAAGCAAGCCTCCTCCTCCGATCGCTTCATCGACGCCATTCGCCAGATGGAAGGCGGCTATTCCATGCTGGCGATGACGCGAACCAAGCTGATCGCCGCGCGCGACCCGATCGGCATCCGGCCCCTCGTGATGGGCGAACTCGACGGCAAGCCGATCTTCTGTTCGGAAACTTGCGCGCTCGACATCATCGGCGCCAGGTACATCCGCGATGTCGAGAACGGCGAAGTGGTCATTTGCGAGATCCAGCCGGACGGCTCGATCTCGATCGATGCGCGTAAGCCCGAATCGCCGCGGCCTGAACGGCTCTGCCTCTTTGAGTACGTCTATTTCGCGCGTCCGGATTCGGTCGTCGGTGGCCGCAGCGTCTATGTGGCGCGCAAGAACATGGGCATCAATCTCGCCAAGGATGCGCCTGTCGAAGCCGACGTCGTCGTTCCCGTGCCCGATGGCGGCACTCCCGCCGCACTCGGCTACGCGCAGCAGAGCGGCATTCCCTTCGAATACGGCATCATCCGAAACCACTATGTCGGACGGACGTTCATCGAGCCGACGCAGCAGATCCGGGCCTTCGGCGTCAAGCTGAAGCATTCGGCCAACCGGGCAATGATCAAGGACAAGCGTGTGGTTCTCGTCGACGATTCCATCGTGCGCGGCACGACCTCGGTCAAGATCGTGCAGATGATCCGCGACGCCGGGGCGCGGGAAGTGCATGTGCGCGTCGCGAGCCCGATGATTTTCCATCCGGACTTCTACGGCATCGACACGCCGGACCGCGACAAGCTGCTTGCCAACCAGCACGCCGATCTCGCCTCCATGTGCCGATATATCGGCGCTGATTCGCTCGAGTTCCTCTCGATCGACGGCCTTTACCGCGCCGTCGGCGGCACGTCGCGCGACCCGCAAGCGCCGCAGTTCACCGATCACTATTTCACCGGTGATTACCCCACCCGCCTACTCGACCAGGAAGGCGCGAGCAACGTCCGCAAGCTCTCGGTTCTTGCCAGCAACGGATAACAAGACAACAAAATGACGCCCAATCTGAAAGACCGGATCGCCGTCGTCACCGGCGCATCGCGCGGCATCGGCTACTTCACCGCCCTCGAGCTCGCCAAGGCCGGCGCGCATGTTATCGCTTGCGCCCGCACCGTCGGCGGACTGGAAGAGCTTGACGACGCCATCAAGGACGTTGGCGGCTCGGCCACGCTTGTTCCCTTCGACCTTGCGGACATGGCCGCTATCGACAAGCTTGGCGGCGCCATCAACGAGCGCTGGGGCAAGCTGGACATTTTGGTCGCTAACGCCGGCGTGCTCGGGACGACTTCGCCGATCGGCCACGTGGAGGCAAAAGTCTTCGAAAAGGTGATGACGATCAACGTCACCGCGACCTGGCGACTGATCCGCTCCCTCGAGCCGCTGCTCGTGCGCTCCGATGCGGGTCGCGCCCTGCTTCTCTCGTCAAGCGCCGCACACAAATGCAGGCCCTTCTGGGCCCCCTACTCCGCCTCGAAAGCCGCCGTCGAGGCGCTGGCGCGAACCTGGGCGCATGAAACACAGCGTCTGCCGCTGCGCATCCTGAGCGTCGATCCAGGCGCGACCCGCACCGCCATGCGGGCGCAGATGATGCCGGGCGAGGATCCATCGACGGTGCCGCACCCTTCCGAGGTCGCCGCCGCGCTGATGCCGCTCTTCGGTCCCGAGCAGACGGAAACTGGCAAGCTCTTCATCGTTCGTGAGAAGAAGATCGTCGATTACCGCAGGCCGGAATAGGACTTTTCGACGACAGCTTGTAGGCTCGAATAAGTGGAAGATGGCCCCTCTCCTCGGGTTTAACCGGTTTAACCCGAGGACTGACCCAATCCCTGCGCGCGGGGAGAGGGTACTGAGACGCTGCGGCAAGTCCCTTCTCCCCGCCTATTCAGTATCCCCTGGAAGCCCATCGCCCCCTTGCGGTACCGTCCAGTCGCCATATTTGCGCTGCCAGGCGCGCGCGCCGAAGGGCAGGCTGATCAGGTAGGCCAGCGCGGTCACCACCATGGTTTCCCAGGTATAGGTCATCAGCGTCGCAACATAGAGGACGACGACGAGGATGACCGGAAGCACGAGATCGCGACGCACACGGCTGGTTTCCGACTTGCCGGACCAGACCGGCAAGCGGCTGACCAGCAGGAAGGCGATCAGAACGGTATAGGCTGACGCGATCAGGGCAAACACCCGCTCGGGCGCGAATCCGAGCAGGCCGATATAGACCGGCAGGAGCACGAGTATGGCGCCCGCCGGCGCCGGAACGCCGACGAAATATTCGGACTGCCAGGAGGCTTTCACCTGACGCTCGGCCATGACGTTGAAACGGGCGAGTCGCAGTCCGGTCGCAATGGCGTAGATGAGGGCCGCGATCCAGCCGATCGAGCGTGCCTGATCGAGCAGGAAAACATAAAGGACAAGTGCCGGAGCCACACCGAAGTTGATGATATCGGCAAGTGAATCCATCTGGCCGCCGAAATTCGACGTCGCCTTGAGCAGGCGTGCCACGCGTCCATCGATGCCGTCCAGGAACGCCGCCAGCAAGACCATGCCAACCGCCAGCTCGAAACGATTCTCGAAGGCGAGACGAATGCCGGATAGGCCGGCGCAGATCGCCAGAACCGTGATCATGTTGGGGATCATCAGGCGCAGCGGTATTTCGCGCAGCCGCGGCCCGCGCGCCTTGTCATGGGTGCCGCTCGCGTCGGCGTCCGATGCCGGCACACCCGCCGCCTTGTCCATCCGGGGCTCTTCCATCCGGGGCTCTTCCATGACCACTCCTTATGCGCGATGGCTGATGACGGGCCCCTTTTCCGAGCCGAATTCGGCAAGCACCGTTTCCCCAGCAACGGCCGTCTGGCCGACGCTGACGCGCGGCGCGGCACCCTCGGGCAGAAAGACATCGAGCCGAGAACCGAACCGGATCAGACCGAAACGCTCGCCCGCTTCCAGTGCAGCGTCCTCCCGCGTCCAGCAGAGGATGCGGCGCGCGACCAGACCAGCGATCTGGACGACCCCGATCGCGCCATGGTTCGTTTCGATGACAAGGCCGTTGCGCTCGTTATCGTGGCTTGCCTTGTCGAGTTCCGCATTGAGGAAGCTGCCGGCCCGATAGGCGATGCGCCGAACCGTACCGCCCATCGGCGCACGATTCACATGACAGTCGAACACATTCATGAACACGGAGATGCGCAGCATCGGTTCAGAACCGAGACCCAATTCCTCCGGCGGCGTCACACGGGCGATCGCCGACACGCGCCCGTCGGCCGGACTGATGACGAGGTCTTCGTCGATCGGCGTCATGCGCTCGGGGTCACGGAAGAAATAGGCGCACCAGGCGGTCAGCAGGAAGCCGATCCACATCAAGGGCTCCCACAGGAGGCCAAGCACCAGTGAAACGGCGAAGAAGATCGCGATGAAGCGATAGCCTTCCCTGTGCACCGGAACGAGCGTGTTGCGCACTGTGTCGACCAAGTTCATGAAATCTACTCCAGATTTTACGCCGAACGTCACCTCCGGCGCCAAGCGTCTCGTCAGACGCGCCAAGGTCGCCGTAGCACGTTGAATTGCCGCATGTCTTTGTCCTTAAACCGAATTCGATTCAAGGAGACATGCAGTAGCGCGAATTGGACGGCCCGGCAACGCCTGGACGCCGACCCGGGCTGCAACCGGTACTCTTCAGAGGGCGGGCACGCCGCGGTCGACGATGCCGAGATCGTCGCTTTCGCGCACCCGCTTCAACTGCTCCTCCGCCTGCGTCGCCTCGCGCTGGCGGCTCCACATCGAAGCATAAAGGCCGTCGCGATCGATGAGTTCCCCATGCGTGCCACGCTCGGCAATGACCCCGTCCTTCAGTACGATGATCTCGTCGGCATTGATGACGGTCGACAGGCGGTGGGCGATGACGAGGGTCGTGCGATTGCGTGAGATCACGTCGAGAGCCGCCTGGATTTCCTGTTCCGTCTTCGTGTCGAGCGCCGATGTCGCTTCGTCGAGAATCAGGATCGGCGGCGCCTTCAGGATTGTTCGGGCGATGGCGACGCGCTGCTTCTCTCCGCCCGAGAGCTTCAGCCCGCGCTCGCCGACCATTGCGCTGTAGCCCTCCGGCAGGCCGCGGATGAAATCGGCGATCTGTGCGGCTTCGGCGGCCGCTGCAACCTCGGCATCGGAAGCGCTCACCCGGCCATAGCGGATATTGTAGGCGATCGTGTCGTTGAAGAGCACCGTGTCCTGCGGCACCATGCCGATGACGGCGCGCAGGCTCTTCTGGGTGACATCGCGCACGTCCTGGTCATCGATGGTGATCGATCCCCGCTGCACATCGTAGAAGCGGTAGAGAAGCCGAGAAAGGGTGGATTTGCCGGCGCCGGACGGACCGACGACAGCGACCGTCTTGCCGGCGGGCACTTCGAAGGATATCCCCTTCAGGATCGGCCGTGCCGGATCATAGGCGAAATGCACGTCGCGAAAGGCGATCCCTCCGCGCTCGATCTTGAGATCGGTCGCACTCGGCCGATCGACGACTTCCGGACATACGTCCAGGAGGTCGAACATGTGTTCGATATCGGTGAGGCCCTGGCGGATTTCGCGATAGACAAAGCCGATGAAGTTCAAGGGAATGGCGAGCTGGATGAGCATCGCATTCACGAAGACGAAGTCGCCGATCGTCTGTTCGCCGCGCTGAACGGCCAGCGCCGTCATCGTCATCATGACCGCTGTGCCGCCACCGAAGATCAGCGCCTGTCCGAAGTTCAGCCAGCCAAGCGAGGTCCAGACCTGGGTCGCGGCCCGTTCATAGCGCGCCATCGAGCGGTCGAAGCGCTTGGCCTCCATTTCCTCGTTGCCGAAATACTTGACCGTCTCAAAGTTCAGGAGCGAGTCTATCGCCTTGGTGTTTGCGTCCGTATCACTGTCGTTCATCGAACGACGGATGGCGATGCGCCAATCGCTGGCTCGCACGGTGAACCAGATATAGAGCCAGACGGTAACGGCGGTAACGAGGAGATAGCTGAAGCCATAGCCCCACCAGAAGATCACCGCCGTCAGCAGGAACTCGATAAGCGTCGGCACGCTGTTCAGAATCGTGAAACGGACGATCGTCTCGATGCCCTTGGTACCGCGTTCTATGATGCGCGATAGCCCGCCGGTGCGCCGCTCGAGGTGGAAGCGCAGCGACAGCTGATGCATGTGCACAAAGGTTCGGTAGGCAAGCTGCCGAACGGCGTGCTGGCCGACACTGGCGAAAAGCGCGTCGCGCAGCTGATTAAGACCGCTCTGCAACAGACGCGCGAGGTTATAGGCGAGCACCAGCATGACGGCGCCGGTGAGGAATTGCGGCAGGAAAGCCAGATCATCCGGTCTGTCATTGAGCGCATCCGTGGCCCATTTGAAGAAGTAGGGCACGAGGATGAGGACGACCTTGGCAACCACGAGAATCACCGTCGCCCAAACGACCCTGAGCTTCAGGTCAAAACGGTCGGCCGGCCACATATAGGGCCAGAGATTCGCGATCGTCGACAAGGGGTTGCTGGTGTCGGCGGAAACCGTTTTCGTCTGAGTGCTGGATGCCACGTGTCAGTCCGCTTCCGATGCTCTTGATGGTCATCGTTTTCCGGGCGCTCAAAGGGCCGTCGCAAACCCCTATCTCGTCCGGCTCAATGAAAAGCGGCGTCTTTGAGGACGCCGCCTTTGCTTCACAGATAGGTCAGCTCTCCCTAAGCCGCAATGGAAGCGCGGCCGGAAGCGCGATTAATCCTCGTGTCGCATGTGCTTGCGATGGATCTCCCGCGATTCCACATCGGAAAGCGCCTCGTGGGGCACGCCAAAAACCTGGCCCGGTTGAATGAGGTCGGGATTTTCGATCTGCTCACGGTTGGCGAGATAGATCGTCGTGTAGCGAACGCCCGCCCCGTAGACGCGCCTCGAAATCTCCCAAAGCGTATCGCCGCGGCGAATGATCACGGAAGACTTGCTTTCCTGGAGCGGCGCCTGCTGGATCGTCGCCGGCTGCTCATCCGCAGTGGCCGGCGCGGCCGCCGCCATCTGCTTGGTCTCGATGTCGGACTTGGCTGCGGTTTCTTCCGCTTCCTCGACCTTTGGCTGCTCGACAGCGCTCATGGTTTCCGGTTGCGTTGCCATCACGGGCTTGTCTGAAGCGAGGGCCACCGCGACACTCGCCGGTCGCGGCAATGCGGGGCCGATCACGCCATCCACCTTGTCCAGGGCGGCAACTACGCTTGCGGGATCCTGCGGCGAAGACTTCAGAACCGACAATGCCTTGCCGGCCGCATTGGAGGCGTCATTCGCCGCCGCGACCACCGCCGGCGCGGAATTGTCGGCGGGTTTGAATTCCGCAAGCGACTGAAGGGCGAACTCGGTGGCCGATCGTGCTGCCGCCAGCTGTTCGGCCGTCGGCTGTTTGCCGTCGGCGAAGAGGCCTTTCAACAAAGCGAGCGCCTTGCCTGCTTCCGTCTTCAGCCCGTCAAGCCCCGTGGCGGCGGCGTCAGCCGGCGTAGCGGCAATCGCCGCGACCTGCACGCCCTCGGGCCGATCGAAGGGCACCGACGCACGCATGGCTACCTTGGTGGCGTCGTCGTTCATCATATCGGCCCGGATGATATGGCTGCCGACCGCGAGATCAATCGTACCATCGACGACGAATTGCCCCTTTCCATCGGCCCTCATCTCTCCGAACAGCGAGTCGTCGGCATAGATTCGCACCAGCGCCCCCGGCCTTGCATTGCCGGCGACGAACATGGTCTTTCCTTCGATCTCCACGGCCGTCACCTGCAGCCCCGGCACCGCATTGGGCGTGTCCGGCGTTGCCGGGGCCGCAGCAGTATCCGCCTGTGCGACTGGTGCAGCGGCCGACTGCGCCGGCTCGTCCTCGGCTTTCGGCGTAGTGATCAGCCGACTCGCCTCGCCCGGTCGGGACACCATCGCCAACAATTGGCCGCCCGGTTCCTTCGGAACGGAAATGGTCGCAACCTCGTCCGACGTCCTGCTTGCACCACCCGCGCCGACACTCCTGAGCGTCAGCTGGTGATCGCCGGCCGGCAGAGGCTTGTCGAACACGGCCGCAAAATCCCCTCCTGCACTGACGTCCGCCGTGCCGAGAACCGTATCACCACTTAGAATCTCGAGCTTTGTACCCGGTTCAGCGCGACCGGCGATCACCGTCGACCCGTCGGGCTCGACGCGAAGGACGTCGAATCCGGGTACGGTCCAGTCCTTGGCCGCATCCGCATCGGAGGCGGCGACCTGCGCTCCGTTGGCAGGAGCGGTTTCCGCCGTTGCCAGCGCCGGCTCACCCGATACTCCGCCGGCCGTGGATTGTGCGGCCTCTTCCGTCGTCTCGTCGTTCAGGTTCGGCTGGACTACGAAAACCATCAGCGCAGTCGCAATCGCCAGCACGCTAAGGGCCACCCAGCTGGCTTTGTTCTTTATCATGCCACTCTCCACAGCAGCAGAGCATCATGCTCCGCGCATCCCCATTGCAGGCCTACGGTCGCCAAGCTTTTGCCGCATTATAGCGCAACGGCGACCCGTCCGTCGGAATTCTTCAGTGTATCGCTGAAATTGCTAACGTTTCCTATGGCTCGGCACAAGCGCCGAGTGTGCAGGCGCACATCCGCGGAGAGGCTTTTTCCCTCATTTTCCTTGACCCATGCTGCGCTGCAATGTCACTTGGCGGCATGAGCAAGGAAGCTACCACGATTCGATCCGTCTGCGTTTATTGCGGCTCACAGCCCGGACGTGATCCCGACCACATGCTGGCTGGACGCCTTCTCGGCAAGTCCATCGCGTCGCATGGCCTGCAGCTTGTCTATGGTGGCGGCACGCGAGGCATCATGGGCGCGGTTGCAAGCGGTGTGCTCTCGGCGGGCGGCCACGTCACCGGCATCATTCCCGAGTTTCTGATGGACAAGGAAGCGACTCGCCATTCGTTGGGGCAGCTCAACGAGCTCATCGTCACGGCCGATATGCACGAGCGCAAGCACAAGATGTTCGAGCGTGCCGATGCCTTCGTCGCGCTGCCCGGCGGGATCGGTACGCTGGAAGAGATCGTCGAGATCATGACCTGGGCGCAACTCGGCCGGCACCGCAAGCCGATGGTGTTCGGAAATATCAATGGATTCTGGACGCCGCTGCTGGAGCTCCTGCAGCATATGCGCGACGAAGGCTTCGTCCACACGTCCCATCTCGTTCAACCACTCGTTATCGACAAGGCCGAGGAGATCGTTCCCGGCATTCTCGGCGTAGCGACTTCAAAAGGCAGCGAGGGCGAGAGCGGGATCATCTCCAAGCTCTGAACTTTCGAGGGAAAGGGGCCGAAGATCGCGGCCCCGACATCGGCTCATTCGGCCGGCGTCGGCCGCGCCGCTCGGCGCGCCCTGCTTTCGGCCAGCATCGCGCCTGAATAGAGGAACAGCGCCGCCCAGATCAAAATGAATGCGACGAGCTTCATGGCTCCGAAGGGCTCGTTGAAGACGAAGACTGCGATCAGGAAGATCATCGTCGGGGCGATATATTGCATGATGCCGATGGTCGAGAGCCTGAGCAGCTTGGCGCCGTTGGCATAGATCATCAACGGCACGGCCGTAACCAGACCGCAAGCGAGAAGCAAAAGGACATCGGTCATTCCGGTATCGCCGAAATGCCCCTCACCCGTTGCCTCGAGCCAGACGACGTAGCCAAGCGCGGGGACGCTCAGGAGAAGCACTTCCAGGAAAAAGCCCTGGTTCGGTCCGATCGGCAGCGTCTTGCGGAAAAAAGCGTAGAAGCCCCACGAGAAGCAAAGTCCGATCGACACCCAGGGAAGACCGCCGGCGTCGAGGGCAAGCACGGCAACCGCCAGTGCGGCAAGCGCGATCGCCACCATCTGCGCCGCGTTCGGCCGCTCCTTGAGCAGCACCGCGCCGAGAAAGATGGAGAAGAGCGGGTTGATATAATAGCCGAGCGCCGTCTCGATCGCCCGGCCGGCACCGATCGCCCAGACATAGATGCCCCAGTTCACCGTGATGAGCGCGGCCGTCAAGGTCGCCATTTTCAGCATGCGCGGAGAGCTGAGCGCCGCCTTGAGCTCCTGTGTGCGGCCGAGCCACACAAGCACGAGCCCCGCGAGCGGCACCGACCAGACGATGCGATGGGCGACGACCTCGGGCGCCGGGATATGCGCCACCGCCTTCATGAAAAACGGCAGAAAACCCCAAAGAAGATATGCCGCCAGCGCGAAGGCGAATCCTCGTGCGGAATCGGTATTGTCGGCGGGCGGTTTCGCGTTCGGCTCGGCCATGGTCGTGGTCCTGAAAACGGCGCCGGAGTCATGCGAGGGCACGCAATCACTCCGGCAAAAATCACGGCTCGTCCCACGGACCGCCGTTCCTCGAGCGTCCTACTCCAACGAATGGTGATGCACCAATTCATTTCCGTGAAGCGAAGCGTGAGTGTTGCTGAAGGTTGCGACAGGAATTGCCGCCATACCCTTTGAAGTTCGAACGGTCCTACTCCGCCGCCACCAGTCCGACCTGGTCGCGGTTCTTGAGCAGCTTGTAGACGATGCTGTCCATCAGCGCTTGGAAGGAGGCATCGATGATGTTGTCGGATACGCCGACCGTCCACCAGCGCGCGCCGGTCCGGTCCGTCGACTCGATCAGCACCCGGGTGACGGCCTCGGTGCCGCCATTGAGGATGCGCACCTTGTAATCAGCGAGTTCCAGGTCGGCGATTTCCGATTGGTACTTGCCGAGGTCCTTGCGCAGCGCGAGGTCGAGCGCGTTGACCGGACCATGGCCCTCGGCGACCGACATCATCGTCTCGCCGTCGACGATCACCCTGGCCACGGCTTCCGAGACGGTCTTCAGATTGCCATTCGCATCGAAGCGACGCTCGACCATCACGCGGAAGCTCTCCACATGAAAGAAATCCGGCACCGTACCTAAGATGCGGTTGGCGAGCAGCGTGAAACTCGCATCCGCGCCCTCGTAGGCATAGCCCGTCGCCTCGCGCTCCTTGACGATCGAAATCAATTTGTCGAGGCGCGGATCGTCCTTGCCGACCGTGATGCCGCGGCGCTTCAGCGCATTGATGAAATTTGCCTTGCCGCCCTGGTCCGAGACCATGACCTTGCGCAGGTTGCCGACGCTTTCCGGCGCGACATGCTCGTAGGTGCGCGGGTCCTTCAGAAGAGCCGAGGCATGAATGCCGGCCTTGGTGGCGAATGCCGAAGCGCCGACATAGGGCGCCTGCGGATCCGGCGAGCGATTGAGGAGTTCGTCGAAGGCATGGGCAAGCTCAGTCAGTTCCTGCAGCCTCTCGGCGTCGATGCCTGTCTCAAAACACCCCGAATAGGTCTCCTTGAGCCCCAGCGTCGCAATCAGCGTCACGAGGTTGGCGTTGCCGCACCGCTCGCCGATTCCGTTCAGCGTTCCCTGGATCTGGCGCACGCCAGCCTCGACGGCGGCGAGCGAATTCGCCACCGCCTGTCCGGTGTCGTTGTGGGCATGGATACCGAGCCTTGCACCCGGCACGCCCGCCGCAATCATCGCCGAGACGATCTCGCGGACTTCGGAGGGCTGGGTGCCGCCATTGGTGTCGCAGAGCACCACCCAGCGTGCGCCCGCCTGGAGCGCAGCTCTTGCGCAGGCGGTGGCATAGGCCGGGTTTGCCTTGTAGCCATCGAAGAAATGCTCGCAGTCGACCATCGCCTCGCGGCCGGAGGCGACGACTGCCTCCACCGAGGCGCGGATGCTCTCGAGATTTTCGTCCTCGGTGCAGCCGAGCGCCACCGAGACATGGTAATCCCAACTCTTGGCGACGAGGCAGATCGCGTCGCTCGCGGCGGCGAGCAGCGCGTTGAGGCCGGGATCATTTGAGGCCGAGACGCCCGCACGCTTGGTCATGCCAAAGGCGACGAAAGAAGCCTGCGCCGTGCGTTTGCGCTTGAAGAATTCCGTGTCCGTCGGATTGGCGCCCGGATAGCCGCCTTCGACATAGTCGACGCCGAATTCATCAAGCATCGCCGCGATCGCAATCTTGTCCTCGACGGAAAAGTCGATGCCGGGCGTCTGCTGCCCGTCTCGAAGCGTCGTGTCGAAGAGATAGATGCGTTCCCTGGTCATGGCTTGGTTCCAAATGCAAAGTCTACAAAAGCCGCGGCGACTTCCGCGTCATTCGGTTTTGCCGGCGAACTTGTCGGTCGAGCGAATCAGGCGATCGAGAATGCCGGGCTCCGAATAGGCGTGGCCTGCGCCCTCGATGAGGTGGAATTCGGCCGCGGGCCACGCCTTGTGCAATCGCCAGGCAAATCTGGCCGGGCACGGCATGTCGTAGCGGCCGTGCACGATCACGCCCGGGATACCATGGAGCTTGTGCGCGTCGCGCAGCAATTGCCCCTCCTCGAGCCAGCCGGCATTGACGAAGAAATGGTTCTCGATGCGGGCGAAGGCGTCGGCGAATTCCTCTTCCTCGAAGCGGTTGCTGGTCTCTGGCTCCGGTAGGAGCGTGATCGTCTCGCCCTCCCAGAGGCTCCAGGCCTTTGCTGCTGCGATCCGCGTCGCGCGGTCCTCGCTCGTCAGCCGCCGATTATAGGCCCGCATCATCGCGTGGCGCTCTTCCGGCGGGATCGGCGCGACGAAACGCTCCCACTTGTCCGGGAACATTTCCGACACGCCGAACTGATAATACCAATCGAGCTCGGCTCTGGTGAGCATGTAGATGCCACGAAGGACCAGCTCGGAGACGCGCTCCGGATGGGTTTCGGCGTAAGCGAGCGCCAGCGTCGATCCCCAGGAGCCGCCGAAGACCAGCCACTTCTCGACACCGGCCAATTCCCTCAGCCGCTCGATATCGGTGACCAGATGCCAGGTCGTATTCGCCTCCAGTTCGGCGTGCGGCATCGACTTGCCGCAGCCGC
This sequence comes from Sinorhizobium alkalisoli, assembly GCF_008932245.1. NCBI lineage: Bacteria > Pseudomonadati > Pseudomonadota > Alphaproteobacteria > Hyphomicrobiales > Rhizobiaceae > Sinorhizobium > Sinorhizobium alkalisoli. The sequence continues at coordinate 744,518 of NZ_CP034909.1, read as the reverse complement.
GCTGGTCGAAGAGCAAGACGTCATAGAGCTCCGGATCGAAGAGACGGCGGTGGCTCGGCGAGATCGTGCCGCCGGGGCCGCCATGCAGGAAGACCGCCGACTTGGCGCCGGGCGTGCCGACCCGCTCCCAATAGACGAGATGTCCGTCGCCCACGTCCAGGTGACCGGAAGCATAGGGCTCGATTTCCGGATAGAGATTACGCAGATCAGCACTCACTGAAACTCTTCCTCGCGTGGCCAGTGGATGGTGTCGAAATCGGGATGCTGGCGGTTGGATTCCAGGACGGCGAGATGGCGCGCCGCGGCCGCATCGCTGCCGTCGTCGGTCTCCTTTTCACGCAGGGCCGGCAAGTGCGAAAACCACAGCATGCGCGACTCGACACCGGATTGGTAAATCGGCTGCACGTCGTCCGGATCGTCGAGGGAGCCGAGCGTGATGTTCAGGAAGTTCTCGTTCGGCATGTCATAGAAAAGCGGAGTACCGCATGCGCGGCAGAACCCGCGCCGCACGAGGTCCGATGACCTGAACCAGGCGGGCTCGCCGCGCGTGATCCGGAAATCCTCGCGCGCGATATTGGCGAGCGGCAGGAAATAGTTTCCGGCCGCCTTCTGGCACATGCGGCAATGACAGATATGCGCATCCTCAAGCGTACCCTCGGCGCGATAGCGCACCGCGCCGCATTGGCAACCGCCCGTGAAGATGCGCCGGATCATCATGCCCAGACTCCCGCCGGCGGCCATTGCTCGGTCTCATGGTCCGGATGCTGGAACGAGATGATCTGCTCCTGTCGCGCATAGTAATCCGGATCTTCATGAACCGGCTGGTCGAAAATGGTCTCGACCCAAGGCAGCCTCGCCTGGAAGTTGACCTGGATGCGCGGCGAAAGATCGGAGCGGTCGTCGAAGGCGCCGATCGCAATTTCGAGCCCCCCGGGATGCCGATAGGTCAGCGGCGTGCCGCATTTCGGGCAGAAGCCGCGATCGATATTGACGGACGACTGAAAGTAGCTCGGTTCGTCACGGGTCCATTCGACGCCGTCCTTCGGCGCCGTCACCAGGGCCGAGAAGAACGAGCCGAACTGCTTCTGGCACATGCGGCAGTGGCAGATCGACGGACGTCCAAGCGCGCCGCGGGTGCGGAAGCGAACGGCGCCGCATTGGCACCCTCCTGTTCTGACGGTCTCGCTCATCATCTCTCCTTCCGTGGCCAGGTTTCGGTGTCATGGTCCGGGTGCTGATAGGACACGAGATCGGCGAGGAAGGATGCCGAATCCCGGTCGGCCATCGTCTCCTCGCCGGGAAGTTCCGGCACGCGATCGACATAAGGCAACTTCGCCTCCACGCCCCATTGAATCGCCGGCGCGATGCCTTCCGGCCTGTCGAAAGCCGCGATCGCCAGCGCCATCCCGTCCGGCGCCTCATAGGTGAGCGGCGTCCCACAATCTCCACAGAAGCCGCGCCACACGTGGTTCGAGGACTGGAAGCGCTTGCGCTCGCCACGCGTCCAGACAAGCCTTGCACCGCGAACGGAGACGAGCGGCAGGTAGAAGTTGCCGCTCGCCTTCTGGCACATGCGGCAATGGCAGACCGAGGCGTCGCCGAGCTTGCCTTCCACGCGAAAGCGGACCGCACCGCATTGGCATCCGCCGCTATGGATATCGTCAGCCATGTGGTCCTCCTCTTGCCTCGCGCACCGGCGGTCCTTGCCGTCGCGCCGGTCAGGGCTGCGAGCGTTTCACTTCCCAGGTCGTCACCCGTTCGCCCGTTTCCGGATCCTTGCCGTCCTTGAGCTGGATGCCCCGCCCCTGCAGATCGGCGCGGATCGCATCGGCCTCGGCATAGTTCTTCGCCTTTAGAAGTTCGAGGCGCACGCGCACGCGGGCGTCGATCTCGTGCACGACCGCCTCGTCGAGTTCGATCTCCTTCGGCACGACGCCGATCAGGGCGGCGCTCGCGGCAAAGGCGCCGAGATATTGCGCATCGGCCGACGCCTTTTGAGCCAGCGCATGCAGCGCCTGGATCGCTGTAACCGTATTGAGGTCGTCCGCAAGAGCCGCCACCACCTGGCGGTCCGGCTCCCCAGCCGCATCGCCCGGTACCGGCCATTTCGAGAGCAGATGCTCGGCCTCCTCCAGCCGCTTGATCGAGAAGTCGATCGGCTCGCGATAATGCGTCATCAGCATGGCGAGCCTGAGGACCTCGCCCGGCCATTGCCGGCCGCCGAATTTCTCCGTGTGCAGGAGCTCGTAGATGGTGATGAAATTGCCTTCCGACTTCGACATCTTGCGGCCTTCGACCTGCAGGAAGCCGTTATGCATCCACACATTCGCCATCACTTCGGTGCCGTGGGCGCAACGCGACTGAGCAATCTCGTTCTCGTGGTGCGGAAAGATCAGATCGATGCCGCCGCCATGAATATCGAACACCTCGCCAAGATAGCGTCCACTCATCGCCGAGCACTCGATGTGCCAGCCGGGCCGGCCCCGCCCCCAGGGACTTTCCCAGCCCGGCTCATGCTCCTCCGAGAGCTTCCAGAGCACGAAGTCCCCCGGATTTCGCTTGTGGGCCTCGACGGCGATGCGGGCGCCTGCCTGCTGTTCCTCGAGGTTGCGCTTGGAAAGCTGCCCGTAATCGGCCATCGACGTGGTGTCGAACAACACCTCGCCTTCGGCCTCGTAGGCATGGCCCTTCGCAATGAGCTTCTCGATGATCTCGATCATCTGGGCGATGTTTTCGGTGGCGCGCGGCTGCACGGTCGGGTCGAGGCAGCCGAGCACCGCGGCGTCTTCCAGGAACTGCTTCTCGGTCGATTCCGTGACGCGGCGGATAGCCTCGTTCAGCGGAAGGCCGGAATAGTCGCGCAACGCCCGTGCATTGATCTTGTCGTCGACGTCGGTGATGTTGCGCGCATAGGTGACCTGGCTTTCGCCGTAGATATGACGCAGCAGCCGGAAAACCACGTCGAAGACGATGATCGGCCGCGCATTGCCGATATGGGCATAGTCGTAGACCGTCGGTCCGCAGACATACATGCGGACGTTTTGAGGGTCGATCGGCCGGAAATCGGCCTTCTCCCGCGTCAGCGTGTTGTACAGCTTCAAAACCGGCATTCCGCCCATCCCAAATCTCCAAGCCTGCATGCAACCGTTGCAACAGCGCGTCCGGGGGGCCCGCACGTTTTGTCATCTTGGAATTGTGGAGACGAAAACGGCCAGGCCAGCGGGGCGCTAGCGAATAATTTTCCGGCAAATTATGCAGATAACCGTCTTCATGGCGCCCCTTATCGCGCGTCGCTCCGCCCCGGTCAAGAGGCGAGCCGCATGCAAGCGAAAGTCGTCGTCGTCGATGCCCATGGCCACGGATCTGTCATGTTTTGGCTTATCCGAAAGCGCCACGCGGGAAAGCGATTCGTGAGGCATGGTTGTGCGCCGTATCCTGTTTCCCAAGGAAATGAAAAGTGACGCGGCTTTCGGCACAAATGCGAAAGCGAAGCGTTACCATGACTCGGGAAAACACAGGAGAGTGTGAAATGAAAGCCGCGACCACAACAAAAACCCCGGCGGCGGATCTCGTCACGAAATACCGGCCGCTCGGCATCAAGGCCGTGCTCGCTGCCGCCCTGCAAGCCAAGGCCAAGCCGACGAACACCAAGAGCACTAAGAGCACCAAGCGCCGCACGTGAGCGCCTCCTCTAGAACAGCGACAGCTGGCCGCACCCGTCCCCACTCGGATCCTCGGTCTCCAATGCAGCCCCGGCGGCGGGCGTGACTTCTTCCTGAAGCTCGGGCCCCATATTCCCGACCTTGTTGACCCGATCGGAGACGGGGATCGCCTCGAAGAGCTCCTCAGCCGCCGGTACCATGAGATCCGCAACCTCGCGCGGTTCCTGCCTCCTGCAATCGAGCCAACGCGTGAAATCCTGCGGTTGGATAACGACCGGCATGCGGTCGTGAACGTGGCTGACCGCCCTGTTGGCGCTGGTCGTCAGGATGGCTGCGGTATCGACCTCCGAACCGTCCGCTGACGACCAGGTTTCCATGAGCCCGGCAAAGGCGACGATACCGCCCTCCTTCGGCCGGATCCAATAGGCCTGCGAGGCGCCCCGGCTGCCCCTTGGCGGCCGATGCCACTCGTAGAAGCCGGAGGCCGGAACCAGGATGCGGCGGTGCCGCATCGCACCCCGGAAGGCCGCCTTGTCCGCCACCGTTTCGGCACGGGCATTGATCAGCAGCGGGAAGCTGCGCGGGTCCTTCACCCAGCCCGGCGTGAATCCCCAGCGTGCGAGGAGCGCCTTGCGCTCCGGCAGATTGCTACCGGGCTCCGGCCGCTCCGTGGCGATGACGACAAGGATCGGCTGCGTCGGAGCAATATTGAACCGCGCCGGAAAGCCCTCGACTTTCAGCAGCCCAAGCAGTTCCACCAATACTTCCGGCGTCGCCGTCAGCGCAAAACGTCCGCACATGACAGGGATGTGGCACTTCGCTTAAGGTGGGTCAACGACCCCATGCAATTCGATCCGGATTATGCAAAGCCAACCTGAACGCGCTTCCTCCGCCATTCTCGAACGGGACGGACGCTATCTCCTCGTCCGGCGGGCCAATCCACCCGCAGCCCAGATGTATGCTTTCCCGGGCGGTCGCGCCGAGGCCGGCGAAACGCCGGCGGAAACCGCCCTTCGCGAGTTGGCGGAGGAGACCGGCATAAGGGGATGCAATCCCGTGCTTTTCGAGGTTTACGACCTTCCCCCGCGACGAACCGAGAGCCGTCACTTTCTCCTATCCGTCTTCACGGTCGAGGCGGACGCCGCCTGTGTAGCTATTGCCAATGACGACGCCTTGGATGTCGGCTGGTTCACGCCGGACGAAATCTTTGCCTTGCCCGTTCCGAAAAGCGTTCGTGACTGCGTGGAGAAGCTGGTTCGCATCCGGACGACGGCCTGCCCGGAATAGGACGCGGACATCCATCGAAGATGGTCCGCCTGCATCCAGTTGTGTATTTCGCGCCAGCTCGGGCTTCAAAAAATGCTCGTGTTCTCCCGTTGCACAGGCTTGAAACCAGACCCGATTCGGCTTTGATGGAGCGATGACCGCTGCATCGCTTCCAATACGGCTGTTCCTGACCTGCGTGACGCTTGCCTTGGCGGCAGCCGCTGCCGCCCAGGACGCGCCGCCCGCCGAGACACCCCCGCCGGCCGTCGAGGCGAAACCGCCGCCCTATGAACAGCGCCTGTTGCGGCTCGCCGAAATACTGGGTTCGGTCCATTACCTGCGCAATCTCTGCCTGGCGAAACCCGAAGACACCTGGCGGCAATCGATGCAGGCGTTGATCGACCGTGAGACGGCAGGCGAACCGAAACGACGCGAGCACATGACCGCCGCCTTCAACCGGGGCTATCGGACATTTGCCTCCGTCTACAGCGCCTGCACCGAGTCGGCGACACTCGCCGAGGCGCGATACCGTGCCGAAGGCGCAACACTTGCTTCAGAAATCGTGGCACGCTTCGGGAATTAACAGGATATTAACCCCTTTTTCCGCGAGCCCGTGTCGTTTCGGGAAAAGGCTGCTAAGTTGTTAAGACAGTGGTAAGGAGTGCCCGGCCTGTCTGCCCGTTCAGTTGCGGTTCAGCAGAGAGGCGCTAGCTTAGGCCGAGTATAGCTGATGGAACCCGCATGGATCGAATGATGGAACCAAGCCTGACCGACATTGACGACATGATCGTCCACGAAAAAATGCAGGCGGCCCTGGAACACCAGAACGAAGCCTGGGCGGACGGTATGGCCGACGGAATCGAGCCGGAAATCATCGCCGACGCGGCCATTGCGCTGGCAATGCGGGAAACCGTTCGGCTCCACGGCGAAGAGGGTGCCGAGGCCATGCTGAACTCTCTTCGCGAGCGGATGCTCGCTGGAGAATTTTCGCCACAGCGGACTCTACAGTAACGCCAGGACTGCCCATGAGCCGGACTTCAGCTTACCGGGCGACACCGGTGCGCCTCGTTGCGCTGCTGCTGGCAGGTGTCGTCCTGTCACCGACCGCGGTTGCGCCTGCATTCGCGCTCAGCGAATTGCGACCGGCCCCCGCTCCCGTTGCCGACGGGCAGAGCGATGCACCGGCACCTCGAGAGGCGCCCGAAGAGGCCGTCCCGCTTGAGATTCCAACACCTGACCCGTTGGTGAACGAAGGGGCGGGAGAGGCCATCGAAGAGGCTGCACCGGAGGTGGTCGAGCCGGTCGAGGTGCTGACGGATGTTTCGAAACTACCGGCACCCGTCGTCCGCATGCGCGAACTGATCGTCGAAGCCGCTGCGTCCGGAGACATCGAGAGGCTGCGCCCCCTGCTCGGCAAGGGTCCGACCCAGACGCAAGTCTCCGGCGCCGCCGGCGAGGAGGATCCGATTGCGGTGCTGAAGGGCCTGTCCGGCGACCAGGACGGCGTCGAAATTCTGGCGATCCTCCTCGACGTGCTTTCGACTGCTTTCGTTCTTGCGGACAAGGGCACGCCTGAGGAGGCCTATATCTGGCCCTATTTTGCCGAGAAACCTCTGTCGTCCCTGACGCCACCGGAGAAGGTCGATCTGTTCCGCCTCGTCACAGCCGGTGACTTCGCCGGCATGGAGGAACTCGGCAACTACAATTTCTATCGTGTGGGCATTGCGCCCGACGGCCGATGGAGGTTCTTCGTCGCCGGCGATTGACCGGCACGCTTGCTCTTGCCCACCGGAAATCCTACCTGTTCGAGAAACAGAACAGGATTCGAAGCCATGCCGAAGCTCTGCCTTGACAACCGTGCAGTGATCCGCGTTTCCGGACAGGACGCAGAAGCGCTGTTGCAGGGCCTGGTCACCACCGATATCGGTTCGCTGGCCGAGGGCGAAGCGAGTCCCGGTGCCCTTCTGACCCCGCAGGGCAAGATTTTTTTCGAGTTTCTGATCTCCCGCGACGGCGACAAATTCCGGCTGGAGACGACGAGCGATCAGGCCGAGGTGCTTCTAAAGCGCCTGACCATGTACAAGCTCAGATCAGCGGTGGAACTCTCGCTCGCCTCGCCAGCGCCGGTGACGGTCGTCTTCGGCGAGGAGCGACCGAGCGGCAGCTATCGCGACCACCGTTTTGAAAAGGCCGGCACGCCGGTGTTCCGGATTTATGCCGAGACGGCCGAAGCCGACGCGACCGTCGCCGATCTCGACGGTCTGAGGATCGCGGCGGGCGTCGCTGTCGCCGGTCGGGACTATGCCTTGCAGGACGCCTTTCCCCACGATGTGCTGATGGATCTGAATGGCGGTCTATCCTTCCGCAAGGGTTGCTATGTCGGGCAGGAGGTCGTTTCGCGCATGCAGCACCGCGGCTCGGCCCGGCGCCGCGTGGTGATCGTCGCCGGCGAAATGGCCCTCCCGCCGACGGGCACGAGCATCTCCGCCTCCGGGCGGCCGATCGGCGCGCTCGGGACGGTGCGCGACAAGGCCGGGCTCGCGATCGTGCGCATCGACAAGGCGGGGGAAGCGATGGCGAAGGGGGAAGCGATCCTTGCCGGCGATGTGCCCGTGATGCTGACGCTGCCCGGCTGGACCGGACTCGTCTTTCCGGCGGATACCGATGAGGCAAGCGCATGACGAATGCGCGAGCCTGGCAACGGATGCTTTCCGGTCGGCGGCTCGATCTGCTCGACCCCTCGCCGCTCGACGTCGAACTGGCCGACATCGCCCACGGACTCGCCCGCGTTGCGCGCTGGAACGGGCAGACGACCGGCGATCACGCCTTTTCCGTCGCCCAGCACAGCCTGCTCGTAGAGGAGATTTTCCGGCGCACCAATCGCTGCAGTGCCGACGACTGCCTGATGGCGCTGCTCCACGATGCGCCGGAATATGTGATCGGCGATATGATCTCACCTTTCAAGGCCGTGGTCGGTGGCGGCTATAAGGCGGTGGAAAACCGCCTGGAGAGCGCGGTGCATCTGCGCTTCGGTCTGCCGGCGCACACGCCCAGGGAACTTAAGGATCGGATCAAGAAGGCCGACCGCGTCGCCGCCTATTTCGAGGCGACGGAAATTGCAGGCTTCTCGCCCGAAGAGGCCCGGAGGTTCTTCGGTCAGCCGCGCGGCATTACGCGCGAGACCCTGCTGATCGATCCGCTGCCGGCGATCGAGGCACAACGCCTTTTTTCCGCCCGTTTCGGCACGCTCGAGAATGAGCGCGCCAAGGCGAAGCACGAGAGCGTGACATGACAGGCATCGTCGTGTCGCCGCTCGCACGCATAGCGGAAATGGCGGTTCGCCACCGCTGCCGCGAAATGGTCAGCCTGCTTGCGAAGGGGCAGGATTTCCATCGCCCTGCGGTGATCGACGGCACGAAACATCTGACGATCGGCGTCAACGACATCAGCTTCGCCGGGACGGGCGACCTCGTAGCGCCGCAGGAGACCCACGTCGAGCAGATCGTCGAATTCGCGCGGCAATGGGATCGTGCGCGACCGCTCCTCGTCCATTGCTGGATGGGCGTTTCGCGCTCACCGGCCGCAGCGCTGATCGCGGCACTTGCCGTCGAGCCCGATCAGGACGACGTGGTGCTGGCGACGCGGCTGCGGGTGGTGTCGCCCTTCGCGACGCCGAACACCCGGCTGGTGGAAATTGGGGATCATGCGTTATCGCGCAAGGGAAGGCTGATCGCGGCGGTACGAGCCATCGGCCGCGGCGCGGAGGCCGACGGCAATGCGCCCTTCCTCCTGCCACTTCGCCCGGAGATGTCCATGCATGCCGGCTGACGCACAACCCGCTACGGTCGAGATCGGCCTCAATGCGGTCATCGTCGCCGTCGTCAACCGCAGCCCGCGCATTCTCGCCGTCAGCGAAACCGATGGCGACGTGCGCGACGGCCTGCCCTTCGGGCCCTTCGATCCGGCGCGCCACCGCACTTTCGAGGAGAGCCTTCGCGCCCGCGTCGAGAAGCGGACCGCGCTGAAGCTCGGCTATATCGAGCAGCTCTATACCTTCGGCGATCGCGGTCGGCAGCGTCTTCCTGGCGAGGAAGGCAAGCACATGGTCTCCGTCGGCTATCTCGCGCTGACGCGCACCGACGCCGAGAACAACGAACGGCTGGCGGAGGCAGGCGCCCATTGGCGGGACTGGTACCGTTATCTGCCTTGGGAAGACTGGCGGCAGGGTCGCCCGGCAATTCTCGACCAGGCGATCCTGCCTGCGCTCGCCCAATGGAAGATTGCCCAGGCCGACAAGGAGAAATCCGTCTCGAGCGCACAGCGCCGAGCGCGCCTGCGCCTCGCTTTCGGTCTCGATGACTTCCCCTGGGACGAGGAGCGCGTGCTGGAGCGGTACGAGCTGCTTTACGAGGCGGGGCTGGTGCGGGAGGCCGTGATCGACGGTCATTGCCGCGGCCCCGGCGGTTCGGCGGTCGGGCTCGCCATGCGGCACGATCATCGCCGCATCGTTGCCACCGCCATCGCCCGGCTGCGCGGCAAGATCAAGTACAGGCCCGTCGTCTTCGAACTGATGCCGCCGGAATTCACGTTGACCCATCTGCAGGCGACTGTGGAGGCAATCTCCGGCCAGCACCTACACAAACAGAATTTTCGTCGGCTGGTCGAGGGCGCCGAACTCGTCGAAGCCACGGGAGGAACGCTGGCGTCGACCGGTGGCCGGCCCGCGGCGCTTTTCCGCTTCAGACGGCAAATTCTCGACGAGCGGCCCGCTCCGGGCCTTAAGGTCGGAGGCCGATAAACGTCACCTGATGACGGCGCAGGCCAATCGTTCGCCGCCACCGCCGTCCGGCTGGCTGCGGTTGTCGTCGGAATTCTGGTGGATCACCAAAGCGCGGCCGCGGATCGCCGTCCCCGTTTCATCAAGCGATACGAAGCTGTTGAACACGTGGGCACGCAGGACACCGTCGGCGCCGACATATTGGTTCGGCAGATCGCCGGCATGCGGGCCGTTTGCCGCGAGGAATCCGTGTTCGGCGTTTTCGTCTTCACCGGCAAAGTGGCTTCCCGCAGACTTGAAGCTCTCCGCAGGGTCGCAATTCCCCATTTCGTGCACGTGGAAGGCAACCCAGGTGTCCTTCGGCAGGCCGCTGACCTCCACCTCAAACAGCACGCCCTTGCCGCCGGCCGTCAGGGTCGCCCGCCCCGTCTCCTTGCGATCCTTGCCGATGAAATCGGCGGTTGCCGTCTGAGATGATTGTTGTGCGGCCGCAGCGGTTGCCAGTCCCGCCGCGAAGGCGACGACAGCTATCGTCCTGATCATCATCAATCCTTCCTTGCTCTCGGCTCCAAGACGGCAACGCATGGCTGCCGACCTCGTTCCCCTGCCCGGATGGATTTTGCCGGAGCCACCGCTGGCTTGGGTTCGGCTAGATCGAAATATCGAGCCCGATATCGAGCGTCGGCGCCGCCATGGTGATCTTCGAGGTGGAGATATAGTCGACGCCCGTTTCGGCAATCGCGCGGATCGTGTCGATCTTGACATTGCCGGAGGCCTCGAGCCGGGTGCGGCGCGGATCGCCCGGGTATACGGCGGCGCCGAGTCCCCAATGAGCGGCGTTTATCAAGACGGCTTCGCGGAGCAGGTCCGGATCCATATTGTCCAGCAGGATCACGTCCGGCCCGGCGGTCAGCGCCTCGCGCATCTGAGCGAGGCCATCGACCTCGACCTCGACCTTCACCAGATGACCGCAATAGGCGCGCGCGGCGCGGATGGCGTCGGCGACCCCTCCGGAAACCGCGATGTGATTGTCCTTGATCAGCACCGCGTCATCGAGCCCGTAGCGGTGGTTGGAGCCGCCGCCGAGGCGCACGGCATATTTCTCGAGCGCCCGCAGGCCGGGGATGGTCTTGCGCGTGCAGCAGACCTTCGCCGCCGTGTGGGCAATCTCGTCGGCGAATTTTGCCGTATAGCTGGCGATGCCCGACAGATGCATAAGAAAATTGAGCGCTACGCGCTCCGCCGACAGCAGGCAGCGGGCGCGACCGGATATCCGGGCGATGGCCGTTCCCGCTGCCACGCGTTCCCCCTCGTTAACCAGGGCTTCGAAACTGATCGACGGATCGATGAGGCGGAAGGCGGTGCGTGCCAGTTCCAGGCCCGCAATGACGCCCGCTTCGCGCCCGCGCATTTCGGCCGTGGCCGCCATATCCGGTCCGACGGTCGCAAGCGTGGTGATGTCGCCAGCGCGGCCGAGGTCTTCCAATAGAGCGTTTCTCACCTGCTCCTCGACCATGAGAGCGGGGAGTTCGGGACGAAGGGCGACGGTCATGACGGAGTTCCCCATTGTCTGAATCCACGGTGGCGCGGGGTCACGCCGGCTCGGTTTCGGCGACCTCGGCCGCCAGCCGCTCCGCCTGCGCCAGTGTCAAATAGGTGCGGCGCCGCCATTCGGGTCGCTCTTCCGGGCAATCGGCGCGGAAATGGCCGCCCCGGCTCTCCGAGCGCTGCAAGGCGGCAACGGCGATGAGCTTGGCCGTGGTGACGATATTGGCGAAGCGCAACCGCGTGTTGGCGCGCTCCAGCTCGGCGATCTCGCGGATGGAACGAGCCAGGCTCTCGCGCGTGCGCACGACGCCGACGCACTCGCTCATCAGCGCACGCAAGCGCTTGAATGGCGGACTGTCGTCGACCGTCACCGGATCGTCGTTCTCGCCGGCATTGTCGCCCCATTCGGTGAGCTTCGGCGCCGGCAGGGCGCCCTTGATGTTGTCGGCGATGCGCGCGGCAAAGACGACCGCTTCAAGGAGCGAATTCGAGGCAAGCCGATTGGCGCCGTGGACGCCGGTGGAAGTGACTTCGCCCGCAGCCCAGAGGCCATCGATCGAGGTCCTCCCCTCTCCGTCGGTGAGCACGCCGCCCATATGGTAGTGCACCGCCGGCGCGACCGGGATCGGCTGTTCCACCGGGTCTATGCCGGCCGCGATGCAGGAGGCATAGACGGTCGGAAACATCTCGGGGAAATGCTTGCCGACGGCCCTGGTGCAATCGAGGAAGGCGCCGCGCCCGGCCTGCACTTCGGCGAAGACGCCGCGGGAAACGACATCGCGCGGGGCAAGCTCTCCGTCCGGATGAATGTCGAGCATGAAGCGTTGGCCTTTGGAATTGACGAGAATGGCGCCATCGCCGCGCAGCGCCTCGGTGGCGAGCGGTGCCGGATCCTTGCCGATATTGATCGCGGTCGGGTGGAACTGCACGAATTCGGGATCGGCGATGATGGCGCCGGCCCGCGCCGCCATGCCCACGCCCTGGCCACAAGCCTCCCAGGGATTGGTGGTAACCGCGAAGAGGTGACCGACACCGCCCGAGCAGAGGACGACGGCGCGCGCCGGAAAGGATACCCGCCTCTTCGACTGACCGGCATCAGGCCTGGCCACGACACCGGAAATGAAACGGCCTTCGCGCACCAGTTCCTCAACCACGTAACCTTCCAGCACGCGGATCGAAGGGGTGCCGCGCACGGCGGCGATCAGCGCCTCCATGATGGCCCGGCCGGCCATGTCACCCTTGACGCGGACGATGCGCCGCTCGGAATGCGCGGCCTCGCGCGAAAGCAGGAGCCTGCCCTCGAGATCCCGGTCGAAGGGCACGCCGTATTCGAGCAGATCGTGGATGCGCGCCGGTCCCTCGGCGACCATCATACGCGTCATCTTCTCGTCGACGATGCCGGCTCCGGCGGCGACCGTATCGGCGACGTGCTTCTCGTACGTGTCGCCCGTGCTCATCGCCGCGGCAATCCCCCCTTGCGCCCAGGCGGAGGAGGCGCCGTGGCCGATCGGCGCGGCAGCCAGGACGGTGACGGGCCGCGGCGCGAGCTTCAGCGCGCAGAAAAGCCCCGCAAGGCCCCCGCCGACGATGACGATATCATCGATCCCATTGAAGGATTGCGGACGGAAATGGTCGGTCAGCATGGCGCGGTCACTCCTTCGACGGCCTGCATGGGCTGGCTCTGCAGCCGATATTACTGCTTGAGGTTCACCATGCGCTCGACGGCCAGGCGCGCGCGGTCGGCGATGGCGGGATCCACCAGAACCTCTTCCGTCATGTCGAGCAGGCTGTCGAGGATCTTCGGCAGCGTGATGCGCTTCATGTGCGGACAGAGATTGCAGGGTTTGACGAAGTCGACGCCTTGCACCTCCGCCTGGATATTGGACGCCATCGAGCATTCGGTGACGAGCAGCACGCGGCCGGGCCGCTTGTCCTTGACGTAGTTGATCATGCCCGAAGTCGAACCGGAGAAATCGCAAACGGCGATCACGTCCGGATGGCATTCCGGATGGCCAATGATCTCGATGCCCGGATTGGCCTCCTTGTAGGCGAGGAGTTCGGCCGCGGTGAAGCGCTCGTGAACCTCGCAATGACCCTTCCAGGTGAGAATCTTCTTGTTGGTCTGGCGGGCGACGTTCATCGCCAGGTATTCGTCCGGGATGCAGAGCACGGTGTCGGATTCGAGGCTTTCGACAACCGCCAACACGTTCGACGAGGTGCAGCAGATATCGGTCTCGGCCTTCACCTCGGCCGAGGTGTTGACGTAGGTGACGACCGGAACGCCGGGATAGCGCTCCTTCAAGAGCCGCACATCGGCACCGGTGATCGATTCCGAGAGCGAGCAACCGGCCCTGGCGTCGGGGATCAGCACCGTCTTGTCCGGATTGAGCAGCTTGGAGGTTTCGGCCATGAAGTGCACGCCGCACTGGACGATGATCTCGGCATCCACCTTGGTGGCGTCGCGCGCGAGCTGTAGCGAATCGCCGACGATATCGGCAACGCAATGGAAGATGTCCGGCGTCTGGTAATTGTGCGCCAGGATGACGGCGTTGCGTTCTTTCTTCAGCCGGTTGATGGCGTGGATATAAGGCGCATAGGCTGCCCATTCTATCGGCGGAATGAAATCCTTGACCTTTTCGTGGAGATGCTCGGTCTCGCGGGCGACCGCCGGGGTGTAGGCGAGGTCCGGCCTTTCGATGACGCCGAAGCGCGCCGCAGCGCTCACGAAGGCTGGCGCAGACGCCGCGGCCGTGCGAAGGTTAAGTCTGCTCATCGAGCTCTCCTTTTGCCGTTCTCGGCTCGACCAATTATGCTCAATGTGAGCATAATTGGCTTAAAAAAAAGCGGCTGGGGGCCGCCGAACTGATTTAGAAAGTTTTGTGACAGATTTCAAGCGTCGCAAACAGGCAGTGCGCCCGGCGCTGCCGGACGCACCCTCTCGATGTCAGGCCATAGCCGGGCGGGCGACGCCGCGTTCTTCGATCGGCCAGTGAACGATCGCCGCGAAGACGCCGAGCGCGACGCCGAGCCACCAGACAGGATCGTAGGATCCGAAGCGGTCGTAGAGATAGCCGCCCATCCAGACCCCCAAAAAGGAGCCTACCTGGTGGGAAAGGAAGACGATGCCACCGAGCAGGCCGAGATGGCGCGTTCCGAACATTATCGCCACGAGCGCGTTGGTCGGCGGCACGGTCGAAAGCCACAGGAGACCCATGGCAATCGCGAAGACGATGACCGACATCGGCGTTTGCGGCAGCAGGAGAAAGGCCGTCACCACGACCGAGCGTCCAAGATAGATCCACGCCAGGAAGTAGGGCTTCGAATAGCGCTGGCTGATGATGCCGGCGGACAGAGAGCCGATAATGTTGAAGAAGCCGATCAGCGCAAGCGCGATCACCGCATAACGGGCATCGATGCCGATGTCGCCGAGATAGGCCGGGAAATGTGCCGTGATGAAGGCCACCTGATAGCCGCAGACGAAGAAGCCGGAGACGAGCAGCAGATAGCTCCGATGGCCGAGCGCTTCCTTTACGGCCTCGCCAATGGTCTGCGCGGACAGCGCTTCGGAGTGCCTCCCCGAACTGGCATTGCCGCGCAGCGGGACGGCGATGAGCGGCACGAGCAGCATCAGGAGGCCGAGATAGACGAGACTGTCGGACCAGCCATAGGCTGAAATCAGCCCCTGGCTCAGCGGCGCGAAAAGAAACATGCCGGCCGAGCCCGCCGCAGTGCCGATGCCGAAGACGAGCGCACGACGGTCCGGCGCGACATTGCGTGCGAAGGCTGAGAGCACGATGCCGAAGGAGCCGGACGCGACGCCGAGACCGACCAGCACGCCGCCGCCGATATGCAACCAGATCGGCGCATTGGCGAAGGCCATGATGACGAGGCCGCTTGCGTAGAGAAGGCCCGAAAGCGCCAGCGTGCGCCAGGTGCCGAACTTGTCGGCGATGGCGCCGAAGAACGGCTGGCCGAGACCCCAGCAGAGGTTCTGGATTGCCATGGCAAGACCGAAGGTCGTCCTGTCCCATCCGGTGTCGGCGAGCATGGGCAACTGGAAGAAGCCCATGGCCGAACGCGGACCGAAGGTCAGCATCGCGATCATGGAACCGGCGGCAATGATCAACCAGGGCAGACTGCCATGATCTGCCGTACGCACGGCTGGGGTGACTGCGGACATGGGGAGGCTCCGATCTATTGAGGGGCCATCCTATGAGCACGCTTTAATTGCGCAAAACCAATTAAATTGACGATTGGATCACAGGAATTGATGACGTTCCCGCAGCCGTGCCAATCCGCATTTCAGGCGCTGTCGCGCAACTTCATCGGCCAACGCTCCTTCCGATAGCGTCCGACGGTCGCCACATCGCCGAGGTTTACCGTCCCTTCGCCGCGCGGTACGGCATTCCAGCCGAAGAGGACGCCGGGAACGCGGCGATCGGCGGACATGCGTTTTTCCGAAAGGCCCTGGATCGGATTGCCGCCGATGCGCTCCCCGGTCGTCTGATCCTGCGTGGTCATGATGCAACGCGAACAGGGCTTGACGAGATCGACTACGATGCCGCCGATCTCCAGGCTCTCCCAAAGATCCTCCGCCCAGGGCTCGTCACAGTCGATCAGGATGTTGGTACGGAAGCGCTCCATGCCGACCGGCTCCTGCCCTTTTTCGACGAGGGTGCGATTGAGGTCGGCAAGCGAACCGGTCGTCGTGATCAGGATGGGAAAGCCGTCGGCAAACCCGACCGGCACCGCCGATCCCGCCCATTCGGCGCCGACGAAGCGCTCAGCTTCTTCGTCCATATGGACGAACTTGAGGGACCGTCCGAACCATCCGGAGAGCGCTTCATTGGCTGCCTCGTCAGCCAGCGCGGCATTCACGTCGCTCGACCAGACGCGGACTGCAAGTCGCCGGTCCGGATCGAAGCGGGCGGACAGTGCGCTGCCGTTCATCTTCAGATGCACGCCGCGGTCGACCGGCACCGCTTCCACCTGCGCCAGCGCCTGCAATTCGCGCTGGGTGATGAAGCGGCCGCCGGGCTCGACCAGCATGAAACGCCGGTCGCCCACGAGGCCGTCGAGTTTGACCGTCACCGAGGTTTGCGGAATGGCGCGCCCGCTTTTCAACGGGTGAATGTTGAGGCCGGTCACTTTCATCGCGCACTTCCAGGTTCAGAAACAGAATCAATTTTTTCCTAATCCGATTCATGGAGGCGCCGCAACCCGTTGAAAGAGCTGAGCTTCGGTGGTCTCCGAGCCGCCGGTGGTGCCCGACCAGCGTCAGACCGCCGCATTCGGCCGCAAGCTCTTTCCGGACATCGCATCGAAGACATGCAGTTTTCCTGCGCCGGCGGCGACGGCGATCTGCTGCCCCGGCTTGAAATCATAACGATCGGAGAAGAGCGCGACGATCTCGCCATTGCCGTAGCGCAGAAACACCATCGTCTCAGATCCCGTTGGCTCGGTTACGTTCACGGTCGTCTGAAGGCCATTATCGGCAAGCGCCAAGTGCTCCGGTCGAACCCCGAGTAGGACGGTCTGCCCATCCGTCGCCTCCGGCTTGAAGCCGAGCGGGATCCGGTCACCGGCCTCGGTCACAAAAAGGTTGCCAGCCGCCGCGTATGCTCCCTTCAGGAGGTTCATGGCAGGCGAACCGATGAAAGTCGCCACGAAGGTGTTGTCCGGACTGTCGTAAAGCTCGAGCGGCGTGCCGATCTGTTCGACCTTGCCGCTTTGCATGACCACGATCTTGTCGGCCATGGTCATCGCCTCGACCTGGTCATGGGTCACGTAAATGGTTGTCGTCTTCAGTCGCTGGTGTAGTTCCTTGATTTCCTTGCGCATCTGTACGCGTAGCTTCGCGTCCAGGTTCGACAACGGCTCATCGAACAGGAACACCTGCGGGTCGCGCACGATCGCCCGCCCCATGGCCACGCGCTGGCGCTGGCCGCCGGACAGTTGGCGCGGATACCGGTCGAGGTAGGGAACGAGGTCCAATGTCTCCGCTGCGGCCCGCAGGCGCTCCTTGATGACATCGGCTGGCCGCTTCTGCAGCCGCAAAGCGAATACCATGTTCTCCGCGACGGTCTTATGCGGATAGAGAGCATAGCTCTGGAAGACCATGGCGATATCGCGATCCTTGGGCGGCAGATTGTTGACGACCTTGTCGCCGATCGCAATGGTCCCGCTCGTGATGCTTTCAAGCCCAGCGACCATCCGCAGGAGGGTCGACTTGCCGCAGCCGGAAGGCCCGACCAGCACGACGAACTCCCCATCGGCGATATCGATGTCCACGCCGTGAAGCACGTTCAGGGTACCGTAAGCCTTCAGCACCCTGGAAATCTTGACTCCAGCCATCTCGCTCCCACTCGCTCTCATGGCCAGGCGTAGCCACGGCCGCTCCCTGCATGAATCTCCACGTCGCCGGAGCGGGCAAAACAAGCCAGCGCCCTTCTCGGAAGACCCCTGCAGCCTCCTCCGTGAAACGTTTCATTGCCTTGTTGACATTTTCTCTTCGCCGCCTGATCCTCACCACCGAGACCGAGAGGAGCGGTTTCAATCAAGATATGAAACGTTTCATTTCTTGCTTACCAAATAGTTC
This sequence comes from Sinorhizobium alkalisoli, assembly GCF_008932245.1. Taxonomy (NCBI): domain Bacteria; kingdom Pseudomonadati; phylum Pseudomonadota; class Alphaproteobacteria; order Hyphomicrobiales; family Rhizobiaceae; genus Sinorhizobium; species Sinorhizobium alkalisoli. The sequence goes on along the minus strand of NZ_CP034909.1, from coordinate 726,667 downwards.
CGCCCGTGGCGAGCGCTAATGGCCAGCCTGACAAAGGTCGCGCCGGGCGGCAACGAGATAAGGGTGGAGGAGCCTCTTATGAAAGTCGAAATCTACGAAGCGTTGATGCGTCGCCAGGCGAACCGCCGCGACGTCCTGCGGGGCACCGCAAGCGCTGCGGCGTTGGTCGGGCTCACAGGCGTCCTGGGCGGCATTCCCACGAGGGCCTCGGCCGAGGACGACCTGCGGGCGCAGATCCTGAAAATTCCGGGCGTCGGCAAGGGCGCTCCGACGGATGCCGATTGGCAGAAGGTCGGCGAGCTCTGCCTCGCCCCGACCAAGGCCAACGTGGCGGAGGGTGAGTTCGCAGGGGTCGAACTCACCTTCATGGGCCTCAACAACCAGAACCTTCATAACTTCCTTTTCCGCGGCTTCCTGAAGCCGTGGGAGGCCTATACGGGTGCCAAGATCAACTGGATCGACCTGGCCCAGGCCGACTATAACGCACGCCTGCAGCAATCGATCGCGACCGGCACCGTCGATTTCGACATCATCGAGATGGGCGCCCCCTTCGAAGGCGATACAGCGGGCCGCGGGCTCCTGGACGAAATGCCCGATTGGGTCGCAGCGCAGATCGACGCGGACGACCTCGTGGGTTACCTGAAGCCACCGGTCGGAACCTGGGACGGCAAGACCTACCGCGTAACGATCGATGGCGACTGCCATACCTTTTCCTACAGGAAGGACTATTTCGGCGAAGGCTCGATCAGCGGCCGCGCCGAACCGCCGAAGACCTGGCAGGAGGTCAATGAAGTCTCCAAGGCTCTCATCGGCAAGTCGGATCCCCTGACGGGTCTGGCGGCCTACGGCTATCTCGATCCGCTGAAGGGCTGGGGCGGCTTCGGCTTCTACTTCCTTGAGAACCGCGCGACCGCCTATGCCAAGTATCCCGGCGATCCCGCCTGGCTGTTCGACCCAGACACCATGAAGCCGCTCGTCAACAACCCGGCCTGGGTCCAGGCGATCCAGGATGTGATGGACCTGATCGCCGCCAATGCCTATCCGTCCGACCAAATCAATGCGGACCCCGGTACGACGGCATTCTCTCAGTTCCTCGCAGGCACCGGCTCCATGCTGATGTGGTGGGGCGACGTGGGCTCGAGCGCTCGCACTTCCGACACCTCGGTCGTCGGCGATGTCGTCGGCTTCGGCATCAATCGCGGTTCCAACCGCGTGTACAACCGCAAGAGCGGCCAGTGGGAAGAGACCTACAACGAAGCGCCGAACATGGCCTATCTCGGCTGGGGGATTTACGTCACCAAGCGGGTGTCCGGTGACGAGAAGAAGCGCAAGGCCGCGTGGTCGGCAGCCGCACATTTGGGCGGCAAGGATCTTTCGCTGTGGACATCGGCCTATCCGTCCGGCTTCCAGCCCTATCGGCAGTCCCACTTCAACTATGACGAGTGGCAGGCAGCCGGCTATGATCGTGCCTATATCGAGGACTACCTCGGATCGAATGCCGACAGCTACAACCACACCAATGCCGCCATCGAGCCCCGCATCCCCGGCATCTTTCAATACTACTCCGTCGCGGAAGACGAGCTGGCAAAGGGCTTTGCCGGACAATACAAGTCGGCCCAGGAGACCGCGGACGCGATTGCCGCCGCCTGGGAAAAGATCACCGACCAGATCGGCCGCGAGAGCCAGTTGAAGCTCTATCGGGCGAGCCTTGGACTTTAATGGAACAGCGCCACCGGCGGAGCGGAAATCCGCCTCCGCCGGTGGCAATTCTGTCCGAGGGATAACATGACGACGCTCGATCGCGATTTGCTGCACACAGTCGAAGCCGATTCCATTTCTCCAGGCCGCCACTTCTGGGGCCGCGCGGCGCTTTGGCTGAGCGCCATCTGGCTTGCCACGTCCTTTGCGCTGCAAGCGGCCCACGAATCGGGATGGATCGCCTTTGGCTTCGAGAACTGGCGCCCGGTTCTCTATGCCTATATTCTCTGGGCGATCGTCCTGTGCGTGACGCGCGTCGTCCTTTATGGCGAGGCCGGGAAGAAAGCGCTGTTCGTCCTGCCGGCCGCACTCTTCGTCGTCTCGATGGTCGTCTTCCCGCTGTTGTTCGCGCTCTGGGTCGGCTTTTCCGACTGGAACCTGGCATCGCTGACCGGGCGGCAATTCAACGGGCTCGACAATCTGCGCCGCATGCTCAGCGATCCCTTCTACGCCAATGCTCTGCTCAACATGGTGCTCTACTGCCTGGCGATCGCGGTCGAATACGCAATCGCCTTCGGGCTCGCATTGCTCCTGAGCCAAAACATTGCCGCGCGAAAGTTCTGGCGCGTCACATTCCTCGTGCCGCTGATGCTTTCGCCCGTCGCGGTCAGTTGGATGGTCGGCAAATCGATGCTGGAAATCCGCTTCGGCCCGATCGCGAGGCTTGCCCGCTGGCTTGGCTGGGAGAACCCCTCCTTCTTCGGCGACCCGCTGACCGCCAGGCTTTCCATCATGATCATGGACGCCTGGACCTTCATTCCATTCATGATGATCATGCTCCTCGCCGGCCTTCAGGCCCTGCCCCGGGAGGTTCTGGAGGCGGCAGAGGTCGACGGCGCCACCCGCTGGCAGCGCTTCTGGAAGGTCATCTTCCCGCTGATGCTGCCGGTCTCGGTGACGGCCGTCATGATCCGCATCATCTTCAAGCTGAAGCTCGCCGACATCATCATAACGGTCACCGCGGGCGGCCCCGGTGGCGCGACCGACTCGGTTACAAGCTTCATCTATCGCGAATACCGCGACCGTTCGAACGTCGGATACGGCACGCTGCTCGCGATCGTGTACCTGGTGATCATCGTATTCGGCATGACCATGCTCTTGAAGTTATCGGACCGGATCGTTCGGCAATTGACGGGAAGGCTGTGATGGTTTCGATCGACTTCGACAAATATGCCCGCGGCCAGCGCCTTCGCTGGTGGGCGATGCGCTTCGTCGTCTACGGGCTGCTCGCGGCCTGGGCCGTGATTTGCATGTTCCCGCTCTTCTGGACGGTCTCAACCTCCTTCAAGACGGCTGCGGATGTGATGAAGGGCAATCTGGTCCCATGGTTCGATTTCACGCCCAGTTGGCTCGGCTGGCGTTCGCTCGGGCTGTCGCCCGACACGATCGTCAATGTGTCGACCGTACGCGAGGAATTCATGCGCCGGCTGTGGAACAGCATGATCATGTCGATCACCGCCTCGGGCCTGGCGGTCGTCCTGGGTTCGCTCGCCGCCTACGGCCTCAGTCGCTTTTCCTACAAGTTCGGATATATGCGCAATTCCGACATCTCGTTCTTCTTCCTTTCCCAGCTCATCATGCCGCCCGTGGTGCTGGCGCTGCCGTTTCTGGTCCTCTACAAGGAGCTTGCTCTGCTGGACACATATGTCGGCATGATCGCGGTCTATACACTCATGGTCCTGCCGATCGTGATCTGGATCATGCGCGACCAGTTCGCGACCGTGCCGGTGGAGCTCGAGGAGGCGGCGCTCGTCGATGGTCTTTCCATATGGGGAGCCTTCCTGCGGATCATCGTGCCTCTCGTCCTTCCAGGCATGGTGGCCGCCTTCATCCTCTCGCTGATCCTGTGCTGGAACGAATATTTCTTCGCGGCGCTGCTGACCTCGACCAACACGAACACCCTGCCGGTGATGATCGCCAGCCAGACCGGCAGCCAGGGCATCAACTGGTGGTCCATGGCTGCACTTTCGACCGCCGGAATCCTTCCACTGGTCTTCGTGGGCGTCCTGCTCGAGAAACATATCATTGCAGGCATGACCGCCGGAGCGGTGAAGTAGATCCGGCGGGTATCGAACATGCGCAGAATGCCCACAGTCAAGGATGTCGCCGAGCAGGCGGGCGTCTCGGTCGGGACCGTCTCCCGCGTGCTCGCCGGGGAAGCGGCGGTAAAGCCTGCCCTGCGCGAGAAGGTGACCGATGCGATCGCGGCACTCGGCTACCGACCGAACGTCACCGCGAGGGCGCTGCGCACCAGCAAGACCGATGTGATCGGCCTGATCGTTCCGGATATCACCAATCCATTTTTCGCGCAGATGGCCGCGAGCATCGAAAGCGCCGCCATGCAGCGCAAGCATACGGTCATGCTGGCGAGTTCGCACAACGACCCCGAGGCCGAACGCCACCACATATCGGCATTTCTGGATCGTTCCGTGTGCGGCATCATCGTGGCTGCTTCCAGCCAAGGCCCGCATCTGCCCGGGGACCTGCCGATCCCGATCATCTCGCTGGACCGGCGTTTCGCCGACTTCCCCTTGGTGTCGACCAACCACGCCCAGGCGGCGTCCTTGATGGCGGATCACCTTTACGGGCTCGGGCATCGCCGGATCGCCTATATTGCTGGGCCGCCCGATACGGAGGTCGGGCGGCTGAGACAGCAAGGCTTCGTCGATCGGCTCCGCCGTCTCGGCGAAACCGGCGAGGCAGTCGATCTGACGATCTACCCGGGGAAATTCGACTACGAATCCGGCGAGATGATCGCCCGCGAAGTCCTGTCCCTGGCGCCCGACAAGCGTCCGACGGCCATTGCCGCGGCGAGCGATCAACAGGCAATCGGTGCGTTGCGAGCGGCAAGCGACCTGAAGATCGATGTTCCGCGCGAGCTGTCGATTGCCGGCTTCGACGATATTTCGCTCGCCAAACTCGTCGTTCCCCGGCTGACCACGGTGTGTCAGCCGGTGGAAAAGCTGGCAATGCGCGCCGTGGCGCTTCTTTTCGGCGGATCTTTCACCGCCAAGGACGAGATGATCGACGGTTCACTGATCGCGCGTGGCTCCACGGCGCCGCGATGCGATTGAAACCGGATAGGAACACGGCCGGTGACCGGCCGCCAACGGGGAGAAACAAATGAGCGGACGCAGCGGAATTGTCATTCTCGGGATCTTCGCCGCCGATACTGCCTATACCGCCAAGCGGATGCCCCATATCGCTGAGACGCTGCTCGGTTCGGATTTCAAGCTCGGCCCGGGCGGCAAGGGGTCAAACCAGGCGATTGCCGCGGCCAAGGCCGGCGGCAAGGTGACTTTCATTTCCCGTATCGGCAACGACCCCTTCGGCGACATGGCGCTTTCGGCCTATGCCGCGGCCGGCGTCAAAGCCAATGTGATGAAGATGGAAGGCGTCTCGACCGGTGCCGCATTCATCTTCGTCAACGAGGACAATGGCGACAATGCGATCATCGTCGCTCCAGGCGCGGCCGGACTGATCGGCGTCGAGGACGTGGACGCCAACAGGGCGGAGATCGAAAACGCCGCCATATTCATGACCCAACTGGAACAGCCGCTGGAGGCGGCGGTCCACGCACTCTCCATTGCGAAGCGCGCCGGCGTGACGACGGTCTTCAACCCGGCGCCCGCCCAAACCATTCCGGACGAGATCTACACATTGTGCGACTATGTCGTGCCCAACGAGGTGGAGGTCGCCCATCTCGTCGGCCATGCCGTCGAGACCGACGAACAGGCACGCGCTGCGGCCGAGCTTCTGCTCCGCAAAGGAGCGGGCTGCGCCATTATCACGCTCGGCCCCCGCGGCGCACTCTACCACAGCACCCAACAGAGCGTCCTGGTTCCGGCCTTTTCAGCTGGCAAGGTCGTCGATACCACCGGCGCCGGCGATGCTTTTCTCGGAGGCTTCGCCGCGTCGCTGTCGGAAGGGAACACTCCAGTCGAGGCGGTTCGATTTGGCTGCGCCACGGCTGCGATTGCAGTGACCCGCTCCGGAACGGCTCCCGCCATGCCCTTGCGCGCCGAAATCGACGAGCTTCTGAATTCCAGCCGCACGCGATTCTAAGAAGTTAGCGCGCATGCGGGCGGAAACCCGCGCACACTATTCCTCATGCCGCGCTAAATTTCGTCGAGCACCATGGCGAGCACGCCGCGCAGCCGCTGCTGGCGCTCCCGCGCCAGGCGCCGGCCGGCGGCCGTCTGGAAGCCGTCAGCGAGGCGAAACAGCTTCGTTTCGAAGTGATCGATGGCGAAGGCCTTGTCGTCGAGCGGCCGGTCCTCGGCGAGCGGATCGAGCGGATCGTAAAGACCGCTGCCCATGCGCCCGGCGATGTAGAAGCAGCGGGCGGCGCCGATCATGCCGATGGCGTCGAGCCGGTCGGCGTCCTGGAGGATCTTCGCCTCGAGCGTTTCCGGCGGAATGTTGGCGGAAAAGCTGTGCGTCAAAATTGCGTGGGCGACGGGCGAGATTTCCGCCGTACGCCAGCCGAGCCCGTCGAGGACCTGCCATGCCTTTTCTGCGGCAAGCCGCGAGGCCTCGGCACGCTGCGGCGAATTCTTCTCGACGGCCACGCAATCATGCAGCAGCACCGCGGCTGCGAGTTGGCGCGCCTTGCCGCCCTCCTCCGCGCGGATGCGCACGGCGTTCCTCCAGACCCGGATGAGATGTGCGGCATCGTGCGAGCCATCATCACCGGAAAAGGCATGCGGCAGGAGCTCATCCGCAAGCTCTTCAAATGGCGAAAAGGCGGCAGCAAGCGTGGCAGGACGGCTCATGCGCGGTGCGCCCCCTCGCCGGCCGTGCTCGCCGCAGCCCCGGATGCAACATCGAGGCCGCGGCTCGATAGGATCCGCTGATAGAAGAGCCCGATGCCGATCAGCACGCCGCCAAGACCGATGAAGGAGAGCGCCCTGAGGAAGCCCTCGAGGTTCGACATGTCGATCAGGAAGACCTTCAGAACCGCTATGAAGACGAGCACGGCCGAGGCGACACGGATGCTTTTCGCGTTGAAGCGCGAGCCGGCCATGAGCAGGAAAACCCCGAGCGCCAGCCAGACGACCGAATAGGTATAGGTTTCACCCGGAAGGAAGCCCTTCCAGTCGGCAACACTCTGGCCCTGCCAGAAGCGGCGCACGCTCAGGCTCGCCCACGCGAAGGCAAGGACGGCGCCGCTGCCGGCGAGCGCCATCACATAGGGCAAGGGGCGCCTGCCGCGAGCGTACCAGGCAAGCAAGGCATAGCCGAATGCCGGCAGCAGATAACCGATAAACAAGAGATCGAAGAAGGGAAGGGACCCTAGCAGCTCGCCGCTGAAAAAGGGGTTCAGTCCGACGAGGTGCGCGGCGAGGACCGACAGCATCGATAGAGTTCCAAGGGCCATGCTGCCGTAGCGGAAGACCGGGCTCGGCGACCTGCCGTCGAGAGTCATCAGGATGCCGGAGGCGCCGATGGCGAGCAGCGTATAGATCGATTGCTCGCCGAGCGTCGGAACGGAACTGTCGAGCACGCCGCCATTCATCGCATGGCGCACAAGGATCGCAACCGTCAGGAGCGCGAAGAGGCACGCGAGTGCCTGCAGGAGGTTCACCACGCGCCTGTCTCGCGCGTTCCGCAGGAAATAGGCGCAGGCGACAAGCAGCAGCGCCGGGATGCCGTAGCCCGGCAGAAGCGCGTTGAAGACGGGTGTGGTGCCGAGGCTGCCCGGGCCGACGATCGTCGGCTCCCAGGCAATGCGCCCGAGCACGACCACGGCTGAAGCCGCGGTTACCCAGGGCAGGATCGGCCGGTTGCGAAACCGGGTCGCGAAGCTGTATCCCGCCCCGAGAAGCGCAATGGCAAGCGTCGTGACGAGACCGTCCGTCCAGGCATGGAGATCGATGACGAACAGGCCGAAGGATCCGAGGACCAGGAGCGCGGCATCGGCATCGATGCCTTCGCCCGGTTCCGTACCGCGCCGATAAAGCCATTCGGCGAGCGCCAGGAGAAACAGGCCCCCGGCGAAAGCGGCAAGCCCATGCGGCAAGTCGAAGGCGAATGTGCCCGTCATCAGAAAGGACATGCCGACAAGGGCATTCGGCACGCCTGCGGCAAGGCAGGCCCAAAGAATGGCGAAATGCCGCTCCACCCGGAGCCTCCCGGCTAGAACCGCGGCCGCAAGCAACGGGAACAAAGCTGCCAGGGTCATCGCCGTCAGCATCGCAACGCGGCTCGGGATGACGATCTCCGGTGAGGGTGCCAACGGATCGAAATAGGCGAGCACGCCGCTGAACGCGGTCAGGCTCCAGGTGCCGGCGATCGCTGCGAAGGCGGCAAGCAACGCCGCGTAAACCGCCGTCGCCCGCAAGGCGCCCACCGCGGCAAGAGCCGCCGTCACGATCACGAATTCGGCAACCGGGATACGCAGGGCCTCGAGCGCCGGGCTGATGAACAGGAGCGCCAGGACTGCGGCGGCGATCGCTGCGGAGACAGTGATGGCCGCCTTTGGCGGTGCAAACAGCCGCTCCCAAGGGCCCGTGACTGCGTCCGCCGTATCGAAAGGCTCGCGCGGCAGATTGCCGGGCCAGACGAGCCCGATGCCAGCGATCATCACCAGAAGGGCGAAAGCGACCGGCGGAGCCTCGAAGGGCGCTTCGAGCGTGACATAGGCAAGCCCCCAGAGGCCAAGGCCCGCATTGGCGAGCGTCGGTACGACCGTCCATTGCTTGAGGCGCGAGGCGAGAAACGTCGCGAGCCAGGCGGTCGAGAGGAAACCGAACAGAACCCAGGGCCGCGGCTCGCCGCTCGAGACGAACAGGGGCGTGAGCAGCGATGCGAGCAGCCCAAGCCCGGCAAGTGCCTGTCCATGCAGCAGCGACAGGCCCACCGTGGCGAGCGAAATCAGCGCCAGCAGCAGGAAGGCCGTGGCCGTGCCGATATATGCGTAGATGCCATGAGCCGCATAGACGACGCCGAACAGCGTCACAGCACCGGCAGCCGTCAGCACGCCGGGGATCATGGCGTTGCGGAAGCGATCGGCGATCGCCGGCACCGCTTGGCGCCGAATAACCTCGCCCGCGAAGCCAAGAAGGAGACCGAAGGCGGCGGAAAGCGTCAGGCGGACGGCCGGGCTCAACAGTCCCGCTTCGATAGAATATTGCACGAGGAAGTAACCGCCCAGCGCCAGTGCGAGACCGCCGACCCAGACCGGCCACCGCCCGCCGATCCGGCTTTCGAGGCTCTCGACCGGCGCTGCTGCAATCGGCGCAGCCGCAGCGGCAGCCGGATCGCTGGTGGGGCTGCCCAGGCTCCCTTCGTCAGCCGCGGCGTCGCTGAAGATTCGCGCCCCCTCTCGCGCCTGCGACCACGGTCCGGCGGGGGGCGCTTCCTCCGGTTCGGTCTCATCCGCAGCCTCCAATGGCCTTTCTGCCTCGGACGGCAGATCCGTCGCCTGCCGTTTCGCGAGTCGGGCAATCTCCGCCTTCAGGTCCGTGATTTCCGCATCGAATCGCTTCGCGGCACCACGGCCACCGAGGAAGGCGGCAAGCGCCAGAATAAAGGCAACAATGGCAATGAGTTCGAGCATGGATCACCGACACCACAAGAGCTTGCGAAGGATTCGCACAGCTTGGCGTGGAATGCCATAGGCGGAGCATAGATTGAGCCATAGGCGATACGCAATCATCGGTTCATTTCGCAAGCGCTGGCCTCCTGGCGCATTGCTGATGCAGGGAGGCGCTGCAATCTCTTCATTGAACTGTCGCATAACTGTCATGAGCTAGCTGGTAGAGCGATGTCGACGCCGCATCACGCTGGCGGTTCTATCGTCTCAACGGGGAGAGTAAGCATGGACAAGTATCTCGGCTCGGCGGAAGAAATCGAAATCAAGACTCTGACGGAACGAAGAGAGGAGCTGGAAGACATCGGCCAGAACTGTTCCGCCAACCCCACCATGGGCGACATCATAAACCGCCGCTTCTCGCGCCGGTCCTTCATCGGCGGTTCGCTTGCGGTCGCCGCCATTTCCACGACAGTCAGCCCGCTCGCCCTGCTGACTGCCGATGACGCCAGGGCCAAGGAGATGTCGCAGTTCGACTTCAAGGAGATCGAAGCCGGCGTCGACGAAACTCACCACGTCGCCGAAGGCTACGATGCCGATATCCTTTTGCGCTGGGGCGACAAGATCTTCGCCGACAGCCCCGACTTCGATCCGCTCAAGCAGACGGCAGAGGCTCAGAGCCGGCAGTTCGGTTACAACAACGACTATGTCGGTTTCATCCCGCTCGATGGCAGTCCCGACCACGGCCTTCTGGTCGTCAACCACGAATACACCAATGCCGAAATCATGTTCCCGAACTTCGCCCGCGTCGAAAAGGTGACGGAGGACGGCAAGGAACAGGATAAAGTCGTTCTCGGCGACTACACCAAGGAACTGGTCGACATCGAGATGGCGGCCCATGGCGGAACCGTCATCGAGATTCGCAAGGTCGACGGCAAGTGGCAGCCGGTTCTCGACGGCAAGTTCAACCGCCGCATCACCGCCAACACCGAAATGCAGCTTTCCGGTCCGGCGGCCGGCCATGAGCGGTTGAAGACCTCGGCCGACGCGACCGGCACTACGGTCTTCGGCACGATCAACAACTGCGCCGGCGGCGTCACCGCCTGGGGCACCTATCTGATGGCCGAGGAAAACTTCAACGGCTATTTCGGCGGCGACCTCGCCGAAGATCATCCGGAATTCAAGGTGCTGAAGCGTCTCGGCGCGCCGGGTGGGCAATATGAATGGTCGAAATTCTACGATCGCTTCGATGTCACGAAGGAGCCGAACGAGGCCAACCGCTTCGGCTGGATCGTCGAGGTCGATCCGTTCGACCCCAATTCCGTGCCGAAGAAGCGCACCGCCGTCGGACGCTTCAAGCACGAGGGCTGTGAATCCATCGTCAACAAAGACGGCCGCGTCGTGCTCTATAGCGGCGACGACGAGCGGTACGACTATGTCTACAAGTTCGTGACGAATGGCACCTACAAGCCCGACGACCGCGCGGCGAACATGGATCTTCTCGACGACGGCACACTCTACGTGGCGAAGTTCGACGAGGACGGCACAGTCACCTGGATGCCGCTCATCCACGGCGAGGGCCCGCTGACGGCCGAGAACGGCTTCGCCTCGCAGGCCGATGTGCTGATCAACACCCGGCTTGCCGCCGATGCGCTCGGCGCCACCAAGATGGACCGCCCGGAAGATGTCCAGCCCAACCCGAAGACGGGCAAGGTCTACGTCATGCTGACCAACAACACCAAGCGGAAAGAGGACGAGATCGACGCCGCCAACCCCCGCGCCAAGAACGCCTTCGGCCACATCGTCGAGATCACCGAAACGGACGGTGATTTCGCCTCGACCAAGTCGCGTTGGGACATCCTCTTGAAATGCGGCGATCCAAGCGTTGCCGAGGTCGGTGCGTCCTTCTCGACAGCGACGACCAAGAACGGCTGGTTCGGCATGCCGGACAATTGCGCCATCGACGCCGATGGCCGCCTTTGGGTCGCGACCGACGGCAACAATGAAAAGGAGACCGGCCGTACGGACGGCATCTGGGCGGTCGACACGGAAGGTGAAGCCCGCGGCACCTCGAAGCTCTTCTTCCGCGTGCCGGTCGGTGCCGAAATGTGCGGCCCGAGCTTCAACCCCACGAGCGACACCTTCTTTCTCGCCGTGCAGCATCCGGGCGATGCCGGGCTTGCGACCTATGAAAAGCCAGCGACGCGCTGGCCGGACTTCCGCGACGACATGCCGGTTCGTCCGGCCGTCGTCGCCGTGACCAAGCAGGGCGGCGGCAAGATCGGCTAAGCGCATCAGCCCGAGAGTCGGACCCGGTTTTCGGGCTGATGCGTCGAGTCAGGCCTACAGCATTCTTTGTGAACGGGGCGCCGCATGAGATGTGCGGCGCCCTTTTCTTCGATCAGGCAGCTGACGGCGAGGCCGGACTCAAAGCCTTCAACGTCGCCTGGACGAATCCGTCGCGCGCGGAAGACGCATGGATGCCGCGCGGCTCGTAGACATGGCGGTTCAGGAAGTGCGCGGTGAGACGGAACGCTGCCGCGAGCGCGTCGTGATCGGCCGCCTTCTGGCGACCCGATAGAAAGTTTGGAAGGGCGAGCATGCGCTCGCCATAAGGGGCGCCCGCCTCGCGGCTGACTGCGCGGCCCGATTTCGGCGACACATAGACGAGTTCGTCGCGCCTGCCTGTTGCCGCGCATTCCGAAAGATCGAGGCCGAAGCCGAGATCGTCCAGAACCGCCAGTTCGAAGCGCACGAAGAGTTCGCCGGCATCCGCAGGTTCCTGCAAGTGGTCGACGATGACGGCAAGCGCCTCGTAAAGATGCGGATGCGGATCGCGCTCGGGCAGAAGCCGCAAAAGGGCACCCAAGGCCTGGATGCCGTAAACCGAGATCGCCGTCTCCATCAGACTGGCGGCGCGCAACTGCGTGGGTTCGACACGGAATTCGCCGAGATGTTCGTCGAGGCGCGCGCGCCAGGTGACCTCGACCGAATTGCCCGGCTGCAGCACCGGCTGCATGGCACGCGATCGGCCCGCGCGCACCAGCCCCAGATGCCGGCCGTGCCCGGACGTCATGACCTCCGCGATGACCGAGCTCTCGCCATGTCTGCGGATGCCGAGAATGATGGCCTGGTCGCTCCATTGCATTGAAAAGGCATACACCCGCGGCGTGAAGCCGATCAAGCGGGATGGATCGAATACCGCACCAGGACGCCCGCAGGCGCAAAGGCCCCTTTCAGCCGCCCCCTCCTCGGACTACATTCGAAACGGGTCGATTCGCAGCCGTGTTCGAATGAGGGCACAGGCGTGACGGCCGATTTCGCCGATGCCATTTGCCATCGACAGGATCGTTTCGATTATGTTTGTGTTCCGCCTCGCACAGATTTCCATTCTTCTCGTCGCCGCCATTGCCCTCGCAGCCTGCGCGAGCAGCAGCAAGCCGCGGGCCGCCCGGCCGGCTGGACCCGACCCTTATTACACGGCGATGTACGGGCCGTTGCCGGAAGAGCTTTTCCCGCTGCCGGCGACCGACATCAGCAAGGTGGCCCCGAATTTCCTGCGCCAGCAGGTACCATACTCCACCATCGAGCCGCCGGGCACGATCGTCATCGACACGCCCGACCGGTATCTTTATTTGGTGCAGGACGGCGGGATGGCGCTGCGCTACGGGATCGGGGTCGGCAGGGAAGGCCTGGAGTTCGCCGGCGAGGCCCGCATCGGCCGGAAGGCGGAATGGCCGCGCTGGATCCCGACATCGGATATGGTCGCACGCGAGCCGGAGCGCTACGGGCCGCTCGCGGGCGGCATGGAACCAGGTCTTACCAATCCGCTTGGCCCGCGCGCCCTCTACCTTTACCAGAACGGCAAGGACACGCTGTTCCGTATTCACGGCACCCCGGAAGCCTGGTCGATCGGCAGGGCGGTTTCGAGCGGCTGCATCCGCATGCTCAATCAGGATATCATCGATCTTTATAGTCGCGTGCCGGAAGGAACTCGGGTTGTCGTGATCCAGGCGGAACCGCCGATGAGTGCGGCGCTGCCGCCGGGCGACGCCCCGATGGGCACGACGGCCGACAACCCGCTTCTTTCCTTCTGAGCGGGGGGGCATCCGCGACCTTTGCGCGTCTGAAAAGACGCGCGGCGCTGTAATCATGTCGCCCAAAAACGTGCGGCGGTTTTGGGGAATGACAGGCATAAAAACACGGACCTCAAGCGCGTCGCACGAGTACGCTCGATCATGACGCGCTGCAGACAAGCCATCGGAGCGACACCTTTCAATCGCCCGCCTTTGTGCGTATGAACGGTGAGTTATTGCAATCTGGGATATCGTCGTGCGTTACCTCATCACCGGAACCGCAGGTTTCATAGGCTTTCACGTCGCCAAGCGGCTGATCGACGACGGGCACTTCGTGGTCGGCTTCGACGGCATGACGCCCTATTACGACGTAACTCTGAAAGAGCGCCGGCATGCCATTCTCGAGCGCTCCAACGGCTTCAAGGCAGTGACGGCCATGCTTGAAGACCGGGCCGCCCTTGACCGGGCGGCGGGGCTCGCCGAGCCGGAGGTCATCATCCACCTCGCCGCACAGGCGGGCGTTCGCTACAGCCTCGAAAACCCAAAAGCCTACATGGACTCGAATGTCGTGGGATCCTGGAACATCCTGGAACTCGCGAAAGCGGTTGCCCCGAAACATCTGATGCTCGCCTCGACCTCTTCGATCTACGGCGCCAACGAAAAAATTCCCTTTGTCGAGACCGACAGGGCCGACGAGCCGATGACACTTTATGCCGCGACCAAGAAGTCGATGGAGCTGATGGCTCACAGCTACGCCCATCTCCACAAGGTACCGACGACGGCTTTCCGCTTCTTCACCGTCTATGGCCCGTGGGGGCGGCCGGACATGGCGCTCTTCAAATTTGTCGAAGCCATCCACAACAACAGGCCAATCGACATTTACGGTGAAGGGCGCATGAGCCGCGATTTCACCTATATCGACGATCTCGTGGAGGGCATTCTCCGGCTTTCGCACGTCGCGCCCTCCGAAGACAACCGCGTCGCGGCAGATGCGGCCGACGACACCCTCTCGCGCCATGCGCCGTTCCGTGTCGTCAATCTCGGGGGTGGCCAGCCGGTGGACCTGATGACCTTCGTGGAGACTGTCGAGCAAGCGCTCGGCCGTCCAGCGATCCGAAACATGCTGCCGATGCAGAAGGGGGACGTGCCACGCACCTATGCGTCGCCGGAACTGCTCGAGGCGCTCACCGGCTTCAAGCCCTCGATTTCAATCGAGGAGGGTGTCGGCAGGTTCGTGAAATGGTATGCGCAATATTACCACGCAGGCGGCGCCGATTGAGGCGTTTCGAGACAATTGCGGCGAATGCGCACGCCCCTGTCATTTGCTGGTCGAAAATCGGTCCTATTTGCCTATCAATGGATTGGTCTACAGCGCCGCGCGTCTTACCAGACGCGCAAAGGTCGCTGTAGCACTTTGAATTTCTGCATGTCCTTCTCTTAGACGAGGTTTAAGGAGACATGCAGTTGGCTTGGGATCTACCAAATTCGCCCATTCTGCGACGCGGGTTTGGTAGCGCCTGGCCTACCTCCCAAGAGCCTTGAAGACCCAACGACAAAGGAAGAGCGGATGAAGATAACGATGATTGGCGCCGGCTATGTCGGCCTGGTTTCCGGCGTGTGCTTTGCGGATTTCGGCCATGACGTCGTCTGCCTCGACAAGGACGAGGGCAAGATCGTGGCCCTCGAGAAGGGAGAGATTCCGATTTTCGAACCGGGCCTCGCCCAGCTCGTCGCCCACAATGTCGCCGCAGGACGCCTGACCTTCACCACCGACCTCACATCCGCCGTCGCAAACAGCGACGTCGTCTTCATTGCCGTCGGCACGCCGTCGCGTCGCGGCGACGGCCATGCCGATCTGTCCTACGTCTACGCGGCTGCGCGCGAGATCGCCGCCAACCTCTCCGGCTTCACCGTGATCGTCACCAAATCCACCGTACCGGTCGGAACCGGTGACGAGGTCGAGCGCATCATTCGCGAGACCAATCCGGAGGCCGACTTCGCCGTCGTCTCCAATCCGGAGTTCCTGCGCGAAGGCGCGGCGATCGAGGATTTCAAGCGACCGGACCGGATCGTCATCGGCCTCGACGGCAATGCCGAACGGGCGCGTGAGGTGATGACAGAAGTCTATCGCCCGCTCTACCTGAACCAGGCGCCGCTGGTCTTCACGACGCGCCGCACGTCCGAACTGATCAAGTATGCCGGTAATGCCTTCCTGGCGATGAAGATCACCTTCATCAACGAAATGGCTGACCTGTGCGAAAAAGTTGGCGCCAATGTCCAGGACGTGGCCCGCGGCATCGGCCTCGACGGGCGCATCGGCTCCAAATTCCTGCATGCCGGCCCGGGCTATGGCGGCTCCTGCTTCCCCAAAGACACGCTGGCGCTCGTCAAGACGGCGCAGGACCATGACAGCCCCGTGCGACTGGTCGAGACCACAGTTGCCGTCAACGACAACCGCAAGCGCGCAATGGGCCGCAAGGTGATCGTGGCGGCCGGCGGCGACGTGCGCGGCCGCAAGATCGCCGTGCTCGGCCTCACCTTCAAGCCGAACACCGACGACATGCGCGATAGCCCGGCGATCGCGATCGTTCAGACACTCCGGGACGCGGGCGCCGAAGTCACCGGCTACGATCCGGAAGGCGTGGAAAACGCCCGCAAGGTCATCGACGGCATGAATTATGCGAAAGACCCTTATGAGGCTGCGGCGCGCGCCGATGCGCTCGTGATCGTCACCGAATGGAACGAGTTCCGGGCGCTGGATTTCGGCCGGCTGAAGGCCGCCATGAAGACGCCGCTGCTCGTCGACCTGCGCAACATCTATCGCAAGGACGAAGTCACCAAGCACGGCTTCAGCTATGCCAGCATCGGCAGACCGGATTGATGAGGCGGAACCACGTCGCTCCGTGACGGCCCCGGGTCGCATCGGTCCGGAACCGGATTTCGGAACGATGCGTAGTTTCAAGAGCTACAGCGCCGCGCGCCTGAAAAGACGCGCGGCGCTGTAGCCTGGGCACCTGGAAATCAAGGGGGCTGCAGACAGGAGTCAAGCTTCGACGAATCCGTCAGGCCTTCGTTCCTACCGGCACCTTGGCGTCCCAGCTTTGCCCCGCAAAGATAACGCAGCTGCGACCGGAGACATCCTCACGATCAGAGTCCACGTACCGCTGTCGGCAGCATAGAGTTCCATCACCGCCCGCGGGTTGATCAGTCCGACCGCCGCCTGTTTTTCGGCATATTGCCGCGCCAGGAACTCGATCACCTGGGACCGCTCGGCGCAATTTACGACGCCCTGCGCTTCAGCCGGAACCGGATAAACCGTTGCTGCCAGCGCCAGCAGAGCAGCGTGCGGAAGGCTGCGGGTCACATTGCGTACCATGAGGCACCTCCTCTCACCGGGGGCTCCGGCGGAAGAGGATTTTCACGGGCCTGTTCCGCAGTAGACCGGCACTCCTAAAGGTCGACACCTACATGCGACGACGTGCGTCGCCACCGGAGGGATGACGGAGGGCCGGTTCAGGAACTGAAAAATCGGAATCCAGCCAACCGTGTCGTTGTACTAACGATCCGCGGCAAAAGCCGTTCCTTCCGGCGCTCACTTTTTGCGCATCGCCTCTATAAGCGCTGCACCGAACCCACCCTGTGCCGGGGCCTGGCTCTTCTGCGGCCGCCCGCCCGCATTGCGATTGCCGCCGCTCGGATTTGCTCCCCTCGCCTCTTGGCCGGTGTCGGCGCCGCCATCCTTGCGCATGCTAAGGCCGATACGCTTGCGGGCGATATCGACCTCCGTGACGCGCACACGTACTACGTCGCCGGCCTTGACGATCTCATGCGGATCCTTGACGAAACGATCTGCGAGCTGCGACACATGCACGAGGCCATCCTGGTGCACGCCGATATCGACGAAGGCGCCAAAGGCTGCGACGTTCGTCACGGTGCCTTCGAGCTGCATGCCGACTTTCAGGTCCCTGATATCGTCGATACCTTCGGCGAAGGTCGCGGTCTTGAAGCTCGGACGAGGATCGCGGCCGGGTTTCTCCAGCTCGGCGAGAATGTCCTTGACGGTTGGCAGACCGAAGCGCTCGTCGACGAAAATCCGCGGGTCGAGCTTCTTCAAGGCAGCGCTATCGCCCATCAGCGAGCGCACATCGCGGCCGCAGGCGGCGACGATCTTCTTGGCGATGCCATAGGCTTCCGGGTGCACGGCGGAGGCATCGAGCGGCTCGGGTCCATTCGGAATCCTCAGGAAACCGGCGCATTGCTCGAAGGTGCGCGCACCGAGGCGCGCCACCTTCAGAAGTTCCTGCCGGTTGGCAAAGGGGCCCATCGCATTGCGATGTGCAACGATCGCTTCCGCCGACGACTTGCCGAGTCCCGAGACCCGCGCCAGAAGCGGGGCCGAAGCGGTGTTGAGATCGACGCCGACGGCATTCACGGCATCTTCGACCACTGCGTCCAGCGACCGGCTGAGCTTCGACTGGTCGACGTCGTGCTGATACTGACCGACGCCGATCGATTTCGGCTCAATCTTGACGAGTTCGGCAAGCGGATCCTGCAGCCGCCGCGCGATCGACACGGCCCCGCGCAGTGAAACATCGAGCTCCGGGAACTCGACGGCCGCCGTTTCCGAAGCGGAGTAAACCGAGGCTCCCGCTTCCGAGACGATGACTTTCGTCGGCTTCGGTGCCGGCATTTGCGCTAGCATGTCGGCGACGAGTTTCTCTGTTTCGCGGCTGCCGGTGCCGTTGCCAATGGCAATCAGCTCAACCTGGTGCTTGCGCAGCAATGATGCGAGTTCGGCTTGCGTGCCGCGAACATCGTTCTTCGGCGGAAAGGGATAGACGGTCGTCGTGTCCAGGAGTTTTCCCGTGCCGTCGACGACGGCGACCTTCACGCCGGTGCGGATGCCGGGATCGAGACCCATGGTCGCACGCGAGCCGGCCGGGGCGGCAAGCAGCAGGTCCTTGAGATTGCGTGCGAAGACGCGAATCGCCTCCTCCTCGGCCCGCTCACGCAGCTCGCGCATCAGGTCCAGCGAGAGCGACAGCGAAAGTTTGATACGCCAGGTCCAGCCTATGACCTCCAGCAGCCACTTGTCTCCCGGCAGGGATCCGCGCACATCATAGGCAGCCGCGATCATCCGTTCGACGGGTTTCTGCGGCGAAACCTCGTCCTGATCGACGACGATATCGACGGAAAGGACCTCCTCGTTCCAACCGCGCAGCATCGCCAGCGCCCGGTGCCCGGGCGCGGTGGCCCAGCGCTCCGTATGGTCGAAATAGTCGGAGAATTTCGCGCCGGCCTCCTGCCTGCCGTCAACCACCCTGGCGCGCAGGAAGGCCGCTTCGCGCATATGGTTGCGCAGGCGCCCGAGAAGGTCGGCATTTTCGGTCATGCCCTCGGCGATGATGTCGCGGGCGCCGTCGAGCGCCGTCTTCACGTCTGGGATATTCGCGCTCAGGAAGGCGGCCGCACGCTCGGCCGGCGCGATGGTGCGATCGGCAAGGATCCCTTCCGCGAGCGGCCCGAGGCCGCGCTCCCGTGCGATTTCCGCCTTGGTCCGCCGCTTCGGCTTGTAGGGCAGATAGATGTCCTCGAGCTCCGCCTTGGTGACAGCGGCGGCTATTTTGCCTTCGAGGTCATCGGTGAGCTTGCCCTGGGTGCGGATCGAGTCGAGAATCGACACGCGCCGCGCCTCGAGTTCGCGCAGATAGGTGAGCCGCTCGGAGAGAATACGCAGTTGCGTATCGTCGAGACCGCCGGTGACCTCCTTGCGGTAGCGGGCGATGAACGGCACGGTGGCCCCGCCGTCGAGCAATTCGACTGCGGCGCCGACCTGAGCAGGGGTCGCCTTGATCT
Source organism: Sinorhizobium alkalisoli (assembly GCF_008932245.1). Lineage (NCBI taxonomy): Bacteria > Pseudomonadati > Pseudomonadota > Alphaproteobacteria > Hyphomicrobiales > Rhizobiaceae > Sinorhizobium > Sinorhizobium alkalisoli. Next base: position 707,443 of record NZ_CP034909.1, on the reverse strand, counting down.
CGCTTGCGATGATGGTGGCGATGGGCTTTGCGGTCGTGACCATTCGGCATTCCGTTCTTCTGTTTCCGGCGGGACCATACCGGCGCAACGAGGCAAGGCCAAGCGAAAGCCGTTTGCGGCCAGCCGGAACTCCACAGGAGAGCAGAAACGATTCCCCGCGGCTTCTTCCCCGCATGCGGGCGAAGGGGGATGGTGCGCCCTCTCATCGCTTCTTCAAAAATATCGCAGGCGGATGGTCAAACGGCAATGAGTTCCAGCCGCTGCCGCGTCTTCTCGAATTCCAGCAGTTCGCGCTCCTTCGCTTCGATGTAATCGCGCGACACCGGAACCGTCTCGAGCGATGGCGAAAGCTGGAGCTGGAAAACGAAATGCTTGTCGTAGAGGAACGCAGTCTCCGAGGCAGCGAGATAGAATTCCCACATCCTGAAGAAGCGCTCGTCGTACAGCCTCAGCACCTCTTCCCGCCGCGCCACGAAGCGCTCGCGCCAGGCCCTGAGCGTCCAGGCGTAATGCATCGGCAGGATTTCGATGTCCTTGACCAGCAGTCGAACGTTTTCGACCGGCGGCAGAACCTCCGAAAGGGCGGGGATATAGCCGCCGGGGAATATGTATTTCTCGATCCACGGATTGGTGGCCCAGGGCTTGTACATCTGGCCGATCGAGTGAAGCAGCATCACCCCCTCGGGCTTCAGGAGCTCCTTCATCTTGCGGAAGAAAATGCCGTAATTGCCGATGCCCACATGCTCGAACATGCCGACGGAGACGATGCGATCGAACTGCCGCCCCTGCATAGTGCGATAGTCCTGCAATTCGAATCGGACGCGATCGGAAAGGCCGCGTTTGGCTGCGCGCTCGCGCGAAACCTTGAGCTGCTCCTCGCTGAGCGTGATGCCCGTAACCTCGACCCCCGAGGATTCGGCGAGATACATGGCCATTCCGCCCCAGCCGGAGCCGACCTCCAGCACCTTCTGGCCGGGTTCGAGCAGAAGCTTGGCCGCGATGTGCCGCTTCTTGGCGCGCTGAGCCTCTTCGAGCGAGATTCCCGGCGGATGAAAATAGGCGCAGGAATATTGCCAGTCCTCATCCAGGAAGAGGTTGAAGAGCTTGCCATCGAGATCGTAATGATGCGCGACGTTGCGGCGGTTGCGATTGACCGGCAGCCGGCTCTTTAGCTGCTGGCGCAGAACGTGCCAAACCGCCGTCACGGTGTTGGCGGCGTTTGCGGCGTTCTCCAGACCATTGCTCTTGGCGATGGAAAGGACATCGAAGATATCGCCCTCCTCGATGACGACGCGACCGTCCATGTACATTTCGCCGAACTTCAGCCCGGGATCGCGCACTATGGCCTTTTCTGCTTCGGCGTCGACGAGCCTTATGGTCGCCGGCTTCCCCGTGCCGTCGCCGAACACGACCTGCTCACCCGTCGCGAAGATGACCTTGAGTTTTCCCTTCTGCACCAGACTGCGAAGCAAATTCACCAATGCCGCATTCATATCCTACCTCGACGCCAGACCTCGACTGAAACCTTTCGGTTCTTCCGCACGGAGCGTAGGGTGGCTCGGCCGTCTTCCGGAAATATGTGCTGCGCTCGCGAAATGGTCGCGTCCGGAAGTGGCCGGAAACCGGCTCGGGCAAGCCTCACGGCCTCCGGAAAGCTGAACCGGCAATGCGCGCAGGAGCAGCGACCGGGATGTCGTCAGGCAAGCCGTTTAGGGCTCCTATCCATCAGAACTTCCCTTAAACTTAGCGAGGTTCGGCGGTTTATCAATGGGGCTTTTCCGTGGCCCCTCAAGGACTTGCCGCCTTAGAATATTCGAAAGAACTATCGCTATACGTTTGAGGTACCGCCCGGTGTCGGCCCTCTACAGCGTTCGTCTTGTTCTGATGCGTAGAGATCGCTGCAGCGGACTCGACTGCAGCCGGTCAAGCTTTACGGAAACATGGAGCCGGCGCCGAAGACGCCCCGGCCGGGGAGACGGTCTCGATCATGCGGACGATCGAAGTCGATTGCAGGTCCGGCCGGTACGATTCCGGTCGGGTTGACGTTGCGCAGGCTGTAATAGCCGCGCTTGATCTCGTCGATGCGTACGCTCTCGCGGATGCCCGGCCACTGGTAGATCTCCCGCAGGTGACCGGAGAGCGAAGGATAATCCTCGATCCGGCGAATGTTGCACTTGAAGGCACCGTAATAGGCGGCGTCGAAACGGACCAGGGTTACGAACAGGCGGAGATCCGCTTCGGTAAGATATTCGCCGGCGAGATATCTGTGCGTCGAAAGATGCGATTCGAGCTCGTCGAGCATGTCGAAAAGCGCCGCGACGGCCTCGTCATAGGCGGCCTGCGTCTTGGCGAAGCCCGCCCGATAGACACCGTTATTCACGCGGGTGTAGATCGGCTCGTTCCAACGTTCGACGTCCTTGCGCAAAGATGCAGGATAGAAGTCCAGGCGATTGCCTGAGAGCCGATCAAAAGCCGTATTGAGAATGCGGATGATTTCGGCCGATTCGTTGTTGACGATCGATCCCTCCTGCATGTCCCACAGCACCGGCACCGAGACCTTGCCCGTATAGGTCGGATCGCTTGCGGTGTAGAGCTGGTGATGGTAGCGAATGCGGCCGACGCGGGTGCCGGCGTCGGCGGGCTCGCGATAGGCCCATCCGTCGTCTCCCAGCACGGGATCCGCCACTGCAAGGCTGACGATCCCTTCGAGACCCTTGAGTACGCGCATCGCGATGGTGCGCGAGGCCCAGGGGCAAAGATACGATACGAACAACCGGTAGCGGCCGGCTTCCGCCCTTCGCGCCGGCTGGCCGTCCGGCCCCGGCCGTCCATCGGCGGTGATCCAGTTGCGGAACCGGGTCGGCTCGCGGTGGAAGGCGCCGTCCTTCATCTCGCTCGCGGCGACATCGGTCCTTACCCATTCTCCGTCGACCAGTTGCGGCATTCGAGCTCTCCCGAGACGCTGTACTCACCGGCGCCATCGCCCACCTCCTCCCATGAGACTACCGGCGGGTCAATCGCGTGGAGGGGTGACAGATTGTTCGCGCTCTGGATAACGGACTTGCCTCACGGGAGGAGGTGGGCGCGAGCGAATCTTACTCGTTTACAGTCTAACGACCGCAAGCCGCGGAGCTACGGGCTACTTCGGGAATTCGAGCCCCATTTCGCGGAAGCGTTCCGGATCGTCCCCCCAGTTCTCGCGCACCTTCACGAACAGGAACAGGTGGACCGGCTGTTCCAGGATCTCCGAAATCTCCCTGCGGGCCGCCGTCGAGATCGCCTTGATCGCCTCACCGCCCTTGCCGAGCGCGATCTTCTTCTGGCTGTCGCGCTCGACATAGATCACCTGCTCGATGCGCACGGAGCCATCCTTGCGTTCTTCCCACTTCTCGGTCTCGACATGCGAGGCGTAGGGGATCTCCTGATGCAGGCGAAGGAACAGCTTTTCGCGGGTGATCTCGGCCGCGAGCTGGCGCATCGGCAGGTCGGAAATCTGGTCCTCGGGATAATACCACGGGCCCTCCGGCAGCGTCGCCGCGAGGTAATCCATGAGATCCTGGCAGCCGGAGCCGTTCTGCGCCGAAATCATGAAGGTACGCTCGAAGCCGACGGCATCGTTTGCCGCGGCCGAAAGCTGCAACAGTTCCTCCGGGCGGACCCGGTCGATCTTGTTGAGCACCAGCACCTTTGGCTGCCGGACCTCCTTCAAGCCATCGAGGATCGCCTCCGCATCGCCCTTGAGCCCGCGCTCGCTGTCGATCAGCAGCACGATCACGTCGGCATCCTTTGCGCCGCCCCATGCGGTGGTGACCATGGCGCGGTCAAGCCGCCGGCGCGGCTTGAAGATGCCGGGGGTATCCAGGAAGACGATCTGGGTGTTGTCGTGAATGGCAATGCCGCGAATGATCGCCCGCGTCGTCTGCACCTTATGGCTGACGATCGTCACCTTCGCCCCGACAAGGCGGTTGACCAATGTCGATTTGCCGGCATTCGTCGCGCCGATCAGCGCCACGAAACCCGAGCGGGTCGGCTTGGCGCCGGCGCCCTTGTCCTGTTCCTTGTCCGTCATGATATCCGTCAATCTCCGGCAGACCGCTTCTGCCAAACACCCTCGCGCTCCAGCAACCTCATGGCGGCGATCTGCTCCGCGGCGCGTTTCGAGCGGTCCATGCCCGTCTCGGGCGCTAGCCCGGCCACCTCGACCGTCACCGTGAAGCGGGGATCATGGTCGGGACCGGAACGATCATCCGTCCTGTATTTCGGCGCGACACCGAACCTGGCGTGCGCCCATTCCTGCAATTCGGTTTTCGCATCGCGCCGGGCACCGTCGGCGCTTTCGGCGCGATCGGTCCAGTGCTTGAGCACGAAGCGCCGCGCCGCCTCCAGCCCGCCGTCGAGATAGATGGCGGCGATCAGCGACTCTACCACATCGGCCCTCACATTCATCATGTGCTTGCCCGTAATTCTCTTGACGTCCGACCCCGTGCGGATGAATTCGTGCAGCGATAGCTCGTCGGCAACCCGCGCGCAGCTCTCTGCGCTGACGAGCTGGTTCAGGCGCACCGAAAGCTCGCCCTCGTTGGCGTCACGAAAGGTCTGGAACAGGAGTTCCGCTACGCAGAGCCCGAGCACGCGATCGCCGAGAAATTCCAGCCGCTGGTAGTTGCTGCCCCGCGCCGTTCGGGCGCTGGAATGGGTCAGGGCGCGATCAAGCCGCTCCTTCTCCGAGAACTGATAACCGATCGCGGTCTCGAGCCTTGCCCGATCCTCCGCGCTCAGCGAGCGTCCCTTCATCATTCGACGCCCTTGAACAGGCGGTCGTAGCGCAGGTTGGCCGGCCACTTCCAAATCTCACGGAACGAGGTGTCGTTGCCGAGCGAGAAGAAGATCAGGCTGGCGCGGCCGACCAGGTTCTCAGCCGGAACGAAACCGACATCGAAGCGGCTGTCGGCAGAATTGTCCCGGTTGTCGCCCATCATGAAGTAGTGGCCCTCGGGGACGATGAATTCACGGGTATTATCACCGCGCGAATCCGGGAATTGGTCGAGGGTGTCATAGGAAACGCCGTTGTCCATGGTCTCCCGGTAAACCGGGATGTCGCCGCCCGTGTCGTATTGGTCGTCCGCGCGGAACGACCCGTCCGGCACGCGATCAACGGGCTTGTCATTGACGTAGAGAACGCTGTTGCGCACCTGGATTCGGTCGCCCGGAAGGCCGACCAGCCGCTTGATGTAGTCGATGTCCGGGTTCGGCGGGAAACGGAAGACGACGATATCGCCGCGCTCCGGCTCGCTCGCGAAAATGCGCCCGCTGAAGAGGTTCGGCGAGAAGGGCAGCGAGTATTTCGAATAGCCGTAGGCGAATTTGTTGACGAAGATGTAGTCGCCGACGAGCAGCGTCGGCATCATGGAACCCGACGGAATCGTAAAGGGCTGAAAGAAGACCGTCCGGATGACCAAAGCCAGGAGCAGTGCCTGGATGATGACCTTCACATTTTCCCAGAGACCGCTCTGCTTCGTTTCTGTGTTCTCTGACACTCTGCCTTCTTCCTTGTCATCCTGACCGGTGGGTGCCTTGCGATTCAGCATTCGAATGCCCCGAACTCCCGTGCCTGCGCGACGCCGCGCAAGTCGATCCTATAGTTTCCGGGAATACCGCACCTCAAGCGACCTTTGCAGCGACGTGCGTCTTTTCGGAGGCACAAGGTCTCAGTGGCGCAGTGCGCTCGCGCGCAGGTCCCGTCTTCCCGAGAGTGCTCTAAACCGTTCCATCCGCCGGAGCAACCGCAAGAGCCTCGATAATCACGAAGGCCTGCGCCAATGGAAAATCGTCGGTGATCGTCAGATGGATCGCCGCGCGGTGTCCGACGGGCAACATCCCTTGCAGGCGCTGCGCCGCGCCGCCGGTCAATTGCATCGTCGGCTTTCCACCCGGCATGTTGACGACGCCCATGTCCTTCCAGAACACGCCCTGCGCCAGGCCGGTACCCAGCGCCTTCGAACAGGCCTCTTTGGCCGCGAAGCGCTTGGCGTAGGATGCCGCGCGGTTCTTGCGGCTCTCCGACTTGGCGATTTCGATGTCGGTGAAACAGCGCTGGACGAAACGCTCGCCGAAACGCTCGAGAGAATTCTCTATGCGGCGGATATCGATGAGATCGCTGCCGATGCCGATGATCATGATGAATGTCCGACCCTCTACACACGCTGGTGCCGGCGCTGCTTCTGAAAATGCCAAGCGGCCCGGAAGGCAAGCGGATAGAAGATCAAGGCGCCGGCCAAGGCGAGCGGGATCGAACCGACGAGCAGCGGCTTCAGAACCGGTCCCCAGAGTTCAGCCAGGTTCATGTGCTCGATCATCCGGCCGATTTCCGCCGCGGTGACGGCCGCACCGCCCACTGGCCCCAAAAGCGCGGTGCCGATCTCATAGGAAACGGTCAGGATCACCGGAATGGTGATCGGATTGGCGAGTACCGTGCTGATGGCGGCTGCGAGCACATTGCCCGAGAAGGCCGATGCAAGGATGACCGCCATAACGATGTGCAAACCGAAGAACGGAGTGAAGGAGGATGCTGCGCCCGCCGCCACGCCGACGGCAATCGAATGCGGCGACGATTTCAGGCGCAGTATACGCAGGGCGATATAGCGCAAACCGCGCCCTCGCCCCTTGCGCGGCGAGATCACGGCGCGGAGTCTTTCGGCAAGCGGCACCGGTTTTCTACGCCTAAATAACATCTATGCCGTCATGATCCCATGCAGAGACCGCCGCAAATCGGCGCAAGACGGCCCGCCCGCCTCGTTCTGGCGAAAGATAAGTGCGAGCAGCGCCGCACGCAAGGGAGACCATGACGGGTCTGCCAGCGTGGGAGCCATGCAAATGGCGCATGACTCGATTGAGCGCTTCCGCGGCGCCTCACCGGGGCGCAACGGCTGCAGGTCAATAATACTTCCGAAAAAGGCCGCGATCGATCTGACGCTGGCGGTGCTCGAGGTCCATGCGATCGACCGAGCCGTTCAGATAGGCGATCTCGCGTTCCTCGACGGTGGGAATGTGCAGAGCACGGGTGATTTTCTTCAACTGCTTGAACATGGCAAACCTCTTCGTTTACCTCCCGAGCAGGAAGATAGTTTAGCTATGTCTGCTACACCAGCGCCGGGATGAGGCGGCAGCCATGCGCCGCGCGCATGGCAACACCGGTTTCTCGCTCATCCGTGCCCGATATTCAGGCATTTGCATCAGCAGGTTCTCGACGCCCAGGATCGAGCCGGCCCTATCGGCTCCTGTCACCGAGCCTGGTATTTGGATCACGCGAACAGGCGCTTCACCATGGAAATGCTCGGCAGTTCCTTCAGTTGCGTCATCAGATGGTTGAGCTGGCGCAGGTCCCAGACTTCGAGATCAAACTGCAATTCGCTGAAATCGGCTGCCACGCGGCCCATCGACAGCGAGCGGATGTTTACGTCGGTGGTAGCAACCGCCTGGGCAATCTCCGCCAGCGTGCCGGGCTCGTTCAAGGCGCTGACAGCAATCCTTGCCATGAAACGGCTGTTGTTCGCCTCGTCCAGATCCCATCGCACATCGATCCAGCGCTCCGGTTCCTCGTCGAACTTCTGCAGGATCGGCGACTGGATCGGGTAGATGGTGATGCCCTTCTCCTTATCCATGATGCCGACGATCCGGTCGCCGGGAACCGCCCCGGCGGGGCTGAAATGCACCTCGGCATTGCCGGACAGGCCGCGGATCGGCAGCGCTTCCGGTCCTTCGGCCTGCTGCGCAGCGGTCGCCTCTTTCGAGCGGCCCGGCAGCTTGAAGACCATCCCGGCGGCGCTACGCATGTTGAACCAGCCGTCGTCTGCGCTAGGCTTGACGGTCACGCGTTCGTCCTGATGGTCGGGGAAGACGGCACGCAGCACGTCGAGCGAGGAGAGCTCCCCGCGGCCGACGGCGGCTATCGCGTCTTCGATTTCCTTCTGCCCGAGCCGGTGCAGCACCGGCTTCAATCCCTCGCGTGAGAAGGTTTTGCCGGCCCGCTCGAAGGTGCGCTCGAGGATGCGGTAGCCGAGGCCGGCATATTGCTTGCGCACCGCCGCACGCGTCGCGCGGCGAATGGCGGCGCGCGCCTTGCCGGTGACGACGATCTCTTCCCAGGCGGGTGGCGGCACCTGAATGCCGGAGCGGATGATCTCCACCTCGTCACCATTGTTCAGTCGCGTCACCAGCGGCATGATGCGGCCGTTGATCTTGGCGCCGACGCAGGTATCGCCGATATTGGTGTGCACCGCATAGGCAAAGTCGATCGGCGTCGCGCCACGCGGCAGCGCGATCAACTGCCCCTTGGGCGTGAAGCAGAATACCTGGTCCTGGAACAGTTCGAGTTTTGTGTGCTCGAGGAATTCTTCCGGATTGTCGCCTTCGGCGAGCGACTCGATCGTGCGGCGCAGCCACGCATAGGCATTCGACGTCGGAGACCGCGTCGCCTCCCCCGAGACGGTGTCGCGATCCTTGTAGATCGCATGCGCCGCGATGCCGTATTCGGCGATCTCATGCATGCGCTTGGTGCGGATCTGCAGTTCGATGCGTTGGCGGGACGGTCCGATAATCGTCGTGTGTATCGACTGGTAATCATTTTGCTTCGGGGTGGAGATGTAGTCCTTGAAACGGCCCGGTACCACGCGCCAGCGGGTGTGGACGATGCCGAGCGCCCGATAGCAGGATTGGATATCGTCGACGATAATGCGGAAGCCCCAGACATCCGACAATTGCTCGAAAGAGAGCGATTTCGACTGCATCTTGCGAAAGACGGAATAGGGCTTCTTCTGTCTTCCCTTCACATAGCCGCTCTTGAGGCCCTCGGCCTCGAGCAAGTCGCTCAATTCCTGTTCGATCTTCTTGATCAGGCCTTCATTGCGCTGGGAGAGCTCCTCCAGCCGCCTCGTGACCGTCTCGTAAGCCTCTGGATTGATATGGCGGAAGGCGAGGTTTTCGAGTTCCTCGCGCATGTCCTGCATGCCCATGCGCCCGGCAAGCGGCGCATAGATGTCCATCGTCTCCTCGGATATCCGGGCACGCTTTTCCGCCGACATGTGATCGAGCGTGCGCATGTTGTGCAGCCGGTCGGCGAGCTTGACGAGGAGAACGCGGACATCGTCCGAGATCGCCAGCAGGAGCTTGCGCAGGTTTTCCGCCTGCTTCGCTTTCTTGGTGACGAGATCGAGCTTCTTGATTTTCGTCAGCCCCTCGACCAGCGCGCCGATATCCTCGCCGAAGAGTTCGTCGATCTCCTGTCGCGTCGCTGTCGTGTCCTCGATCGTGTCGTGCAGCAGCGCCACGGCGATCGTGGACTCGTCGAGGTGCATCTCCGTCAGGATCGCCGCCACTTCCAGGGGGTGGGAAATATAGGGATCGCCGCTTGCCCGCTTCTGCTGTCCATGTTTCTGCATGGCGTAGACATAGGCCTTGTTCAGCAAGGCCTCATTGACATCGGGCTTGTAGCTCTGCACGCGCTCAACGAGCTCGTATTGGCGCATCATCCGCTGGCGGCTCCATTGCAATCACAACAAACAAAAAAAGTGCGCCAATCATACGAGTGGCGCACTGCTTCGAAAACACGTTGGAACAGCTTTTGCCGAACGGATCTCAGTAGTCGTCGCTCTTTTCCGGGGGAACCAGGCCCTCGATGCCGGCCAGCAGTTCTTCCTCGGACATGCGGTCGAAGGTCAGCGCTTCCGGCTGGTCTTCTTCCTCCGCGGCTTCCGCGAAAGCGGCCGTCTCGGTCTGGGTGAGCGCGGCCGCATCGGGCTCTGGCTCGTCCACTTCGACATGCTTCTGCAGCGAGTGGATCAGGTCTTCCTTCAGATCGCCGGGCGAAAGCGCCTCGTCGGCGATCTCGCGCAATGCGACGACCGGGTTCTTGTCATTGTCGCGGTCGACCGTGATCTGGGCGCCTTGCGATATGAGACGAGCGCGGTGGCTGGCAAGCAGGACGAGCTCGAAACGATTTTCGACCTTGTCGATGCAGTCTTCGACGGTGACGCGGGCCATGGCCTTGTCCTTTGCGACTGGAAAGGCGCGGCGGCATTGCCGCTGCGCAGATTGACGACGTCGAAACCGGAAATTGCCGTAACGTGACGGCTCCATTGGCTCCGATTTCTGGAATTAGCGCCCGGATACAATCAAATCCGCACAAGTTCAAGTTTTTCCTGCATCCGGCGCTCACATCCTTCCCCGCCGCATGGTAGAATGTGCCGTCCCGGCACGGGTTGCAGGCGTTAGATATGGATCGTATTTCATTGCAAGCGAGGTATAAACGCCGCCGACAATCGTAAATTGAACGTGTGGATGAACTGCAGCGACTGCTAAAATTTGCAATAGGCAGCATACGCCTGTTGGATTAATGCAATCGCCTAACTTACATTATTTGCCATACCAGCAATTATTAATGTAGTGCACCTATTTAAGCGCAGCCTTCCGCGGGGGCGGTCGGTACAATGCGCAGGCGTGGAAAAGGAAATCACGATGTTCGATCCCCGGGAGAAAATCGCTCTGTTTATCGACGGCGCCAATCTCTATGCCGCCTCGAAGAGCCTAGGTTTCGACATCGATTACCGCAAGCTGCTCAAAGCATTCCAGAAACGCGGCTACCTGCTCAGGGCCTATTATTACACGGCGCTCATCGAGGACCAGGAATATTCCTCAATCCGGCCGCTGATCGACTGGCTGGACTACAATGGCTACAAGGTCGTGACCAAGCCGGCCAAGGAATTCACCGACTCGCTCGGACGGCGCAAGATCAAGGGCAATATGGATATAGAGCTTGCGATCGACGCCATGGAACAGGCCGAGACCGTTGATCACTTGGTGATCTTCTCCGGCGACGGCGATTTCACCACGCTCGTCGAGGCGCTGCAGCGCAAGGGCCGCAAGGTCTCCGTCGTCTCGACCATGTCGACGCAGCCTCCGATGATCGCCGACGACCTGCGCCGCCAGGCCGACCATTTCATCGATCTCGCAACGCTCAGAGGCGAGGTTGGCCGCGAACCTTCGGAACGCACGCCGCGGCCGGCAGAGCCGGTTGCGGATGATGTGGAGCTTTGATCAGAATAGACGGGATACCAGGGCGTGCGGCGTGGTGCCCCTCTCCTCGGGTTTAACCCGAGGACTAGCCCTCTCCCCGCCTGCGGGGAGAAGGTCGCGGCAGCGGGATGAGGGGCACCAGCGCCCTCCAACAATCAACAGAACTCAACCGCGCTCCTTGAGCAGCCGGCTCTTCTGCCGGTTCCAGTCCCGCTCCTTGGCCGTCTCTCGCTTGTCGTGCAGTTTCTTGCCCTTGGCGAGCGCCAGTTCGAGTTTCGCCCGACCGCGCTCGTTGAAATAGATCCGGAGCGGCACCAGGGACATGCCCTCGCGGTTGACGGCGCCCTGCAGGCGATTGACCTGTCGCTTCGACAGAAGCAGTTTCCGCCGGCGGCGCGTCTCATGATTGAAGCGGTTGGCCTGCAGATATTCCGGCAGATAGGAATTGATCAGCCAGATTTCACCGCCCTCGTCGGTCGCGTAGGATTCAGAAATATTGGCCTTGCCCTCACGCAACGACTTGACCTCCGTTCCGGTCAGGACGAGACCGGCCTCGTAGGTATCGACGATCTCGTAGTTGAAGCGAGCCTTGCGGTTCTCCGCCACAACTCTTCTGACCGTGCGCTCGCTGCCCTTTTGTGCCATCAATTCATCAATCCCGCATGCCTGAGCGCCGCGTCGATAGCCGCCTCGGTTGCCGGCTCCAGCGTCGAGAGCAGCGGCGACCGCACCGTGCGGCTCATCCGGCCGAGGCGATTGAGCGCGTATTTCGCGCCGCAGAGACCCGGCTCCATGAAAATCGCCTTGTGTAGCGGCATCAATTTGTCTTGGTATTCCAGTGCCTTGGCATAATCACCCGCGAGCGTCGCCTCCTGGAATTCAGCGCAGAGCCGCGGGGCGACATTGGCTGTGACGGAGATGCAGCCGACCCCGCCATGCGCGTTGAAGCCGAGCGCGGTCGCGTCCTCGCCGGAAAGCTGGACGAAATCCTTGCCGCAGGCCATGCGCTGCTCGGAAACGCGCTCGATCTTGCCGGTCGCATCCTTGACACCGACGATCGTCGGATAGGCCCTTGCGAGCGCGGCCATGGTTTCGACGCTCATATCGACAACAGACCGGCCGGGAATATTGTAGATCACGATCGGCAGCTTCACGCTTTCGGCGATCGCCGCGAAATGGGCAAAGAGCCCCTTCTGCGTCGGCTTGTTGTAGTAGGGCGTAACCACCAGGATCGCATCGGCGCCGGCCCTCTCGGCGTGCTGCGCAAGCTCGATCGCCTCGATCGTGTTGTTGGAGCCGGCGCCGGCGATGACCGGCACGCGCCGCGCGGCCGCCTCGACGCAGAGTTCCACGACCTGCTTATGCTCGTCATGCGAAAGCGTCGGGGACTCGCCGGTCGTGCCCACCGGCACAAGTCCGTGGCTGCCCTCTTTCGTCTGCCATTCCACATGCGCGACGAAACGATCCGCGTCCACGGCACCGGTGGACGTGAACGGGGTTACGAGTGCGGGAATGGAACCCTTGAACATGCACAACTCCTGACGGCTCGGAAGGGCAAGAAACGCTCACTCTTTGGCCGCATTCGATGGTTAAAAACTGCCGCACCATAATCATGTGATATGGCTGCGGCAAGCGGCGTGACGATGCATTTGCCGTCAGTTTCCGTGCAAGTCGATTGTTGCGGCCTGTGGTGTTGGATCGATGTCGTTTTACGACAGAGAAGCGTTGCGTTCGACAACCGTAGCGGCCTTTGGCTCCTCGACGGATTCGCGCGGATTAATGTTTCGTTAGGGCAATCCGGCGCCAAATGAAGACTGAGACAATGGGGGAAGCTCGGGGTTCTTGATGCGCGGATCACACTTTCTGTCTCTCGCCGCCGGCGTTGGTGTCGCGATGATGGCTTCGTCTGCCGCAAGCGAAGGCCGGATACCCGTGCCGACGAGCAAGCCTGAATTTCCGGCCAAGACGGGACGCGTCGCGTCCGGAGAAGCGACCGCCACCATTCCGGCCGCGACTGCGCCCCGCAGCTTGCAAGTGAAGGCCGGCCTCGACGCCCTTTCCAACCGGAAACCGGAGCAGGCGATCGCCGTTCGCGACGGACTGCGCATGGGCACGCTCGACCGGCATATCCTCACCTGGGCAATCGCGCTCTCTGGCCAGAGGGGCGTCCCGTCCCGTGAAATTGCCGCGGCGCAACAGGAACTCGAGGGCTGGCCGGGCCTGAAGTCGCTGCGCGCCCATTCGGAGCGGGCGCTTTACCGCGAGAACCCGCCGGCTGCGGACGTCATCGCCGCCTTCGGCGCGACCCGACCGGAAACCGCGGAGGGCGCGATCGTCCTCGCGCGTGCGCTCGCCGCAGAAGACCGAAGCGCCGAAGCGGCGGGGCACCTGCGGGGCCTTTGGGTCAAGGATGCTCTGGACAAGGACATCGAAGACAAGGTGCTCTCGGAATTCTCCGCGCTGCTGCAGCCTGCCGACCACAAGCAGCGCATGGAGATGCTCCTTTACAGAAGCCGCGTCGAGCAGGCGGAGCGCTTCGCCGCGCTCGGCAAGGCGCAGTCTCTGTACCGCGCCTGGGCCGCCGTCATCCGCGGCAGCGGCAAGGCCGCCGATCTGATCGCGGCCGTCGATTCGTCCTGGCGTGACGATCCCGCCTATCTCTTCCTGCGCATCGAATATCTGCGCAAGCAGGAAAAATATGAGGAGGCGGCAAAGCTTCTCGACCGGATGCCGCGCGACAAAAGCGCCCTTGTCGATGCCGGCGAATGGTGGACGGAGCAGCGCATCGTCAGCCGTGGGCTGCTCGATCAGGGCGACTTCCGCGGCGCCTATCGCATCGCGGCGCACCATGCGGCAAACGAGCCGACCGACATCGTCGATGCCGAATTCCATGCCGGCTGGTATGCGTTGCGCGCGCTCGAAGAGCCGGCGACGGCGGCGCGCCATTTCCGCAGGATCCTCGAAGCCTCCAGCCGGCCGATCTCGGCCTCACGCGCCTGGTATTGGCTCGGGCGCGCCGCGGAGGCTGGCGGCCCCGGGAAATCGGAGGAGTATTTCGCCAATGCGGCGTACTATCCGGCAAGCTTCTACGGGCAACTGGCCGCGGCCCGACTCGGCCGCCCCACGCTCAATGTCAGCTATCCGACGCCGACGGAGGAAGACCGGAGGCGGTTCCAAGAGCGCGAAGCCGTCCGGGCTATCGACCGGCTGGAGGAGGCAGGACATGGCTGGCGTGCGGACAGCCTCTACCGGGCGCTGGCCGAGGAGCTGACCAGTCCCGAGGAACTCGCGATCCTTGCGGCGCGGGCGGAAGAAACGCGGGGCCATCAACTTTCACTGCAGATCGGCAAGATCGCCTTCGGCCGCGGCATCGACGTCGCCGCCCTCGCCTTTCCACTTGGCGTCATTCCGTCGGGCGCCAATATCGGCGGCGCCGGCAAGGCGCTCGCCTATGCAATCGCCCGCCAGGAAAGCGCCTTCAATCCGGCGGCCGTTTCCGCGGCAAATGCCCGCGGGCTCCTGCAGCTTCTGCCGGCAACCGCCAAGGGCGTGGCCAGCCGCTATGGCCTTGCCTATTCCGCAGAGCGGCTGACGGCGGACGCCGGCTATAATGCAACACTCGGGGCCCATTATCTCGGCGAGCAGATCGAGAGTTTCGGCGGCTCCTATATCCTGACCTTCATCGCCTACAATGCCGGCCCGCGCCGGGTGCCGCAGTGGATGGCACGCTACGGCGATCCGCGCGGCAAGCCGATCGACGACATCGTCGACTGGATAGAGCGCATTCCATTCGAGGAGACGCGCAATTACGTGCAGCGGGTGATGGAGAATTACCAGGTGTACAAGGCCCGCCTCGGGCAAAAGGCCGATATCGTTGCGGACTTGCGGGTGGGGCGGGAGCCTTGAGCTCGGAAACGGCGACGCACGTCCTGCCAGCCGGCATACCCCCTCTGGCCTGCCGACCATCTCCCCCACAAGGGGGAGAATACAAGCGGCATACCCCTCGCTTCCAACCGAAACGCTGCTGGAAGCGGAAAGCTCCAGTGGAGGCGGCACGGTGCCGCGAGTCGTCTCCCGCCTTGTGGGGGAGATGGCCGGCAGGCCAGAGGGGGTCGCGGCTGCCAGCACCTTTAACGACCCACCCGCCCCAAAGGAGCCAGATGTTTCAGGAACATTATTTCCGCGCCAAGGACGGCTTGAAGCTCTATGCTCGATCCTACGGCCCCGCGATCGGGCAACGTCGCAGCCCTATCGTCTGCCTGCCGGGGCTGACCCGCAACAGCCGCGATTTTCACGACCTCGCTGTTTTCCTCGCCTCGCCCGAAGGCGGCGCGCACGCGATCGTCTCGCTTGACTATCGCGGCCGCGGGCAGTCGGCGCGTGACGAGGACAAGAGCCGCTACGCAATTCCCGTCGAGGCCGAGGACATCGTCACGGCATGCGCCCATTTCGGCATCGACAAGGCCACTTTCATCGGCACCTCGCGCGGGGGCCTGATCCTTCATCACCTCGCCGTCACCACCCCTGCCCTTGTTGCTCGCGCCATTCTCAACGATATCGGCCCTGTGATCGAACTGGCGGGATTGCTCGCGATCCGCGACTACCTGAACACCAAGGACGGGCCGGCGAGTTGGGCGGTGGCGCCCGACTATCTCCGGACGGTGCACGGCCCGGACTTCCCGATCCTCACCGCCGACGACTGGCGCGCCATGGCCGAAGCGATCTACCGCGACCAGAATGGCACGCCGATCGCCGACTACGATCCAGCGATCGCCGCGCAGCTGCTGGATCTCACCGGCGAAAGCGTGCTTTCGCCACTTTGGCCCCAGTTCGACGCCTTCACCAATATTCCGATGATGGTCGTACGCGGTGAACATTCCCGACTGCTCAGCGAAGCGACGGTCCAGGAAATGGCGCGACGGCATTCCGGACTGATCGCAGTGACCGCGATCGGCCAAGGCCACGCGCCGCTCCTGCATCTCGACGGACTGAAGCAGGCGATCGGCGATTTCGTGCGCAGGTAGAAGGCCGCAAGCTCTACCCTCTGGCCTGCCGGCCATCTCCCCCACAAGGGGGGAGAATGTGCTCGGCTGCCCCTCGATCCAATCGAAACGTTTCTACAAGCGGAACGCGCTGGTGGAGGCGCAATGGTGCCGCATCGATTCCCCCCTCTTGTGGGGGAGATGGCCGGCAGGCCAGAGGGGGTAGCGGCGATCGCCATCGGTGGCCCGATGTTCAATTCTGACTGGAGGTCAGAAATGAACATCAAGAGCCTTCTTCTCGGCTCCGCTGCTGCGCTCGCAGCAGTATCCGGCGCCCAGGCTGCCGACGCGATCGTCGCTGCCGAGCCGGAGCCCATGGAATATGTTCGCGTTTGCGACGCTTTCGGCACGGGCTACTTCTACATCCCGGGCACGGAAACCTGCCTCAAGATCGGCGGCTTCATCCGCGTTCAGGGCGACTTCGGCCGTGATGAATCTGCTCCCTCCGACTGGGATGTCTTCTCCCGCGCTTACATCTCCTTCGACGCCAAGAGCGACACCGAATTCGGCACGCTCACCGGCTTCTATGCGCTCGAGGCTGATGCCGATAACGACGTCGCCGATGCCGATTACAAGATCGACGAAGCCTACATCCAGCTCGGCGGCCTGAAGGCCGGTTTCTTCTACAGCTGGTGGGATAAGGGCCTGAACGGCGAGACTGACTCGCTCTCCAGCAACTCGGAATTCAACTCCATCGCCTATCTCTATGATGGTGGTTCGTTCCAGGCTGGTGTTGCCATCGACGAACTCGAAGACATCACCACCCGCAACAACGGCGTCGGCATCGAAGGCATCGTTTCCGCTTCGCTCGGCGGCGTAAGCTTCGACCTGCTTGGCGGCTTCGACACGGAACTCGAAGAAGGCGCCATCCGCGCCCTGCTTTCGGCCGACCTCGGCCCGGGCGTCTTCCAGCTCGCTGGTATCTGGGCTTCCGACGCGAACGCCTACTTCAGCCAGTCTGAGTGGACGGTTGCCGCCTCCTACGCCTTCAAGGTCACCGACAAGTTCAAGATCACCCCCGGCGCCCAGTACTGGAGCGATCTCGCCTTCGTCGACGGCGTTGACAAGTGGAAGGTTGGCGTAACGGCCGACTATCAGATCACGGAAGGTCTCTCGTCGCGTCTGTCGGTTCAGTACACCGACGCCGACAATGCCGATGACTCCGTCGGTGGCTTCCTCCGCCTGCAGCGCGACTTCTAATCTGAACGAGCGCAAAGCCCGCAACTCTAAGGGTTGCGGGCTGTTGCCGTACTGCAACATATGCGTGCCGCCTGGGTTCTTTAGGCGGATGAAATATAAGCGTTGGCTTGAGCGCCAGCGGTTTCTTGGTCCATTCGTGGTGGGGTGGTAAGGAAACAGCAAACGTGACGTCAGGCGCCGCAAAATTGGCGAGCGACTTCGGGATTTCGGGCGCAAGTCCGGAATACGAGGTCAATTATTGTTTTGGTCAGAAGGGCCCGAAGGGCCTGGTCAAGGAGACCTCGCTAGCCGAATTGTTTCATCGCTACGCCGACATCCTGTGGGACGAAGGCCACCACAAATATAATGTAAAAGCCTTCATCGGCGAGCTCGACGAGATTCTGCTCGGCGCCCGGTTTTCCACCTTCTCGCAGGATTTGCTCGACAGTCTGATCGGCGCATTACGCAAACGCGGCAACAGCAACGCGACCATCAATCGAAAGATGTCGGCGCTGAGCAAGCTGCTGCGGAAAGCGTATAAGATGGGCGAGATCCACAGTCTGCCGGAATTCAGGCGCCAGAAGGAGCGAGCCGGACGCCTGCGCTTCCTGGAAGCCGATGAAGAGGAAGCGCTGTTCCGGGAAATCGGGATCCGCTCCGAACTCTTTCTGCAATTCTCGATATTCCTCGTGGATTCGGGCGCTCGCCTCGGCGAGGCCATCGGCCTCAAGTGGAACGACATTCATGAGGGGCGGGCAACGTTCTGGATCACGAAATCGGGACGCAGCCGCACTGTCCCCCTGACCACGAGAGCAAAAAGGGTTCTGAAAGCCCTCGCAGATCGATCCCCAGGACCATTCGGCGACGTCGACCCGCAAAAATTTCGGGCGGTCTGGAATGCGGCCAAGCAGGATGCGGGGCTCGGCGATGAAGAAGACATCGTTCCCCACATCCTAAGACATACCTGCGCCTCGCGCCTGGTGCGCGGCGGCATCGATCTCCGACGGGTTCAAATGTGGCTCGGCCATCAGACGCTGACGATGACCATGCGCTACGCCCATCTGGCAACGCACGATCTGGACATGTGCGTGCCCGTTCTCGAGCGGCATTTGGCGAGTTGAACTCACCGATCCTCATCCTGCATTTGTGACCGGAATCCTGCGCCAAGCCCTTGGCTGAAGAGACTTTCCTCTCCGATCGCCAGCTCGCCGGCGGCTGTCCCGGAGTTATTCCATCGGACACGTGACCGGGTTCAAGAATCTCTACCATGCCGATCGCAGCCCCGGAGTCAAAAAAGCCCGGCTCGATGAGCCGGGCTTTCCTTTACTGACCGAGGTCAGGTCAGATTAGAAGTCACGCTGCAGGCGGAGGAAGCCGCTGACGGAGTCGTCGCCGATGTCCGGATCGGTGTACTGAACCGACAGACGCGAAGCGAGACCTTCGGTTATCTGGTAGTCGGCCGTTACGCCAACGCGCCACTGGTCGTTGCCGTCGATGAAGTCGACATCGCTCCAGTACTGAGCGCCGGGGGTGATTGCGAACTTCTCGGTTGCATTGAAGCGGTAAGAAGCAGCAACGGTCCACTCGGCATCGCCGTAGTAGGCGTTGAAGTCGGAAGCCCAGATACCAGCGAGCTGGAAGACGCCCGGACCGAGGTCGGCCGAAAGCAGGGCGCGGATGGCGCCTTCTTCGAACTCGGTGTCGTAGCCGCCGAGCAGGTCGAAGCTTACGCCGCCGAGCGATGCGGAGACGATACCTTCGATGCCAACGCCGTTAGCCTTCGTGGAGGTGCCTTCGAGTTCGTCGATGGCAACGCCAGCCTGGAACGTGCCGCCGTCATAGAGATAGGCGATCGAGTTGAATTCCGAGTTGGTGGAGAGGTCGTCGGTTTCGCCGTTCAGGCCCTTATCCCACCAGCTGTAGAAGAAGCCGGCCTTGAGGCCGCCGAGCTGGATGTAGGCTTCGTCGACGTCGAACAGGCTGTCAGCGTCGCTGGCAGCATCGTTGTCGGCGTTTGCTTCCATGGCGAAGAAGCCGGTGAGCGTGCCGAATTCGGTGTCGCTCTTGGCGTCGAACGAGATGTAAGCGCGGGAGAACATATCCCAATCCGACGTGGACTGGTTGTTGCCGCCGAGATCGTCCTGGTTCCAACGGTTGTCCGCGGCGTCACGGCCGAAGTCGCCCTGAACGCGGATGAAGCCGCCGATCTTGAGGCAGGTTTCCGTGCCCGGGATGTAGAAGTAGCCCGTGCCGAAAGCGTCGCAAACGCGAACATATTCCATGGGCTCCGGCTCGGCAGCGACGATCGCGTCGGCAGCCTGGGCGCCGGATACTGCTGCGAGCGCAGCAGCGGAGCCGAGAAGAAGGCTCTTGATGTTCATTTCTGACCTCCAGTCAAAAGTTTCACACGGGTCTGGGTTTCTTTGCTGAAGGACAGCGTTCCCTGCCCCATCCCCAATTCGTTCAAGAAGTCGGACGATCAACCGCCCTTGCTTCCGGAGTTGAAAATACAAAACCGGGTGGGGCGCGCAACGACCAACTTGCGAGATCAACTGCTTTGCGCCGCCCTTCCCCGATCCCTGTTGCTCAAACGACACAAAATCGCCCCAGACGGCCTGAAAGGATTAACAAAGCCTTAAGAAAATCCTTTGTCGACTAGGGTTTAGCCGCGATGCATAGTGCACCCGCTGTTCCGAAAAGAGGCAGAAAGCGGCCGAAATTCGGGGCAAAACCGGGCATCGGCCCCATTCGGGCGGGGACTTTGCGTCTGCCTCGGCATGGGGGCCGAGCCGCACGGACACTCAGAATCGGGGTGGATCGGGTGATTCTCAAGGGAATCTGTGCGCGGGATGGGCGAATCGGGGGCGCTGTGGAGCGGGTGGCGATTCGGTTCGGGAGCTAGCGTTCAACCGCAGATGCCGGTGCGCATGCAGAGCGGAACGCGCTAGGCGCCGGATCGAGGGTTAAGGGGTGAAGGCCGGCTCTCACCAGAGGCGCTTGCTTGCGAAGGCGTGGCCCGATCCGGACTTCAGATAGCGTTCGAACGCTTCGGCCCTTGTCCGATCGGAAAAGGCGATATAGGTCTCCAGACGCCACGGCCTGAGCTTGGCCGTATGGGAAGATTTTCCGGCGTTGTGCTCTTGCAGGCGCCGCCTGAGATCAGCGGTCATCCCCACATAGCGCTCACCGCAAGTTTACAGACTTTCGATAAGGTAGACGTAATACAAAAAGCCCTCCTTCGCTAAAGCTTCGGAGGGCATCCTGCTTCGCCAGAAAAGTTCTGCCAATCCTGCGAAGCTCGAAGAGCGAAGCAGGATGGCGGAGAAGAAGGGAAACGCCATCAATTCCTCAGAGAGCCCGGAAAACCGCGATCTGTGGTCGCCACACTGCGTCGTTTGTGTTGCAGTTACGTGTAGCACCGTTAAGGCAGTTTGCAGCGCGTTGCAACGGCTGCATGTTCTGGTCAAGGGCCGTCGTTCGTTCTACACGGTCTGCATGACCCAGCCGCCTTACGCCTTTAACAACTACCGCGACGATCACCTCAGCTTCGTTGAAGAAGTCCTTAGCCATAGGGAACGCCGGGACGCCCTTCTGGCGCGGATCGAAAACACTGCGAACCGGGATAAACGACGCTTCCTCATTCGCCGGTTTCTAAGCGACGAAAATCTGAAGTTGTTGTATCTGCTTAAGAGCGTTCGAGCGAAGAAGCTGCTTGCGAGCTATCCGCCCGACGCGATGCGTGAGGTGGCCGCAAGAATGACGGCTACCTATCATTTCTCTGAAGCCGTGACAGCAAGGACGCATCAACCCGCCCCACACAAGCGACGCCGAACCATATATTCGTTCGGGCCGGGAAAGCATGCGCTGCAATGCATGGTGGCGGACCTGATCAAGGCGATGTTTCCTCTTCCCACGGGACGGCATTTCACGATAAATGGCGGTGTCAAAGCCGCTCTAAGGGCGGTTGATGAGCATGCCCAGCAACGGTTCGTTTACGCGATAGAACGGGACATCGAGCAATTCTATCCTCACGTGAACCTCCAAGGGCTTGCGAAGTTGCTGAGGCCGCTACCGGGTTCGGTGGTGATGAATGTCATCGGTTACAGACACGGAAATCCCGGTTCGTCTGGCGATCATTCTACCGAGGCAGTTGATGATGCGCCTCTTCCCCCCAGAGGCTTGCTGGCACAAGGAAGCGCTGCTTCGCCTGTCGCCGCCGAAGTTCTTGTGGCAGACCTTTTAGCCGGTATGCCCGATGATGTCCGTGTAATGTCCTACGCGGATAACATTTTGATCCTCGGACGTGCATTAGACAGCGTGAGGGCGGCAGATGCCTACCTTGTAGGTCGTGCAAGAGACCACGATTGTGGGCCTCTGGGGCTGAAGGCCCCGAAGGAGTGCGTCATAACAGAACCTTCGGGCATCAATTTTCTCGGTCATGACGGCTACTGGAATGGCAATCGTATTGAGTGGATGCCCGACATCCGAGCAACCAATCACATTCTAGAAGCCATAGAACTGGCCCCCACCGAGCGGGAAGGCGCCCTAGATAGAGTTCGAGAGACTATAAGGCGCCTCCGCCATTGGCGAAGGGGCTATGTCTGGGAGGCGGGCGAGGAAGAAACTCGCAGGTATGTCGCACAACTCTGGGCGAAACTCGCCTTCAACGCCCCCCGCCTTTCCCGTGATCGCATCCTCGCTATGCGAAACATCGTTGACTACTGCGACTGGGTCCATACGCAAACTGGCGCATATCCCAACCTAGCGGACCTCCTACCAGATTTCTCCGATCCCCACGAACGGTTTGGCACGCGCCCGACTTTCATCCAAGCAATTGAGCGTCGATTAGGCATTCGCCCCATCGAAGAAGAACAACCACTTGGGACGCAAACGCATTAACCAAATTATATCTCGTGCAACATGTTGCATAGGCAGCGACAATGAAGACCAATAGGCCTACCCTCACTCAAGTCCAGATCATCCAGTCACTCGCCGAGGCACTGTCTTGGTTCGAGAAAGAAATCAGCTGGGGCGTAAGTCCGGGCGAGTTGAACCATCTTACCGGACGGATCGGCGAGCTTTACGCCGCGATGATCACACGCGGGCAGATGGCACTGGACACCAATCAACGCGGATACGATGTCGTCTCCGCTTCCAACGAGCGGATTTCGGTGAAAACCGTCACGACCTCTAACCATGTTGCCTTCAACCAAAACACCTTTCACCACGTTGACCGCATTATGGTCCTCCGGATGAATATCGATGAGGAAAAAGGCGTCTCGGTCGAAGAGCTACTCGACATCTCCGCTGAGGATGCGCAACGCCTGATGCGCCCACAGGGAAGCCAACTCATCTATCCGATTGCCCGAGGATTTCGAGAAGAGCGACCAGCCGAAGATTTGGAGATCATCGCCAAAGCGCATTACGCCGACCTTGAAATCGTCCAATACGAAAGCGGCGCAATCCGCATCCGTCGAGATGGGAAGGCCCAGCCGGTCGTCGTCAAGGAAAAGTTGAGACCAATAGCGACAGAAATTGGCGTAGACCTGTTCAATTCTAAGGGCGGACTGAAAAACACGCAGGCACTCGGTGCGGACATCATTCGCGCGCTGAATGCGCGTGAAGGCGCTGATATGGGCGATGATTTTGGTTTTTCCGAAGGCGACTGTCGTCCAACCGACAGATAGCCAATGTGATCTTGCCTGTGTCAGTTGGGCGAACGCGACCGCTTTGAACAGGCTGCTCGCTTCGGCTGGAGGCGATCATTTCTGTTCGTCTTTCCTCTGATAAGGGTTGCCTCTGGCCGCCGTTTTTGGCTCGGATGCTTCAAACGCAACCTTCATCTCCGGAATGCCTGCAAGATGGCGCTCGATCCGCAGGAAACCTTGAGCAATCACGCCGAGCAGGAGGAAAAAGAAGCCCAAGCTCTCAAGAATGCCAGACAGAATGAACAGCAACGATGCTTGATCCGGGCGCATCGAGAAAGCCACCCCGGCGAACAGAATGCCACCCAGAATGCAGACCTTGCCGAAACCGGCGACAGGATGAGAGAACATGACAACTCCTCTGTGGGTTAGTCCGCCAGTGGAGACCGGCGGTATATCTGATGGTGGGGAATGGTGACGCCTTCCGGGATCGGAGCGCGTGCGAAGATGTCCGCAATTTCCGGGCCAAATTTGGCGCGTAGCTGCGCCGCGAGGTCAATCGGCACTGAAGACAGCCGGGCGAACCATTCTTCGCCTGTCGCGGCGTATCGCTCGACAATGCGCCGCCACTGATCCGGCTTACTGAAGCGCTGGTGGAGGGCCATATGGATCGAATGATTTAGGGTGTACGGCTCCCAGCCATAATAAGTTTCGCTGTGCAGCCTTAGCTGCTGTGTCTGCCCCGAGATGCAACATGTTGCACCGCGTGTCGCCCAGTCGTTGTCGATCATGAACATTACTAACTGCCAGCCGCGCACCCTCTCTTCGTGGGTAAAGCCGTTGTAGACCGGCAGCGTGCAGTAAAAACGCCTCCGTAAACGCGGGATCATTGTCCAACACCACTCTGAGCTCGTTGACGATGTGATCAATTAGCGTGAAGCTAGGGTCTTGCTTCTGCTTCTTGTCGAAACTTCTCAAGGTTATCTTTAGGGGGAGCAGCAGGTCTCGTGGTTCGAAACCGGGTCGCTTTGTATTCTGTGCCTCGACGGAAATTCTTTTTGCCAGATCATAGCACAGCAATTGGGTTAGAGTTGACTTCCCCCCACCCGGATCGCCGAGAACCACCGCCCGATAGAAGCTCCTCTTGAAGTCACTTAAACTAAGCTTCTGTCCGTCTCCAGAGCCGTCAGGGCTCGGGACAGCTATTTTCTCTCCATCGGTTAAGCTTAGACGCGCCGAGATTACAATCTTGTTTATTAGCACGCGTTTTGTACCGCGATCTGTTTCGACCGCAACATCCCTGTTTGCGGCCTCAACTGCCTTTGCCAATTTCAGCTTTGCATCGCGATACTGGTCATAAGAAAGAGTTGTCTTCAGTTTGTCTGCTGACGATAGCGCTCGCCTCACATCGTCTACACGCTGCCGCAAATCGCCTACCTGAGCCTGCAGAATACTGAGAAGCTCTTTGTCCTTGACTGCCTCCTCTAGCCGAAGCCTAACTGCCGTGCAGTATGCATCAAACAGCTCGTCTGCCCCGAAAGGAAGAGGTGTATACGTGTTGTAAATGCAGTCAAACGCTGGCTTAATCTCGTCCGGCGACAATGAGCACATTAGTAGATGGGTAAGTGTCGACGGTATAGCACTGCGCTTGATCTCAGACAGAAATTCGTCCACTCGTTCCGAGTATTCATTGTAGCGGTGGGCGATTACCCGCGCTAGGTCAGCCAGTGCTGCAGCGGCTCTACTCGCCTGCTCATTGCTGGCTGATGTGCCATCGAGCGCTTTTCCGAGCTCCGCTCTTCTAGTTGCCGCAGACTTAATCGCGGTAACAGGATGTTTCAGTCCCTCGTGCAATGCCGAGGAGACAAGACCCAGCGCAACCTCACTTATCATCAGCAACCCTCGCCCTAGCGATCTTCACCTGATACTAGAAGTGGAACAGGTTCAAGGGCACCGAAATGTAATCCACATAGTTGTATTACGCCGTGGGTTTCACTCGGTATTTTGGGCGGCAAGGGTGCTTAGTATTCGGCCATACACGTGCGCCCCGTGATGTGCGAAAGGTCGAACTTCGGCAGCACTAGTTTCTCGATCCAAGGCTTGAGCGTATCGGCTTCGAAGCCCTGCCCATATGACCTGCTTGTTTTCATTTTGCGGGACCATCCTTGGATAGCTTCGATATAATTCTCCGGCACGTGACCGCGATCGAGCCCATCCTTCAGCGTATGGCGGAACATGTGAAAGCAGGCTGCGGTGTCGATGTCCTTGATCCCACAGGCCTTCAGAAAAGTCCCGAAGCGCTTCGAGAAGATCGCTGTTTGCGTGCCGTCGGCGCCCTTTTTAACGTCCGGAAACAGGGCGCCATTTTCCGAGTTCCGCTGCTCTTCGACAAACTTCAAAAAACCCGCCTGCAGCAAAACTGAATGCAAGGGCACCTCACGTCTACTGTAGGCGTTCTTACCCTTGCGTTTGCTGAGATCGATGTAGGCTGTACCCGTTTCACTAATGAGGACGTTGTCCGCTGTTAGGCTCAGGATTTCCCCCTCGCGCATACCGGTAAACAGTCCCAATAGCGGCAACCAATATCGGCTCTTCTTGATGATATTGGGTCCGGGCGTCGCAAATCCGAGCTTGTCATCCTTGCAGCCGCGATAGATCGGCGCATCGAATATTGCAGCAAGTTGTTCGGCAGAGAAGGCGCCGCGCAACTCGTGCTTGGCGGGTCGTTTGCCGCGAGGTTTGATGTCGGTCACCACGAGGTCTTTAGTCATCCTCTCGTTGCTGGCCCATGTGAAGAGCCGCACCATCAATGCAACGTAGATCGCCTGCGTACCATAGGACATTGCCGGGAGGTCGTTCTGGCGAGCATATTCGATGATCTCATCTATGCTCGCGTCGGGTGGCGGCGCGCCCTTCTTCTTCGCGTAGTTCGGTGGCAGTCTGGCGACGGCGTCGCGAAACGCGAAGCATTGCTCACGGGTGATGGTCGCGGCAGGGGTATCGGCCCCGAAAAAGCGCTTGATGACCTCGAAGATCGCTCGGTACTTGGCTTCCGTTTTCGCCGCCTTCGGCTCAAGGGAAATCACCCGATCCCAGAATAGGTCGATGGCCGAGGATACGGATATGTTTGGCTTACGGGCGACCGCTACCCGCGACAAATCATCCTCGCACAAGTCCGCAAAGGCCGCATCTCGCGGATCGTCGGAAAAGTCCCCATCAAACCGCGCCAATTCAATGCGCCCAGCCGCCGCCAGAGCGCGGCGAACCATCTCCAACAGGCGCGCGTCCACGCGCTGTCGATCCAGCACACTGTAGCCATTTCGGCGTAATGCACTCACGGCGGCTGATTGAACGCGTTGATCGGCAGCAAGGCTGTCAGGGTCGAGTAGATCGCCAACATCGGCGCTCATTTCGTCACGGATGTCGGAAACTGCCTCAGGAAGGTACTCCCTCGCCGTCCGCTTGCTCTCCGGATCGGAAATGCGCTCTTTCACTAGAGCACGCGCAATAGCGACAGCTTCTTCCTCGGTGACGTTCAACACATCTTGCGGCAAGTCTGAGGTAGCGACACCAGCAAACAAATCGCGCCGACGCCGTATTGCGCTGAACTCCGCTTCGAGCTTGGCCATTTCTGCGTGAAACAGGGGTAAGGCCGTGTCGTAGTCGTCGGTTTCCAGACTGATGGGAATTTCGCGCCGCCCGTATCGACCAACGAGGTCGTTGGGAACTCTCTTGCGGAGATACCAAATACGGCCACGCTGAACGAGGCCCGGTGGTTTTGCCATGTCGTCCATACCCGTGCGTGTAGCACGTTTGTGTAGCAGTTGACGACAAAACCTTTGGCCTAGAGGCCGAAATCCAGCATGCCTGGGCTAATCGGAGGGAAATGGCGGAGAAGAAGGGATTCGAACCCTCGATACCGTTTCCGGTATACTCCCTTAGCAGGGGAGCGCCTTCGACCACTCGGCCACCTCTCCGTTAGCGCCTGACTAGTGTCAGTGCGTCGGCAATGCAAGATTTTTTTGTCGGATTTCAGGAAATCCTACCATTTTCGTCCGGGTTCCGGCGGGGCGAGCCGTCGAATCAGAAGCGCGCTGCAGACGCTTCGACGTGCTGCCCGCAAAGGCATTCCTGGATCGGCTGATCCGTATCCAATTTGCCGACCGTCTTCATGCAGCGCCGGCGCGGAGGCAAAGCGGCGTCTGCGGGAAAGCGACGCTCGTTAGATTTCTATCGAATATCTTCAAGGGATTGCAAGCTTGCCGGCGGAGACTGACTGTCGGCCTTTGCAACAGGTTTGCGAAAAGCGCCGGCGAATGACTTGCCGGGATTCCACCTTCCATGAGCCCGACCGGAGCGACGGGTGCGACGCCGGCGAAAGCCGATGATGCCCGCCTTTGCACTGTCGGCGCTCCATTTGCCGGAGCAGATGCATGCAGCAGTCGACGATGTATTCGCTTGCGCCTTCGCCGCTCTATGACGAACGTCACGAGCGCTTCGCCATCGCCCATGCCGGAACGCTGATGGCGGTGCAGCCGGGGCTTGGCGGAGTATCCATACGGGCCTGCAGGATGATCGAAATCTCGCGTGGCGGAGCGCGCTTTTCCGTCGGCACCACGATCGGCTTGCCGCTGCACTACTATCTCCACGTCGTCGGAACGAACCGGCGCATCGGTTGCGCCGAGATCCACCGGGCGGGCGACAAACTCGCGGTGCAATTCATCAAGACGATCGAAGAATCGTTCCTGCACGAGATCGTCCGCCTCGATTACTTTACCGGAGAAAGCCGAAACGCGAGAACGACGAGGGACCCACGTCGCCTCACGGCGCCGGCGCGCCCCTTCTTCTTCGGCGCGGACAGCCGCGGCTGAAACGACCGCGATCTTTCTTGCGCGAGGCGATTCCGATTTCGGTTCTTATGCGTTAAGTTCCGGGCGCACTTCGAACAGGGTCGTCCATATGTCCGCCTTCTCGCGTTTCACGCCGCTCATCCAGTCCTTGCCGGCCACCATTCCCTTCGTCGGACCGGAGGCCATCGAGCGACAGCGCGGCCGCAGGATCGCCGCCCGCATCGGCGCCAATGAGAGCGGGTTCGGCCCGGCTCCGTCAGTGCTACTGGCCATGCAGGAGGCGGCCGGCGAAACGTGGAAATATGCGGATCCTGAAAATTGGGAACTGAAGCAGGCTCTTGCCGCCCATCTCGGGGTGCCGCCGGCTAGTGTCGCCATCGGCGAAGGCATCGACAGCCTGCTCGGGCAGATCGTCCGCCTCGTCGTCGAGCCCGGCGCACCGGTCGTCACCTCGCTCGGAGGCTACCCGACTTTCAACTATCACGTTGCGGGCCATGGCGGCCGGCTGGTGACGGTACCCTATGTCAACGACCGCGAAGACCTCGAGGGATTGCTTGCCGCCGTGAGGCGTGAGGACGCGCCGCTCGTCTATTTCGCCAATCCCGACAATCCGATGGGCAGTTGGTGGCCAGCCGATCGCATCGTCGATTTTGCCGCCGCCTTGCCGGAAACGACGCTCTTCATCCTCGATGAGGCCTACAGCGAAACGGCCCCGCCGGAGTCGGTCCCACCGGTCGAAAGCCTGATCGACCGACCCAATGTGATTCGCACCCGCACCTTCTCCAAGGCCTATGGGCTTGCCGGTGCGCGCGTCGGCTACGCGCTGGCGACAGCCGGCACCGCCCAGGCCTTCGACAAGATCCGCAATCATTTCGGCATGAGCCGCGTGGGCGTTGCGGCGGCAATCGCGGCACTGGCAGATCAGGCCTATCTCACTGAAGTCACTCGGCGGATCGCGAGGTCCCGCGACCGGATTGCCACAATTGCCCGGGATAATGGCCTGACGCCGCTTGCCTCCGCGACGAATTTCGTTGCCGTCGATTGCGGCCGCGACGCGCGCTATGCCAGAGCGATCGTCGAAAGGCTGATGAGCGACCACGGCGTCTTCATCCGCATGCCGGGTGTGGCGCCGCTCGATCGCTGCGTCCGGATCAGCGCCGGGCCGGATGCGGAGATGGACCTGCTTGCAGCCTCGCTTCCCGCCGTCCTCAAGAACCTGAACTGAACGGCGCCGCCTCGACGTCAGTGCATCGTCATCCATTCGCGCGCCGCGCGGAGGGCGGCCGCAAGCTCGGTCTTGCTCATGGTGGCGGCAAGGTCAGCGCGAAGACCCGCGGCGCGATCGGAGCCCTTGATGGCGGCGATGTTCAACCACTTGTGGGCGGCGACCAAATCGACTGGCCTGCCGCGGCCCGTGGCATAGGCAAGGCCCATTTCACAGAGGGCGTCGGCCCGGTTGTCGCCACCCATCGCGGCATCCGAAACAGTCTGCATGTCAAAGCGTGCCATTGTCGTGTCCCTGTCTTCGATTGGTGCGCCTCAATCGTAGGGCGCACCTGTCTTTTGTCGTTTTGTCGGTCCCTGTCTTCGTCTTGCCTCTTGGCGGGCTTCCGGAAGTGCACCGTCTTTGCGCAGCGTCGCTTCCGGTTTTTCGGCGGGGTGTTCGCCCCGCTCCTCTTATGGCTCCGAGTATCGCCGAGGCCCTTCAACAGGCGCTTAAAATGCATGCTTAATTTGCCGAAAACAAAGTTCAAATACTTGGTAAACTTGGGTTTTTGTTAAGCATCGCGGCCCCTCAAACAGCGGCAATTCGCCTAGAATTTTACGAAATCTTCAATCTTCGATTTCAACCATACGCTAACCATGAAACCAGGAACGGGTCCGCTTGCGCGGCGCTCCGCCTCGCCAAATGCCCGCTTTCCGGCTTATTTACCTTTACGTATGCGTAAGTTATCCTGTGCTCAGGCGGCGTGGAGGCCGCCCATTTTGTCGGAGGAACTTGAATGATTCGCACTTTGCTCGTAGCCGCGGCACTCGCTCTTGCCGCGGCAGCCTCGGTCCAGGCAGCCGAACCGATCGTCGGCAACTGGAAGACCGCCAGCGGCGCCACGGCGGAAATCGCCCCCTGCAGCGGTTCCTTCTGCGTCACGCTGAAGACGGGCAAACATGCCGGGAAACGCATTGGTAATCTTGCTGGCGCTGCCGGCAGCTACAGCGGCGAAATCACCGATCCGGAGAGCGACAAGACCTATAGCGGCTCGGGCTCGGTCGACGGCAATTCGCTGCAAATGAAGGGCTGCGTGCTGAAGGTGCTTTGCAAGTCACAGACCTGGACTCGTCTGTAAGCGGTTTTGATCAGGGTCGAAGCAAGACCCCTCCCCACAGGTGGGAGGTGCTTAATCTGCCGCACCTCCTCACCGCATCTTGACTGTAGCAGCAGGAGCTAAGGCAGTGAAATGCCCAGGGATTTGCCGCAATCTCCAAGCCCCTCCCACCTGTGGGGTTGAAGAGGGTTGCCGCGAAGCGGCATTCGTTTGCACCACATGTCGCCTCACCCGGCGCTACCGCGCGCGCTGGCCGAACAGGATCTTCTGGGCTTCCTTGTCCTCTGCAAGGCTCTTCTGACGGGCTCGCTCCTCCTTGCCGACCTCGATTGCCTTCTTGACCGCCGGGCGCGCGAGCATCGTCTCGAACCAGCGCTTCAGGTTCGGGAACTCGTTGAGATCTTGCCCCTGGTTCTCGTGCGGGATCACCCAGCCGATCGCAGCCATGTCGGCAATGGAGTAATCGGCGGCCAGGAAGGGCCGGTCGGCGAGACGCTTGTTCATCACGCCATAGAGGCGGTTCACTTCATTGGTGTAGCGCTCGATGCCATAGGCGATCCGTTCCGGCGCATATTGCCGGAAGTGATGGGCCTGCCCCGCCATGGGGCCGAGACCGCCGACCTGCCAGAAGAGCCATTGCTCGACTTCGACGCGGGCACGTTCGTCGCTCGGATAGAACCTGCGGTACTTGCGGCCGAGATATTGCAGGATCGCACCCGACTCGAACACCGAGATCGGCACGCCGTCCGGGCCCTCGGGATCGACGATCGCCGGCATGCGGTTATTGGGCGAGATCTCCAGGAATTCCGGCGCGAACTGGTCGCCGCGGCCGATATTGACGTATTTGACCACGTAGGGAACGCCGAGTTCCTCCAGCATGATGGTGATCTTCCAGCCGTTCGGTGTCGGCCAGTAATAAAGCTCGATCGGAGCCGTCATCGGCGATCTCTCCTTGAGGTTCGTGGAAAACCACAGGTAGGAACGCGCTCCGCGCGAGGCAAGGCCCCTGCCTTCAACCAAGATGAACGGCAGATGAATGGGCGCCTCAGCAAGAATTCAGTTTGGTTGTGCGAAAAGACGCCCAATCGATTTGACAGCGCCTCCAGCCCACGGACAGAAACATGGATATCCTCGCCCGACGCCTCACCCTCATCAGCCTGCTGATGGTCGTCTTCGCAATGTCACTCGCTGCGGCCGTAGGCGCCGACACCGAGCGTCGCCGCCAGAACACCTATATCGGCTCGCTGACCGACTGCACCGCACACACCGCACAATATTGCCAGGCCAAGCTTTAAGGCGGGACTGGAGGCGAGCGGTCTTCCCCCCCCCCGCTCGCTCCGCCCCAACACACCAGGATCAGGGAAATGTCCGCGTTCGTCTCCTCCGCCATCCTTGCACTCCGGCTCCTGTTCGTCACGGGCCTGCTGATGGCGCCGATCGGAGCGGTGGCCTACAACAAGGCCAGCACCTCCGGCATCGGCAAGAACGGCGCCGGCTTCGTTCTCTTCATGACGCTCCAGCGCCAGGCGATGAGTTGATCACACGGTCGCGCCCACTCCATTTCCCTCTTGCGCTTCACCTAACTCTCCGCTCCTTGTCACCCGTGAAAGGAGCAAGCCATGCCCGCATTCGCCATCTATTTCCTTGCAGCACTTGCCGAGATCGCCAGCTGCTTCGCCTTCTGGGCGTGGCTCAAGCTCGACAAGTCCGCCTGGTGGCTCATACCCGGCATGGGTTCTCTGGCCCTCTTTGCCTGGCTCCTGACCATGATCGATACGGCCGCTGCCGGGCGCGCCTATGCGGCCTATGGCGGCGTCTACATCGCCACATCGCTCACCTGGCTTTGGATCGCCGAGGGCATCAGGCCCGACCGTTGGGACCTGACCGGCATGGCGGTTGCAATTGCCGGCAGCGCGATCATTCTCGCAGGCCCCCGCTAGCGCATCGGCCCGAAGATCGTGCCCGATTTTTCGGAAAGCTCAATGCACAGCTTCAAAGACTTGCATCGAGCTTTGCGCGTCTGAAAAGGCGCGCGGCGCTGTAAAGCGCGTCGACATGCATCGGATGCGAAGCATGTGAAAAACCGCATATCTTGTCGTTTGCTTGTCAGAAGCCCCAGCCTATAATGCAACATGGACAAACGAATCTCTTCACATTCCGCCCTCTCCATCGCCACCCCTGAAGCCTTCGAGCCGCAAACCTTCGACAATCCGGCCGATGCCGTCGATTGTCTGGAAGCGCTGTACGAGCGCAACACCCGTTTCCTGCGGGAGGCTTTCGAGGGGCTGGGAAAGAACGGCAGGCCGCTCACGCGTTTCCGCGCCTGCTATCCGCAGGTCAGCATCGAGACAAGCAGCTTCGGCCATGTCGATTCCAGGCTATCCTTCGGCTATGTCAGCGCACCCGGCGTCTACACGACGACGATCACCCGCCCGCGGCTCTTCCGCCACTACCTGAAGGAACAGTTCGGACATCTGATCCGCAATCACGGCGTCAGCGTCATCGTGTCCGAATCGGCAACGCCCATTCCGCTGCACTTCGCCTTCGGCGAGAACGCGCATGTCGAGGCATCGGCGGGCGAGAGCATCGATATTCCGCTGCGCGACCTCTTCGATGCGCCGGATATCACCACCACCGACGACGAGATCGCCAACGGCTCCTATGAGCCGGGCCCCGGCGAGCCCTCCCCGCTTGCCCCCTTCACAGCCCAGCGCATCGACTATTCGCTTGCGCGCCTCAGCCATTACACGGCGACCAGCGCCACGCATTTCCAGAACTTCGTGCTTTTCACGAACTACCAGTTCTATATCGACGAGTTCTGCGCCTGGGCACGCCAGCAGATGGCCGAAGGCGGCAATGGCTATACGGCCTTCATCGAGCCCGGCAACATTATCACGCCGGCGGGCGCCGACAGGCCGGAGGCCGATTATTCGCTCGCCCGCCTGCCGCAAATGCCGGCCTATCACATAAAGAAGAAGGGCCATGGCGGCATCACCATGGTCAATATCGGCGTCGGCCCCTCCAACGCCAAGACCATCACCGACCACATCGCCGTGCTGAGACCGCATGTCTGGCTGATGCTCGGCCATTGCGCCGGTCTGCGCAACAGCCAGCGGCTCGGGGATTATGTGCTCGCCCATGCCTACATGCGCGAAGATCACGTGCTCGACGATGACCTGCCGGTCTGGATTCCACTGCCGGCACTGGCGGAGGTGCAGGTCGCGCTCCAGGACGCGGTGGCCGAGGTGACGGGCTACAAGGGCTACGATCTCAAGCAGATCATGCGCACCGGCACCGTGGCCACGATCGACAACCGCAACTGGGAATTGCGCGACCAGCGCGGCCCGGTCAAGCGCTTGTCGCAGGCGCGCGCCATCGCGCTCGATATGGAATCGGCGACGATCGCCGCCAATGGCTTCCGCTTCCGCGTGCCTTACGGCACCTTGCTCTGCGTGTCCGACAAACCGCTGCACGGCGAATTGAAGCTGCCGGGAATGGCAACCGCTTTCTACCGGACCCAGGTGAGCCAACATCTGAAGATCGGCATTCTGGCGCTGCAGAAACTCGCGGCGATGCCACCGGAGAAGCTGCATTCACGCAAGCTCAGAAGCTTCTACGAGACATCGTTCCAATAGACCTATCGATGTCGCCGGACCTTCCCGCTTACAGCGCCGCGCGTCTTTTCAGACGCTTTCAGACGCGCAAAGGTCGCTGTAACTCTTTGAATCGACGCATCGAGCTTTCCGAAAATCGGATACGATTTTCGGGCCGATGCGCTAGCAGCGCCGTGAATCAGGCCTTCGGCTTCAGCGCCAGCGACAACAGTGTGCCGGCCACTGCCGAGACGATGACGAGCAGGTGCGCATTGACGCTCGCGCGCCCGAGCATGCCAAGCGTCGCGGGATCGCCGGCTGCGCCGAACGACATCGCACCGGCAACGATCGCCGCCGCGTAGGTGCCGACGCCTGCCGGCGCATGCACCGGAAGAACCGACGACAGTTCGCCTCCGAGCGCCCCTCCGAAGGAGGCGGCAAAGGGCGCCACGCCCATGATCGCGAGCACCCAGGCGAGAATCGCCACCTTGACCGCCCAATTCAGGATCGTCATCGCCCAGGCCCGCAGGAATGCCGAAACATGCTCCGGCAGACCGGCCTCGATCTCGGCGAAATAGGGCCCGAACCTGCCAGGCGTCAATCGGCGCGCCACGGCAAGAACTCTTGCCTTCAGCAGAAAGAATGCGAGTGGCGAGAAGAATGCCAGCAGCCAGAGGAGCCACCAAGCCGCCTGTTGGCTCCGCCCGAGCACGAGGCCGATCGCAGCGACGATGACGAGCGCATGCAGATCGAGCAGCCGCATGACGAGCAGCGCCGAGGTGCCGCGCAACAGTGGAACGCCGAACTCGGTGCGCATCAGTAGCGGGAAGCTCGTTTCCCCGGCTCTGAATGGCAGCATGATGTTGAGGAGATTATGGGTCTGGGTAACGCGCAGAAGCGTCAGGAACCGACCGCGAGTCTGTTCGGGAAAATAGTCGTAAATCCGGTAGCAGCGAACGAAGTAGGTGGCGATGAGGAGCGCCAGCGCCGAGAGTATGGGCATTGCGCCGACCTCGGTCCATTGCCGCATCAAGGTGAGCCATCCCCAGATCCACTCGACGAAGACGGCGTAGACCGCGACGGCCGCCACGGAAATCAGTCCCATGCGGTTGCGCACAAGCCACGACTGCCGACGGCACTGTCGGTCCGAATTCATGAGATGCCGATTTCCTCTGTCCAAGCGATGCGATACCTGTTGGTTACTACTGTCAACTGTGCAAGAAAGCCAGCAACGGAACACCGGAGACACCGCTCGTGAACAAGTTGGAAGAACCTGCGCAAGCAATGGCTGCCGTTTTGGAAGGTGCTGAGCTTTCCATCGTCGTGCCGGTGTTCAACGAGGAGGATAGCGTCCAGCCGCTCGTCGCCCGTATTCGCGACGCAATGACCGGATTCGGCAAGCCGTGGGAACTGATCCTGGTCGATGACGGCAGTACCGACCGGACCCTGCCGAATGCGCGCAAGGAGCTCTTGCAGCCGGGCCTGCGCCTGCGGATCATCGAATTGCAGAAGAACTTTGGCCAGACGGCCGCGATGCAGGCGGGGATCGACGCCGCTGCCGGACGACTGATCGCGACGCTCGATGGCGACCTGCAAAACGATCCCAAAGACATCCCGGCGATGGTTGCGTCGATCGAAGAGCGGGAACTCGATCTGCTGGTCGGATGGCGGAAGAACCGCCGGGACGGTCTCCTGTTTCGGAAGATCCCCTCCTGGTGCGCCAATTTCCTGATCGGCAAGATTACCGGCGTGAAGCTGCACGACTATGGCTGCAGCCTGAAAATCTATCGCAGCACGGTCATCAAGCAGGTGAAGCTCATGGGCGAAATGCATCGCTTCATCCCTGCCTGGGTGGCCGGTGTCGTCCCCAGCAGCCGGATAGGCGAAATGCCCGTGACGCATCACGCCCGCCATTTCGGCGCGTCCAAATACGGAATCTCACGGACGTTCCGCGTCATCCTCGACCTGCTCGCGGTTCTGTTCTTCATGCGCTACAAGGCGCGGCCAGGCCATTTCTTCGGCTCGATCGGTCTTGCTGCTGGCGGCGTGAGCGGGCTCATCCTCACCTATCTCGCCTTTGACAAGTTCCTCCTCGGCAACGACATCGGCGATCGCCCGATGCTCATGGTTGGCGTAATGCTCTTCCTCTCCTCGGTACAACTCATCACGACCGGCATTCTCGCGGAAATGATGGCCCGCGCCTATTTCCGGGACGATGAAACGACAAATTACATCGTGCGGCAGGTGTTCGAGCCGGAACCGCCGCATGCTTGACATCGTCGAACGTAGGCCGAATGCGGTTATCGTCGCATTGGCAGGCTATTTCCTGCTTTGCATCGCCTTGCGGCTGGCGATCTCGAGTTCGCTCGAGATCGACGAATCGGAGCAGGCATTCCTGTCGCAATTCCTACAGCTTGGATATGGTCCGCAGGCGCCGTTCTACAACTGGCTGCAATATGGGCTCTCGCAAGCGATGGGCCCGTCACTGGCAACCATGACGGTGCTCAAGAACGGGCTGCTGTTCCTCTGTTGCCTCTTCTACGGACTTGCCGCGCGCCTCGTTCTTCAGGACCGGCGCCTCGCCGCCATGGCAATGCTCGGCGTCTTGAGCCTGCCGCCTGTCTTCCTGCTCGCGCAGCGGGATCTGTCGCACACGGTGGCTGCGCTTTTTGCCGTCTCGCTCTTCCTTTATGGCTTCCTCCGAACGCTCACGCGGCCAAGCCTTGCCGCCTATCTCCTGACCGGCCTTGCCGTCGGTATCGGCGCGATCTCCAAATACAATTTCGTCCTGGTCCCCACAGCGGCGATTATCGCCATCCTGCCGGAACGGGAGCTGCGCGCCCGTGTCTTCGACTGGCGGATCGTGGCCGCGATCGCCGTCGCCGCCTTAATCGCGCTCCCTCACGGGATCTGGATTCTGCAAAATCTCGACGCGGCCTCGGCCGGAACCTTGAACGAGATGAAGGAACGCGAAGCGGAAGGACGTCTTCTTCAGGCGCTCCACGGCGTCTCCGCGCTGGTTTCCGCAGTGATCGGCGGCAGTTTCGTCACCGTTATCCTGTTTGGACTTGTCGTGCGCGGCAAAGTGCTCCTGGTGTGGCGGGCTGAAAGCCTGTGGACCCGCGTCATCGGCCGGACCATTGCACTCTCTTTCCTGGCGGTGCTCCTGATCGTGCTCGGCGTCGCTGCGACCCACATCCGCGAGAAATGGCTGGTTCTCTATCTGCTCCTGCTGCCGCTCTATCTCTGCCTGAAGATCGAGGCGGCAAAAATCGACCCGATGCCGGGCTTCAAACTCTTTGCGTCGCTGATCGCGACGATCGTGTTTGGAGCGCTCGTCGTCGTCTCCGGACGCGCCGTCGTGCGGCCCTGGTTCGGCGATTATTCGCGGTTGAACATACCCTATGCCAGTTTTGCGGAAGCGATCGAGACGTCGAAGGGACAACAGCCGGCTTTCGTGCTTACCGACGACAAGCAGGCCGCGGGCAATTTCCGAACGCAGTTCGCAAACGCGACGGTGGCGATGCCCTCGCGCATGGACAAGATCGCGGGCGACTCCGCGAAGCGGCCGCTTCTGGTGGTCTGGCACGACAAGGCGGACGCGCAGCCGCAGCTACCCGATCCGCTGAAGCAGACGCTCCATGAACTGGGCGTGGTCGTATCCGGCACGACGCCACGCGAACTCGCCCTGCCCTACCTCTACGGCTCGGAGGCGGACCGGTACGGATTCCGCTACATCTGGATCGGCGGGTAATCGGACACGGGAGGGTGGTCATTGCCCGTGCCGACCAGCAGCTTCAGTTCGCCCGGGTGGATGCGAAGGGAGACATCGCGCTGGCTGATCGGGAGGAGTTCGCCATCGACCACGCAATTGATCTTGCGATCCACCTTGGGAAAGTGCAGATCGACCCCGAGCGCGCTCATCTCCGTGATCAGCGGGCTCGCGCGGAAACGGCCGCGCAGGATATCGAAGGCCAGTTTGACGACACCGACGGAAGTCAAAGGGGGCGCCGTGTAGAAGCCGAGGTGGCCGGCCGTCACATCGTCCGCATACATCAGCGTTGCATGGCCGAAATGGTTGTTCGAAACCGAGATATGAGAAACGTGTCGGAGTTCCCGGTGCCCGTCGGCGTCGAACTCGATCTCGAAATCCGGCGGATTGAGAATGACCCCGACCGCGGCGCGCGTGCTGGCGCCGATTTTCCCGAGTCGCGAGGCAAAGTGATAGGCGTTGCGGTAGCGCACCAGACGCGCGTGAAGCCCCATCGAGAATTGATGTACGAAGGCCCGGCCGTCGGCACTGCCGATATCGCCATCGATGATCGTTCCTTTTGCCAGAACCTCCGGTGCTTTCCAGATGTCGAGTGGCAGTTTCAGCGAGCGGGCGAACAGGTTCATGGTACCTGCAGGGATAATGCCGAGCGGCATGCCGGTTCTCCAGGCGACGCCGGCGGCCGCGGAGATCGTGCCGTCGCCGCCGCCCGCAATGATCGCATCGAGATCGCCGCGGCGGCAGGCCGTCTCCAGTGCCGGGAGTATTACCTCCGCGGGGACGATGGCTATCTCTATCCTGTGTCCGGCGGCATGGAAGGCCTCCTCGACCGTCCTGCCATAGGTCTCCATGTCGGTCGTGCGGAATGTTCCCCCATCGCGATTGAAGATGGCTTTGACCTTCATGAATGGCCACTGTCTCCGTTAGCCGAGGCGTCCACTCCATGTCTTCTCAAATCGAGGTCGATTTAAGGAGGCATGTAGTAGACATCTCAGATAAGCGCTGCGGCAGCCTAATCCAGAGGCCAGATGCGAGCGAAT
This sequence comes from Sinorhizobium alkalisoli, assembly GCF_008932245.1. Taxonomy (NCBI): domain Bacteria; kingdom Pseudomonadati; phylum Pseudomonadota; class Alphaproteobacteria; order Hyphomicrobiales; family Rhizobiaceae; genus Sinorhizobium; species Sinorhizobium alkalisoli. The sequence continues at coordinate 668,928 of NZ_CP034909.1, read as the reverse complement.
ACGGCCTGCAATTCCTGATTTTTCCGAGGGGCATCGACATCATGCGATTGCCTCACAGAGGACGTTTTCATCGCCCCAGCTTTTCAGCGCCATGATTACCGGTCTCAGGCTTTCGCCCTTGGCCGTCAGGGCATATTCGACGCGCGGCGGCACGACCGGAAAGACCGTGCGCGACAGAAGGCCGGCCTCCTCCAGCTCCCGCAACTGCTTCGTCAGCATCCGCTGCGTGATGCTCGGCAACCGCCGGCGCAACGCGTTGAAACGCAGAGTCCCGTCGACCATCAGATGATAGAGGATCACGCCCTTCCATTTGCCGTCGATGAAACTCAGCGCCGCCTCTACCGGGCAGCCGGGGAATTTGTTCGTCAGCTTCTGACGCGGGAGAGACATGACGGTATCCTTTTTGGCACTATGGGCTGAATTTGTGCATTCTTGCGACTGGCGACTGTAATCGTCATCTAGCTCCTGTTCAATTTGTAAAGGAGCATTTGATGCGCGCTGTTGCTTACAGGACATCCCAACCGATCACAGCCGAAACCTCCCTGATCGACGTCGAACTGCCGACCCCAACGGCCGAGGGTCACGATCTTCTCGTCGAGGTCAGGGCCGTCTCGGTCAATCCCGTCGACGTCAAAGTCCGGGCAGGCGTCGAACCGGAGCCCGGGCAGCCGAAGGTCCTCGGCTGGGACGCCGCCGGCGTGGTCAAGGCGGTCGGGCGCGAGGTCACGCTCTTCCGGCCGGGTGACGAAGTGTTCTATGCCGGCGCCATCGATCGCCCCGGCACCAATGCTGAGTTCCACCTCGTCGACGAACGGATCGTCGGACACAAGCCGAAATCACTCGACTTCGCTGCTGCCGCGGCCCTGCCGCTGACCGCGATCACCGCCTGGGAAACCCTGTTCGATCGGGTCAGGGTTAATGACCCCGTACCGGGTGCAGCGAATGCGGTGCTGATCGTCGGCGGGGCCGGCGGCGTCGGCTCTATCGCCATTCAACTTTTGCGGGCGCTGACCGATCTCACCGTGATCGCAACCGCGTCCCGGCCTGAGACCCGAGAATGGGCCCTGACACTTGGAGCACATCACGTCCTGGACCATGGACGCCCGCTTGCGGCGGAGATCGATCAACTCGCCCTCGGCGCACCGGCCTTCGTATTCTCGACGACCCATACGGAGAGACACATCGACGAGATCGTCAAGCTCATTGCGCCGCTGGGGCGCTTTGCCCTCATCGATGACCCGGCCGTGCTCGACGTGATGCCGTTCAAGCGCAAATCGGTCTCGACCCATTGGGAGATGATGTTTGCCCGTTCGCTGTTCAAAACCCCGGACATGATCGAGCAGCACAAGCTCCTGCACCGGGTGGCCGAACTCGTCGACGCCGGAAAGATCCGTACGACGCTGACGGAAACCCTCGGCCCGATTAATGCGGCGACCCTCAAGAAGGCACATCGAATGGTCGAAACCGGCCGCACGCGCGGCAAGTTGGTGCTGACCGGTTTCTGACGCGGCGAGAGAGGGAAAGACCTGCCGGCAGCGGACTTTGACGCCGGCAGGTCGGGTCGTCACAGCGCCACCCGTCTTTTGAGAAGCGACTCCGATTCTGGGCCCGTGCTCAGCGGGACGGAAGCTTCAATGGGCCGGCGGTCTTGATCGTCCGTATGGCGAAATTAGACCGAATATCGGTCACACCGGGCAGGGTCAGCAGAGTTTCGGTGAGCAGTTTCTCATAGGCCGCCAGATCCTCGACCACGACCTCTGCGAGGAAATCCGCATTGCCGGAAATAAGGAAGCAAGACACGACCTCAGGAACCGCGAGCAGCGCCTCCTGCTGCAGGCGTGCGTTCTCCTGGCTGTGGTGCCCGACCTTGATTTCGACAAAGACCGTCAGGCCGAGGCCGACCTCCTTGCGGTCTATGTCGGCGCGATAACCGCGCAACACACCGGATTTCTCGAGATTGCGGATGCGTCTCAGACAGGGCGACGGGGAGAGATTGACGCGTTCGGCGATCTCGACATTGGTCGCGCGCGCATCTTCCTGCAGGATCCGGAGAATGGCAATATCGAATTTGTCGAGATTTGGCATAACCAGTCAAATACCCCGGCCACGTTGGCAGATAATTGCCAACTATAGATCGGGAGGGGCACAAATAGCAAGGACGTGCCCTCGCCATCGGCGCTAACCTCCACGCCTGAGCATTACCACTGGAGGAACTGGATCATGGTTGCGCTGACACTCGAACGGCATTCGCAGGCGCCGGCCGCCGGCTATGCGGGCGCCTTTGTTACGGTATTGATCTGGGCGGGCTGGATTCTCGCCACACGACACACGGCAGCGACTACGCTCGGCACGATCGATCTCGGGCTCATTCGCTACGGCGTGCCAGCGCTGGCGCTTGCTCCTGTCTGGTTGCGACTGGGCCTCTTTCCAAAAGGCGTGCCTCTTGGATTGCTTGCTCTGATGGTCGCCGGATCGGGCGCGGTTTTCTTTCAGGTTGCGGCTTTCGCCATTCATGCAACACCCGCATCGTCGGTTGGCGTGCTCCTCGGCGGCTCAATGCCACTGGCGACGGCGCTCATCGGCGCAAGCTTCTTCGGGGAGCGGCCGGACGGCATGCGGCTCATCGGCTTCGGGGCAATCGTCGTCGGTGTCGCAATCCTGCTCGTCCGCGGCCTCGACACGGCCGATGCGTCCGCATGGGTGGGCTACCTGCTGCTACCCGGCGCCGGCATTCTTTGGGCCGTCTATACGCACGCATTCCGGCGTTCGGGTCTGAGTCCCATCGAAGGCAGCGCGCTGATCGCCTCCTGGTCATTCGTTATCCATCTCCTCCTGGCACTTTTCTTCGGCAGCACGCTCTCGACCGTTCCCGCGCATGAGATCGGGCTTCAAGTAATGAGCCAGGGCATCCTCTCCGGCCTCGTCGCGACACTTGCCTATGGCATCGCCGTCAGCCGCCTCGGCGGCACACAGGCTGCCGCCTTCACGGCTCTCACTCCGGTACTCGCAATGGTGGGCGGCGGCGTGCTTCTCGGCGAGGCAATCGGCCCCTACGAAGTTACCGCCGCTATCGCAACAGCAACCGGCGTTGCCCTCTCGACCGGTATTCTGTCGCCTCGCCAGCGATAAGCTAGGGTCTGGACCCTGGGAAACAAGAGCGGCCCGGGACCGAAGCCTCGGGCCGCTCTTCGTTGCGTGGTTCAGCCGTGGACGATTTCGAGATGCCGCTGCAGACGGCGTCCATAGGCCTGGCTGACGCGGTCGAAAATGATGGCAATGCCGACGATGGCCATGCCATTGAAGATGCCGAGCGTGAAGTACTGGTTGGCAATCGCCTTCAGGACCGGCTGGCCCAGGCCCTGAACGCCGATCATCGAGGCAATGACCACCATGGCGAGAGCCATCATGATCGTCTGGTTGATGCCGGCCATGATCGTCGGCAGAGCCAGCGGCATCTGGACGTTTTTCAGCTTTTGCCAGTTGGAAGAGCCGAAAGCGTCCGCCGCCTCGAGCACGTCCTTGTCGACCAGGCGAATGCCGAGATTGGTGAGGCGGATCATCGGCGGAATGGCGTAGATGACGACGGCGATCAGGCCCGGCACCTTGCCGATGCCAAGCAGCATCACGACGGGAATGAGGTAGACGAAGCTTGGCATCGTCTGCATCACGTCGAGCACCGGATTGACCACGCTCTGGAACCGGTCGGAGCGCGACATGATGATCCCTATCGGAATGCCGATGGCGATCGACAGCACGGTACAGACGAAAATCATCGAGATCGTCTTCATCGTGTCGTCCCACATGTCGAAATAGCCGATGGCCAGCATGGTGCCGACGCAGCCGGCGACGATCTTCCAATTGCGGCTCGCAAACCAGGCGATAAGCGCGATCAGGATCAGAATGACCGGCCAAGGCGTGCGCGTCAGAAAGCGCTCGGACTGGATCAGAAAGAACTGCAGCGGTTCGAAAAAGCTCTCGATGGCGTCGCCATAGGCGCGCGTGAAAGTCCGGAACCCGTCATCGATCAGTTTCTTGAGTTGTCGAAGCCGATCGTCGTCCATGTGCGGAAATTTGGTCAACCATTCCATTTCTCGATTCCCCTTCGCATGTCGTCAAAGCGGCACACTCTTCTTCTTATCTGCCGCCGGCAGCGCCGCGCATCTCAGGAACACACGCCGCTGCATTCACCGTACCGCAAACGCGGTGTCCATTAAAAAGCGAGCGGCGCGCAAGCCGGCGCGCCGCTCCATATCAGGGCCGTGGATCAGAGGGCGGCCTTGACCTTTTCGGCGACCTCCGGGGAAACCCACTTGGTCCAGATCTCCTCATTCTCCTCGAGGAAGTGCTCGGCACCCTCCTCGCCGCTCGCCTGATTGTCCGTCATCCAGGCCATCAGCTTGTTGACCACGTCGTTGGGCCAGGCGCGGGTATTGAGGTAATCCATGACAGGTCCGGCGCGTTCGGCGAACTCCTTCGTCACCAGCGTCTGGACCTTGTCCTTCGGCCAATCGTTCTTCTTCGGGTCCGGGCAATCCGCAACCGTGTTGCAGCGCTTCCACTCGGCAGGATCGGCGGGAACGCCGTGGTCGAGCTTGACCATCTCATACTTGCCGAGCAGCGCCGTCGGAGCCCAGTAATAGCCGACCCAGCCTTCCTTGCGCTCGTAGGCCTTGGCGATCGAACCGTCGAGGCCGGCGGCAGAACCGGTATCCACAAGCGTAAAGCCTGCCTCGTCGGCGTCATAGGCCTTGTAGAGCTGCGTCGTTACCACGGTGCCGCCCCAGCCCTGCGGACCGTTGTAAATGGCACCCTTGCTCGGATCTTCGGGAGCCGGGAAGAGCTCCTTGTGCTTCAGCACGTCGTCGATCGTCTTGATGTCCGGATGCTCGTCGGCGATGTATTTCGGCATCCACCAGCCCTGGACGCCGCCGTCGGAAAGCGCAAGCGCCGCGCCGACGATCTTGCCTTCCTCGAGACCGCGATTGACGACATCCGGCAGAAGATCGACCCAGCCTTCCGGCGCAATGTCCGGCTCGCCCTTCTCGATCATCGAGGTGATGGTCGGCACCGTGTCGCCAACGACCAGCTCGGCATTGCAACCGTAGCCTTCCGTCAAGATGAATTTGTCGACGTTAGCAAGAACCTCGGCACTCTGCCAGTTCATGTTGGCGATCGTCACGTCGCCGCATTCCGCTGCCGAGGCAGCGCTGCCCAGCCCGAGCAGGCCAGCGGCAAGAAATGTCGTCGCAAGAAGTTTGTTCATTTTCGGTTCCCTCTGTTGTGACGGTGTGTTTGCAACGGGCTGCTCGCCCTACCGCCGCGGCGGACATCGGAACAGCGCCTGCTCCAGCCCCTGGACGCAACCAGCTGCACGCCATCGATCCATCCTCACGATCAACGGCCATTGCCATTGATAGCGAGTCTCTCCGGCAAACACTTGTCCATTTGCGTCAGCGAGCGCCCTGACGGCCATATTAGCCATGCATCTAGATAATTGAAGGCCTTGGCGGAAAAACTTCACTTAATTTCTGCCCGGCTGAAGCGCCGCGCCTCTTTTCGCGCCCGATTACGACCGCCGCCGCGGGTCCACGGGCCCGCCTCCTCGTCGGGGAAGACCGGCCATTCCGCGTTACACCGATGATCCATGAAGCCGCTTCCCCCGGACATTACATGTTCGGACAGACCGTGCCTTCGCCGTGCTTTCGTGGGGGGGGCCGTGCGGCCCGCCCTCCGAACATTACATGTTCGGATAGACCGGGCCTTCGCCCTGCTTTCTTCGCGGGGGTCCGTGCGGCCCGCCTTCCGAACATTACATGTTCGGATAGACCGGGCCTTCGCCCCCTTGGGGCGGCACCCAGTTGATGTTCTGGTTCGGGTCCTTGATGTCGCAGGTCTTGCAGTGGACGCAGTTCTGGGCGTTGATGACGAAGGTCGGCTGCCCATCCTTCTCGACCCATTCATAGACGCCGGCCGGACAGTAGCGCGTCGAGGGGCCGGCAAAGACATCGTGTTCGGAGCGCTTCTGCAGTTCGGGGTCCTTGACCTGCAGGTGGATCGGCTGATCCTCCTCGTGATTGGTGTTCGACAGGAACACCGACGACAGCCGGTCGAAAGTCAGAACCCCATCCGGCTTCGGGTAGTCGATCTTCTGGTGTTTCGCCGCCGGTTCCAGCGAGGCCGCATCGGTCTTGGCGTGCTTCAGCGTGCCGAAGAAGGACAAACCGAAAAGCGTATTCGTCCACATGTCGAGGCCGCCGAGCGCGACGCCGATCGCCGTGCCGAAGCGCGACCATAGCGGCTTGACGTTTCTCACCTTTTTCAGATCCTGGCCGATGGCGCTGTCGCGCCAGCCCTTCTCGATCTCGACCGGCTCGTCATTGGCGCGGCCGCTCGCGATTGCATCCGCCAGCTTTTCTGCCGCGAGAATGCCGGACAGCACTGCATTGTGGCTGCCCTTGATGCGCGGCACGTTGACGAAGCCGGCCGAGCAGCCGATCAGCGCGCCGCCGGGGAAGGACAGCTTCGGCACCGATTGCCAGCCGCCCTCGGTGATGGCACGGGCGCCATAGGAGAGACGCTTGCCGCCTTCAAAGGTGCCGCGGATCGCCGGGTGCGTCTTGAAGCGCTGGAATTCCTCGAAGGGGTAGAGATAGGGGTTCTTGTAATTGAGATGAACGACGAAGCCGACGGCGACGAGATTGTCCTCGAGGTGGTAGAGGAATGAGCCGCCACCGGTCTTCATGTCGAGCGGCCAGCCGAAGGAGTGTTGCACGAGGCCGGGTTTATGGTTCTCCGGCTTCACCTCCCAAAGCTCTTTCAGCCCGATGCCGAATTTCGGCACGTCGCGACCTTCGTCGAGTTTGTACTTGGCGATCAATTGCTTGGCGAGCGAACCGCGCACGCCCTCGCCGATCAGCGTGTACTTGCCAAGGAGCGCCATGCCGCGGGCAAAGTTCGGCCCCGGCTCGCCTGAGCGCTCGATGCCCATGTCGCCGGTGGCAACCCCGATCACCGCGCCCTCGTCATTGTAGAGCACTTCGGTGGCGGCAAAGCCCGGATAGATCTCGACGCCGAGTTCCTCCGCCTTGGCGGCGAGCCAGCGACAGACGAGCCCAAGCGATACAATGTAGTTGCCGTGATTGTTCATCAGCGACGGCATCAGGAAGTTCGGCAGGCGGATCGAGCCGGCCGGACCTAAGAAAAGGAAATGGTCGTCGGTGACTTCCGTCTTGAAGGGATGATCCGGCTCGTCACGCCAGCCGGGCAAGAGCCGGTCGATGCCGATCGGGTCGACGACGGCGCCGGACAGAATATGCGCGCCGACCTCGGCGCCCTTCTCCAGGACGACGACGGAGAGTTCGGGATTGACCTGCTTCAGCCGGATCGCTGCGGCAAGGCCGGCCGGACCCGCTCCGACGATCACCACGTCGAATTCCATGCTCTCGCGCTCGGGAAGTTCTTGTACCTCGGTCATCATGCTCTCCAGTCCTGCCGGTCTTCCGCCGGCTCCTTTCCCAGCCATATCGTTCCGTCATGGCAAATGTGGCAAGCGTTGTCGAGCCAGGATGCGACAGAGTTTCCCTGCATTTGCGCATGACCTGATGAGTTTAGGCCAGGCACGTATAACTTACTTGCACGTAAACGTAAACTGGGACGGCCTTGCTTTCGACCGGCACCCGTGCGAGGAGGCCGGCCCCTTTCCCACGTATGGAGATCGTCATGGCATCCGCACTCGGCCTCGATTTCGGGACCACCAATTCCGTACTGGCCGTGGCAGAAGGCGCCTCCACTCGCTCCATCGTCATGGAAAGCCCCGCCGGCAAAGCCGATACGACCCGAACGGCGCTTTCCTTCCTGAAAAATCCGGGTCCTCTCCCCTTGCGGATAGAAGCGGGGCAGGCAGCGATAAGAGAGTTCATCGACAATCCCGGCGAGTGCCGTTTCCTGCAATCGTTCAAGACCTTTGCCGCAAGCGCGCTGTTTCATGGCACGCTCGTCTTCGCGAAGCGGTATGATTTCGAAGATCTGATGCATGGCTTCCTTGCCCGTCTGCGGGAATATGGCGGTGGCGAATGGAGCGACAGCCTTCGACGGATCGTCGTCGGCCGACCCGTACAGTTTGCCGGGGCCAATCCCGACGAAACGCTGGCGATCGAACGCTACAATCGCGCACTGCTGCGTTTTGGTTTTCCGGAGGTGCATTTTGTTTATGAACCGGTCGCGGCCGCCTTCTACTTCGCACAAAAGCTTGAGCGCGACGCAACCGTGCTTGTCGCCGATTTCGGCGGCGGTACTACCGATTACTCGATCATCCGCTTCGAACGCGGGGCCGGGCGGCTGACCGCAACGCCGATCGGGCATTCCGGAGTGGGCATCGCCGGGGATCACTTCGACTTCCGCATCATCGACAATATCGTCTCCCCGCTCATCGGCAAAGGGAGTCTCTTCAAAAGCTTCGACAAACTGCTTGAAGTGCCGTCGAGCTATTATGCCAATTTCGGCCGGTGGAACCAGTTGTCGATCTTCAAAACATTGAGAGACTTCACCGAGTTGAGGAAGCTCGTCCGTTCGAGCCTCGAGCCGGAGAAGCTGGAGGCCTTCATGGATCTCGTCGAGCACGATGAGGGCTATCCGCTCTACCAGGCGGTCTCGGCCACGAAGATGCGCCTATCGCTGGACGAGGAGACCGAGTTCTACTTTCCGCCGCTTGGGGAGCGATCACGCCGGATGGTGCGACGCAAGGATTTCGAGGGCTGGATCGCGCCCGACCTGGCCCGCATCGAAGAAGCCCTCGACACGGTGCTGGCGAAGACCGCGACGCCTCCCGGCGAGATAGACCGGATTTTCCTGACCGGCGGCACCTCGTTCGTGCCGGCCGTCCGCCGGCTGTTCGAGAATCGCTTCAGCGAGGAACGAATCGAATGCGGCGGCGAACTCCTGTCGATCGCCCATGGCCTGGCGCTTATCGGCGAACGCGAGGATATCGCGACCTGGACAGCGCGTTGATGCTCCCACAGCGGGTGGACCGCATCCTCCGATCTGCTAAAGTCGCCCCATGATCTCGGCCAATGACCTCTCCACTTCCGAACTCGCCGCCCTCCTCGCCTTCCATGCCGAGGCGGGCGTCGAATGGCTGCTGGAAGACGCACCGGTCGACCGGCTGGCGGAGTTCGAGGCCATGAAGGCGAGGCGCGCCGAGGGGCGCGCCGCGCCGCAGGCCAGGCAGTCGACCCCCACGGGCACACAGAGAACGCAACCAGCAGTTCCCGCCAGCCGGACAAGAGATCACGCCGCACCGCCTTCAGCACCACCGAGCGTCGCCATACCCGACGAACAGGCGATCGGCGAGGCGCGCTTTGCCGCCGAGAGCGCACGGTCGCTCGCCGAACTGCGCAGTGCGATGGAGGCCTTTACCGGCTGCAACCTGAGAAACAGCGCCCGCAACCTGGTTTTCGTGGAGGGCAATGCCAGCTCCGCCGTTATGATCATTGGGCCGATGCCCTATGCTGATGACGACCGCGATGCTCGTCCGTTCGCCGGCAGACACGGCGACATGCTGAACCGCATGCTCGTCGCCATCGGGCTTTCGAGGGACGACGTGCTGCTCAGCAATGCCATACCTTGGCGGCCGCCGGGCAATCGCGTGCCAAGCAGCCGCGAGGCGGACATCTGCCGTCCCTTCATCGAGCGACAGATCGCCCTTGCCGAACCCAGGCATGTGCTCCTCCTCGGCAATTTTACCGCACGGTTCTTTTACGGCGGTAGCGAGACGATCCATCAGATGCGGGGGCAGTGGCGGGAACTCGCCGCCGGCGGTCACGCCGCGCCGGCAATGGCAACGTTGCACCCGCAGGACCTGGTTACCGCGCCGATCAACAAGCGCTTCGCCTGGCAGGATCTGCTGGCCTTCAAGGCCAGAATCGGAGCCTGACGCCACGCGGCCTGATTCATCAATTAAGTATGAAAAAAGCCATGCGGTTTGTGCATGTCTGCGCGGCGTTTTGGTGCATTGCAAAAGCAATGTTGCGTTGCAATATGGGCTAACGGGAGGAATGGATTTAAGGAATTGAACCATGACTGCCCGCTTTCGCCCGATCCACAGCAGCTTTGAGACGCTCCGCCATGCGAGCTTTGCCCGGCGGGCACCGTTTAATCGATCCGGCACGGCAACCAACGAGCAATTGACGGCTGTGGGCTTTGCCCGAACCACGCGTCCGACGCAGATCTACGCCGACTTCATCCAGCGCTGATCCCCCGGCAACGACCCACGCAGACCGCCGCAGCTTCGCCTGAGGCTGCGGGATCGGAGAATGTATCATGTCTATCCGCAATCTCGTCGACGCGGTCGCCGACATCGGTACCGCAGTGCGCGCCTCGCGCGAATATAGCCGCTTGAGTTCGGTCACGGATGCCCGGCGTGCCCATCGCAACGTGATCAGCCCGCTGCTGCCCAGCTGACGCCGGCAGCGGCACGGTCGCTCACGGTTTGCGTCTTCTCGCCACGGCCTGTCGCAATCGATAGAGCGCGGAAACGGGAATAAAGCCACTCTCGCTTTTTTTGACACGCAACGCCGCGCGTCCTTTCGGATACGCGGAGGTCGCTGGCCCTTGTTCTCCCGCGGGGCTGAGCAGAGGTCGGAAGTTTCCAGGAGCGCCGAATGTTGGCGAATTTCGCGTCCGTCTTCAGCTTGATGCTATCCACGCTTCTGATGATGGTGGCCTTCGGCCTGCAGAGCTACGTCATTCCGGTGCGCTCGGTCGCAGAGGACTGGTCGACACTCACCGTATCGGTTTTCGCGACGGGCTATACGTTGGGCTTCACCCTCTCCTGCGTCGTCACGCCGAAATTCGTCCTGCGCGTCGGACATGTCCGCGTCTTCACAGCGCTGATGACGCTGCTTTCGGTTGCGATCCTGATGTGCGGCCTCATTGTCGATTGGCGCGCCTGGATCGGCTTCCGCGCCGTGTCCGGATTTGCCATTGCCGGCAGCTATCTCGTCATCGAAAGCTGGCTGAACGAGCGTGTGACGAACGAAAACCGCGGTCTCCTCTTCTCGCTCTATCTGATCACCACCATGATCGGAACGATCGCCGGCCAGTATCTGGTGCCGCTCGGCGATCCGACCAACACGTCCCTGTTCATCCTGTGCGGCGTGCTGTTCTCGCTCGCGCTCCTGCCGACGGCGCTCTCATCCTCGCCGATGCCGGCGGCGCCGACGCAGGCGAATTTCGACCTGCCGGGTCTTTTCCGCCGCTCACCCGTCGCAGTCGTCGGCGGCTTTCTCGCTGGCGCGCTCTCCGGCGCCTGGCTCAATCTCGGCGGCGTCTTCACGCAGAAGATCGGCCTTTCGACCTCGGAGGGCGCGACCTTGCTCGCCGCGGTGCTTGCCGGCAGCGCCCTTTCCCAGATCCCGATCGGCCGGGCCTCTGATCGGATGGACCGGCGCATCGTCATGATCGCCTGCGGACTCTTTGGCTTCGTCTCCTGTCTCGTCACGGCGCTCGCAATCGGCAGCGGCGCTTGGATCCTCTACGCCCTTGCCGGCTGCGTCGGCATGGTGCTTTTCCCGATCTATGCGCTGAACGTCGCCCACGCCAACGACCTCGCGCAGCCAGACGAATTTGTGAAGATCTCGTCAGGGCTGATGATCACCTACGGCCTCGGCACAATATCCGGCCCATTGGTCGTCGGTCCGGTTATGGACGCGTTCGGCCCCGCCGCACTGTTCATCGTGCTCGCGGTCTATTTTGCGCTCTATGCCGGTTATGCGGCCTGGCGAATCGGGCAGCGCGAGCAGCACGAGGGCCTCGTCGCCAAAACCGATTTCCAAGCGACGACCGTCCTGCCGACGCCTGGCCCGGACGTGACGAACCCGCTCGCCCAGCAGGAAGCTGGTCCGATCATCGAGGATGATACAGTCCCCGAATGGGAGACGCAGGCGCAATAGCCGTTATCCCTGCGGCGTCATGTGCTTACGAGCGCCCTTCCGCTCCAGTCCCAGCCGGCGTTCGCGGAAAATGATGAAGATGCCGGCGCCGACGACGATCGCAGTGCCGGCAAGCATGGTCGCCGTCGGCACGTCGCCGAACAGGAAATAGCCAATGACGATGCCGAGGACGATGGACGTATATTCGAACGGGGCTATGGTCGACATGTCGGCGTGGCGGTAACTCTCCGTCAGCAGGATCTGCGCGATACCCCCGCAAAAGCCTGCCACCATCAGCAGCAGGAAAGACGTCCACGACATCGCGGCCCAGCCGAAGGGCAGCGTCGCCAGCGAGAAGAGAGAGGCGGAAAGAGAGAAGTAGAGAACGATCGTATGCGTGCGCTCCTTCTGCACCAGCTTGCGCACGAGCACCATTGCCATGGCCCCGAAGGTTGCCGACAGCAGGACTGCCGCGGCACCGAGCGCCTCGGATTCTCCGAAGCCCCCCTGCTCCAACAAGGTCAGCCGTGGCCAGGTGATGATCAATACCCCGACGAGTCCGATGATGACGGCTGTCCAGCGGTAAAGCCGCACGATCTCGCCGAGAAAGAACGCTGCAAAGGCCACCGCGAGAAGCGGCATGGCGTAGCCGATCGCGATCGCCTCCGGCAGCGGCAGATGCACGAGCCCGTAGAAGCCGAAGCTCATTGCCAGTATGCCAACGAAACCGCGTCCAAGGTGGCCGGTGATATCGGTCGTCTTGAAAGCATCGCGCAGTTGACCGCGGAAAGCGAGATAGCCGAGGATCGGCACCATGGCAAACGCAGAGCGATAGAAGGTGATCTGTCCCGTCGCGATGTCGCTGCCGGCGGCCTTGATGCAGGTGGACATGCAGAGGAAAACGACGACGGAAAGGACCTTGAGCAAAATTCCCTTCATCGGGCTATGTATGTCGGCATCCATGGAAACGCGCTTTTTCAATCTGCCATCGGCCAGCCGATTACTGGAAGAGCGAGGCTAAGGGAGGACGCGACGGACCCGCCGCGTAAGATGCGTCACTCTAGCCCCGCCCGAAGAAGGAGTTGGATCAAATTCCTTGATGAAACCGATTTTTTCGTGATGACTACCGCGTGGAGAAGGGGTTCAATCAGCGCGCGCGAAAAAATCCTGTGGAATTTAGGTCTTGTTAGTGGCGCTTCGATAAACCTCCAGGAGACAGGGAGCGGGAGGGACATCGGCGGCGCGTTTGTGCCGGAAGTGCGGTCGACGGCATTCGCAAACGCAGATTCTTGCCCCTGGGCCTTTTCACCATCACAGGCGCCCTCTACAACGGAAGCGGGGCGAAAGCGGGACTGACCATGCGGACAAATACCGGCCAGATCGTTCATCTGGAAGATTACCGACCGACCGATTTCGTTCTTGAGAGGGTGGACCTGACGTTCGAGCTCGACCCGAAGGAGACGAAAGTCGAGGCACGTCTGATCTTCCATCGACGCGAAGGCGCCAACCCCTCCGCCCCCCTGGTGCTCGACGGCGACGAACTGACCATGACCGGTCTTTTGCTCGATCAGGAGGAAATACCCGCTGCACTTTACGATGTGCTGGACGATACGCTGAAGATCCGCGGACTGCCGGAGACGGCCCCTTTCGAGATTACGGTGACGACAGTCCTGTCGCCGGAATCCAACACCAAGCTGATGGGGCTCTATCGTACAAGCAATGTCTATTGCACGCAGTGCGAGGCTGAAGGCTTTCGCCGCATCACTTATTTTCCCGACCGCCCGGATGTGCTCGCCGTCTATACGGTCAACATCATTGCCGACAAGGCGACGGCGCCGCTCCTGCTTTCGAACGGCAACTATCTCGGCGGCGCCGACCTGGGCGACGGCCGCCATTTCGCTTCCTGGTTCGATCCGCACCCGAAGCCCAGCTACCTCTTCGCGCTGGTCGCTGGCGACCTGGGCGTCGTCGAAGACAAATTCATGACTGCTTCGGGCCGCGAAGTGGCGCTGAAGATCTATGTCGAGCACGGCAAGGAACCGCGCGCGGCCTACGCCATGGACGCGCTGAAACGCGCTATGAAATGGGACGAGGAAGTCTTCGGCCGCGAATACGATCTGGATATCTTCATGATCGTTGCCGTCTCCGATTTCAACATGGGCGCCATGGAGAATAAGGGGCTCAACGTATTCAACGACAAATACGTGCTCGCCGATCCGGAAACGGCGACCGATACGGATTACGCCAATATCGAAGCGATCATCGCGCATGAGTATTTCCACAATTGGACGGGAAACCGCATCACCTGCCGCGACTGGTTCCAGCTCTGCCTGAAAGAGGGCCTGACCGTCTACCGCGACCACGAATTCTCCGCCGACATGCGCTCGCGCGTCGTCAAGCGCATCGCCGAGGTGCGGCACCTGAAATCGGAACAATTTCCGGAGGATGCTGGGCCGCTCGCCCATCCGGTCCGGCCGGCGCAATATCGCGAGATCAACAACTTCTATACGACGACGGTCTATGAAAAAGGCTCCGAGGTGACGCGTATGATCGCCACGATCCTCGGACGCGATCTCTTCAAGAAGGGCATGGATCTCTATTTCGATCGCCATGACGGCCAGGCCGTGACGATCGAGGACTTCATCGCCTGCTTCGAGGATGCAAGCGGACGAGACCTCAGCCAGTTCTCTCTCTGGTACGAGCAGGCCGGCACGCCTTTGGTCAGCGCTTCCGGATCCTACGACACGGCCGCGCAGACCTTCACCCTTGCCCTGGAACAGACGGTGCCGCCGACGCCTGGCCAATCCGCCAAGAGGCCGATGCACATCCCGCTCCGCGTGGGCCTGCTTCTTGAGGACGGTAGCGAGGCCACCTTGAAACGCGCTTCGGGTGCGGACGTCACCGGCGACGTAATCCACCTGACGGAACGGAGGCAGACAGTCGTCTTCTCCGGCATTCCGTCGCGCCCCGTCCCCTCGTTCAACCGCGGCTTTTCCGCGCCCATCAATGTCCACATCGAACAGAGCGCCGAGGACCGGGCCCTGATCGCCCGCCACGAGGTCGATCTTTTCGCCCGCTGGCAGGCGCTGAACGCGATGGCATTGGACAATCTGGTCGAAGCTGCTGGCGAAGCTCGCGGGGCACGACCGATCACCTGCGACGAGTTGCTCGTCGAGGGTCTGCTGGCCGCCGCCGGCGACGATCGGTTGGAGCCGGCCTTCCGCTCGCAGGTCCTCTCCCTTCCAAGCGAGGCCGACATCGCCCGCGAGATCGGCCACGACAACGATCCCGATGCTATTCACGCGGGCCGCCAGGCAATCCTGTCTGCCATTGCCGCGTCCGGCCGGAGCACCTTCGAGCGCCTTGCCGACGACATGGCATTGCCCGGCCCGTTCCGTCCGGATGCCACAAGCGCCGGCCAGCGTTCGCTCCGTAATGCGGCCCTTTCCTACCTCGTCTATGGCGACGGGCGGCCGGAAAGGGCGGCGGACGCTTTCCACTCTGCCAACAACATGACCGATCTGAGCCTGGCGCTGACACTGCTTGCACAGCGCTTCCCGGACGCGGAAGAGACGGCGGAGGCGCTAGCCGCCTTCAAGAAGCGCTTTGCCGACAATGCACTGGTCATCGACAAGTGGTTCGCCATCCAGGCGACTATCCCGGGTCCGGCCACTCTGGACCGGGTGAAGACGCTGATGTCTGACCCGCTTTTCAATGCCAGCAATCCCAACCGCGTGCGCTCCCTCGTCGGCACCTATGCCTTCTCCAATCCCACGGGCTTCAATCGCGCCGATGGCGAAGGCTATCGCTTCCTGGCGCGGCAGATCCTGGCGATCGACCCCCGCAATCCGCAGCTTGCGGCGCGCATCCTAACCTCGATGCGTTCATGGCGCTCGCTGGAGCAGACGAGAGCCGAACACGCTCGCGGCGCTCTCAAGGAAATCGCCGCGGCGTCAAGCCTCTCCGCCGATGTGAGCGACATCGTCGAGCGAATGTTGCAGGACGAAGGGCGGGCGTGACCAGGATGCGGGCACATTTGCCCGCATTGTCCAGCCTGGCGCACGAACGGCATTCCGGTCGCGCTATGACTTTCCAACGACGAAAAATGGTTAACAAATCTTCACCATCGCCTCTAGACAAGGCGAATCGCCGTGTGATTCATTGAGGCAGATTCGGGCGAACGGTGCGCCGAATCACTGAAACAGCCTGCATCCGGTCCATGCGCCCGGAGAAGGGATGATTCGGAGCGAGAGGATCAAGCGTCCCTCCGCATTCAGACATGCCGGGGCGCACTCGACAATGGCGGTAGGGACAGATGGCGGACGCGCGACGGGGAAGCGCAGCCGATGGGCGGTTGCGACTCAAATTTCCGGCCCTTGCCGGTCTGGAGCGAGAGATCATCGAGCAGGTGAAGCTCTTTGCCGAACCGGCCTCGCGCAAGCTCGCGAAGGCCGAGCCCATCCTCAAGCGCTCCATTCCGGTCCTCATCATCGCCTTTCTCCTGATCGTAGCGCTTTCGCGCATGTCGGGCATCATGGACGAGCATGCCCGCATGGAGACGAGTTCCCGCCAGACCGTCAGCTTGGCAGCGGCGGCGGCGGCGGCGGCCTTCCAGACTGACGGGTCGGTGCTTTTTTCCGAGGGGCGGCGCTGGGAGGCCGAGCAGCGGCTGGCGCGATACCTGCCCGCTGAAGCGCTCGACGCGGGTATATTCCTCCTGCTGGTCCGCCGGGACGGCCGCATCTTCGCCGGCACTAATGGCGGTGCGGACTTTGTCGGGCATGCGCTTGCCGCCATCGCGCCCGATGCCGCGATGCAGCAATATTACGGCGAAGGCTCCAGTGTCATGAAGGCGCCGATCGACGGCGCCCGGCATCTCATAGCCGTGATGCAGGTGCCGGCGTCCGCGGGGGTGGTCGTGGCGGCGACACCGATTTCCCAGTTCGAAACTGCCTGGCGCGATGACATTTCCCTCAACGTGACCCTGTTTGCCGGGATTTCGGCGATCCTGCTCGTCGTGCTCTATGCCTATTACATCCAAGCCAAGCGCGCGCGCGATGCCGATGCGATCTTCGCCGAATCGAACCTGCGCGTCGAAACCGCGCTGTCACGCGGCCGATGCGGCCTTTGGGATTTCGACCTCGCCAACCGGCGCCTGTTCTGGTCCCGCTCGATGTACGAGATGCTCGGCATGCCGGGAGACAGCAGCGTCCTGTCCTTTGGCGACGCCGCACGGCTCATGCACCCGGAGGACCGCAGCATCTATCGGGTGGCGCGGGCGATCGCCAAGGGCAACGAACGCCAGATCGACCAGGTGTTTCGGATGCGCCATGCGGACGGCCATTATGTTTGGCTCCGCGCCCGGGCGCAGGTCATCCGCACCGTTTCGGGCCGGGCTCACCTCATCGGCATTGCTATGGACGTGACCGAGCAGCATCGGCTCGCGCAACGCTATGCGGAGGCGGACCAGCGGCTTACCGACGCCATCGAGTGCACTTCGGAAGCTTTCGTCCTCTGGGACAAGCACGACCGTCTGGTCATGTGCAACACCCATTTTCAGCAGGCCTACCAGCTGCCCGACCACGTGCTCGTGCCGGGAACCGAGCGCGCGGTCGTGCATGCTGCCGCGGCAAAGCCGGTCGTCGAGCGGCGGGTGGCGGATCCGGACCGCAGCAACCACTCGCAAACCAGCGAAGTGCAACTCGCCGACGAGCGCTGGCTGCAGATCAACGAAAGGCGTACACGCGACGGCGGTCTCGTGTCTGTCGGCACCGATATCACGCTCCTGAAGCGCCATCAGGTGCGCCTGCGCGAATCGGAGCGGCGGCTGATGGCAACGATCGGCGATCTCTCCGCCTCGCGCATCACGCTCGAACGACAGAAGGCCGAGCTCTCGGTCGCCAATTCCAATTACCAGGCGGAAAAGGAGCGGGCAGAGGCCGCAAACCGCGCCAAGTCGGAATTCCTCGCCAACATGTCGCATGAGTTGCGCACGCCGCTGAACGCCATCCTCGGTTTCTCGGAGATACTGCAGAACCAGATGTTCGGTCCGCTCGGCTCGGAGAAATACCACGAATATTCCCGTGATATCTTCGAAAGCGGCAAGCATCTGCTCAACGTCATTAACGACATTCTTGACATGTCGAAGATCGAGGCCGGGCACATGCGGATCGCACGCGAGAGGATCGACCTTGCACCATTGATCGAGGAAACGCTGCGCTTCACCACAATCCCGGCCGAGCAGAAGAATATCCGGATCGTACAGCAGGTGTCCTCCGGTCTGACGATGTTCGCCGACCGACGGGCAATGAAACAGGTGCTGCTCAACCTCCTCTCCAACGCTGTGAAGTTCACCAATGAAGGCGGGCGGATATCCTTGAGGGCGCGCAAAGTCCGCGGCGCCGTAACGCTGACCATTGCCGATTCCGGCATCGGCATCCCGAAGGATGCCTTGCAAAAAATCGGCCAGCCCTTCGAACAGGTTCAGAGCCAGTATGCCAAGAGCAAGGGCGGGTCCGGCCTCGGCCTTGCGATCTCCCGCTCGCTGACGCGCCTGCACGGCGGAACGATGAAAATCCATTCGGCCGAGAGCGTCGGTACGATCATCTCCGTCAGGATTCCCGATCGCGCCTGAGGTGGGTTCCGGTCTTTGCAGCGCCCTTTTCCACAGATCGGTTCGATTTTCGGAAAGCATGAGGCGCTAGCCTGCGACAATCGACTGGAATATTCGGCGCGTCGCCTTGGAGAGGCGGCGTATGTCGGCCTCGAGATGCTTCAGGTCGGGATAGTCGCCCGCCCGGCAGACGAGGTCGACGAGACCCGACGGCGCGTTTCGCGGATCGAAATCGCCATCTATGCAAAGGCGGACAATCTGCGATATCTCGGTGAACAGCGAAAGCGCCTCCAACGTGGTATCGAGGTCGTTTGCATCCATGAGAGCGGCGCCGAGCGTTTTCAACGCCTCCATCGTGTGGCTTCCTGGGGGCAGCGGCTTCACGCCCTTGGCCGGCGCGATCAGCGCCAGATATTGCGCGATGAACTCGATGTCGACGAGACCACCGGGGATGAGCTTGAAATCCCAGATGTCGTGCGGCGGCTTCTCCTTTTCGATCAGCGCGCGCATCTCCCCGACATCCTTGCGGATATTTTCGATGTCGCGCCTCTTAGAGAGCACCTCGGCGAAAATCGCCGCCGCCTCGCCGATCAGACCGGCATCTCCGCAGATGCAGCGCGCACGCGTCAGTGCCAGATGCTCCCAGGTCCAGGCCTCGTTTCGCTGGTATTTGGCAAAGGCGCTGATGCGCGTTGCGACCGGACCCTTGTTGCCCGACGGCCTTAGCCGCATGTCGACCTCGTAGAGAATGCCCTCCGCCGTCGGCGCGGAAAGGGCGGCGATCAGTCGCTGCGTCACGCGGGTGAAGTAGCGGACCGGATCCAGCGGCTTGGCGCCATCGGATACGGACGCCTCATCATCGAAGTCGTAGAGCAGAATGAGGTCCACGTCGGAACCAGCCGTCAGCTCATGACTACCGAGCTTGCCCATGCCGACGATCGCGACCCGCCCTGCGGGGAAGCGGCCATGCACGGCGCGGATCTCTTCGAGCACCGCCTCGAGCGCGGAGGCGATGATCAGGTCGGCGAGATCGGTGAAGGCCCGGCCTGCCTGCGGTCCGGTGATCACTCCCGTCAGGAGCCTGATCCCGATCAGGAAGCGCTGCTCGGCCGCGATGATGCGCAGGCGATCGAGCACATCCTCGTAGTGGCGGCCGCCGGCTACGAAATTGGCAATTCGCGGCGCAAGATAGTCACGCGTCGGAAGCTCGGCGAGAAGCCCCGGATCCAGCATGCCGTCGAAGACATGTGGCTTGGCGGCGATGATATCGGCAAGACGCGGGGCCGAAGACATGATGTTGACGATCAGCGACAGAAGCCCGGGATTGCTGCCGAGCAAGGAAAAAAGTTGTATGCCCGCCGGCAGCCCGGAGATGAACTGATCGAAGCGCAGAAGCGCCTCATCGGCACGCCGGCTCTCGCCGAAGACGCGCAGAAGCTCCGGTGTCAACTCCGTCAGCCGTTCGCGCGCCTCCACGGACTGAGTGGCCCGGTAGCGACCATAGTGCCAGGTGCGTATGATGCGGGCTATATCCGACGGGCGCTCGAAACCGAGCTTCTTCAGCGTCTGCAGCGTGTCCGGATCGTCCTGCTGGCCCGTGAAAACGAGATTGCCTGTCTCGCTCGAAAGCCGCGCCTCCTGCTCGAAGAGCTGGGCGTAGCGCCGCTCGACCGTCCGCAAGATGCCGGAGAACTGCGCCGCGAAAGAGGCCGTGTCGCTGAAACCGAGCATGCAGGCGATCCGCTTCAACTCCGACTCCGTCTCGGGCAGAAGATGCGTCTGCTCGTCGTGCACCATCTGGATCCGGTGCTCGACATCGCGCAGGAACCAATAGGCGTCGATCAGTTCATCCGCCGTCCCCGGATCTATCCAGCCGGTATCTGCGAGAGCACGCAGCATCGCTTCGGTCGCGCGCAGCCGAAGCGCCGGCATGCGTCCGCCGGCGATCAGTTGCTGCGTCTGGACGAAGAACTCGATCTCGCGGATGCCACCGCGGCCGAGCTTGATATTGTGCCCCTTGACCGCGATTTCGCCGTGACCCTTGTGCACATGTATCTGCCGCTTGATCGAGTGGATATCGGCGATCGCCGCATAATCGAGATATTTGCGGAAGACGAAGGGTGTCAGTTCCTTGAGGAAACGCTCGCCTGCCTGGAGGTCGCCAGCGACCGGCCGCGCCTTGATGAAGGCGGCGCGCTCCCAGTTCTGGCCCCGGCTCTCGTAATAGAGCATCGCCGCCTCGACGGGGATCGCGAGCGGGGTGGAACCCGGATCCGGGCGAAGGCGCAGGTCCGTGCGGAAAACGTAACCGTCGCCGGTTCTCTCCTGCAGGATGCGGACCAGCCGTCTCAAGAGCCGCGCGAAGGTCTCCGGCGCCTCGTCGGGTCGCAGCAGGATGACGGATTGCGGATCGTAGAAGACCACGAGATCGATGTCGGAGGAATAATTGAGTTCCGCCGCACCGAGCTTGCCCATACCGAGCACGACAAGGCCGGAACCGGCGCTCGGTTTGGCCGCGTCCTTCAATGCAAACTTGCCGCTCTCCTCTGCGCTCAACAGCAGGTGATCGACCGCCGCAGACACAGCCGCGCCCGCGAAATCGCTCAGCCAGCGCGTCGTTTCCCGGCCGTCGAAGAGTCGGGCGAGATCGGCAAGGGCGATGGCGAAGGCAATCTCGCGTTTGGCTCGCCGCAGCCGCGACATCACTTCCGCGTCCGGCAGTGCCACGCCCGTCCCCTCCGCTTTCCATGCCACCCGCGCGGCATCGATCCGTCGCTCGAGAAATAGAGGCAGGGATTCGGCAAGCAAAGCCTCGAGAATGGCCGGGTGGCTGCCGAGCGTATCGCGCAAGAAGGGGGAGAGCGCGAAAGCGGCGACGAGGAAGTTCTTGAGCGGTGCTTCGGAGGCCAGCAGCGCAGTGAGTGCCTCACGCCCTTTGGCCGCGTCCTTCAGAGCGGCAAGCGACGCCTTCGCCTCGGCCTGACTTCCGGGCCGGATGTGCACCGCATCGATATCGGACAGCCGTCTTTCCCTCGCCGCCTGCATCCAATCCCTCCCCATCACAATCGATCTATCAGGCCAAA
Organism: Sinorhizobium alkalisoli; assembly: GCF_008932245.1. NCBI lineage: Bacteria > Pseudomonadati > Pseudomonadota > Alphaproteobacteria > Hyphomicrobiales > Rhizobiaceae > Sinorhizobium > Sinorhizobium alkalisoli. The sequence goes on along the minus strand of NZ_CP034909.1, from coordinate 647,305 downwards.
GCGGTCGGGAAAACCATGCGTACCGTCAATCCCGTGCCGTCCGGTTCAGTCGCCGTGAGTTCCAGTGAGCCATGGTGCATCTCCATGACCGCTTCGACAAGCGAGAGGCCGAGCCCGGTCCCAGGCTTCGATCGGCTCTCGTCGAGCCGCACGAACCGTTTGAGGACCTCGCTGCGCATGCCGGCCGGAACGCCGGGGCCGTGGTCTGCAACCGACAGCAGGACATTGCCCTCGCTCTCCTTCATTTCCACCCGGATCAGCGGATTTTCCGCCCCCTCGGCATATTTGACGGCATTGTCGAGTAGGTTGCCCAGCGCCTGACCGATAAGCTCGCGATTGCCCGCAACTGTCACTTTGGGCTCGATGGCGGTCTCCAGCCGTAGCGCACTTTCCTCCGCGAGCGGTTCGTAGAGTTCGACGCAATCGGCGACGATGCCGGTCAGATCGACTTCGCTCATCTCCGCAACGGCGGATCCTGCCTCGACGCGCGAAATCATCAAGAGCGCATTGAAGGTGCGGATCAGTTGATCGGACTCGGCGATGATCTCCTCGAGAGAGGCGCTCTGATTTTCGCGGCTGGCAAGCGCCGCCTCAGCCTTGTTGCGCAGTCGTGTCAGCGGCGTCTTGAGGTCGTGCGCGATGTTGTCGGACACCTGTTTCAGGCCTTCATTGAGCTTCTCGATGCGGCCGAGCATCGTGTTCAGCGATTCCGAAAGCCGGTCGAACTCGTCGCCGGATCCGCTCATCGGCAGGCGCTGCGACAGGTCGCCCCCCATGATCTTGGTGCTTGCCTCGGACATGCGGTCGATGCGCTTCAGGGCGTTACGTCCGATGCCGAACCAGATCACCAGCGCGCCGAGCCCCATGATGCCGAGGGCGACCACCAGGGCCTGACGGACGAGGACGCGAAACTTCTCCGGCTCCTGCAGGTCGCGGCCGACCAGGATCCTGAGGCCATTGTCGAGCACGATCACCTGGGCAAGCGCCACATGACTATCGGCGCGGCTCTCGTCGGTAAAGCGGCGGTATCGGAACGGCTCGGGTGTCCAGCCCGCGTCATCGAGCAGGCCGGGTTCAAGACTGGCCACATTGCCGGCGAGTATTTCCCCTGCCGGGCCGGCGATGACATAGAGATTGGCGCCGGGCTGGCGCGCACGGCGTTCGAGTGTCCGCAGCAGGCCGCTGATGCCGGCACGCTCGTACACGCCCTCGATCTGTAACGCCTCGGCAGCGACAGCTTCGCGCGTCTGCTGTTCCAGCAGACGTTCGGACATGCCGGTGACGTAGAATACGAGAATGGCGGCGCAAAGGGAGAAGAGTACGAGATAGAGTGCGGAGAGCCTGACCGCCGTCGTCCTGGACAGAACGCCGAACCTGCTCATGTTTCAGACGCCTGGTCGTCCTTGATCATATAACCTGCGCCCCGAACGGTTCTGAGCAGGGGCGGGTCGAAATCCTTCTCGATCTTCGAGCGCAGGCGCGAGACGTGGACGTCGATGACGTTGGTCTGAGGGTCGAAGTGGTAGTCCCAAACGTTCTCGAGCAGCATGGTGCGCGTGACCACCTGGCCTGCATTCTTCATGAGATATTCGAGCAGGCGGAACTCGCGCGGCTGCAGTGAAATCTCCTTGCCCTGCCGTCTGACCGAATGGGAGAGCCGGTCCAGTTCGAGGTCGCCGACGCGGTAGACCATGTCCTGCTCCGGCGCTCCCTTTCTCCGGCCGAGCACTTCAACCCGCGCCAGGAGTTCGCTGAAGGCATAAGGCTTCGGCAGATAGTCGTCGCCCCCGGCGCGAAGGCCCGTGACGCGATCGTCGACCTGGCCGAGAGCGGAGAGGATGAGCACCGGCGTGTGGACATCCCTGCGCCTGAGCTCGGAGATCAGCGACAGTCCGTCGCGACGCGGCAGCATCCGGTCGACCACGATCACGTCGTAGGCGTTTTCGCTTGCCATGAACAGGCCGCTCTCGCCGTCGCTTGCATGGTCGGAAACGATACCCGCCTCACGAAACGCCTTGGCGAGATAGGCCGCTGCCTCCAGGTCGTCTTCAACAATGAGAATCTTCATACGCATGACCATAATCCCGGACCTCTGATCGTCTCAACCGGTTTCGGATCGCAAGCAGCCCGAACGCCGCGGTGTCATGGGCCGCAGCAGATCGGGTCGAAACGGAAGCCGCCGCGACGATCGCGGCGGTTCGGCCACGCGCCGAGACGCGGGCGGGGAAGATCCTTCGACCATTCCCTCCCGCACCCGGTCCGGTCTCTTGATAGATCAGCCCTGGTCGATCGGCAGCGCCACGAAGCGGCTGCCTTCCGCAGCTTCGATCTGGAAGAGCGCCTTGCTGCGGCCATCCTTCCGGGCAGCGTCGATCACCTTGAGAATCTCGTCCGCCGACGTCACATTCTGATTGTTGACGGAGACGATCTTTTCGCCTTCCTTCAAGCCGCGATCGCCGGCATCGGACTCCGGATCGACCGAGGTGATCGTGACGCCCTTGCCGTCATCCGACGGAGTGACCGCCAGGCCGAGATCGGAAAGCGTTTCCTCACCCGTCTGTCCCTGATCGGGCCGCCCGTCACCACTGTCGGGAGTCGCACTCGCGGTGTCGTTCGGCAGAGTTCCAATCTCGAGCTTGATGCTCTCCGACTTGCCATTGCGCCACAGCGTGACGTCGGCGGTCGTACCCGGATTGAGCGCCGCCACTCGCCGTGCGAGATCACGCGGATCCTTGATCGGCTCGCCATTGAGGGCTGTCACCACATCGCCCTGCTTGATGCCTGCCTTTTCCCCCGGCGAACCCGGCTGCGGCTCGACAACGAGGGCGCCCTTCGCTTCGGAAAGGCCGAGCGATTCGGCGATGTCCTTGGTTACAGGCTGGATCTGGACGCCGAGCCAGCCGCGCGAGACACTGCCGTCTTTGATGAGATCTTGGACAACGTCCTTCGCCACCGATGCGGGGATGGCGAAGGCAATGCCGACATTGCCGCCAGACGGAGAGAAGATCGCCGTGTTGATGCCGACAACCTGGCCCGCAAGGTCGAAGGTGGGGCCGCCGGAGTTGCCGCGGTTCACCGCCGCGTCGACCTGCAGATAATCGTCATAGGGACCGGAGCCGATATCGCGGCCACGGGCTGAGACGATACCCGCGGTGACCGTGCCGCCAAGACCGAATGGGTTGCCGACGGCGACCACCCAATCGCCCACGCGCACCTTGCTGTCGTCGGCAAAGCTGACATAGGCAAACTTGCGCTTGGCATCGACCTTGAGCACGGCAAGGTCCGTGCGCTGATCCTTGCCTACGAGCTTGGCATCAAGCTCCGTGCCGTCGTTCAGGATGACGGTGAAGGCCGAGCCGTCGGAAACGACGTGGTTGTTGGTGACGAGATAGCCGTCTTCGCTGATGAAGAAGCCGGAGCCCTGTGCCCGCGGACGGAGCCGGCCTTCACGCGGCCCGTGACGATCACGCCAGCGATCGGCTCGATCGCCGTCACGCGGAGCCGGGCCGCCGAATTCACGAAAGAAGCGCTTCAGCGGGTGATCGTCCGGCAGATCCTCGAAGCCGCGGCCGAAGTCGAAGCTGAAATTGCCGGCCTGTTCATCGGAGACCTGCATGCGCGATTGCACCCGAACGGAGACGACCGCCGGGGAAACGGCTTCGACGACATCGGCAAAACTGGGAACGGCCGGGGCCTGAACTTGCACCGCCTCTGCAAAGGAGTGCGATATCTGCGCCGGAATGCCGGTCGTAAGCATCACCGCGGCAACGCCGGCGACCGTGGACGTCTTCAGAATGGTCTTGAGAGAGGGACGCAGGGATTTCTTCGTGGACATTCGATTTGCCTTTTCTCTTCCATGGAGCTCCGCGGGTCGGCGGTGGCTCGAAACCGTTGCTGCCAGGATCCGGATGCCCGTTACCTGATCGTCTGATTGGCTGCGACTGGAGGAACAGCCGATGAAGCAAGATTTAATGGAAGGGACCTTACTGAGTTCTGTCCGCCAGATGAACTTTTCGTAATGTTGGCAAGACATGCCGGAGAATTGGCCTCTTTCACGGCGCGCAAACCGCTAACGGCTGATCGCATTTGCTTTTCGCACAGCCGGATACCGTTGCCGAAACACCTTCAGGATCGCATGAGCTTGTCCAGTCGTGCCTGCTCCTCGTCGGAAAGTGGCGCTCCCGCCGTCCGGCCACCACGGCGGCGCGCAGCGAAAAAAATGGTGCCTGCACCGACGAGCAGCAGAACGACCGGCATGCCCCAGAGAATCAGGGTCTTGGCCCCGAAGCGCGGTTTCAGGAGCACGAAGTCGCCATAGCGCGACACGATATAGTTAATCACCGCCTCATCGCTGTCGCCGTTCTTCAGGCGCTCGCGCACGAGCACTCTCAGGTCCTTCGCAAGTTCTGCATTGGAATCGTCGATCGACTGGTTTTGGCAAACCATGCAGCGCAGCTCCGCGGAGATCTCCCGCGCCCGCGCCTCGAGCGCGGGGTCGGCAAGCACCTCATCCGGATTGACCGCGAGAGCCGGTCCGAGGGACGCCAGGCAGAGGCAGAGCGCGAGAAGGACGCGGATCATTCGGCAGCTCCCGCAGCGAGTTGGGGTGACTTCCTGGCGCGCGACGGGGCGCCGACTCGCAGGCGGCGGTCGCTCAGGGAAACGAGACCGCCAGCCATCATGATCAGCGCCCCCCCCCAGATGCACAGGATCAGGGGTTTCCACCAGATGCGTACGACAATGCCGCCGCCGGACATTTCGTCGCCGAGCGAAACATAGAGCTGGCTCAGACCGAAGGTCCTGATCCCGGCTTCCGTGGTCGGCATCCTGCGGGCCGAGTAAAGGCGCTTGGACGACCAGATCTCGTTGAGTTGGACACCGTCGCGGCTGACGGTGAAGTGTCCCGTATCTTCCGAATAGTTCGGGCCGCGCCCCTCTCGCATGCCGTCGAAGCGCAACGTGTAGCCGCCGGCATCCGCCAGCATTCCCGGCTTCATTTCCGCCACGGTCTCCGTCCCATAGGCCGTAGCCGCAACGATGCCGATCAGCGTGACGCCGAGGCCGGCATGGGCGAGCGCTGTGCCAAAGACCGAGCGCGGCAGGCCGAGAAGGCGCCTCAGGGCGATGCGGCCCGCGACCTTGCCAAGCCCGGATCGAAGCACGAGATCGGTCATCGCCCCGAGCACCAGAAAGGCGCCGAGGCCGATGCCCAAGGGCGCAAGAAGCGGCCCGCCGCTTTTCGCATAAGACATGACTGCAGCGGCCAGAATGCCCATGGCGGCAGCGACGAAGAGCCGTTGAGCGGCGCCGGAGAGGTCACCCCGCTTCCATGCGAGCAGCGGCCCGAAAGGAACGACGAAGAGCAACGGCAGCATCAGGAGACCGAAGGTCATGTTAAAGAAAGGCGCACCGACCGAGATCTTGTCGCCGGTCAAGGCTTCCAACAACAAGGGATAGAGTGTTCCGGTCAGCACCGTCGCAGTCGCCGTGGTCAGAATCAGGTTGTTGAGGACGAGCGCGCCCTCGCGCGAGATCGGCGCGAATAGCCCACCCGCCTTCAGATGCGTGGCGCGCAAGGCGAAGAGCGCGAAGGCGCCGCCGATGAAAATGACGAGAATTGCCAGGATGAAGACGCCACGCGTCGGATCGGTCGCGAAGGCATGGACCGATGTCAGCACGCCCGAACGCACCAGGAAGGTGCCGAGCAGCGAAAGCGAGAAGGTGAGAATCGCCAAAAGCACGGTCCAGATCTTCAGCGCTTCGCGCTTTTCCATCACGAGGGCGGAATGAAGCAGTGCGGTACCGGCAAGCCAGGGCATGAAGGAGGCGTTCTCGACCGGATCCCAGAACCACCAGCCGCCCCAGCCGAGTTCGTAATAGGCCCAGTAGGAACCCATGGCGATGCCCGCCGTCAGGGCCGTCCAGGCGGCGAGCGTCCAGGGCCTTACCCATCGTGCCCATGCCGCATCGATCCGCCCCTCGATCAGGGCCGCGATAGCAAAGGAGAAGCAGACGGAAAAGCCGACATAGCCGAGATAGAGCAGCGGCGGATGGATTGCGAGGCCGATGTCCTGAAGGACCGGGTTCAGGTCCCTACCCTCACCCGGGGCTGGGACGAGGCGGGCGAAGGGATTGGACGTAAGCAGAATGAAAAGGGTGAAGGCCGTGGTGATCCAGGCCTGCACCGCAAGTACGTTCGCCTTCAATGTCGCCGGCAGGTTGCGGCCGAATAGGGCGACGAGCATGGAGAAGAAAACGAGGATCAAAAGCCACAGGAGCATCGAGCCCTCGTGGTTTCCCCAAACGCCCGAAATCTTATAAATCAAAGGTTTCAGGGAATGCGAGTTTTCCCAGACGTTCCTGACCGAGAAATCGGACACGACATAGGCAAAGGTCAGCACCGCGAATGCGAAGACGACGAGCAGGAAGGAGGCGACCGCGGCGCCTCCCGCCAATTCCATCATGGATTGGTCACCGCGTTTTACGCCCAGGATCGGCAACACCGCCTGGACGATCGCCGTTGCAAGGGCCAACACCAGCGCGTAGTGCCCGAGCTCGATGATCATTTGATATTTTCCTTCCCGCCAAGCGTGACGCCCTGCGCCTGCAGCCGGTCCGCCACATCCTTCGGCATATAGGTCTCGTCGTGCTTCGCCAGCACCGTATCGGCAACGAAGACGGAGCCGCCGGCAACGAATGCGCCCTCCGCCACCACACCTTGCCCCTCGCGGAAGAGATCCGGCAGGATGCCCGTATAGGTCACGGGCACCGATGCGAGCGTATCGGTGACGCTGAAGGTGACCGTCTTGCCCTCGCCGCGCTTGACGGAGCCCACCTCGACCAATCCGCCGAGCCGGATGCGCGTCCCGGGCGCAACACTGGTCTTCTCCAGATCACCGGGAACATAGAAATAGGCCACCGCCTGGCTGAAGGCAAACATGACGAGCAGCACCGCGGCGGTGAGGAACCCAACGCCGCCCCCAATGATTGCCAACCGCTTTTGTTTACGCGTCATTCTTGCTCTCCGCCGGCATCGAGGCCGAGTTCCCGCCCCACAGACAGCAACTGCTTGCCCTCATCGCCCTTGGCCGGGAATTCCTTCAGACCTTGCCGTAATGCATCCTCGGCCTTGTCTCTTTGATCGAGCACAACATAGGACCGGACGAGGCGCAGCCATCCCTCGAGATTGGCGGGATCGTCTTTCAGCCGCGCCGCCAGGCTATCGACCATGCCGCGGATCATCGCCTGCCGGTCGCCGGCGTTCATCTCTTCGGCGGCCGCGATGTCATCGGATGTCGGGTCTGCGGGCGCCGCGCCGCCGTCGGCCGGCTTTCTGTTCGCGAGCTCCGCGATGTGCTGGGTGACCAGCGGCAGCCAGGGCGCATCGGCGGGCGAAGTGTCGGCGAGCTTGCGGAACGCTGCGAGTGCGGCAGCCTGCTTTCCTTCCTGTTTCAAACCCAGCGCCAGATAGAATTCCGAACGCGGATCATGGGGATCGAGCGCCAGCGCTTTTTTCAACGCGTCCTGGGCTTCCGCGGTGACGAGCCCGCCGGACTGAACGATCAGGGCTTCCGCATAGCCGCCTAGCCGCGCCGCCGTCGGGCCGACCAGTCGGATCGCTCGCTCATAGGCGGCAGCCGCGTCGTCCACGCGGCCGTTGCGCATGTAAATCGGCGCCAGCACATCCCAACCTGCGCCATCCTCAGGGTTGACGGCGAGATGGTTCTCGGCCTTGGCAATCAGAATGTTGATGTCCTCGCCGGGATTTGCCAGCCGCTCGGCCAGCGGCTGGGCCGGCACGCCCGGACTGCCAGTCGTCAGGTAAAGTCCAAGCCCAACGGCCGGCAGGCAGAGAAGGATGAAGACCTGCGCCATCCGGTTCGAAAGAACCTGCTTCGGCACGCTTCGGGCCGGTTCGTCGGCTGCGCTCGCCGCAAGCAGCCGGCGCGCGATCTCCGCCCTCGCAAGTTCCGCGTCTTCCTCGCTGATCAGCCCGGCCCCGCGATCCCGCTCCAACTCCTCGAGTTGGTCGCGGTAGACTTCAATGTCATGGCTGTGGGCAGACGGGAGCGGCGAAGCCGCCCGCATCAGCGGCAAGAGGAGCACGATAGCGACAGCCGCCGTCAGGGCGGCGACGAGAATCCAGAACAACATGATGGGGAAATACTATGCGGGCCCTGTCATTCCAACTCGAAAACCGGAAATGACGGAGATTTGAGGCGTTTCGCCGCAAGGACCTATCCGGAGCCGTTCGGCCCGGAGATCCCGAGCGCGAGGAGCGGAGTTCCGTCGATGACCGCCTCAGGTCAAGGGCGTCCAGCTTCCGTCGCTGTTGCGGCACGCCGCACCGTGCGCTTTCGTCGACTGCCCCCTGACGGTGACCGTGTGGCTGTACTGGCGGCAGTTCTGCGAGCCGACCTGATAGGGAGCGGCGGCAACTACGGAACCGCTCACGCCCTGCCCTTCCCAGAGGACCGGTTGGCCACCGGGTGCTGCTTCCAGGGCGCGGTATTCCGCCTCCAGTGCCCTTTGCCGATCCGACTTGCCGAGATCGACGCCGGAAAGGCGCGCGATGATCCCACCCTGTAGTGCCTCGATATAGGTCGACGACGACACGCTGCGGGTCGTGGTTGGGGCGAGAGCGGCGGCTGCGGTCCCGCGCGATCCGCTCGAAGTAGCGCAGCCGGCAAGCGTCACGGCCGATGCGACGATTGCGATCCTGCCGCCCGAAGCAAGGGCCTGCCCAAATTCTGCGCCAATCCTCATGATACGCGACTACTCGTTCTCGAATTTACTGGCGCCGCCCCGATGGGAACGGCACGAACAGGTTTTCTTTTTGCACCCCTCCACCGCCCGAGGCAACCGCACCCGGTGTCGACTGCGATATTTTCGGTTACCGGTGTGACCGCCGGATCACGATGCGTTGTTTCCGGAGAAGCCGCATTTCGGACGAACGCCCGCTGTCCTCGCCGCCCGGATTGCCTTTCGGGGGACCTCCCTAGACCGCGACCGGCAGAAGAAGCTTGGCGCGCAAGCCCCCCTCGTCGCGACGGCAAAGCTCCAGGCTGCCCTGATACTCGCCCACGATCTCGCTCACGATCGAAAGCCCGAGCCCCGTTCCGGGCTTGCTCTCGTCGAGCCTCTTGCCGCGCTTCATGGCCAGAGCGATCTGGTCCGGATAGAGGCCGGGGCCGTCGTCTTCGATCTGCAACACGACCCATTCACGACCCGGTTCCTTGCTGCGTTCTTCCTCGGAGGCCGGCTTGACGCTCAACCAAACATGGTCGCGCGCGTATCGCGCAGCATTTTCAAGTAGATTGCCAACCGTTTCTTCGACATCCTGCTGCTCCATGGCCAGCACCAGCCCCGCCGGATGAACTGACAGGCTGAATTCCTTCTCCGGATTGAGGCGCCGCATCACACGGACGATCCTTTCGAGCGCCGGCTGAGCTTCGGTCCGCGCCAGGACCGACCCGCGCTGCGCCGCGATTCGGGCGCGGCTCAGATAGGATTGCACCTGTGTCTGCATCGCATCCGCCTGCATCCTGATCAACTCGCCATGCGGCACCTCCAGCACCCGCGCCTCGTTGAGTAGCACGGCGATCGGCGTCTTCAGCGAATGAGCAAGATTGCCGACCTGCATGCGCGCGCGCTCGACGATGCGGCGGTTGCTGTCAATCAACGCATTTACCTCATTGGCGAGCGGCTGGATTTCGCGCGGGAACGCCCCATCCAGCCGTTCGCTCTCGCCGGTGCGGATCTTCTCGAGCGAGCGGCGCACCTGGTCGAGCGGTTTCAAGCCAAAAAGAATCGTCAGGGCATTCATGCCAAGGCCGCCGAGGCCGAAGATGGAGAGCGCTATCGTCAGGTTGCGGGTGAAGCGATCGATGTCCGCCTCGAGCACATTGCGGTTGCCCGCCACTCGGAAGCGCGCCGCGTGGCCTTCAATGTCAAGAACCACCTCGGTTTCCGCCACTTCGACCTGATTTCCGAAAGGGTCCTCGGTGGTATAAAAGCGCTCGTAGCGTATGTCGAAGGGCACCTCGTCGACGCTGACGATCGGCAATTTCGCCGTGCCCAGCGAAGTCGACAGGAGGGGCGGCGTATTGAACTCGCCGATCGGCTCGACGATCCAGTACCAGCCGGTCTGCGGCTGCGAAAAGCGCAGGTCGCCAAGTTGCGGGCTGCCCGAGAGGGAGCCGTTCTCGCCGACCGAGATCGAGTTGATCACGTTATAGAGCTGCGCCCGCAAGAGGTCCTGAAAGCCGCGCTCCGATCCCTGCCTGTAAAGCGCGGAGATGACGACCCCGATTACGACCAGGGCAACGACCGCCCAGCCGGTCGATACCGCCAGAACGCGGGCCGTGAGGGATCTAATTGCCATTGCCAGGGGCTTGCATGCGATAACCGAGGCCGCGCACCGTCTCGATCAGGTCATTGCCGATCTTCTTGCGAAGCCGGCCGATGAAGACCTCGATTGTGTTGGAGTCGCGATCGAAGTCCTGATCGTACATGTGCTCGACGAGTTCCGTGCGGGAGACCACCTGCCCCATGTGATGCATGAGATAGGAGAGCAGGCGGAACTCGTGCGAAGTCAGCTTCAGCGCCACGCCGTCGACCGTCGCCTTCGATCCCTTCGTATCGAGACGCACCGGCCCGCAAATGATCTCTGAACTCGCATGCCCCGCGGCGCGGCGGATCAGTGCTCGGATACGGGCAAGCACTTCTTCGACGTGAAAGGGCTTGGCGACGTAATCGTCGGCGCCGGCGTCGATGCCGGCCACCTTGTCGCTCCAGCGGTCGCGCGCCGTCAAAATCAGCACGGGCATGAGCTTGCCGTCGCCGCGCCACTTCTCGAGCACGGTGATCCCGTCCATTTCCGGCAGGCCGATGTCGAGGATCACCGCATCATAGGGTTCAGTATCGCCGAGGTAATGGCCCTCCTCGCCATCGAAGGCCTGGTCGACGACATAACCGGATTCCTTCAACGCCTCGGCCAATTGCCTGTTCAGGTTGGCGTCGTCCTCGACAATCAGAATGCGCATCTCTCGTCTAAAGCCCCTTGTTCTTTGTGCGGGGCGCAGAAGCCTACATGGGGACCCTTACGGTCAACTTCTTCGGCCGCCCGCCATTGCCAGGGATTAGCACGGTCACGACGCACTTGCCATCGGATGTCGGTTGGGCGGAAAGCAATTCACCGCCCGTCTCAGCCACCACTTGCGCGGCTGCGACGCTGCAATCGCCAGCCGCACTGACGACAGCCGCAGGCACAGTGACGGCAGGCGGTGGGAAGCCTGCGAGGCCTGCGGCAAGCGCGGCTATGATTACTTGTGAAGACATGAATGCACTTTCGACTTGGGAAGCAACATGGAGGTTTTTTTATCCGATATAGGCTGAATGGCAAATGAATGCCCCCTCAACGCCGGTGCAGACCCGGCGCGTGGCGCACGGGTCACGCCTCCGACCCTGAAAAGCGATTCATTTGAATCCTTTGGCGGCCAATCATCAAAAATCACATCAGCCACTCCGCACACTGAAAGCGCCCTCGCTCATCTCCCAGCGTCGCGCGCCTTCGCAGACGCGCAAAGATCGCTGTAGCCTTTTGGATCTGCGCATCGAGCCTTTTCCCAAAATCGGGTACGACTTCCGGGCCGATGCGCCAGCGCTTCAAATGCTGTGGATATGGTCCGAAGTTAATCGATTTAAATATTCTTCAATCGTTTAAAAGATTTAACCCTCTGATTTACAAAGTTTTTGCCATGTGAAATGGTCCGCTCATTCCACCCAAATCATTCAGGAGGACCGGATGCAGTCAGTCGCGAACAAGTCGCCCGTAGCCACGCAATCCAGAATTCCGCAAATTTTGCTCGATCGTTTCGAGAGTGAATGGCGCGCGATGCGCACGGCGAAAGAAGCGCCGGAAAAGCTGGTCCCGCCAAGCGAATGACGCGGCACCCGGCGCCAAATCCGGGAGAAGCCAACTCGCATTCTGTACAAGCATCCGCCCGCCAAATGGTGGGCGGATGCTTTTTGTCAATTGATAAATTCGTGCTAGTCTTTTCGGATGCTGAGCGAGGAGATGGAAAAGCTGGCGCTGAGCCTGCCCGGAACACAGGAGAATGCCCATTTCGGCACGCGGGATTTCCGTGTGGGCAAACGGGTTTTCATGACCCTGCCCGAGGCCGGACGCGCGGTCTTCAAGTTCACGCCCGACCAGCAGCGAATGCTGCTGGAAACCGAACCCGGCGTCTGCGCCGCCGTCCCCGGCGGCTGGGGCGAGCGCGGCTGGACCTCGCTCTATTTTGTCGATGCCGACGAGGAACTCATTCGCCAGTCCATGGAAACCGCGTGGCGCAACGTCGCCCCGAAAAGCCTCGTCCGCAGGAACGGCGGCTACTGACGCGCGGCGCTAAACGCTGCAGCCGGCTACTCGGCCGGCTCGAGCCCTACCTCCAGTGGCCAGGTAACCAGGTAATCCTCATAGTCGTCGATATCGATCCCGTCCTCGGCAATGCTGCGTCCGCGCACGGAAATGCCGGCAGCATGCACGGTTTCCGGATCGCCGGAAACGAGCGGATGCCACCAATAGAGCCCGCGCCCTTCCGCAATCAGCCGATAGCCGCAGGTCGGCGGCAGCCAGCTTATCTCGCGCACGCGCTCCGGCGTCAGCTGAATGCAGTCCGGAACCGTCGCCTGTCGGTTTTCGTAGTCCTTGCACCGACAAGTCTCGCCATCGAGAAGCGTGCAGCGAACCGACGTCCACGCGATTTCGCCGGTGTCCCAATCCTCTAGCTTGTTGAGACAGCAGAGCCCGCAGCCGTCGCAAAGGCTTTCCCACTCCGCCTGGGACATCTCTTCGAGGCTCTTCGTCTTCCAGAAAGGCATTTCGCCCATAGCGTCACACTTCCATCAATACACGCCGACATGGAAAATTCGCAGAAAATTGCCGGTTTTTTAAGGCCGGCGGCGCGATATGCAAGTAGATTGGAATTTGGCGCCATGCAAATATTGGATGGGGCAGGATAGCGTCGGGACATGAAAGACCGTGCAGGAACCGAGGAAAGAGGACAACCGGCCAAAGGCGCGACACATCTTCCTCCGGATCGATTCTTGGATCGATTCGACGGTGTGGAATGCCGGGTTCCGCCTTGCCGAATGGTGGGAGGACACCACCATCTTCTCCCGCCGTTTCCGCGTGCGCGGCTGGAAACGGGCGCTTTTCGAAGTTCTCGGCGAGGGCATGACATGGGGGACCGCTGGCTCGGTAGTGATGCTCGCGCTCGCCCTTCCGGCCTTCGAGGAAACCAAAGGCAATTGGCGCGCCCAGGGCGATTTTGCCGTGACCTTCCTGGACCGCTACGGCAACGAGATAGGCCATCGCGGCATCATCCATGAGGATTCCGTCCCGATCGACGAACTCCCGGACCATCTCATCAAAGCGGTGCTGGCGACCGAGGACCGCCGGTTCTTCGAGCACTGGGGCATCGATTTTCTCGGCCTCGCTCGCGCCATGACGGAAAATGCCCGGGCTGGCAGCGTCGTCCAAGGCGGCTCTACCTTGACCCAGCAGCTTGCCAAGAACCTGTTCCTGACGAATGAGCGGACGATCGAACGGAAGGTCAAGGAAGCCTTCCTTGCCGTCTGGCTCGAATGCAATCTCTCGAAGAAGGAAATCCTGCGCCTCTATCTCGACCGCGCCTACATGGGCGGCGGCACGTTCGGCGCGGCGGCGGCGGCTCAGTTCTATTTCGGCAAGGCGATCACGGACATCAATCTTGCCGAGTCCGCCATGCTTGCGGGCCTCTTCAAGGCGCCTGCGCGCTATGCACCGCACGTCAACCTGCCGGCTGCGCGCGCGCGCGCCAACGAGGTCCTGACCAACATGGTCCAGGGCGGCCTGATGACGGAGGGGCAGGTGCTCGCCGCCCGCCTCAACCCGGCGACGATCATCGATCGCGCCCAGGTCAAGGCGCCGGACTTCTTCCTCGACTGGGCCTTCGACGAGGTGCAGCGCATCGCCGCTCCCTTCGCGCAGCATTCCCTGATCGTCAGGACCACGATCGATATGGGCCTGCAGGCGGCCGCCGAGGAAGCGGTAGAATCGGGCCTCAGACAATATGGCGAAACCTACAAGGTGAAGCAGGGCGCCCTCGTAATGATCGAACATGGCGGCGCCGTCCGCGCGATGGTCGGCGGCCGCGACTATGGCGAGAGCCAGTTCAACCGCGCCACCCGCGCCCTTCGCCAGCCGGGCTCGTCTTTCAAGGTCTACACCTATGCGGCCGCCATGGAAAAAGGCATGACGCCGGAGACGGTGGTCGTCGACGCGCCGATCACCTGGCGCGGCTGGTCGCCGCAGAACTACGGCCGCAGCTATGCCGGCCGTGTGACGCTGATGACGGCGCTGGCGAAATCCATCAATACGATTCCGGTCCGGCTTGCGAAGGACAAGCTCGGCACCGAAATCATCGCCGAAACCGCCAAGAAGATGGGCGTCGAGACACCGATCCGCACCGACAAGACCATGCCGCTCGGCACCTCTGAAGTAACGGTGCTCGACCAGGCAACGGCCTATGCCGTCTTTCCGGCAGGAGGTTTCCAGTCGCGGCGCCACGGCCTCAGCCAGATCCTGAATTATGACGGCGACATCCTCTATGATTTCGTGCGCGACGCACCGCCGTCCGAGCGGGTCTTGAGCGAAGAAGCGGTGTCCTCGATGAACCGCATTCTCACGCAAATCCCGGTCATGGGGACGGCCCGTAGGGCTGCGCTTGACAACGGCATCGTGACCGGCGGCAAGACCGGAACGACCCAGGCCTATCGCGACGCCTGGTTCATCGGATTCACCGGCGACTACACGACGGCCGTTTGGTTCGGTAATGACGATTACACCTCCACGGAAAACATGACCGGCGGCTCGCTGCCCGCGATGACATTCAAGCGGCTGATGGACTATGCCGAACAGGGCATCGAGCATCGCGACATCCCCGGCTTTGAAGCGCCGGTGGCCGTGGCGTCGAAGAAACCGGCCAAAGCCGGCGACGCTAGCCGGGACGAAAACGCGCTGCCTCCGCTCATCCGTCCGCGGTCGCTTTCGTCCGGTGCGACGCGGATGCTGAAGACGATCGGCGAAGCACTGGAGCATGCACTTCCACTCAAACCCCGGGAAAAGGCCGGCGGCAAGGTTGCGACGCTCGAAGCGCCGGGCGAAGCTCTGACGCGGCAACTGACAACCAATTCGACGGAGAACTGAGTTGCGGAAAACCGAACTGACGACGACAGGTGGGTTCCCTGAACATGGACCCAATGGACAGATCGCAAGGACAAAAGAATCAGCTGCCGGTTAGCCAACACATTTTCAATAGAGTCTCCTCTTGTTCCGAGTTCCCCTCCTCGTCGCCGTCGCACTTGCCGTCGCCTTTGGCGGTGGCATCGCTTCGTCCGTATGGGCGCTGAGGGCGACGGTCGGTTTCGGCTCCATTGCCATAGGACCATGGGTGGCGTTTCCGGCGGCACAGACGGCCTCTGCCGACCCCTATGCCAAGGCGCACCGAGCCCGTACCGGCGAGCTGCTGTTCGGCAGCGCGGAGGGGCTGATGTTCTCGGCGGCGACCGACGACAGCGGCGAGCGGCTCTCGGCGGGTTGTTCCTACGACATTTCCGGCATCACGCCGCCCACTCGTTTCTGGACCCTCTATGCGACGACCGCCGATGGGATCACGCTGCGGCCGAGCCCGGACCTCCCCTCGGCGATCAACTCCTGGACGGTGCTCCGCGCCAGGGACGGCCGCTTCGTCGTCCACGCCTCCCCCGTTGCCAAGCCGGGCAACTGGCTGGCGCTTCGGCATGTGGGCAGTTTCCGGCTCGTATTGACGCTGCTCGACACGCCGACGGCCGGCTCGTCGGGGCTGATCGATCTCGACATGCCGAAGATCGTCAAGACCGGGTGCGGCAATGCGTAGCGTCCTCTTTGCCATCCTCGTGGGGCTGTTCGGTGCAGCCCTCCTGCACATTGTGATCGTCCTGGCACTGCCGCAATTCACCGGCCGCGACGCCTACACCCGCGTGCTGGACCTTCTGGAAATGGACAGTTTCTTTCCCCTTACGGCCGAGCCCAGCCCGACCGGCTTGCGCAGCGGCAATCCGTTTCTTCGAACGGCCGTCTGCAGTTTCTCGGTCGCGGATGCACCGACCCGCTTCATTGCCCGCGGTCCCGTTCCTTTCTGGTCGCTCTCCGTCTTCGACAGCGGCTCGAACGAAGTGTTCAGCATGAACGACCACACCGCCGTCAACGGCAATCTCGATCTCATCGTGGCAACGCCGATCCAACTGGTGGAACTGCGCAAGTCGCCGCCGGAGGAATTGACCCAATCGATCATGATCGAGATGAAAGACGAGGAAGGCTACGCGGTTCTGCGCGCGCTCGCCCCTTTTGACAGCTTCGAGGAACAGGTCCGCGATTTTCTGAGCGACTCCAGCTGTCAGCTCTTTCGGCGGTCATGACGACTCGGAAAGCTCGATGCGCAGACCTACTGTAACGGGTCGTATCGGGCTTTGCACGCCGGACGCTCGGCGCCGTGGGGGGATTTCATCGGGTGGGGAGAGACAGCGAGCATTAGCCCCGCCGCCAGCCTCTGCGAACGGTCATCCGCAGTCAGGTTCTTACTGTTTCTTCGCGTGCTTGCCTGCCGGAGCACTCGGCTGAGGCCCACGACCGTCGAGGCGCTCATAGCGGATGCCGGTGAAGAACAATACTTTGGCACTGCCCGATGTCACCGGGCGCCGACGCGGTCGTTTGACCTTGCGGTCCTCCATTCTGATTACGTCTGCCATGCTCGTCTCCATATTTCCACGAGACGGATGAACTACCGTACAGATTTCACCCTGCCCGCTGCGGGCTGGCGCGGTCCCGGTGACGACCGGTCAGACACGCCGTTCTCACTTTCTCCTTCTTCCGGTTCTCCCGGATTTCGTCCGCTTCGGAGCATCAGATGCGAGACCCGATAATAGCCGGCCCGCTCCGATTGAGCCATAGCCCTATTTAACTATGTCTTAATCCGGTGCGCGCCTTCGTCTCGCGTCACCAGCCTTGGGCCAACTTCGAATTGGGGGGCGCTGGAGCGCGTCCGCGCGTCAGCGTTTCTCAGCGTCTTGCAAGCACGCCGAACAGGAAGGCGACGCCTGCAACCGTCAGGAGTGTGGAAATCGGATCCTCGCGGACGCGCTCTCGCACCCGCTCCGTCATGAGTTCCGCTTCTCCCTGCACGACTGCCTTCGCTCCGCTTCCGATGGCCGATACAGTCTCGGTCAACCGGGCGATCTCGGTCCTGAGATCCGCAATCTGTGCTTCGAGTTCCGCCTGTGCATCCGCCGTCCGATTATCCGCATCCAATTCGGAGTCCACTGCCGCCAGCTTTTCTTCCGCCATCACGTCCGCTCCTTCCCTTTTGCGCGATGTCAACGCGTCGAAGCGCGGATTGGTTCCCGCGAAATCACAAGGCAGAGCGGACCGACAAAGGGAGCGGACAACACCGCCCGCCCCCCAATCGGCGTTCAGTCGATTTCACACGCGAAGTCGTCTATCTCGCATTCACGAACGGTTCTCATCTCTGATTCGCGTCGGATCTCGTATCGCGACTGTTCCCGCTCGCGACGGCGGTTCTCGAAGAAATCCTCGTCGGCCCTGCTCTCCCATTCGTCGTCGCCGCGGCGACGATCCCGGTCCCAATCTGGACGCGCCTCTCGACGTTCCCAGTCACGCCGGTGACCGTCGTCAACCCGATCCCGGCGCCAGCGGTCACGATCGCGGTAGAATTCGCGGCCGCGGTAGTTGCGATCCCAATAGCGGTCGAACTCGAAGACAATGGTGGGAATTCCGAGGGGTCGATAATATTCCGGTTCCACATGCACGCGGTTGCTGCGATAGACCGCTTGCACATAGCGGCCTGCGACCCAGCCTCGACCGCCGTAGAAGGAAACATCGCACCAGGGCCGATCCGCCAGACAGCCGTGGATTTCCAACGAATTACCAGCTGGTATCACGGTCACGGCCGGATAGCGGGTGCTCGGCCCCGAGCGCATATTGACGTTGGCAGTTGCGATGCCTCCGGCCGCCTCGGCGATCGCCGGCATGAAGAGCAACGCGCCGAGAGCCGCTGCCCGCAGGAAGGGATGCTTCACAGATATTTCTCCCTTAAGAAGACGATGGGCCTTCTCCGTCGGCAGGCCCGAAGGCCTTTCACCGTCCGGGGAATGAAATAGCGCCGCTTGTGGAGTTTTTGAGGCGGAGGCGGCACTTGCCGCCATTGCATCCCGCCACCGCAACGCCGCAAGCCTGAATAAAGCTCCAACGTCCATAGTTAATGCTACGCTAACGTTTTCAGTTTACTTTTTGAGACGTGTGCCGTTCCGAACCATCGGCAATGGCCTGCATTGCGTGCAAGGATTTGTCGTGACGGATCGGTTTCGTGAGTTGGAAAGGCCGCAAAAGGGCCGACTGAAGGACGTCGTGCTGATGGCGACCGTCACCAGCTTCGAAAGCCTTCGCAAACCGCGCCGGTCCGAAATGAGGCAATTCGCCGAACTGTTCGAACCACTTTTCCTCGGCTCCAGCGAGGAGGCGCGCCGGCAGGCGGCGGCGGCTCTTTCGCAATGCGACCATGTCCCGGAAGCCGTTGCCCTTCTCATCGGCAGCATGCCGATCTCGGTTGCTGCAAGCTTCCTCACCCGTTCGAAGGCAGTTTCGGATCGGATGCTCATCTCCATCATCCGCAAGCGGGGCCCGGCCCATGCGAGCGCAATTGCTCGCCGTGACGATCTCTCCGCTTCCGTGATCGACGCCCTGGTCGAGCACCATAAGAACGCAGCTGCCTCCGTGCAGACCCGCGAGTTGACCGGCCCGGCGCCAGCAGTTGCGCCTTCCCCTTCAGTGGACCGGACCGCAGTCGACCGCGTCGCGCGCGAGGACAAGCTGCGCGACGAAATCAAGGCGCTGGCTCGCACCGGATCGAATACCGCCGCTCCTTCCGAGCTTCCGGCAATCGACGAGGTCCACCAGGCACTGCTCGTGCGGTTTGCGCGAACGGGCGAGACGGTGCTCTTCGCGAATGCCCTCGCCGACATGCTTGGGGCAAGCGACTCCCTGGCCGAGCGGATCCTGTTGGATGTTTCCGGCCAGCAATTAGCCACCACGCTTGCCGCACTGGACTTTCCGTCGTCCGACATGGCGTCGCTGCTGGCCTGCCTCTACCCGCATCTGGGGGACAGACTCGGCGGCGGCACGCGCGCGGATGCGCTGATCAAAGCCCTGGACCTGCGGGCGAGTGTCGAGCACGTCAAGTCCTGGCTGCGTGCCGACGAACCGGGTCCGCAGAGTCTGGCGCGGCACGAAACCCACTTCGCGGACAATCGAAGGCCGGACCCGCGTCGACAGGACGCCCACCCGTCGGCTGCCGACCGCGACGGTATCGAGCAATTCAGGCGGACCTTCGGCCGGCGCTGAGGGGGCCGGGACACTGCCGCATCTCGGTTTGGCGCATGTCTCCTTGGATGGTCCTCGGTTGAGATAAACGTGCAGCATTGCAGATCGCTGTGTCAGCTTCGCACGTCCTTTCGGACGACGGACGCTATAGGTTTTTGAAGCCACGCATCGTTGTTTTCCGAAGGTCTGTCATTCAAGCCTATGCGCTAAGCGAAATCTACGCCCGTCAGCGATCAGCATCGCTGACAGTTTCGAGCAGGTCACTGCAATCCTCGATCTCGATCTCGACGACCCAGCAATCCGGATCGAAGCGGATCTCCGACGATAAAGTGCTGTCGATCGTCTCTGCCTCGACGTCCCGCAGCCGAATCTCGAACCGGCGCGCCGTATCGCCTTCGTCTTCGAAGAAATTTTGCGGGGCCGGCGCGTAGAGCGTCTCCCCACCCAGACGGGTGCGCTGCCGGACGAAAATCGCACCCGCCTCTTCCGCCCCCTTGCGCAAGACCGCGGCGTAGCCGCCGAGCGCAAACACGCGGCGCATGAGCGAAGAGACGAAGATGTGGGACTTCAGGCGCATGCGAGGCTGATACACGCGGCAACAGTAAGATGCAAACGAGGGAGTTGGAGCCTATCGGCTCCTTATGCACGCTCTTCCAAAGCCGCCATACGGCTCTACAGCGCCCCGCGTCCAATCAGACCACAATTCATGCTGGAAGTCAGAGTGGCTGCATGCATCAAAGCGCGCCGATTTCCTTCAGCTTCTTGAGGACCTTGGCGCTTGGCTCACCCGTCTGCGGCAAACGGTAGTGCTTCTCGAAGTGGCGGATCGCCGCCCGCGTCTGGTCGCCGGCGACGCCATCGACGACGACGTCGGCGTAGGCGAGATTGCTCAAGCCCCTCTGGATGTTCATGACCAGTTCGCTCGATGCGGGAACCCCGGCACGCGTCACGAGCGTCTGCTCCTCCTCCGCTTTGCGGATCGCCGCCGCGACGGGATCGGTGTCCGCCGGCGCCGTCTTCGGATCGGCATAGGGGCGATTATCCGGAACTGTAACGGCCGCGGCTCCGGCTTTGCCGAACACAAGGAGGTCCGCGAGAAGTTCGGGGCTCACCGCGCCGGTCTCCGTTCGGCCGGCCTGTTTCTCAAATCGCACGATCGCCGCCGCGGTTTTCGGACCGCTGCGGCCATCCGGCGCATCGTCATAGAACCCTAGCCGCACCAATTCCTTCTGGACTTCGGCGACGAGCGCCGAATCGACGACGCCGCCCGTATCGCCGGCAGCCTCGGCTTCAGGGCGCACGGATCGCTTCGCCGACGACGTTCCGTCAGCAGCGATCGCATCCTCGACCTTCTCCGGCTTTGCCTCGCCTTCGCGCTCAATAACGAAAGTCGTTACGCGGCGCGGCTCGACAGCCACGCCGTTGGCAGCAGCAAGACGTTCCGCGACCTCCGCACTGACCAGCGGGACACGCGTGTGCAACAGCGGCGAGGGATGCGTGCCCTGCTGGTACCATATGGCATTTGCTGCCACGAAGCTGAAGGCCACCATGAAAGCCGCCGAGCCTCCGGCGCCGACGGGATGGCGCGCGACCGCCCGCCCGGCAAACACGATGACGCGACCCAGGCCGCGGCCGGCGAGTGCCAGCCCCGTGAGCGCGAAACCCTGCTGCGACCGTGCCGCCCTCTTCCGCTCAGGCTGTTTTCGCTTGCGCGGAGCCATGTCCCCCTTCCTTGCTCGTTCTCTCGCTCCTGGACGCAGCGGCGAGTGCCTGTCCCGGAGCGCTCCTGTCTTCGCCACGCACCCTGAGTTTCGGCGGGAACTCCACCGTAACGGGAGAGCCCGCCTGCTCGCGCTCCGCAATTCCTGAACCATCGCAGGGAATGGAGGTAATGACGACCGTTCCCCTGCCCTCGGCGCTGCGGATGGAGAAACTGCCGCCATGCAACTCGACCAGCCCCTTCACCAGGGAAAGCCCGAGGCCAGTCCCTTCATAGCGGCGCGTATAATCATTCTGAATCTGGACGAAAGGCTGGCCCAGAAGTTGGAGCTTGTCTTCGGCTATGCCGATGCCGGTGTCGCTGACGGTCAGCTTCAGCGCTGCGCCGTCTCTTTCCGCGTCGATCGTCACCAGCCCGCCGCAGTCGGTGAACTTGATCGCGTTGCCGATAAGATTGATCAGGATCTGCTGAAAGGCGCGCTGATCGGCATTGATCTCACCCACTGCGCGCGTCACGCGGCTCGTCAGCCTCACGCCCTTTTCCTGCGCCTGGTGCGAGAGCATCGCTTCGCATGCGGCGATCGCATCTGCGACCGGGAAGGGCTCCGGCAACAGCTCGTAACGGCCGGCCTCGATCTTGCTCACGTCAAGCATCGTATTGACGACAGATAGAAGATGCGTCCCGGAACGATGAATCAGCGACACATATTCACGCTGCCGGTCATTCTCCAGCTTGCCGAAATACTCTCCGGCAAGGACATCCGAGAAGCCGAGTATAGCGTTCAGCGGCGTGCGCAATTCGTGACTCACTGCCGCCAGGAAGCGCGTCTTCGCATCGTTCGCCGATTCCGCATGCGCCGCCTTCTCGGTGGCCTCCTCCCGCAAGCGGGCCTCGTCGGAGACGTCGCGTGACTGGGCGACGATCGCCACCAGACGCCCCTCGGCATCGCGCAGGGGCGCCATCTCGCAGTGCATATGCACGAACTGCGCGCCTTCGGCCCTCACCGAGGGCCGTTCCAGCCGGATATCAACCGCGGAACGCCCCCCGTCCTGGCGCAGTGCATCGATTGCCCTGAGGAAGGTGAGGCGATCGGACACGTGGATCTGCTCGAGGAACCCGCGGCCGCGAGGATCTCGCAGCAAGTTCAGGTGTTCGGCCGCGTCGCGACCGTGAACCGACAGGACATTGCCGCGCGGATCGTGCACAGTGACGAGACCGGCGAAAAGATCGTATGCGCCCGACAGATCAGGCGTGGCGCCGGCGAGGGACGCCTCGGCCCCGACGGACACATATGCGTTGCGTCCACCGACCAGGGCCGCGGCTGCCGCCAGAAGCGATGCTGACGCCCAGAGCGCCGTTCCCGCAGGCAACGCCGCGGAAACCGGCAAGACTGCCATCAGGGCGAGTGGCACGATCGGCAGAGCGGTCAAGGAAACCGCGGCGACGGCGCGCAGACGCCGGAGGTCACGATCAGCGACGGCGGATCCGTTCGAACGGCGCAGCATTCGAGGTGCGGCCGCCTTATCCAAGCGGGATGCCCACCTGCCAGCCATGTCACGCAATACGCTCACGCCATACCCTGCCGTCATTGTTGTTTTGCGAGGCGCTTCCGGGGCCCTGCCGCGTTTTGCCGGGCCGGTGTCCGGCGCACCTCTTTATGCTTCGAATCTCGCATTCCCGACTTAATGAAAGAATAAGCGCGTATCCCGAAAGGCCCGCGGAAACGGCGGAAATTTCTCGATTTGAAGCAATTCCACCGAGCTTTATCTGTTGTGGTTAACGGGGCGTAAGCAGCGGATTTTGGTGGATTTTCCGGTTCTTGTTAACCAATTGGGCAAGGCGTGACGGTGCTGAGGCCCGCAGAGCCGACAATTGCCTCGTGCGGTTCGCCACGAAGCTTAACGGCGATCGTTAAAATGCGAGACATCCGGTTGCATCGCACGTCAAAATTGTGCACTTTCTTAAAATTCGAGACAAATCCAACCGGTTTTTGAAAACCAGCCTTGTGATTCCCGTTCTACGGTCGATCCCGTGACATGAGCGGAATGCAGATGGCCCCGAACATGACGCAAGGATGGCTTGATCGATGATGCCGAAAGCGGCAAATTCCGACAAGCGAACAGAGGATAGTCGGACCATGTGGTTTCTCGTAAAGGCGACATTCTGGTTTTCGCTGGTGCTGGTTCTTCTTCCGTTCCTCGATCCCTCGAGCAGGGCAAAGCTCGACAAGGGGCCGACGATCGAGATCGGAGACACCTTCTCCGCAGCCAACGAAGCGATCCGCTATGTGAGCGCGATCTGCGCGGAGAAACCCGATGTCTGCGCAAAGGGTACGGAAACCTTCGTCGCGCTCGGTCATCGCGCCCGTACGGGGGCGCGGATCGCCTATGAATTCCTGGACACCCAGTTTGCCGGGACGGATGCGGCACCCGATGCCATGGTCATGACCGGCACCGTTGGCCCGGTCGAAGATGACGCAACCGCAAAGACAGCGCATGAAGCCATGCCGGGCTTCAAGCGGATGCCGGTCCCGGAACCGCGTCTCCATCCGAGGGCGGCGGGCACCAGGTAACAGCCGCATTCGCAAGGCAATGTCGTGCCGGCTGGCGCGATGGACCGCGCCGCAGTCAGGCGTGGAGAACTGAATGGGCCTTGACTGTTCTCTTTGCGGCCGGCATCCCCTATATGAGGGATGGATCCCCGGCGAGCGGCCGAAGGATCGAGAGGAATCGCATCCTTCGGCGCGCGCAGAACGCCAATATCGGACGGGCCATGACTTCCCTTGACCAGATCATCGATGATTTCGCCTTCCTGGACGAGTGGGAGGACCGCTACCGCTATGTGATCGAGCTGGGCAAGGGTCTGCCCGATATGCCGGAGGCCTTGAGAACGAGCGAGAACAAGGTTCAGGGCTGCGCGAGCCAGGTTTGGCTGGTGACCGAAGCGGCGGGTGATCCCGAAGACCCGGTGCTCACTTTTCACGGCGAATCGGACGCCCACATCGTCCGCGGCCTCGTGGCGATCGCGCTCGCCATCTTTTCCGGCAAGCGCGCCTCCGAAATCGCCAGCATCGATGCTCTCGAGATCTTCGGTAAGATCGGTCTCATCGAACATCTGTCGGCCCAGCGCGCCAATGGTTTGCGCTCCATGGTACGGCGGATCAAGAGTGAGGCCGAGACGCGCCTGCCTGCGTGATGCCGTTGCACCTGCGCCAGCCACCATCCCGCGTCTGATACGACACGCGCCGCTCCTACTGCATGTAAATTGACCTCGATTCAAGGACATGCAGCAATTCAAAGTACTACAGCGACCTTTGCGCGTCCGATAGGACGCTCGGCGCTGTAGACTAAAGCAAAAAGCCGGACTGAAGCAGCCCGGCCTGAACTCGCAATATAAGCTTCACCGGCCGCAGCAATCGGCGCCGATTTGATAGAGCTCTTACTTGCCGCGACGCTTTCGACGCTGGCCGAGGCCCATCTCCTTGGCCAGACGCGAACGGGCTTCCGCGTAGGCGGGAGCGACCATCGGGTAGTCGGCGGGCAGGTCCCATTTCTCGCGATATTCTTCCGGCGACAGATTGTGGTGGGTCATCAGGTGGCGCTTCAGCGACTTGAAGGTGCCGCCGCATTCGAGGCAGGTGATCTGATCGTCCTGCACCGACTTGCGGACCGATACCGCCGGCTTCGGCTTCTCAACGGGAGCAACCACCGGCGCCGGAGCGGTTGTGTTGTTGAGCGCTGAATGAACGTCGGCGATCAGCGTCGGAAGCTCGGCAACCGGAACTACGTGGTTGCTGACATAGGCCGCTACAATTTCCGCCGTCAGCTCTACCAAAAGTTCGTTGCTCGTACCGAGCGTGGTTTCTGTCATCTTCTTCTCCTATCGGAACTCAGCAACATATCCTGAAACGACGTTTCAGGAGGAAACATGTTAGAAAATGCCGCCGAACTCACTTGCCATTTGAAACTGGACGGTCATTGCAGGGGAAGCCGGCTCCGCCGCAACATCAAGGCTCCGGTCGCGATTGGAAACGTCACCAAGGCGCCGAGCTGGCCTACGCCTCAAAGCAACAAGGAAGAATCACAACCCAAGCTGGAATTTCAGTTCAAAGTATTTATCAGCGACGACACTTTTCATATAGTGGATTAACACTGATCTAGGAAATGTCAAAACATAATTTTCATCTACCGCCAGCAAATCTATTCAAGGCCACTAATTTGGCCGTCACGCCCGAAATTGCCGGAAATAAAGGGACAGAAACGGCGCCGCTCAAAGGCCGCGCGCCTCTTCCTTTTGCGGCAGCTGATCTATCACCGATAGTCTCGACATCCTGTAACCTGCCTGATGCGCGGCCTTGGCCAGTAGATGCGCCGAGATCGGCGCCGTCAGCACGAAGAAAACAAAGGCTGCAAGCGCACGCGCGAAGATCGCGGGATCGAGCGAATGCAGCCCGGCGGCGAAAAGCAGCAGGCCGGAACCCACGGTGCCCGCCTTCGACGCCGAATGCATGCGGGTATACAGATCGGGAAACCGGACTATGCCGGCGGCGGCCAGCAGCGAAAACCCGGCGCCCACGACCATGATGAGAGCGACGAGCAGCGTAACGATGGCGTTGATCTGTCCGCCCATCAGCGTCCTCCTTTGCGTTTGCGGCGGTTCGGCCGTCCTGTCTTTATCGGTTTCGGAGCGGGCTTGGCGCCAGCTGACGCCGTCGGCATCCTGGCTTCGCGCTCCGGCGCCAGTCCGCGCGTCAGGATGAAGCGCGCCAGTGCGATGGTGGCGAGAAAGCCGACAAGTCCGAGGGCGATCGCGATATCGATATAGAGGCTGAAGCCGGTCTTGACGGCGATCACCGCGATGAAGCCGATGGCAATCGCCACCAGCATGTCGAGACCAAGCACCCGGTCCGGCAAGGTCGGTCCGCGGACGATGCGCACGAGCGTCACGAGCAGGGCAGCAGACAAGACCGCCAGGGAAAGGCTGGTGGCCGCATTCAGGATCCAATCGGAGATCATCGTTCGAAAGCCTCCCGAATGCGCCGTTCGAAGCCGCGCGAAATATCCAGTCGCAATGCGCCCGGATCGGCGCAATCCAATGCATGGACATAAAGCGTCTTGCGGTCCTCGGAGACATCCACGGACAACGTGCCGGGCGTAAGGGTGATGAGATTGGCAAGCAGGGAAATCTCGAAATCGCTCCTCACGGTGAGCGGATAGGCGAAGATCCCGGGCTTGAGCGCCATTTTCTTGCGGGTCACAAGGATTGCGACCTTGGTCGCGGAGACGGCAAGTTCCTTGAAGAACAGGGCAAGCAGAAGCGCCAGCCGCAAGGGTCTGATCGGATAGGTGACGGGCTGCAGTTCACGGCGGATCAGCCAGAGCGACAGTGCCCCCACAGCAAAGCCGAGCAGGAGGTTGGCCGGCGTGAAACTGGCGCTGATGGCGCCCCAGATGACAGTCAGGATCAGGTTGGTCGCCAGGAACTTCATTGCGGCCACCCTTCCGGAAAGACCGATTCTCCGTAGGCGGACGGATCGGCAAGCCCCGCCGCCGCCTCCTGGATCGTCGCAAGCAGTGGCTCAGGATAAAGGCCGAGTACCAAAGTCAGCAGGGTGAGGGCGGCAAGCGGTCCCAGCGTCGATGCGGGCAGCGGCGCCGTCTCGCCGACCGCTGCCGCTCCGTCGCGCCAATAGGCCAGCAGGAAAAGACGACCGGTGGCGATTGTGGTGAGGAAGCCGGCAAGCAGCAGGACCGCGGCGAGCCACCAGGCGCCGATATCGAGCGCCGCCTTCACCAGCATGACCTTTGGCCAGAAGCCGGAAAAGGGCGGCAGCCCGGAGACGGCGAAGCACAGCATCAGGCTGAGTGCGGCAAACCCGACATGACGGCGATAAAGACCGGCGAGCGTGACGATCGAAGCACTCGCACCGAGACGCATGGCGATGCCGGATGCGAAATAAAGCGCGGTCATGACGAGCATCGAATGCAGGGCGTAGAATATGGCGCCGCCGATGCCGCCCGGGCCGCCGACGGCAATGCCGGCGAGGATCGAACCGATTCCCGCGATGACAAGAAAGCCGAGCAGGCGACGGAAATCGGACTGGGCGAGCGCCCCGAGAACGCCGACGATCATCGTCAGGGAGCCGGCTACGGCAAGTAGCAAGCTCATTTCCTCCCGTTCAACCGGGAACAGCATAACCATGACGCGTATCAGCGCGTAGATGCCGACCTTTGTAAGCAGGCCCGCGAAGAGTGCCGAGACCACGACGCGCGGAGTATGGTAGGAGGCGGGGAGCCAGAAATTGACTGGGAATGCCGCCGCCTTCATGCCGAAAGCCAGGGTATAGAGCCCCGCCAGCGTCATCAGCGGAGCGCTGCTGCGCAGCCCCTCCGCCTTGCGCGCGATATCGGCCATGTTGAGAGTGCCGAAGATTGCGTAGAGGTAGCCGGTTGCGACCAAGAACAGCGTTGTCGCAACGAGATTGAGGAAGCCGTATTTCACAGTTCCGTCGATCTGCTCATGTTCCGAGCCAAGCACGAGAAGGCCGAAGGAGGAGATCAGCAGAACTTCGAACCAGACATAGAGGTTGAAGATGTCGCCTGTCAGGAAGGCTCCCGAGACGCCCGCCATTAGCACCATCAGCAACGGGTAGAAGCCGTAGCGCCGGCCGCTGTCGTTGATATCGGCGATAGAGAAGATGCCGGCGGCAAGTGCGACCAGAGCGGCGACGAGCGCAAAAAGCGCGCCCGTCAGGTCGGCCGTGAACGCAATCCCGAAGGGGGGAAGCCAGCGTCCCATGACCATGGTCATGGGACCGTTGCGCATGATCTCGAGGAGGAGCAGCGCGTCGATGCCCACCAGCCCGGTCAGCCCGACGATCGTGATCGCCGGATGGAGGCCGATATTGCGACGCATCATCACGAGGAGGGCTCCAAGCGTCAGGCACCAGGCGACGGGCAGGACCACCAGCCACTCGGCTGCGGTCGGCGGCGCCAGGACGAGGGCGGCGGAGAGGTCAACGGAGGGGGCGGTCGAAGCAGCCATATCGCAGTCAGTATCCCAGCGGCGGCGCCGGCTCGTTCATCGGCTCGGCGACGCGCATCTCATCCGTATTGTCGGTCTCGAGATCGTCGTAGGCCCGCCAGGAAAGAACAAGCAGGAAGGCGAAGAAAGAAAAGGAGATGACGATAGCCGTCAGGATCAGCGCCTGCGGCAGGGCATTCGCGGCGGGTCCGGCCAGCACTTCGGCATCACCGGCAATGACCGGCGGCACCTCGCGCGTCAGACGGCCACCGGTAAATATCAGCAGATTGACGGCGTTTCCGAGAACCGCGACGCCCAGAAGCACGCGGATGATGAACTTCGAAAGCATCAGGTAGACGGCCACGGTGAAAAAGACGCCGACCAGCAGGGCAAACCAGGCCTCCATCACTCCCCTCCCCGTTCTTCGAGCGACAACGCGACCGAGCTGATGGCGCCGACGACGACCAGATAAACGCCGGTGTCGAACAGCATGACCGTGGAAAGCGGGACCTCGACGCCGAGTAAGGACGGGTAGATCCATAATCCAGTCATGAATGGGACGCCCACGGCCACGGAAACAATACCGGCGATCGTCGCAACGAAAAGACCGGCGCCCGCGATCGCCATCGGATGAAAGTAGATGGCGCGCCGCACCGTCTGGACTCCGTTGGCGATACCATAGATCGCCAACGCAGAAACGGCGATGAGCCCGCCGATGAAGCCGCCGCCCGGTTCATTATGGCCGCGCAGCAAGACGAAGACGGAAAAAAGCATCATGAGGCTGGCCAGGAACGGCGCCAACGTGCGGAAGATTACCGACTTCATACCCGTTCCTCCACATCCTCGTCCTCAACGACGACTTCGGCGACGGCGGGGCGCTTGAGCGCGCCGGCCCTCAGCCGCACGAGCCCAAGAATGGCCAATCCGGCAATCATCACGACTGTGATTTCGCCGAGCGTATCGGTGCCGCGGAAATCGACGATGATGACATTGACGACATTCGCCCCGTGCGCGATCGCCTTCGAATATTCGTTAAAGAAGGCTGTCAGGCTCGCATCGAAGGGCACGCCGGTGACGCGTAGTAGGAGAAGGGCAAAGCCGGTGCCGCAGGCAAGCGCGAGCGCGAAGTCAGGCACTTTCTCGCGCCATGGCCTATGGTCCGACGGTGACAGCCGCAGCCGGGTCATGACGAGGGCGAGAACGACGACCGACAGGGTCTCGATCATGAATTGGGTGAAGGAGAGATCTGGCGCGCCATAGAGCAGGAAGATCATGGCGACGGCGAAACCCTGTATGCCGAGCGAAACGATGGCGGTCAGCCGGTCCGGCGCAATCATCATCGCAACGAGCCCGGCGACGGCGATCGTCATGATCGCAAGTTCGTGCAGGGGAACATCCGCGGCGAAGAAGGGCGCACGCGGGAATTCGCCATAGTGGAAGGGAATGGCCAGAAGCACGAAGGCGACCAGCAGGAAGGTCACCGTCATGTAGACGTCGAGCCGACCGCCTTGCACCCGACGGGTCACGGCCACGGCGGAGCGCACCAGACCACGCATGAACTGGTCGAAGCCCCGGTCCGGTCCCCAGCCGATCCCGGCAAGGATCGTTGCCATTGCCCCGCGCAGCCGAGCGAGGTTGAGGTAAAAGACGATACCCGCGGCGACGGTCATGCCGGAAAGAAGGAGCGGCACGCCGATATGCGGCACGAACGAGATGTTCACGGGCGTCGGCGTGCCGGCGATCGCCGAGGCCATTGGCGAAGAAACCATTCGATGTGCAAGGCCGGACATCAGCGCCATCGACAGCCCGGCCAGAGCCAGGATACCCGGGCCGAGCCACAGCAGCACAGGCGCTTCGTGGGGGTGCTTCGGAGTGCCGACCTTCGGACCCAGGAACGGCATCAGTGCGATCGCGAAGGCAACCGCGAACATGAGCGCGTTGGCGAAGATGGTAAGAAGGGCAAAGGTCGCGGAGCGAAGCTCGAAGCCGGACAGCGCCGCATAAATCTCCTCCTTCGCGAGAAAACCAAAGAAGGGCGGCAGCCCTCCCATCGAAAGCGCCGTAGCGAGCGCGATTGCAAAGGTCAGCGGCATAGCCGACCGGAGGCCGCCGAGCCGGGTGAGATCGCGCGTGCCAGTCTCATGGTCGATAATGCCAGCCACCATGAACAAGGCGCCTTTGAACAGGGCGTGCGCCACCAGATAGAGGGTCGCCGCTTCGATCGCGTACGGCAGACCGAGACCCGTCAGCATGACCAGGAGGCCCAGAGACGACATGGTCGTATAGGCGAGCATCAGCTTCAGATCCGTCTGGCGCACGGCAAGCAAAGCGCCCGCCATCAGCGTGGCGGCGCCGAAAAGCGGCAAGATCACCTGCCATTCCGGCGTGCCGCCGAGAACCGGGTTGAGCCGCATCAACAGATAAACGCCCGCCTTCACCATCGTGGCCGAATGCAGATAGGCCGATACGGGCGTCGGCGCCTCCATGGCGTTCGGCAGCCAGAAGTGAAAGGGAAACTGTGCCGATTTGGTGAAGGCGCCGCCGACCACGAGAAGGAGCGCCGCCAGATAAAACGGGCTTTGCTTGAGCTCGGCGCCGAAGGAGAGGAGCAGCGAGAATTGGGTAACGCCGCTGACGTTCCACAGTATCAGCAGCCCCGCAAGCAGCAGCAGCCCGCCGCCCCCGGTCACGACCAGGGCCTGCAGCGCGGCGCGGCGCGCCGCCTCGCGGCGATGATCGAAGCCGATCAGCAAGAAGGATGTGATCGACGTCAGCTCCCAGAAAACGAACAGCATCAGGAAACTGTCCGATGCGACGAGACCCTGCATCGATCCCATGAACATCAGGATGAAGGAAAAGAAGCGGCCCTGGTGCGGATGGCCCTTCAGATAGCCGCCCGAATAGAGCACGATCAGTGCCCCGATCCCCGAAATCAGTAGCAGGAAAGTCAGCGATAGTCCGTCGACCAGCCAGGAGAAACTGACATTGAAAGACGGTATCCAGGCATAGCCGCCGGTCACGACCTCGCCGTTTCCGACATCCGGGACGAAACGCAGGAAATGCGCGAAAACCCCTGCCGGGGCGAGCGCCAGGACCCACGCGGCATTGTGGCCGAGCAGACGCGCCAACACCGGCGCGACGAGCGCCGCGAGAAAGGGAAGACCGAGGGCCAGAAATGTCAGGGCCGCCATGTCCATCGCCTTGCCACGCTCCTTCGCTGCTTCGTTCGTCGGTCAGGTTGGCTACCGGACATAGAAGATGGGCCGGCTCGCCTCAAGAGAAATCGGCGGCAAAAGGAAGCGCAGGGACGGCAATACTGTGTAAAGCTGCAACGTGATCGCCTTTCGTTCCCCATATTCGGGGCAAACAGCAGCGGCGATATTCAACAACGATCCGGCCGAGCAACCCCTTTGTGACGGCGCGATCGCCCTTCTATATTATCGCAGCAATCCAACGAGATTTTACCCCTTCACCGAGCCGTTCCTCAACAACAAGCAACAGGGCACAGGTGCGTCGGTCCGACACGAAGTTCGATTCCGGGTGCGGCTGGCCGAGCTATTTCGCGCCGGTCGACGAAAATGCGATCGCCGAACATGTCGACCGCTCGCATTTCATGGTGAGAACGGAAATCCGCTGCGCCGATTGTGACGCCCATCTCGGCCATGTCTTCCCCGACGGACCGCCGCCAACGGGCCTGCGCTACTGCCTCAACAGAACGGCAATGACCTTTGAAGAGGACTGAAACGCGTCGTACGATCGATTTGGAAGCGTCGGCTCCTTTGCGCGTCTGAAAAGTCATGCTGCGCTGTAAAAATCGCGAGGACGTCTTTACGCGTCGGAAGAATGGCGCGACGCTACGATGGACGTGGGCAGATCGAAGCCACAAGGATATTTCCCATGCGCCGCGGCGTTTTCGCGATCGCTCTTCTGCCGGGGCTTGCCTTGCCCGCGGCGGCGGCAGATGATTGGCACCCCTACGCCAATCCCCGCTTCGGCTACACAGTCGACATTCCGCCCGGATTCGAGATGCGGAAGCAAGCCGGCATTGGCGATGGCGCAAGTTTTCACGCCGACGACAACGGTGCGACCTTGATCATCTTCGGTACCCGTCCCCCGGGCGGAGAGTTTGAAATCGACGTCGCTGAACGGATCAGCTACGAGAAAGAGGATCACTGGAGAATACTCTTTTCACGCGTCACGCCTGACTGGGCGAGCTACTCGGGCGCGCGCGACGGCGAGGTCTTCTATGCGCGGGCCATCGCGCTTTGCGACGGCAGCGCCGCGTATTTTCGACTCCAATACCGCAAGTCGAGGCTGACGAGTTTTGACGGCGTGATCTCGCGCATGGCAGCGGCACTGAGGCCCTCCGAAGGCTGCCAGCCGCCGGATTGACGCTTGAATTCGGCAAACGGTTGCGACTCAGGACGACGCGGCACCGCTGATGCAGGTGACGACGGCCGAATAGTGGACAGCCGATCCAGCAACGACAAAGCCGTGCCAGATGGCGTTCTGGTAGCGCAGCCGCTCCCAAACATGAAAAACAATGCCGGCCGAATAGATGACGCCGCCGACGATGATGAGAACGAGCGTCGTCGTGCTCAAGGCCGTGAACAGCGAACGGGCGGCAAGAATCCCGCCCCAGCCCATGGTTAGATAGAGCAGGATTGCCAATCGATCGAAGCGCAGCGGAAGCAGACACTTCATGGCGATGCCGGCAAAGGCGACCGTCCAGATACCAAACAGCATCCAGAAGAGGAATGGATCGTCCCATCCGCGCTGGAGAAACGGCGTATAGGTTGCAGCTATCAGCACGAAGATCGCAGAATGGTCCACGCGGCGGAGATACAATTTCGTCCGGCAGATCGGATAGAGATTGTAGAGGAACGAGACGGACAGGGTGAGGACCAATCCGATGCTGTAGATACAGGCTGCGGCGAGTTGGCCCGACGTGCTCCAGAGGGTTGCGTAGAAAATCAATGCCGTGACGCCGATAAGCGCGGCAGACAGGCCGATACCGTGGACGATGCCGTCGGCAATGAGTTCAGCCCGGTCGTAGTCCCATTTGACGCCACTCAAATCCACGGGGCTGCTCCACCACCCGTTTGAGAAAAGAACGGAGAGAGCCGAACCGACAGCGCCCGTTCTGCTACCATCCTGCCATACAGCCCTTATCCGGCAAAGCTTCCATTCGGCGGAACGAATCAATTTTCGAGACGTATGACAACATTCGCGGAAATCCCTGCGACCACGTTGCGCCGGGCCGGCGGCTCGCCATAGCGGAGATCAAATCCGAAACTGGCGCGCTCTTAAAGCGCGCCGCCTTCGACGCATTCGCGCGACGCGCTGCAGGTCCCTGTTCCGACCTACATTAGCGCGTGCGGGAGGCTATCTCCGCGGCGCAGGTCTGGCAGAGAGGCGCATGCGGCACCGCGTTCAGCCTTTCCTGTGAAATCGGATCGCCGCAGCGCACGCAGATGCCGAATGTCCCGGCCGCGATGCGGTCGAGCGCCGCGTCGATCGCACGGATCTCCCCCTGCCCTGCGAGGCCGAGCCCTTCCAGCACCTCGTCGTTTTCGCGTTCCGTGACGCGATCCGGCACATCGGCATTCATCGGCTGCTCGAGATCTTCCTCGATCTTCACCAGCCGGCCATAGAGTTCGCGCTTGCGGCTTAGAAGCTGTTCGCGAAAATCGTCAAGCAAGTACTTGTCCATTACAAGCTCCCTGGGCTGCGGCGCAACGATACCCGCGCCGCGTTTTCTTATTCTTGTTGTCGTGCTATCGATCGACGAGAACGGCACATGGGCAATGGCTGACGACACGGCTTGCAGTCGAACCGATGAAATAGTCGATCAGGCCCGGACGATGTGACGCTATGATCACGAGGTCCGCGTTCTCGTCTCTTGCGAGGGCGTTGATAGTGCCGGCTGCCCCGCCCGTGCGGATTTCGACGCGCCCCCTTATGCCATGCCTGGCCTTCAGCGCCTCGAGCGTCTTGACTGCATGCTTGCGCGATTCCTCGATCATCTCCAATGGAAAGTCGACGATCATGTAGCCTTGAGCGTAGGCGTTCAGGTCCTCGACCACGTTGAGCAGGATGATCTCCCCGCCCTCGTCAATCAACTTCTCTGCTATGCTGAGGACGGACTCGCCGTGCTCCAGCTGATCCATGGCGATCGGGACGATGATCTTCTTGTACATACAGACACGCTCCTTCGGTTGGACTCCCGGTCGCCGGCTCCCCAATCGGAGCCGATGCCTTGGGCCCGGATCGGAGGCAGCCGGGCCACCCCGTCTTCCCGCTCCGGGCCGAGACTGAGCGGCAGTGGTGATTCCGGCATTGATTGAGATCAATCAGCACCACCCTCGCGCCCGCATCGCCCACATCAGGAGTTAGGGCGACAGCCACGACTGTCAACGCTCATCGAACACAACATCAAGGAATATAATGGCTTTCCCGAACGGGATCACGTGATCATATTGGGCTAAACTTCGAGGCTGGGACCCGGGACAAATGATGGATGGCCGCGGTCCGGAAGGATGATGATGATGATGATGATGGAACACCTAACGACCTCGGACCCAGCGGTCGACTTTCCTGCCGATCACGCCGTGTCGATGCCGACCTATGTCGAGCGAGCGCATCTCGTCGTCGAGGACCTTCCGATGGTCCTGGCCTGGTATCAGCGGATCATGGGCCTTGCGGCGCTAGAGACGAGCGCGAGTGGAGCGGTGCTCGGCGTCGCGGGACGGCCCCTCCTCACACTCACCAGCGCTGGAAATGCCGCAAGGGCGCCGCGCAACGCGCCCGGCCTCTTTCACGTCGCCTATCTCGTACCGGATCGCCGTGAACTCGGTCGCTGGCTGGCGCATGCCCTGGACGATGGCATTCGCCTGCAGGGCGCGTCCGACCACCTCGTCAGCGAAGCGATCTATCTCTCCGATCCCGAAGGAAACGGTGTCGAAGTCTACCGCGATCGCCCGCGTAAGGAGTGGACCTATCATCCGCACGGCACCGTCGAGATGAAGACGCTGCCACTCGACCTCCAGGCGCTCTACGACGAGGCACGGCAAGACGAGTGGAGCGGCCTCGCCGAAGGCAGCACGATCGGCCATATTCATCTTCAAGTTTCGCATTTGCCGCAGGCGGATGCGTTCTTCCGCGACTTGCTGCGACTCGACCTCATGGCTCGCTATCCGGGGGCAAGTTTCTTCGCGACGGGCAAGTACCACCATCATATCGCAGCCAATATCTGGAATTCGCGAGGAGCCCCGAAACGCGAGGGCAGGATGACTGGCCTCAGGGAATACACGCTTCGCCTTAGGGATCCGAAGAATCTAACGGCCATATCAGACAGGCTCGAGGAGGCCGGAATACCGGTGCGCCGCGAAGGCGACCTTCACAGTCTCGTCGATCCCTGGGGAATCGGCCTCACACTTGCCGCGTAGAGTGCGCTTTTGCGCCCGCATCGCCTTGCCTTGCCGATCTCGACCTCCGCAATTTCATCCAGTTCTATCGTTATCGTTTGAACGACAGGCTGGGAGGCAAGGCGATGGGCGGCAAGATTCTCGTTCTCGGGTCCGGCGGCAGGGTCGGCAGCAAACTGGTGCGCTCTCTCGTCGAAAGGGGCGAACGCGTGAAGGCGGCAAGCCGCGGGGCCACACCTGCCGAGGGCGCCGAAACGATTGCCTTCGACTACCGGGACTGTTCGACCTATGGCCACGCGCTCGAGGGTGTCGACCGTGTTTTCGTGATGGCCCCGGACGGTTATACGGACCCGGGGGCGCTGCTGACGCCAATGATCCACGCGGCTGCCGCCCGCGGCGTCAAGAACGTCCTGATGAGCGTCATCGGCGCGGACGCCGACGAGGACCATCCCTATCGTCGAGTAGAACTCTTCCTCGAAAAAACCGGAGCACAATTCATCATCCTCCGCCCCAACACCTTCGCCGACAACTTTCACAGCCATTGGCTGGAGGGCATTCGTCATGGCGTCATTGCCGTGCCGGCGGCGGATAGCAAAACCGGCTTCATCGACGTGCGCGACGTCGCCGAATGTGCCGCCGCAGCACTGACAACCGACGCCTTCAGCGGCCTGGCCTTCGATCTCACCGGCCCAAAGGCATTGAGCTATCACGAAGCGGCGGCAATCCTTTCGCAGGCCATCGGCAGGCCCATCGTCTATAAACCGGTCGACGAGGAGACCTTCGTCGGCATGCTGGCGACCGCCGGCGTCCCGGAAGATTATGCTCGTTACGTCGCAGGCGTTTTTCGGCCCGTCCGGGAAGGCCGCATGGACAGGGTGACCGCCGACGTGGAAAGACTGACCGGCAAGAAGCCCCGCTCCCTCGAAACCTACGCGAAGGACAATGCCGCGGCATTGTCGGCCTGATCAAGGGCAGCACCTAAACCGCGCCCGCGCTTTCCGCTTGATCGCCGTGCAGGCGCTCTCTATCTCATGGTCTCTCGCAGAATAGCTCCCGGAGACCCGACTTGTCCGTTTTCAAGAACCTGCCCGCCGCACCCGTCGCTCCGAAAAAGCCGGTCACGGACACGCGCCACGGCATCGCCCGGACCGACGACTACGCTTGGCTCAGGGCCGACAACTGGCAGGCCATGTTCAAGGACCCGTCGATCCTGGATCCGCAGATCCGCAAGCATCTCGAAGCCGAAAACGAATATATGAACGCCGCCATGGCGGACACCAAGGATCTGCAAAAGACGCTGTTTGCCGAAATGCGCGGCCGCATCAAGGAAGACGATTCCTCCGTTCCGATGAAGGACGGCGCCTTCGCCTACGGCACCTTTTACGTGAAAGGCGGCGAACATCCGCGTTACTTCCGGATCCCACGCGAAGGAGCGGTCGGCGACGAGACGATCCGGCAGGTGCTGCTCGACGGCGACAAGGAAGCCGAGGGAAAAGCCTATTTCCGCATTGCCGGCCTCAATCATTCGAGCGACCATGCCCGTGGCATCTGGGGCTATGACGACAAGGGGTCGGAATATTACACGCTGAAGGTGCGCGACCTTGCGACCGGTGGCGATCTCGCCGATGTGGTCGAGAATACCGGCGGCGGCGGCGCCTGGGCAGCGGACGGCAAGAGCTTCTTCTACACGGTGCTCGACGAGAACCATCGGCCATCGAAGATTTACCATCACGTCGTGGGCACGCGGCAGTCGGACGACCGGCTCGTTTATGAGGAAAAGGATCCAGGCTTCTTCATGTCGGTCGGCGGGTCGCTTATCGACGATTTCATCTTCATCGACATCCACGACCACCAGACCAGCGAATATCGCATCATCGCGACCACGGACCTCGCGGCCGAGCCGAAGCTCGTGGCGGAACGCGTCACCGGCCTCGAATATTCCATGACCGAAGGTGGCGACGTTTTCTATATCCTGACCAATGCCGACGGCGCAAAGGACTTCAAGATCATGGAATCGCCCGTCGCAGCGCCGCAAAAGGAAAACTGGCGCGAAGTGGTTCCGCACAGGCCGGGCACGCTTATCCTCAGCCATATGGCCTATGCGCGCCATCTCGTCTGGTTGCAGCGGCGCGAGGGGCTTCCGGAAATTGTCATCCGCGACCGCAAGACCGGCGAGGAACACGCGATCGCCTTCGCCGAGGAGGCCTACTCCCTGGGGCTCTCGGGCGCCGCCGAATACGACACCGAAGTTATCCGCTTCTCGTATTCCTCGATGACGACCCCGTCGCAACTCTTCGACTACAATATGGCGACGCGCGAGCGGACGCTGCTCAAGACCCAGGAAGTGCCGTCCGGGCACAATCCGGACGACTACGTCACCCGCCGC
The DNA here is from genome assembly GCF_008932245.1 of Sinorhizobium alkalisoli. NCBI lineage: Bacteria > Pseudomonadati > Pseudomonadota > Alphaproteobacteria > Hyphomicrobiales > Rhizobiaceae > Sinorhizobium > Sinorhizobium alkalisoli. Next base: position 609,269 of record NZ_CP034909.1, on the reverse strand, counting down.
GTCTTCGCACCCGCTCCGGATGGAGCCCCGGTTCCGGTCACACTTCTCTATCGCAAGGACACGCCGCTCGACGGCTCCGCACCCTGCCTGCTCTACGGCTACGGGGCTTACGGCATCACCATTCCGGCGGGCTTCAACACCAATTGCCTGTCGCTCGTGGACCGCGGCTTCGTCTACGCCATCGCCCATATCCGCGGCGGCAAGGATAGGGGCTTTCAATGGTACGAAGACGGCAAGATGGCGAAGAAGATCAACACGTTCAAAGACTTCATCGCCGCGGCCGACTTTCTGAATGAGGAGAAGTTCACCTCCTACTCCAACATCATCGCCGAAGGTGGCTCGGCAGGCGGCATGCTGATGGGCGCGATCGCCAATATGGCGCCGGAGAAGTTCCGCGGCATCATCGCCGCGGTCCCCTTCGTCGACGTGCTGAACACCATGCTCGACGACACCTTGCCGCTGACGCCGCCGGAATGGCCCGAATGGGGAAACCCGATCGAAAGCGAAGAATTCTATGACATCATCGCCGGCTACTCTCCCTATGACAATGTGGAGGCCAGGCCTTACCCGGCGATCCTGGCGCTTGGTGGTTTGACCGATCCGCGCGTTACCTATTGGGAACCGGCGAAGTGGGTGGCGAGGCTGCGCGAAAAGACGACCGGCAGCGAACCTATCCTGTTGAAGACCAACATGGATGCCGGCCATGGCGGCGCATCCGGGCGCTTCCAGCGCCTCGAGGAGATCGCCTTCGAATATGCCTTTGCCATCAAGGTCGCTGGCAAGGCGTAGGAGGTAGCGCGGTGCCGGTCCACATCGCTCTGCTGAGGGCAGTCAATGTCGGCGGCACCGGAACGCTTGCCATGGCGGAGCTGAGGTCGATCTGCGAGGGCCTTGGCTTCACCGACGTCAGGACCTACATCCAGAGCGGCAATGTCCTCTTCCGCTCCGAGCTCTCGGAAACCGAAGCGCGGCGGAGGCTTGAGGACGCGCTCGCTGCCAGGATGGGCAAGGCGCCGGGCGTGATCCTGCGCAGCCGACGCGCGCTTGAAGACGTCTTGGCCAGGGCACCGTTTCCTGGGGCCAGGCCGAATTTCCTGCTCGTCACCTTCCTACGGAAACCACCTCCTGCCGATGCACTCGACGATCTCGTGGCGCCGGGTGGAGAGGAGGCGCAGATCGATGGCCGGGAGATCTTCATCCATTATCCGAACGGATCCGGCCGCTCGAAGCTCAAGCTGCCGGCACTGAAGGCCGGCACGGCACGCAACCTCAATACTGTGCGCAAGCTTGCGGAACTCGCCGCCGCCATGGAGGACGAGAGTTCCTGACCTCGCCCTCATATCACTGGTTCTTCGGCTGGAACAGCAGTCGCACGAAGCTGCGAAAAACGAGGAGTTGATCGGGAAGGCTCTTCGGCTCCTTCAGCGCCTTTGAGAGCACGATGCCGCCCTCGAGAACGGTCGAGACCATGTCGGCCAGTTGATCGGCCTCGAGCGGCTCGCGCGGGCGGTAGGTCAGCATGATCTCCCTGAACATGGCGCCGAAACGCTTGCGCCACATCAACGCTGCCTGGCGGTTTATCGCCTGGATCTCCCGATCGAACGCACGCTCCTGCGTGCACATGGTGGCGACCAGGCAGCCGGGATGGCCGTTCGGCAGGTCCGCGAGCAACTCGGACAGCAGCTTCAGGCCTGTCAGGAAGGACTGCAGCGGATCGTCCGCGAGTTCACGTGCCCGCCCGAATATCTCGTCGTAGATGCGCTCGTCATTTTCGATGTAGCGTTCGAGCAGCGCCTTGGCGAGTTCGTTCTTGTCGCGGAAATGATAGAAGAACCCGCCTTTGGTGATGCCGATTTCGACGATCAACTCATCGATGTCGCGCCGAAACCCTTCGCCAGTACCGCAACTTCGGCGGCATCGAGGATCTTTGCGCGGGTTTCCTCGCCCTTTCGCATGGTCCACTCCTATACCGCAAGTACAGTTTTGATTTCGAAGAGGCGGCGTCAGCCGGGTCTCCCGTCGCCAATCCCGACGGCAAGTTCCTGATGTGACAGCGATATGCGGCTATTCCGGCAATACTATACCGCAAGACCGCTAGTTTAGCTGCCGATAAAAAGGCAGAAAAGCCAGCATTGAAGCGGGATGGGGGGCGCCTGGCGACCTCACCCTGGTCTGCAGCAAAAGAGGAGGAAAGGGTGAAACGCGAAATCGCCAAATACCGACACGACCTGCCGCTCCTGCGCGGAGGCGCATTCCTGAGCGACGGCGGACTGGAAACGACGCTGATTTTTCACGAAGGCATGGCACTGCCGCACTTCGCCTCCTTCGTCCTGCTGTCGTCCTCGGAAGGGCGCCAGCAACTCCTTCGCTACTATACACGCTATCTCGACATTGCCCGACGCCACGGGACCGGCTTCATTCTCGACACCGCCACCTGGCGCGCCAATGCCGACTGGGGCGCAAAGCTCGGCTATGACGCCGAGGCGCTCGACCAGGTCAATCGCGACGCGGTGTACCTGCTGACGGAACTGCGTGCGGAATACGAGCGCCCGCAAGCGCCGATCGTCCTCAGCGGCGCAATCGGTCCGCGCGGCGACGGTTACAAGGCCGGTCGGATGTCGGCCGAAGAAGCGGAAGACTATCATGCGGCGCAGGTGGCGGCCTTTGCCGCCAGCGAAGCCGACATGGTCGCCGCCTACACCCTGACCAATATCGACGAAGCGATCGGAATTGCCCGCGCGGCGCGGAACCACGGCATGCCCTGCGCCATCTCCTTCACCGTGGAGACCGATGGGAGGCTCGTCACCGGCCGCTCGCTTCAGGAAGCGATCGAAACCGCAGACGCGGCAACCGAAAGCTATCCGCACTATTACATGGTCAACTGCGCACATCCGAGCCATTTCGAGGGCAGCCTGGACCAGACTCAGGCCTGGGTCCGGCGGATCGGCGGCATCCGCGCCAATGCCTCCGCGAAGAGCCATGCCGAGCTCGACGAAAGCGAGACCTTGGACGTCGGCGATATGCGCGACCTCGCTCAGCGTTACCGTGCGCTGACCGGCCGCATGCCGCATCTGCGCATCCTCGGCGGCTGCTGCGGCACCGATCACCGCCACATCGAGGCGATCTGCGAGGCCTGTTTGCCGCCGCCGGCGCTCAGCGCCTGATCGGATTGCGCCCGTGCGGGGCGCTTTCCCAAGGACATGTTGCACGTGCGGCCATCCACGTGCTGCAGCAGCCCTTGCCCGCTGTAGTGAAGTGTAGCCCCCTCGCGAAAAGGGGGTGGCTCGTGTAGACTCGTCGTGAAAGGGCGGTCGGCAGCTCGCATTACGGCCGCTGGAGCATGATGGAATACACGCCCCCGACGGCCTCAGAGACCGGCCCGTTCCGTTTCGACAACAGCTTTGCGCGGCTGCCTGAACAGTTCTATGCGCGCGTCGAGCCGACACCGGTGGCCGAGCCCTGGCTGATCAAGCTCAACAGGGCGCTTGCCGAAGAGCTGCAGCTTGACGTCGAAGCGCTGGAGCGTGACGGCGCAGCGATCTTCTCCGGCAACCGCGTCCCCGCGGGTGCGGAGCCGCTCGCCATGGCCTATGCCGGCCACCAGTTCGGCACCTTCGTCCCTCAGCTCGGCGATGGACGCGCCATTCTCATCGGAGAGGTTATCGACCGAAACGGGAAGCGCCGCGACATCCAGCTCAAGGGAACGGGCAAGACGCCCTATTCGCGCCGTGGCGACGGGCGTGCGGCGCTCGGCCCGGTCTTGCGCGAATATATCGTCAGCGAAGCGATGCATGCGCTAGGCATCCCGACCACCCGCGCGCTTGCGGCAACCGTCACCGGCCAGCCCGTCTATCGCGAGGAGATACTGCCCGGCGCCGTCTTCACCCGCGTCGCGGCCAGCCACATTCGCGTCGGCACTTTCCAGTTCTTCGCCGCGCGCGGTGATATGGAGGCGGTCAGGGCGCTCGCCGATTACGTGATCGATCGGCACTATCCGGAGATCAAGGGCGACGGACGGCCCTATCTTGCACTCTTCAAGACGATCACGGAGCGCCAAGCCGCTTTGATCGCGCGCTGGCTGCATGTCGGCTTCATCCATGGCGTGATGAACACCGACAACATGACGGTTTCCGGCGAAACGATCGACTTCGGGCCCTGCGCCTTCATGGATACATACGATCCCAAGAAGGTGTTCAGTTCGATCGACCAGTTCGGCCGCTACGCCTACGCCAATCAGCCGGCCATCGGGCAGTGGAACCTGGCACGCCTGGCCGAGACACTGGTGACATTGTTCGATCCTGCCGCCGATACGGCGGTCGATCTCGCCAATGAGGTCCTCACCGGATACGGGTCGGTCTTCCAGGAGCACTGGCTAGAGGGCATGCGGCGAAAGATCGGGCTTGCGACGGCAGAAGACGGAGACCTGGAACGGATACAGACGCTCCTGACCCTGATGCACAAGGGCAATGCGGACTTCAGCCTCACCTTCCGCCAGCTTGCGGCCTGTGTCGAGGACGACGCTTCGGACGCGCAGCTTGCCGGCCTGTTCCAAAATCCGGAGGCGCTTTTGCCCTGGCTCGCGGACTGGCGGGGCCGGCTCGGGCGCGAACCGCGGGCGCCGGACGAGCGTGCCGCCGCCATGCGGGCGGTCAATCCGGCCTTCATTCCGCGCAATCATCGGGTAGAGCAGGCGATCGATGCGGCAGTCCGGGATGCAGACTTCTCCCTCTTCGAGGCCCTCGTCGACGTGACCTCAATGCCTTACGAAGACCAGCCGCAACATGCCGCCCATGCGGAACCGCCGAAGCCCGGTGAAGAAGTGCTGCAAACCTTCTGCGGCACTTGAAGGGTCCGCAGAGACACGGGCTGCGGCGAAACGATTTGGACGGTTTTCAGGCCATTCCGGCGATGATCCTGCCGATCTCGGCAAAGACCGGATTCAGGGCGTCGAGCGGCGCTTTCGCCTCACCGGTGTAGACAGCGACCAGGATGGGTCCACGCCCGTCCGGCCAAGCGAAGCCGATATCCGAGACGGCGCCGGCCATGCTTGTCCCGGTCTTGTCGCCGATCCGCCAGTCCCTTGGAAGGCCGGCCCGCAGCCGTGCGCCGCCTGTCTTGTTCGCGACCATCCAGCCGACAAGCCGCTGGCGCGAACTCTCCGACAGCACCGAACCGAAGGCCAGCTTGCGGAGCGTTTCCAGCATCGCCGCAGGCGTCGTCGTATCGCGCGGGTCGCCGAACGCGGCTTCGTTGAGCTCGGGTTCCATCCGGTCGAGACGCGTCGCCTCGTCTCCGATCGACCGCAGCCACGATGTCAGCCCGGCCGGACCGCCGAAGCTTTCCAGCAGTAGATTGGCGGCGGCGTTGTCGCTGATCGTGATCGCCGCCTCGCAGAGCGCGGCGACCGTCATCCCATTGCCGCCGACATGCTTCCCGGTGACTGGAGAATGCGGCAGCAACACGTCCCTGCCGAACGCAATACGCCGGTCGAGCGCCTCCTCTCCCCGATCGATGCGCGCCAACGCACAGGCCGCCGCGAGCGCCTTGAAGGTCGAACACATGGCGAAGCGTTCGGTCTCCCGATGACCGAAGGAAATATTGGTCCGGGTGTCGAGCACGGAGACGCCAAGACGGCCCCCGGTGCGCTTTTCAAGCTCTTCTAGCTGCTTCGCAACGTCATCCTCCGCTCGGGAGAAAGCCAGCGCAGGAGCCGGCAAGGTGAACGCCGGAAAGAGTGTGGCGGTTGCAAACAACACGCTGCGGCGACTGATAAGCAGGGGCATCGTCTATTCCCTCCGTTCGGCCGACGCATCCACATCAGACAACTAAATTATTGATATTGAATACAATTATGCACTGTCCACGACTCGCTACGAGCCGAATGTGGCGGTCTTGTGCTCGCTCAACGTGGGTACCGGCGTGCCACGAGAGATTGTACGAGCGAAAAAGGCCATCCGCGCGCTCGCCGACCATTGCCAGTGCGAGGGCGAATACTGACCGCCCAAAAGAATCTCCGTTGACAAAATCCGGGAAATGGAGAATCTACGCGCATGATCAAGAACGCACCCATTTTCCGCGCGTATTTTTGGCTGTTCCGATAGGAGCGGCTTGCTGATCATATTCAACAAGGCCGCCATCAGGCGGCTTTTGTTTTTCACGGCACCTGATGGCGGAAGAACCATAGGAGCCGAGAATGCTGCAGACCGCCATACCTAGCCTTCACCCCGTGCCGTCGGCCAGAGCGCCCATGGTGACGATCCGTTGCGCGAAGCCGCGCGACGTTGCCGAACTGCGCGAAATGATCGCCGAGCTTTCCGCCCATCATGGCGACGCTGCCCCGGTCACATCCGAACAGCTGGAGCGCGATCTCTTCGGCCGCACACCGTGGATCACCGCTCTCGTCGCCGAAGCCGGTGGTCAGTTGATCGGCTATGCCATACTGGTTCCCCAGTACAGGGCGGTCGAGGGCGTGCGCGGTATGGAACTGCATCACCTCTTCGTGCGGCCCGGTCACCGCGGCACCGGCATCGGCCGGCATCTCATCGCCAAGGCACGGGAGCAGGCGAAAATGGCGGGCTGCAATTACCTCTCGGTCAGCGCCGCGACCGGCAATTTCCAGGCGCATCGTTTCTATGAATCCGAGCGCTTCGAGCCTCGCCCGGTGACCGGCATGCGCTATATTCAGAGGATAGGCTGAAGAGGAGGGCTCGATGCGCGTTGCTATCGTGCTGACGGAAGGCTTTGCCGACTGGGAATGCGCGCTGTTGATGGCGACGGCGCGCGCCGAGCTGGGAGTGGATCTTCTCGTCGCCTCGCCCGGCGGCACCGTGGTAACCTCCATGGGCGGCCTGCACATCACGCCGCACCTGCCGACGAAGACGCTCGCCCCGGCGGAGTTCGACGGGCTCGTGCTCTGCGGCGGCACCATCTGGGAAACCGCTGCGGCACCCGACCTGTCGCATACGATCCGTGCCTTCCACACGGCAGAGCGCGTGGTTGCGGCAATCTGCGGCGCCACGCTGGCGCTTGCCGCAAGCGGCATCCTCAATGGGGCCGATCACACAGGCAACTCGGCCGGAAGCCTTGCGGCGGTTCCCGACTATCAAGGCCAGAGCCACTATCGCGACCAGCCGCGGGCGGTTCGCAGCGGTCGCCTCGTGACGGCCGCAGGCACCGCACCGGTAAGCTTCGCGGCTGAAGTCTTTCACGCGCTCGGCCTCGGCTCCGAGGCGCTCGACGCCTACCTCGCGCTCTATGCCGAGGAGCACCGGCTCACCTGAATGGCCCCCTAGACATGTCGTTGTCCCGAAAACCCTGCACGCTCCGGGCGACATGGATCACAGCGGCGGCAGCGCCTTCAAATAGGCGGCGATCGCCTCCCGATCTTCCGAGGGAAGCTTCGCCAAGTTCTTCTGCACCTCGACCATCGAACCGCCGACCGTGTCGAAATCCGGCGTGAATCCGGTCTCTAGATAGGAGGCAATGTCGGACGCGCTCCAACCGCCGATGCTCTTCGAGCCCGGCGTGATATTGGGAATGCGACCCTCTCCTTCCGGGTTCGGCGCTCCGGCAAGCCACCTCTCCGGCTCGAAGCCGCCGAGCGCGTCGCGCGGGGTGTGGCACTCTCCGCAATGGCCGGGACCTTCCACGAGATATTGTCCACGGGCCAGCTTTGGCTCGGCCGTATCGAGCGCGACCCTCTGATCGTCGGTCAAATACAGGAGCTTCCAGCCGCCGAGTGCCAGGCGGATATTGTAGGGAAAGGGCAGATCATGCGGCGGTGCAACGGTGGCGCTTTTCGGCAGCGTTTGCAGGAAGCCCCACAGGTCGTTGATATCCTTGGCGGTCATGCGCGCGTAGGAGCCGTAAGGAAAAGACGGATAAAGGTGTTCGCCGTCTTTGCCGACGCCGCGCGTCATGGCATTGCCGAACTCGGCGAGCGTCCAGCCACCGATTCCAGCCGTTTTGTCGGGCGAGATATTCGGCGCGTAGAAAGTACCGAATGGACTTTTCAGCGGCCGACCGCCCGCCAGCACGAGCCGTTGATCATCCTTGGCGCCGGGAGCCGCGTGGCAGCCGGTGCAGCCGCCGGCCCAGAAGACCTGTTCGCCATTGGCTAGATCCGGCTGACCCAGTCCCTTCCAATGCGCCTCGTCCCATGGTCTCGGTTTCGTCAGCCACCAGAGAACGCCGGCGCCTGCGAGAGCCAGCAGGACCAGACCGGACAGAAGCCAATTCGTGCGCTGCCTCATGATCTCCCCAACTGCTCGTAAGTGCGCCTGTTCGGACGGCCCTGCAGGGGCCGGAAAGGAAAGCGCCGGTCGAACCGGCGCATTCCTGGCAGGACAAAGAGGTCCTTCGTCACTCTTTCTTTAGGCGATAGGTCTCGTGACAGCTGCCGCAGTCCTTGCCGAGAACACCCAGCGCGGCGCCGACGCCGGCAGAATCGGATGGCAACTCGGCGAGGAACATCTCCGCATCGCCGCCGAGCTTGGCGGCCTTCGCCTTGAAGTCCTCCATATTCTGCCAGATCTTCGGGCTCGCTTCAGTCTCCATGCCGGTTTCCGAACCCGGAGGGAAATGATTCGGAAAGACCTTTACGGTATCGCTGATCGTCGTCAGCGATGCCTTGACGACTTCCGCGTCATACGGCTTTTCGCCCTTGGCTATCCCACTGAGGGCGCCGGCAGCCTGCCCGACCTTCTTCATCAGCTGCTGGCGAACCTCCTGCGGCTCGTCCGCAGCGGTCACGGCGGTGACACCCAGCCCTGCAAGGACGGCCGCAAGCGCAAAAGCTCTCATCTTCATCATCATCTCCGGTCGTGCGAATCCGCTTGAGCGGCTTCGTGTTGAAAGCGCCGGCATGATGGCATTTTGGCTTTTCGACGGAAGTAACATTTTTTTGAAGTGCTTGTCGCTGCAACGCAATTTGACCGAAGTACATTCAGCTCCAGCTCAGCAAATAACATGAATAGTAAGGTCATGTTTATAGCCGAACATCGCTCCACCCCTGCCAAATGGTCAGGCCCGCGATCAACACGAGGACAAGGCCCGCGGACCTGCCGACTGCGACCGTCACGGCGGGACTGCCGACCAGCAGATCGCGACCGCGGATGGCTGCAAGCGCGAGACCGCCATAAACGGCCAACTGCGTCGAGGCGATCATGATTGCCATGACGGCGGCCTGCGACCAGACGGGCCCGAATTGCGGCTTCAGGAATTGCGGATAGACCGCCAGCATGAAGAGATAGGCCTTGGGGTTCATGAGGCTCGTCAGCGCCCCCTGCCGGAAGCTCGTCCAGCGCGACCGCATCATCCCGCCTTCGATGCCGCCGATGGTGACGGAACTGCGCAGGAGCGAGAAGCCGATCCAGGCGATATAGCCCGCGCCGGCAACCAGAAGCGCATTGAAGAGTTCGGGCATCAGATGCAGCACCACGCTGACACCGAGCGCGGCATAAAGGGTGTGCAGGACGCCGCCCGCCATGATGCCGGCGGTCGCAGCGAGCCCGGAGGCGCGTCCGCCGGTGACGGCATTGGCGAGGACGAAGACCATATCCATGCCGGGCACGATGATGATACCGAACAGGAGAGTGAAGAACAGCCAGAGGTTTTCCGCGTATGTCATGTCAGTTGCTCGTGGATAATTTCGAGGGACAATGGACCGGACTGCAGATTTTTCAATCCGTTGCCGCATTGCTATATCTCTGCCCAACTGACAGGGTCGTGTCAGGAGCCTTCGCGGCCATGGAGGGAAACCGATGCGTAAGGCATCGCGGCTTTTCGAGATCATCCAGATCTTGCGTCTTGCCCGAAGGCCGGTGACGGCGGCCGATATGGCCGAACGGTTGGAGGTAACGTCGCGCTCGATCTATCGCGACATCGTGGCCTTGCAGGCCATGCGGGTGCCGATCGAGGGCGGACGCGGCATCGGCTATATATTGAGGCCCGGCTTCGACCTGCCGCCGCTCATGTTCTCCATCGAGGAAACGGAGGCGATCGTGCTCGCGCTCGCGCTGCTCGAGCGCACCGGCGACCGGGAACTGAAAGTCGCCGCTAGCCGCGTGGGCCAGAAGATCACCGGGGCCGTTCCGGAACCGTTGCGCCAGGTCTTCCAATCGCAGGCGCTCCGCGCCTGGGGATCAATCGCGGCGGCCCCAACAGCGGTCGACCTCGCCCTCATTCGGCGCGCGATCCGCGACGAACAGAAACTCGCACTTGACTACCGCGACGAGTTCGGCCGGGCGACTGAACGCACGGTCAGGCCGCTGGCCCTGATCTATTATTCGGAACAGGCGATGATGGTCGCCTGGTGCGAATTGCGCCAAGCGATCCGCAATTTCCGCGCCGACCGCGTGGAGCACTGCGAGCCGGTCGAAGCCTTCTTCCGCGGAGAGGGCGACAGGCTGCGGCAAGCATGGATGGCAGGGTGGAAGACGTAGGTGGGTATTTGACCCCTACGAAAAGGCCCGGCGCAAGAGCCGGGCCCACCTTCCATCGCGACTCGTGAAGCCGCTTACTTCGTCGCCGCCTCGTACATTTCGAGCACGTAGTCCCAGTTGATCAGGTTGTCGACGAAGGCCTCGAGATATTTCGGGCGGGCGTTGCGGTAGTCGATGTAGTAGGAATGCTCCCAGACATCGACGCCGAGGATCGGCGATGCACCGTGAACGAGCGGGTTTTCGCCGTTCGGCGTCTTCGAGATTTCGAGCTTGCCGTTCTTCACCGAAAGCCAGGCCCAGCCGGAGCCGAACTGGCCCGTTCCGGCAGCGATGAAATCGGCGCGGAATTTGTCGTAGCCGCCGAGGTCGGACTTGATCGCGGCATCGAGCTTACCCGGCAGACTGGTGCCGCCACCGCCCTTCTTCATCCACTTCCAGAAGTGGATGTGGTTGTAATGCTGGCCGGCATTGTTGAACAGCGGCTGGTTCGTGCCATAGGACTTCTTGACGATCTCTTCCACCGACAGGTCGGAAAGACCGGCTTCCTCGGCAAGTTTGTTGCCGTTCGTCACATAGGCGAGGTGATGCTTGTCGTGATGGTACTCGAGCGTTTCGCGCGACATATAGGGCACGAGCGCATCATAGTCATAGGGAAGGTTCGGCAATTCGAAAGCCATTGTGGCATCTCCTCTTGGCATGGGATTTGGTGACGGAAATCTGTGATCGGGAACATAGGCACCGCCTCGGCGGGAGGCAACCGATGTGGTGCCAAAATTTCCCTAAGTCACGAAAAATGCTTCCTTTGCGGACGCCACCGATCGGTCCTTGGAGAAGGCGACGCGCAACTTTCCTCGTGCAGCATCGTTACATAACGGCGTCGCCTCCGTCGCACAGGAGTTGCAGGAGACCAGGATGGAGTTTCACCAGGGACGTCTCATCGACCATGTGCACCTGCGCGTGCAGGATCTCGCCGTCAGCAAGCGCTTCTACGTCGCAGTACTTGGCGCGCTCGGCCATCAGCCGACCCACGAGACCGATGCGTTTTTCGCCTTCGATGAATTCTTCGTCGACAAAGCGGAGGACTATCAGAGCCAGGTTCATCTCGCCTTCCAGGCAGCCGATCGCGACGCCGTCCATCGGTTTTATAATGCGGGCATCGCCAATGGCGGCACGGACAATGGCGCTCCAGGCGAGCGGCCTTACCATCCGGGCTATTATGCCGGCTTTCTCCTCGACCCGGACGGCAACAACATCGAAGCGGTCCATCACGGTCCGACGACGCGATCCTCCGCCGACGTGGTGGTTCGGCCGATCGAGGAATGAACATGTTTTAAAAGCCCCTCTCCTCGGGTTTAGCCCGAGGACTAACCCTCTCCCCGCACGCGGGGAGAGGGGACAGAGACAGTGCGCCGCGAGTCTCCTTCGCCCCGCTTACGGGGAGAAGGTGGCCGGTCCACCCTCCGCAGTTGCTTCGGAGGACGGGCAGGCCGGATGAGGGGTCTCGCCGCCGTTACGCGTTGCCGCTCGAATGCGCCCAATCTATGTAGAGGTCGCGCGCCCTCGCCGTGACCGGGCCGGCCTGGAAGTTGTGCTCCTCGAGACGCGTCACCGGCAGGACTTTCGAATAATTGCCGGTGGTAAAGATCTCGTCCGCCCCCTCGAAATCGGTCATCGTCAGCGTCGTTTCGACGACCTCGTGGCCCGCCGATCGCAGAAGCCCGATGATGCGCGCGCGGGTGATGCCGGCGAGGAAGGTCCTGTTCGCGGCCGGCGTGAAGACGACGCCATCCTTGACCATGAAGACGTTGGAAGAGCCAGTCTCGGCGATATTGCCGAGCATGTCGCGCACCAGCGCGTTGTCGAAGCCGCGCGAGCGGGCTTCGGTGAGGATGCGGGCGTTGTTCGGATAGAGGCAGCCGGCTTTCGCATCGGTCGGCATGCATTCGAGCGTCGGCCGGCGGAAGGGCGAGAGCGTCAGGGCCGAGCCCGCATGGGCATTGCCCATCGGAGCCTCGAACAGGCAGAGGGCGAAGCGGGTCGATTCCGGATCTACCGCGACGACGCTCCAGGAACCATGCTCGCCCCAGTACATCGGCTTTACATAGATCGCCGTCTTGCCGTCGAATTTCTTCACGCCCTCCAAGGTGAGCGCCTCGATCTCTTCGGCGGCCATGGCCGGTTTCAGTCCGAGCGCTTCCGCAGAACGGTTGACGCGCTGGCAGTGCAAGTCGAGATCCGGCGCGATGCCGTCGAACCAGCGCGCGCCGTCGAACACCGTCGAGCCGAGCCACATCGCATGGGATGTCGGTCCGATCAGCGGCGGGTTGCCGGAAAGCCATTCGCCATCGACATAGGTCCAGGTGGTGGTGCGGGGGGATGTATCGACGGCCATCGGCGTCTCCTTCTCGTCTCGACGTGCACCATCGTGGTGTAGCGGGAAAAAGCAGAACTGGGGTGAATGGGTATATCAAAAATTGTCATGAGGTCCATTCTGGAGCAGCGTGGTAGCCGGTCCGAGGAACGACAGGGGCTGCCCCGAAAACTATCGAGACGGAATGGGAGTTCGCATCGATGAGAGCAATGTATTACGACGCCTTCGAGAAGACGCCGGAGATCAGGGTTCTGCCCGATCCGTCACCGACGGAGAACGGCGTCGTCATCAAGGTCGAGGCCACCGGGCTCTGCCGGAGTGATTGGCATGGCTGGATGGGGCACGACCCGGACATTCGCCTGCCGCATGTTCCGGGCCACGAGCTGGCGGGTACGATCGCAGCCGCCGGCCGCGGGGTGATGCGCTACAAGGTCGGCGACCGCGTGACCGTGCCTTTCGTATCCGGCTGCGGTCGTTGCGGCGAATGCCGCTCCGGCAACCAACAGGTCTGTGAAGCACAATTCCAGCCGGGCTTCACCCATTGGGGCTCGTTCGCCGAATATGTGGCGATCGATTTCGCCGAGCAGAACCTCGTTCACCTGCCGGAGAGCATGGATTTCGCGACCGCCGCCAGCCTCGGCTGCCGCTTCGCCACCTCCTTCCGGACCGTCACCGACCAGGCGCGCGTCAAGGGTGGTGAATGGGTGGCCGTGCATGGCTGCGGCGGCGTCGGCCTTTCGGCGATCATGATCGCCGCCGCGCTCGGCGCCAAGCCGATCGCTATCGACATTTCCGCCGACAAGCTGGCCTTCGCCCGGAAAATCGGTGCCGTCGCGGCTATCAACGCGGGCGAGACCGACGACGTCGTCGCCGCCGTCAGGGAAATCACCCAAGGCGGCGCGCATGTTTCGATCGATGCGCTGGGCTCGCCCGTCACCTGCTTCAATTCGATCAAGAACCTCCGCCGCCGCGGCCGCCACGTCCAGGTGGGCCTGATGCTGGCCGAACACGCCACGCCGCAGATCCCGATGGCCCAGGTGATCGGCCACGAACTCGAGATCTACGGCAGCCACGGCATGCAGGCCTGGCGCTACGACGCGATGCTTGAGATGATCGTGGCCGGCAAGCTCGATCCCACACAGCTGATCGGTCGGAACATTTCGCTGGAAGAGGCGGTGCCGGCGCTGGTGGCGATGGACCGCGCGACGGAACTCGGCATCAGCGTGATAACGCATTTTTGATGCGAGGTGCGGGCGTCGCGACTGCCTCGTCCCACAGGGCCGCTCGAAGACCCCTCCCCAACCCCTCCCCACAGGTGGGAGGGGCGTAACCTGCCGCGCCCTCGCGGTCCTCTATTGGTCGAAGCGGCATGCGCTCAGAAAGTGGTAGTCGGGAGCAGCGGGCACCGAAGCCCCTCCCCCTTGTGGGGAGGGATTGGGGAGGGGTCTTGCCGGGGAGTGGCAAGGGCTCGGATCACGCCGCCCGGCGCCAGGCGAAGGTCTTGCCGCCGTCGGCGGTGGAGATGAGTCCGATCCTGTAAAGCGAGGTGAGAACGCTCGAAACGGCCGGGCGGACCTTCTGGCCCCGCTTGGAATGCTTGCAATAGCCTCTGGCCCCCACCGAGGGATTCCGAACCCAGCCCCGCGCTGCTATCCTCGTCATGAGGACGACGAATCAGCGAGGACCCGTCATGGCGCTTGCGGCTCAGGCCTGCGAAGGCCAGTTCTACCGGCCCGTTCTCGACCGCAATCCGGTGCATCCGAATGGCTGGCCGGTGCGCGTGATCGTCGCTTCGCAGACGGAGGCGCGGCATAACCGGGCGCTTTGGGCGCCCACGCATCTGATCTCGACCCGAGCGCCGGCAACCCGGCTTCTGTCGATGATAGAACTGCCGCCGGAGCGGCATCTGGAGCTTCATTTCGGCGATGCCGTCGATCCCGAAGCGCCCGATGCCGCGCGCGCCGAGGCGATCGAGGCGACCTTCGCCTTCATCGACCGGCTGCCGGAGCATGCGCATCTTCTGATCCATTGCCTCAGAGGGATCGGGCGCTCGACGGCGCTGACGCTCGGCATCCTGGCGCGCTACATGGCACCCGAGCAGGCGGCCGCAGCGTTGCACGCGCTTCGCCCGGAGGCCAAACCAAACCGACAGGTGGTCGGCCTCTGCGATACGGCGCTCGGGCTCAAAGGCAGGCTTGCCAGACAGGCGCTTCGCTTTCCGGCAAAGACCTGGAAAGGCTGACAAATCGTCACCTGGCACGGCCACGTTGTGCGGCGCACAAAAATTTGACATGATCTCTCCAAAACAAATGGAGAAGCGGCGCGCCTTTCGCCGCACGACCTGCCCGAAAGGCTGTTCGCGGAGCGTCGGCCGAGGCGGGAATGACGGGAGAACTCTATGTCCTACGCGGCCTATGTCTTTGACGCCTACGGCACGCTCTTCGACGTGCACGCGGCCGTGCGCCGGCATGCCGACGCAATCGGTCCGGACGGGCGAGCCTTTTCCGAGCTCTGGCGTGCAAAGCAGCTTGAATATTCCTGGGTGCGCGCGCTGATGGGCGCGTATGTCGATTTCTGGCAATTGACCGAACAATCGCTGGATTTCGCGTTCCAACGCTTCCCCTCGGCCGATCCCAAGCTCAGGAAGAAACTGCTCGACGCCTATTGGACACTCGACTGCTATCCGGAAGTGCCGGCCGTGCTACGGGGATTGAAGGAGCGCGGCGCCCGCATTGCAATTCTCTCCAATGGATCGCCGGCGATGCTCGCCTCCGCCGTCAAGAACGCGGCGCTCGACATCGTGATCGACGACGTATTCTCGGTCGATGTGGTCAAGGCCTTCAAGACGGCGCCTGCGGTCTATGATATAGTGACGACGCAGTACCGCCTCTATCCGAATGCGGTCTCCTTCCAGTCGTCCAATCGCTGGGACGTGGCCGGCGCGACCAAATTCGGCTTTCGCACAGTCTGGATAAACCGTCACGACATGCCGGACGAATACAGAGACTACGGGCCGTCGCTCATCCTCCCCTCGCTCGAAAGCCTGCAGTTCGGCATATGAAGGGACATGCGATGACGTGGTCGGCAGCGCAATACGTGAAGTTCGAGGAGGAAAGGACGCGGCCGGCACGAGACCTACTGGCGCAGGTGCCGAACCTTCCTGCCGGTACGGCTTTCGATCTCGGCTGCGGACCGGGGAACTCGACGGAACTGATCCGCGCCCGTTTTCCGGATAACGACCTCGTCGGCCTCGACAATGACGATGGCATGCTGGCCGCCGCCCGTCAGCGCCTGCCGGATCTGCGCTTCGAAAAGGTCGATCTCGCCGGCTGGGCACCGCCGGCAAAGGCTGCGCTCTTCTTTGGAAACGCGGTGTTCCAATGGCTGCCGAAACACATTGACGTTCTCGAGCGGCTCCTGACGGCGCTCGCGCCCGGCGGCGTGCTCGCGATCCAGATGCCCGACAATCTCGACGAGCCATCCCATGCGCTGATGCAGGAGACGGCCGAGGAGCGCGCTTTTGAACAGACGTTCCGCGACCGCATCATGGCGCGCGTTCCCCTTCCCGCGCCGAAGACCTATGTCGAGAAGCTTGCCGCCAAGGCGGCGCGGATCGAGGTCTGGCATACCGTGTATTACCATCAACTCGCCAATGCGAATGCCGTAGTCGAGTGGGTGAAGGGAACGGGATTGCGTCCCTATCTCGATGCGCTGCCGGCGGAAAGGCGAACGGAATATCTCGCCGCCTATGCCGAGAAGATCCGCAAGGCCTATCCGGCGATGGCCGACGGGCGTGTGCTGTTGCGCTTCCCCCGCCTTTTCGTCGTCGCAACGAAGGGCGGCTGAAGTCCGGGATCCGCTTGAACCTTCGTCACGCGGCGACAAGTATAGGGGTGTCCCTTTCGTCGTTCGAGGAGCCCTCCATGCATGCAGTCAATTCCAACGGCGCCAATATTCCCGCCCTCGGCTTCGGCACCTTTCGCATGTCCGGAGAGGAAGTGCTTCGAATTCTGCCGCAAGCGCTGAAGATCGGCTTTCGCCACGTGGACACGGCGCAGATCTACGGCAACGAGGCCGAGGTCGGGAAGGCCATGCACATGTCCGGCATTCCGCGGCCGGATATCTTTCTGACGACGAAGGTCTGGGTCGACAATTATCGGCATGACGCCTTCATCGCCTCGGTCGACGACAGCCTCAGGAAACTCAGGACCGACTACGTGGACCTCCTGCTCCTGCACTGGCCGGGCAGCGATGTGCCGATGGCGGAGCGGCTCGGTGCCCTCAATGACGTGCTGAGAGCCGGCAAGGTGCGCCACATCGGCGTCAGCAACTTCAACACGGCGCAGATGGAGGAAGCAGTGCGGCTGAGCGAGGCGCCGATCGCGACCAATCAGGTCGAGTTCCACCCCTACCTCGACCAGAGCAAGGTACTGCACGCGGCCCGTCGGCACGGCATTTCGCTCACCGCCTATTACGCCATGGCCAATGGCCGCACACCCTCGGACCGGCACCTGGCCGAGATCGGCGCCCGTCACGGCAAGACAGCCGCGCAAGTGGCGCTTCGGTGGCTGGTGCAGCAGCAGGACGTGATTGCCCTTTCGAAAACGGCAACGGAGGCGCGGCTCAAGGAAAATTTCGCGATCTTCGATTTCGCGCTAACACGGGAAGAGATGGCGGCGATCCGCGGACTGGCAAAGCCGGATGGCCGCATCGTCAACCCGGCGGGACTGGCTCCCGAGTGGGACGTGTGAGGTGAAAGCAACGATCCGCTACCCCGTGTGGTCTGTCGGCCATCTCCCCCACAAGGGGGGAGAATTATGTGCGGCCGGCCACTTCGGTCCGGCAAAACGCTTTGCATGCGGAACACCCTGCGGCGACGCAGATGGATGCCCCATCTGTTCCCCCCTCTTTTGGGAGAGCCGGCGGGCCAGAAGAGATTATTACTTCCTCAAACGAACTGGCTAAGACCCGGCACCGAGGCGACGACCTCGTCGACGACTTCGTCGCCCGCCTTTTCCTTGGCGTAGGCGATGGTCTCCTTCGCAAGTGCCGTGATCTCGCCCATGCCAAGTCCCTGGCTCATTAACTGCTGGCCGAGCGCCATGACGCCGCCACCACCCATTGCCGACATCAGCCCGCCAAGCAGCCCGCCATTGCCGCCCTCTCCGCTATATTGCGCGACCAGTTCCGGCGCGCCGGGAATGGCCTCGATCATCCTGGCGACCGGCCCGTCCGCCGCTTCGCGCTGCAGAAAGCCGAGGATCATCCCAACCGCCTTTTCGGCCGTTGCGGGATCGATCCCGACATTGTCCGCCACGCGCGTGACCAATTCGCTCATGAAAATCTCCTCCGTTTTTTGACGTGAACGTCAAGGTAAATGATCGATTTCGAAATGACAATAGCACCGGACGGCCGGTCCGCATCCGAAGATCTCGTAGGCCCCGTCTGCAAGTCTTTCAGTCCGCGCAAGTTTTGTTGCCGGACAGAGCCTCACCTCCTATAACAAAACCGACGACATTTCGATGGCGATTGGCGGCAAATGTCCGCTTCCATTGGCAAAATTGATGAACGGAAATGAGGCTCCCATGCTGCAGGAAGGCAAGCTGTATATCGGCACCAGCCGCAAGCCGGACGATTCGATCAACAAGGGCGAGTATCTCGATCTAAAATTCGGCAATCGCCATGGTCTGATCACCGGTGCGACCGGCACCGGCAAGACCGTGACGCTACAGATCCTTGCCGAGGGCTTCTCGAATGCCGGCGTTCCCGTCTTCTGTGCCGATGTCAAGGGTGATCTGTCCGGGATCGGTGCGATCGGCGAGCCGAAGGACTTTCTTTTGAAGCGCGCCGAGCAGATCGGCCTTTCCCCGTACGACTTCCAGGAGTTTCCGGTAATCTTCTGGGATCTCTACGGCGAGAAAGGCCATAGGGTCCGCACGACAATGTCGGAGATGGGGCCGCTCTTGCTATCGCGCCTGATGAACGCCACCGATGCGCAGGAAGGGGTGTTGAACATCGCCTTCAAGATCGCCGATGAAGGCGGTCTGCCGCTGCTCGATCTGAAAGACCTGCAGGCGCTGCTCAAGTACATGGGCGAGAATGCCAGCGAACTTTCGAACCAGTTCGGCTTCATCTCCAAGTCCTCCCTGGGCTCGATCCAGCGCGAACTGTTGATCCTGGAGCAGCAAGGCGCCGATCATTTCTTCGGCGAGCCAGCATTGAAGATCACCGATATCATGCGCACGACCAATGACGGGCGCGGCGCGATCTCGGTGCTTGCCGCCGACAAGCTGATGATGAATCCGCGGCTCTACGCGACATTCCTGCTCTGGCTGCTCTCCGAACTGTTCGAGGAACTGCCGGAGATCGGTGATCCGGAGAAGCCGCGGCTGGTGTTCTTCTTCGACGAGGCGCACCTGCTCTTCAACGATGCGCCGAAGGTGCTGGTCGAACGGGTCGAGCAGGTGGTTCGCCTGATCCGCTCAAAGGGCGTCGGCGTCTATTTCGTCACCCAGAACCCGCTCGACGTGCCGGAAACCGTGCTCGCGCAGCTTGGCAACCGCGTGCAGCATGCGCTACGCGCCTACACCCCGCGCGAACAGAAGGCGGTGAAGACGGCGGCCGATACGTTTCGCCCCAATCCGGACTTCGACTGCGCCACGGTGATCACCACGCTTGGCACCGGCGAAGCGCTGGTCTCCACGCTCGAAGGCAAGGGTTCGC
Source organism: Sinorhizobium alkalisoli (assembly GCF_008932245.1). Taxonomy (NCBI): domain Bacteria; kingdom Pseudomonadati; phylum Pseudomonadota; class Alphaproteobacteria; order Hyphomicrobiales; family Rhizobiaceae; genus Sinorhizobium; species Sinorhizobium alkalisoli. The sequence continues at coordinate 589,733 of NZ_CP034909.1, read as the reverse complement.
CGTCGGTGGTCGAGCGGACCCTGATCCGCCCGCCGTCTTCGCGCCTCGGGCCGCTGACGGAGGCCGAGCGGCAGAACACGTTGAATGTCAGCCCGGTGCGCGGGCTCTATGACGAGGATTTCGACCGGGAATCGGCCTATGAGATCCTGGCCGAACGGACGGCCAAGGCAGCAGAGGCGGCGCGGCAGGCGGAAGAGCAGGCCGCCGAAGCGCCCTCCGGCCGCAGCCGCTGGACCCTGCCCGGTTTCGGCGACGATACGGACGAGGCGTCATCGGGCCGCCGCGCCCGGCCACGCTCCTCCGGCTATCAGCGAGAAACGATCGTGGAAGCGGCGCTGAAATCGGTCGCCCGCACGGTCGCCACACAGGTCGGCCGGGCGATCGTTCGCGGCATTCTGGGCAGTCTGAAGCGATAGGAACCGACAAGCGACCGCGATTGCGCTTGCGCCTGTGCCTCCCTCCAGATTATGGAGGCCGGTGGGCCTCGACCTTGGTAATGTCGCCGAAGGACCGTCGGTGCTCGGAAAAGGATCGACGATGGACGTCAAGGACTCGAACGGCGCCATCCTGATGGATGGCGACAATGTTACGCTGATCAAGGACCTGAAGGTGAAAGGGACCTCCACCACGCTGAAGCGCGGCACGCTGGTGAAGGGCATCCGGCTCACGGACAATCCCGACGAGGTCGAATGCCGCGTCGAAAAGATCAAGGGACTAGTGCTCCGCACCGAGTTCCTCAAGAAGGCCTGACACGATATCGAACTGCCAACTGAAGCCCGCAATCACATCGCGGGCTTCGGCGTTCAGGTCTCTGCCGCATCTTCGCATGTGCCGAGGAACGCACGGTGCTGTATGGCGATCAGGCCACCGACAGCTTCACGTCGACATTGCCCCGCGTCGCGTGGCTGTAGGGGCAAACGATATGCGCCTTCTGGACCAGATCCTCGAGAACGGCCTTGTCGACATCGGGCGAAGAGACTTCGAGTGCCACATCGATGAAGAAGCCCGTGCCGTCTTCGCGCGGGCCGATGCCGACGGTACCCGTGACCTTCGTGCCCTCGGAAAGCTTTACCTTCTCTTTGCCGGCGACGGCTTTCAGCGCACCCAGGAAGCAGGCGGAGTAGCCGGCAGCGAAAAGTTGCTCCGGATTGGTGCCGCGAGCCCCATCGCCGCCGAGTTCCTTCGGCACGGTGAGGGTGACATCGAGGACGCCGTCGGCGCTCTTGGCCTGGCCGGAGCGGCCGCCGGTAGCGGATGCGGTGGTGCGGTAGAGGATGGGCATTGCATTCTCCTTCTCGTCTGGTTACCGATGACATCTAGATAGCGCAAAATTCAATTGCACGCAAATTAATTTTGCAAATTGCATTTCTCAGCCGAATTTGAGACAATGCCACCATGACCAAAACGGCCAAATCCGATGCTTTGCCCGATGAGGCGCTGGCGCTTGGCCAGCAGCTCTGCTTCGCCGTCTATTCCGCCACTCACGCCTTCAATCGCGCCTATAAGCCTTTGCTCGACCGCTTTGGCCTTACCTATCCGCAATATCTCGTCCTATTGGCGCTGTGGCAACAGGACGCCATGACGGTAAAGCGGATCGGCGAGGAACTAGGTCTCGATTCGGGCACGCTGTCGCCGCTCCTGAAGCGGTTGGAGGCGGCGGGCTATGTCCGCCGCCTGCGCGACCCCGCCGACGAGCGCCAGGTGATAGTCGGCTTGACTGAAAACGGGCGAACCTTGAAGACCGAGGCCTTCACCATCCTTGCGGAGATTGGCAAGGCGACCGGCTGCAGCCTCGAGGAAGTGGGCGAATTGCGTGAGGCGCTGCACCGATTGACACAGCGTCTCGCCGAGACACGCAGCGAAGATTGACGACGTCCTTGACGGCCTATCAGACGACGAGGATCGGCGCCTTTCCGCGCACCCGGTCATAAAGATCGATGACGTCCTGATTGAGCATGCGCACGCAACCGGACGAAACGGCCTTGCCGATCGATTGCCATTCCGGCGTGCCGTGCACCCGGTAAAGCGTGTCCTGGCCGTTCTGGAAAATGTAGAGCGCGCGTGACCCGAGCGGGTTGTCGAGCCCTCCCGGCATGCCGCCTTTGTCGGCGGAATATTTTGCGAGCACCGGCTGGCGGGCGATCATCGATTCCGGCGGCGTCCATTTCGGCCACCTCTGTTTCCACTGGATCACACCGCGCCCAGACCAGGCGAAACCCTCGCGGCCGAGACCGACCCCATAGCGCGTGGCACGGCCGCCCGGCTGGACGTGGTAGAGATAGCGATCGGCCGTGTCGACGACGATCGTGCCCGGGGCTTCGCCGAAGGGATCATTGACCTCCTGACGATAGAAACGCGGGTCGATCTGGCGATAGGGCACGGCTGGAAGCAGAAAGCCGCCATCCTCCTTTGCCGCGTAGACATCCGCATAATAGGCATCCTGCGGCGGAAGGCCGGTGGGCACCGGCCCCTCGATAATCGCGGCCCCCGGTTCGATCCAGTGCTCCTCAAGCGCAGGATTGCGGAAGACCGGCATCGTTTGCTGGCGGAAACGGTCGGTATTCATGGAGGACGTGCAGCCTGCAAGCCCGACGGAGGCGATTGCGAGCCCGGAGCCGCGCAGAAAACGGCGGCGAGAGAACAAAGGTAGCGATGACATCGAACTCTATCGGTTTAAGTGCAGCGTAATGAAGGAGCGGCACAATGGTGATTCGCGTTGTCCCGCTCCTTGCTACCAGATCACGATGGCCTTGCGTCGAACAATTCCAACTCCGCTCAAATCGCGGGGCGGAGGGCGGAGCGTGCTGGAAATTCGATTTCACTCCGAACTTGTATTTACGGCCGCTGCTCGCCTGTGTCAGCCCAACTTGCGATCACGATCACGGCATCGTCCGCCAGTGCCGTGCGTCTTTTCAGACGCGAAGACATCGCTGTGGCACACTTTGAATTGTTGCATACCGACAAGCAGCCAATGAGCGGCAGCCGATGAACGTCGGACAGCCGCGGCCGAGCACGGTCTGACGAGAGGAGGTTAGACTTTCCAAATTGAGAGGCTGCGGAGGGCATCCGGATCCGCTCCACATCAAAAGATTTCATGAGCCTATCAACGCCGCCGGCTTTCGTGGTGAGCGGCGACGCCCTATGACAACGGGCGATCGCTGCAGTATGGAGGCGCTCCTGAAGAGGCCGCCGCTCTTTGGAGGAGGATTGGTGATGTTGACGATTTACGGCGTCTATCGCTCGCGCGCATCCCGCAACTACTGGATGGCACGCGAACTTGGCGTTCCCTTCAAGTCCGTAGCGGTGATCCAGGCACGCCGCCTCGCCGATCCCCTGGCTGCCGATGCGCCCCTCAACACCCGGTCATCGAGCTTCCTTGCCGTCAATCCGATGGGGCTCATCCCGGCGATCGACGACGGCGGTTTGATCCTGACCGAGTCCCTTGCCAACAACCTCTATCTCGCCCGCAAATATGGGGGCCCGCTGGCGCCGGTCGATATTGTCGAGGAAGGGTTGATCGGCAACTGGACCATGTGGGCGGCAACGGAAGTCGAGCCGCATGCGGTCAACATTGTGCTCGCCTATGACGACGGCATCGAAGAAACGCCGGAGGGCCGCGAACGCATCGCCGCTTGCGCGCAGTCGCTTGAGAAGGCCTTTGCCGTACTGGAGGCGCATCTGAAGGATCGCGACTACGTGATCGGCGATCGCTTCACCGTTGCCGACCTGAACCTCGCCGAGGTCTTCCGCTATGCCATGAGCCAGACCGCGCTCTTCGATCGGCACCCGCACATCAAGACCTGGCTCGCGCGCTGCCAGTCGCGTCCCGCCTTCAAGGCTATGATGGAGGAACGGCTGAAGGAACCGGCATAGCCGCAAGCTGCCGCATTCCTTCCTCCACTTCTTCGCGCACCCATTGCTTGAAGGCGAGCGCCGCCTTGCTTTCACGTCGCGAGGCGGACGTCACGAAATAATGTCCAAAGCCGGTTTTCGCGCGGACGCCGAAGGGCGCGACAAGGCTGCCCTTCATTACCGCGTAACCGGCCAGTGTTTGCCAGGCGAGCATGACGCCCTGCCCCGCGATAGCGGCATCGAGTGCGAGCGAGGCGTCATTGAAGCTGTGGCGCACGCTGATCTCGGCGCCAGCGAGCCCGGCGGCCTTCAGCCACACATCCCAGGAAAACATCGCATGCTCGTCCACGACCGCAGGGAGTCTCAGGATGTCCGCCGGCTCGCGTAGTTCCGCGGCGAGGGCCGGCGAGCATACGGGAAAGACCTCCTGCTCCAGGAGCAATTCCGAACGCACTCCCGACCAGCGCCCCGCTCCCACGCGAATGCCGAGATCGACGTCGGAGGCGTCAAGGCTGACGAGCCTGGTTGTCGCATCGATCCTCAGCCGGACGTCTGGATGGCGCTCGGCAAAGCCGTTCAATCGGTAGACAAGCCAGCGGGCGGCAAAGATCGGCGCGACAGAAACCGTCAGCACCGAGTCGTCGCGGTGCCGCGTCTCGGCCACCGCCTGCGCAAGCTCCGCGAAGGCCCGCGAAAGGCGCGCCAAAAGCGGCCGGCCCGCGTCGGTGACGGCGAGCCCGCGCGGCGAGCGTTCGAAGAGCCGGCGCCCAAGCTGCGCTTCCGTTTTCACAATCTGCTGGCTGACCGCACCGGGGGTTACGCCCAGTTCGTCGGCAGCGGCCGCAAGCGAGCCCAGCCGGGCAGCAGCCTCGACCGCACGCAATCCGTTCAGATGCACCGTATTGAGCTCTCTCATTTAGTTTTTCTAAACTTGGCCGCCAGGAAACTCAATTGCATTTATATGCAGTTGGACGGATTCTCGTCTTCAACGCGCTTTGCTGCAGGAGACCTGCATCGCGCTTGGACATCAAAGAGGGCAATGCTTGCAGCGTCGAAAGGGGGCCGTCATGATTAAGTTTTTCTCCATGCTGAGACCCAAAGGCGACCCGATCAGCGACCCTTGTCATGAGGCGGTGAATTGGCTGCGCGACCCGCTACAGCATCCAGACCTTATGAGGATGGAGGAACGCGAGCTCGCCGACCTGCCGTTTCCGGGATGGCCCTGGCCGCGCACTTCCGCAGACAATACCTGCGACTGCCGCTGATCGCGCCAGCACGGGTCGTCAAAGGCAAGAGCTTCGCGCGAATGAAGAATACGATTTGGATTCGATTTGTCGCGCTCCTTCGCGATAGATATTGCAGGAGATAGCGCACGACGTTTGGCCCGGCTGCTGAGCTCAGCCTTGAGCCGCCGCCAGCGCCTTGGCGACGGCCGGACGCTCGGCCATTCGGTTGCGGTGCTCGAGAACTCTGGGGAATTGCGCCGGGTCGACCCCATCGGCCTCCAGCCAGCCCGCAATGGTGAAGAGATAAGGGTCGGCAATCGTATAGTTCTCGCCCATGACGAAGGGGCCGGAAAGCATCGAGCTCTCGATCAGAGAAAAGCAATCCGCCATGTTCTTCGGCACCTTCGCCTTCATCGCCTCCTGCGCCGCCGGATCGTCCGCCCAGCGCGCTCCTCGGCGGGCATGGGCATGCGCGACGTGAACCGTCGAGCAGAGATAGCTCAGAAAGGATTGCAGCCGCGCGAATTCGAAAGGATCGTCAAGCGGCGCCAGTTCGGCCTCGGGGAAGCTTTGAGCGATATAGGTAAGGATCGCCGGCGTTTCGGTCAGCGTGCCGCGATCGGTCACCAACGCCGGCACGCGGCCCTTGGGATTGACGGCGAGATATTCTGGCTTGGTCTGCTCGGCCTTCGAAAAGTCGACGCGGTGCGCTTCATAGACGACGCCCACTTCCTCGAGCGCGATATGCGAGGCGAGCGAGCAGGTGGCGGGCGTATAGTAGAGCTTCAGCATCATCGTGCCTCCTCGGAAACTGTCGCAATTCATCTCGAAGGCGGAAAGGCTGTCAAGCCGCGCCGGCCGCGGTCCGCCGATCTTCGCTCATGGGCCGAACGCGTCCCCCACGCGCACACCGCCGACATGGATCCTCTTCCAGTTGCGCAGCGGACGGTTGGCCTGCGCCATCAGCGCCGCATGGATCTCCGGCTCGTCCGCGAAAAAGCGCGCAAGCGTCGCCGCGACCATTGCTTCCGCGGCGCGGGTCGCGCCATCCTCGCATTTGAGCGCGATGCCTATCCCCTTTTCCGGGATCGCGGCGCAGAAGACGCCCTCGGCACCGGTCTTGGCGAAAATCCTGCCCGGCGCCGTTTTCATCATCCGCGTGCAGGCGCGCTTGGTGCCCGCCACATAGAAGGGTTCAGCCATGCAGGCGTCGATCAGGCGCTTTGAAGCGCTCGCCCGCAGGGGCTCGAGGCCGATCCCCGTCGCCATTTTGGCGAAGCCGCCGGCCAACCCCTTGAGCGGCACCGCATAGGTCGGGATCGAGCAGCCGTCTATTCCGCAATTGTCCCGACCGGCAATGGCGCCCGTGAGATCTGCCATCACGCCGCGGATCTCCCGCTGGATCGGATGATCATAGCCGACATAGCCGGCAGGATCCGTGCCGGAATGGCAGCAGGCACAGATGAAGCCCGCATGCTTGCCGGAGCAATTGTTGTAGAGCGCGTTCGGCTTTTCCAACGTGCGCGCCTGTTCGATCAGCGTCGCCTGGTCGTTCGACCAATGCCCGCCGCATTCGAGCGCACCGACGTCGCGGCCGGCGGCCGCCAGCATCTCGGACGCGAGTGCCACGTGCTCCGGCTCGCCCGAATGGGAGGCACAGGCAAGCGCCAACGCTTTGGCGCCGAAGCCGTAGGCGTCCGCCGCACCGCTTTCCACGAGCGGCAGGGCCTGCATCGCCTTGCAGGCCGAGCGCGGAAACACGGGCGCTTCCGTCTCGCCGAGGGCGAAGAGCGTCCTGCCGTCGCCATCGACGGCGATGACGGCACCGCGGTGGCGGCTCTCGACAAGATCTCCACGCGTCACTTCAACCAAAACGGGATTCGACATTTCCTGCCCTCAAAATTCCATCATCGGCGATGCTTCTATCAGCTATTCCATAGCAACAAAGACATCCATGAAAATACTTCGCCGCCTCCTGTTCGCCTTTGCCGTCATCTACCTGCTTCCGGCGCTTTCGTCGGCGGGGCTTTGGTATTTGAAGGAGCGGCCGCAGAGCTGGCGCGACGCGGACTGGTCCTCCGCCGGCGTACTGCCGCCAGCGACGGAGAGCCCGGAGGCGGCGATCTATGTCTTCTCGGCCACGACCGGCGGCATGAAGGGCGCGGTTGCAAGCCATGCGTGGATCGTCACCAAGGACGAGGGGGCGCCGACCTATGATCGTTACGAGAAAGTCGGCTGGGGCAAGCCGATCCGCAAGAATGCCTATCAGGCTGATAGCCGCTGGTATTCGAACGACCCGCGCATCGTCGTAGCCGTTACCGGCGAGGACGCCGAGCGGCTGATACCGAAGGTCGAGCAGGCGATCGCCGCCTATCCCTATTCCGCGCCCGGCGCCTACCGCCTGTGGCCGGGGCCGAACTCCAACACCTTCGTCGCCCATGTCCTGCGCTCGGTGCCCGAACTCGGGGCAGTGCTTCCGCCCGACGCCGTAGGGCGCGATTATCTGCCGGACGGCAAACTCTTCCAGATCGATGCCGACGGCCGCGATCTGCATGCGACGCTCTATGGGCTGGCCGGCATCTCTGCCGGCTGGCGTAGCGGAGTGGAACTGCATTTCATGGGACTGGTGGCCGGCATCGACATTGCAAGGCCGGGAATCAAGGTACCGGCGGTGGGACGCCTGGGAATCTAGCGCATTGGCCCGAAAATCGGTTCTGATTTTCGCTCGCTGCGCAGATTCGCTGGGCAGGTTCAAAGAGTTACAGCCACTTTGAGCGTCTGAAAGACTCGCGGTGCTGCAAGGCGAAGGCCTGGAAAGGAAAAGGGCCGCGCTTGGCGACCCTTCCATGAGCTTTGGCTTCATGATAGGCGGGCCGTGAGGCCCAAAGGAAGGTGGCGTCAGGCCGAGGGTTGCCTCGACTCCTTCACCTCTCCCATGCCCATCACCAAGACCGAAATCTCACTAGACATTGGATCACCTTCCTTTCTGTTGTTGCCGATGAAGCTAAGGTAAGCGGTTTGTGCCCCGATACAAGGGATACTATCGTCTAATGGCCAATCCAGACTGAGGAGCGCGTGGCGGTTTCGCAGCTCGCTTTCAGGCGATCCGCATCACGATCTTGCCGATATGCTCACCTTCCTCCATCAGCCGATGGGCATCGGCGATCTCCTCGAGGGGCATGACGGCGTGAATGACCGGCGCCACCTCGCCCGCCTCCAGAAGCGGCCAGACCTTTTCGGCGAGCCGATCGCGGATCGCCTGTTTCTCCGCCGCGCTGCGGGGCCTCAGGGCCGACCCCATCACGTGCAGCCGCCTGGTCAGGATCGGCGCGATATTGGCGTCTTCGACCCGCGCGCCGCCGAGGAAACCGATGATCGACAGGCGCCCGTCCTGGGCAAGGGTCGTGAGATTGCGTCCGAAATAGCGGCCGCCGACCATGTCGAGGATGACATCGACGCCGCGCCCGCCGGTCTCGTCGAGCACGACCTCCTTGAAATCCTCCTCACGGTAGTTGATCGCCCGCTTCGCCCCGAGCGTTTCGCAAGCCGTGCATTTCGCGGCGCTGCCGGCCGTGGCGAAAACCTCGGCGCCAAAGGCTCTGGCAAGCTGGATCGCGGTGGTGCCAATGCCGCTCGACCCGCCGTGGACGAGGATCGTTTCGCCCCGTTTCAGACCGGCCATGTCGAAGACGTTGGCCCAGACGGTGAAGAAGGTCTCCGGGAGCGCCGCCGCCTTCACAGCGTCGTAGCCCTTCGGAAAGATCAGCGCCTGCGTTGCCGGCACGGCACAATATTCGGCATAGCCGCCGCCATTGGCGAGTGCGCAGACCCTGTCGCCGGCCGAGAAACCCGTGATGCCATCTCCAAGCGCGACCACTTCGCCGGCCACTTCCAGACCGAGAATGGGGCTTGCGCCGGGCGGCGGAGGATAATCGCCCTTGCGCTGCAGAACGTCCGGCCGGTTGACGCCGAAGGCCTCGACGCGGATAAGAATGTCGCCGGGACCGACCTCCGGCAGCCGACCGCGCGCCAGCACCATGTTTTCAGCGCCGCCGGGGCTCCGGAGGTCCACATGGGTCATTTCGTTCGGGAGCATATCGGTCGGCATGGCGGCATCCTCGCAAAGGCAGTCAGCCTATAACTACCGCTCACTCGCCACGCCGGAAAGAGCGTCGTTCATGCATCGGTCATCGATTGTCGAGCAATTCCACGACCAATCCGGATTCGCTCGCCTTGGCGCGCCCCTTGATCTCGGCGATCCTTTTGCTTACCGCTTGGGTATCCGAAAAGATCAAGCTTTCCGGCAGCGCCAGAACCGCGATCGAACAGCGCATTAGCGGAAAGTCCTTGGCACCGCCGTCGCGGCTGTAACCGCTGATGCGACCCGCCTGATGCTCCGGAGAATAGAGCTGCCGGACGTCGGATCGGAAATCATCGAGAAGGCGCGTGAGGACGGCGCGGACTTCCCCTTCGCCAAGACCGCTCACGCCGACGAAGAAGTCGTCGCCGCCGATATGGCCGAGAAACTTCTCCTCACCGATAAAGTGGCGCCGCAAAAGCGCGGCAAACAGCGCGATTGCAAGATCGCCCTTCTGGAAGCCATAGGTATCGTTGAAAGGCTTGAAGTCGTCGAAGTCGCAATAGCAGAAATAGCGCGTCTGGTCGCCGTCGAGAATCGCCTGCTGGACATAGTCGCGTATGGCGCGGTTGCCCGGAAGGCCGGTCAAGGGGTTCTGCTCCTGCGCCATCTTCAACTGCTTCTCGTTGATGATTTTCAGAAGCGACGCAGCCGAAAGAATGCCGGCATAGCGCATGTTCTCTGTCAGGATAACGCAATCGCTGCCATCCATGCCGGCAAAGATCTTCAGCATTTCATCGGCCGGCGTGTCCAGATCGGCGATGGGCGCAGGCGTCACGAAGTGCGAAATGCGGCGCCGATAGATGCGGTTTTTCAGCAGGTCACGGCCGAAGGGGTGATAGATCATCTCCTTCACATGATATTCATGCAGAATGCCGCGCGGCTCCCCATTGGCGATCAACACCGGAAAAAAGGGCTGGCGCGGGTTGAGCCGGAAGTGATCGAACACCGAGTCGAGATCGTCGCTCTCCCGGACCGCCGGCAGTTGCTCCACCTCCTTGCGGATCAGAATGCTGTCGAGAGTCGATGAATGGCTCCGTGCGCCCCCCCAACTCGAGATGCGCATAGACCGGCCGCAACTCATTGAGATGCGTCGTCGGCCGGGCAACGAAATAGCCCTGCACCAGATCGCAGCCGAGATCGCGACACACCAGGAACTCGACTTCCGTTTCCACACCCTCGGCGATCACCCGCGTCCCGAGCACATGCGCCATGTTGACGGCGTGGCGCACAAGGTGGCGCTTGCGAGAATCCCTATCTATGCCGGTAATGAAATGCCGATCGATCTTCACATAATCGACAGGCTGGTCGCAGAGCATTCTCAGCCCGTTGAAGCCGGCACCGAAATCGTCGATCGCCAGCTTGAAGCCGGCAAGCCGCAATTGCCGAACAAACGCCGAAAAATCCGGCACCTTGCCGTTGTCGAACCTCTCCGACAGCTCGAAGCAGAGCGAGGACGGGGCGATGTTGACACGCTTGAGGTGATTGACGAGGCGCTCGACGACATCCCCCTCCCCGCCAACCAGCCTTGAAATCGAAGTTGAGGAACAATGTGCGGGTGGAGAAATCCGGAAGTGTCGCAAAGGCTGCGACGGCACGGCTGTTAATCAGGTGCTCCAGCGCCAGAAGCTGCCCGACCTCTTCCGCCTTGTCGAGCAGTTCGAGCGGCGAAGCATAGCCCAGCCTGTCGAAGCCGCGCATCAACGACTCATAACCGAAGACTGCGCCGTTCGTCGTTTCGACGATCGGCTGAAAGGCATTCTCGATGACGAGTTTCGCGAGCGTTATGATCTGGTCGTCGCCGAAGCCACGAAACGGCAGCGTTTCTGCGGGGACGGCGGACTGCCGGGCTCCATTATGGGACGGGTCGGACCGTCCACCAGCATCGACGGCAAGCGTCAACGAAGTCTTTCGCGACTGTGAAGCTTTTGTGAACATTGCAACGTCCGGACGGTGAGCAGGACATCGCCATCCGCCCAACGATTGTATCGCGGGCTAGCTCTTCACAAGGACGCCGAAGGCGATGAGCGCGAGTCCCTGCATGACGAGGTCGATGGACAGCAACAGGCCCAGGATCCAGAGGCTGTCGATCGGCCAACCGGCGGCGATGACGAGACCGGTCACGAGGGTGATCAGGCCGCCGATCAGGACCCAACCCCAGCCAGCAAGGGGGCTGAGCCTATAACCGACCCAGACACGGAAGGCGCCGGCTGCGATCAGCGCGATCGCCAGCAGAAGGGTCAGCACCGAGGAGGCGAGCAGCGGATTGACGAAGGTGAAAAGTCCTGCCGCCGCATAGAAGGCGCCGCTCAGCATCCAGTAGATAAAGCCTCCCCAGTCCTTGACGCGGAAGGCCTGGCCGAGATTGAGCAAGCCGCCGATCAGCATGATGACGCCGACATAGTAGACGGAGGCAACCGTCGCCATCAGCAGATTACCGAAGGCAATACCGCCGGCCATGATCAAAAGCACACCGAGCGCGACGAACCACGCCCATTTCCCTGCGACGGTCTCCCCGTCGCCAGCTTCGAACCTGTTGGCAGCCATACTTCAACCTCCAGTCCGGCAATGGTGCGTGCGCTATCCCATGATTGAGCCGGATTTCCGGACAAAAAGAAAGCGGAAAGGGCATGACGATTTTTGTTGATTGACGCGTCAATCAACAATAGACTGATAATCGTCAAAGGAGTCTTAGGATGCCCAAGGTCGGGATGGAGCCGGTGCGCCGCAAGGCGCTGGTCGATGCGGCGCTGCGTGTGATCGGCGGTCAAGGCACACTGGCCGTGACCATGTCCGAGATCGCCCGGACGGCGGGCGTCTCGCCGGCGCTCGCGCATCACTATTTCGGCAGCAAGGAGCAATTGCTGATCGCGACGATCCGCAGCCTGCTCGGTCAATTACGCCGGGACGCCGTCGCGGCACTCAAGGCGGCGCATACACCGCGAGAAAAGGTGAGCGCCCTCATCCGCGTCAGCTTCCGGGCCGATCAATTCGCGCCGGAGACGGTGGCCGCCTGGCTCGCCTTCTATTCCGAGGCGCAGCGCTCCGAAGACGTTCGCCGGCTGCTCGTCGTCTATGCGCGACGGCTGCGCTCCAATCTCCTTGCAAGTTTGAGGGCGCTTTGCCCCGCAGCCGACGCGGAGCGCATTGCCGAAGGGGCGGCAGCCATGATCGACGGGCTTTACATCCGGCAAAGCCTGAAATCGGCGCCGATCAGCATAGAGGCCTCGATCGCGCTGACGGAGGATTACGTGAGCGCGCATTTGCGGCCGAATGGAGGATAAGGGGCCGTTTGCCTCGGTCCTGAACAACAGAGAAGCTGAACGCAAAACCGAATCCAAACGCTGTCCGCGGGGAGAATAAAATGAGAGCACAACCCAAAGCGTCGCACTTCATCGATGGCGAATATGTCGAGGACGCGGCCGGCACGATGATCGAGAGCATCTATCCGGCGACCGGCGAGGTAATTGCGCGGCTGCATGCCGCGACGCCGGCGATCGTCGAGAAGGCAATCGCAGCCGCGAAGCGGGCACAGCCCGGATGGGCGGCGATGAGCCCCACGGCGCGTGGCCGCGTCCTGAAGCGAGCCGCCGAGATCATGCGCGAGCGCAACCGCGAGCTTTCCGAACTCGAGACGCTCGACACCGGCAAGCCGATACAGGAGACGATCGTCGCCGACCCCACGTCCGGCGCGGACAGCCTGGAATTCTTCGGCGGCGTCGCGCCCGCCGCGCTCAACGGCGACTATATCCCCCTCGGCGGCGACTTCGCCTATACCAAGCGGGTGCCGCTCGGCGTCTGCGTCGGCATCGGCGCCTGGAACTACCCGCAGCAGATCGCCTGTTGGAAGGCCGCGCCGGCTCTTGTCGCTGGCAATGCCATGGTGTTCAAACCGTCGGAGAACACACCGCTTGGCGCCCTGAAGATCGCCGAGATCCTGATCGAAGCGGGCCTGCCCAAGGGGCTCTTCAACGTCATCCAGGGCGACCGCTCGACCGGGCCCCTGCTTGTCAATCACCCGGGTATCGCCAAGGTCTCGCTCACCGGTTCGGTGCCGACTGGCAAACGAGTGGCGGGCGCCGCCGCGGCCGAACTCAAGCACGTCACCATGGAACTCGGCGGCAAATCGCCGCTGATCGTCTTCGACGATGCCGACCTCGAAAGCGCCATCGGCGGCGCCATGCTCGGCAACTTCTACTCGACCGGCCAGGTCTGCTCAAACGGAACCCGCGTCTTCGTGCAGAGGAGGATCAAGGACTCCTTCCTGTCGCGGCTGAAGGAACGCACCGAGACGATCGTCATCGGCGACCCGATGGACGAGGCGACGCAGCTCGGGCCGATGGTCTCCAGGGCGCAGCGCGACAAGGTCTTCTCCTATATAGAAAAGGGAAAGGCGGAAGGCGCGCGGCTCCTGACCGGCGGTGGCATTCCGAACCATGTGAGCGGCGAAGGCACCTACATCCAGCCGACAGTCTTTGCCGACGTCTCGGATGAGATGACGATCGCACGCGAAGAGATCTTCGGCCCGGTCATGTGCGTCCTCGATTTCGACGAAGAGGCGGAGGTCGTCGCCCGGGCGAACGCGACCGAATTCGGCCTCTCGGCCGGCGTCTTCACCGCCGACCTCACGCGCGCCCACCGCGTCGTCGACCGGCTTGAGGCCGGCACGCTCTGGATCAACACCTATAATCTCTGCCCGGTCGAGATCCCCTTCGGCGGATCGAAACAATCCGGCTTCGGGCGAGAGAATTCGGTCGCGGCGCTCAACCACTATACCGAGCTCAAGACCGTCTATGTCGGCATGGGACCGGTCGAGGCGCCGTATTGATGTGATTCACCTTCCGCTCGCGGGAGAGGTGACTGGATACGGGCGGGTGCCGGTCATCCTCCGCAGCCGTAGCGCAGCTACGGCGGAGGAAGGGCAGCCGGATGAGGGGCCATCAGGGATACAGGAAGACCACCATTATGCAGGCAGATTTCGTCATCGTCGGTTCCGGTTCGGCAGGCTCGGCGCTCGCCTATCGCCTGTCGGAAGACGGCAAGCATTCGGTTATCGTGCTGGAGTTCGGCGGCACCGACTTCGGTCCGTTCATCCAGATGCCGGCAGCACTTGCCTGGCCGATGAGCATGAACCGCTACAATTGGGGCTATCTTTCTGAGCCGGAGCCGCAGCTGAACAACCGCCGCATCACCGCACCGCGCGGCAAGGTGATCGGCGGCTCCTCCTCGATCAACGGCATGGTCTATGTGCGCGGGCATGCGGAAGACTTCAACCGCTGGGAAGAACTCGGAGCCCAGGGCTGGGCCTATGCGGACGTGCTGCCCTATTTCAAGCGGATGGAGACCTCGCATGGCGGAGAGGAGGGCTGGCGTGGCACCGACGGGCCGCTGCATGTCCAGCGCGGACCGGTCAAGAACCCGCTCTTCCACGCCTTCATCGAAGCCGGAAAGCAGGCCGGGTTCGAACTGACGAAGGATTACAACGGCTCGAAGCAGGAAGGTTTCGGGCTAATGGAACAGACGACGTGGAAAGGCCGGCGCTGGTCGGCGGCGTCCGCCTATCTGAAGCCGGCGCTGAAGCGCCCGAACGTCGAACTCGTTCGCTGCTTCGCCCGCAAGGTCTTAATCGAGAACGGCCGGGCCGCCGGCGTCGAGATCGAGCGCGGCGGCCGTATAGAAGTAGTCAAGGCCAATCGCGAAGTGATCGTCTCCGCCTCGTCCTTCAACTCGCCGAAGCTCTTGATGCTCTCCGGCATCGGCCCGGCCGATCATCTGAAGGAGATGGGCATCGAGGTGAAGCTCGACCGTCCGGGCGTCGGCCAGAACCTCCAGGACCATATGGAGTTCTATTTCCAGCAGATCAGCACCAAGCCGGTGTCGCTTTATTCCTGGCTGCCCTGGTTCTGGCAGGGTGTTGCCGGTGCGCAATGGATGTTCTTCAAGTCCGGCCTCGGCATTTCCAACCAGTTCGAAGCCTGCGCCTTCCTGCGCTCTGCGCCCGGTGTCAAGCAGCCCGATATCCAGTACCACTTCCTGCCGGTGGCGATCAGCTATGACGGCAAGGCAGCGGCGAACTCGCACGGCTTCCAGGTGCATGTCGGCTATAACCTGTCGAAATCGCGCGGCGCCGTGACTCTCCGCTCCTCAGAGCCGAAGGCCGATCCGGTGATCCGCTTCAATTATATGAGCCATCCCGAGGACTGGGAGAAATTCCGCCACTGCGTACGGCTGACGCGCGAAATCTTCGGCCAGAAGGCCTTCGACCTCTATCGCGGGCCAGAAATCCAGCCAGGCGAAAACGTGCAGACGGATGAGGCGATCGACGCCTTTCTGCGCGAGCACCTGGAAAGCGCTTATCACCCCTGCGGCACCTGCAAGATGGGCTCTAAGGACGATCCGATGGCTGTCGTCGATCCGGAGACGCGGGTGATCGGCGTCGACGGCCTGCGTGTCGCCGACTCCTCGATCTTCCCGCATATCACCTATGGCAATCTCAACGGCCCTTCGATCATGACCGGCGAGAAAGCTGCCGACCATATCCTTGGCAAGCAGCCGCTTGCCCGCTCCAACCAGGAGCCCTGGATCAATCCGCGCTGGGCGGTCAGCGACCGGTGATTCTACTCCAAGAGGAACCCGATCCAGCGGCCGGCAACAACCGCCCCGGTCCAGATCGCTAACGAAAGCAAGCCTGAAAGGCGGACCCGCCAGGAAAGCGGTCCGCCATTTACGGCGGCGCGCCATTGCGGCGCGAGGTGCAATAGAGTCGCATTGGCGACGCCGAGAGCGAGCAGCGACATCTTGGTCAGAAACGCTGGATTGCCGGCATATTCAAGCGGATTGACGCTGAAGAGGCAGAAGCCGGTGGCGATCGCCAGCGCGACGCCGACGGCTGCGGCGCGCGACAGGAACGGTCCGATCACTGCGACCGGAACTGCCCGGATTATACCCAAGAGCCTTAGGTCCAGCGGCAGGATCGCGCCGATGATGATCCCGATCGACAGGATATGGGCGGCGTTCACGAAGATGTAGAAAGTTGCGGAGCGCCGGAGCGCGACGGCGACCGGCAGCCCTGCGATCCACTCCAGTGTCGCCACCGCTTCCATCAGTTCGTCTGGATCCGGTCCGGATAGATGTCATAGACCTTTCCGGCGACGGTGATCCGCACCGCTTTCATCCGCTTCTCGTTCGGGTCGAGAGAGCGATTGCCGAGCACCACGATCGGATCGCCGACCTTCGCGACGCCTTCGACGAAACCCGAACGTTGAGTGAGCCGCGGATTGCCGAGTTCCACGCGCCAGACGCCGTCATTTTCCGTCTCCACCCGCAGCGTCGGATGGGGCGGCGCCATGGAGATTTCGCGGATCACGCCGGAAAGCTCGACCTGATCGGCCTCCGCCCAGGACCAGCCGTGATGCGCATAGGCTCCCGAGACGAGGAGCAGGCCGAGCAAGCCGGCTATGGGAATGCGTGTCGACAACATTGTCTTTCCTTCCCTGTCCAGATTGATTTCCTGAACTTGGAGCGCGGCCGAGAGAAGAACAGCAGGTTCACCGATTGTTGAACGCGAGGCGCCCTCCGGCGGCGCGAAAAGGGTGTGGACGTTGCGCCACCTCTCCCCCCAATCGCCTCGCCAGAATGCGGCATCTCGGATTTGTGCTCGGCGAAGATCGCCGCTAAGAAGACGACATGCCTTCCAACTTCGTGAAATGCCAAGGTCCTATGGGGCTCCTACGACGTTTGGCGGCCGAGACTCGTCTTCTGGGCAGGGGCCATCGCGGTCGGGATCATCAGCGTCGTCTTCGCCAATTTCGCCGATTGGGCGCAGCACCCGTTTCACGAACTGACGGAGAGCGGTCGATGGGGCTTCCTGCTGCCGCTTCTGATGACGCCGGCCGCCTTCGTGCTCTCGGCCTGGCTCGCCATCCGCTTCTTTCCGAATGCGCAAGGCAGCGGCATTTCGCAGGCGATCGCCGCGCGCGAACTCCATGGTCCGCAGGACCGTGCGAGGCTCCTGTCGCTGCGGCTTGCCTTCGGAAAAATCCTGCTGACGGTGCTCGGTCTTTTCGGTGGGGCCTCGATCGGGCGCGAAGGGCCGACGGTCCAGGTCGGCGCCTCGATCATGCTCGAGGCCGCCCGCTGGGGCGGCATGGCGCAGGCGCGCGGCCTGATCCTAGCCGGCTCCGCCGCCGGCATCGCGGCCGCCTTCAACACGCCGCTTGCCGGCATTGTCTTCGCCACGCGCCAACGGACTTGCGCTGACGGCCGTCATCCTGTCGGGGCTCGCAGCGCTCGGCCTTTCGGGAAACTACACCTATTTCGGCACCGCCTCGGTGGACGGCAAGCGGCGCCCGCGACTTTCTGCTCATCGCCGTCTGTGGCGTCGGCGGCGGCATGCTGGGTGCGGGATTCAGCGTTGCAAGCCTCCGGCTGACGCGGCGCATCCGCCGCTGGGCCCAGCCGGAGCCGCTGAAACGCATGCTGATGCTCGCCGGCGGCTGCGGCCTGGCAACGGCCGTAATCGGCGTCGTTTCGGGCGGCGCCACCTTCGGGACGGGCTCCGAGCAGGCCCATGCCGCCGTCGGCGGCGAGCCCCTGCCCTTCTTCTTCATCGGCAAACTGCTTGCAGGCTTCGCGGCGATGAGCTCCGGCATTCTCGGCGGCATTTTCGCACCGTCCCTTGCCATCGGCGCCGGCCTCGGCAGCAGCTTGAGTTCGCTCCCCGGTGCCAGCATCGCGCTCGGTGCCGTGCTCGGTATGGCCGGCTACTTCGCCGGTATCGTCCAGGCACCGATGACGGCCTTCGTCATCGTCATGGAAATGACCGGCCACCACCAGGGCGTCATCCCGCTGATGGCCGCCTCGATGCTCGGCTATGTCACATCGCGGCTGATTTCGCCGGAGCCGCTCTATCACGGCCTTTCGCGGACCTTCGTCGCGCAGAGTATCCTGCTGCGCCGAAGCGGCGCCAAAAGCCAGGCCGCCGCGCAATGACGCGCCAAGCCCGCTCGCCCGACGCCATTTTTCAAGGCTTTCGGCGAAGAGAGAGATATTTGCTCCGATAGCGCGGCATTAGAAACCGCTATTTCTGTCCTTTGTCACGAACGGCTGCGATATTCCGTGCTCAATGGAACAGGATCGAGCCATGACCACGCAATCCCTCGAAACCAAGGCGCAAGCGCTGAACGAAGAGCTGGGAGCCCTGGATCTTGCCGGACGGCTGGCGCTTGTCGCCGGTCTCGACGGCCGTGCCGTTTTCACGACCTCGCTCGGAATCGAGGACCAGGTTATCACCGCGGCCATCGGCACCAACCGCCTCAACATCGATGTCGTCACTCTCGAGACCGGCCGTCTCTTCAACGAAACGGCCGCACTGATCGGCGAGACCGAGGAAACCTACGGCATCGCAATCAGGCGCTTCCACCCGGAAAAGGCCGATATCGATGCCTATGTGGCGCAATACGGCATGAACGGCTTCTACGACAGCGTCGAGGCCCGGCATGCCTGTTGCGGCGTGCGCAAGCTGAGGCCGCTTGCGCGCGCGCTTGAAGGGGCAAACTACTGGATCACGGGACTCCGCCGCGGCCAATCGGGCAACCGCGCCACCACGCCCTTCGCCGAAGCTGACCTCGAGCGGGGGCTGATCAAGGTCAACCCACTTGCCGACTGGGACATCGACGCGATCCACGCCCATGTCGCGGCCGAGGCCATTCCGGTCAATCCGCTGCACAGCCGCGGCTATCCGTCGATCGGCTGCGAGCCCTGCACCCGCGCCATCAAGCCAGGCGAGCCCGAGCGGGCCGGGCGCTGGTGGTGGGAAAACGACGAGAAGCGCGAATGCGGCCTCCACGTTGCGGAAGCCGCTTCGTCCAGCATCCCGAACGCAAGCAGCGCCGCCTGAAGGCCGGGCGCCCGCACCAACGAGACACGTATCCTCCCCGGAGTTCGAAATGCCCCACACCCATCCGGAAACGGAATTGCACAACCCGCAGAGCACCAGGCCGCCGCTCGACCCGCATCTGAAGGCACTGGAAAACGAAGCGATTCACATCTTCCGTGAGGTCGCCGCCGAATTCGAGCGTCCGGTGATGCTCTATTCGATCGGCAAGGATTCCTCCGTTCTGCTGCACCTGGCGCGCAAGGCCTTCTATCCCGGCCGCGTGCCCTTCCCGCTGCTCCATGTCGATACGGGCTGGAAGTTCCGCGAGATGATCGCTTTCCGCGACGAGATAGTGGAGAAGTACGACCTCGACCTCGTCGTCCACACCAATCCGCGCGGTGCCGTCGAGAACGTCACACCGTTTACGCATGGTTCGGCGCTTTATACCGACATCATGAAAACCGAAGCCCTGCGCCAGGCGCTCGACGCCGGCCAGTATGACGCCGCTTTCGGTGGCGCGCGCCGCGACGAGGAAGCAAGCCGCGCCAAGGAGCGCATCTATTCCTTCCGCACGCCGGACCACCGCTGGGATCCGCGCAATCAGCGCCCGGAACTCTGGAATCTCTATAACGGCATGATCCGCCGGGGCGAAAGCGTGCGCGCATTCCCGCTCTCCAACTGGACCGAGGTCGACATCTGGCGCTACATCCAGGCGGAAGAAATCCCGATCGTGCCGCTCTATTTCGCCGAGAAGCGGCCGATCGTCGAGCGCGACGGCATGATGATCCTCGCCGAGGATCCGCGCCTCGAGCTGCTTCCGGGCGAGACCAAGCGCGAAGAGGTCATCCGCTTCCGCACGCTCGGCTGCTTCCCGCTCACGGGCGCGATCCGCTCCAGCGCCACGACGCTCGACGACATCATTTCCGAACTTGAAACCGCGACCGTCTCCGAACGCCAGGGACGTGCGATCGACCGCGACCAGGCCGGCTCGATGGAAAAGAAGAAACGCGAAGGATATTTCTGATGACTGCACCGGCAGTAGCAAACGCAGCCCTGGACGAAATCGCCGTTGCCCTCCCCTCACAGGAACCGGCGCGAGCCACTCGTGATTCCCGGCCGTTGCGCCTCATTACCTGCGGTAGCGTCGACGACGGCAAGTCGACGCTGATCGGCCGCCTGCTTTGGGATACCAAGGCGGTGAAGGAAGACCAGGCGGCAAGCCTGCAGCGCGATTCCAGCGGCAAACAGAACGACCTCGGCCTGCCCGACTTCGCGCTGCTGCTCGATGGGCTGCAGGCTGAACGCGAACAGGGCATCACCATCGACGTCGCCTATCGCTATTTCTCGACCGACAAGCGCTCCTTCATCGTCGCCGATACGCCCGGCCACGAGCAATATACCCGCAATATGGCGACCGGCGCCTCGACCGCCGATCTCGCCGTGCTGCTCGTCGATGCCCGCGTCGGCCTGCTCGAGCAAACCCGCCGGCACGCGACGATCGCAACGCTGATGGGCATCCGTCAGTTCGTGCTCGCCGTCAACAAGATCGACCTGACGAACTACGACCGTTCCCGTTTCGAGCAGATCTCGCATGAGTTCAGGGAACTGGCGCTGTCGCTCGGCGTGCGCCAGGTGACGGCGATCCCGGTTTCGGCGCTGAAGGGCGAGAACGTCGTCTATGACGGCCGCGCCTCAATGCCCTGGTACGAGGGCCCGACGCTGATCGAGGTGCTGGAACTGGCGACGACCCGTTCGGCCCAGACAGTCGGTTTCCGCCTGCCGGTGCAGCGCGTGTCCCGCCCGGGCGAAAGCTTCCGTGGCTATCAGGGCACGGTTGCCGGCGGATCGGTGAAGCCCGGCGATTCCGTCGTAATTCTGCCGTCCGGCATGGTCGCGAACGTGACGAAGATCGTTACCTTCGATCTTGTGCGTAACGCAGCCGTCGCCGGCGACGCGATCACGCTCGTGCTCGACCGGCAGGTGGACGTCTCGCGCGGCGACATGATCGCGGCGATCGATAGCCAGCCGATGACCGGGCTTGCCTTCGACGCCCACATCGTCGCGCTGCAGCCGGAGGGCATCCAGCCGGGCAAGCGCTATTGGCTGAAGTCCGGCAGCCGCCGTCAGCGCGTGCAGGTGCAGCCCATCAGCCAGCTCGAGCTCAAGTCCGGCAAGTGGAACCACGCCGACGAGCTGCCGATGAACGCCATCGGCAAGGTGCATCTGACCTTCGATGAGCAGGCGATCTTCGACACCTACGAGCAGAACCGCACGACCGGTGCCTTCATCCTGATCGACCCGGACACCAACAACACGGTGGCCGGCGGCATGATCAACGCAAGGCGCGCGACGATCGGCGGCATCCATGCCGAGGAGCACCGCGTCATCATGTCGCTCCCGGCCGATCTCGCCGATCAGTTGATGGCGACGGAGATCTTCGCCAGCCGCCGCGAGGACGTCGACATCCGCCGCGTCAACGCCGCCAAGGCAATCGAGGCGATCGACGCCATCGACGAGTAACCGATGTCGCCGTGCACTTTGAATTGCAGCACGTCTTCGTCCTTGTTGCAGTAGCGGCCGCTTCTTCGTTCAAGGCCGGTGGATCGTTCCCATCGGCTGGGCGATCGCAAACCGAGATTTAAGCTTGCCGCCGACTTGTCCTCGTCCAGACCTCTCGACCGGCGAACGGTGTTTAGAGTGGCTCGTCGGAAATGATGATCGATCGTGCTGTTCCGCCGTTTTCGGACGCTTGCGGGACAGCCCGCTTGCGGAAAGTGCACCGGCCTCCCGCTCTCAACACTTCAAAAGCGATCACCTGCCCGATTTACGCGGTTATACGAACCGCACGCCTGGATAATGCGAGATTTCGAACGCGTAAAACAAAGAATTTCCAGCTCCTTGGCTGGGCGCATTCTTCGCTATTTCAGCCGTCAGAAAATAATTCTTGTAAATAACGGTGGGCTACCCTATATAGCTCACATCGATATTGATCGACGATATTTGTTACCGCGCCTGGCGCATCGTCACGAAAATCCTCACAAGATCGGTCTAATACATCGCCTCTGGGCGACGTTTGTTTTCCCATGCGATTGAAAGGGATCATCGTGAATTCTGGAACCGTAAAGTGGTTTAACGCCACGAAGGGATTTGGCTTCATTCAGCCGGAAGATGGCGCGGCCGACGTGTTCGTGCACATCTCCGCCGTCGAGCGCGCCGGCATGTCTTCCCTCAAGGAAGGTCAGAAGGTCGGCTTCGAGCTTGCCCAGGACCGCCGCACAGGCAAGACGTCGGCAGAAAATCTCCGATCCCTCTGATCGAACGGCGCATGTTATTATCGCCTCCCGGCTTTTGACCACGGATGTACTGGCACTGGCCAGGTGAGGCGATGAGGAAGGTCGGGTTCTCCCGGCCTTTTTTGTTTCGGGCAAAGGCGAGGCGCATTGCGCGCCGGACCGACGGCGAACCGAACTGGAGAACATATGACTGCACATCGATACAAGATCGGCGACCGAGTCGTTCTCAACGAGGCACCGGTCCGTTTCGTCAGCCAGAAAGGTCCGTGCCGAATCGTCGCCTTGCTGCCGGCATCCCTCAACGGCCCGCAATACCGCGTTCGCTTCGAGGGCGAGAACTTCGAGCGGTGCATCGCCGAGTCCGACGTTGACAACGAAAAATCCTTTCGCGCCGTGCCGGCAGGCGTTGAAGGCGACGCGCGCGATGGGGGCGCGTGGGTGACGCCCCTCGCCACGACAGTCAGACGTTAGCACGTCTGAAAGGACGCGCGGCGCTGTCGTTTCCGCCACCAACCAAGGCACCCGTCGGTGCGACACCATGGAGGTATATTTGCAAGTCACGGTTCGAGACAACAATGTCGAGCAGGCCCTTCGGGTGCTGAAGAAGAAGATGCAACGCGAGGGGCTTTTTCGCGAAATGCGCGCCCGAAGCAGCTATGAAAAGCCGTCGGAGAAGCGGGCCCGCGAGAAGGCCGAGGCCGTGCGCCGGCAGCGCAAGCTTGCCCGAAAACGGCTCCAGCGCGAAGGGCTCTTGCCGGCACCGAAAAAGGCGCAGCGCCCTCGATAACACCTGCGGCGCCTCTGAGTTTTGCCGCAGGTTTTTCGATTTGAAGACAAAGCCATGCGGCTGTTCAAAGTACTGAGACGACATTGCGCGCCTGATCGTCTGATCGGGCGCAGCGCCGCAGGCGGCACCTTTACTCCCGTTCGTTTATCTCACATGATGTGGATTGCATGGAACGCGGGTCGCCGGCTCGATTTGCATCCATTCCGCCCCGAACTCCGGACGATCGCTGCGCATCCACAAGGTGCCAAAGGGTACTTCGGAAAGATCTCATGGACGCCTTCCCCAGTCACCTGACGGCAGAACTCCAGGAAAACGAAATCGATCTGCTTCGGACCGTTTTCGGCAAGCTCTGCACCGAATACGGGATCGCCGCCCAAGGTGAGCAGACAGAACATCTCGCCCGCTTCCTCGTGGGTGAACTCAGGCAGGGCGTCAGCGACGAGGATGCGCTGCTGGATGCCGCACGCCGGTTCCACGGCCACGGGGCTTAACCCCCGCCTGTCGGCCTGAGAACGAATGCGCCGGCAGACGCAAAACGAAAACGAAAACAGCAGTATCAAGGGGGGGTCGGCTGGTCGGAGTGGCAAGATTCGAACTTGCGACCCCCACGTCCCGAACGTGGTGCGCTACCAGACTGCGCTACACTCCGTGACCAGCGGCGCCTCTATAGAACAGCCTTCGCGATTGCACAAGCGGCGATCTCAAAAAAGAAAGCGGCTTCGCCAAAAAAGTCGGACCGGTGGAAAAGCTGGCGCGCGAGGGAAATAGGGCGTTTCTGCAACGCTTTGGATTTTCCTTGATCCGCCGAGTGCCGGCCGATTTTCTTTCGCCGGCTTTGGCGCTAGAGCCTCGACGAGAGGTGGGGAAACCCGGGAGTCGGGTCTTCGACGCCGCGAGCTTCAGGACAGGTCAAAGGGACAGAAACATGAATTTCCGCTTGATGGCGGCGGCCGGCCTCGCGCTGGTCATCGCCGGCTGCACGACGACGACAGGCGTGGCTAGAAACGCGGTCGAGAAACGCTGGCTCGGCCAATCGGCCGGCCCCTTCTTTGCCGAATTCGGCCCCCCGATTTCCGACGTCGAGTCCGGCAGCGATACCGTCTATAGCTGGAAGGGCGGCTACAAGACCCGCAAGGTCCCGGCCCAGTACGAAAAAACCGCTGACGGCAAGCGCGGCAAGCGCATCTCCGCCGCGCGTACCGAATATTTGAGCTGCTCCGTCCAGCTTACCGTCTCCTCCGACTACGTCATCCGCTCGATCCGCGTCCTCGGCGACCGGAAGCGCGAAGGCGGCCCGAGTTGGTGTGAGGAGTTCTTGGGGGGCGCGAAGGCGGAGTGATCGGCCAATGTGCAATCGAACCCGCTGACGAAAGTCGGCGGGATTTGTTTCATGGCGGACCCATGAGGCGAGGCTTAATATCTGCCTCGTCCAGCTATCACTCTATCCCGCTGTTCTGAAAAGACCGCTTTGTGCCCGCGATTTCGGGAGGGTTTTCCGGCTCGGGTCCGCGGCGAACTCGTTGATGTCAACCGTGTCCGTGTCGATGGCGAGCGATAGCGACATGATCACCGGTTTCAAGGGCAGCCATTACGAGATTGTGGCCATGCATTTGCGCTGGATAGACGAGCTCGTGTAGATCATCGCGTTTTCCTCAAGCTCATCCACGTCGGAAAGCGCTATGCAGATCGCCATGGCTTCGCTCTTGCCCCGTTGGCTCCATGGCGACCCCTGCCCTTCATGACGCACTGCGAATCACCAGATCCATTGTCGTGTTATGCCCCTTCCCACCGCTTCTATGCAGCGGACTCGCAGGATTTCCACGCCTTCATTTAGACCTCGGCCCCGAGGGTCGTATCCGGAAAAAATACAAGTTGCCCGACTAAGCGGCGTACTGCGGATGCCAATGCTCGAAGAGAACGAGTGGCTGGGGCGCCTGGATTCGAACCAGGGAATGGCGGTACCAAAAACCGCTGCCTTACCGCTTGGCTACGCCCCAACTCAGGCCGGCGGGATACTGCCGCGCCAAATCGTGCGCCTGATTAGCAAAGCTCGTGCATCGCCACAATGCTTAACTTCGCATTGCCCGCAGATTTTGTTGACCATATGCCCTGCCTTACGCATGCAGCCGCACCGTCCAACGGACGCCTTCCACTAGGCCGAGAGCATGGACAATGCCGTTTCCTCCGTCCGTCCTTTGTCCTATTGTCGCCCGCAAATGGAGAACGCCATGAGCCAGTTTCGCGCACGTCCGCCTGCCGTCCCGACGGTGCTCACCGACGACGCCGTCGTCCGGATCATCCGTTGGGACTTCGAACCCGGTGCCGATACGGGACATCACGTCCACGGGCTTGGCTACGTCGTGGTACCTATGACGGACTGTCAGTTTTTGGTGGAAGAGGAAGTTGGCACCCGCCGGATCGATGTCGCCAAGGGCGCCGCCTATCGGCGTGACGCGGGTGTGGCACACAATGTCGTCAAGGCCGGCAGCGAGACCATGTCCTTCATCGAGATCGAGTACAAGTGAAGGCAAGACGAATGCAGGGCCCGGACTTCGACCTCGATTTCAAACCTGCCCATGGCGAGGCGGTGCCGGTCGCCGGCGACGTGCAGCGGATCACCGTCAACAATCCCGGCCCTTTCACCTTCCACGGCACCAACACCTATATCGTCGGCCGCGGCTCGGTCGCAGTGATCGATCCGGGGCCGGAGGACGAGGCGCATTTCCGGGCGCTAATGACAGCGCTCAAGGGCCGCGAGGTGACACATATCGCCGTCAGCCACACGCATCGCGACCATTCGCCCCTTGCCCGCCGGCTGAAAGAGGCGACTGGCGCGGTCATCTTTGGTGAAGGGCCCCACCGGGCAGCGCGACCCCTGCATGAAGGCGAGAGCAATCCTTTCGCCGAAAGCTCCGACACGGATTTTGCGCCAGACATCGCGCTTGCCGATGGTGAGCGGATCGAGGGCGACGGCTGGAGGCTGACCGCGGTTGCAACGCCGGGGCACACCGCCAACCACATGGCCTTCGCGCTCGACGGCACCGGCATCCTTTTCTCCGCAGATCACGTCATGGCCTGGGCAACGAGTATCGTCGCGCCGCCGGACGGAGCGATGGCCGATTATATGGCCTCGCTCGACAAGCTGCTTGCCCGCGAGGACCGGCTCTACCTGCCCGGCCATGGCGGCCCCGTCACAGCGCCCGACTCCTTCGTCCGCGCGCTGAAGGCGCACCGGAAGATGCGCGAGCGCGCCGTTCTCCAACGACTGCGCGCCGGCGACCGGATGATCCCGGACATGGTGAAGGTGATCTACGCGTCGACCGACCCGCGCCTGCACGGTGCGGCGGCACTTTCGGTACTCGCGCATATCGAGGACCTGATCGAGCACGGTCGCATAGAGACCGACGGCCCGCCCTCGCTGTTCGGGGAGTTTCGGCTCGTCCTCTGAGATAAAGAGCGCCCGCGATTTCGTCGCACCGACGCCAAATTCCCCGCAGGAGGAGGTGGCGAACGGCTGCGTAGAGCGCCACGGGACCGTCAATCCCCCGCGATCCCGAGGAGTTCGGCATCGAGCGTCCGCAGGAATTCCTCGGCGAAGGCTGCGCCCATACCGAGATCGTGCGGGCCGTAGCGCGAGGCGACGCGGAGGTCGACGAAGGTGGTTTCCGCCTCCTCACGCAGACGAACCAGCACATCGAAGCGAAAGCCGACGATCAAAGTGCGCCACTCGCCCTGCAGCACCACGTCGCCGGGGCGCCGTCCCGGTATGCCGCCATCCACGCCTGGTGGGGCCGGACGCACGGCCGGTACCGGAATCACTTGCAGTTCCGTGCTGGTATCCACGCCGGCGCCGGGGCGAACGGCAAGGTCCTCGAGGTCGGCGCGCGCATTTTCCACGCCGAGTTCGGCGGTGGGGCTCATGCCCGTTTCGTCGACGACCTTACGCACGCCTTGGAACACCCGGTCGAGAGCACCTTCATAGCGCCGGCCAGTGAGCCCGGGATAGGCGACGATCTGCGCCTCGCGATCCTCGGGCGTCACGATCGGCCTGCGCTTCATCCAATTCTCCTCGGCCTTGGGTGCCCTGATCCAGGGCGGCGGCATCACCGTATCGGTGCTGATGTCATAGATCGCGGGGCGCATCAGGTATTGCGCAGCGCAATAACCAAGGAACGCGATCGGAAGCGCCGCATAGAAGAGCGCCGACACGGACGCCTTGCCGCCCATGGCCGCCATCTGCCACAAGCGCGCGAGCCCGACCGCCGCGAGCAGCACGCCGGCGGCGGCCAAGGCGGCGGCGGCGAAAGCCAGCACCAGAAAATGTGGCGTCGTCAGCGGACCGAAGCGATGCGCGGCAAGCGACAGCACGAAGATGAGGAAGCCTATGCGGGCAAGCCGGCGCGCCCAATGGGCGGCATAGGAATAGGGACGCTCGTAGCGAACAACCATGAACGGAATCATTCCCCGCGACGGAACAGAGCAATCTTCTTAACCGATGGAGGTGTCGCTGGGAACCTGGCTGGCGGCCCTCGGCGGGGCGTGACCGCTCCAGTTGTGTCAATGCCGCAAATTCGCCATTCTCCTTAACCAGTTATTTACCAGACTCGCTTCCAACGGCACAGTTGCGCCGCGATGCGAGACTTGGAGGCGAACGGCCGGCGCCTGCCAGACGGCGCGGGCCTTCACGGAGAGGTATCATGGCCGCATCGGAGAACAGCATTGAGCTCACCCGCCCCGTCGCCGCGCGCCAGACCGGCGAAGCGGCCATCCCGATGGCGCTGCTCGAACTCGAGCTTTCGCTTGACCACTTCTCCGGCGACGAGGACGATTTCGACGACTTCGTACGCACGGTCGCCAAGGACGTCGGCGGCGAGTTCCTGTTCGCCTTGCCCGCCTCCGGCCTCATCGATGATTGCCTGAGCATCGCCGTCCTGCGTCTCGGCGCCGGGGCAGACGAGCCCCCGACGATCCTTTTCGTCTGTCTCGACGCGGATGGAAGCACGGTTCGCGCCGAAGAGTCGGGGGAAAGGACCGCCGGGCTCAGGAATTTCGCCGAAGCCTTTGTCGGCGTGCTCGAGCGTATGTAATTGCCCGAGAATTGACACCCCCCACGGCGGCGCGGCGTCAATCGAATTGCGCCCGGCGGATCACCTGACTCGCACGAAAACGGCGCCATTCGTTCAGCAGCAGACATGGTGGGCGACCGCGAATGTTAGAGGCGTAGCCAGAGCGGGGCTGCGACCGCCCGGTCGCCGTCGAGCCGCGGGGACCGTGCGGCAGAATCCGTAATCCAATAGGGCGGCTGTCAGCTCGCGGCCATCGCCTCCACCTTGGCATTGCCGTTGATCGCCGCCTGTGCCGCCGCCAGCCGCGCGATCGGCACTCGGAAGGGCGAGCACGAGACGTAGTCGAGGCCGGTTTCTTCGCAGAAGCGGATCGAGTCGGGATCGCCGCCATGCTCGCCGCAGATCCCGAGCTTCAGACCGTTCTTGGTCCGGCGTCCGCGTTCAGCGGCGATCTGGATCAACTCGCCGACACCGTCAAAGTCAAGCGAGACGAACGGATCCTGCTCGATGATGCCTTTTTGCTGATAGGTGGCGAGGAACATCGCCGCATCGTCGCGCGAGATACCGAAAGTGGTCTGCGTCAGGTCGTTTGTGCCGAAAGAAAAGAAATCCGCCGACTCGGCGATCGTCGCGGCGCTGAGTGCCGCCCGCGGCAATTCGATCATCGTCCCAACCAGATAATCGATCTTCATGCCCGCCTCGCCGATCACCTCCTTGGCGATGGCGTCGATCCGGTCCTTGACGTAGTCGAGCTCGGCGCGCAGCCCGACCAGCGGCACCATGATCTCGGGAACGACGGGAGCGCCCGTCTGCCGGCCGGCCTCGACCGCAGCCTCAAAAATGGCGCGGGCCTGCATTTCGGCGATCTCCGGATGGGAGATCGCCAGCCGGCAACCGCGATGACCGAGCATAGGATTGAATTCGTGCAGCGCTTCGACGCGCTGGCGCAAATGCGCGGGATCGAGCGACAGAACGCTTGCGACCTCGTGGATTTCCGCGTCCGTCTTCGGCAGGAACTCGTGCAGCGGCGGATCGAGCAGGCGGATCGTCACCGGCAGGCCATGCATGATCGAGAAGAGCTCGGCGAAGTCGGAGCGCTGCATCGGCAGCAGTTTTGCGAGCGCCGCGCGCCGGCCGTCCTCGTCTTCGGCGAGGATCATCTCGCGCATCACATTGATGCGGTCGTCCTCGAAGAACATGTGCTCGGTGCGGCAGAGGCCGATACCCTCGGCGCCGAAGGAGCGAGCGGCACGCGCGTCGGCCGGTGTCTCCGCATTGGTGCGCACCGTCATGCGGCGGCTCTGATCGGCCCATTGCATGATCTTGCCGAAATCGCCCGACAGTTCCGGCTGTAGCATCGGGATCTCGCCCTTCAGCACCTGCCCGGACGATCCATCGATGGTGATGACATCGCCCTTCTTCAGCGTCACGCTCGCCGTGATCAGCGTTTCGCTGCGATAGTCGACACGGATGTTGCCGGCGCCGGACACGCAAGGGGTGCCCATGCCGCGGGCGACGACCGCCGCATGGCTCGTCATGCCGCCGCGGGTGGTCAGGATGCCTTCGGCTGCGTGCATGCCATGGATATCCTCCGGGCTCGTCTCGACGCGCACCAGGAGAACCTTGCGACCTTCCTTGACCGCCTGGACCGCCTCCTCCGAGTTGAACACGATCTCACCGGTCGCCGCCCCCGGCGAGGCCGGCAGGCCGGATCCGATGATGTCGCGGCGCGCATGCGGGTCGATGGTCGGGTGCAGGAGTTGGTCGAGCGAGGCGGGATCGATGCGCGTCACCGCCACTTCCTTCGAAATCAGCCCCTCTTCCGCCATGTCGACGGCGATCTTCAGCGCCGCCTTGGCGGTCCGCTTGCCGGAGCGGGTCTGCAGCATCCAGAGCTTGCCCCGCTCGATGGTGAATTCGAGATCCTGCATGTCGCGATAATGCCGCTCGAGCGTGCTGCATATCTGCTCGAATTCGGCGAAGGCCTCGGGCATCAGCTTCTCGAGCGACGGCCTATCGGAGCCGGAAGCGATCCGCGCTGCTTCGGTGATGTTCTGCGGCGTGCGAATGCCCGCAACAACATCCTCACCCTGGGCATTGACGAGGAATTCGCCGTAGAGTTCCCTCTCGCCGGTCGAGGGATTGCGCGTGAAGGCGACGCCGGTCGCCGACGAGTTGCCGAGATTGCCGAAGACCATCGCCTGGATATTGACCGCCGTGCCCCAGCTTGAAGGGATGCCGTGGAGATGGCGGTAGGTAATCGCGCGCGGATTCATCCAGCTCGAGAAGACGGCTCCGACCGCGCCCCAGAGCTGGACCTCCGGGTCCTGTGGAAAGGGCTCGCCCAAAACCTCCTCGATCGCTTCCTTGTAGCGGGCAATCACGTGCTGCCATTCGACGGCAGAAAGCTCCGTATCCTGCTCGTGCCCGAGCCGCGCCTTCTCTTCTTCCAGGATCTCCTCGAAGACATCATGGTCGACGCCCAGGACGACATCGCCGTACATCTGGATAAAGCGGCGGTAACTGTCCCAGGCGAATCGCGCATCGCCGGCATCGTGGCCAAGCGCATGCACCGACTGATCGTTGAGCCCGAGATTGAGAACCGTGTCCATCATGCCGGGCATGGAGGCGCGAGCCCCCGAACGAACGGAAAGAAGCAAAGGGCGGGTGGTATCGCCGAACAGGCGGCCGGTGACTTCTTCCATCCGGGAAATGCCCTCGCGCACCTGGCTGCGCAAGCCCTCCGGCATGGTTCGGCCGTTTGCCAGATAGCTGTTGCAGGCATCGGTGACGATGGTGAGCCCCGGCGGCACGGGAAGGCCGAGATTGCACATCTCCGCAAGGTTGGCGCCCTTGCCGCCAAGCCTGTCGCGGTGTCCCGCATGGCCTTCGGCCTTTCCGCCACCAAAGGTGTAAACCCACTTCGTCATGCCTGTTCTCCACCCCAAAACAGCTCTGGTGACGATCTACAGTATATGTTTCGGGCTGAAAATGCACTCGGCCAAGTTTTTTGCTGCAGTGCATCAAGATTGCGGCAGCGCGTGGCCTGTAAGCAGAACGAGACTTGTCAGACAGCTTCGCGCATGCGCTCCGCCGTCTGGAGATCGACGGAGACGAGCTGAGAGACGCCCTGCTCAGCCATGGTGACGCCGAACAGACGGTTCATGCGCGCCATAGTGATCGGGTTGTGAGTGATGATAACGAAGCGCGTCTCGGTCGAGGCGGCCATCTCGTCCATCAGATTACAATAGCGCTCGACATTGTGGTCGTCGAGCGGCGCGTCCACCTCGTCCAGGACGCAGATCGGCGCCGGATTGGTGAGGAACACGGCGAAGATCAGCGCCATCGCCGTCAAGGCTTGTTCGCCGCCGGAAAGCAGTGTCATCGTTTGCGGCTTCTTGCCCGGCGGACGCGCAAGGATCTCAAGCCCCGCCTCCAGCGGATCGTCGCTCTCAATCAACTGCAGCTCGGCCGTGCCGCCGCCGAAGAGATGCGTGAAGAGCCGCTGGAATTGTGCGTTGACCACGTCGAAGGCGGCGATCAGGCGTTCGCGCCCCTCGCGATTGAGGTTCTGGATGGCACTTCTAAGCTTTCGGATCGCCTCGATGACGTCGTCGCGCTCCTTGAGCAGTGCCGCCAGCCGTTCGGCGAGCTCCTTCTGTTCCTCGTCGGCCCGCAGGTTGACGGCGCCTAGCCGCTCGCGCTCGATCTTCAGCCGCTCGAGTTCCCGCTCGACCGCGCGCATGTCCGGCAGCGCCTCGTCTGCCGCAAGGCCGGTCAGGCGTATGACCTCGTGCGCGGCACAGGACAGAGCCTCGAGGATGCGGGCTTCGATCTCAACGCGCCGCTCGCGTGCCGAGACAAGCCGCTCTTCTGCCCGACCGCGGTTCTCGCGTCCTTCCGCCAGCTTCGAAAGCGCGGTCGCGGCGATGCGATCGGCCTCGCGCTGGCGGTTCTCCGCCTCGGCGAGAATATCGGTCGCCTGACGGCGCGCCGTCTCGGCCTTCTGCAATTCGTTCATCAGGGCGCGGCGCTTGTCTTCGAACTCGTCCGGCGCGTCGACGAGTTCCTCGACCTCTTCGCGCGCCTCCACCTCGCGTTCGCGCAGCGTGGTGATGTGCTCGTCGGCGCTCGCGGCCCTCGCCAGCCAGGTCTCGCGCTCTCCTGCAATCGCGGCAAGCCGGCGCATTCGCGCCTCGTTTTCGCGGGCGAGGCCGTCATGGGCTGCCCGCGCTTCGGCAATGGCCGCCCGATCGGCGGCGACCTCGGCCATCCGGCTGCGCAGGCGGAGGTCGAGCTCGGAAAGGTCGGGCGCCTCGACAAGGGTATCGTTCGCCGCTTC
This sequence comes from Sinorhizobium alkalisoli, assembly GCF_008932245.1. Lineage (NCBI taxonomy): Bacteria > Pseudomonadati > Pseudomonadota > Alphaproteobacteria > Hyphomicrobiales > Rhizobiaceae > Sinorhizobium > Sinorhizobium alkalisoli. The sequence continues at coordinate 557,152 of NZ_CP034909.1, read as the reverse complement.
GACCTGCTCGGCTATCTCCTCGAGCTGCGCCTGAAGCTGCAAGCTTGTCTCCGCGAGCACGGCGCGACGGCGGGCGAGATCGCCGGAGGCGCGCTCTGCGGCGGCGAGCGCCTCGCGCGCCTCGCTCAATTGCCGGACGATCATCCGGTGCGCATCGCGCGAAAGCCGCAGCCGCTCGTCCTCGGCGCGAATGCGCTGTCCGGCGGTGGCAAGCTCCGCCTCCGCCCGCTCGAGGGCCTCGGCGGCATCTTCCGCTTCGCCCTCGAGTTCCGCCAGGCGGTTCTTCTGCGCAAGCCGCAACGCCGCCGCGCTTGGCGCCTCCGACCCGGTGACGTGGCCGTCCCAACGCCAGACCGCACCCCGCCTGGTCACCAGCCGCTGGCCGGCCTTGAGGAACGGCAGCAGGCGCGCCGCCTCTATGTCGTCCTCCACAATGCCGATCTGGCGCAGCCTTCGGCCGAGCGCCTCCGGCGCGCGCACGTAGTTCATCAAGGCCGGAACGCCATCCGGCAGGGCGGGATCATGGGCATGGTCGCCAGGCATGCGCCAATGCGACGGTGCGGCATGGTCCAGGGGCGAGTCGAGGTCGTCGCCGAACGCTGCGCCAAGCGCCGTCTCGAAACCCCGATCGACCTTCATCTCCTCGACCACGGCCGGGTAGGTGCTGGCGCCCGCAGCCTCCAGCATCCGGCGGATCGTGCGCGACTCGGTCTCGATGCCGTTCAGCCGCGCACGCGCCCGGTCGACCGGCGGTCGGGCATCGGCTTCTCTGGCGCGCGCCTCTACAAGCCCCTCTTCGATGGCAATGACGGTCGCTTCGGCCTCTTCCAGGGCCGCTGCCGCGGCTTCGACCTGTCCCCGCTTTTCGTGAGGGTCCGGAAGCGCGGCCACCTGGCGGTCGATTTCGTCGAAGTCACGGGCGTGGTCGGAGAGCTGACGGGCAAGGCGCGCCTGCCGGTCCGACAGATCCCGAAGCGCCCGCTCGATCTGGTTGCGAGCGGCCTGCGCCTCGGCCCGCTCGGCCGTCAGCCGCGCGAGATCGGCTTCGCTTTCGGACAGCGTCTCGTTTGCCGCCTCCAGCCTCTCGCGAGCCTCGGCGGCACGGTCGTCCGCCTTCGCCAGCATGCCGCTCAGCTCCGCCTCTTCCTCGTCGAGGCGGGAAAGGATGCCGGCATTGTCAGCGATGAGCCGTTCCTCACGGGCGATGTCCTCGGCGAGCTGCGCCAGCCGCCGCTGCAATTCGTCACGACGGCGCAGGATCCGGCTCGCATCTTCCTCGAGTTGCGCGCGGGCGATCTGCAGGCGCTGAAGCGCCGCCGCGAACTTCGCCTCGTTCTCGCGCAGATCCGGCAGCTTGAGGCTTGCGATCGCCTGGTCCCTGGCTGCCGTCATCTGAGCCTGCGCCTTCTCCGCGACGAGCGCGGTGGCCTGGTTCAACTGGCTCGTGGCTTCGGCCTCCGCTTCCTTCGCCTGCACCCAGCGGATATGGAAAAGGATCGATTCATGGCGACGGATTTCCGCCGACAGCATCTTGAAGCGGTTGGCCTGGCGCGACTGTCGCTTCAGGCTCTCGAGCTGGCTTTCGAGCTGCGAAGTGACGTCGTCGAGCCGTTCGAGATTGGTTTCCGCCGCCTTCAGTCTGAGTTCCGCCTCGTGCCGGCGGGAATGCAAGCCGGAGATGCCGGCCGCTTCTTCGAGCAATTGCCGACGCGCCTGCGGCTTGGCGGCGATCAGTTCGCCGATCCGGCCCTGCCCGACCATTGATGGCGAGCGGGCCCCCGTCGAAGCGTCGGCGAAGAGCAATTGTACGTCCTTGGCGCGCGCCTCCTTGCCATTGATACGGTAGACGGAACCCTGCTCGCGCTCGATCCGGCGCGTCACCTGGATCTCGTCGCTGTCGTTGAAGGCGGCCGGCGCGGTGCGGTCGCCGTTGTCGAGGTAAAGGCCCACCTCCGCGGTGTTGCGCGCCGGACGGTTGCCCGACCCGGAAAAGATCACGTCATCCATGCCGGAGGCGCGCATGTTCTTATAGGAGTTCTCCCCCATCACCCAGCGCAGCGCCTCGACAAGATTCGACTTGCCGCATCCATTCGGCCCGACGACGCCGGTCAGGCCCCGCTCGATGATGAACTCCGTCGGTTCGACGAAGGATTTGAAGCCGAGCAGGCGGAGTTTGGTGAACCTCATGGGAGGAAATATCCTCCTCTGGAGCGATGGCAGGCAGGCCAGAGAGGGTCGGCTCTCCAAACACCAAAAACGGGCGCACGGCTACCGCCGTCGCCCGCTCTCAGGAAAAGCGAAGGATCAGAGCTTTCCGTCGATGAGGGCCGACATAACGTCAACCGACATGTCCCCCGAATAGTGCTCTCCATTGACGAAGAAGGTCGGCGTCGATTGCACGCCGAATTCCTTGGCACCGCGCTGCATCACTGCGTTCACATCATCCAGAAGTTTCTGGTTCGTCAAGCAGGCCTCGAAGCTCTCCTGTGTAAAACCGGCGAGTTTCGACATTTGCAGCAGTGCATCGCGGCCGTTTTCCGCGGCCGCCCACTGTCGTTGCTGCTTGAACAGCATGGAAATCATCGGGAAATACTGTCCTTCGGGCGCGCAGCGCGCCAGCATGAAGGCGGCTGCCGCGCGCGGATCGAACGGGAACTCGCGGACGATGAATCGCACCTTGCCGGTGTCGATATATTTGGCCTTGATGGCCTCGAAGGTATTGTTGTGGAAGGCAGCGCAATGCGGGCAGGTCATCGACATATATTCGACGATCGTCACCGGCGCGTCGGCCTTCCCCAGCGCCATTTCCGGCAGCGGACCCGGCTCCATCAGCTTCTGCACGTCCACGCTGCCTTCCGACTTCGGCAGTTCGACCTCGGCCGCGGGTGTGGATGCCTGGGCCACCTCGGTGCCCGCCGCGGGTTTCGTCTCGGTCGAGGCGGCGGGCGCTTCAGCCGTTGATGCGGTGGTCGTCGCATCCGCACTTGTCGCCGTTTCGGCCGGCGTGGTGGAAGCAGCCTCCTTCTTCTCATCGCTGCAAGCGGCGATGACCAGGGCGATCACCGCAATGGCGACGCCACTCAGCAGGCGTTTCGACAGGCTCGTATCGGAAGCGGACATGGAGAGGACCCGTTTTCTGTGAGGGAAAAATTCGAAGTGGGAATTCGATAACTTGCCCGATCAATGGCGGCAAGGGGCGGTATCTCAACTGAGTTCAAAGAATTGTGACCCCTACTGCATGTCTCATCAATCGACCTCGATTCAACGGAATGCAGCAATTCAACGCGCAGCGCTGTAGATGATCGGTCATTTCCGCCGTGACGACAACACGGCGGTACCGAGCCGCGTCAGCGCCGCCTTCAGCGTCTCGCTCTCGATGCCATCGATCATGGATTCGAGCCGGCGGGCGGGCTCACCCGTAAGTGGCCGCGGCGGCCCGCGGCGCCTGGGGGGCGGGGCAACCGGCTTCTGTACGATCCGCAACTGACCAATTGCGTGGAAACCGAAGAACCCGTTGATCCGCTGGATCAGTTCGCCTTGCGCGTGGGTGAGAAAGAGCGCCCGCGTGCCTTCGCAGGCAATGGTGAGCACGCCCGGCTGGTAGCCGCCCTCGGCACCGATTTCCGAGGCGCGGCGCGGCCAGGCGATCTTTTCCGGCCGGGTGCAGTCGGCAAAATCCGCGCCGGCGATCTCGTCCCAGGAGCCGAGCAGCATGGTGTTGATGCCCGCGCGCTTGGCGAGCACCGGATCGATCAGCCCGTTGGCAACTTCGCTGATCTGGACCACACCCTTGCGGGGCTTTTGTTCACGCACGCATGCGACTTTCTGTTTGCAATTCGGATCGAGCCTTGAAGCTCGGGCGGGCATCGGCCAAGTATAGGCCGGAAAAGGACTTCCCGGCAAATGACGTGCGAAACCCTGACGGCGGATGACGCCGCCCTTCTCTTCACCTGGTATGATCGCCACCACCGCGACCTGCCCTGGCGAGTTTCGCCGCCCATGGCACGGCAAGGCGTCGTCGCCGATCCCTATCACGTCTGGCTCTCGGAGGTCATGCTGCAGCAGACCACCGTTCAGGCGGTAAAGGCCTATTTCGACAAGTTTCTGAGGTTCTGGCCGACGGTCGAGGATCTCGCGGCCGCCGATACGGACGATGTGATGAAGGCATGGGCCGGGCTCGGCTATTACGCCCGCGCGCGCAACCTGAAGAAATGCGCGGAGGTAGTGGCCCGCGGCCACGGCGGACGCTTTCCGGATACGGAGGAAGGCTTGAAGGCGCTTCCCGGCGTGGGCGCCTATACCGCCGCAGCGATCGCGGCGATCGCCTTCAATCGCAGGAGCGCTGTGCTGGACGGCAATGTCGAGCGCGTCATTTCACGGCTGTACGCGATCGAAACGCCGCTGCCTGCGGCCAAGACCGAAATGCGGCAACGCGTATCCCGGCTGACACCCGCCGACCGACCGGGCGACTTCGCGCAGGCGATGATGGATCTCGGCGCCACGATCTGCACGCCGAAGCGACCGACCTGTGCACTCTGTCCCTTCCGCATGAAGTGCATGGCTCTTTCCTCGGCGGTTCCGGAAACATTTCCGATAAAGGCGGCGAAGAAGGAGAAGCCGGTGCGCCTCGGTGCTGCGTTCGTGGCGATCGATGGCGCCGACGCCGTCTATCTGCGCAAGCGGCCTGAAACCGGCCTGCTCGGCGGTATGACGGAGGTTCCCGGCACGGACTGGAGCGCACGCCGCGATGGCGAGACCTCCGTCGACGCGCGACCCTTCGTAGCGCCCTGGGAATCCTGCGGCACGATTACCCACGTCTTCACGCATTTCGAGTTGCGCCTTTCCGTCTACCGCGCCAATGTCGCCGATGCACCGCCCGCTGTCGGCGGCTGGTGGGAGCCGATCGCGTCACTGAAGAGGCAGGCGCTGCCGACCGTCATGAAAAAAGCAATCGCGAAGGCTATACCGCATGCTTTCAAGCCCGGCTGATCTCGGATCGCCTCTATCTTCATGCCCGTCAGGAACTTGTTATGAGCACCATCGAAATCCGCCACATAGTCTTCGATATCGGCAAGGTGCTGATCCATTACGATCCGCAGATTCCCTATCGGCGCCTCATCCCCGACCAGGCGGAGCGCGACTGGTTCTTCGCCAATGTCTGCACACACGACTGGAATGTCGAGCAGGATCGTGGGCGCTCCTGGGAAGAGGCCGAGTCACTGCTGATCGAGTGCCATCCCGAGCGGGAAGATCATATCCGCGCCTTCCGGCGGCACTGGCACGAGATGGTGCCACATGCCTACACCGAGACGGTCATGCTCCTCGAAAGTCTGGTTGCTGAAGAGCGCGACGTGACGATGCTCACCAATTTCGCCTCCGACACGTTTCGAGAGGCCCTGAAGCGCTTTCCGCTTCTGGCGCTGCCGCGTGGCGTGACGGTCTCTGGCGATGTCGGCCTTATCAAGCCGGATATCGAGATCTACAGAACCCACGCCCAGACCTTCGGCCTCGATCCCGCCGCAACGCTCTTCATCGATGACAGCATGGCCAATGTCGAGGGCGCCCGGACTGCCGGCTGGCAAGCCGTTCATTTTGCCGATGCGCAGAAATTGAGGGCGGATCTTGCGGCCCACGGCGTGCACCTAGCGCGTCTAGAAAGACGCGCGGCGCTGTAAGGGGCGATGGTCGAGGCACGGCATCCTGTCGCGGAGCAGGTCCGTAATCACGAGGGGTGCAAAATACAAGCGCCCGGAATCCTCGCGGATTCCGGGCGTTTAAAGCTCTCCTTCCGGGACTGAAGGTACGAAAACCGGAGGGAGCGCTTTTCGAAGACCTGCGCGGAACTGGTTGATCAGTTCAGTTTTGCCAGGTCGTTTCGAATGACGGATCTGAGTTCGTCGATGGGCCTCAGGCTATTCCCCTCTTCGAAATGCCAGAACGTCCAACCGTTGCAGGCGTCGAGGCCTTGGACCTTGGCGCCGAGGCGGTGGATCGACCCCGCTTCGCCGCCGGATGCCAAGGTGCCATCGGCGCGCACGATCGCGCTGTAGCGGCGCTTCGCATCGGTCAGGACCGTGCCGGGCTTGATCAGCCCGCTTTCGATGAGCGTGTTGAAGGCGACGCGCGGTTCGGCCTTCTTGCCGGTCATAACCGATAGCATCGCCTTGCCGAGCGGCTCGACGGCGGCGATGCGCTCGGCGGCGGCGTCGATATAGTCCTGCTCGCGCTCGATGCCCACGTAATGCCGGCCGAGGCGTTTGGCGACGGCGCCGGTGGTACCGGAACCGAAGAACGGGTCGAGCACGACGTCGCCCGGCTTGGTCGACGCCATCAGGATGCGGGCGAGCAGGGCTTCCGGCTTCTGCGTCGGATGCACCTTTTTGCCGTCTTCGTCCTTCAGCCGCTCAGAGCCGGAGCAGATCGGAAACAGCCAGTCGGAGCGCATCTGAACGTCGTCGTTCGCCGCCTTCATCGCTTCGTAATTGAAGGTATAGCCTTTGGCCTTGGCGTTCGGCGTCGCCCAGATCAGCGTCTCATGGGCGTTCTGGAAACGACGGCCCTTGAAGTTCGGCATCGGATTGGTCTTGCGCCAGATGATGTCGTTTAGGATCCAGAAATGCAGGTCCTGAAGGATCGCGCCGACCCGGAAGATGTTGTGGTAGGAGCCGATCACCCACAGCGTGCCGGTCGGCTTGAGGACCCGGCGGCAGGCAAGCAGCCAGGCGCGGGTGAAGGCGTCATAGGCTTCGAAGGACGCGAACTGGTCCCACTCGTCATCGACGGCATCGACCAGCGACTGGTCCGGCCGGTGGAGCGTGCCGCCAAGTTGGAGATTGTAGGGCGGGTCGGCGAAGACGACATCGACCGAATTGTCGGGAAGCGCGTTCAGCGCGGCCACGCAATCCCCCTTGATGATGCTATCCATCCAGCTCAATGGACGGGCGGCGCGGGAGATTTCGGCAAGCGAAACAACAGAAGAGATGGGAGAAGGCATGGGACAACTCGCAAATACGCTTACTCGGGACTGACTATAGCACTTATGGTTACCGAAGATGGTTACCAAAGGCTGAAGACGGTCCCGATAAATCGCCCCGACTTCCCTGCCCCAAACTCGGCGCGAAGCCGGGTCGCGCTTCTCAGGATCGGCCGGTCTCCGTCTTCTCGTGCCATTGCTGACTGTCCGGCGGCACCTCATCCCGTTCCTTGAGGCCGTAATCGCGAACGACGGAGGCGATCCGCAGGCGGTAGTCCGCGAACACGCCTCGGCGACCCGCCTCCTGCGCGGCGCGGTGCTCGGCGCTGTTGCGCCAGGCCTTGACCGCCGCCTCGTCGCGCCAGAAGGAAAGCGACAAGAGCCTGTTCGGATGGGCAAGGCTCTGGAAGCGCTCGATCGAGATGAAGCCTTCGATGCCTTCCAGTAGCGGACGCAGGTCGGCGGCGAGGCCGAGATAGGTGTCACGCTTTCCGTCTGCCGGCAGCACTTCGAAGATCACGGCGATCATCGGCGTGCTCCTCCCGTTGGCAGGGAGACGTTCTTCAGGAAGATCCGGTCTTCCTTGAGAATGAAGCGCTCGCGTCGGGCAAATTCATAATTTTCGCGGCCGAGCGGGTCGGCGGCGAGCCGCGCACGGTAGGCCTCATAGGAGGCAAGGCTGTCGATATTGTAGACGCCATAGGCCGTCGTCGCCGAGCCCTCATGCGGCCCGAAATAGCCGATGAGATCGGCGCCGCAGCGCGGGATCGCCTCGCCCCAATTACGGGCATAGGTCGCGAAATCTTCTTTGCGGAACGGATCAATTTCGTAGCGGATGAAACAGGTGATCATGGTTTTTCCTATTCTTGTTCATGCATGTCGTCATCCGAAAACGCTGCACACTCATGGGCAACATATATCGGACCCCGCCCACCATGCCCGCTTGCCCTGCTTCAATGCTTCGATTACCATCGAACTATGAAGGAAGGTCCTGACATTGCCCTGATCGGTTCGCTGATCGGAGACCCCGCACGCGCCAATATGCTGACCGCGCTAATGGGCGGCCAGGCGCTGACGCCGACAGAGCTTGCCGGTCATGCCGGCGTGACGTTGCAGACCGCGAGTTCGCATCTTGCCAAGCTCGAGGCCGGCGGATTGGTGACGCAACGCAAGCAGGGGCGGCATCGCTATTACGCGCTAAGCGAAGACGAGGTCGGGCTCATGCTCGAAGGTCTCATGGGTTTTGCCGCAAGCCGCGGCCTCACGCGACACCGGCCGGGGCCGAAGGATCCGGCACTGCGCAAGGCGCGGGTCTGCTACAACCACCTGGCCGGTGACTATGGTGTGCGGATGCTGGATAGCCTCATTGGCGCCAAGCAGATCGAAATGGAGGGAGAAGAGGTGGCGCTGACCAATGCCGGCCGCGAACGCGTCGAGGCGCTCGGCATCGACTATGCGGCGCTCAGGGCGTCCCGCCGGCCGATCTGCAGAACCTGCCTCGACTGGAGCGAACGCCGATCACATCTCGCCGGCTCGCTCGGCGAGGCGCTGCTTGCGCACTTCATCGACAGGGGCTGGGCGAAGCGCGTGAAGGACAGCCGCGCCATCCGCTTCACCGACGCGGGCGAGAAGGCTTTCCTGGAGCACTTTCCGCTATAGACGCGCGCCGGTGCCGGCGTCGACCAGCGTCGCCCCAAACCGCTGCGGCGAGGCGCGTGCACCGATCTTTGCGCCGTCTGAAAAGACGCACCTATCCGACGATGGAAAAGGCGCCGCGGATCTCGCCGCCCGCGGTTTTCGCAGGCGACCGGCCAATCCAGCCGACATGCCGCTCGAGAATGGCCGCGGCCTCCTCACACTTGCCCTGGCGGAGCGCCGCGAGGATCGCCCGGTGATCGTGATCGGTGCGCGCCTCCCAGCTCGACCGCCAGGTGGAGAAGAGGAAGCGAGCGCTTGCCGCGTGAAGATCGTCGATTGCGGCGAGCAGGCGGGGCATGGCGCAAGGTTCGAGGATCAGGCGATGAAAGGCACGGTTTGCCGCCTCCCAGCTGCGCACGTCACGGGAACTGTCGGCGGCGGCCGTCGCCACCTCGGCCCGATCGAGAATGGCGCGCGTCAGATGGGGCATGGCGTGGCGAAGGGCCAGCACCTCCAGGACCGCGCGCATCTCGGCAACCTCGCGCACCTCCTTAAGATCGAAGGCCGCGACGCGGACGCCACGGCGGGGCTCACTAACGGCAAGCCCCTGGGCCTCGAGCCGGCGGAAGGCTTCGCGGACCGGTACATGGCTGGCGCCGAACTCCTCGGCAACATGATCCTGGCGCAGCCTTTCGCCCGGCGCGAGCTGACCGGAGATGATCCTCTCGGCGAGAGCCCGGCTGATGCGGCTGGCAAGCGTGTCGTCCCGTTCCTTCGTCATGCATCACAGATAGAGGCGCAGCCGGTGCCTGTCGAGCAAGCTGCGGCGATCTCCCGACGATTTCCAGAGGTTGAGCCGCGCGTAATGCGGGCACGCGCGCTGTTCCAGCCCGGGCGGAAAACCGCTTCGCACTTTTCCTCGTCCCGCTCAAGGTTGAGCTTTGAACCGCCATCGTATAAATCTGCCGGGACCATTTTCCGTCCGCATTTCAGAGCCTCCCTGCCAGCGGCGTTTCCCCCAAGGAATTATCATGACCGGTATCGACCTCATCATCTTCGATTGCGACGGCGTTCTCGTCGATTCGGAAATCATAGCCTCGGAAGTTCAGGCTGCGCTGGTGAGCGAGGCAGGCTATCCGATCAGCATCGACGAGATGAATGAACGCTTCGCCGGCATGACATGGCGCGACACCCTGCTGACGATCGAAAAGGAGGCCAATGTTCCGCTCTCGGCCTCGCTGATCGACAAGGTCGACACCATTCTCGACCAGCGACTGGCCCGCGACGTCAGAATCATCGACGGCGTCCTGCCGGTGCTGATGCAGCTCACGCTGCCGCATTGCATCTGCTCCAACTCCACCTCGGAGCGTCTCGCCACGATGCTTGGCAAGGTCGGCATCCGCGATCATTTCGGTCCCCATATCTATTCCGCGCGTGACCTCGGGCCGGATCGGGTGAAACCGAAGCCGGACATCTTCCTGCACGGAGCCGCTCAGTTCGGCCGCGACCCCTCGCGCGTCCTCGTCATCGAGGATTCCGTCCACGGCGTCCACGGCGCGCGGGCGGCCGGGATGCGCGTCGTCGGCTTCACCGGTGGGAAGCATACCTATCCATCGCATGCCGACAGGCTGACGGATGCCGGCGCGGAAACAGTCATCTCACGCATGGCGTCCCTGCCCGGCGTGGTCGCTGCGCTTGCCGAATGGTCGGAATCGCTGACGGCCTGACAGCTTTTCCCGGCCTGAACCGACTGGAAACTCGTCCTCAACGGAGTGCGCAACCAAATGCGTGCGCTTTCCGTCAACGAACCCAGTTTCCCGGCCGCGCAAGAGGACTATATCAACAGGTTCAAGGGGACTTTCCAAGGAGGAGAAAACGCCATGCGTGTTTCATTGTTGTCTGGATTGACCTTTGCGGCCGGTATCGCTTTTGCTCCGCTCGCCCATGCCGACGTCACGCTCGGCGTGATCACCCCGCTCACTGGAGCGGTCGCGGCCTTCGGCGAGCAGGTCAAGAACGGCGCCGAGGCCGCCGTAGCCGCGATCAATGAAAAAGGCGGCATCGGTGGCGAGAAGGTCGTCATCAGGATCGTCGACACCGGCGGCGAACCGAAGCAGGCCGTGTCCGTATCCAACCAGCTTGCAGGCGAAGGCGTGCGCTATGTGGTCGGCCCGGTTCTTTCGGGTACGGCGATGCCGGCCTCCGACGTGCTGGCTGAAAACGGCATCCTGATGGTCACGCCGACGGCGACCACGCCGAATCTCACCACCCGCGGGCTCTGGAACGTCTTTCGCACCTGCGGCCGCGATGATCAGCAGGCGGTGGTCGCCGCCGATTACGTCTTGCAGAAACTCAAGGACAAGCGCATCGCCGTCCTTCATGACAAGGGTGCCTACGGCAAGGGCCTTGCCGACGGCTTCAAGGCCGCCATCAATGCAGGCGGCATCGATGAGGTCGTCTATGAAGGACTGACCCCGGGCGAGAAGGACTACAGCGCCATCGTCACCCGCCTTAAAGCCGAGAATGTCGACGTGGTCTATTTCGGCGGCTATCACGCCGAGGGCGGCCTGCTTGTCCGTCAGATGCACGACCAGGGCGTCGACGCACAGCTGATCGGCGGCGACGGCCTCTCCAACACAGAGTTCTGGGCAATCGGCGGCGATGCGGCCGAGGAGACGATCTACACCAATGCCAGCGACGCCACCCGCAACCCCGCCGCTGCGCCGGTGATTGAGGCTCTCAAGGCGAAGAACATTCCGGCCGAAGCCTTCACGCTCAACGCCTACGCCGCCGTACAGGTGATCAAGGCCGGCATCGAGAAGACGGGCTCCCCCGACGATCCGACCGCGGTCGCAACAGCGATTAAGTCCGGCGACGAGATCGATACGGTGATCGGCAAACTGACCTATGGCGAATCCGGCGATCTGACCTCGCCGAGCTTCTCGCTTTACAAATGGGAGGCCGGCAACAGCGTGCCCGCCGAGTGATCGGCGCAGGTTCAAAGAGTTACAGCGACCCTATGCGCGTCTGAAACGACGCGCGGCGCTGTACAGGTGACCGTGAGGCCTACTGCGTCCGATACGGCCCCTCGTCGAAACCGATGAAGATCTTGGCGTCCGCCCCGGCGCCCGCCGGCAGGGTGACGTCGGCCTTGGTGAAGACGAACTGCGCATTGGTGCTGCCCGGCGGAACCTCGACCGGGAATTGCGTCAGCTCGGAATAAAGCGTCTTTTCCCCGTCGGTCGCGGCAACGCGGATCGGCATGGACAGCTTGCCCGGCCCGCCGGCGGGCCCGGCCACGACGCGACCCTGCGCGACCACCGTCACCTTGAGGCTGTCTTGGCTCTGTACGCACTGGCGCGTGGTATCGGCAAGCGACGCCTGATAGACGACCTTGGTCGGATCGTCCTTTCCACCCTTCGCATAGGTGCGGTAGGAGGCGGTTCCATCCCTGAGCGTTACAGGCGGGCAAGACGCCTGGACGACGGCCGGCGTCGGCGCGCTCGCGCTGCCGCCCGCTTCGATTGCCCCTCCCGTCTGCGTCTTGTTGCAGCCGGCGACGGCCAGCAGGACGGACATTGCGAGAAGATGGCGAGACACATTGGCAGACACGTTGCACAACCTCTTCAGAACCAGTTCAAAACTCGGGATCGCTGTGACCGCGGCCTCAAGCAGCCGTAGTCGTCGCGGCCCGTTGCGATGCTCGGACCGAAATCATGCGGGACCGCCGCTTTCGGTGCGCTCACGATCGACAGAGGCCTTTCACGGCCTTCGGGCATCGTCTATAGCAGCGCGAAATCGAAAAATCGACGGGGTGGCCCTGTTGAACCGAAAATTCCGAAAAGGGCGCGAAATTGCCATGGTAACAAGAATGGCCGCGCGTTTTTCGGGGGACTGACGCAAAAAGGGCCGCGGGCGTCGCTCACGACCTCCGCAACGCCTGCTTGCTACAACCGGGGCTATGCGCCTCTCGAGGGATGCGGCGGGAGAACGCGGATCGAGAAGAGTGCGCGGGCCGGTCGCCCGTTGGCACTCCAGCCATGGGATATGGGTAACGAGGGATGAAGACGGTGAAGTACATATCGACGCGCGGAGAAGCGACCCCGCTCGGATTCTGCGATGCGCTTTTGGCGGGACTTGCCCGCGACGGCGGCCTCTATCTTCCGAAGGAGTGGCCGAGCTTCTCGAAGAAGGAAATCCGGCGGCTGCGCGGCAAGTCCTACCAGGACGTTGCATTCGCCGTGCTCGAACCATTCACCAATGGCGAGATCCCGGCCGCGATGTTCCGCGAAATGATCGACGAGGCTTACGCCACCTTCCGCCACCCCGCGGTGGCACCTCTGGTCCAGACGGGCCCGAACTCCTTCGTGATGGAACTCTTCCACGGCTCGACGCTCGCCTTCAAGGACGTCGCCATGCAGTTGCTGGCGCGGCTGATGGACCATGTGCTTGCCGAGCGAGGCGAACGCGCGACGATCGTCGGCGCGACGTCGGGCGACACCGGCGGAGCGGCGATCGATGCCTTTGCCGGCCGCGAGCGTACCGATATTTTCATCCTCTTCCCGCACGGCAAGGTGTCGCCGGTGCAGCAGAGGCAGATGACCACCGCGACGGCCGGCAATGTGCATGCGATTGCCGTCAACGGCAATTTCGACGACTGCCAGAACCTCGTCAAAGCCATGTTCAACGACGAGGCATTTCGCGACCGGGTGAAGCTTTCCGGCGTCAACTCGATCAACTGGGCGCGCATCATGGCGCAGATCGTCTATTATTTCACGACCGCGATCACGCTCGGCGGCCCGGACCGGAAGATCTCCTTCACTGTGCCGACCGGCAATTTCGGCGATATCTTCGCGGGCTACGTCGCCAAGCGCATGGGACTGCCGATCGACAAGCTGATCATCGCCACCAATGAGAACGACATTCTCGCACGGACTCTGAAGACCGGCCGCTATGAAATGCGCGAGGTGAAGGCCACGACGTCCCCGTCGATGGACATTCAGATTTCCTCCAATTTCGAGCGGCTTCTGTTCGAGACCCATGATCGGGATCCGGCTGCGGTGCGCGCGGCGATGGCAGGACTCAACCAGTCCGGCTCGTTCGCCATCGGCGAGGGCGCGCTCAAAAAAATCCGCAAGGAATTCCGCGCCGGCAGCGCCTCGGAGAAAGAGGTGTCGGAGACGATCCGAAAAACCTATGAAGAAACCGGCTATCTCCTTGATCCGCATACGGCAATCGGCGTTTTTGTTGCGGCCGGGCATGAGAAGCTTCAAGCACCGATGGTGACGCTTGCGACCGCCCACCCGGCCAAATTTCCCGACGCGGTAAAATCGGCCAGCGGTATTGACCCGGCGCTTCCATCGTGGCTTGCTGATCTCATGAGTAGGGCGGAGCGTTTCGATATTCTGGATCCGGAACTGAAGATCGTCGAAACCTTCATCGGCGAGCGCACGCGCGTTCGGGATTAGAACGAAAGAAGCGGATGATGAAAGTTGAGTGCACCCGGCTGCCTTCCGGGCTGACCGTGGTTACCGAGCAAATGCCGCATCTCGAGAGCGTGGCGCTCGGGGTCTGGATCAAGTCCGGTTCGCGCAATGAGACCGTGGAGGAACACGGCATTGCGCATTTGCTGGAGCACATGGCTTTCAAGGGCACGAGGCGGCGCAGCGCCCGCCAGATCGCCGAAGAGATCGAGAATGTCGGCGGCGAGGTCAATGCCGCCACCTCCACCGAGACGACCTCCTATTATGCCCGCGTGCTCAAGGACCACGTGCCGTTGGCGATCGATATCCTGGCGGATATCCTGACGGAATCGACTTTCGAGGAGGACGAGCTCCGCCGCGAGAAGCACGTGATCCTGCAGGAGATCGGCGCTGCGGACGACACGCCGGACGACGTGGTGTTCGACCACTTTGCCGAGACGGCCTATCGCGATCAGACGGTTGGCCGGCCGATCCTCGGGACGCCGGAAACGGTTATGTCGTTTACGCCCCGCCAGATTCGCCACTATCTCGGCCGCAATTACACAACCGACCGGACCTTTATCGTCGCCGCCGGCGCCATCGACCACGATACGATCGTGCGTCAGGTGGAGGAGCGTTTCTCCACCTTGCCCGCCTCGCCGCTTGAATCTCCCGTGCTGGATACGGCCCGCTATACCGGCGGCGACAGTCGTGAGACCCGCGACCTCATGGACGCGCAAATCCTGCTCGGCTTCGAAGGCAGGGCTTATCATGCTCGCGATTTCTATTGCTCGCAAATTCTCGCCAATATCCTTGGCGGCGGCATGTCGTCACGCCTCTTCCAGGAAGTGCGCGAGCATCGCGGCCTCTGTTATTCCGTCTATGCCTTCCATTGGGGCTTTTCCGACACCGGTATCTTCGGCATCCATGCCGCGACCGGTGGCGAAAACCTGCCCGAACTGATGCCGGTCATAGTCGAGGAGTTGCGGAAGTCTTCGACGAACATCGAACAGCAGGAGATCGAGCGCGCTCGCGCGCAGATCCGGGCACAATTATTGATGGGTCAGGAGAGCCCCGCGGCCCGGGCCGGCCAGATTGCCCGGCAGATGATGCTCTATGGTCGGCCGATTCCGAACGACGAACTCATGGAGCGTTTGTCCGGCATCACGATCGAGCGCCTGACGGATCTCGCCGGTCGGCTTTTCTTCGACACCGTGCCCACACTTTCGGCGATCGGCCCTCTCGAGCACCTCGCCTCGATGAACGATCTCCTCTCTTCGTTGAGCGCGAAGCCGGCCGCGGTAAAGGCCATGGCAGGCTGACGCAGGCTGCTGCCGCTGCGGCTGATGCGATCGGCGGCCGTACGCCGTGATTTTCTTGCACAATTTCTAAAATCGGATTCGATTTGGACGTAAACTTGTGCGACGTTTCGAAATGAGACGGCATTTGCTTTTGTCATTGCCCGGCTCGTGAGCTTGGCGCGGAGGCATATATGGCACGATCGGTTTTTCGGTTCCTGTCGCGGCAGCCCGAGACGGTCGAGATCGCCAGCGAGCATTACCTGCTGCGCCTGCCCCGATATTCCGATTATCGGCAATGGTACCGGTTGCGCAGCGACAGCCGCACTTTCCTGGAGCCCTGGGAGCCGAGCTGGCGCACCGACGAGATGACGGAAAGCGCGTTTCGCAACCGCGTCAACCGCAACGAACAGGAATATGCATCCGGTCAGGCCGTGCCTTTGTTGCTTTTCCGTAAATCCGATGAAACCCTGCTCGGCGGCCTCACCATCGGTCACATCCGCCGAGGGGCAGCTCAGAATTGCATGATCGGCTACTGGATGGGCCAGAAATATGCCGGTCACGGCCACATGTGCGGCGCACTGAAGCTGACAATCCCCTACATCTTTTCGACGCTTGAGTTGCACCGTATCGAGGCAGCCTGTATTCCGGAAAACGCGCGGAGCATCCGTCTCCTTGAAAAGGTCGGCTTTGAGCGTGAAGGCTACTTGAGACAGTACTTGAAGATAAACGGGCAGTGGCGGGATCACCTGATGTTTTCGCGGCTCGCCACGGATGCCGTACCGAACAGGAACATGCCCCTTTGATGCCCCTGACCTTGAAGCCGTTCGCATGGCCAGCCGCAAGGCTGGCAGCGTTTCTGGTCGCACTTGCCGTCTTCGTCCTCAGCCTTGCCGGCGGCGTGGCGCATGCGCTCGAACCGGTGAAGATCTCGCGCGAGGACACTGCACTCGATCTCACCGCCACGACGGAAATCTATAGCGGCCATGGAGAAGCGTTCCAGGTTTCCACGGCTCCCGGCACGGACGGTATCGTGCGCCGCATCGAAGTGCGCTCGAGCACGGAAAACCATCAGGGCGACTGGGCCGTCTTCGCGCTGGCCAATGTGTCGGAGGAGCAACTCGAACGGGTAATCGTCGCACCGCATTTTCGCCTGGTGAACTCCAAGCTGTTCTGGCCCGACCTCGGTTCCCGGCGCATTCTCTCGATCACGCCCAGCGAGGGCTTCTCGCTCGACCGGCAGCCGAGCGAGGAAGCCGATGTCTTCCGCATCACCCTCAATCCCGGTGCGGTCGTCACTTTCGTGGCCGAGCTGGCGACGCCCGATCTGCCGCAGATCTATCTCTGGCAACCCGAGGCCTACAAGGACACGGTCAACGCCTTCACGCTCTATCGCGGCATCGTACTCGGCATTGCCGGCCTCTTGGCGGTGTTCCTGACCATTCTCTTCGTCGTCAAGGGTACCTCGATGCTGCCGGCAACGGCGGCGCTTGCCTGGGCGGTGCTCGCCTATATCTGCGTCGATTTCGGCTTTCTGTCCAAGCTGATCAGCATGACGGCTGATGACGAGCGCATATGGCGCGCCGGAACCGAAGTCTTCCTGGCGGCCGGTCTGGTGATCTTCCTTTTCACCTATCTCAACCTCAACCGCTGGCATCAGCATCTCGGCTATGCGACGCTCGCCTGGATACTCGGCCTGGCGCTGCTCTTCGGCGTTGCCATCTACGATCCGGCGATCGCCGCGGGCATAGCGCGCCTCTCCTTCGCGCTGACGGCAACGGCGGGCATTGTGCTCATTGCCTATCTCGGCTTCAATCGTTACGACCGTGCCATCCTTCTCGTTCCAGCATGGCTGCTGATCCTCGTCTGGCTCTTCGGAGCGTGGCTTGCCGTGACGGGGCAACTCGCCAACGACATTGTCCAGCCGGCGCTTGGCGGCGGCCTCGTGCTGATCGTGCTTCTGATCGGCTTCACGGTCATGCAGCACGCCTTTTCCGGCGGCGCCTACCAGCAAGGACTCTTCTCCGACCTCGAACGCCAGGCTCTGGCGCTGACCGGTTCGGGCGATACTGTCTGGGACTGGGACGTGGCGCGTGACCGCGTCATCACCCTCCCCGATGTCTCGCACCAGCTCGGGCTTTCCCTTGGAACGATGAACGGGCCGGTGCGCAACTGGGTGCCGCGGCTGCACCCGGACGACCGCGACCGCTTCCGCGCGACCCTTGATGTTCTGCTGGAACATCGGCGGGGGCGTCTGAACCATGAATTCCGCGTGCGCGCCGAGGACGGGCATTATCACTGGCTGTCGATCCGGGCGCGGCCGGTACTCGGTGCCAACGGCGAGATTATCCGCTGCGTCGGAACCATCGTCGACATTACGGAACAGCGCAACTCCGTCGAACGTCTCCTGCACAATGCGCTTCTCGACAATCTGACCGGCCTGCCGAACAGGCAGGTGTTCCTCGACCGTCTGCAGGCGATCCTGCTGATGTCCGACGGGACGAATGCAACGCGACCGACGGTGCTCGCCATCGACATCGACCGCTACAAACAGGTCAACGAACTGCTCGGCATCGCCGCCGGCGACAACGTCCTGATCGCGCTGACCCGGCGGCTGCGGCGGCTGTTGCGCCCGCAGGATACGCTGGCGCGCCTCGGCGGCGACCAGTTCGGCCTTATCCTCATGTCCGAGCGCGATCCGACGAAGATCGCCGACTTCGCCGACGCCGTCAGCAAAGCGATCATGGTTCCGCTCAACTACGGCAATCGCGAAATCAACCTCACCGCGTCGATTGGTCTCGTCTCCTGGCTCGACCAGGAGCAGAGTGCACCGGGCCTGCTCGATGATGCGGAACTCGCAATGTTCCGCGCCAAGAAGGAAGGTGGAAACCGCGTCGAACCGTTCCGCCCATCCTTCCGCACCTCCGGATCGGATCGCCTGCAACTCGAAGCGGACCTGAAACGGGCGATCGAGCGCAAAGAGCTTTCGCTCGTCTACCAGCCGATCGTGCGCCTGAGCGATGGCGAGATCGCCGGCTTCGAGGCGCTCATGAGGTGGGATCACCCGAAGCGCGGCAACATCTCGCCGACGGAATTCATCCCGATCGCCGAGAACTCCGACATCATCAACCAGCTCGGCATGTTCGCCTTCGACAGGGCAACGAGCGATCTGTCCGAATGGCAGACGCAAACCGGCGATCTGCCGATATTCGTATCGGTCAACCTATCGAGCGCGCAGCTCTTGAACAACGAACTGTATGAGGACGTGCGTGCGCTGCTCATCAAGAACCGCTGCGACCCCGCCCAGATCAAGATGGAGCTAACCGAATCGCTGGTTATGGAAAACCCGGAACAGGCGCGGCTCGTACTCGAAAAGCTGAAGGAAGCGGGCTTGCGCCTGGCGCTCGACGATTTCGGCACGGGGCACTCCTCCCTCTCCTATCTCACCCGTTTTCCTTTCGAGACGATCAAAATCGACAAGGCGCTGGTGCGTGATCCCAGCGACAAGCGCGCCGTCGTGCTGCGCTCCGTCATCGCCATGGCACGTGACCTCGACATGCAGGTGGTCGCCGAGGGAATCGCATCCGAGGAAGACGCGATCCAGCTCGCGCAGATGGGCTGCGACTATGGTCAGAGCTTCCTCTTCGGTCCGCCGATTGGATCGGATTCAACCCTGCGGCTGCTCAAGGAGCGGTTTCCACTCATGAAGCGGGCCTGATACCAACCTGCACCGATGTTGACCGATTGCGTGGGACAGGCCGGCAGACGGCCCATCGAAAGGGCCGGGCGATTTCGGGCAATATCGGTACAGGTCGAGAGGGTGGTCTCGCCCTGATCAGGCGTGACCCGCGTCCGGCGAGAGCATGGCGGGAGAAATGCCCATCAGCGCAAGCGCCTTGTCGTATTTTTCGTCCAGGTCGCGGCTGAAGATCAGTTCTTCGCGCGCAGGGCAGGTGAGCCATCCATTTTGGGTGATTTCGTTTTCGAGCTGCCCCGGGCCCCATCCCGCATAGCCGAGCAGCATGGTCGCCCTGAGAGGCCCTTCACCACGGGAAATCGCCTTGACGATGTCGAGGGTCGCCGTCAGGCAAATGTCGTCGCTGACGGGAATGCTGGAATCGCTCAAATAATCATCCGAGTGCAGTACGAAGCCGCGCCCTGTCTCAACGGGACCGCCGGCTTGGATCTGGAATTCGCGCGCCGTCGTGGGAAGCCGAATGGCTTCGTCCGGATCGAGAAGCTGGAGGTGCAGCAGAACATCCGGGAAGGTCAGGCGTTGCGGCCGATTCAGAACGAAACCCATCGCACCGTCCTCGGAATGGGCGCAGACGAAGATGACCGTGCGGGCAAAATTGGAATCGAACATGCCCGGCATGGCGATCAGGAATTGACCGTCAAGGAATCCGCGTTCGCGCGTGTTGTCCAATACCTTCGTCGCCATAATGAAGATAGCCTATCAATTCGCCACGAAATGAAAAGCGTCTCTACGTGGCGGCCGCCGAAATATGCACGTACGACGGTTAGCCCTGCGCATTTCGGCCAAGCCAACTCGAATTCGTACCTTTTCCCAGCGGCCATCCGCCGAAACGCGATCGTTCAAGAAGATGTGCAGCGTTCAAGCAAATATGATTGGTCAAGAGCGCTGGCGCCGCTGGAGCGCAGGCGAGAAAGGCGCTACTGCTACGCTCATGAGCAAACGCACGACACGCGCCAAAATGCGCCGACAGATTGCGGCGGCGACCCTGGCTCTTACGTCTTTACTCACGGGGGAGTCTCACGCCGCCTCCAGCGAATGGATCAGGGCTGAGGGCGGCGCGATCCGTCTAGTCGCCTTGCAGCCCGAGCCGGACGGCTCCATTCCCGCCATTCTCGAAATCAAGCTCGAGCCCGGCTGGAAGACCTATTGGCGCGAGCCCGGCGCAAGCGGAATCCCGCCGCAGATCACGCTTGATCAGGGAGGAGACGCCGTGCTCGAGGCGATGCGCTTTCCTGCGCCGAAGTCGTTCGGTGACGGAGCGGATCGCTATGCCGGCTACGATGCGCCCGTCGCATTTCCGTTGCAGCTGAAGCGCCGAGGCGACCGAAAGGACGTGAGGATCCGGGCATCTGTCTTCCTCGGCGTCTGCGAGAATATCTGTATCCCGGTCCAGGGAACCCTGGAACTCACGGTCAAGAGCGGGGAGTTCGACGACCCTCTCGACGGTGCCCGCATCGAAAAAGCGCTCGCGATGCTGCCTGAGCCGCCCTCAAAGGATTTCCGCCTGGACGGGGCGCAGTTCGACGCGAGTGCGGGGCTGATCCGCTTCGGTCTCCGGCTGCCGGCAGAGGCGGGGAGCGGTGACCCCGATCTCTTTCTCGCCGGGCCCTCCGGATTCTACTTCGGTCAGCCGATCATCGCTGGCAGTTCAGGCAACATTCGCCACGTAGAGGTCCCGGTGAAGCGCTTTGGCAAGAACCGTGACCTCGCCGGAAAGGCAATCACGCTCACGGTACGCGCCGGCGGGCGCAGCATGGAAGCGACCCTTGCCCTTAACTGAGGCGGTCCCAAGCAAAGGAACGAGTTGTGCGATTTCAGGCGATTCCACCTGGCAGCAAAATGCTGTAGATCAGCGTTGTGTGCATATCGTTGCCCCAAACCGCCGCACAGTTTCGGGTGGCGCGCATTTAGTCCCGCGTGCCCTGCCCGAGGCGGCACACCAAACGAGG
This sequence comes from Sinorhizobium alkalisoli, assembly GCF_008932245.1. Taxonomy (NCBI): domain Bacteria; kingdom Pseudomonadati; phylum Pseudomonadota; class Alphaproteobacteria; order Hyphomicrobiales; family Rhizobiaceae; genus Sinorhizobium; species Sinorhizobium alkalisoli. Next base: position 536,075 of record NZ_CP034909.1, on the reverse strand, counting down.
AGAGAACCGTGCCCATCGCCGTCGGAGACAGACTGCCCAGCGCAACCTTCAAGGAAAAGACCGCGGACGGCCCGGTGGAGGTGACCACCGACGATCTGTTCAGGGGTAAGCGCGTCGTTCTCTTTGCCGTTCCGGGCGCCTTCACGCCGACGTGCTCGCTCAACCATCTACCTGGCTACCTCGAGCACCGCGACGCGATCCTCGCCCGTGGCGTCGACGACATCGCCGTGGTGTCGGTCAACGACCTGCATGTGATGGGCGCCTGGGCAACGGCGACCGGCGGCATGGGCAAGATCCATTTCCTGTCCGACTGGAACGCCGCCTTTACCAAGACGCTCGGCATGGACATCGACCTTTCCGCCGGCACGCTCGGCATCCGCTCCAAGCGCTACTCGATGCTGGTGGAGGATGGCGTCGTCAAGAACCTCAACGTCGAGGACGCCCCGAGTCAGGCGATCGTTTCCGGGGCCGCCACGATGCTGGAGCAGCTCGACGCTCCGTGAACGGCTGTAGCATCTTCCAATAGGCCTCCGCAGCAGCTGCGCTGCAGCTGCTGCGGCTCGACCGGCAGCTTGAAAGGGACGCGCGTCAAATCACGCTCACCTCTCCGCGCCTGTAGGAGGGCTTGGAGCAAAGGCAAATTCCGAGTGTTTCGCGGCCTGGCTCCGGCGGGTCAGTAGCCCGAGTTATCCGACGGCATCGCATCAGAGCGCCGCGCTATCTTGAACGGCTCCATGCCCATGCGCGCCAGTTCGTCGGCGCGTTCGTTCTCCGGGTGTCCGGCATGGCCTTTGACCCAGTGCCAGGTCACCTGATGGCGCCCCCTCGCTTCGTCGAGCGCCTGCCACAGCTCGCCGTTTTTCACGGGCTTCCTGTCGCCGGTCTTCCAACCATTGCGCTTCCAGCCGTGGATCCATTTGGAGATGCCGTCCATCACATACTTGCTGTCGGTGTGAAGGTCGACCTCGCAGGGCTGTTTAAGGGCGTTCAGCGCCGAAATCGCCGCCATCAATTCCATGCGATTATTTGTCGTCTCGGCCGCGCCGCCGGACATCTCCTTTTCAACTTCGCCATACCGCAAGATCGCGCCCCACCCGCCTGGGCCGGGATTTCCCGAACAGGCGCCGTCGGTGAAAATATCGACGTGCTTCATGCCGAGGCCCCTTCGCGTCTCAAGCCGTACTCGGCGCTCGAGACCACGGCGCGGTGGAAGCGAAGCTTCGTCAGATATTCAAGCGGATCCTTCTTGACCACCAGCGCGCCAGCTGGCGTCGTCAGCCAGTCATAGAGCCGCGTCAGGAAGAAGCGTAGTGCCGCGCCGCGTGCGAGCAGCGGCAGCGCAACAACCTCTTCCGTCGTGAGCTTGCGCACGCTCTCGTAACCAGAAAGCAGCGCCATTCCTTTGGTGATGTTGTAGGATCCGTCCTTCTCGAAACACCAGGAATTCAGGCAGACCGCAATGTCGAAGGCAAGAAAGTCATTGCACGCGAAGTAGAAGTCGATGAGGCCTGAAAGACGGTCTCCGAGAAAGAAGACATTGTCGGGGAAGAGGTCCGCGTGGATCACGCCCTGCGGCAGACGCTTCGGCCAGTGCTCTTCAAGATAGGCGAGTTCCGCCGCAATTTCCTCCCGCAATCCGGCTTGCACCTCGTCGGCACGCGCCTCGGAATTATGCCAAAGCGGCCGCCAGCCCTCCACCGAAAGCGCGTTTGCGCGCTTCAATGGGAATCCCTCTCCGGCCTTGTGCATCGAGGCCAGCGCACGCCCCACTTCTCGGCAATGCTGCGCCTCGGGCTTTCTGAGCCACATGCCTTCGAGAAAGGAAATCACCGCGGCCGGCCGGCCGGAAAGCGTCCCCAGGAGTGCGCCATCGGTGCGCGGCAGGGGCAGCGGGCAGGAAAGACCCCGCTCCGCAAGGTGGTGCATCAGCCCCAGAAAAAACGGAAGGTCGTCCGCATTCACCCGCTTCTCATAGAGCGTGAGAATATAGGAGCCCTTTGTGGTGTGAAGGAGAAAGTTCGAGTTCTCCACCCCCTCGGCAATGCCTTTGTAGGAGGTCAGCGAGCCCACGTCGTAGGCCGCAAGGAAGCGGGTCAAATCGTCTTCCGCGATATCGGTGTAAACTGCCAAGGCTTGCTACTTTCCAGCGATGCACTTTAGAAGGGTTCGTCCGACCGGTTCACTCGCCGTTGACGAAGGCCATGTCCGCGGCGGTCAGTTCGACATGGCGCAGTTCGCGGTTGACGAGGAAGTTCTCGTGTTCCTCGACCGTATCGGCGAGTTCGACCGTCGCGTCATAGCGCGCGCGGAATGCTTCGATGATCTCGTTGACAATCACTTCCGGCGCCGACGCACCGGCCGACAGACCGACCGTCGAGATCTCGCCAAGCCGGTCCCAGTCGATTTCCGCGGCGCGCTGAACGAGGACGGCTTGCCTCGCCCCCGCTCTCAAAGCCACTTCGACGAGGCGCTTGGAATTCGACGAGTTCGGCGCACCGACGATCAGGAAAAGGTCGCAGCCGGGCGCCGCCTGCTTGACGGCCTCCTGGCGGTTCGTCGTGGCATAGCAGATCGAATCGGCGGCCGGTGCCGTCAGCTTCGGGAAGCGCTCATGCAGCCGCTTGATCACCCCGGCGGTATCGTCGACCGAGAGCGTCGTCTGCGTGACAAAACCTAAATTGTCCGGGTCCGACGGCTCATAGGCTTCCGCATCTTCCACCGTCTCGACAAGGGAGACGGCGCCTTCCGGCAATTGCCCCATGGTCCCGATGACTTCGGGGTGACCGGCGTGCCCGATCAGCACGACGTGCCGCCCCTGACGATGGTGACGCATTGCCTGCTTGTGCACCTTCGAAACCAGCGGGCAGGTGGCATCGAGGTAAAAGAGGTTGCGCATGTCGGCGTCGGCCGGCACAGATTTCGGGACGCCATGCGCGGAGAAGACGACCGGCTGCTTACGGTGTTCCAGCGGGATTTCGTCAAGCTCTTCGACGAAAATCGCGCCCTTGGCTTCGAGCCCCTCTACGACATAGCGATTGTGCACGATCTCGTGCCGAACATAGACCGGGGCACCGAATTCCTTGAGCGCCAGCACGACGATCTGAATCGCCCGGTCGACACCGGCGCAGAAGCCGCGCGGCCCGCAGAGACGAATGATAATCGGGGATTTTGCTGCCGTGGATAAGGCCATGGATCAGGACGCCGGTAGAAGGAACAGGAGCGCGAGCATCGCCGGTCCACCCTGCACGAGAAGGATGTGGGACTTGACCGACCATGCGCCATATATAGCGGCAACGACCACGCACACAAGAAAGAAGACCTTCAGTTTGAAGGCGAAAACCGGGTCCGCCTCGATGAGCGACCAGAGGAGGCCCGCGGCCAGAAATCCGTTATAGAGCCCTGATTGGCCGCGAGCACCCGCGTCGCCTCGGCCCGTTCCGGCGTCATGCGGAAGACCGCCCTGCCCTCGGGTTTCATCCAGAGAAACATTTCGAGCACAAGAAACCCGAGATGCAGCAAGACGGTCAGCGCGATAAGAACGAATGATAGGACCCCCATTTCAATGCCCCGTACGGCTCCCTCTATTCTGCCGGTAGAGAAAAGCTCCCGTGACGCCGACGAGCGCGGCAGCAAGGCCGTACCAGGTGAGCGCATATTGCAGGTGATTATTCGGCAGGTCGAATTGCGTCACCCCGCCGATGGGCAACCCGCCCGGATTCTGCGAGGCGTCCGCGTCGACGAAGAACGGCAGGACGTGATCGGCGGTGATGCCCGCAGACGTCGCCATCGCGTCGAGGTCCTTCCAATAGAAGATGTTCTTGGCGATGTCGTTGTCGGGCACGAGCGAAGACGGCTTCTCCGCGAGCTTCGGCCGTGCAAGGCCAGTGATGGTCACGGTTCCGGAAAGCTGGCCCTCGGGACGAGTCGAAGCGTCCTTTTTTTCAAAGGGCACGAAGCCGCGATTGACGAACAGCGCGCGGGCGTCCCTCAACATCAGCGGCGTGAAGACGTAGTAGCCGGTACGCCCTTGATGGGTGGCGAAGAAATGGCGCTCCCTGCCGTGGTCGAAGACTCCCGTAATGCCTACGGCACGGTAGTCGATATCGGTGCCTTCCTCTGCCATGGCCTCAATTTCGCCGAGCGACAAGGGCGGCGCAGCCCGCCGTTCGGCAATGGCGGCGATCAGCCCCTCCTTCCACTCTAGCCGCTGCATCTGCCAGGTACCGAGCCCGATCAGAACGGCGAAGGCGAGACCCGCGAGAACAAGGGTTGTAAGGAACCGACGACGGCCGCCCGGCGCGGGCTTGCGCGCGTCAGCCACGATCGATCTCACCCTGACGTGCATTGCTTCGGTACTGGAGATTGATCAGCACGCCTTTGAGTATCCGCGTTAGCGCGAGGCTCAAGACCGTCGCGAGCGGGACCCAGAGCAGGAAGTGCAGCCACAAAGGCGGATTGACGTTCACCTCCATCCAGAGCGCGGCCCCAACGACAAGGAAGCCGACGATCAGGATCACGAAGACGACGGGCCCGTCTCCCGCATCCGCAAAACGGTAGTCGAGTTCGCAAGCGGTGCAGGACGGCCGGACCTTCAAGAAGCCGTCGAAGAGGCGCCCCTGGCCGCAGCGTGGGCAAAGTCCCTTGGCACCGGTGATGACCGGGTCCACCGGCGGAAAGAGGGCCTTGTCGTCATTCATGGATTGATCTCATCACCGGATTGTCGGGAACCATATCGCCGATCTCGTTCATCTCTCCAACGGTAACGGCTATACAGCCCGCCGTCCAATCGATCATCTGCGTCAAAAGCGCCAGCCAGCCGAAGCGATCCGGTTGGCCGATGACCCTGGTCTGTCCCCGGACCGGCGCCGCTTCTACGGCAGCTTCCATGTTCCGTCCGGGCGGTTCCAGACCCTGTCTGCCGTATTCACAGCATGCGACGAAAGCATTGACGAGAATGTCGACGCGGCGGCGACGAAGCCGTAGTCGAATAGTCCAAATCGTCACAATCGCTGTCGAGCAGAAAGGGCGGCTGCGTTGCCGCAACCGCCCGTCATCATCACGAGATATCCCTCTTAGCCGTGAGCGATCGGCGCGCCCCAACCACCCCAGATGTAAATGGAGAAGAAGAGGAACAGCCAGACCACGTCAACGAAATGCCAGTACCAGGCGGCAGCCTCGAAGCCGAAGTGATGCTGTGGAGTAAAGCCGCCGGCGAGTGCACGGAACAGGCAGACCAGCAGGAAGATCGTGCCGACCAGGACGTGGAAACCGTGGAAGCCGGTCGCCATGAAGAAGGTCGCGCCATAGATCGAGTCCTTGAAGGCGAATGGCGCATGGGCGTATTCGTAACCCTGCACAAAGGAGAAGAGCACGCCAAGCAGCACCGTCAGCATCAGGCCGTAGACGAGGCCCTTGCGGTCGTTGTGCAGCAGAGCATGATGGGCCCAAGTCACGGTCGTGCCGGACAGCAGCAGGATGACCGTGTTGTAGAGCGGCAGGTGCCAGGGATCGAGCACCTCAATGCCCTGCGGCGGCCAGACTCCCCCCGTATACTCCGCGCGCGCCGCCTGAATAGCCTCTCCCGGGAAAAGGCTCGCATCGAAGAAGGCCCAGAACCAGGCGGCGAAGAACATCACTTCCGAAGCGATGAACATGATCATGCCGTAACGCAAGTGCAGCGAGACGACGCGGGTGTGGTGCCCCTCGCGCCCTTCCTTGATCGTGTCCGACCACCAGCCGAACATGGTGTAGAGAATGATGGCGAGACCGATCAGGAATATCCACGGATTGGCAAGCTCCATTCCGAATATCTTGAACGAGCCGCCGGAAAGATAGCGCATGTAGCCGATGCCGCCGAGAGCCAGGACGAAGGCGCCAATGGAGGCAAGCAGCGGCCACGGGCTCGGATCGATGATGTGATAGTCGTGATTCTTCTGATGCGCACCGGCCATGTCAGTAATCCCCGATAGTCCTCTCTTTTAGCCCGTCCGGCATAGCCGAAATGGACCGCATGTCAAAGTTTGTTCTGATCCTGCCCTTCCTTCGCCTTCACTGCCGCGACGGGCTTGGACGGCTCGCGCGCATAGAAGGTGTAGGACAGCGTCAAGGTCTTGATGTCTTTCGTCTCGACCGGCTTAACGATTTCCGGATCGACGAAGAAGACGACCGGCATTTCTAGTTCCTCGCCGGGCTGCAACGTCGTCTCGGTGAAGCAAAAGCATTCGAGCTTGTTGAAATAGGCTCCGGCTTCCAATGGCGTGACGTTGAATGCCGCCTGCCCGGTCGTCGGCTTCGACGATAGGTTCTTGGCGCGGTAGTTTATCTTGACCGTTTCGCCGATCCTGAGGTCGACGTGACGCTGGACGGGCTTGAACTCCCAGGGCAGACCCGGCGCGACATTGGCATCGAAGGTCACCCTTATCTTCCGGTCGAGGACGACGTCGGAGGCCTGGTCGACCCGCTGCGTAGTGCCGTTGTAGCCGGTTACGCGGCAGAACATGTTGTAGAGCGGCACGGCCGCGTAGGCCATGCCGACCATGCCGACGACAAAGGCGAGGCAGGCGCCGACAATGGCGCCATTCGCTCGTTCCTTCGGGCCTTTGCGCGGAATATCCGTCATGAGCCGCTCCTCAATGGGCCACGCCGCCGCCGAACTTGATCAGCGTCACGACGTAGAAAAGCGCGACGAGTCCGGCCAGCACCAGGCCAAGAGCCATGTTTCGGCTGCGGCGGGACTTCTTTTGGGCGACGCTGAGTTCGACGGTTTCCATCAGATCGTACCTCCGGCAATGAGCCACATCTCGACGACGACATGGTCGACCAGCAGGGCCGAGAAAATCGCGAAGAGATAGACGATAGAGAAGGCGAAGAGCTTCTTGGCCGGCACCATCCGTCTATCATCACTCTCCATGCGCAAAACGCCAAGCGAATACCAGATGAAGCCGAGCCCCATGGCCGTCGCGAATGCCCCATAGCCGAGGCTCGCAAAGCCGAGCAAGGTAGGACAGATACCACTCAGTGCCGTCAGCAGCGCATAGACGACGATCTGGTTCTTGGTCGTCGCCTCGCCGCAGACATTCGGCATCATCGGCACGCCGACGGCCTCGTAATCCCCCATCTTAAAGAGCGCCAGGGCCCAGAAATGCGCCGGCGTCCAGAGAAAGATGATGAGGAACAGCACGATGCTTTCGACCGACACGCCGCCGCTCACGCAGGCCCAACCAATCATGGGCGGGAAGGCTCCGGCCGCACCGCCGATGACGATGTTCTGGGGCGTGGAGCGCTTCAGCCACATCGTGTAGATGACCACGTAGAAGAATATCGTGAATGCGAGCAATCCGGCTGCGAGCCAGTTCACGGCGAGACCGAGGATCGTCACCGAAAATGCCGAAAGCGTCAGGCCAAAGGCGAGCGCTTCCTGCGGCAGGACCTTGCCGGCAGGAATTGGGCGCTTGGCGGTGCGGCTCATGACGGCGTCTATATCGGCGTCATACCACATATTCAGCGCGCCGGAGGCACCGGCGCCCACGGCGATGCAGAGGATCGCGATGAAACCAATAACGGGATTGATTTGCCCTGGCGCAAGGACGAGGCCGACAAAGGCCGTAAAAATGACCAGCGACATGACGCGCGGCTTCAGCAGCTCGAAATAATCGCGCGCAGAGGCTTCGGACAGGCGCGGCGTACCGTCCATGCCGACTGCTTCGTGATTGTTGATGAGCGCCATGTCTGGTCCCTGGTCCTGTCGCGGCCGCAAAGGCCATATCGTGCCGGCAAGTCGCCGGGGAGAAGCCGCCGATGCCGGCGGCTTCTGTTCGCTGTCCGTCACTTTATCCGCGGGAGCTGCTCCCACTGATGGAACGGCGGCGGCGACGACAGCTGCCATTCCAGCGTGTTTGCACCCGCGCCCCACGGATTGTCGCCCGCAACGCGCTTCTTCGCAAAAGCTTCGGCGACGCCGAAGAGGAAGATCAGCACGCCGACGGCCGCGATGTAGGAGCCGTAGGAGGAAACCATGTTCCAGCCGGCAAAGGCATCCGGATAGTCGATATAGCGGCGTGGCATGCCTGCAAGCCCGAGGAAGTGCTGCGGGAAGAAGATCAGGTTCACGCCGACGAACATCACCCAGAAATGCAGCTTGCCGATGAACTCGGAATACATGTAGCCGCTCATCTTCGGGAACCAGTAGTACCAGGCCGCAAAGATCGCGAAAACGGCGCCGAGCGACAGCACGTAGTGGAAGTGGGCGACCACGTAGTAGGTGTCGTGCAGCGAACGATCGAGACCGGCGTTGGCGAGCTGCACGCCCGTCACACCGCCGACCGTAAAGAGGAAGATGAAGCCGATCGCCCAGACCATCGGCGTCGAGAAGCGGATCGAGCCACCCCACATCGTCGCGATCCAGGAGAATATCTTCACGCCCGTCGGAACGGCGATGACCATGGTCGCGAAGACGAAATAGCGCTGCGTCTCGAGCGACATGCCGACCGTATACATGTGGTGCGCCCACACGATGAAGCCGACGGCGCCGATCGCGACCATGGCATAGGCCATGCCCAGATAACCGAAGATCGGCTTGCGCGAGAAGGTCGAGATGATGTGACTGACGATGCCGAAGCCCGGCAGGATCAGGATGTACACTTCCGGATGGCCGAAGAACCAGAACAGGTGCTGGAACAGGATCGGATCGCCACCGCCCTCAGGCGCGAAGAAGGTCGTGCCGAAGTTGCGATCCGTGAGCAGCATGGTGATGCCGCCTGCCAGAACAGGCAGCGAGAGCAGCAGCAGGAATGCCGTGATCAGCACCGACCAGGCAAAGAGCGGCATCTTGTGCAGCGTCATGCCCGGCGCACGCATGTTGAGGATGGTCGTGATGAAGTTGATCGCACCCAGGATCGACGAAGCGCCGGCGACATGCAGGCCGAGGATCGCAAGATCCATGGCCGGCCCCGGCATGCCCGAAGTCGAGAATGGCGGATAGATCGTCCAACCACCGCCCGCACCATAGGCACCTGCAGGGCCCTCGGCGAACATCGAAAGCAAGACCAGCAGGAAGGCCGGGACGATCAACCAGAACGAGATGTTATTCATGCGCGGGAAGGCCATGTCCGGCGCTCCGATCATGATCGGCACCATCCAGTTGGCGAATCCGCCGATGAGCGCAGGCATGACCATGAAAAAGATCATGATCAGAGCATGCGCGGTCGTGAACACGTTGAACATGTGCTTGCCGCCATCGATGGCAGCATCACCCTCGAAACCGTAGACCATCTGCGCCAGACCATGGAAGATCTGGATGCCCGGCTCCTGCAGCTCGGCACGCATGAACACCGACAGCGTCCCGCCGATGATGCCGGCGATGATCGCGAAGATCAGGTAGAGCGTCCCGATGTCCTTGTGGTTGGTCGAGAGGAACCAGCGCTGGAAGAAGCTCAGCGGCTTGTGTTCGTGGTCGGCATGGGCATGATCGGAATGATCATGCCGTTGATCGTGATGAACGGCTGTTCCAGCCATGGGTCGAGCTCCCCTTCCGATTACTGTGCGGCGTTTTCGGCGACGTCAACGGCCTTGGCCGCGCCGTCGATGGACGCCATGAGCGCCTTGTTCGCCTCGCCGAGATTGGTGGCGGCGGCAGCGAGCCAGGCGTCGTAATTGTCCTGCGATACAACACGGATGGCGATCGGCATATAGGCATGATCCTTGCCGCAGAGCTCGGAACACTGGCCGTAATAGAGGCCTTCGCGGTCAGCCTTAAACCAGGTTTCGTTGAGGCGACCAGGTACGGCATCGATCTTCACACCGAAAGCCGGCATGGCAAAGGCGTGGATCACGTCGGCAGCCGTAACCAGGACGCGGACGGTCTTGCCGACCGGAACGACCACCTCGTTATCGACGGCGAGAAGGCGCGGATACGCGGCCTTGTCTTCCTTGCCGAGGCCTGCACGATCCTCGTCCTTCAAGAGAAGGCTGTCGAAGGAAAGCGGATTCTCGCCCACTTCATATTCATAGGACCAGTACCACTGGTTGCCGGTGGCCTTCACGGTCAGATCCGGATTCTCAGGCGGCGTCAGTTGCGCCGTCAGAAGCTGGAAGGACGGAACGGCGAGGAACAGGAGCACGATCACCGGACCCACGGTCCAAATGACCTCGATCAGCGTGTTATGGCTGGTCCTCGACGGCACCGGATTGGCGCCCTCGCGGAATTTGACCACGACGATGATCAGCAGCAGCAGGACCAGGAGCGTGATCGGAATGATGAACCACAGTGTGTATTGCTCGAACCACGTGATTGCTTCCATGATGCCCGTCGCCGCCGGCTGAAAGCCGGTCTGCCAGTCGACAGGCTTGTCAGCAAAGGCGCTCGAAGCAAAGAGCAGACAGGCAAGCGCTGCCAGAACTGCATAGGCCTTATTCTTCACAATGACGTCTCCCCAATGCGCTTGATCAGGATCAAACCCGGAACGCAGAATCCCTGCGATACTGCAGCGCTTCAAACCACAGTTTGGTGAGCGCCGCAACATCTGACCAAGCAACCTCGTGCGGCATTTTTGCGCAAAGAGGGGTTTTTCGCACAGGCCGCCGCACCGGGATCTGCACCAAACTCTCTAGCCCGTCGCATGAGCATGGTTTCCTCTTCTATATACGACGCACAGTGGCGAAGCACGCCCAAAGCAGGTTCGGACTTGTCGTTCCGGGCAGTTCGGGCCCAATTTCGGCCATATGGCATTGGAATGTAGTGGGCAGGGCTTTTCATTTGCCGCTCCGCGCTTCAAGAATAGCCCGACTGATTCGACGTTTTGAGGTTTACATGGGCCTGTCCCTCTTCTCCCGGCTGCCCGTTCTGGCCGCCCTCGGAATTGCCGCCTGCGCCTTCTCCACAGCAAGCATGGCCCAGCAATCCGGCGGAACACCGGGAACGGTGAAGTCGAACCACGGCGCGTGGTCGATCGTCTGCGACAAGCCTGCGGGCGCCTCGACCGAACAATGCGCGCTGATGCAGAACGTCATCGCCGAAGACCGGCCGGAGGTCGGGCTTTCCGTCGTCGTTCTGAAGACGGCGGACCGCAAAGCGAAGATCCTTCGGGTTCTCGCCCCCCTCGGCGTGCTTCTGCCCAACGGCCTTGGACTCAACGTCGACGGCAAGGATATCGGCCGCGCCTATTTCGTTCGCTGTTTCACCGATGGCTGCTATGCGGAAGTCGTGCTGGAGGACGAACTTCTGAAGACGTTCCGGGCCGGCGCGACGGCGACCTTCATCGTCTTCCAGTCTCCGGAAGAAGGCATCGGCATCCCGGTCGACCTCAAGGGCTTCGGCGAGGGGTACGACGCGCTGCCCTGATCGGCCAGAAGTTGCCGAATCAAAAGCCGCGCTTCCTTGGATGCGCGGCTTTTTTCACTGCAGATCCAGAGCCGGGATCGCGCCGTTGATTCACAGAATCTCGGTCGCGGCAATATTGATGCCGAAACCCTCGAGGCCGACATAATGGCGCTCGCGCGAGGAAAGAAGGCGGATGGAGGTGATCCCGAGGTCCTTGAGGATTTGGGCGCCGAGGCCGATTTCCAGCCATTCGCTTTCTCGCGCCTGCGCTTCCTCGTGCACTTCACGCTCTTGCTTCCCCTTGCGCGCGGTCTGCGAGATGCCGACGCCGACCGAACCTTCGCGCAGATAGACGATAACGCCCCTGCCCTCCGCGGCGATGCGCTTCATGACCTCGTCGACCGGACGATCGCTGCCGAAAACATCCGATCCGACATTTTCGAGATGGAGGCGGACCGGAATGTCGACACCGTCGCGGATGTCGCCGAAAACGACGGCGAGATGCTGCATCGGGTCCCAGGGCAGAGAATAGGCATGGCCCTTCGCCTTGCCGTAGGGCGTTTCGATTTCGAAGCAATTGCCCTTCTCGATCAGGGTTTCCTTGCGCTGGCGGTAGGCAATGAGATCGGCTACGGAAACCTGTTTCAGACCGTGGGTCTCGGCGAAGGTCTCCACCTGCGGACCGCGCATGACGGTGCCGTCGTCATTGACGAGTTCGCAAATGACGCCGACCGGCGGCAGGCTGGCGAGCCGGCAAAGATCGACGGCCGCCTCGGTATGGCCGGAACGCATGAGTACGCCGCCCTCGCGGGCCACCAGAGGGAAGATATGGCCCGGCCGCACGAAATCGCCCGGCCCGATATTCGGATTGGCGAGGTTGCGCACCGTCAGCGTCCGGTCGTCGGCGGAAATGCCGGTGCTTGTTCCATGCCTGAAATCGACGGATACCGTGAATGCGGTCGTGTGGGCGGAATCGTTCTCGGCAACCATCGCATTGAGATTGAGCCGCTTTGCTTCGTCGCGCGGCATGGGGGTGCAGACGATGCCGGAAGTGTGGCGGACGATGAAGGCCATTTTTTCCGGGGTGCAGTGAACGGCCGCGACGATCAGGTCGCCTTCGTTCTCGCGGCCGCCGTCGTCGGTGACGACGACGATCTCACCGGCCTCGAAAGCGCGAATGGCGTCGACGACACGCTTCTGGTCATAGGACATGCTTCTCTCCCGCATATTACTTCAGCCGGCCGGTCTGGCCCCGGTCGCGCAGATAGTGGTCGGCGATCGTGCAGGCAAGCATGGCTTCGCCGATCGGCACCGCCCTTATCCCGACGCAGGGGTCATGGCGGCCCTTGGTGCGGAGATCGACCTCATTGCCGTCGCTGTCGATCGACCGGCGCTCGGTCAGGATGGAAGAGGTTGGCTTGATGGCGAAGCGGGCGACGACCGGCTGTCCCGTGGCAATGCCGCCGAGGATGCCGCCGGCGTTGTTCGAGAGAAAGACCGGTTCGCCGCCGGGGCCGATGCGCATCTCGTCGGCATTCTCCTCGCCGCTGATCTCGGCGGCGGCGAAGCCGTTGCCGATCTCCACGCCCTTGACCGCATTAATGGACATCAGGTTCGAGGCGATGTCCTGGTCGAGCTTGCCGTAGATCGGCGCGCCGATACCGGCGGGTACACCCTCAGCGATCACCTCGACCACGGCCCCGATCGACGAGCCGGCCTTGCGGATGCCGTCAAGATAGTCTTCCCAGACCGGAACGATCGCCGGGTCCGGCGAGAAGAAGGGATTGTTCTCGACTTCCGCCCAGTCCCAATTGCCGCGGTCGATCCTGTGCTTGCCGATCTGGACGAGAGCCCCGCGCACGATGAGGCCCGGCACGACCTTGCGGGCAATGGCGCCGGCGGCGACGCGCGCGGCGGTCTCACGCGCCGAAGAGCGGCCGCCGCCACGATAATCCCGGATGCCGTACTTAACGTCATAAGTGTAGTCGGCATGGCCCGGACGATAGCGCTTGGCGATCTCGGAATAGTCCTTGGAGCGCTGGTCGGTGTTCTCGATCAGCATCGAGATCGGCGTGCCGGTGGCAATCATCGTCTCGCCGTCATCATCGAGCATGACGCCGGACAGCACCTTGACGAGATCGTCTTCGCGACGCTGAGTGACGAAGCGAGACTGGCCGGGCTTGCGCTTGTCGAGCCACGCCTGGATCTCGGCGAGCGTAAAGCGAAGCCCGGGCGGGCATCCGTCGACGACGCAGCCGAGCGCCGGACCGTGGCTTTCGCCCCAGGTGGTGACTCGAAAGAGATGACCAAAGGTATTGTGCGACATGACGGCTACCGGGATGTTGAGCGAGAGCCGGACAGGAATGGCTTCCATCCCGCTCTTGAAAAACCCGCGCGAAAATCGCGCGCCCTCTCTTACTGCATGAATCTCCAAAGCGGAACCGATTTGAAGATAAAATCACAGCGCCGCCATGCCTCAGCGTCGGAGCGACGGAGACGGCAGGTCTGCGCTCCTTAATTTGCAGTGGGAAAAGCCGGTGAGACGACTGCAGCAAGAAGGGTTCACGATATGGTTCGCTTGTATTCTGCCGAGGCCGCATTCACTCTCCCCTAAGCGCGGCTAAGCAGATATTCATGGGTTCACTCACGCTTATCTGCTTAGATTCCTTGGGGTTGCCGCAGATTCTGATCGCAAGATCGTGGGAACTCTTGCGGAACCTGCTTACAGCGCCGCGTGCTTTCAGACGCGCAAAGGTCGCTGTAACTTTTTGAAACTGCGCATCGAGCTTTCCGAAAATCGGGTACGATTTTCGGCCGATGCGCTGGCGACGGCACATGGCTACTTTTGCCACAATCGGGGATCAAAGGTGATGGCAGGAATGTTCGCAAAATCATTGAAGGTGGGAAAGATGCGATTCGTCATCGCCGCGCTCTTGGCTACTGCAGGCTTGCTGTCGCCGCTTTCCGCCCGGGCCGAAAGCGCGGATGTCGAGGCGGTGATCACCAATGTTGACACGGAGAAATTGAGCCTCTCGCTCGACGACGGCAAGAGCTACCAGGCACCGGAGGAGTTCAATTTCGAGGGGCTGAAGGCCGGCGTCAAGGTTGTTGTCTTCTATACGGAGATCGACGGCAAGCGCGTCATCGACGATCTTGAGATCGTGCAGTGATCCTCCACTGCACCCGTGCATATCTTATAGCCCCGCGCGTCTTTTCAGACAGACGCATTCAGACGCGCGAGGATCGCTGTAACTCTTTGAAACTGTAGATCGATCTTTTCCGAAAATCGGATACGATTTTCGGCCCGATGCGCCAGGGCTTACAAAGCGCGCAGCAATTTGCGCGGCGCCGTAGTCGCGCTATGCACCCGGTCAGAGCCAGCGGATGGAGCCGTCGGCGATTTTCAGGAGCCGGTCCTGCGGGATCGCGGCCGCGGCCGCTTCGTCGCCATCCATTTCCCCAAGCAGCTTGAACAGCGCCCGAATGACGCCGCCATGGCTGACGCATACGGTGGGCTTCCTTAGATCCTTCAGCCAGGCGCCGACGCGCCAGGACAGGATTTCGTAGCTTTCGGCTTCCGGGCCGGGCGGGATGAAATCCCATTTGGCCACGCGGCGAGCGGCGATCCGCTCCGGCACGCGGCGCTTCAGTTCCGGCAGCGTATAGCCCTCCCAATCGCCGAAGGAGACCTCTTTCAGCCGTTCATCGATACGGTAGGAAAGCGGATCGAGCCCCATCGCCTGCCTGAGTCGCTGCATGGTCTCGCGGGTGCGGCCGAGTGGGCTGCTCACGAAGTCGTAAGCGGCGGCCTCGCGCCCGAGCTTCGCCGCGAGAGCCAGGCCATTGCCGGTCGCCTGCCGACGACCGGTTTCGTTGAGGGAAATGTCCTTTTGCCCCTGGAGACGACCCTCGGCGTTCCAATCCGTTTGGCCGTGGCGAACCATGTAGATGAGCACAGTGTTCACTCCGGACACAGCCTACTGCATGTCTCCTTTAATCGACCTCGATTAAAGGACAAAGACATGCAGAAATTCAATGTGCTACAGCGACCTTGCGCGTCTGGCTAATAAGACGCACGGCGCTGTAATCGCCGCCGAACAGACGCGTGGCGGTCAGTCCTTGAGAACGGAAATGTCCGGTGCGTCGACGGCCTTCATGCCGATCGTATGATAGCCGGAATCGACGTGATGCACCTCACCGGTGACGCCGCTAGACAGGTCGGAGAGAAGATAGAGCGCCGAGTTACCGACCTCCTCTATCGAAACGGTGCGCTTCAGCGGCGCGTTGTATTCGTTCCACTTGAGGATATAGCGAAAGTCGCCGATGCCGGAAGCGGCAAGCGTCTTGATCGGCCCGGCCGATATGGCGTTGACGCGAATGCCGCGATTGCCGAGATCGACCGCCAGATAGCGCACGCTCGCTTCGAGCGCCGCCTTGGCAACGCCCATGACGTTGTAATGCGGCATCACCTTTTCGGCGCCGTAATAGGTCAGCGTCAGGATCGAGCCCCCATCATTCATAATGCGCTCGGCGCGGGCGGCGACCGCCGTAAAGGAATAGACGGAGATATCCATTGTGCGGGCGAAATTGTCGCGGCTCGTATCCACGTAGCGGCCCGTCAGTTCGTCCTTGTCGGAGAAGGCAACCGCATGCACAACGAAATCGATCTTGCCCCACTTCTCCTCGCATGTTGAGAATACCGCATCGATCGTAGAAAGGTCGGTGACATCGCAATGACCGGCCATGAAGGCACCGAGTTCCTGCGCCAACGGCTCGACGCGTTTTTTCAGCGCATCGCCTTGCCATGTCAGCGCGATCTCAGCGCCGGCTTCCGACAAAGCCTTGGCAATGCCCCACGCAATCGAGCGATTGTTTGCAACGCCCATGATGACGCCACGCTTGCCATTCATCAGACCCGATGCCTGAGCCATGGAATGTCCCCAATACTGTCTGCCTGCACCGGCGGGTGCCGGTTGCCGTTCTTGAAACTCAACGACTCCGCACACCCGCGAGGTGCGGCAAAATGTCGAGAATTGCCTATGGCATAGCCGTCAAAGCGGTTCAAGCGCGCCGCGGATCAGGAACTGTTAGTCCCCGTAATATTGGTTCAGTTTGTCAGAGAACTTTCACAAATACAGGCCGTCACGCTGCGCCCGCATCAGGTCCGTGATCCTGTCGTCTGGCTTTTCGTGGAGTACGAGACGGAGTTCCACAACAAGATCTCCCCGCTCGCCGTCGGCGCCCCTCATCCCCTTGCCGGCAATGCGGATCTCCCTGTCGGAACCCGACCAGGCCGGCACGATGACCGCAACGGGTCCGTTCGGCGTTTCGATCGGCGTCTCGCAACCCAGTACCGCATCCTGGAGGCTGACGGGCAGTGTGGTGACCAGATCGAGACCCCGGGTCCTGAAGGGGCCGTCCTGGGCAATGCGCAAGGTCACGACGACGTCGCCACGCGTCATGCCCGCGACCCGGTAGCCCTGCTCCTTCAACCGAATCACCTCTCCGTCCCGCGCACCAAGCGGAATTGCGAGCTTCGCCGTTTCGCCGTCGGGAAGCTCCACGGAAAGGCGTGCCCGGTTCATGACCTCGTCGACGCTCACCGGGATGTCGACCACCAGGTCCGGCACCTTCTCCGCCGACCTCGTGATGCGATCGCGAATGCGACGGACGATCGCTGCAACCAGTTCCGTCGCATTCGCGGCGGAGCGCCGAGAGACGGAGAGTTCCGCTTTCGGACTTTCCGGCTTTGCCTCCGCCGCCGTCTCCGGTTTTGGATCTGCCGCCTTCTCGGTCGGGCGCGCCGCGGCCGGCTCCGGCCGGGGACCGCTTGCCTGCGGCTCGACGCCAAAGATCCGCGAGACCGCGTCCTCGGCCGTTTCGGCACCGACCGACTCTTCGAACGTCTCCGTCCCGCGCATCTTCGCCTTCATGGCCTCCATGCGTCGCAGTTCCGCCTCGCGCCGTGCCCAGTCATAGCGGCTCCTGCGTACTGGATCGCGCAGAAGTTCGTAGGCCCTGCCTGCTTCGGCGAAGCGCTCCGTGGCCAGAGGGTCGTTCTGGTTGTGATCCGGATGGATCGCCTTGGCGACAGAACGCCAGGCGGCCTTGATTTCCTCCTGCCTGGCATTTCGGCGCACGCCGAGGATTGCATAAGGATCGCGCATGGCTTGTCACCATTTTGATCGACGATCTTTCCCGACTGCCCGTGCCAATGCTGTGGCGACAGCAGGAAGACCGCGAGAAAGGCCCTTCTGCATGTCTCCATAGATCGATCTCGGCCTAAGGAGACATGTAGCAATTCAAAGTCCGACAGCGATCCCTGCGTGTCTGGTCAGACGCGCCGTCGCTGCAATTCTTAGAGAGATGATCGGGGAAAGTTGCTAAATATCGGTTAGTCGGCGGCGCCCGCGATACGCTCGGCTTGTCCTTGCGGGCCGGATGCCCAGGGCTTTCGAGAAACGTGGTTAACCGGCCATTTCAACTGCGTGGGCCGAAGCTCGTCAGATACCATTCGCCATTCTCGAGCCGGCAGGTCTTGCCGTCGAACTTGGCTATGCCTTCGAAGGAGTGGCGGGTCGTGGTAAAGCGGCGGCAGAGAACGCCCGATGCGCTGTCTTCCTCGATGCTGCTGATGACGCCGGCGCTTCCCGACGTTGTGTTTGCCCACGGAATGGCATTGTTGCCGCCCTGACTGATGTCGGCGGAGGAAACCGCATTGCGAACGGTAACGGCGTCGGAGAGCCCGTCCGACGTCTTGGCGACCGGAACGGTTCCCGTCGAGACAGAGCGGTCGACATCCGATTTCCCGAACATGTCGAGGCCGCCGCCCATGCAGCCCGAAAGCACGAGCATCATCAGGCAAACGGCCGTGCCGCGCAGCCGTGCGAAGGAAAAATCCTTCTTGCCTTCGATCCACTTTGCTATGTCTTGCACGGCAATCCTGTCAGAGTCGCCAGAGCCGAACCGATGCTGGGGAAGTCCCGAGGGCAGCTCTGACCTAGTTCAATGCGGTAACACCGGAACGGGATCATTCCCGACGGGTTCCCGCACCAGATATACGGGCATTGGAAGCCAATATGACCTCGAATGAGTTAACAAGCAGTGACTTCACGGATGCAAGCGAACCCTTTTCCCTTTTCGGCACATGGCTGAAGGACGCCGAAGAAAGCGAAGTCAACGATCCGAACGCCGTCGCCCTCGCCACCGTCGACCCGGATGGCATGCCCAATGTGCGCATGGTCCTGCTCAAGGGTTTCGACGAACGCGGCTTTGCCTTTTACACGAATTTCGAAAGTCGGAAAGGGCGTGAAATCCTGGCGACGCGCAAAGCCGCCATGTGTTTCCATTGGAAATCGCTGCGCAGACAGGTGCGCCTGCGCGGTCCGGTCGAGACCGTATCGGAAGAAGAGGCGGACGAGTATTTCAGGAGCCGGCCGCGCGGCAGCCGTATCGGGGCCTGGGCTTCCAAGCAGTCCCGCCCGCTCGAGGGCCGCCTGGCGCTCGAAAAGGCGGTCGCTGAGTTCACCGCGCGTTACGCCATCGGCGAGATCCCGCGCCCGGAATATTGGTCCGGCTTCCGCATTCGCCCGACCTCGATCGAGTTCTGGCACGACCGCCCCTTCCGGCTGCACGACCGCATCGAGTTCAGCCGGCCGGCGCCGGAAGGCGGCTGGGTGAAGGTGCGCATGTATCCCTGAAGGTCCCGGGCGCTACGCCACGGCAAACCGGAACGGAATCCCGGATGCGAGCGCCGAAACATAACGGGTGCTTTGGAAGTAGCCGTTGAGCGATATCCGCGGCAGAGCGTGAAGGTTTGCGCCGGAAGAGAGGGTGCCCGGCTCCGTCGTCACCGCAACTGCGAAGCCGAGATCGGCGGCCAGGCGACAATCGCGCGCCGAGACGGTGGGGCGGAAGCCGTAGGGATAGGCAAAGCTGAGCGGCCGACGGCCGGCGATCGCTTCGACGCGCTCCGAGGAAATCAGAAGCTCCCGCTTCGCTTCGTCGTCGCCAAGTCGTGCCAGGGCGCGATGGCTGACCGTGTGTGCACCGAGGCTTGCGAGCGGGCTTTCAAGCAAGGCGCGCAGACCGGCCTCGTCCATCGTCAGCCGCTCCGTGATCGCCAGCGCATCGATGCCGTCCCTTGCCGCAGTCCTGTCCAATGCGGCAATCGCACCCGCCTCTTCCGTCTTGTGGATGTGAGCGGCGATGCGGTCGAATGCCGCCTGTTTTCGGGAAAGGCACGCAATCGCCATTTCCTCCTCGCCTTGGCCAAAATCAAAGCGGATTTCGCCGCAGGCGGAGAGCCAGTCGGCGAGCGTCTCCCACCAGAGGGTATGGGTGCGGTCGACATAGCCGGCGGTAACGAAAACAGTGAAGGGAACGGCGTACCGCTCGAAGACAGGCAGCCCGTGAACGAGATTGTTGCGATAGCCATCATCGAGCGTGAAGCAGGCGACCGGTTGCGTGTCGCCAGCAGCGAGGTGCATGGGCAGGTCCTCGATCGCCACGAAACGGTAACCAGCATGCCGCAACGCGACAATCGCCTCCTCGAGAAAATCCGGCGTGATTTCGAGGTGCGCGTTAGGGGCGAAGGCGCGCTTGCAGGCCGGGCGTACATGATGGAGCGTGAAGATCGCGCCGCGCCCGCGGGCCTCCGCCAACAGGCCGGCACGCGAAAGAAGATGTGCCGTCTCGAGGCCGCCGGTTATGGCGGTGCGTCTGACATGGTTTAGAACCAGCCGCGCGAGGCCGTGTCTCATCTTCCCTCGATCCCATCCGGAACCCGCACCGGCGCCGAAAGACGGGACCGTCGGGATCTGCCTTGCAAGTCGCGAAGCGGGAGACCGCTAAAAAGTCGCGGCACCCCACCACGGGCGGCAGGCTAAGCCGGCGGCGTTAAGTCTTGCTGAATCCTGTGGATCATTCGGGCGCAGGAAGTCCGGCCGCGACCGTAGAAACCATGCCGCAAGCGCTCTCAGCCCTGAATTGGCGGCGCCGACAGTCCCCCGACCGGTTTTCGCCTCAATGTTGCGGCAAAGCCCCCTGCTGGCACATAATGGAACAATGACACGCGAGCGGCCAAAGCAGCCGCCTCGATGGGGGCTTCGATGAAGAACTTGCATATTGCCTTGGCGACGTTGGCGGCATTCCTCCTTGCCACAGCTTCGGCCTTTGCCGGCAACGCATCTCTCGTTCTGGACGCCCGCAGCGGCCGGGTGCTTTCCGCCGAGAATGCCGACGACCTCAATCATCCGGCGTCGCTTACCAAGATGATGACGCTCTACCTCACCTTCGAAGCACTGCGCCGAGGCGAAATCGGCTGGGAAACCAAAGTACCGATGTCGCAGGAGGCTGCCCGCAAGCCGCCGACGAAGTTGCGCGTCAAGGCTGGCGACACGATCACCGTCCGAGACGCGGTCTATGGCATGATCGTGCAATCGGCCAATGATGCGTCGGCAGCCATGGCCGAGAAACTCGGCGGCTCTGAAGCGAACTTCGCCCGGATGATGAACACGAAGGCCAGCCGGCTTGGCATGAACCGGACCTTCTTCGTCAATGCATCAGGTCTGCCCGCGAGCCAGCAGGTGACGACGGCACGCGATATGGCAAAGCTCGCCGTCGCGCTCATCAGGGATTTTCCGTCCGAATACCGGCTTTTTTCGATGCAGAGCTTCACTTTCCGCGACCGCACGATCCGCGGCCACAATAATCTCATGTACCGCTACGACGGCATGGACGGCATCAAGACCGGCTATACCAATGCGTCCGGCTTCAATCTCGTGAGCGCCGTCCGGGACGGCGATCGCCGCATTATCGGTGTGGTACTCGGCGGGCGGACTGCAAAAGGTCGCGACAACAAGATGGCGGCCCTCCTCGACCAGCATCTTGGAAGAATTTCGTCACCGAAGGTGGCGACCACGGTTGCCGCAGCGAAGGCGAGCGGTAAGGCAGAAGTGCCGACATTGCCTGGAGTTTCGCTGTCCTACGCGAATGAAATCAACAGGCTCGATAAGGCCGAATCAGCGATCATGGCAGCGACCGCAATTGCGGTTCCGCAGGACAGGCCAACCGCTGTAGCGGAAGTGGCAAATGCGGAACAGCCGAGCGGCAAGTGGCAGATCCAGATTTCCACGACGCCGTCTGCGGAAGGCGCACGTCGAATCCTCATCGAGGCCCAGTCCGACGGAGGCGCAGCACTGCTCGGCGTTTCACCCCACACGGACGTAACCGGGACCGGTTCGGCCACCCGTTACCGTGCGCGATTTGTCGGTTTTCCCACTCGGGAGGCCGCAGCCTCGGCCTGCGACGTTCTGAAGAAGCATTCCTACGACTGCCTGCTGCTTCCCGGACGCAGCTGATCCACGCGAGCGGAATGCCGCATGTCTCGCTCACCAACAAACAGGGCGGGCGTCTCCGTTTTCACGCCTGCGTGCCGCCGACGGTGATCTGGTCCATGCGCAGATGCGGTTGGCCGACGCCGACGGGCACCCATTGGCCTCCCTTACCGCAATTGCCGACGCCGGTGTCGAGCTTCATGTCGTTGCCGACCATCGTCACTCGCCGCATCGCATCGGGCCCGTTGCCGATCAGCATCGCGCCCTTCACCGGGGCGCCGATCATGCCATTCTCGATGAGATAGGCCTCGGTGCAGCCGAACACGAATTTGCCGGAGGTGATATCGACCTGACCGCCGCCGAAGGATACGGCGTAGATGCCCTTCTTCACCGAGGCGATGATCTCCTCCGGCGTGCGGTCGCCGGCAAGCATGTAGGTGTTGGTCATGCGCGGCATCGGCACATGCGCATAACCCTGGCGGCGGCCGTTGCCGGTCGGCTCCATACCCATGAGGCGGGCATTCTGCCGGTCCTGCATATAGCCGACGAGCTTGCCGTCGTCGATCAGCACGTTGTAGCCCGACGGCGTGCCCTCGTCGTCGACCGAGATCGAGCCGCGCCGCGCCTCTATAGTGCCGTCGTCGACGACGGTCACACCCTTGGCGGCGACCTGTTCGCCAATCAGGCCTGCGAAGGCGGACGTCTTCTTGCGATTGAAGTCGCCCTCCAGGCCATGGCCGACGGCCTCGTGCAGCATCACGCCCGGCCAGCCGGAGGCGAGCACGACATCCATGGTGCCAGCCGGCGCGTCGATTGCCGACAGGTTGACGAGAGCCTGGCGCAACGCCTCGTCGGCGCCTCGCTTCCAGTTTTCTTCGACGACCAGATCGCCGAAGCCGCGCCGCCCGCCCGAGCCGAAGGTGCCGGTTTCCTGTCGGTCGCCCTCGCCGACGACGACGGAGATATTGATACGGGTCATCGGCCGCACGTCATGGACGCGATGGCCATCGGCCCTCAGGATATCCACCACCTGCCAGCTGGCGGAGACTGTCGCAGTCACCTGCCGGACCTTCGGGTCCTTGGCGCGGAGATAGGAATCGATCTCCTGCAGCAGCCTGACTTTGGCATCGAAGGTCGGTTCGCCGATGGGGTTTTCGTCGCCGTAGAGCTTCTTGTTGGTGCGCTGCGGGGCCGCGGCGTAGCTGCCGGAATAACCGCGGGTCACCTGCCCGACCGCGTCCGACGCACGCTTCAAAGCCGAAAGCGACAGTTCGCCGGCATGGGCGTAGCCGACGGCATCGTCGGCGACTGCCCTGAGGCCGAAGCCCTGGTCGGTATTGAAGCTACCACCCTTCAGGCGACCATTGTCAAAGGAGAGCACCTCCGCCTGCGAGTGCTCAAGGAAGAGCTCCCCGTCATCGGCTCCGGAAAGCGTCTCGGCGAGAACCTTGCGGACCGTCACCTCATCCGCGTCGAAGAGGCTTATCAGGTTGGTGTCCATCGTCTGCTCCGCATCAAGAAGGATTCCTGCTCCATTTAGGGAGCGCGGTGCCGCAAGCCAAGAAAAAAGCTCATGGGGAAAAGCCGGCGTGCCACCCGTCGAGCAGCACGACCTCGCCGACGCCGGCAAAGCGGGCGATGCGATCGAGTTCGGCGGCAAGCTTCTCCATCCGACCCGACGCGGCCCGCACGCCCGGCTCCAGCCAGAGGCGGCGCACGTCGAGGCTGCCGCGCTTGCGGTCGGCCTTCATGTCGATACGGCCGATCAGGCGGTCGCCTTCGAGCAGCGGAAAAACATAATAGCCGTATTCGCGCTTCGGAGCCGGCACGAAAACCTCGATGCGATAAAAGAAGCCAAAGAGACGTTCAGTTCGGTTGCGGTCGCGCAGCAAAGGATCGAAGGGGCTCAGCACTCGAATGCGGCCGGGCGGATCGGCGATCGCGCCGAGCGTGTCCGGAAAGCCTGCGAAGGCGTAGGACGGGCGCGGCTTTCCGCTATTGGCGGTCTCGATGGCGACGTCGCAGAGTTCGTCGCGATGGGCTGTCACCCACGCCTTGGCCTCCTCCGGAGACACGAGATCCCAGAAAGCGGCGATCTCGCCATGGGTCGCAAAACCGAGCCGCTGGAGCGCGCTGCGGCAGGCCCAGTCGACGAATTCCTCGTGGCCGACATCGCCGTCGTAATGATGCGCGGGAATGACGCGTTCGGTGAGGTCATAGACCTTCTGGAAGTTCTCGCGCCGGGCGATTGCAAGCCTGCCCTGCCGCCACAACACTTCGAGCGCCGTCTTCGACGGGTGCCAGTTCCACCAGCCGCCGGATGCGTGCTCCTCCTCCTTGAGATCACGCGCCATGACCGCGCCGTTGCTGGCGATCCGTTCATAGGTTTCGTCGCAGCCCGCATCGAAACCGTCCCCGCGCCATTTGCGCCAGCGTTCGCCAAGCGTCTCGGCCTCCCATTTGAAGCGGTGCTTCCAATAGACGAAGAACCTGCTCGGAATGATCGAGGCGTCATGCGTCCAATGCTCGAAGAGCTCGCCGTCCTTTTCGAGAAGCTCCGTCAGGTGCTCCCGGCGATAAGTCTGGTTGCGGGAGAACAAGATCTGGTGATGGGCGCGCTCGACCGTCGCAATGCTGTCCACCTGCACGAAGCCGATGTCATGGATGAGCTGCAGCAGCCCCTCCTTGCCGAGCGCGCGGTGCGGCGCGGCAGAGAGTCCCTGCCTGGAAAGAAAGATGCGCCGGGCATCGCGATTGGAGAGGCGAATCGTCATGCGTCGAGGATAGGCTTATATTCCCATATATCAAATGCCCCTTTCGCCGCCTGCGTCCGGGCAAGCCGCATTGCCCTTGCCGATCGACTTGCCTATAGAGCGAGCACGAAATGCGCGAGGATACAAGGAGAGGATACGAGGATTGGATATCCGCCTTACCGATTGTTCTGTCCGCTTCGGCGATAGGGAGGCGCTTCACCCGCTGACCCTCGCCCTCCATGAACGGCGCATCGGCATCATCGGTCTCAATGGCTCCGGCAAGACCACCTTCGCGCGGCTGATCAACGGCCTCGTCAAGCCGACGACGGGGCGCGTAGAGGTCAACGGACTCGATACGGTCAAGGACGACCGGGCCGTGCTCGCCGAGGCCGGCTTCATCTTCCAGAACCCGCAGCACCAGTTGATCATGCCGATCGTCTCCGACGACATCGCCTTCGGCCTCAAGAATCGCGGTTTGCCGGCCAAAGAGATCTCAACTCGAATGGAGGCGGTGCTGGCGCGCTTCGGCATCAGCCATCTCGCCAGGCGACGTGTGCACGAGCTGTCGGGGGGCGAGACGCAGCTCGTCGCCATGGCGAGCGTCGTCGTCACCGGGCCGAAAATCCTCATCCTCGATGAGCCGACCAACCAACTCGACCTGCGCAATCGCCGCATGGTCGCCGAGACGATCGAGGCGCTCGACGAGGACACGATCGTCATCACCCATGATCTCGGGCTCGTCGAAGGCGTCGAGCGGCTTTTGCTCTTTCACGAGGGAAGACTGATCGCCGATGGAAGCCCGGGCGAGACCATCCGGCACTATCACGAGGTCGCCGGATGCTGACGAGCCTCTATGTCGAGGGCCGGACCTGGTTTCACCGCGCGCCGGTGCGGGCAAAGCTGATTGCCCTCCTTGCCCTCAGCATCGCGCTCTTTACGACCAACTCTTTATTGCTGCTGCTGCCGGCCTTTCTCCTCTGCGGCGGGCTCTATTTTTCGCTCGGCCTGACGCTTCGCCAGGCATTCGCGCGCGTCGGCTTCGTCTTCTTCACCATCCTGGTGCTCGCCGTCGTCAATCTCTTCCTCGTTCCCGTCCCTGAGGTGCTTGCCCTCGTCCTCAGGCTCATGGCGCTCGTCCTCTTTGCCGCGGCCGTCACGGCGACGACGACAATCGGCGCCTTCATGGACGAAGTGACGGTTCTCTTGGGGCCGATCGAGCGCCTGGGCCTGGTTCGAGCGGCCGATGTCAGCCTCGCGCTCGGGCTCGTGCTGCGCTTCGTTCCCGATATCTTCGCCCGCTACCAGGCCATCAGGGAGGCGCATCGCGCACGCGGCGTGCCGATCAGGCCGCTGACGATCATCGGTCCGCTGATCATCCTGACGTTGAAAGATGCGGATACGATTGCGGCCGCCATTGACGCCCGCGGGTTTCGCCGTCAATGAATTCGAGATTGCTAATAGAGGGTAGGACCACATGAACACCAGAGACCTCGTCCTCATCGCGCTCTTCGCCGCGATCGTCGTCGTACTCGGCCTTATTCCACCGATCACGCTCGGCTTCATCCCGGTTCCGATCACGGCGCAGTCGATGGGCGTCATGCTTGCCGGCTGCATCATCGGCGCCAGGCGCGCGGCGCTTTCCTTCCTGCTCTTCGTCCTCCTGGTCGCGATCGGTTTGCCGGTCCTGTCGGGCGGGCGAGGCGGCCTTGCCATCTTCGCCGGCCCCTCCGGCGGCTTCATACTTGGCTGGGCGGTCGCCGCCTACGTCACCGGCCTCATCGCCGAGCGCGCCATTCGGCCGGGTGTTTCGGAAGGACGTCAGCTCATCGGCTTCTTTCTCGCTTCGGTGGTCGGCGGTATTCTCGTGCTCTATGCAATCGGCGTTCCGTGGCTTTCCTTCGTCACGGGCACGCCGCTCATCGCAGCCGCAGGCGGTTCGCTGGCCTTCATTCCAGGTGACCTCGTAAAGGCCGCGATTGCCGCGCTGGCGGCGCGTGCCGTCTACGCCGGCTACCCGTTGCTGCCGGCGCGCGCCTGAGCCGATGCCGCTTTCCAGCGCGATCGCTGTCCATGCGGCTGAGCGCCCGCATGCCCCGGCTTTCCGCATGGAGGACCGGCTCTTCTGCTTCGAAGAGTTGTCCGCGGACGCTTGCCGCCTTCTGTATACAATCGAGCGGTCAGCCGCACGGGCAACCCAGCGAAGCGTCCTTTCCGGCCGCGCGCGCCTCATCGCGCTCGAGATCGGCAACCACCCGCTTTTTGCCGCGGCCTTCATCGCCGCAACGGCCGGTGGCAATTGCGCCGCGCTCATCGATCCGCACCTGCCGGAAGCCACGCGCCGGCGGATGAAGGCGCAACTGCGTCCCGAGATCGTCATCCTCCCCGATGGCGATTTGCTGCGCCTCGAAGTGCCGTCGGCCGGGCAAAGCCACGCATTGGATGCCTTCGCCGGCTCCTCGCCGCTTCAGGGCGGCGATGGCGCGGAGCCGTTCCTCGTCGTCTTCACTTCCGGCACCACAGGCGAACCGAAGGCGATCGTCCGCGATCGCCGCTCGTGGCGCATCAGCCTCGAAACCGGCCAGAGCTTCTTCGGCATTGGGCCGGAGACGACGACCTATGCGCCCGGACCGCTGGCGCATGGGCTGACGCTTTACGCCCTTGCGGAGTGCCTTTGGGCCGGCGCCGAATTCATCGGCGCAAGGCATTTCGATCCACATCAGGCACTGAACGAGATCGCCGAGAGAAACGTCAAGCGGCTCGTGCTCGTGCCGACCATGCTGCGGCGGCTCTGCGCCGAGGCGCGCGGGCTCGCCTGGAATTCGGTCGAGAAGATCACCGTCGCCGGCGCCAAGCTGACCCCCGGCGACCGGCAGGCCGCGGACCGCACTTTCCCCTCTGCGGCGGTCACGGAATATTACGGCGCATCGGAACTCGGCTTCATCACCGTCTCCGGTGCCGCGGACAGGCACGGCCCGACAGCCGTCGGCAGGGCATTCCCCGGCGTTCGACTGGCGATCCTCGATGACCATGACACCGCCCTGCCCCAGGGCGAAACCGGTACGATCTTCGTCGAAAGCGAACTGATCTCGGACGGATATATGGGCGACGGCGACGGAGCGGGTTTTCGAAGGCAGGGCCCCCTCGCCACGGTCGGCGATCTCGGCTTCCTCGATGCGGAGGGTACGCTGCATTTGATCGGCCGCGCCGGCGGCATGGTGCTATCCGGCGGCAACAATATCTACCCTTCCGAAGTGGAAACGGTAATCATGGCAGTGGCCGGCGTCGAGGCGGTTCATGTCTTCGGCCTCGAACACCCGGATCTCGGCAGCGAACTGGCGGCGATCATCCAGCCGAACGGCAGCTTCGATCCGGCCGCATTCGCTCGCCATCTTGCTGACGCGCTGCCGCGCTACAAGCATCCGCGGAAGATCTGGCTCTGCCGGCAGATGCCGATGACCGCCTCTGGCAAGGTCGCGGTCAAGGAACTTCGGCAATGGATCGCGGAGGAGCACCCTGCCCTTGAGCGCCTCATCTGATCCGTTCCGCACACCGGTCATCATCGCTGCGCTGCGCACGCCGATCGGCCGCGTCAATGGTAGCTTGGCCGCGGTGGAGCCCGCGGGCCTTGCCGCCGTGCTGATCGAAAGGATCATTGCCGATACAGGCGTAGATCGGGGCGAGATCGACGACGTGCTCCTCGGCAACGCCGCCAACAGCGCCGGCAATCTTGCCCGACTGGCCGCGCTCGAGGCCCATCTGCCGGTCTCCGTCCCGGGCGTCACGGTCGATCGCCAATGCGGCTCGGGGCTCGAAGCCATCGTGCTTGCCGCCCGTCAAATCCAGGCCGGCGCCGGACGCTTCTATCTCGCCGGCGGCGCGGAGAGCGCGAGCCGCGCCCATATTCGGCTGCGGCCGCCGCTTGCGCGAGGCGAGGAACTACAGCCGGTGAAGCGCGCACGCATGGCGCCCGATTTCATCGGCGATCCGGACATGGGGGTCGCCGCCGAAAATGTCGCGACCGACTGCGCCATCTCCCGGGAGCGCCAGGACCAGTTTGCTCTTGAAAGCCATCGGCGCGCCGTTTCGGCGGAGGCTGCCGGTCGCTTCATACGCGAGATCGTGCCGGTCATGACCGCGTCCGGACCCGTTGCCAGAGATGAATGTCCGCGCGCCAATGCGGCTGCCGAAACGCTCGCCCGGCTGAAGCCGGTCTTCGTTAGGGGCGGCACCGTCACCGCCGGCAATGCCTGCCCGATCAATGACGGCGCTGCCATGGTGCTGGTCACGAGCGTCGCCGAAGCCCGCCGGCTCGGGGTTTCGGTTGCGCTCGAATTCATCGACGCGGCGACGGCCGGGGTCGACCCGAACCTTCTCGGGCTAGGACCCGTCCCGGCGATGGCGAGGCTTCGCGCCCGCAATCCGGGATTCGACATTGCCGAAATCGACTTCATCGAATTCAACGAGGCTTTTGCCTCGCAGGTTCTCGGCAGTCTCGACCGGCTTGGAATCCCACCTGAGCGCGTCAATCTCGATGGCGGCGCGATCGCGCTCGGCCACCCCTATGGCGCTTCCGGCGCCATCCTGGTCGTGCGGCTGTTTTCGCAGATGCTCGAGGCGATATCGGAGAGCCAGGGCCTGGCAATGATGGGTGTCGGCGGCGGCATGGGCATTATCGGGCATTTCCGCCGCCGACAGCTCGATCAGGAGAGATAGCCGGAGAGCCAGTCACGGGTTGCCGTCGGCAACGGCACCGGCTGGTGGCGACCGCGATCGACGGCGACCCAGACGATCTCGATCTCGGCGGAAAGCGCATCACCGGTTTCGACACGAACGGCAAAGCTCACCGAACTGCCTCCGATCTTGGCGACGGTCACGGTGAAGCGGGCGGGGTCGTCGAAACGCAGGCCGCGATGGAAGATGCAGGCCGACCGGCGCACGAGATAGGCCGGCTCGTGCTCGACGGCCGGGCGGTGCCGCCAGAGATTGGCCAGCGCGGCCTCCCCATGCGCGTAATAGGCCGCATTGTGCATGTGCCCATGCATGTCTATATCGCGAAATGGAATGCGGATTTCCGTGACATTCTCCCGCTCGATGCCGTCCATGCGAGACCCTTCCCATGCGCTCCACCCTGGTTAGACAGTTTGGCGATCCGGAACAAGTGATAGAGCTTGTGGACGCGCCGCGTATCGATCCGGCAGCCGGGGAAGTGGAGATCGAAATCGCGCTCGCGGCGATCAATCCTTCGGACCTCATTCCCGTCACCGGCGCCTATCGCGCCCGCACCGAGCTGCCTTTCGTGCCCGGATTCGAGGGTGTCGGCACGGTGAGCCGCATCGGCCCGGGCGTTCGCCACTTCAAATCCGGCGATCGCGTGATCCCGATCGGCGCGAGCGGGCTGTGGCAGCAGTTTCTCGTGCGCCCGACCGAATGGTGCTTTCGCGTGCCGGACGACATCAGCGACAGCCAGGCCGCCATGAGCTATGTCAACCCTCTGACGGCGCTTCGGCTGATCGAGGATCTGCGCAGACATTTCGGCTCGCTGCAGGGACGCTCCGTCGCCGTCACCGCGGCGGGCTCGGCGATCGGCGGCATGCTGATAAAGCTTATCGGCCGCGAAGGCGCGGTGCCGACCGCGATCCTTCGCAGCGACAAAAGCCGCGGGCGCTTCGAGGCGGGGCAGAGGGTCATGGTCACCGAGGGCAGCAGCCTTCCCCCAGAAAGGATCTTCGACGCCGTGCTCGACGCGGTCGGCGGCCCGCTTGCCGGCGACTTGATCCGCCGGGCGATCAGTCCCGGCGGCATCTTGGTCCAATATGGGGCGCTGAGCAACGTTCCGGTGCCGCAATCGGCAATCGCCGCCCGGCCCGATGTCCGCTTTGCTTTCCTGTGGCTGAGAAACTATGTGCATTCCGCCGGTCGCGGCTCCCTCGAAGCCGCTTTCGCCCGATGCTTCACGGGGCTGCGCGACGGGCTCTTTGCAAGCCCCGTCGCTGCGACCTATCCCCTGAGCCGACTCGCGGATGCCCTGGCGCACCAGGCCGATCCGCATCGGGACGGCAAGATCCTCATCGATCCGCGCTGTTGAAAATCGGCACAATCGTGGTCGCTGGCATGGATTTTGAAGGGCACGCGCACTAGCTTTGCGCAGATGACAACGCAGCTCTATGAAAATCCCATTTTTTTGGAACATATCGTTCCCGAGGGACATCCGGAAAGGCCGGATCGGCTGAAGGCGCTGAACCTTGCGCTGGAGCACCCGAACTTTGCTGAGCTGAAGCGGGTAGAGGCGCCGAAAGGCAGCGAGGATCTGGTCCTTCTCGCCCATACCGAGGAGCATCTGCGCTCGATCAAGAAGTGGATTCCGGAAGAGGACATCACGCAGATCGAAGCGGATACCTTTGCCAGCCCCTCGAGCTTCGATGCCGCCTTGACTGCCGTCGGAGCCGCTATCGCCGCCGTGGACGCGGTGTTCGCCGGCGAGGCGGACAATGCCTTCGTCGCGGCACGCCCGCCAGGCCATCACGCAGAGAAGAACAGGCCGATGGGTTTCTGCTTCTTCAACACAGTCGCGATCGCAGCACGCCATGCCCAGCGTGCGCACGGCGTCGAGCGGGTGGCGATCGTCGATTGGGACGTGCACCATGGCAATGGCACGCAGGATATCTTCTGGAACCACCCTTCGGTGCTGTTCTGTTCCACGCACCAGATGCCGCTTTATCCCGGCACCGGCGCCAAGGAGGAGACGGGCGTCAAACACAATATCGTCAATGCTCCGCTTTCGCCCAACAGCGGCAGCGAGCATTTCCGTGACGCGTTCCGCACCCGCGTCCTGGCAGCACTCGACAATTTCCGCCCGGATCTCGTGCTGATCTCCGCCGGATTCGACGCGCATTACCGTGATCCTCTGGCGCAGATCAACCTGATGGCGGAGGACTTCGACTGGGCAACGGGACGCCTGATGGAGGTCGCCGGCAAGAGCGGCGGCAACCGAATCGTCAGCCTGCTCGAGGGCGGCTATGATCTCGAAGGGCTCGCCGAATCGGCGGCCATGCACATACAGAGACTGATGAGAGGGTAATTGATGAACACCAACGCACAACCGGACGTCTCAGCCCTCTCCTTCGAGCAGGCCGTCGAAGAACTGGAGCGCATCGTCTCGGCGCTCGAACGCGGCGACGTGGCGCTCGACAAGTCGATCGAGATCTACGAGCGCGGCGAGGCTCTGAAGAAGCATTGCGAGACGCTGTTGAAGGCGGCCGAGGACCGCATCGAAAAAATCCGCCTCGACCGCGCTGGCCGGCCTCAGGGCGTCGAGCCGCTGGATGCGGAGCAGTGAGGGCGAGAGGTCGGTTTATCGAAATTTGCCCCTCATCCGGCCTGCCGGCCACCTTCTCCCCGCAAGCGGGGCGAAGGAGACTTGTGGCACTCAATCGCTCCCTCCTCCGGGGCTCGCGGCGAAACTCCCGGTCCCCTCGCCCTGCTTGCGGGGAAAGGGTTAGCCCTCGGGTTAAACCAGGGTTTAACTCAAGGAGAGGGGCTAACTTCCACGCTTTTTCCTCGGAGAACGCGAGCCGATACCCCACCAGACGGAGCGCCTGCCATGTCCTTCTTTCCCGGTCCCGACCCGCTCGCCGGCGACAAGCCGGCCTGTGACGCCATCGAGCATCTGATCATTCCACGCACCAGCGATATCGGCGGGCTGGAGGTACGTCGCGCCCTGCCGACGGCGCGGCGCCGCCTTGTGGGCCCTTTCATCTTCTTCGACCGGATGGGGCCGGCGTTGCTGCACGCGGGCGAAGCGATCGACGTGCGGCCGCATCCGCATATCGGGCTTTCGACCGTCACCTATCTTTTCGACGGCGAGATCAAGCATCGGGACAGCCTCGGCACCGAGATGGTGATCCGGCCCGGCGACGTGAACCTCATGACGGCCGGACGCGGCATCGTCCATTCTGAGCGCTCGCCGGAGAACCAGCGCGGTCATGAGCGCTCGCTGTCCGGGTTGCAGACCTGGCTGGCGCTGCCCGACGACAAGGAAGAGATCGATCCGATCTTCACCCACACGGAGGAGCGCGTTCTGCCTCATCTCGCCGACGGCGGCGTGCGGGCGCGGGTCGTGATCGGCCAATTCGAAGGCGAAGTCTCGCCCGTCTCCGTCTTCACCGACACACTCTATGTAGATCTCAATATCGCGGCAGGCAGCAGCGCGCCCTTTGCCGCGCAATGGGAGGAGCGGGCGCTCTATATCCTTTCGGGCGAGGCAATCATCGCCGGGGATTGTTTTGCCGACAACCAGCTCCTCGTCTTCCGGCCCGGCGACGAGATTACCATTACGGCCGGTCCGACCGGCTGCCACGTCATGCTTTTCGGCGGCGCAGCGCTCGGTTCGCCGCGCCATATCTGGTGGAATTTCGTTTCTTCCTCCAAGGAGCGGATCGATAGGGCGAAAGAAGAATGGCGGAGCAGGCGCTTCGATATCGTTCCGGGGGATGAACAGGAGTTCATCCCTTTGCCCGGAGGCTAATTTTCGTTAAGTTCTCGGTCGAAGACGCAGGAAAGCCTGATTTTGCATTCAACGGCGACTGCGTCTAAACAGTGCCGTTTTGACGGACACAACCAAAACAGATCGCGCCGAAAGCTGGTGCGTATAAGGCGACAAGCGTGACACAACTGCCGACCACTCCGATGCCTGCAACTCCTTTGCTCGACAGGGTCAATATCCCTGACGATCTGAAGAAGATCGACGATCGGGATCTGCCTCAGCTGGCAAGCGAATTGCGCGCGGAAATGATCGATGCGGTGTCGCGCACCGGCGGCCATCTCGGCGCCGGCCTCGGCGTCGTGGAACTGACGATCGCCATCCACAAGGTCTTCGATACGCCGCATGACCGGCTTATCTTCGATGTCGGGCACCAGTGCTATCCGCACAAGATTCTCACCGGGCGGCGCGACCGGATCCGCACGCTGCGCCAGGAGGGCGGGCTTTCCGGCTTCACCCGGCGCGCAGAAAGCGAATACGACCCCTTCGGCGCAGCCCATTCCTCAACCTCGATATCGGCCGGCCTCGGCATGGCGGTCGCCGCCGACCTCGACGGCAAGAACCGCAATGTCATCGCCGTGATCGGCGACGGCGCAATGTCGGCCGGCATGGCCTATGAGGCGCTAAACAATGCCGGGGCTCTCGACGCCCGCCTGATCGTCATCCTCAATGACAACGACATGTCGATCGCGCCGCCGACGGGCGCCATGAGCGCCTATCTGGCGCGGCTGGCCTCGGGCCGGACTTATATGGGCATCCGCGAGGTCGGGAAGAAGCTGACCGCCTACCTCGGCAAGACGGTCGACCGCGCGATCACCCGCGCCGTCGAGCATGCGCGCGGCTACGTCACCGGCGGCACGCTCTTCGAGGAAATGGGCTTCTACCATATCGGACCGATCGACGGGCATTCCTTCGACCATCTTCTGCCCGTGCTGCGCAATGTCCGCGACAATGGGAGAGGCCCGGTGCTGATCCATGTCGTGACGCAGAAGGGCAAAGGTTATCCGCCGGCGGAAGCCGCTGCCGACAAGTATCACGGCGTTAACAAGTTCGATGTGATCACCGGTGCCCAGGCGAAGGCAAAGCCGAATGCACCCTCCTACACCTCGGTCTTTGCGGACGCTCTTGTCCAGGAAGCGAGCCTCGACGAAAAGATCGTGGCGATCACTGCGGCCATGCCATCCGGCACCGGGCTCGACCGGTTCGCGGCCGTGCATCCTTCGCGCTGTTTCGATGTCGGCATTGCCGAGCAGCATGCCGTGACCTTTGCTGCCGGCCTGGCGGCGGAGGGCTACAAGCCGTTCGCGGCGCTCTATTCCACCTTCCTGCAGCGCGCCTATGACCAGGTCGTCCACGATGTGGCGATCCAGGGCCTGCCGGTGCGCTTCCCCATCGACCGCGCCGGTTTCGTCGGCGCCGATGGGCCCACCCATGCCGGTTCCTTCGACACCACCTATCTCGCATCGCTGCCGGGCTTCGTGGTGATGGCGGCCGCCGACGAGGCGGAACTGAAGCACATGGTCCGCACCGCCGCGGCCTATGACGAAGGCCCGATCTCCTTCCGCTATCCGCGGGGCGAAGGCGTCGGCGTCGACCTGCCGGAGCATGGTGAGATCCTCGCGATCGGCAAGGGCCGCATCCTCAAGGAGGGCACGAAGGTCGCGCTGCTTTCCTTCGGCACACGGCTTGCCGACTGTCTGTTGGCCGCCGAAGACCTCGATGCCGCTGGCCTCTCGACGACGGTCGCCGACGCGCGCTTCGCCAAACCGCTCGACCAGGACCTGATCCGCCAGCTTGCGCGCCACCACGAAGTGCTGATCACCATCGAGGAGGGTTCGATCGGCGGTTTCGCCAGCCATGTCTTGCATTTCCTGGCGGAAGAGGGCCTGCTCGACGGCGGCCTTCGGGTGCGCCCGATGGCAATGCCGGACATCTGGATGGAACAGGCAAAACCCGAAGCGATGTATGCACACGCCGGTCTTGATCGCGCCGGCATCGTCTCGACGGTCTTCAAGGCGCTCGGACAGAAGCACTCCATCGGCATCGGGGCGGCCGGCTGAGGAGGCCCTCGCGGGTCCCCCTTGCATTGCGGCGCGCGACGGGCGATGACGACCCATGTCCAACGAAGCACACAACATGATCCGCCTCGACCAATTGCTCCTGAGCAAGGGCCTCGTCGCAAGCCGCTCCCGCGCCCGCGATGCCATCCAACGCGGCACCGTGAAGGTCGACGGCCGCACCGTCACCAAGCCGGCCGCCGCCTTTGCCGAAGGCGTGGCGATCACCATCGATGATCCGGCGCAGGCCTATGTCTCCCGCGCGGCGCTGAAGCTCGTCGCCGCGCTCGACCATTTCGGCTTCGATCCGGCGGGTGAGATCTGTCTCGACGTCGGCGCCTCGACAGGCGGCTTCACCGAGGTCCTGCTCGAGCGCGGGGCTGCCCATGTGGTTGCCGTCGACGTCGGCCATGGCCAGATGCATCCGCGCCTTGCCGGCGATCCACGCGTCACCAATATCGAAGGTCTGAACGCCCGGGCGATGAAAGCGGAGAATATCGGTGACCGTTCAGTTACTTTCATCGTTTCCGACGTCTCTTTCATCTCTCTGAAACTGGCGCTTCCGCCGGCGCTCTCCCTTGCCGAAGCCGGCGCGCGGTGCATCCTGCTCGTCAAGCCGCAATTCGAGGCCGGGCGTGACGCGATCAGCAAGGCGGGGCTGCTCAAGGATCCGGAGAGCGCCCCGACGGTGGCGGCCGAGCTCGAACGCTGGCTCGTCAAGGATGTGGGCTGGCTGAGCCTTGGCCTCACCCCCTCGCCGATTGCGGGCGGCGACGGCAACAGGGAGTTTCTTCTTGCGGGGCGGAAGCCATGAGCACCGAAATCGTCACGATAAGCCGCCTGGGTGCGCAGGGTGACGGTATCGCCCAGACCGAATCCGGCGCCGTCTACGCACCCTTCACCCTGCCTGGAGAAACCGCGGCCCTTGCCGTAAACAAGGCCCATGGCACGCTGATCTCGCTGAGAGAGGCTTCTCCCGAGCGCGTCCAGCCAAAATGCCGGCACTTCGGGCCGGACGGTGTCAATGGCACCTGCGGCGGCTGCAGCCTGCAGCACGCGTCCGATGCGCTCTATCACGACTTCAAGCGGAACCTCGTGATCGACGCCTTGAAATCCAAGGGGCTGACACCGGATGTCGCACCCCTCGCCGTTGCCCGGCCGGGCGAGCGCCGCCGTGCCGTCTTCACCGCTCGGCCCACGGAAAAGGAACTCCTGCTCGGCTATAACCAGGCGGCGAGCCACCACATCGTCGCGATCAGCGAATGTCCCATCACGAGCCCGAGCATCGTCTCGCGGCTTGCCACCATCCGCAAGATCGCTGCGGCGATGGCGTTGAGTTCCGAACCATTCCGCATCACCGTTCTCGAAACCGAGACCGGCCTTGATCTCGCCTTCGAAGGACTCAAGCTCAGCGACCGGCAGCGGCGCGCGACCGTCGAGGCCGTTCTCGGCGAGCGGGGCATCGCCCGCGTCAGCCTCAACGGCGAAATCATCATCGAGCCGGTCAAACCCAGCATCGACGTGGGCGGCATCACGGTCTTGCCTCCGCCCGGCGCCTTTGCGCAGGCGACGCGCCCGGCGGAGGAAGCCATGGCCAAGCTCGTGCTCGATCATCTCGGCAAGACGAAACGTGTCGCCGATCTCTTCGCAGGCATCGGCACCTTTGCGCTGCGGATCGCCCGCACCGCGCGCGTGCACGCCGTCGAAGGCGAGGACAAGGCCTTGAAGGCGCTTGATTTCGCGGCGCGCAACACGCAAGGGCTGAAGCCTGTGACGGTCGAGAAACGCGATCTTTTCCGCCGGCCAATGATGGCGCAGGAATTGAAGGTCTTCGATGCCGTCGTCTTCGATCCGCCCCGGGCGGGCGCCGAAGCCCAGTGCCACGAACTTGCCCGCTCCGGCGTGAAGAAGATCGCGGCGGTCTCCTGCAACCCGGTGACCCTTGCCAGGGATCTCTCGATCCTGGCGACTGCGGGCTATCGCATCACATCGGTGACGCCGATCGACCAGTTTCTCTGGTCGTCGCATGTGGAGACGGTGGCGACGCTCGATAGATGAATGACGGGGATTCGCTGCGTTTGTCTCCGGATCAGTGCCCCTGTTGAACCACTGTGTTCATCTTGACGGTATGGAATCGCCCCATGCAAGCTCTCGTTCAACCGGGCGAGAGCGACGGGATTTTCGCTGCCACAAGGTTTTCTAGCAAGGTCCGGTTCGGGTGGAAAGCGGAGCTTGGACAGCACTCCATGCGAGAAGCCGACATCTCGATACATCCGACTCACAATAGCTCGAGGGGATGCAACCCTGGCCCTCTCGACTACAGCGGCTTTTCCGTCAGTAATTTGCCGCTCAACAAATCCCGAGCCTCGCTCGCACCCTCGCTCTTCAAAGTCGCAGGACCGGCGGCCAGCGGTTCGTTGGCGCGCCTGCCGAACTGCTCGATGTCCTCGATCAGCATTTTCATTTCGGCAATTTCCTTCACCTGATCGCGAGTAATCCTATCTGCCAAATAGCGCACACGCGGATCACGAATGTCAGCCTGGCGCGCGTTGCTGATGGCTATGGAGTGATGCGGAATCATCGCTCTCATGAAGTCGACATCGCCGATTAGCGCTTGGCTGCGGTTCACAGTCAGCAGCGTCCAGCCTCCGATGATCGCCACCGCAAGTAAGGCAATTTTCGCGACTTCTGGTCGGTACATCCGCCACATGAAAGCCAGCATTACCGCTGTCATGACGCAGCCCATCACCAGGGAGGAAATGAACCGGGTCAAGCTGAACAGCGCATGGTCCCAACTGTAAACGAGCTGGTACATCAGAAAGAACATGATTACCGTCGATGTGGCGATCATCGCCGCGAAGCGTCCCCACCCCATACTCATCATTTTATGCTGATCCATCGCCGCGACCTCCCGGTTCAGGCGCTAAACGGATAAGTTGGCTTTTTGTTCATATTCAACACTGCCGGGCATGCCCGACGCGCTGAATTTTCGAGTCCGGTGAATGCATTGAGAGCTGCGAGGAAGGCGTGAAATGCCACCGCGTCGGAGGCGCAGCCTGCTGCATGCCTTCGGGCTACACATTGCCGACGTTGTGGTCATAGGTGGCGATTCTGGTGGCCATGGTGTGAACGCCGCGGCACGCTTGCAGGCTGCAGCCGAACGAGGAGCCGCGGGCTTCCTGTCGACCGAGGCCGTCTGATCAAGACGGCGCTGCGGTCGCCATTGATGGGTGGGGCGGTCCGCTCCTGCGCGGCCGGTTGAAAGCGCGCCGAACTCGGCTCATGTCCTGGATTGCTCCAATGAGCGGGCTTTCCCCCGAGAAAAGGGCTAACCCGCAGTGATCACGAAGTTCGGCACACAATCGGCTTCAAGGAGGCGTTTGGTTCAGCATTCCTCAGGTGGCCTGACGTGCCGGAACTGCAGCAGCAGTAGCAGGCGTTTTCAACGCCGTCCAAATCGGGAGCGGCTAGGCTCGATATGGAGCATCCGGCGAGCGCTGGGCTGGCTGCCGGGGCACGGCTAGTCGGCGCAAGGGGCCAGCGCGCATGTCACCCAGGCGTTCGGGCACCCGGTATCTGAGCTTCTGTCTTCTTACGTGCGAATTTCGCGGAGGCAATGGAGCGCCGTCATGGTATGGTTTGGCGTCGCATGAACCACGGGAGGGGTGAATGCGTATTGTCATTTCAGTCCTTGCTGTCGAGACATTGCTCCTCTCGTCAGCGACCGCAACCGAGCCGGTGATCTTCCACACGGCACGCTTTCAGGATCACACCATCGTCAATCTGAGCCTTGTAGGGAGCCAGGTGGCGTCGAGCACCGACTATGACTATGATGTATACATCTCACTGTCACAAACGAGTGACGACATAGAGGCCGGTTACAAGGACCCCGGCCAACACAAGGCATCTGTCCGATGCGGCCCACCGCCGGCGGTTTCGGTAAGGGGCGTCGATTACGCGATACCCACTGCGGAAGGTGGGGGAAGCGACTGGAAAGACGATCTCTGGAGAACCGTCTGCACGCCGCCCGTATCGTAACACTCCCGCTGCAGCACGCCGCGAGCGACATCCAAGACATCGATCGGAGCTGTCGCCCAACGAATGAAAGACACAGGACGCGGGCGGCTACGCCCGCGTCCTGTGTCGGGAATTATTTGACCTCAATGACTGTCAACTTTCCGTTGACGCGCTCGGCGACGAATTCGACGTTCGCGCCTTCCTTCAGCTTCTCCAGGATCGCGTCGTCTTGGACGCGGAACACCATGGTCATCGCCGGCATCTCAAGGCTCTTCAGCTCCTCGTGGATCAGCGTGACCTTCTTCGCCTTGGCGTCGACCTTCTTAACGGTTCCCTTTGTGAACTCCTGCGCGAGAGCGCCGTAGGCGGTCCCGACAGCGAGGGCAGAGGCGAGGGTGAGTTTGATCAGCGTCTTCATGTTGTCTCCTTCCTGCGATTATTTCTTGGCAACGGTGATGTCGCCGTGCATGCCGGCGTCGTAATGGCCGGGCACGAGGCAGGCGATCTTGAACGTGCCGTCATTGGTGAACTTCCAGACGATCTCGCCGGACTCTCCAGTGGCCAGCCGGATCGCATTCGGATCGTCGTGCTCCATCTCCGGGAACTTCTCCATCACCGCCTTGTGCTCCATGATTTTGTCTTCCTGATCGAGCACGAACTCGTGGTCGAGTTCGCCCGCGTTCTTGATCGCGAAGACGATGGTCTGGCCCTTGCGGACCTCGAACGTCGACGGAGTGAAGATCATCTTGCCGTCGTCCGTCTCCTTCATGGTCACTCGAATCGTCTGGGTGGCATTGGCTTTCTTGCCGGGCTCGCCGACGGCCATTGCCTCGCCGTGGCCGCCTGCGTGATTGCCGCCTGC
This sequence comes from Sinorhizobium alkalisoli, assembly GCF_008932245.1. NCBI lineage: Bacteria > Pseudomonadati > Pseudomonadota > Alphaproteobacteria > Hyphomicrobiales > Rhizobiaceae > Sinorhizobium > Sinorhizobium alkalisoli. The sequence continues at coordinate 496,193 of NZ_CP034909.1, read as the reverse complement.
GAGCGCGGGTGTAGCGAGCGCGGCGACGAGAAGTCCGAAGATTTGAGCTTTCATTGTGTGTTCCTTTGGTTGGTTGAACATCGGCATGCGGGATCAGCCGTGGTTCTTATGTTTCGGCATGATCTGGGTTTTGGCGTCCTTGGCTTTGTCCGCGTTGGGAAGCTCGCCCGTCCACTCCCAGGCCTCAGTGCCGGGTGGGTTTTCGTACCAGCCGGGATCGGCGTAATCGCCCGCCGAGATGCCTTCGCGCACCTTGACCACCGAGAACATGCCGCCCATCTCGATCGGGCCATGCGGTCCCCAGCCGGTCATCATCGGGATGGTGTTCTCGGGGATTTCCATCTCCATCTCGCCCATATCGGCCATGCCCTTGGTGGCCATCGGCATGTATTCCGGGCGAAGCTTCTTGATCTTCTCGGCAACCTTCGATTTGTCGACGCCGATGAAGGTCGGGATGTCGTGCCCCATCGCGTTCATCGTGTGGTGCGACTTGTGACAGTGGATCGCCCAGTCGCCCTCATACTTGGCGTCGAACTCGTAGGCCCGCATCGCGCCGACCGGAATGTCGATGCTGACCTCCGGCCAGCGGGCCTCGGGCCGCACCCAACCGCCGTCGGTGCAGGTGACCTCGAAATCGTAGCCGTGCATGTGGATCGGGTGGTTGGTCATGGTGAGATTGCCGACCCGGACCCGCACCCGGTCGTTCTTGGAGACGACAAGCGGGCTGATGTCCGGGAAGATGCGGCTGTTCCAGCACCACATGTTGAAGTCGGTCATTTCCATGACCCGGGGCACGTAGGAGCCCGGATCGATATCGTATGCGTTGAGCAGGAACACGAAGTCGCGGTCGACCGGCATGAACTTCGGGTCTCTGGGGTGAATCACGAAGAAGCCCATCATCCCCATCGCCATTTGCACCATCTCGTCGGAATGCGGGTGGTACATGAAGGTGCCCGACTTCACGAGGTCGAACTCGTAGACGAAGGTCTTGCCGACCGGGATGTGCGGCTGCGACAGGCCGCCGACCCCGTCCATTCCGGAGGGGAGAATCATGCCGTGCCAGTGGATCGTCGTGTGCTCCGGCAGCTTGTTGGTGACGAAGATGCGCACCCGGTCGCCTTCGACCGCCTCGATCGTCGGTCCCGGCGACTGGCCATTATACCCCCAGAGATAGGCGGTCATGCCTTCCGCCATTTCACGCTCGACCGGCTCGGCGACAAGGTGGAACTCCTTGACGCCGTTGTTCATGCGGTAGGGCAGCGTCCAGCCGTTGAGCGTGACGACCGGATTGTAGTCGGGGCCGGAGGTCGGCCGGACCGGGGCTTGAGTCTCCGCCGTCTCCATCACCGCAGCCTCAGGCAGGCCCATGTTGGAGGTCTTGGCCCAGGCGGCGGTCGACACTAGGGCGGCGCTCGCACCGAGCAACTGTCTTCTGCTGAACATTGTTTGTTCCTTTCTCAGTGGCCACCGCCGCCGCTTTCGGCGGCCGCCGCGACTTCCATCTCGCCGGAGGCAGCTCCTGTGCCACCGCCGTAGATGACAGGGGCGAGGTTCGCCTCCGCGAGCCAGAAGTCGCGCTTGGCGTTGACGGCAAGCAGGTTCGCATTGACCTTCTCGCGGCTGTCGGCGAGCAGTTCGAAGGTGTTGGTGATCATGGCGTTGTAAGTGAGGAGGGATTCCTCCTCGATCTTGGTGCGCAGCGGCACGACGCTGTTTCGGTAGTGCCGGGCGATGTCGTAGTTGGCGCGGTAGGCCTGGTAGGCGGAACGCGCTTCGGAGCGGACGTTGACCGCCTTCTCGGCGAGCAGGTTCGCCGCCCGCATGTAGGCAAGTTCCGCCTTGCGCATCCGGGCCTTGCCGCTGTCAAAGATCGGGATAACGAACTCGAGTTCCGCCTGTCCGGTGGTCTCGGTCTCGACGTTGCCGTCTTCCTTCTCCCGTTCGGTCTCGAAGCCGGTCAATAGTTCGAGGTCGGTGACGTAACGGGTTGCTTCGGTCAGCTTGTAGGACTTGGCCGACGCTTCAAGGTCGAGCTTCGACATCTGCAGGTCGACGCGGCGCTGCAACGCTTCCGCCTCGATCAGGTCACGCTTCATTATTCCCCTAGGCAACTGCGGCAGACGGTTCGGAACCTGATAGTCGATGTCCGAGCCCCAGAGCCCCATCAGCCGCGTCAGCTCTTCCTTGGCGAGCCGCGCCTCCAGCCGCGCCTTTGCCGTCTGTCCCGCTAGCTCGGCATAGAACACATGCTCGCGGGCTTGACCTTCTTTCGTGAGCGCGCCGCTCTTGCCAAGTTCCTGTGCAAGCTCCGAGGCTGCGTCGGCTGCTGCCTGCGCCTGGTTGAGTTGGCCGACCGTTTCCCAGGCGGCAACGGCGTTGATCCAGGCATGGCGTGTATCTGAGGCTAGCTGTAACGTACGAAGAGCCGCATTCAATTGCGCCCTTCGGAATTCAGTATCGGCGATGGCGATATTCCGGTCTCGGGTGGCAAGCGCGAGAATATTATTGGCGATCATGCCTTCGACCGACCTGAAGGCTTCCAGCCCCGGCGCGCCGATACCGGTGACTCCGAGCGAAACGGTCGGATTGACGAGCATGGTGGACTGCCAGGCGTCGGCCGCGGAGTCGCCGAGGTCAGCGTAGGCCGCCTGCAGACCCTTGTTGTTCAGGAGCGCCACCTGCACGGCGGTCTCGACGTCGATGGTCTTCTTCGCCATCAGCGTCTTCACGCGGTCTGAGACCACGCGTGCCTGCTGCTGGTTCTGTATCCAGACCGTCTGCTTGCCTGCGGCCTCGGCGGTCTTGGCCTCGACCGACGAGAAGCCAGCGTTCTTCGCTGCATGTTCGCTGGCGGATACGCAGCCGCCGAGCACCAGCGGCAGGGCGAGAGTCGCTGCAAGTCTGATCTTGCTGTTCATCATGACGCGTCTCCTTCCGGAGCCTGCGCGTCGTTCTGGTTGCGCCACGGCTGGGGATCGACCGGAGCGCGGTGGGTGTAGCCGGAGACCGGGCTCGTATATCTGAGGGGGCGGACCTGAGCCTGGGAGGTGGCGAGATCGCCCGAAGCAATGACATCGGGAGGCAATGTGGCGGCGCATCCGCTCGCAAACAGCGGCAGGGCGGCCACGAAAAACAACGGCTTCATGGTTTCATCCGAATAGGAAATTGCAGTGGCGCCCGAGAGCGAATCCTTGCTCACGAACACTCCTTGGACCCGTGAGAAGAACGGGTGCGTCCTAGTCAGATGTTCGGGGGACGGTGCAGTGCAGGAAGCTCGCCCGTGGTGCGGGCGTCATCGATGAATTCGCGAATGGAGACTACGCGCGGTCCGCCGACGGCCTCGGCCTCCCCGACGATCGCCATGCTGACGCAGAAGCCCTTGCAACATTCCTGCTTCACAAGCTTCTGGGCATCGTCCAGGGAGGATTTGTGGTCGCCATGCGTATGCCCGCCGCTCGCCGTCTCACGATGATGGTTGTCGGACTGCGCGATTTCAGGATTGTACGAAGCGCCATGCATTGCGGCAGAAGCCGTCGGCAATGAGTAAACCGTCAGCGACATGACAATCGCCAAGCGGAGCAGAACCAACATCTTTTGCAATGTGATTCGGAACATACCCATGCCCGAGGACTACCACCGGTACCGAAGTTGTCAATTGTCAGTTCATGCAGACACGCGATTCGCGTCTATTCTGTGGCACCGCAACGAACGGCCGCGAAAATCATCTGACTGAAGACGGATGTAATGGTTACAACAGTGGCAGGGTCAAGCAAGAAAATGGCCGGGCATGGAAGGGCGCATCGCCATGCCACCAAGGAGCCTAGCGCGTCAAAACACTCCTCTCCCGCACGCGCATGACCGGGCCACTCCCCACGATGGCACCATCCGTCGACTCAACGACGCATGAAGGCCTCGAAGGCGGCGCGCGCTTCGGCGCTCTTCAGTTGCGCCGCAAAGTGCTCCGCCTCCTCGTCGATGCGGGCAAGCACGTCCTTGCGGTTGCCGCGAACGAGGTCGCGGGCGATGCGCAACGCCTCCGGCGGCTTCGCGGCAAGGCGCGCGGCAAGCGACAGCGTCGTCTCCTCGACGCTCTCCGCATCGACAATCTTCCAGATCAGTCCGGCCGTCAGCGCCTCGGCGGCTTCGAGCGGTTCGCCGGCGGCAAGCAGCGCGAAGGCACGCTGGTGCCCCAAGATGCGCGGCGCGATCAGGCTCGAGGCCGCTTCCGGAACCAGCGCGAGGTCGACAAAGGGTGTCCTGAAGAGCGACCGAGCGGAGGCGACCGTCAGATCGCAATGCAGATGGATTGTCGTGCCGATGCCGATCGCCAGACCGTCGACGCCGGAAACGACCGGCTTTGCCGCACGCGCGAGCGCCCGAAGGAAATCGAGTACCTCGCGCCCCATGCTTCCGCCCATGGCGACGGCCAAGAAATCGCTCATGTCGTTTCCAGCGGAGAAACAGCCTTCGCTTCCGAGGAAGGCCGTCACCCGGATTGCCGGGTCCGATTGCGCCACCGTCAAGGCGGTCGTCATCTTCGCGTACATCTCGCGCGTGATGGCATTCTTCTTTTCCGGCCTGTTGAAGCGGATGACCTGAACGCCGGGATGGGCCTCCGGGCGTTCGACGAGTACATGGTCGGTCATGGGACAGCCCTTTCAGTCCAGAATGGCGCGGGCGGCCGCGAGGCTCGCGGCTCCGTTCACGACGCTGTCCTTGAGCGCCGCCGTTTCGGCAATTAGGTTCTCCGCGGCGAAACGGCAGAGCGCAATTCGCCCCTCCTGCCTGCCGTCGCCGGCCTCGGCAAGTCCGCCCTTGGCAAGATAGACACCGGTCAGTGTGAGGCCGAAGAGGCGCTGATAGGCGGTGGCGCCGGCGAGCGCATCGGCGTGCCTTCCGGCGGCGAGCGTCGCCAGGAGCCAATCGGTCGCCTCCGCTAGCTCCGCAAGCGCCGCATCGAGCCGCGAGGCCGTTTCCCCGAAGCCTTGGCGGTTCGAGGCCCTGACGGCAGACGCGACCTGCCGGAGCTCCCCGATGAAGCCGCGCACCTGCGCACCTTCGGACAGCGGCAGCTTGCGGGTAACGAGGTCGATCGCCTGAATGCCGTTGGTGCCCTCGTAGATGGGCGCGATGCGGGCGTCGCGCAGGTAGCGCGCGGCCCCCGTCTCCTCGATGAAGCCCATGCCGCCATGCACCTGAATGCCGATCGAGGCGACGTCGACGCCGACGTCGGTGGCAAAGGACTTGGCAATCGGCGTCAACAGGCTCGAGCGCTCCTGCCAACGAAGCGCCGCGTCGCCCTCGCTCGCATGCGCCATGTCGACTGCATGGGCACACGCATAGGCGATGGCGCGCGCACCTTGCGTCAGCGCCTTCATTGTCAGCAGCATCCGGGCGACGTCCGGATGCTCGATGATCGGGCTCATGCCCTCGCCCTCCCAGCCCGGCGCACGGCCCTGCGTGCGTTCCCTGGCATAGGCAACCGCCTTCTGGGTCGCGGCCTCGGCGATCGCGACACCCTGCATGGCGACGGCAAGCCGGGCATTGTTCATCATCGTGAACATGCAGGCGAGCCCGCGATTTTCCTCGCCCACGAGATAGCCGATCGCGCCCTTTTCCTCGCCATATCTGCCGTCGCCATAGATCATGGTGCAGGTCGGCGAGCCATGGATGCCGAGCTTGTGCTCGAGCGCATGGCAGAAGAGATCATTCCGCGCGCCGAGCGACCCGTCCTCGTTGACGAGGAACTTCGGCACGAGGAACAGCGAGATGCCTTTGGTGCCCGGCGATGCATCCGGCAAGCGCGCCAACACGAGGTGGACGATGTTGTCGGTGAAGTCGTGCTCGCCCCAGGTGATGAAGATCTTCTGTCCGAAGATGCGGTAGGTGCCGTCGTCGCGGCGCTCTGCACGGGTCTTGAGCACGCCGAGGTCGGAGCCCGCATGCGGCTCGGTGAGGTTCATCGTCCCCATCCATTCGCCGGAGACCATCTTCTCGAGGAATGTCGCCTTCAGTGCGTCGGTACCGTGCTTTTCCAGCGCATCGATGGCGCCCATGGTCAGGGTCGGCCCCAGCGCGAAGGCCATCGAACCGCCGTTCCACATCTCCATGGCGGCGACGTGCAGCATATGCGGCAGGTTCTGACCACCGAAAGCTTCCGGCGCCGTGAGCCCATTCCAGCCGCCGGCGATCCAGTTGTGGTAAAGACCACGCCAGCCGTCTGGTGTCTTCACCGAGCCATCGACGAGGCGAGATCCCTGCCTGTCGCCAACTTCGCCGAGCGGCGCTACCTCTTCCGTGGCAAAGCGCCCCGCTTCCGACAGAATCGCATCGATGAGGTCCTCGCCGAGCTCGCCGAACATCCCGGCATCCAAGCCGTCCGCCATGCCGACCACGTGCTTCAAGGTGAATGCGATCTCCTCGACCGGCGCCTTGTACATGCTGCTCCTCCCCGCGCGGCCACGGTTTGGCCGCATTGCTCATGCTTCGCGCAGGCAGATTATTGATTTTTACGTAAACGTCAACTTCGGTCGCGGCCACTTCTGCAGCCGGTTCGGCTTCTGCCCCCTGGCCGATGAGGGCGATCACCGGTCAACCCAACATTTTTCGATCAGCACCTGCGGCAAACCTAAGGGACCCAATTAAGCAGATAGCCGTGGGTAAACCCATGAATATCTGCTGGGGGGACACGCCGATAGCAGCGAATCCGACCATCGATGCCGCTGAAGCTGCAAGCGCCCTTAACTATAGGGCGAATAGCACTGACGACGCGGGCCGTTATAGGGCTGATACGTATTGTCATAGGCTCTATAGGAGCGGTAGCGATCGTAGCACCATTCCACATGCCTGTTGCCATAGCGCACTGGCGGCTGTGCGAGGGCGCCGCCGATGACCGCCCCTGCCCCGAACGCCGCAAGCGGGAACCACCATCCACGATGGTAGCGATAGCCGGGACGATGATGTCGGTAGCCACGGTGTCCATTGTAATAACGGACGTCTCCGTCCCGGTAGTAGCCGCGCCGAGATCGATATTGGACATCGGTTACATCGCTCGTGACCACGACCTTCGACGGAGCGGGCGTGAAAGCATGTGTCGGAACCGCCGTCGCGGTCAAAGCGAATACGGCGAACGTGCATGAAACCCATTTCGTCTTTGTGATCTTCATTCTCACCTCCATGACCCGACGCCAGCCCCGATCGGATGCCCAAACGCGGGCGCGTGAGACACGGGGGGAAGCGCCCAAACTTGCGCCTGAGTTCCGTATCGCAACTGCCGTTCAGGATCGATCGCCTTCAAAACGCTCGAGTTATCCGACCCAAGTCAGCGTGATCACCACGCAAACGCCTTCGCCGGGCATTTCGTTCCCGGCCCGGCACGACCGCAGCGCGTAGAGCAGGAATGCAGCTGCACGCAGAAGAGTGCCTGCGCCGGAAGTGGCGGCGATCTGCAACGGTTACACACAATCATGAGCCGAGTCGGACCGACAATTGCGGCCGGCGGTCGGTGTACAGGCCCGTCCGTCTCGCGCAGGATGCCGGCGGGGCTGGGATTTACGACCTCTTAACTCTAAGTCGGCAATCTCAGAGAATGGAAAAGCGGGGACTCTCGATCTCGGGAACGATCTTGCGCCTGGCGGCCCTCGTGGGCCTGACCTTCGCGGCGACGGCGACGGCATGCGCCGCCAATATAGAGCCCTGGAAGCAATCGCAGAACGCCATCATCGTCGATGCCTATGAATTGAACAGCATCGATTGGGAGGCGATGCTGAAGGACAGGCGCATCGCCGGGTTCATTGCCAAGGCCTCGGACGGGCTGCCCGAAAGCTTCAGTTGCGCCGGCGATCACGGCGGCGACACGGTCGCCCATTGCAAGACGATGTGGCGGAAATATGCGGTCAGCCGCGAGCTATACCAGACGCGGCGTATGATTGCCCGCTCCCAAGGCCTGCTCTGGGGCGCCTATCATCTGGCCCGGCCGGGCAATCCCGTCGACCAGGCCAATCACTTCCTCGACTACGCCGATCCGCGCGAGGACGAATTGATGGTGCTCGATATCGAAGGCATGGATCCCGTGCAATTCATGTCCCTCGAAGACGCCGCGATTTTTGCCGGGCACATCAAGTCACGTACCGGTCGCTATCCCATTCTATATACCAACCACGTCACGGCGAAATACATTGCCGACAATCGCTTTAAGCATCGGCTGCTGTCCCGCCTGCCGCTCTGGTATGCACGCTACAAGCCCGACATCCGCAAGGTCTTCCCGCTGGGCAATTGGGAGAAATACGCGCTCTGGCAATTCTCGTCGGCGCACAACTGCGGGAAGAAACGCTGTCCCTATCGCGTGCCCGGCACGCGCAACGACATCGATGTGAACGTGGCTGCGATGAACGCCGCTAAACTGAAGAAGATCTGGCCGCATGGGGCCCTCCTTCCGGAAAAGCCGCCGGTACTGACCGTGGTCGCGTCGGCGACGATCGGCCTGTCACCGGCCGCCAGCGCCGCAGCAGCCGACGCCTTGTCGCAACCGCTGCTGATCAGCCGTGCCGATGCCGAGAGCGGCTCGGGCAGCGGCGTCGAGGCCGCCGTTGATACGACGGTCACCGGGACGATCGACGTGAAGGCAGCGGAGGCGCTGATGCCCTACCGGACCGAGCGGCGCTGAAGCTCACGCTGCTGCCCACCACGCCGCGTCTCTGAGAGCTCGGCGCTGTGGGACCCAAGCAGGACAGTTGGTCCGGTTACGCCTCGATCTGGACGTCGCCCCGCGGACGCGAACAGCAGGCGAGGATGTAGCCCTCCTCGACCTCGTCGTCGAGAATGCCGCCATTGTGGTTCATGTCCACATCGCCGGCGATCTTCAACACCCGGCATGTGCCGCAGATGCCGCCTTCGCAGGCGGCTCCGATCCTGACGCCGTTGGCACGCGCGGTTTGGAGGATGGTGTGGCCCGGGATCGCCTCCACCTCCTTGCCGCTCATGGTAAAAATCACCTTCGACGTCCCCGCCTCGGCGCCCGCCGCACCGGCGCGGATGGCAAGCTCTTCTGCTGCTGGTGCCGCCGCAGGCTGGAAGCTTTCCTGGTGGTAGCGGGCCATGGGGAACCCGACGGACTGAAGCATCTCCCGGACACCGCGCATGAAAGGCTCGGGACCGCAGCAGAAGACCGTTCGCTCCTGAAAATCCGGAGCCAGCAGCGGCAGCTTCGTGGCGTCGATACGGCCGCGCAGCCCGTGCCAGCCATGACGCGCCTCGTGCCCCTCGACTAGGAAGCCGAGATTGAGATGCGGCATCTGTCTGGCGAGGATCTCCAGCTCCGGCTTGAACAGGAGATCCTCCGGGCGCCTCGCGCAGGAAATGAAGGTGACATCGGAATCCGGCGCGCAATCTGCCATCCAGCGCGTCATCGACATCATCGGCGTGATGCCCGAGCCGGCGGAGATGAAGAGATATTTTTCACCCGTATGGCGGACGAAGCTGAAATCGCCGAGCGGCCCGAACGCCTTCAGCACCATGCCCGGCTTCAGATTGTCGAACATCCAGCGGGTGCCGATGCTGTCCCGTTGTGCCTTGGCGGTGATCGAAACGGAGAGCGGCCGCGACGGTGAGGACGAGAGCGTGTAGGTGCGCATCACCGGCTCCTCTCCGACAGGCAGTTCGAGGGTTACGAACTGCCCGGGCAGGTAGCGGAACCAGGCCGGCCTGTCGGAGCGGAAGGTGAAGGTCATCACATCCGCGGTTTCGGCCACCACCGAGATGCATTCGAGCATGTGCTGGCGGTCGATCCAGGGGCTGAGCTCGTCGAAATGATGGAAGGAACGGGCCATTTCCATGTCATGCCACCCGCGAAAGAGGCGCTGCGCCGCGCTGCAGGCGCTCCAGCATGTAGCGCGCGTACCATTCGACGAACTGCATCACGCCGCCCTCGTGCTCGACGGAATAGGGTCCCGGCTGGTAAGCCGGCGAGCGAATGCCGAAGGCGTTCTCCTCGACGATCTGCCGGTCCTGGTCGTTGGTCTCGGTCCAGACATGGATGAGGTCGTCAAGCTTGTAGTCGACGCCTTCGACCGCGTCCTTGTTGACGAGCCACTTGGTCGTGACCTGGGTCGTTTCGGGACCGAGGGGCAGCACGCGGAAGGTGATCGCATGGTCGCCGAGAATATGGTTCCACGTCGTCGGATAGTGAAAGAGCAGCAATGTGCCGATGCGGCCGGTCATCGCTTCGGAGGAGAGCGGCTTGGCCACGGCTTTCTGACCCGACATGGTGTAGCTCTCGGCGCCGTTGATCAGCGGCATGCGCGTCATGCGGAACTGACCGGTCGACCCGATCCTGAATGCGCTCGGCAGGCCGGCCGCCTCGCATTTCTGCCAATGGGCGTTGATCTCCGGATCGTTCATCGCGCCATGCACCCCCGTCACCGTCGGCGCTTCGGGATAGGTGCGGCAGAGCTCGGGATGATTGGCCGCGCAATGGTAGCACTCGCGATTGTTCTCCCAGACGAGCTTCCAATTGCCCTTCTCGATGATCGTGCTTTCGAAGGCGACCTTGGTCTCGCCGAGACGATGCGGCGCGAGATAGCCGGAAACCATGTCGCGGAACGGCTGGAACTCCATCGGCTCGTCGGCGAGGCTGATGAAGATGTAGCCGCCGACAGCCTCGCAATGCACCGGCTTCAGGCTGTGCGCCGCCGGATCGAACCCGTCCGGCATCTGCCGCGCGAAGAGCAGCTTGCCGTCCAATTCGTAGGTCCATTGATGATAGGGGCAAACGAGCTTTGCCGAAGAGCCCTTGTGCTGGGTGCAGACGCGCGAGCCGCGATGGCGGCACGAATTATGCAGCGCCCGGATTGTTCCCTGCCGGTCGCGAACGATGACGATCGGATAATCGCCGACCTGCACCGTGAAGTAGTTGCCGGCCCGCGGGATTTCGCAATCGTGGCCGATGAAGAGCCAATCCTTGTACCAGATGTTTTCCAAGTCGTGACGATAATAGTCGGGATCGATATAGAAGTCCCGGTCGAGGCTGTAGCCTTCGCGACGGGTCTCCAGCTTGCGCAGCATTTCGCTCTGAATGTCCATGCCCATGTCCTCGTTCGCCCAGATCAAAAGAGTTAGAGCGAGATGCGGGCGGAAAACCGCGCACTCTTTTCCTCATCTCGCTCTAGTTCGGAGAGGCAGGACAGGAACCCCCGCGGCAACAGGCCGCGCGCCATGGCTCCGTCCGGCTGCCCGCCGCAACCCGTTACGGTCGATGTGCTCAAGGCTGGTTTCCGGGCTCTGGAGCCGTCCCGCCAAGGACCCGCCCGGCGCCTTCCCGGACATTCCCGTCCAGTGGCCTTCGCCGTGGCTTCACTCCACCACCGTTGCGGGGGCAGCACCGGGATTTGACCGGCTTCCCAATTCTCCGCCCGCTTCAGGGCGGCACCTCGAGTGTCCCCATCTAAGCGGTCTCGCAGCCCGCACAAGTGCCGATAAACGACATTCCATTCTGGAAAGACGACAGCAATCTTACGGCGGGACGGCGGTGAGGGTCGCGTCGATTTTCACTAATAGAAACAAAACGATAAAGGAAATGTTGAGCAATGGGTAATTTTTTCGGCAACGCCATCCCAAGTGCGAAAGCGACCATCCAGATTGCGACTGATTGCGACGGCACCGGTGCACGCGCCTCGCGCAGAAGTACGAAAAATACTCTGTTAACCCTGATGGTTTAGCGTCCACCGGTAGTTCAACCGCATTCTCGCGAAGGCGCGCAGAGGTCGATGGCAAAGCTCAGATATTACGACGCCTCAGAGAAGGCGTCGGCTCCGGTGCCAAAGGCGACGTCCCACACCGAGTTTCTGCGAACCGGCCGCATCGAGCGACGCCGCCAAACGCCCGAGCAGCGGCGCTATCTGAGCTACGAGGAGGTGGCGGAGAAAACCGGGCGCAAGCTGACGGCGGCGGGAGAAGCGACTCACAAGCGGATCAACAGCTTTCACGCCTCGATCAAATTCCCGAATATGATCTTCCACCGGACGCTCGCCGCGAGCCCGCACCTTGGCTATTGCCATGTGACGGCCGCCACGACCCGGCTTGCTCGATCGAAAGACGTCACCTGGGCTTTCTACTTCGCAAATTTCTTTTCAGATCTCGGCGACGAGGCGCACTTCTTCGACCGGATCCAGGCCGGCTATTCGCGCATGTATTTCGCCGTTGCCATTGAGCCGGGCACGGAGGGAGGGCGGATGGTCGTCAACCGCAATGTGCGCGGCGACGGCCTGATCTTTCGCACGCAGGACCCGAAGGTGGCGCTCAAGAACGTGCTGATGCTTGGCGCACGCGAGGAGGCGCTGCGAAGGATCATCCGCGGCATCTAGTGTAACGCGCCGAGCCCAGCGGCAAAGAAAATCGTTCTGTTTTCCCGGCAGGTCCGCTAAGGAAACCGCGGAAAGGAAGGCGAACGCCATGGCCGAAATCATCGATACGCGCAGCGAACCCGACCGGGCGATCGACACGGCCTGCGCGGTGCTTTCCGCCGGCGAACCGGTCGCGATCCCGACAGAGACTGTCTACGGCCTCGCGGCGGATGCGACGAATGCAGAGGCGATCGGCCGGATCTATGAGATCAAGGGCCGGCCCCGTTTCAATCCGCTCATCTGCCACGTCTCGGACCTGGCGATGGCTGAGGAGCATGTGGCCTTCGATGCAGTTTCGCGGCAACTGGCGGAAGCCTTCTGGCCAGGTCCGCTGACGCTGATCCTGCCGCAGCGGTCGGAAAGGAGCGTGCATGCGCTCGCTTCCGCAGGTCTCGACACGCTCGGCCTGCGCATGCCCGAGGGCTTCTCGCGCCGCGTGATCGCGCAGTTCGGGCGGCCGCTGGCGGCGCCGAGCGCCAACACCTCGGGCAGGATCAGCCCGACCAGCGCGGCCCACGTGCAGGCGGATCTCGGATCGAAGCTGAAACTGATCCTCGATGCGGGCCCGGCCGAGATCGGCCTGGAGTCGACGATCATCAAGGTCGAAGGCGAGACGCTCCGGCTGCTGCGGCCGGGCGGGCTCGATGCCGCGGAGGTCGAGGCGCTGACCGGCCTCGTGGTGGAGCGCCCCGAAACCGCAGGTGCGACGATCGAGGCGCCGGGCATGCTGACCTCGCATTATGCACCGGGCGCCGTGGTGCGGCTCGATGCAACGGACGTTCGCAAGGGAGAAGCGCTCATTCGTTTCGGCGGCAGCCCGCTCCCCGGCGAGAGCGAGGCGGCTATGGTGCTCGACCTGAGCCCGGGCGGCAATCTCCGCGAGGCGGCCGCCAATCTTTTCGATTATATGAAGAAGGCGGATGCGAGCGGTGCCCGCACCATCGCCTTCGGAACAGTCCCGAATGAAGGCTTAGGCGAAGCCATCATCGACCGCCTGCAGCGGGCGGCCGCGCCGAGGGATTGACCGTCAAGGTAGGGTCATGACGAGCGTAATACCTTCTCCCGAACTGATCGCCTCCTTCATCGACATCGTCGGCGCCGACTATGCCGTGACGGGTGCCGGCGAGATTGCGCCCTATCTGGTCGAATCGCGCGGGCTCTATCGCGGCACCACGCCGCTCGTGCTGAAGCCCGGTTCCGTCGACGAGGTGTCGCGCATCCTGCGACTCGCAACTGACACCCTGACGGCGATCGTGCCGCAGGGCGGCAATACGGGACATGTCGCGGGCGGCGTTCCGCGCGAAGGCAAGGCGGACGTCATTCTTTCACTCGAACGGTTGAACCGGATCCGCGAGATCGATCCGGTGGGCAATGTCATCGTCGCCGACGCAGGCTGCATCCTTGCGGATATCCAGGGGGCCGCCGACGACGTCGATCGGCTCTTTCCCCTTTCGCTCGGGTCAGAGGGCTCGGCACGGATCGGCGGCAATCTCTCCACCAATGCCGGTGGCACGGCGGTGCTCGCCTACGGCAATATGCGCCAGCTTTGCCTCGGACTCGAGGTGGTGCTTCCGACCGGCGAGGTGTGGGAGGGTCTGCGACGGCTCAAGAAGGACAATACGGGCTACGACCTGCGCGACCTCTTCATCGGCGCGGAAGGAACGCTCGGCGTGATCACCGGCGCCGTCCTGAGGCTTTTTCCGAAGCCGCGCGGCCGACAGGTGGCTTTTGCCGGACTGGCGAGCGTCGAGAATGCGCTTGCGCTTTTCGACCTGGCATCAAGCCTCTGCGGTCCTGCGCTCACCGGCTTCGAACTGATGCCGAGGCTCGGCATAGAATTCACCACGCGCCATATACCAGGCGTGCGGGACCCGTTGGACTCAATCCACTCCTGGTATGCGCTGGTCGACGTCTCCACCTTCGATTCCGCCGAAAGCGCAGATCGGATGGTGCAGAGCCTGCTGGAAGCCGGCATCAGGGACGGGCTCATCGAGAATGCCGTCGTCGCCCAAAGCGAAGCGCAGAGCGAGGCGCTATGGCACATGCGCGAGAGCATATCGCCGGCGCAGAAGCCCGAAGGCGGCTCGATCAAGCATGACGTTTCCGTGCCGGTATCGAGCATCCCAGCCTTCATGGCGGAGGCCGACGCGGCCGTCCTGAAGGCAATACCCGGCGCGCGCATCTGCGCCTTCGGCCATATGGGCGACGGCAACATCCACTACAACATCTCCCAGCCGGTCGGCGCGGACAAGTCGGCCTTTCTCGCCCGCTGGCGCGAGATGAACGCAATCGTGCATGCCGTAGTGCTGAAATATGACGGCTCGATTTCGGCCGAACACGGCATCGGCCAGCTGAAGCGCGACGAACTCGCCGCGGTCCGCTCCCCGATCGAGATCGAGCTGATGCGTCGGATCAAACATGCTTTCGATCCGGCCGGAATCATGAACCCTGACAAGGTGCTGCGGGCCGATTGAGCCGGGCGCGCCTTGCGCCTAACCACCCACCCGAAGCTGCGACAACGTAAGAAGCGTATCGGCACTGATCCCGACGGTGCCGCTGCTCGATAGGATCGACACGACCGGATCGACTGCCGTGTTATTCTCCAGATCGTAGAGCACGGCAAATCGTGCGAGAAGCTTCTTGAGCTCAACCGTGTCGCTCAGTATTTCGAGATCGAGATTCTTGTCGACGAACTTCGCCTGCTGGTCGATGTCCATGGAACTGAACTCGTCTGGCAGGCTGAAAATAGTCCGGAACACCTCGGCCAGCGCATCATCGGCCAGCAGGTCATAGGCGTCGACCAATGACCCCGCCATCCGTTCGAAATACAGCGCAAGGCGGACGCCCTCGTTTTCCTCGCCCGCCTGCTCCTCCAGCATCTGGTGCAGATAATGGTCGAGCGTTTCGTAGAATCCCTGGCGGGTGACAATGGCGTCCTTCTGCTCGCGCAGCAGGTTTCCTTCGCTGTCGAAGTTGAAGGAGGTCACCAGCGAGACATAGGCGGCGGAATTTTCCTGCTGATTGATGACGCTTTCCGGGTCGTCGAGATCGGAAGTGAAGATCTGGCGAAGCACGTCGGGGCTCACGCTTTCCGGGTTGATCCCATTGGCTTCGAGCGCGAAGCTCACCAGACGGGAATCCGCCAGGAATTCATCGAGCGAGGCAAGCTTGGGAACCTCGGCCGTGTAATAATCGCTCTCGTCCTCTGCCGCCGCCTTGTCGTCCTCCGATCCAAAACGGGACTTGTTGACGATGTAGCTCTTCGCGGTCTCCTGGATTTGCGTCTCGGATTGGGCGAGTGCAGGAACGCCGATTTCACCCTCTGTCGTAAAGTTGAACAGTTGGGCAAGCGTCAGGTAGCGCTCGTCCTTGAGCGTATAAACGAAACTTTTCGGATCGGTCAGGTCGCTGGTCAGCACCCGCTTGATCGTCCGCGCGCTTTCGGCATCGGGATCCAGCCCGACTGCTGTCAGCGCGAATTCGTAGATTGAAGCGGTGCCGACGAAGTCGTCGACGGAGGTCAGGTCGGAAACGGCGATCTCGTAAGCGCTGATCGCCTTCTCGTCCGCCTCCTCATCCTTGTCGTTATATCGCGTCATGTAGCGATTGGAGGTAAGGCTCGTTTGTGCCGCAGCCTGGGCCGTGTCCCCGGCAGCGAGTGTCCCGTCCTCCTGGAAATTGAAGGCCTTGGCGAGTGCTATGTAGTTCTCGTCGCCGCCGCCGATCGTGTTGACGTAACTATCCGGATCATCCGGATCGCTCGTGAGAATGTTTTTGATGGTCGCAGGAACGATCGTGACGCCGGTAAGGTCGAAGGCCGTTCTGATGTAGTTGTAAAGGCGCGCATCGGCGACGAGCTCATCGACGGTCGTGATGCTGGCGATCTGCTCCTCGAAATAGGCCTTGTTCAAAAGGGCCGCCTGCGGCGTGACGCGGGAGTTGCTGGAAATATAGAGATCGTTGGTGGCGAGCTTGTTTTCGGCCGTCTGCGCGGCGCCTGCCGTCGCGGCTCCGTCAGAGCCAAAATCGAAAGCCGCAGCGAGGTCGAGGTAGTTGTTAAGCGTGGCGATGGAATTCGTGTAGGTCGTTATCTTACGCTGGAGCCGTACTCGCTCGTCGTCGGTAAGCCCCCCCGCCGAAAGTTCCGCCTGCGCCTCTGCCTTCGCCGTTTCGAGGCTGGAGAGCTGGGGCGCAATCACGGTATTCTCGTAGCTGTCCGCATCGTCCGCACTGCTGGAAAGCACGCCACGAATCGTCTGTCGCGAATAGGTGCTCTCATCGATCCCGAAGGCGGTGAACACGTAGGCGCGCAGGCGGTCGTTGTTCAACAACTGATCGACGCTGGTGACCTTGTCGATCATGACGTTGTAGTAGCGGGTCTCCTCCTTCTGGGTCTCCCCGAGATTGGCGATGCTCGTGTTGTACAATCCGATGAGTTCGTCGAGTTGCGCCTCGGTCTGCGAGACGGCGGTCCCGCTGCTGAAGCTGTACGCCATTGCGAATTCACGATAGCGCTCATCCGTCAGCTTGTTGGCGAAACTGTTTTCGTCGGAGAGGTCACTTTCCAGCACCTTGCGCATGAAGGCGACCGAATCGATCATCTCCCCCAGCCCAAACGCCGCCATTGCGTAAGAATAGAGACGAAAATCGTCCAGGAACTCATCGACCGAAGTCACATTGCCGATGTTTTCTTTGAAGTATTGCGTATCGCGGGCGACGAGGGTTTGCTCCGAAACACGCTTGAGGCTGAGCGTCATGTCCCGCGCAATGAGATTATAGTCGAGATAAGTCGAAACCATGCGAGGGCCGCTCCACCAGACGGCCGACGCGCGCCCGTCTCCGATCATCAAACGGCCTCAAGGTGACGCGACACCCTTGCGCGAAGCTGTTCGGCCCATTGCGGCGCTGACGCAAAAAATGCCGTAGTTTCCGTTTACGAAGGAGAAACCCTGCAGGCTCGGCTTTTGCTAACCATCGGGCAACGCAAAGTTTTTTTAACCGCAATTCTTAAGCCGCGCGGAAGCGGCCGCGCCTATCCTCCCGCCCATAGAGGACGAAAAGTCCCGACGAGAAGACCGGCATCCCGGCTCTCAAGGAAAACAAGGGCGATGGAAATGGGCAATACACTCTCTCAACCGGCGTGGGTTGAAAACACGCTGCGACTCGATCCGAAGCGTTTCCCGCAGCAGGCAAGCTATATCTTGCATGGCGATGTGGGCAATGTCAGCATCAGCCTCGACCAGCGTGGCGCTGTGCTGCGCAAGGTGTTACCATCCAGCGGACTTCCGCTTTCAATCGCTTTGCCCGCCCGGGCCTTCAGGGGCGTGGCGGCGCGGGCCATCGACCACGGGAACGGAGAGGTTACAGTGACGCTAGAGCTCCATCACGACGATCCGGATCTTTGCATCCCGCTGCTCGTGGCCCATGATCTGTCCGACATTGCAGCCGATTGGCGTGCCTGGGCGGAGGCCTATCGAATCCCGATGCTGATGATCGAGGCGGACGGGGTGGCACGATCCCTCGAGGAACATCTCGGCGACGTGCGCACCGCACCGGCGAAACCGCGCCGGCGCCACGCCTTCTTCGCCGAGCGCCGACCTCGCTTCCTCGTGCGCCGCTCCACCGGGCAGCTTGGCGTGCACATGAAGATCAACGGCCGCGAAATCATCGCCCGTCGCTGACCTGACAAGTCCCCTTACAAATCCCTTCTCGTAATGGGAGCCGGCCATCAACAAATGGTCGGCTCTCTTGCATGGGCCTCGCGACGCCGGCAGACCGCCGCGCGATCCTCAAGAGCAGAGTGTTACCCGCGAAACAGCGCAAATGCGTTCTTCTTGTCATAAGCCGCGGCAGGACATAGAAGAAGGAGACGCCGATGCGCAGACCGCTGCTGACTACTTTCGCCGCTATCCGCGCCATCATCCGCGCTCGACTCGCTGAAAGGCGGCGGCGGGCCGATACTGAATTGAGTTGGGCTTGAATCGCATCCGGTGAACCCGGAGGCTTCTTCATAAAAGGCGCACGAGAAGCGCCAGAACCAGCCCCGCGAATACGATGAGGCCGACTGTGCCGTTGAATTTGAACAGCGCCAGGCATTGCAGCGGATCGTGGATATTCAGCACCAGGATCTGATAGGCGAGTACGACCGCCGCAATCACAAGCCCAATATAGGCGAAAAAGCCGGCGCCCGCTGCGAGAAACGCGAAGAACATCAGGAGGACGGCCATTCCATAGAGCCCGATCAGCCACGGCCCTGGGTTCTCGCCGAAGCGGCGCGCCGTGGAGCGGACGCCTATCAGTTCGTCATCCTCGCGGTCCTGATAGGCGTATATCGTGTCGTAGCCGATGGTCCAGGCGATGGCCGCCGCGTAGAGGATCACGGCCGCAACCGAGAGGGTACCGAATTCCGCCGCCCAGCCCATGATCGCTCCCCATGAGAAGGCAAGACCGAGGAAAAGTTGCGGCCAGTCCGTGAACCGCTTGGCGAAGGGATAGATGGCGACCAGCACCAGCGAGAGAATGCCCAGGAAGATGGTGAAGCCATTGAACTGCAGCAGGATGACGAAGCCCGCCAGCGCCTGCAGGATCATGAAGGCCTTGGCCTGGGCGCGCGTGACGCGGCCGGACGGCAGCGGGCGCGAGCGCGTGCGCGCCACCTCCATGTCGATATCATGGTCGACGAGATCGTTATAAGTGCAGCCGGCGCCACGCATGGCGATTGCCCCGGCGACGAAAAGAAAAACATGGAGAAGGAAGCGGGCCGGAGAAAAGCCGCCGAGGCTCGCGGCCGTGCCGGCGGCCAGAGCCGTGGACCAGAGGCATGGCCACATCAGCAATTGCCAGCCGATCGGTCTGTCCCAGCGGGCAAGTTGTGCATAGGGCCAGAGCGCGCGCGGCAGCGCACGATAGACCCAATTGGTGGATGGCGCGTCATGCACGCGGCCGGAATCGACGGGCGAGGTGCTCATGCTTTCTGTTTGGCGCCGCAAAGGCCGGCGGTCAAGCGCTTGACGCGGCGATGAAGGCAAGGTGAAGTCCCGCGACTTTCCGACTGCCGCGACGGTGCCTTTCCGTAAGTATTCCTCAATTATTCCCCCATAAAATCGGCCCATGGGCATCGAGCGGGGGCTGAGGATGAAAGGGCGTGCCGCAATTTCCGTGTTACTGGCAGCGCTTGTCGGCGCGTCCGCGTGCCATGCCGAGACACTGAACCTTTTGATCTGGGAAGACTATATTGACCAGGACCTCATCGATCGCTGGACGCAGGAGACCGGCGTTTCGATTCACCAGATCAATTTCGACAGCGACGACGCCCGCGACGTGATCCTCGCCGACCCGACCAATCACATCGACCTGGTCACGGTCGATGAGCATGGCGCTTCGCTCTTCGGCAAGAAGGGTGTCCTCGAACCCCTCTCCGACAGCAATCTGCCGGCGCTCGCGGACTATGCGCCCGAGTGGCGCAAGCGCTGCGCAGGCTATGGCCTTCCCTATCTGTGGGGCACGGTCGGGATTCTCTATCGTGCCGACGTCATCGAGCCGCCGCCTACGTCCTGGCAGGACATGATGCGTCCGGCGCCCGCCCTCAAGAAGCACGTCGCGATGTTCGACGACTATAGCGAACTCTTCGTGCCGCCGCTGGTACTGCTCGGCGCTTCCATCAATGCCAACGACACCGAGACCCTGAAGGCCGCCTTCGAATTACTGAAGGCCCAGGCGCCGTCCGTTCTGACCTACGACTATGTCATCACCGCCATTCAGAGCCCCACAATCGGCCAAGATATCCATATGGCGCTCGGCTACAGCGGCGATCAGCACGTCCTCAACGAGAAGATCGGCAAGTCCGGTCTGTGGCGCTACGCCGTTCCCTTAGAAGGAACGCTCTCCTGGCTCGACTGCGTTTCGGTTACCGCCGCCTCTCCCCACAAGCAACGGGCTCTGGAGTTCCTCAGATATGTCGGCTCGCCCGAGGTCGCAGCCGCCAATGCGCTGTCGCTGAACATGCCTACCCCGAGCAGTGCAGCACAGAAGCTCCTGCCTGAGTCCGTACGCTCCAATCCGGAAATCTACCCGCCGGAGGAGGTGCTGACGAGAAGTCAGTACCAGCAAGAACTTTCGGTCAATTCCGTCCAGGCGCGCCGGCGCATCATCAGCACATTGGCAAACTTCCAGTGACACTCAGCAAGCGCGCGCTCTTTCTGATCTTTCCCGTAGTGCTTGCCGGCTACTTTCTCGCGGCTCTCTCGGCTCACTACGCCGAAAAGCGATCAATTCGCGCATTGGAACAGGCGAAGCTTTCGCAGCGCCTGGAACACGCAGCCGCCGTCTTCCAGAACGAAATCCAGCGCAGCGAAGGTTTTCTCAATGCGCTGCTGAACGGCAATGCGCTACGCCAGTACGTGGCAGAGACGGACGAGCGCTACCGCGTAGCCGCGCTCGGCGTGCGCCTGCAGGAGAGCATAAGATCACTGTCGGACGATCCGATCGCGTATCTCTCATTCGCTATCCTCGATGCGCAGGGAGAAGTCCGATACTATTTTGAAAACAGCTGGGATCCCTTTGCCCAGATCGACAGGCCCCAAAGTGCTCTTGCAAGAAAGTTGGTTGCCAGCAAGCGGCTGAGCGACCTGACCTATCTCGAGCCCACTGGCGAGCGGCCGCGGATCGTTTACTCCCTCTTCGTCGATCCGGTCACCTTCCGCCGCCCGATGCCGAGCAACAAATCAAACGCGCTGCTGATGCAGATAGCCATACTGCCCGATCGCTTTCTGCAGATGCAGGCCGCCCTGAAGAAGGAGTATGGCGCCGACATCGTCCTCCAGCCATGGCCGCTCGCCGTCACGGACGCGCTTTCGGCGAGTGTGCCTCTCGGACCACAGCTATACGCGACGATCGCCGTGCCGGACTCTCACTTCGACGCGCAGATGCTGCAGCAGAAGATGCAGCTTGCCTTCGGCGCGCTTGCCATGAGCCTGATATCCATCTGCCTGATCGTCCTCCTGATCAGGCGCTTCATCACCGGTCCGATCGCAAGGCTCGATGCCAATGTGACGGCGGTCATGACCGGCGAGCACGACGAAATCGCAGGTGCGGGCACCGTGGGCGAAATCGGGCGCCTGACGCAGAACATCCGCGAGCTTCACCGCCAGTCCCTCAATTCGCTGCGGCTCGCGCAGCAGAAGTCCTGGACCGATACGCTCACAGGAATCGCCAATCGCGGCCGCTTCAATACGCTTGCCGCCGGCGTCGTCGATGACGTCCTGACCTCCGGCGGCAAGTGCAGCCTGCTGTTCATCGACATCGACAACTTCAAGTTCGTCAACGACAAATATGGCCACGAAGTCGGCGACGACCTGCTGAAGACACTCGCCACGCGCATCACCGGCTGCGTCGAGACCATCAGCCGAAGGAGGGGCCAAGCGCCGGCCATCATTGCTCGCCTCTCGGGCGACGAATTCGCGGTGCTTGCCCGTTCGCAACCGGGGGACGGCACCGTACGCGAGATGTCTTCCGCCATCCTCGCGCTCTTCGATGGCGGTTTCGAAGTCTCGGACAAGCGCTATCCGGTCACGGCGAGCATCGGCGTCGCCATATGCCCGGGTGACGCAATCACGGTCGCCGAACTGATATCCAATGCCGACGCCGCCATGTATCAGGCAAAGACCGGCGGCAAGAACCGGTCTGCCCGGTTCTCCCGTGCGATTCATGACAAGCGCACCAGGCAGCGCCAGATCCAGGAGGAGTTGCGCGCCATCGACCCGAACGAGCAGTTTCACCTCGTCTACATGCCGATCGTGAACACCCAAGGTCAGGTCACCGGCTGCGAAGCGCTGTTGCGCTGGCATTCCCCGGTTCTCGGCAATGTGACGCCGGACGAGTTCGTGCCGATAGCGGAAAGCTCCGGTCTCTTTTCAAAGATCGACTGGTGGGTCATCGACAAAGCCATGGCCGATTGCCACCAGTTGAAGGCGTTCTTTGGGCCCGACACGGTGGTGGCGATCAACATCTCCTCGGCGGAACTGCATTCGAGCGCGATCAACGACTATTTCTCAGAGTGCCTGGAGCGCCACGGGCTCGGTCCGCAATCGATCGATATCGAGCTGACCGAGACTTTCGCCGTCAAAATCAGCGATCAGTTGCGGGAAAACATCGAGGAGCTTCGGCGGAAGGGCTTTCGCCTTTCGATCGATGATTTCGGCGCCGGCTATACATCCGTCCAGCAGATCATCGACTATGCCGCCGACACGATCAAGCTCGACCGGGCGCTGGTTGCGGATCTCACCGCGTCGCACGCGCTCCCCGTATTAAAGGCGGTCGTGGCGCTTTGCCATGCGAAAGACATGGCGGTGGTCGGTGAAGGCGTCGACACACCGGAAAAGCTCGCAATGCTGACGGCGGCCGGCTGCGACCGTTTCCAGGGATATCTCATCAGCAAGCCCCTCGCCCTCGATGATCTGGCGATCTGGGGCCTGACCAGAACGGCGCGACATGCACCGACCCTCGCCGCCAAACGTTTCCGCGATTTTCCGGTCGCGGCGAGCGAGGCTTGAACACGGCATAGTGCGGGAATCACACATCCGCACCGCTTTTTCCTTGACCTGGCCCCATTTGCCGTCCTAACCGCAGCGCATCGACGAGCAGATGGCGGGGTTGGCGATGAAGGTTCTTCTGATCGGGTCGGGCGGACGTGAACATGCGCTAGCGTGGAAGATCGCGCAATCGCCGAAGCTCACCGCGCTCTATGCCGCGCCGGGCAATCCGGGCATCGCCGAAGAAGCAACGATCGTCGGACTCGATACCGAGAACCATTCGGCCATTCTCGACTTCTGCCGCGAACGGGCGATCGACTTTGTCGTCGTCGGCCCCGAGGCGCCCCTGGTCGCCGGCCTTGCAGACGTGCTTCGCGCCGCAAACATTCCCGTATTCGGCCCATCGGCCGCCGCTGCCCAGCTCGAAGGCTCCAAGGGCTTCACCAAGGACCTTTGCGCCAGATACGGAATTCCGACCGGCGCCTATAAGCGGTTCACCGCAGCCGAACCGGCCAAGGCCTATATCCGCGAACAGGGCGCACCGATCGTCATCAAGGCCGACGGGCTTGCCGCCGGCAAGGGCGTGACCGTCGCGATGACGCTCGAGGAGGCGCTTGCCGCCATCGACGACTGCTTTGCGGGTGCCTTCGGGTCTGCCGGTGCGGAAGTGGTGGTCGAAGCCTATCTCGACGGCGAAGAGGCAAGCTTTTTTTGCCTCTGCGACGGCGAGACGGTGCTGCCACTCGGCTCTGCGCAGGATCACAAGCGCGTTGGCGACGGCGATACGGGACCGAACACCGGCGGGATGGGTGCCTATTCGCCGGCCCCGGTAATGACTCAGGAAATGGTCGAACGGACGATGAAGGAGATCATCGAGCCGACGGTGCGCGGCATGGCCGAGAGCGGGCACCCGTTCACCGGCGTCTTCTTCGCCGGCCTGATGATCACCGAGAAGGGACCGGAACTCATCGAATACAATGTCCGCTTCGGCGATCCGGAATGCCAGGTCCTGATGATGCGCCTGACGAGCGACCTCCTGCCGCTGCTCTACGCAGCAGCAACGGGCGCGCTCGACGGCCTGAAGGCCGAATGGCGCGATGAGGCGGCGCTGACGGTCGTCATTGCCTCACGCGGCTATCCCGGAACCTACGAGAAAAACACGCCGATCGACTCGCTGCCGGAGGCGTCTGCCAGGACCAAGGTGTTTCATGCCGGAACAGCGATGCAGGACGGGCGGCTGGTCGCCACCGGCGGCCGGGTCCTGAATGTCACGGCCATGGGGCGGACCGTCGGCGAAGCCAAGAATGCCGCCTACGCCGCGCTGAAGGGCGTTTCGTGGGAGAATGGCTTCTGTCGTGCCGACATCGGTTGGCGCGCGGTCGAACGCGAGACGACGTGAACGGCGGAATTTCGGCCGCATCATTCAATTTTTACCAATTCTCCTGACGAGAAGGTAAGGGAAAGCTCATATTCTCCCCCGAACTGAAGCGAGGGAAGAGCTATACACGGTTTGCCCGCCCGTCCCGCTCCAGCTGCCGGAAACGACCACGATGATCTGAAGCAGACCCTGGATCACGTGAGCTAGCGAGGAGAGACCGATGCGTTCCCTGCTGATCACCGCCGCCCTCCTTTTCGCCGCCGGCACAGCGGCAGCATCCTCGATCGAAGACGTGGTCTCCGGCGAGGCCATTAATTCCAGCGTCGCGACGATCTCCTGTGCCGAGTGCCCTCCGCTACAGCCGAAGAAGAAGAGCTCCTATCTCGTGCCCGAGCTCGCGCCCGGAACGGACCGGGTTGAGCTCAAGGAAATCCATGGGGAGTTCAAGTCGGTCCGCACGGAGGCCTGGCTCGGCGGCTCGCCGGTGATCTTCGTCAGCAAAGCGTCGGAGGAAGCGATCAGGGCCGCGGCACTCGAAGCGGATCAAACGAAACAGGCATATGCCTCAACGAGCCCGTCCACACCACCCGCCGCGACGATCGACGTGACGACGAAGACCTCTGCGGTCGGCACCCCAACGCGGACCGAGCCGGTGAGCGCGGCCATGGCGGGCACTTCACGAGAATTTGATCCGTCCGCTTTCGCACTTCGGCTAGATTGAACCCATATAAACTGAGTTCCCTGCCCCATCGGCCAGGTTCAAGGACCGACGGGCGTTTCGCTGCAATGGCGAAAAGGTTGCGCCCCTGAGAGAAGCAGGGGCGTAATCTTTTGTCAGGAACCGAATTCCTCGATCCGCGCCGCCAACTCGCCGATCTGCCGATCGGAAAAGACCTCTATGCGGTTCGCGCGGAGCAGCGCCGCCGTCACCCCCGCCCCGGAAACCCGAGCGCCCCTGAAGCCCCCGTCATGGACGAAGCTTGAGCCGCAGGATGGGCTGCCATCGATAAGCAGCGCAAAGCGGCAATTCGTCCGACGCGCAAGAGCAAGCGCGTTTTCAGCCGCCTCGCGAAACGCGGCCGTCACATCCCCGCCGGTCCTTTCGAGGACGCGAGCATCGCCGGAAAGCACTGCGCCAGCGGTCCTGCCGGGCTCGATTTCCGCCGGCGGGCGCGGCACCGGCATGCCTGCCGACATTTCGGGACAGAGGACCACAAGCCGCCCCTCACCGCGCCAGCGTTCGATGGCCGGATGAAGGAGCGGCTTCGCTACGCCGTCGTAGCGCACCGCATGCCCCATGAGACAGGCACTGACGAGAATTCTTGCGATCATGCTGTCCGTCATAGACGGCCACCGCCGACTTCTTCAACAGAAGATTCATTCCGTCAGAAATACCGCGGCAACGAAACCAGCGGCATGACCCGCTGAAGGAGGGGCGCGAGATCGCCGAACCTGGACGTCAACCCTGTCAGATCCAGATATCATTCGCTGTCGTG
Source organism: Sinorhizobium alkalisoli (assembly GCF_008932245.1). Taxonomy (NCBI): domain Bacteria; kingdom Pseudomonadati; phylum Pseudomonadota; class Alphaproteobacteria; order Hyphomicrobiales; family Rhizobiaceae; genus Sinorhizobium; species Sinorhizobium alkalisoli. The sequence goes on along the minus strand of NZ_CP034909.1, from coordinate 470,392 downwards.
CGCTCACCGCCCACCTCCCCGGTGTTCAGCGTCCCACGCGGTTCGATGAGCAACATCGTCACTTCGCTTGCTGCAAAGGGTTTGTGTTCGACGCCCTTCGGCACGATGTACATTTCGCCCGGACCGAGCGTCACCGCGCCATCACGAAAATCGATGCGGAGGACGCCCTCCAGCACGATGAAGGCCTCGTCCGTCTCGGGGTGATCGTGCCAGATGAAGTCGCCTTCAATGCGGACGATCTTGAACTGATAGTCGTTGAGCTCTGCGATCACGCGCGGCTGCCATCGATCGGTGAACTGCGCCAGCTTGTCTGCGAAGTTTATCGGGGCATAGGCGGGTCTGTTTGATTTCATCGCTGTTTCCTCAGGCTGTTTCCGACAGGAATAACAGCAGGAGCCTTGCGACCGGTCTTGAACGATCGTGCAGGAAGAGAGCCGTTTCAGGCTCGGTCCGCTTCGACAGCCGAAGGCATGCCCGCCACGCGCAGCCATCGTCCGGGGGTGACGCCGAAGGCCTTCTTGAAGTGGCGGCTCATATGCGCCTGGTCGGCAAAGCCCGCGACGAGCGCGGCCTGTGCAACTGGGACGCCCCGCCGCAGATGGACTTTGACCGTCTCAAGGCGCCTTTGCACCAGATAGCGATAGGGGCTCGTGCCGAAAAGCCGGCGGAAGTCGCGGCTGAGGCCCCAGCGATCGCGGCCGCTGATGGTTTCGAGGCTCTCAAGTGTCACAGTGCCTCCGGGCAGGTCATGGAGGTAAAGGCGCACCTGCTCGCAGGCGCGGTAGTCGAGCGTGCGGCCAGCCTTCGCGGGTCCGCCGCCGGCGACTTCAAGCGCACGGGCGAGTTCGAAAAGGCCGTCCTCGAATTCCAGGATTTCGATCCGGGCATCCGTCGCCGGAAGCAAGGCGCGAACCGCGGCGAAGAGGTGTGGATCGCAGGAGATCCCGCCCTTGATGAAAGGCAGCGGCCGACCACCGAGAACGCTCTGGATGGCTGCCGGCTCGATGTAGATCATGCGATAGTGAAAGCCATCCTCGCTACCGGCTTGGCCGTCATGCACTTCGTCGGGGTGCAGCACCATCGTCGTGGTAGGAAGGCTTGCCCGCTCGGCACCGCGATAATGGAAACTCTGAACGCCGGACAAGGTCTGGCCGATGGCATAGGTATCGTGCCGGTGCGGCTCGTAGGCACGCCCCGAAAAGAAGGCCTCGATACGCTCGAACGGGATGGCATCGTCGGCAACGGCAATCCAATCACCGCCCCGCTCGTGGCCCGGAGGCTCGATGACACCTGCGCCCGCGCTCGCATTGTCGCTCGTCATACGGCGGGAGTTAGGATCGCTCCCGTCGCTTGTCGACGTCATCCCGCGATCTTCGAGAAATCCGCGACCTCGCCGGTCGCCGTGCGGATCAGGCCCAACAGCGCCAGACGGTTGGCGCGGATCGCTACATTCTCGTCGTTGACGAGCACGTCGTCGAAGAAGACATCGACCGGCTCGCGCAATTTGGAGAGCGCCTCCATGGCCGAGCGGAAGTCCTCCTTGACGATCGCCTGGCGCGCGTCGTCGGAGGCGATCATAATCGAAGCGTGCAGCGTGCGCTCGGCGTCGAGCCGGAAGAGCTTCTCGTCCACTCTCGCGGCCACCTCGGTGCCCTTCTTCTCCTCGGCCGCAAGGATCTGCGTCGCGCGCTTGGTGCCGGCAAGCAGGTTCTTGCCCTCCTCCGCCGTGATGAAGGCCGTCAGCGCCTCGACGCGGCGGGCGATCATCAACAGGTCGTCGGCCTCAGGCGTCAGCACCGCGTCAATCAGGTCGTAGCGCGCCCCGAGGTCGCGTAGATAGACCTTCAGCCGGTCATGGAAGAAGGCGAGGAGGTCCCCGCCGATCTCGCCGGCAATGTCGGGCCGCTGAGCCTTGAGCCCTGCAAGGGCGACATCGAAGAAGGGCAGCATTGGGAGACGTGCCTTTCCTTCGAGCACGAGCCGGATCACGCCTAGCGCGGCGCGGCGTAGTGCGTAAGGATCCTTCGAGCCGGTCGGCTTTTCATCGATCGCCCAGAAGCCGACGAGCGTATCGAGTTTGTCCGCAAGCGCGACGGTGACCGATACCGGATCGGTCGGCACGCGGTCCGAAGGACCCTGAGGCTTGTAATGGTCTTCGATCGCGTTGGAGACGGCCTGATCCTCGCCCTGCAAGGCAGCATATTTGTGGCCCATGATGCCCTGAAGCTCCGGGAATTCCCCGACCGCTTCGGTGCGTAGATCCGCCTTGGCGAGAACGGCTGCGCGATCGACCAGCGCTGCATCGGCTCCGGTGATCTTGGCAAGTGCGGCAGCCAGGGCGCGGATGCGGGCGACGCGCTCGCCCTGGGTTCCGAGCTTGGCATGAAAGGTGACGTTCAGCGCATCGAGCTTCGCCATGCGCTGGTCGAGCGGCTTTTCAAGATCAAGCGCAAGCTTCGCCGCCGGCGCTTCCAGCGTTTCGAGGTCCGGCAGATCGCCCTGGTCGCGCTTCCAGAAATGCGCCGCATCGGAGAGGCGGGCGCGCACGACCTTGCCGTTGCCGTGGATGATCTCCTGGCCACCGTCGCGCGCTTCGATATTGGCAACGAGGATGAACTTGTTGGAAAGCTTTTCCGCCCCGGGCCGCCGCGTGACGAAGCATTTCTGGTTGGTCTTGATCGTCAGGCGGATGATTTCGGAAGGGATTTCCAGATAGCTCTCGTCGAAGCTTCCCATCAGCACGCGCGGCCACTCGACCAGACCTGCAACTTCCTCAAGCAGCCCTTCGTCCTCTACCAGTTCGAGGCCGTTGGCGAAGGCGATGTTGTGGGCGTCCGCTGAGATCATCTGTCTGCGGCGTTCGGCATCGAGCACGACCTTCGCCTTTTCGAGCTGCTCGGAATAATCGGCAAAGCGACGAACGCTGATCGCCTCCGGCGCATGGAACCGGTGGCCGTAGGTGACATTGCCGGCGACGATGCCGTCGACCTCGAAGGGGATCACCTTCGTCTCTTCGGTTTCTGCGCCGAAGGTGCAGATGATCGATTGCAGGGGGCGCACCCAGCGCAGGCTGCCCGCCCTGGCGGAAGCGGCGCCGGAGCGCATCGATTTCGGCCAGGGGAAGTCTCGGATGATTGCCGGCATCACATCGGCAATGATGTCTTCTGCCGCGCGGCCGGGCTTTACGATGTGAGCGACGTAAAATTCGCCCTTCTTCGGATCGCTGTGAACATGCGCTTCACTGATCGAGGAGAGACCCGCGGCGCGCAGGAAGCCTTCGATCGCCTTCTCGTTGGCATCGGTGCGCGGCCCCTTGCGCTCCTCGCGGACATCGGCGGAGCGGGCATTCAGGCCGCGAATGTCGAGCGTCAGCCGGCGCGGCGTCCAGTATTCGCGCGCGCCCTCATAGGTTAGGCCAGCCCCGACCAGGGCGTCGGTCACCAGCTTCTTTAAGTCGCCGGCCGCCTTGCGCTGCATGCGGGCAGGGATTTCTTCGGAGCGCAGTTCGATAAGAAGATCGGGCATGAATTCAGCTTTGTTATGTTCCGGACCGTTGGCGCGGGACTTAGCAAGCTCTGGAGAAAATGTCATCAAGTGCTGTGAGGAAATCGGCGCACTCTACCAGCCGCCGCCACCGCCGCCGCCTCCACCACCGCCGGAGAAGCCGCCGCCGGACGAGAAGCCCGATGACGCACTCTTTGGCGGAGGCGGCAGCGAAGACGTCATCGTACCCGCCATGGAGCCGGCGAAATCGCCGATCGTATCGGCGAAAGACCCCGGACTGAAGGAATCGCCGTGATACCACGCCGGCTGATAGGCAGCGGCCGCGGCTGCACCGCCTGCTGCGGCCAGCAGCCAGCGATCGAACGTCTCCGTCCACGGCTTCTCGACGCCGAGCGCAACCGCATAGGGCAAGAGCGTCTCGAAATGCCGCGGCGACATTTCCGGCGCGCCTTGCATGTTCAAGCGATCCTTTTCGGCAAGCGTCATATATTGCCTGAGACCGTCGATCCCATCCATCATGCGGGTGCCGAGCGGCGTCGGCGCCCCCATCAGGAAGAAGAAGAGCAAGTTGACGAGCAGTATGCCGCCGATTGCGGAAAGCAGCGCCAGGTCATCCGGTTCGCTCGCAGAGAGCACGACGACCGCCAGGATGCTCGAGAAGACGGAGAAGAGCACGAAACCGATAAAGGCGAGCACGACGATCGACAGAATGCGGCGCGCGAGGCTCGACCCGCGCCGTAGTGATTTGCCGAATGAAACCGCCAGGGTCGAAACAAGAATGGCGAAGACGACGGGAACGAAAACGAGAGGGATCTTGTCCTCTCCGAGATCGCCAAAGATGAACAGTGCGCCCAGCGAAACCACCGAAATCAGGACGCCACCGATGATATATCCGGTATTGGCGCGGTAGTATTTATCGCGGTGTTCGCGCTCCATCGCGCGGCGAAAACCGGACCCTGCCGCTTCGACCTTTTTGCCGTTCGCCCGATCGATCGTAAGCCTGCCGTTGGCCGCTGCGATCGCCTTCATCACTGCCGCCTCACCCGTCGGCAGCTGCTCCACGCCCCCCTTGCCGGTGGCGGCGATGACGATGGCATTCTTCAGATCGTCGAGGACGACATAGCCCTTGACAGCAAGGTTGAGCACGGCCGCAGAAAGTGCTGTCCATCCCTCACCGGAAAAACCCCTGTTGTCGACATAGTTGACGAGAGCCGGCGAAATTCCGTCCGGCGGATCCCAGCGCGGCACCATGACCCCACGGGCGGGATCGCGGCCGACGCGGACCCAGGCACGCCCGTAATAGAGGGTGACGAGCAGGAGGCCTGCCGCGGCGATGACCAGTGTCAGACGGTCGCGTAGCCACCAGATGTTTTCCTGGCCAGCGCTCGGCCGGTCGATACTGCCCTTCGGCATCATGATCGCGATCGACAATCCTTCCTGCGGACGCAGCCTTCGCGTGGTCGCAAAGAATATCTCGTCACCCTCTTCCACAACGCGCGCATCCTTGCCGGTGGCGCCGTAGCCGCCGGTGAAGACGTCGAGCGCCTGAGCCCTGACCCCCGACGGCAAGGTCACCGTTGCAGTTGCCTCCTCGATCGGAAAAATCCACTCGGTTCCGGTCACGTTCCAATAAAGTTCGTCGTGGTCGTCGAAGAAGCGTATCTGGCGTCCGGTCTCGTATGAGATCTGGAATGTATGTTCGCCATGCGGCAGGAAGACGTCGGCCTTACCGGTGTAAACGCGGATCCCGCCGCTGATCGCCTCCGTGCGGTGCTCCTCCTCCTCGCCGTCGCGCTCGACGGAAAGGACCTTGAAGTCCACGCGGGCCCGGCGGCCATTCTCATCGAGGAAGGTCAGCGGAAAATCGCGGTAGATGCCGCGGCGGATCTCCCTGCCTTCGACATTTGCCGTGATCGTTTCCGTGATCGTGAGCGTGCCATCCCTGGCGACGTCGATCACCGAATGAAAGGCGGAGATGATCTCTGCCGCTGCAGCGGGCGACGTCGCCAGAAGGGGCAGTGCGACCGCCAACGCCGCCAAGAGCCGCCTCATAGCAATGCCCCCTTCCTCACCCGATACGAATCAGAACCTGACCGACGGCACAGCACGATCCGCCTCGTTGGTGATCTCGAAGTAACCGGCCCGGGCAAAACGGAATAGGTTCGCAATCAGATTCGACGGGAAGCTCTCGACCTTCACGTTCAAGTCGCGGGCAGCGCCGTTGTAATAGCGGCGGGACATCTGGATCTCGCCTTCAATCGTCTCCAGCGAACGCTGCAGTTCGGCGAAATTCTGGTTGGCCTTCAGGTCGGGATAGGCTTCAGCGAGCGCAAAGAGGCGGCCGAGCGCCTGCGAGAGCGCCCCCTCCACCGCGGCCCGGCCGGCTACGTCGCCTTCCGGCACGGCCTGTGCCCGGTTGCGAAGTGCGACCACCTCCTCGAGCGTCGACTTCTCGTGCGCCGCATAGCCCTTCACCGTCTCGATCAGATTGGGAATGAGATCGGCGCGGCGTTTCAACTGTACGTCGATGCCGGACCAGGCCTCCTGGGTCATCTGCCGCGCCCTGACAAGGCTGTTGTAGACGTAGACAAGATAAAGGATCACGGCGACACCGATTGCCAGCCCGAGCATGAGAACCCTCCTTTTGCACCCGCCGGAGCTTACTGCATGATTCCTCGAATCCAAATCGATTTAGGATGAAAGCCTGCAGCAATTTCAAAGAGCCCGCCGCGACTCTCGGGCGCAGCACACGGGCAGCCGCAACTGCATTCCGACGGGAGACGCAAGGGCGACCGCCCGCATCGAAGCGGCACCAGGGGAGCGGTATTCCGCATGCGCCGCGCTGCTGTCGACCGACGAATTTCGACTGCCTGCCGGCCTGTATCCCCGGTAACGGCGCCGGACCAGCAAGTGGGGGATAGTAGATCCACCCGCACGCCAGGACGCAAAGGTCCCCCGATGAAACCGCTCGCGACCCTCGTCAACGCGATCGCCTTTACAGCGCTCTTCGCTACCTATGCGGGCGTAGAGGAGGTCGAAAGGCCGGACGGCGTCCGCCGCGCGCTGGAGACCTATGCCAGGGCGCTGCAGCCGGGCGCTTCTCCGCTCGTGAAACCGACCCGCCCTATGGAAAACGACGATCTGCTCTGATCGCAGCCGGGCCAACGGCACCCTGGCAACCGTCAGGCTGCCTCCTGATTCCAATTCGCGCCGCCTGCATCGGTCAGCAGGAAGGCTTCGCCGCAGGCCTTTGCGAGGGTGCGCACGCGCAGGATGTAGCTCTGGCGCTCCGTCACCGAAATCACGCCGCGCGCATCCAGAAGATTGAAGACATGGCTCGCCTTGATGCACTGGTCATAGGCGGGCAAGACGCATTTGTGCAGGCGATCGTTGCCGGCGTTGGGCGCACCGGCGGCAAGAAGCGCCAGGCACTCCTTCTCCGCGTCGATAAAGTGCTGATGCAGCATCGCTGTGTTGGCGTATTCGAAATTGTACCGCGAATACTCCTGCTCAGCCTGCAGGAAGACATCGCCATACGTGATCTTTTCTGCGCCCTCGCGGCCGTTGAAATTGAGGTCGTAGACATTGTCGACGCCCTGGACGTACATCGCCAATCGCTCGAGGCCATAGGTCAGTTCGCCGGAAACCGGCGAGCACTCGATGCCGCAGACCTGCTGGAAATAGGTGAATTGCGACACTTCCATGCCGTCGCACCAGCACTCCCAACCAAGGCCCCACGCACCAAGCGTCGGGCTTTCCCAGTCGTCCTCTACGAAGCGGATATCGTGCAGCAGCGGATCGAGACCGATCGCCTCGAGCGAGCCGAGATAGAGTTCCTGAAGATTGGACGGGTTGGGTTTCAGGATCACCTGATATTGATAATAATGCTGGAGCCGGTTCGGATTTTCGCCATAGCGGCCGTCGGCTGGACGCCGCGAGGGCTGGACATAGGCCGCGCGCCACGGCTTCGGCCCGAGCGCGCGGAGCGTCGTCGCCGGATGGAAGGTGCCGGCGCCAACTTCCATATCATAGGGCTGGAGCACCGCGCAGCCCTTGTCGGCCCAATAGTTGTGCAGTGTCAGGATCAAAGCCTGGAACGAGCGCTTCGGGTTCATATGGTCCGGGAGGGGGGCAGCGGTCATGGGTTCGTCCGAATTCTTCGACATGTGCGGGGACAGGTGCCATGCCGGAGAACTAGGGTCAAGCGCCTTGGCCGATCCACGGCCTAAGCCTCAGCCTGCGGCAATTTATCGCTCGTCGTCGCGCCTCAGGCGGTATTCGCCGGTCTTCGGATCCTTGACGAGCGTTCCGTCGGCGCCGCTCTCGCGCTCACGGCGCAAACGCTCGCGCTGGCGCGCGAGCCGCTCGGCGTCGGCGATGAACTTGCGATAGCCGATCCAGGCGATAACAGCGATGATCAAGAGCAGAATGATCTGCGGCATGTTTCCTCCTCTGCGCCTCCCGGATCAGACAGAATGCCAGCTGGAGGTGCAGCGATTCCCTGGCCGGGCGGTGCGGGACCGACCGAAATCTACTGCCCTTGGTATCACAGCCCGAAACGCGCCCATAGCGCCCTTTCTTCTATCGCCTCGACAAGTCCCGCTACAGCAGAAGCGGCGAGTGGGGCTGCGAGAGATCCCGCGACCGCCGCCCCCGGCTGGCGCCGTCCGAAGAGGCTGCGGCTCGGCTGGATGAGTTCAAGCCGCGCCTTTTCGCCATAGCGCCTCTTCACCTCTCCGCGCATGTCACCGAGTCCATCGACGAGGCCAAGCTCCCGCCCGCGACGCCCTGTCCAGAAGAGACCCGAGAATATATCGGGATTGTCGCTGAGCAGCGTGCCGCGCCGGGCCTTGACCATCTCGATGAAGGTATCGTGGATATCGAGCTGAAGTGATTTCAAGAACTCGACGTCCCGCTCCTTTTCCGGCTGGAACGGATCGAGGACCACCTTGTTCTCGCCGGCCGTATAGATGCGCCGTTCGACGCCGATCTTCTTCAACAGCTCCGGAAAACCGAACCCGCCGGACACGACACCGATCGAGCCGACGATCGAACTCGGATCGGCAATGATCTCGTCGCCGGCAAGCGCAATCATGTAGCCGCCCGAGGCCGCCACGTCCTCGACGAAGATCAGGACCCGCTTTTTCTTCTCCTCGGCGAGATCGCGGATACGCTGGTAGATCAGGCGCGACTGCACCGGCGAGCCGCCGGGCGAGTTGACGGAGATGGCTACGGCCGGAGCCTCCTTGACGGCGAAGGCTTTCTCGAGCAGCGGCGCCACCGTCGCGAGATTGAGAGCAGGACGGAACTGGCTGCCCCCGGCCATGATCGCGCCATGGAGCCGGATAGCCGGGATCGTTTGCCCGTCCTTGCGAAAACGCCTCGGAAGCAATTTTTTCAAGAACCCGGCCATTTCAACTCCTGCTCATTCGAAACTTGTCCCTGCATGTATGCACTGCCGCAGCAAACGCAATGCCACGCTTACCGTTTATCGCCGGCGAGGATAGGCGGTCCGGCCGTTATTGAGGTCGTCGACGTCCGGGGAGAAACGGTGCGTCCCCTCCCCGTGCATCACGAGCGGCGCGCGCAGCGCCAATCGCTTGCGGCTCTGCTTGATCGCGGTCACCAGGATACGCACGGCGTTTTCGCCGGCGCGCGGCAGGAGCGGCGTGATTTCGATGCCGCCGAAGCGGCGGCCACAGGCTGCGATGATCTCGGCGATCGATTCCGGCCGGGCTATGAGCGAAAGCTGGCCCCCGGGCTTCATGACCGCGCCCGCGGTCTTGATCCAGGTTTCGAAGAGATCGTCGCTCATCGCGTGGGCCTCGGCCTTCAGCCGATCCGGCGTCCGGCGATCGGCGGCATCGTTAAAGGGCGGGTTCATGATGACGTGATCGAAGGTGTCATCGGCAAGGCCCGCCTCTACGCGTGCCTTGCCAGTCAGCGTCACATCCGCCTCGAGAACGGCGACGCGTCCCGCAAAATGTGCATTTGCAGGCAAGGCAAGGCTGCGACGGGCAAAGCCGGCCATGATCGGCGAGCGTTCGACGAGCAGCACCTCAGCCGTTGCAACGCGCGAGGCGACCGCCATGCCGGCCGCCCCCGCCCCTGCACCGAGATCGGCGACGCGGCAGGAACCCTCGCAGGAAACGAGGGCCGCAAGCAGCATTGCGTCCATGCCGGAGCGATGCCCCTGGCCAAGCGGCTGGATCAGGTGAAAGCCGCCTCGGTGGAACGCATCCACGGTTTCCTTGATCAGCGTTGTCATGGCCGCCATTCTGCCAGCGCATCGCGGCCGGTCCGCGGAGATGCCTCGATCACTGCCGCAGTTCCTTTTCCAGGCCAGCTTCGACCAGAATGCGCCGGGCCCGCTCGGCATCCTCCTCGGCCACCAGGAAGCGCCGCGGCAACAGGCCGAGCGAGCCTTCAAGGATGCTCATGTCGCGATCGGCGACGAAACAGGTGATGCCGGCGTCCTTCATCAGACTTTCTGCGAAGGAGAGAAGGACGGCATCGTTGGTGCGGATCAGTTCCTTCATCGCGATCGGGTCTCCTCCTTCAAATTCCAGCGGGCGAGGCAATTCGCCTCTTGCCGCACGAGCCACCTCTTTACTATTGTCACAACCGAGCAAGAAACAGGAGTCCGGGGCGTTGGGCGTAGTGATACCGCTGGAAGACGGCAAAAACAAACAGGCGTCCGTGAAGCCGCTCGTCGGGCTCACGGCGTCCGACATGGAGCGGGTCAACCAGCTTATTCTCTCGAAGGCCGGCTCCGACGTGCAGATGATTCCGGAGGTCGCCAACCACCTGATTTCTTCGGGCGGCAAGCGCCTGCGGCCGATGCTGACACTCGCGGCCGCTTCGATGTTCGGCTATGACGGCGACGCCCATGTCAAGCTCGCGACCAGCGTCGAGTTCATGCATACGGCGACACTTCTGCACGACGACGTGGTCGACGAAAGCGATCTCAGGCGCGGCAAGTCGACGGCGCGGACGATCTGGGGCAATCAGGCGAGCGTGCTCGTCGGCGACTTCCTGCTCGGCCAGGCCTTCCGCATGATGGTGGATGTCGGTTCGTTGGATGCGCTCGATGTGCTCTCAACCGCCGCATCTGTGATCGCGGAGGGTGAAGTTCTCCAGTTGTCCGTGGCCAAAAACATGGAGACCACTGAGGACGACTATCTGCAGGTGATCCGCGCCAAGACGGCTGCGCTCTTTGCCGCGGCCGCCGAGGTCGGCCCCATTGTTGCGGCTGCGAGCAAGGCCGATCGCAACGCGCTGAAATCCTACGGCATGAATCTCGGCCTTGCCTTCCAACTCGTCGACGACGTACTCGACTATGGCGGATCGTCGATTAATCTCGGCAAGAATGTCGGCGACGACTTCCGAGAGGGCAAGATCACGTTGCCGGTCATTCTTTCCTATCGACGCGGCACGCCGCAGGACCGCGCCTTCTGGCGCGAAGCCATCGAAGGTGGCGCCAGTGATGGGGCCAATCTCGAAAAGGCACTCGGGCTAATCCACCGCTACGGGGGGCTGACCGATACGATTGCGCGCGCCCAGCATTACGGCACGATCGCGCGCGATGCGCTCGCGCCCCTCACCGCTTCCCCCTGGAAAGCTGCGCTCACCGAGGTGATCGATTTCTGCATCGATCGAGTGAGCTAGCCGGCTGGTCAGGGTTTCCCTTGAGGAATTTCTTGCCGGGCTGCGCCAAAAAAGCCATTCTGTTTTTCGAGACTTGCGTCCGGCACCCTCCAATCGACTCCGCAGCAATGAGCGATGGCGCGATGCGCCGGACCATCGGCAACGAAAGGTTTGATATGCGGCAGAATAAACTCCTTCGGCTTCTCAGCGCCGCGGCAATGCTGGCCCTCGTGGTTACGACCGGCAGCCATTACGCCTTCGCTGAAGAAGCGGCTGCGGTCGAGGACGCCGAACCTTTCGACCTCACGAGCGCAAACACCTTCGCCGGTGCCTTCCTGGCGGCTCGCACCGCCGATGTCGATCGAGATTATGCGATGGCGGCAGACCTCTACCGGATCGCATTGCAGTTCGAGCCGGACAACCGGGAAGTCAAGCAGCGCCTGATGATCACGCTGTTGATCGGCGGCGAATTCGACGAAGGCGTCAAGGTTGCCGAGGATCTGAAGTCAGAGCGGGCCGTCGAACGGATCACGACGGTCGTCCGCGCCATCGACGCGATCCGCAAACGCGAATACCGCACGGCCCAAAAGCTCTTGAAATATGAAGGCCCCAACGACCTCGACCGGCTGATGAGCACTCTGCTCTCCGCCTGGGCGAAATACGGTCAGGGCAGGCCGAAGGAAGCGCTTGCGCAGATTAAGGCGCTCGACGGGCCGGAATGGTTCCGGGTGTTCAAGAATTATCATGCTGGCGCGATCGCTCTGGCCGCCGGCGACAAGGCGACGGCGCGCGCGAGGCTGAACGACGCCATTCTCGACCGGGAAGGCGGAAGTGCCGCGCCGGACACCTTCATGCGTGCGGTTGAGGCGCTGGCGCGCTTCGAGGCGCGAGAGGGCAACAAGCAGAAGGCGCTCGATACCGTCTCCGTTGGCGAAAGCCTCGTCAACAACTACACTCCGCTCGAGGCGCTCAGGAAAAGCATTGAAGAGGGCAAACACCAGGAGCAGCAGGTACGTACGGCCGTGCAGGGTGCGGCTGCCGTGCTCTTCTCGATCGGTGGTGCCCTCAACCGGGAAGGTGCCGAGGACATCGTGTCGCTTTACCTCCAGACGGCGCGCCGGCTCGATCCGGACAGTGCCGATATCCTGGTGATGCTGGGAGGCATTGCCGAAAACCTGAAGAAGGAGCAGGAGGCAATCGCGCTTTACAGGAGTGTGCCTGAAGATTCGCCAATGCGCCGGGTCTCGGAACTGCAACTCGGCCTCGCCCTTGCCGGCGTCGGCAAGGTCGACGAGGCTAAGAAGCACCTGCAGGGGCTGATCGAACTCGATCCCAAGAACATCCGCAATTATCTCGCCTATGGCAGCGTGCTTTCCGACGCCAAGGCGTACAAGGAAATGGGCGAGCTTTACGATCGTGCAGTCGAGGCGATCGGCCCGGTTCCGAAGCGTAGCGACTGGACCGTCTTCTTCCAGCGCGGGATCGCCTATGAGCGCCAGAAGCTCTGGGAGAAGGCAGAGCCGAATTTTCGCAAGGCTCTGGAGCTCAACCCCGACCAACCGCAGGTCCTTAACTATCTCGGCTACTCCTGGGTCGACATGAACATCAACCTCGAAGAGGGCCTGGAGATGATCCGTAAGGCGGTCGAGCTCAAGCCCGACGACGGTTACATCGTCGATTCGCTCGGCTGGGCCTATTTCCGCATGAACCGCTTCGAGGAGGCAGTGGGCGAGCTCGAGCGTGCGGCGGAGTTGATGGCCGGAGATCCGACGATCAACGATCACCTTGGCGACGCCTATTGGCGGGTGGGACGCAAGCTCGAGGCAGTGTTCCAATGGACCCAGGCGCTGGAGTTGGAGCCGGAGGAAGCGGAAATTCCGAAGATCAAGGCAAAGATCGAAAACGGATTGCCGCCTCTCGCGCAGACCGTTCCGGCTGCGGCGGATGCCAAGGAGACCCTGCCGAAAAAGGGCGCCGCGGAAACCGCTGCATCGGACAAGAAATCCTGATAACCGAATGCAGGCAGACGACCTCTCCGGCTTCGCACTGACCTCAGCGGCGCCGGCCAAGATCAATCTGGCGCTGCATGTCATCGGCCAGCGTGGCGACGGCCATCACCTCCTCGAAAGCTTGGTCACCTTCGCCGATCTCGGCGATCGGGTGGGCCTAGCACCGGCGGAGGCTGACCGCTTTACCGTCTCGGGCCGTTTTTCGCAGGACCTGGCGACCACGGCTCAGGGCCGGGATGGCAATCTGGTCCTGCGCGCTCGCGATCTCCTGCGCAGCGAACTGACCGGAAGGGGAGAATCCGCTGGCCCGGTCCATCTGCATCTTGAGAAGAACCTGCCGATCGCCTCCGGCATTGGCGGCGGCTCGGCAGATGCCGCCGCGACGCTCAAAGGGCTGCTTGCGCTCTGGGAAGCAAGTATCGCGCCCGAAGGACTGAACAAGCTCGCCCTCCAGCTCGGTGCCGATGTGCCGATGTGTCTCGAAGGCCGCACGCTTATCGCAAGGGGAATCGGCGAAGTGATCACGCCGCTCCCCGCTTTGCCGTCCTTCGCGATCGTCCTCGCCAACCCGCTCGTCGCCATATCGACGCCGGTGATATTCAGGACGCTTGCCAGAAAGGCGAACCCGCCGCTGGTGCTGCCGCAAGGCATCGAAACAACCGAGGAGTGGCTGAGCGCTCTGGCCGGCATGCGCAACGATCTGGAGCCACCGGCTCGCGCCCTGGAGCCATCGATCGAACACGTGTCCGATGCCTTGAGCGCGGCCGGCGCAGACCTCGTGCGCATGTCCGGCTCGGGTGCGACCTGCTTCGGCCTGTTCCGCAGCGATGAAGAGGCGGCTGCGGCTGCACGGCGCATTTCCGCCGCCCATGCCGGGTGGTACGTTCTAGCCAGCCGCAGTTCCGGAAAGAGAGGATAAGGCCAGATGCCGGGAATCGACGAGACTCGCCACTTCATTCCCGTCGGCATCGCCGTCCTCACCGTCTCCGACACGCGTACGCGCGCGGACGACAAGTCCGGCGATACCCTGGAGACGAGGATCCGCGAAGCGGGTCATCTGCTCAAGGCCCGCGCAATCGTCCCTGACGAGCGGCAGAAGATTTACGATCAGGTGAAAACCTGGACGCTCGACCCCGAAATCGACGTCGTCATCACCACCGGCGGCACAGGCTTCACCGGCCGCGACGTGACGCCGGAGGCGCTGGAGCCGCTGTTCGAAAAGCGCATGGACGGCTTTTCCGAAGTCTTTCACCGCATTTCCTTCGACAAGATCGGCACATCGACGATCCAGTCGCGGGCAACCGGCGGGGTTGCGAACGCCACCTTAATCTTCGTGCTGCCCGGCTCGCCCGGGGCCTGCAAGGATGCCTGGGATGGAATCCTGAAACAGCAGCTCGACTATCGGCACATGCCCTGCAATTTCGTCGAAATCATGCCGCGACTCGACGAGCACCTGAAGCGCGGTTGAGGAAACTGTTCCCTTTGGAACAGCCGCCGGCGGAAAGAGCCGCTACCCTTGTTACGTTAGCTTCGCGCGGCCAGGTGACTATTCGCTTGGAATGAACGCGACGGCGCCTCTTTCCTAAAAATATGGGGAAGTAGGAGATATATAACATGCGCTCCACCCGGTCGGGGCATCATGGCAAAGATTTTTCGCGAGCAAGGTGATTTAAGAATGGCTTCGGGGGTGCCGCAAGGCACACCCCATATTCCGTGGGTCTGGGCAAGCTCGTTCAGGCGCGCTCGGCCATCCGGTGTCTCAGCGCCACCCATGCTGGAACGAGTTCCGTGCCAAGCTTGCGCACCGACCGCGCATTCGCGATATCGCTCAGCCGCATATCGGCACGCGCCATGGCGACGGCGTCAAGCTTTCGCATCAAGAATCCAGTCTCAAGCGGGGGCGCCCTCTTGGACAGCCGGCTGAGTAGGGGCCGCTTGTGCACTCTCGATGGAGAGAAGCGCGCCGGCGCCTTGTTGAGCGAGACATATTCGAGGAGTTCGTCGACCCAGCGGCCCACAGGACGGGCGCCCGGCTCGAGCAGCATCAGCCACTCGCCCCGTGCCGACCGCACGACATCGCCAAGGTCCCAGTCGACACAGAAGCGACAGCCCGCGGCGTCGGCGACATGCAGCGAGCCGTCCTTGGAACCGTGATCGAGTATGATGACGTCGCTGACGAGCCCTTCCACTGCACCCGTGACCAGTGCGGAAAGCGTTTGTGCCAGCTCCGCTTCATTGTCCCGCGTTTCCATAATGATCGTCAGCATAGCCGTTCCTAGCGCATTGCAGAGGCAAATACCACAAGATTACAGGGGCAAAGCCGACCGCCTCCTCCCGATGCCGAGATGACATGGAATTTTGTTCTTGATTTGTTCTGCTGTCTACGGTAGGAAAATAGTCAGAGCGGAACAGACTCGACTATCGGTTCCGAGGAGATTTCCATGAACGAGCTGTCTCAACTCAGGCGGGGCGCCTTTGCACCGGGCAACAGCGCCGAGATCGCCGACGCCATGGCCACCGCAAGCGGCGTCAGGATCGATGTCGACCGCCGCCGCGGGCGCGGAGCGGGCCTCAACATGTCAGGACGTTTCGAGCCCGTAACCCGTGAGACCTTCGATGATGGTTGGCAGACCATCGAGGATCTGCCGCCCTTCAAAACCGAGGTCCAGGTCGAGAAACCACGGTCGGTTATCACCCGCAACGAATCCCCCGATATTCCCTTCGACCGCTCGATCAATCCCTATCGCGGTTGCGAACATGGCTGCATCTATTGCTTCGCGCGGCCCACGCATTCCTATATGGGCCTCTCTGCGGGCGTCGACTTCGAATCCAGGCTGTTCGTCAAGCCAGACGCTCCGCGCCTGCTGGAGCGAGAGTTGGCACGGCCGGACTACAAGGTGCGGCCGATCGCGATAGGCACCAATACCGATCCCTATCAGCCGATCGAAAAGGAATGGCGCATCATGCGCCAGATCCTCGAAGTGCTTCAGTCGGCCAACCACCCGGTGATGATCGTGACCAAATCGGCCATGGTGGCGCGCGACATCGACCTGCTTGCACCGATGGCTGAGAAGGGCCTCGCGCGGGTCGGCATTTCGGTGACCACCCTTGACCGGAAGCTTGCACGCGCCATGGAGCCGAGGGCCTCGACGCCGGCCAAACGCCTCGAGGCGATGCGCGCGGTGTCCGAGGCCGGCATTCCAACCGCTGTTCTGGTTGCTCCGGTCATTCCCGCCTTGAACGACCATGAAATCGAACGCGTGCTGGACGCGTCCAAGGCGGCTGGCGCTGCCGAAGCAAGCTACGTGCTCCTGCGCCTGCCGCTGGAAGTGAGTCCACTGTTCCGGGACTGGCTGTTGAGAAACTACCCTGATCGCTACAGGCACGTAATGTCCCTTATTCGCTCGATGCGCGGTGGCAAGGACTATGACGCCGAGTTCGGCAAGCGGATGAAGGGCGCTGGCCCCTATGCCTGGCAGATCGGCCGCCGCTTCGACCTCGCCGCCAAGCGGCTTGGCCTCAATCTCGCGCGCCGCCAGTTGCGAAACGATATCTTCGTGCCTCCGCTCGGAATGGGGGTGCAATTGTCGCTGCTTTAAGGGCTCACGCGCATCTCCGAGACGCCGAGGCGGCAGTTCTCAAGCAGGCGCTGCTCCACAGCGGCGCGCGTCTTGGCAAACGCGCAAGTGTTGCCGTGGCCCTTGAGTCGAGGTCGCGTCAGACAGGCATGCAATAGATCTTGGAGCCACGTAACAGCGTCCGGACGGACCCATGGCGCCTTGAGCGCCGACAGGATTTCAGCTCCGGCGTCCTCCCCGCCTCAGGACGACGCCGGCTTTCCTCCCGGTCACCGCCGCACTCGTACCGGGGGGCTTGAAGGGAATCGGGCGAATATGCGAGGGTCCCCCGCATGTCACGTCGCAACCCGCCCGATTCCCTCCTTTTCCCTCTCCAACCGGTGATCCCGGATTTCGCTCTCGAACTGACGGCAAGGCGGGACGGCTTCTGGCCCGTTGCCGGTGCCGATGAAGTCGGCCGCGGGCCGCTCGCTGGCCCGGTGGTCGCCGCCGCAGTCATCCTTGATCCCGATGCCGTCCCTGACGGTCTCAACGACAGCAAGCTCCTGAGCGCCGAACAACGCGAAATGCTGTTCGACCAGATCATGGCGACGGCCACGGTTTCGATCGCGTCATCCTCGGCGAGACACATCGACACCAGCGATATTCTCAAGGCCAGCCTCGATGCCATGCGCCGGGCGATTTTCGGCCTGGCGACGGCGGCCCGCTTTGTCCTGATTGATGGGCGCGATGTGCCTCCGGGTCTCGCCTGTCAAGCAAAGGCGATCGTCAAGGGCGACTCGCGGTCGGCTTCAATTGCTGCCGCCTCGATCGTCGCCAAGGTCACGCGCGACCGCATGATGGCGCGCGCCGATTCTACCTTTCCCGCCTATGGCTTTGCCCTGCATGCGGGCTATGCGACAGTGAAGCATCGCACCGCTATCGACAGCCATGGTCCGTGCTCGCTGCACCGCATGAGCTTCCGCCCCTTCCGGCAGGTCTGAGACCAAGCGACGTCCTCACAACCGATCTTCCGAGAAGGGCCGGCAAGAAGGTTCTCGATCCGGGATCTGTCGACGGCGACGTAAGTTCGCTGCAGCAGAGGCAATACCGCCCAGGGATATTGTGGCTTGCGGAGACAGAGCGATCTTCAACTGGCATCATTGCCGACTGCCATCTGCCGCGGGCTCGGGCCGTTCAATGTGCAACAGTGGAAGGTGGACTTGGCGCACCATAGGTTTCGGGCGGCCCGAGGAAGTTCAATTCCGATATTCGCGATCGAAATAAACACGTCTCGATTGCGCATGACCAATGTCGGCAATGCCCAGCGTAGGTGACATCCGACAAAAAAGCCCCGCCGAAGCGGGGCTCTCCCGTTTAGCGTTTTGGAGCGATCTCAGTTGAGGCGCGATTTGACCTCGCCGAGGGCCTTCCTGAAGAGCGCTTCCTGTGCGCCGGCATCGGCCTTCGCCATCAGAACCTTCTCCGCGGCGCTGATCGCTAGGTCGACGGCGGCCGCGCGAACCGCGTTGATCGCGTCGCTCTCGGCCTGCTTTATCTTCTGCTCGGAAAGTGCCGTGCGGCGCGCCACGTATTCCTCGGTCTTCTGCCTGGCTTCCGCCGTCAGCATCTCCGCCTCGCGCTGCGCCGCGGCAACGATGCTGGCCGCTTCGGCCTCGGCGTCCTTGCGCTTGCGCTGGTATTCGGCGACGAGACCCTGCGCCTCTTCGCGCAGTCGCTTGGCTTCCGCCAACTCATTGCTGATCTTGTCGGCGCGGGTATCGAGTGCGCCGGCGACCATGCCCGGAACTTTAAGATAGACGATGAGTGCCAGGAAAAGGATCAGGCCAACAAAGGCATAGAAAGTCGCATCAAGAGCCATAATTACCTGCTCCTCAGTTGCCCGCAGACGCCTTGACGGCGGCGGAAATCTCGGCCCTGGTGACGGTTCCGCCGATCAGTTGCGTAACGACGGCAGTTGCCGTCTCTTCGGCGATCGCACCAACGTCGGAAAGCGCCTTGGCCTTGATGTCGGCGATGCGCGTCTCGGCGGCAGCGATCTTCTTCGCGAGATCGGCCTCGACCGCAACACGGTCGGCACTCGCCTTGTTCTTGGCCGCTTCGCGGGCGGTATCTGCAATCGAATGGCCCTTGGCCCTCGCGTCGGACAATTCCTGCTCATATGCCGCAATGGCGGCATCGGCTTCGCCTTTCAGGCGGGACGCCTCGTCGAGATCCTGCGCAATCCGGTCATGCCGCGTCTCGAGAATTCCACCAATGCGGGGAATGATGACCTTCGACATGAGGAGATAGAAAAGTCCGAACGTGATCGCAAGCCAAAGCAGCTGCGATGCGAAATGGCTCGAATCGAAAGGCGGGAACACGCCGGAGCCATGCTCGCCTTCGTGGGCCACACCCGTTTCGGTGTGCACCTCACCGGCAGCAGCGGCATCGTGCGCTTCGGCGCCTTCGGTGGTGGTTGACTGGGCATAGGCCGCTGTCACAAACATGCTCACCTCCAGGTGCACTTCTAGATATGCGCAGCCGCGGCCCTAGGACCGCGGCCAAAGCTCCAGCCGGAATTAGACGGCGAAGAGGAGGAGAAGAGCTACGAGCAGCGAGAAGATGCCCAGAGCTTCCGTAACGGCGAAGCCGAATACGAGGCGACCGAACTGGCCGTCAGCAGCCGACGGATTGCGCAGAGCGCCGGACAGATAGCTGCCGAAGATGTTGCCAAGACCGAGAGCCGTACCGGCCATACCAAGGCATGCAAGACCTGCGCCGATGAACTTTGCTGCTTCCGCTTCCATGATTGAACTCCTTCGAAATGATGTTGCGGCTTTGGATTTGCGCTTCCGGCCGTTGCCCGCCCGGAAGCCAGCGACTGTTATTCCTTAGTGGCTTCCGGGATGGACAGCGTCGTTGAGGTACATGCAAGTCAGCACCGCAAAGACATAGGCCTGAAGGAAGGCAACCAGGAATTCAAGACCGGTGAGAGCTACGGTCATGAGGAGCGGCAGGATCGCGCCACCGATGCCGAGCGCACCGAGAGCGCTGAGCGAGGCGACGAAGCCTGCGAAGACCTTCAACGTGATGTGGCCGGCCAGCATGTTGGCGAAGAGACGGACCGATAGGCTGATGGGACGGGAGAGGAACGATATGACTTCGATCGAGACCACCAGCGGCAGAAGAGCGCCCGGCACACCGTGCGGCACGAAAAGTTGCAGAAAACCCAGACCGTGCCTGTAGAAGCCGTAGACGATCACCGTGCCGACAACAAACATGGCAAGAGCGAAGGTCACGATGATCTGGCTGGTGACGGTGAAGAAATAGGGAAACATGCCGAGCAGGTTCGCCGTCAGGACGAACATGAACAGCGAGAAGACCATCGGGAAGAATTTCATCCCGTGACTGCCGGCACCCTCGCGAAGCATCGACGCGATGAACTCGTAGGACATCTCCGATACCGACTGCATGCGCGTCGGAATCAGGCCGCGCTGCGAGGTGGTGAGGTAGAGAAAGCCCGCAGCAGCGCCGACGGTCGCAACCATGAACAACGATGCATTGGTGAAGGAAAAGTCAATTCCGCCAATCTCGATCGGGACAATCTTGTTGACCAGGAACTGGTGGGTCGGATCGTTTGACACCGCGCTTCTCTTTCGTTCTGCCCGCCCGCAAGCGGAAACCGTGCTCTTCCAGACGGCGCCTCAGGCGCCGTCCCCGTCCTTTTTTTCATTCCCAGGCCCATGCTGGTCGGGCTTAGCCACCAGACCGGCAGAGCGCAGCACGTTCAATATGCCAGCACAGAACCCGAGCAGCAGGAGGACGATCATGCCCCACGGCCCTGTACCCGCAAAATGGTCCAGAAGATAGCCCAGAAACGCCCCGACAACGATGCCGGCGATGAATTCGCTCGAAAGCTTCATCGCCTCGGCATAGCCCTTGCGGCTTTCCGCGCTGCGCATCTCCGCCTTGTCCGAGGGATCCGTCCGCCTGGACGCGAGGTCCTCGCCAAGACGCTTCAGCCGCGCCTCCAAACTCTCTTCCGGCTTCTCCGTCACGTGGCTCCCCTTGCAGCCTCACGCGGTCTAAACGCGATCACGGTCATACAAACGGCCGGCAACCATGCCACGTTCGGCCCCTTTTGAAGTCGCGCGCAACATAGTTTTAGGCTTCCGCATAGTCAAGGCATGGAAGAGTATTGAGGGTGGACAATATTTTCTAGGCTTTTCAATTAGTTAGCTGTATTTTGGAATGCCTGCGGCAAAGCGGCGCTGGGAATTGTCGCCGTTCGGGGGTCTTGGTCGCAACGGAGCACCGAGCGCCGCGCGTCCTGACGGACGCGACAGGTCACGCTCACACTTTGAATCGCTGCGAGCCTTTGTCCTTGAGCCCCGATCTCTGGAGACGGCCAGCAGGCTGGCGTCCGCGATCTCGCGAATCAATCAGCTCCAGCCGCCGCCATAGGTCCGGTAGAAGATGTGCAGACCGATGCGGCCGACGCGCTTCATCGTCTTGGCCCAGGCGGGGTTCACATAGGTGGCATGGTAGTGCGTTGCGGAGCCGACTTCCGGCAACCAGATCTTGCCCGCGGTCACGGCCATGGCCACTTCCCTGGCTGCCTTCCAGTGAGAGCGCGAATAGATCAGATCTCGGATCATGTCGCAGGCGAAGGAAAACTGGCAACGGTTGCGCCAGTTCTTGTTCTGGTAGACCACACCGCAGATGCTCTTCGGATAGGTGGGGTTGCGGACGCGGTTGAGGATCACCTGGCCGACCGCCGCTTGCCCCTTCAGCGGCTCGCTGCGGGCCTCGAAATAAATGGCTTCTGCCAGGCAGGTCTGTTCGTCCTTGCTGAAGACGGTCGGCGGCAGGGCCGTCGCTGCCCAGGCATGATCATCCGGGGCTATGTCCGGGATGAAGCGCCCGCCGTGTGCGTCGTCGCTCAGAATCGAATCGAAGGGCGATTCGCGTGCATAGTCCGGGTCGGTCCGGACGTAAGCGGTGGCGAGAATATCGGCCTTGTCGTTCGTCACCAGCTTGGCGAGCATCGGCGAAACGCCCGGATCGGGCTTCGGCGGCATCTTCCGGTAGAAGGCCGTGGCAATCTCGATCTCCTTGCCCTTGATCTTCGGCTTAGCGAAGACCATTCTCTCCGCACCGTCGAATTGGGGCTCGACCAGCGAGCTTGTGCGCTGAAGGATCGATCCGGCGCTGAAGTCCTTCGGCGGCGTCACGGGGCTGACGGCAACGACGCGGCCCTTCTTCAACTTCCGGGTGACGCGATCCTCATCGGGCGTTCCTTCCTGCCGCTTTGATTCCGCCGTCAGTGCCACGCGGCTGCCATCGGCCAGCGTGATGCCCGCACCTCCGTCGAGAGCGCCGGTCGTGACCGGATCGGAGAATATCATCTCGGCCTGGTGCACCGAGCCCGCTGGCGACCGCGTCATGTACATGCGCCAGCGCTCGCCGCCGCGATTGATACCGGCCAGGAAAGTGGCGAGATCCGAATAGGCAGCGGCCGAGGGAAAGCAGAGGAAAATCGCAAGCCCGAAGATAGCCGGGGCGCGCCAGGCCGGGAAGGACATGCGAAACTTGCGGCTCGACTGTCGACTCTCACGCACCGTACGGCTCCACGCAACTCTCACTCGGGCGCGCGTTCTCGCAAGCCGGCCGGAGGCCGACGGCACGATTCCACGCGGGGACGCTAAAGTTTCGAAGCGATCGGACGGCTGGCCGGGACCGCTTCCTTCGAGCCTTGAAGTTGAAGCATTAACCTTGATGTTTGGTTAATGCAGTCGGTCCGGATGGGACACTCGCTTCGGCAAGAGCGATCAAATGATCACTTGCGAACCGAGTTCGACGACGCGGTTCGTCGGCAGGCGGAAATAGTCCGAGGGATCGATGGCCGCATTGGCGAGGGCAATGAACAGCCGGTCCTGCCAATACGGCATCCCGGATTCAGCGTCCGGCACGAGCTTGCGGCGGCCGAGGTAGAAGGACGTGGACATGATGTCGAACTTGATGCCAGACTTGCGGAAGAGGCCCAGCGCCTGCGAGACGTTCTGAGTCTCCATGAAGCCGAACTTCATCTCGAGCAGAGTAAAGCGCTCCGACAATTGCCGAACGTTGACGCGTTCCTCCTTGGGTACTCTTGGTGTGTTGGCCGTGCGCACGGTCAATATGAAGTTCTGCTGATGCAGCACATGATTGTGCTTCAAGTTGTGCAAAAGCGCCGCGGGCGTGGAGCCCGGATCGCTCGTCAGGAAGATTGCTGTGCCCGGTACGGAGACCGGCGCGTGTTCACTCTTGCGCTCGAGCGATTTGATGAAGGTGGCCAAGGGGACCTCGATATGGCGCGTCTTGGCGTGCAGGATCTCGGTGCCGCGTTTCCAGGTCCACATGATCACGATGAACGTCGCAGCGATCATGATCGGCACATAACCGCCGTCGCCAATCTTGAGCAGATTGGCGCCGAGGAAGGTGAACTCCAGCGCAAAGAGCGGCAACAGGGCAGTCGCCGCCGCCAAGGCAGACCAATTCCAACGGACACGCAGGAACTCGAAGGCCAGGAACGACGTCACGACCATGGCGCCGGTCACGGATATTCCATAGGCGGTGGCGAGTGCCTCGGACGAGCCGAAGAGGAAGACCAACGCCAGGACGCCGAACATCAAGAGCGAATTGACACTGGGCAGGTAGATCTGCCCCGTGTGGGTCTCTGACGTGTGGAAGATCGCCATGCGGGGCAGGAAGCCGAGATGGATGGCCTGGCGTGCCAGCGAAAAGGCTCCGGTGATCACCGCCTGGCTGGCGATGATGGTTGACGCGGTCGCGAGGATGACGACGGGAAGCAGCGCCCATTTCGGAAACATCAGGAAGAACGGGTCGGACATTGCCTGGGGGTAATGGAGGATAAAGGCGCCCTGCCCGAGATAATTCAAGGTGAGTGCGGGAAAGACGACACTAAACCAGGCCCACTGGATCGGCCGGCGGCCGAAATGGCCAAGATCGGCGTAAAGCGCCTCTGCGCCCGTCACCGTCAGGAAGACGGCCCCCAGCACGACAATGCCGACAAATCCTTCATTGATCATGAAGGTAGCCGCGTAAAGCGGATTGAAGGCGGCGAAAATCGAAAGATCGTCGGCGATGTGCACAAGGCCGATCGCGCCCATGACCACGAACCAGACGAGCGTGATCGGCCCAAAGAAACTCGAGACCGCTCCGGTCCCATGCGATTGCACGGCGAACAGGACCACCAGGATCACGACCGCAATCGGCAGCACGTATTCGGTTAGCGCCGGCGTCACGAGCTTCAGACCTTCGACGGCGGAGAGAACCGAAAGCGCCGGCGTGATCATTGCGTCACCGATGAAAAGTGCCGCGCCCGCGATCCCCATGAAGAAGAGGGCCGCCCTGTGGCCGGTCGCGGTCTTCATGAGCAATGCCAGCAGCGAGAGCGTCCCGCCCTCTCCGTCATTGTCCGCCCTGAGCAGGAAGAGCACATATTTGATCGTCACGATGATGGTCAACGACCAGATCATCAAGGAGATGAGGCCGATGATCTCCACACCGGTGACACCATCATGCGCGACGGGACGCAGCGCCTCGCGAAAGGCGTAAAGCGGGCTCGTGCCGATGTCGCCATAGACGACGCCGATGGATCCGAGTGCGAGCGCGAGCAGTCGGCGCATATTTTCGGATCTGGACACGGAAGGCGCGGACAATTCAGACATGGGCGATGAACGGGCTCCTACAGCGCCGCGCGTCTATCAGACGCGCAAAGGACGCTGTAGCGCTTTGAATTGCTGCATGTCTTCGTCCTTGAATCGAGGTCGATTCAAGGAGACATGCAGTAGAGCCAGCCTTTCCACCGATAGAACAGGGAAACATTGCAGGAAGCGACCACGCGGTTCGACGTGTCTTGCGTTTGCGTAGTGATCCCGGCGGTTCCACCGTCGCGAGCGCGACGGCCTTTCCGCAGGCGCAATATCCTGTGAGCATAGAGCCGCCTCTTCGATGCGGCCGACCAGACCAACCAAATGGGATCGGGCCGATCAGCCACCACGACCTTCACAACGCCGATGCACCCGTAAAAACCGCCGCCGCGGCGCTCGGCGGAATGCCGCAAAGAATGTCTCCAGCGACCGGTGCCGTACCAACTGCCCTCGCGGGCAGCGGCAAGGCATATGACGCAATACCAGCGCAAAATCAACGATGATTTGCTGCGCCGCAGTACTCCCCCATCGCGAGAGACGGACGACCGGGCCGTTCTGCAACCGTAAAAGTTTTTCTAAATCAAGGCGTTGAGCGGCGCCGCGCGCCAAGGCTCCCTATTCAAAAACTATGTTCGGCATGGCGCGGCTCTGGTCCTGCCGCGCCAATGATACCTGCTCCCAGGTCTTTGCAGCAATGTCGCGGTAGATGCGGGCGACCTCGCCGTCCGGCTCGGACGCCACCAGCGGCGTTCCGGCATCGGAGGTTTCGCGGATGCCCATGGTCAGGGGAACCTCCCCTAGAAAAGGCACGCCGATGCGTTCGGCTTCCTTGCGTGCACCGCCATGGCCGAAAATATCGTAACGTTTGCCGGTGTCGGGAGCGATGAAATAGCTCATATTCTCGACGATGCCGAGCACCGGAACCTCGACCTTGCGGAACATGGCCAGTCCCTTGCGGGCATCAACGAGCGCAAGGTCCTGGGGGGTCGAGACGATGACGGCTCCGGCAAGCGGCACTTGCTGCGCCATGGTCAGTTGCGCGTCGCCGGTGCCGGGCGGCATGTCGACGACGAGCACGTCGAGTTCGCCCCAGGCGACTTCCCGCAACATCTGCAAGAGCGCGGACTGGATCATCGGCCCGCGCCAGATCATCGCGACCTCCTCATCGACGAGGAAGCCCATCGACATCACCTTGAGCCCGTAGTTTTCCATCGGCCGGATGAGCCGGCCCTCAATCTGCTGCGGCCGCCCGGAAATCTTCAAGAGGCGCGGCATCGACGGGCCGTAGATATCGGCATCGAGCAGGCCGACCTCGAGGCCATTCGCCTTGAGCGCCAAGGCGAGGTTCACCGAGGTCGTCGACTTGCCGACACCGCCCTTGCCCGATGCAACGGCAATGATAGCGCCGACGCCGGGAATTCCCGGCTTCGCCGGCGTTCCGCTCGCTGGCCGATGACCATGCGGCTGTCCGGACGGGGCCGCCGGTCGTGGCCGCTCGACGGGTGCAGCCTTCGGGGCCGCCTTGCGATCGGCAGTCAGCGCGACCATTGCGGCCTTCACGCCCGGGATTTCGCGCACCACCCGTTCGGCGGCGACGCGCATAGGTTCGAGTTCCTTTGCCCGCTCTGCCGGCACGGTGATAGAGAAATAAGCCTTGCCGTCCGAGATGAAGACATCGGAGACAAGGCCGAGGTCGACGATGTTGCCCTCCATGTCGGGACCGCGAACGCTCCGCAGCTTTTCAAGAATCATTTCCCTGGTTACGTCCGGCATGTCGCCCTCTCGTCTCTTCCTGGCGAACAGCGCGGCGCCCGACGGGCGCAAAGGCCGCTGTAACGCTTTGAACTCCTGCACAATTTATCCCCAAATCGAAGTCGATTTAAGGACCATGCAACAGATAGTCGAGGCGAGGCGCTTCGCCAATCGCGAGAGGCAACAAAATGGGGCCGCCAGTCGAGCGCCTTGCGTCCGTACATCCGGAATCACAGGCGATCAGCGGCGGCCCCGTCTTCGCAACCTTCCTGGGCGCTGTCTTATTATGGTCCCCTCTGGACACGACAATGAGAATGCAGGATGCGTGCCAGTTTTATCTGGACACAAGAGACGTAATCATTTCAAAGCGTTAACACAGATTCGCCGCAAGAAAATGGAAGGCTCTGCGCTTAAATTCCAGGCATGCGCACCGTTTAGGCACAACTTTCGCGCAATTGAGCAGCGTTCACACCAGAGCCGTTGCGTGCGGCGTCCCCGGGGAGGCTGCGTCGGAAACCCGCGTCAGCTGATGTAGCCCTTCTTCATCGCCTTAACGACCGCCTGCGTGCGGTTAACGGCGTCGAGCTTCTTGGTAACGTGATTGAGGTAGTGATTGACCGTGTGCTCCGAAAGGCCGAGTATCCCGGCGATCTCCGCACTCGTCTTGCCGGCCGCCGTCCAGCTCAGGCACTGGATTTCCCGCTCGGAAAGTGCCGTGTTGGCGCTCTTCCAAACGGAGCCGATTTCGGCCAGACGATTATAGACGTGGATTGCGATCATCTGCAGTTCCATCGTCGCCGTCATCGGCAGATCCAGGTCCGGCCCCATGAAGATAACCGCGCCGCGACCGCCCTCGGCATCGTGCACGGGAAAATAATTGGCCTGATAGATGCCATTCTCGCGTAGCATGGCAATGTAATCTGCGGCCGAATCCGGCTTGCCGCTCTCCCGCTCCCACTCCTCCAGCGTGACCTCGAATGGCGTCGTCGTCTCCCGCAAACGTCGCACGCCCGTGCTGAAGCGCAGCATCGAGAGGCTGTCATATTTGTTGAGCAACTCGGCCGGCATATTGGAGATCACCATGGCAGCGGACAGCCGCTCCATGTCGATGGCGGGAATCGAGCAAATGAGGAATGTCTTGAAACCGAAGATCTGCGTGATCCGCCGCATATAGCGGATGATGTCAAACTGGGTCTCAAGCCTTGCGATTTCGGGCGCGAAATCGCCGCCCCGGGGCAGATCGATGTCACGCATCCCGGTCGTCATTGTGTCTTGCATTCGCGCGTTCCATGACAATCATCAATTATCAAATAGCCCGAGCCCGCGGCCAATGCCAACTGCAGATCTACAATCATCGCCGTTCCCTGGCAAAAGGCTGTGTATTTCGCGATTGCGGCCAAAACATCCCCACTTTTTTCAGGGGGCGCACCGAGACGGCCGCTGGGCCAAGCCCAGGACCTGTCTCTTTTTCCACTCGCGTGGCGAGTCCCGAAAATCCAACAGATAGTGACCCTAGTTGATCAGGCCGGCGCGCATTGCTTTGGCGACCGTCTGGACGCGATTGACCGAGTCCAATTTTCGGGTCGCACGGTTCAGGTAGTGGTTTACCGTATATTCGGACAGCGCCATGATCCGGGCCATCTCGACCGTCGTCTTGCCGGCAGCGGCCCAGCGCAGGCATTCGATCTCGCGCCGGGAGAGGCTGCCCGACCCTCGCCTGTCGCGGCTTCTGACCTCGGTCCACCTGCAATATAGAAATCCGGCCCAGAGATTGAGTGCCTGCAGCTCGTCATTGGAAACGACGGGCCTCTCGCCGCCAAAGGCGATCGCGCCACGATGCCCGGCGGCATCATGGACGGGCAGGTAGACGCCGCGCGGTATGTTGGCTTCTTCGAAGACGCTGACAGCGGCATCGCCCTTGCCGTCCAGCCGCCTGCGCGCCAGCTCATGCGCATCGTAAGTGAAGGGAATCGTGCTGCGCCGCAGCTTCTGGACGACGGGGCTGCCGTCCATCAGGCGAGCGTCGTCATAGCGTCGGAAGAATTCCGACGGCCACGTCGTCAGCTGTGCCTGCGCGGCAAGGCTGCGGCATCCCCGTTCCGGAATGCCCAACACCGTGAAGCCTCGGAAACCATAGGCATCAGATATCAGGCCGAGAACGCGCTTGACTTCATCTTCGCTGTCGAGCGATCCGACCACGGAACGCCCATTCGGGAGCATCAGTGAGGAAATATCAGCGTTGAAATCAATCATCTTCCGCTCTCCTCCCGCACCTGCACCCCGTAGGGACTGCTGAATGTCTTCGCCATCATGACCTTCTGTCGAAACTGCCGGCTTCATCCATCGAAACCGATCTCGAGGAAACAGGTCGTCATAAAAGGCACCAGGACCTGCGGTCCGCAAACGGCGCCCATACGACGGTGCAACCCCCCGTAGAAACGGACTGACCGGAAGCTAACGGTCTCCTGCCGTCTCGTCCAGTTGAAACTTCTAATTTACCGTAAAGCAATTGCCAGCCAGACCTTCGTGGGATACGCTGGGTCCTTGCAAATTGCGGGTCGCAGGGCCCGACCTGAAGACCATGTGCGTTTCTGCGAAATCTGCTCAGCGCTCGCCGCGGCCAGGGCCGAGCCGAATCCTGACCTCCTCTTCGATTTGTGCCGCAGCCTTGCGCACATCCTTCGCCCAGATTGCCAACTGTGCCATGCTGACGCGATAGGAAGGACCCGTCACCGAAACACCAGCAACCAGATCGTGCTCCGGAACGGCGATCGGCGCGGCCACGCAGCAGATTTCCCCCTCGTGCTCCTCTCGGTCGAAGGCATGGCCGTCGCGGCGAATTTCCTCGATTTCGGCAAGCAAGGCAGCGGCCGAACGATGGGTGCGTGCGGTGAACGGGCGGAACTCCATCCGCGCGGCTATTCGCCTGAGTTCGTCTGGAGGGAGCGAGGAAAGTGCCGCCTTGCCGACGCCGGTACAATAGGCCGGCGAGGCTTTGCCGATCTGGGAACTCATGCGCACTGTCTGGCGGCTTTCGACCTTGTCGACATAGATGATCTCCGTTTCCTGGAGCACGCCGAGATGAACCGTCTCGCCGGTCAGGTCGTGCAGGCGCAGGAGATAGGGTTCCGCGATGTCGCGGAAGCGACTGCCGGACCAGGAACGATAGGCAAGCTTCAGCAGGCGAAGCCCGGGCTCGTAGGACAGATCTTGCCGCTGCACCAGCAGTCCCTCATCGACCAAGTGGCCGAGCAGCCGGTGCAAAGTCCCGCGCGGTTGGCCCACCAATTGAAGGACGTCGGTGAAGCGTTGCGGTCGATCGGCCATCGCTACGGCCTCGAGCACAGCCAAGGCCTTCCCGAGCGTACCAGTCCCGGCACCCTGCTTTTCCGGATTGTCCAGTTTGCTCCGGTCCATTCCACTCGCTTTCCGCCATCGCGTCACCTTGACAGGTTAAAGCCAGTGGCGCGATAATTCCAGAAAATAAAATGCTGTTCCATATAGTGGAACAGTTACCAACCCGCTACCAGGAGACCCTGCCCCATGAGCTTGCCGAGCGGCCAGTTTCCCGACCTGCGCGATCGCGGCGTGCTGGTCACCGGTGGCGGGTCCGGCATCGGCGCCGCGCTCGTGAAAGGCTTCCTGCGCCAAGGCGCGCGCGTGGCATTCATCGATATAGCCGAAGAACAGAGCCGTGCGCTTTGCGACAAGCTTACCCCCGAAACGGGGACCCGGCCGGAATATATCGCCGCAGACCTGCGCCACATCGAGGCGGTCAAAAGGGCAGTGGCCGCCGCCGTCGCAGCCCTCGGCCCGATCAGTGTGCTCGTCAACAACGCCGCGCGCGACGACCGCCAGGCCCTCGAAGACGTCACCGAGGAAAGCTGGAACGAAAGCCTGTC
This sequence comes from Sinorhizobium alkalisoli, assembly GCF_008932245.1. Lineage (NCBI taxonomy): Bacteria > Pseudomonadati > Pseudomonadota > Alphaproteobacteria > Hyphomicrobiales > Rhizobiaceae > Sinorhizobium > Sinorhizobium alkalisoli. The sequence continues at coordinate 440,303 of NZ_CP034909.1, read as the reverse complement.
CGTCAACCTCAGCCATCTCTTCTTCGTAAGCCAGGCTGTGGCCCCCCATATGCGACAGGCGGGCGGCGGATCGATCATCAACTTCTCGTCGATCGCATTCATGCTGAACATGCCTGAAATTCCGGCCTATGCCACGGCGAAGGCCGGAATTGTCGGACTCACGAAGTCGCTCGCGGGAAGGCTCGGCCCGGACAAGATCCGCGTCAATGCCGTTCTGCCCGGCATGATCGTCACGGAACGGCAAAAACGGCTATGGCTCGATGACGAGTCGATCGCACGGATGCAGGGGCGGCAATGCCTGAAGCGCATGTTGACCGCCGAGGACCTGGTCGGGCCCTGCCTCTTCCTGGCGTCCGACTGCTCGGCGGCGATGACGGCGCAGACCATGATTATCGATGGAGGCGTGCTTTGACGAGGCGAGGCTATTACGCCGCGGCGGATTGGGGAACGTCGAGTTTCCGGCTCTGGATCATCGGCGAGGATGGCAGCGTGCTTGCCGAGCGCCGAAGCGGCGAAGGCATGACGACCGCGGCGAAAGCCGGTTTCCATGCTATTCTCGATGCGCACCTTGCCGCCGTCGAGGCGCCCACCCATCTGCCGATCGTCATCTGCGGCATGGCTGGCGCCCGCCAGGGCTGGAAGGAAGCCGGCTATCTTGAAACGCCGGCAAGGCTTGCGGCAATCCCCGGCCAGGCGATCGCCGTCCCGAACGTCGATCGCGACATACGCATTCTTCCGGGCCTCGCCCAGCGTGACAAGCGGCAGCCCGATGTCATGCGCGGTGAGGAAACGCAACTCCTCGGCGCAGCGGACGGTCTCGGCGGCGGCCGCCATCTCGTCTGTATGCCCGGCACCCACAGCAAATGGGTCCGGCTCTCCGGTGAAACGGTCGAGGGCTTCTCCACCTTCATGACCGGCGAGTTGTTCGACGTCATCTCGCATCACACGATCCTGAGCCATGCCATGGGGGAATCCGATGCCGTCGCCGCCGACAGTCCGGCCTTTGCCGATGCGGTGGCGCAGGCGCGGGAGAAGCCGGAATTGGCCACGAACCTGCTCTTTTCCGTCCGGGCGGGCCAGTTGCTCAACAGCCTGAGCGCCGCCGACGCCAGGGCGCGACTGTCGGGCATGCTGATCGGCCTCGAGATTGCCGGAGCGATTACGACCGCCGGTTCCGTGGAGGGCATCTGCCTCGTGGCTTCGGGCCGGCTCGGCGCACTCTATCGTTCGGCGCTGGAAAGCCTGGGCTTTGCGCCGCGCTACGTGGATGCCGACGACGCGGTTCGGCGAGGGCTTTCGGCCGCCGCCCGGTTGATCTGGCCACTCTGACGGAAAGACGAACATGGAACGCATTCTCTTGCCCCCGATGAAACATCCGCTGATCGCCATCCTGCGTGGTTTGAAGCCCGAGGAGACGGAGAGCGTGGTCGGTGCCCTCATCGAAACGGGTTTCACCGCAATCGAAATCCCGCTCAACTCGCCGGACCCGTTCCGCTCGATCGAAACCGCGGTGAAGATGGCGCCGGCCGGGTGCCTGATTGGCGCGGGCACCGTGCTGACGACGGCGCAGGTGGAACAGCTTTTCGACGTCGGCGGTCGGCTGATGGTCAGCCCCAATGTCGAGGCGGCGGTCATTCGTCTCGCTGCGGCCAAAGGCATGGTGACGATGCCCGGCGTTTTCACGCCGACGGAAGCATTGGCAGCGGCAAGTGCGGGCGCGAGCGGGCTGAAATTCTTTCCGGCCAGCGTGCTCGGCCCGGCGGGCATACAGGCGATCAGCGCCGTGCTTCCGAAGGATATCGAGATCGCCGCCGTCGGCGGCGTTTCGGAAGCGAATTTCGCCGAATATGCGAAGGTCGGCATCCGCAGTTTCGGCCTCGGATCGAGCCTCTACAAGCCGGGGATGAGCGCTGGGGAGGTCAGGCAGCGCGCAGCCGCCACGCTGGCAGCCTACGACGCAGTCTACGGGGGCGAGCGATGATCGACCTCATTCCTTTTTCCGGCCGCATCCTCTGCGACTTCGCGTCCGAACTTGGCGAGGGCCCGACCTACGATCCACTCACAGGCACGGCCTGGTGGTTCAACATCAAGGGCCAGGAACTGCACGAGCTCCATGTTGCAAGCGGACGGAACACGATCCACCCCCTGCCCTTTCTCGGCAGTGTACTCGCCACCATCGATCCGGCCCGGCAACTGATCGCATCGGACCAGGGGCTCTTCATCCGTGACACGGCGAGCTATCAGCTCAGTCCGTTCGCGACACTTGAGGACAAGCCGGGCAACCGATCGAATGACGGCCGCGTCCACGCCTGCGGCGCGCTCTGGATCGGCACCATGGGACGGCAGGCCGAGAAGCATGCCGGTGCAATCTACCACGTCGCCGGCAACCGCACTACGAAGCTCTTCAGCAACGTGACGATCCCCAACGCGATCTGCTTTTCACCGGATGGCGCCACCGCCTATTTCGTGGACACGGACGTCAACCATCTGATGCGTGTCGACATCGATCCGGCGACCGCGCTTCCGACGGGCGACCCCATTCTTCTCTCGGACGAGAGCACTGCCCCGGGCGGCGTCGACGGCGCGGTCTGCGATACCGATGGGCTGATCTGGAATGCTCGCTGGGGTGCTGGCGCGGTCGAGGTCTACAAGCCCGACGGCCAGAAGGTTGCATGCCACGCCGTTCCAACGAGGCAGCCGAGTTGCCCGGCCTTCATCGGCCCGAATGCCGACCGGCTGCTCGTAACCTCTGCATGGCAGGACATGGACGACGCCGCGCGAGCAGCCGACCCCCATGCCGGCAAGACCTTCGAGCTCGGTATTGCGGTCAGGGGCCGCTTTGAGCCGGCTTTCCTGCTCTAGGCAGATACTCTGCTTAGGTTCCTCGTGGGGACACTTTTGCTGAACCAGCTTGCGTCAACAAAAGCTGGCACGGCGCCGAGAAAAAGTCATACAATTGATCCATGGGATTCATCGCCATGGAAAGGGAGTGCTCGGATGAGCGAAAAGATGAAAGAACTAAGAAGCCGCCACTGGTACGGCGGCACACACAAGGATGGTTTCATTCACCGGTCCTGGATGAAGAACCAGGGCTTTCCGGACCATGTCTTCGACGGCCGGCCGATCATCGGCATCTGCAACACCTGGTCCGAGCTTACCCCCTGCAACAGCCATCTGCGCGTCCTCGCCGAGGGTGTGAAGCGCGGCGTCTGGGAGGCCGGCGGTTTCCCGGTGGAGTTTCCCGTCTCCTCGCTCGGCGAGACGCAGATGCGCCCGACGGCGATGCTCTTCCGCAATCTTCTGGCGATGGACGTCGAAGAGGCGATCCGGGCCCATGGCATTGACGGCGTCGTGCTGCTCGGCGGCTGCGACAAGACGACGCCGGGGCAATTGATGGGGGCGGCGTCCGTCGACCTGCCGACGATCGTCGTTTCCTCTGGACCGATGCTCAACGGCAAATGGAAAGGCAAGGACATCGGCTCGGGCACCGACGTCTGGAAATTCTCCGAGGCCGTGCGGGCCGGCGAAATGAGCATGCAGGAATTCATGGCGGCCGAAAGCGGCATGTCACGTTCGCCAGGCGTGTGCATGACGATGGGCACCGCGACGACAATGGCCTCCATCGTCGAAGCCATGGGCCTGTCACTGCCGACCAACGCGGCCCTGCCGGCGGTCGACGCCCGCCGCATGGCACTTGCGCACATGACCGGCAAGCGGATCGTCGAGATGGTGCATGAGGATCTGAGGCTGTCTAAGATCCTGACGACGAAAAACTTCGAAAACGGCATCGTCGCCAACGCCGCCGTCGGCGGCTCGACCAATGCCGTCGTGCATCTGCTGGCAATTGCCGGACGCGCCGGGGTCGACCTCTGTCTCGACGACTTCGATCGCGTCGGCGGTAAGGTGCCCTGCATCGTCAACTGCATGCCGTCGGGCAAGTATCTGATCGAGGACCTTGCCTATGCGGGCGGGCTGCCGGCGGTGATGAACCGAATCCAGCACCTCATGCATGCCGACGCGCCGACGGTGTTCGGTGTGCCGATCAGCAAATACTGGGAAGGCGCGGAGGTCTACAACGACGACGTCATCCGACCGCTCGACAATCCGCTTCGCGCTGCGGCCGGTATCCGTGTCTTGAAAGGCAATCTCGCCCCCAACGGGGCGGTTATCAAGCCCTCGGCGGCAAGCGAGCACCTGCTCTCCCATGAGGGCCCCGCCTTCGTCTTCGAAACGATCGAAGAGCTCAAGGCAAAGATCGACGACCCGGACCTGCCGGTGACGGAGGATACGATCCTGGTGCTGAAGGGCTGCGGCCCCAAGGGCTATCCCGGCATGGCGGAAGTCGGCAACATGCCGATCCCGCGTCGCCTCGTTGAAAAAGGGGTTCGCGACATGGTGCGCATTTCCGACGCGCGCATGTCCGGCACCGCCTTCGGCACCGTGGTCCTGCATGTCAGCCCGGAAGCCAATGCCGGCGGCCCGCTCGCGATCGTCAGAACCGGCGACCGCATTCGCCTCGACGCGATGAAGGGCGAGTTGAACCTCCTGGTGAGCGAAGAGGAATTCGCGGCCCGCATGGCCGCATGGCAACCGCCGGAGCAAAAGTGGCAGCGCGGCTACTATAAGCTCTACTACGACACGGTTCTGCAGGCCGACAAGGGCGCCGACCTCGATTTCCTCGTCGGCATGAGCGGCAGCGATGTGCAACGCGAAAGCCATTGAAGCCTGTCGTAAGGACGGTAACCTGCGACGTAACAGACCGAACCGGGGCGGGCTGCAGCACGCCCCGGTTCGTCCTTGACAAGCGAGCGCCGCCTCCGTGTCTTTTCTGTCATGAGCGCGACAGATGGCAACCACGTGCACGGCTAGTTGGTCGCCGGCGCCCGCCACCGCCGATTGGACAAGCCTCATATCTACAATCATCAGCTTTGAAGAAGCGCCCGCTCGGGAACCGTTTTCATTCTCGCGCGTTGCCTGAACGTCATCGGCGCAGTTCAATTGCTTGGAGTGAGAGGACTGCGCCTCAATCGACAACGTCAACGAAAGGCACTGTGAGATGACCAAGATTCTTAAATCTTCCGTTGCCGCTGGCGCGCTGGTCGTGGGCGTTGCCCTTGCCCCGATGAGTTTCGCACAGGACACCACAACGCCGGCCACGCCGGAGACGCAGACGATGGAACCGGCCCCGGTCACGCCGGATGCTGGTGAGCAGGCGCAGACTCCGGACGCTCCGGCGATGCCTGATGCGAGCCAGCAGGCGCAGACCCCGGATGCTGCGGCGACGGACACCACGACCGCCACCGCGGATGCCGGTGCGGGCTACTTGACCGAACAGGCTGAAGATCAGATTTCAGCCAACAGCTATATCGGGCAAACGGTCTACAACGCCAATGATGAAAATGTCGGCCAGATCAACGACCTGATCATCGAAAAGGACGGCGGCGTAGAAGCGGCCGTGATCGGCGTCGGCGGATTCCTCGGCATTGGTGAAAAGAATGTCGCGGTTCCGTTCGCCAACATCGAAGCGAACATGCAGGAAGACGGCCTGACGCTCAAGCTGATGACCACCGAAACGGCTGATTCTCTGAAGGCCGCACCTGAGTTCAAGAACAGGTCGCAGGTGATGGCCGAGCGTAATGCCCAGCAGACCGACACGACAACAACGTCCGGCGTGACGCCGGCGACCCCGGTAGAACCGGAACCTGCTCCGCAGCAGTAAGCTGAGCGGGGCTGAGAAGGCAGGGGCGCATCTCCCGGCCCCTGCTTTCTCGCCTGACAGCCGGCGCGCAGCCGCAGCTGAAGGTAGTGTCAGCTGTCAGCGTGGGGCCAAATAGTCCCTCACCTTTTCAGCCTGTCTCGGCGGCGCTCCATCTTCGGCGAGAAGACCCTTGACTTGCGATTGACGCGCACTTCCCACGCTTCCTTCGTCCACGCGTTTTTGCATCACCTGCAAATCAAAGGACGACAGCGGCTTTTCGCGTCTGACAAGACGGCGGCGCGGCCTGTCCGTGAGGAGGGGGCTACCGTTCCGCCGCCAATCACCGGTTAGCTGGGGTATCCTAGAGCAACGCATTCGCGCGGTGGCGGCCGGCGAGATAGCGCATGGTTGCGACCGCGTCGGCTGGCTTGCCATAGAAATAGCCCTGCCCCATGCCGCAGCCGAGCGCTTTCAGTTTGACCGCCTCGGCGAAATCCTCGATGCCTTCGGCAACGACCTCGAGTTCTAGCCCTTCGCACATCGAGACGATCGCCCTGACGATATGCTCCGACGCGCGGTCTGCGGCAATGCGGGAAACGAAGGCCCGATCGATCTTCACCTTGTCAAAGGAGAAATCCCGCAAGCGGCCGAGGCTCGACTGCCCGGTGCCGAAATCGTCGAGCGAGACGCGCACCCCGGCCGCCCTCAAATCTGTGACGATCTTCTGCGCCACATCGGCATCTGCCATGACCGCGGTCTCGGTAATCTCGAGTTCCAGCCGGCGCGGGTCGAGTCCGACCTGGTTGATGATCGCGAGCAGTCTGCCGCTCGTCGTCGGATCGGTCAGTTGCGCAGAGGACAGGTTGAATGAAAGGAACAGCTCTTTCGGCCAGCAAAGCGCTGCCTGAGCCGCCTTGTGCAGCAGCATTTCCGAGAGCGGATCGATAAAGCCGCGCTCCTCGGCCAGCGGAACGAACAGCGCAGGAGACACATAGCCGAGATCCGCGTCGCACCAGCGGGCGAGCGCTTCGAATCCGACGACGCTGTCAGTGCACAGATCGACGATCGGCTGGAAATGCACGTCGATTTCATCCGCGATGATGGCATTGCGCAACGCCTGTTCAAGCTGGGTCGCCCGCTTCATCTCCTGGGCGATCTCGTGCGAATAGACGGTGATCTGCCCCCGGCCCCGCCGCTTCGAGCGGTAAAGAGCCGTATCTGCGCTCTTCAACAGGTTTTCGAAGGTGTCGCCCGCGAAAGGAAAGACGGCGAAACCGAAGGATGCCGAGAGCCGGACCGTGCGGTCGCCGAGGTCGACAGGCGCCGAAAGCGCCTCTCTCAGCATCTGGCCGATCCTTTCGGCGCCGTTTCGTTCGAAGACCAACGGCAGAACAAGAGCGAATTCATCGCTTGCGGTCCGCATCACCGCCGCGCCTTCCGGCACGCAGGCCGTCAAGCGATGCGCCACCTGGCAGAGTATCCGGTCGCCGGCCTCCCGACCGAACAGGTCGTTGATGGGCTTGAAGCCATCGAGGTTTGCGAGGCCGATGGTGAATGGCGCCGGGTCGGCGGCTCGTTCGGCTGCAAGTGCCAGCACACTCCGCTGCAATTGTTGGGCGTTGCCGAGGCCCGTCAGCGGATCGGTCGGCGCATTGCCACCAAGCGGATCAAGCGCGAAGAGCGTCATCGCGGCGGGTTCCAGCAGTCGTGCCTCCGCCGACGCCCGACGCAGGAAAGATCAGCCCGCAGCCCCCTCCTGCCGGAGCACATGTCCGGCACACGGGAGAAAATCTGCTCGACCGAGGTCATCATGCCACTTTCCCGCCCGTTCACCTGCGGCGCCATGCGCACAAAGGTCGCTGTTGTTGGGGGCGGCCGATGGGTTTGCCCTCCAATCGACGCCGATCTACGGCACCAACCTGCGGACAATGACAATCTCGGGTTAACAATCCCATAGCGAGGCACCGTCAAATCTGTTGAGGGCTATCCCCTGTCAGCCATTGGCGCGTAGTGTCCCGGCCGGCATGTATTTCCTGAGGACTGCCTCGATCATATCCGGGCTGATCGGCTTCATGATGTGGCCGTCCAAGCCGGAGGCCTGGCATTGATCGAGATCGATGTCGAGAGCCTGCACCGTCACGGCCACGATGGGCGTGCGGTATCCGGTCCGTTTTTCAGCTTCCCGAATAGCGGCGGCAGCCTCGAAACCGTTCAGAATGGGCAGGGTAACGTCCATCAGGACGATTACAGGGCGGAGCTCTTGCCAAAGCTCCACCGCCTCGCGGCCGTCAGCGGCAATCCGATAGGAAATCCCAAGGCCCTCGAGTATCTGCGCGAAGACGAATTGATTGATCTGATTGTCTTCGGCCACCAGCACGTCCAACCTGGTCGCAATCGCACCGGGGCCTGCTGCGTCCTCGAAGGAGATCTCGAAATCCCCCTGTGGAAACAAGGACCGTCCCGGCCGGCGCTCGGCGCAAGCCCGAAAAATTTCGGTAAGAAGCGCCGCGATATTGGTACTGCCTGTCACCTCGACGAGCGGGCAGTCCCGCCACCAGGCAGGGATCGCATCCCTTTGGGCGAGCGCGCGATCGAGCAACAGGACGTCGAGCTTCACGCCGCGGCTTTCGGCGGTGCTCGCGAAGGATTCGAGCTCCTCGAGGTTGCGAACGGCGCAGGCATCGAGCCCCGAGCCGCGCAGGCGCGCGACGATGCCCTCTTCCAGGTCGCGGTCGGACGTTGCCAGCAGTACGCGCAGGCCGCGCGCCGGCAAAGTCTCGATCATCGATCCGGTTTCGACGAGTTGCTGGACATTCAGCGCCCGAAACGGGTCATAGAAGTTCTGGCCGGGACTGAAGATGCTGTAGTCGCGGATCTGCAGCCCGGAGGGGCTGCCACCGCCCTCGCCACAGTACCAGGCGGCGATGTCGGTAACGTCGGTCATGCAGGTCACGACGAATTGGCGGCCCGGCATGCCGACGCGGTACTTGCGCGTCACCACCCAAAGGTCGCTACCATCGGCGCGCACCATGTGCTCAGCCTCCGAATGCGGCCGTCCGGTTGCCAGCACCTGCCGGTCCGACAGGTCTAATCGCTCGGCGATATCCGCATCCAAGAGGTCCCAGGCCGAACGCCCGAGTATCGCCTCCGGGGGCAGGTCGTAGAGACTGCAGAAGGCCTTGTTGACCGCGATATAATGAAGATTGCGGTCCTTGACGCAGATCGGATTGGGCTGGGCGTCGAGGATCTCTTCCGTGAGTTCGATGCGCTCAATGTCCGTCTGCAATTGCTCTTCGCGCTTCTTCTGCTCGGTGATGTCGGTAAGCGAAAGAATGCCGATGCCGCTCGGGAGGCGGCGCGTGCGCAGGCAGATCCACCGCGTGCGGCCGACCCGTTCGACGCCTTCGTAGCGTTCGCGCCAGTGGAGGGCCATCTGTTCGGCGATCCAGTCCTCCCGGTTGGCGCGGCGCCGGCTGTTCTCCGGCAAGGTTCCAGGACGTGCCCCCGTGTCGTAGACTGCACCCAGGAAATCGCGAAGCCGCGTGCCCGGCCTCAGCAGGCGGGCAGGTACGGGGAAAAATTGCATCATTGCCGCGCTGGCAAAGAGAATCGTGTCGTCCCTGCCGCAGACGAGCAAAGCGAGGCCAAGCGCGTCGCAGCCCGACTCCAGCACCATCCTCATGATGTCCGCGCCGACCGGCGCCACATCGTCCATTGCACTGCCCTCATCTCGGTCGCTGCTTGGAACCGTGCAGCAAACCCAAAGTGTCACGGCATCCGTTGCGCGTCTCTGCGGCAAACGGCGCTGTCGCGGCGGTTTTCATTTTGGGACATGCTGGCTGGCCTTAAAACGGCATTTCTCCGGGCCGTGCGAGCAGCGTCCAGCAACGCTGCGGTCCTCCAAAGAACAAACCCGTGATCATTCAGGCTGTTGTGGAAAATCGCAGCAGAACGTTAAGGTGGGATTAAATCGATAGGGCGTTTTTCCCCTGGAGCGCTGATAGCTGGCATTCTCTCCCCCCCCCCCGCCGGCGCAAAGCCGGGATCCCTCTTTCCCTTGTCCGGCGAATCCGCGAAAATGGGCAATGGCCATTCAGCAACTCTCCGAAACACTCATCAATCAGATCGCCGCCGGTGAGGTCATCGAGCGGCCTGCCAGCGCCGCCAAGGAGCTGATCGAAAACGCCCTCGATGCGGGCGCGACGAGGATCGAGATCGCCACGGCGGGAGGTGGAAAGACGCTCCTGCGGATAACCGACAACGGCTGCGGCATGGCGCCGGACGATCTGGAATTGGCGGTCCGTCGGCACTGCACCTCGAAGATCAGCGACAGCCTCATGGATATCCGTACGCTGGGCTTTCGCGGCGAGGCCTTGCCGTCGATCGGGTCGGTGGCGCGGCTGTCGATCACGACGCGCGCGGCCGGCGCACGGGAAGGCGCGGCCATCACCGTCTCGGGCGGCAAGGCCGAACCTGTGCGCCCCTCGCCCGCCAATGGCGGTACCGTCGTCGAAGTGCGCGATCTCTTTTTCGCGACGCCGGCGCGGCTCAAATTCATGAAGTCGGAAAAGGCCGAAGCCGCCGCGATCTCGGAAGTCGTGCGCCGTATGGCGATCGCCTTTCCGAAAGTACGCTTCGTGCTTTCCGGATCCGACCGCTCGACGCTCGAGTTTCCGGCAACGGGCGATGACCGGCTCGCACGGATGGCGCAGGTGCTCGGCAAGGAGTTCCGTGACAACGCGATCGAGATCGATGCCGAGCGGGAAGAGGCGCGACTGACCGGCTTTGCCGGCGTCCCGACCTTCAACCGCGGCAACTCGCTGCAGCAATATGCCTTTGTCAACGGCCGGCCGGTTCAGGACAAGCTCATCCTTTCGGCGATCCGCGCGGCCTATGCCGAGACCATTCCGCAGGGGCGCTACCCGATCGCCGTGCTGTCGATCACGCTCGATCCGGCCCTCGTCGACGTCAATGTACATCCGGCGAAATCGGATGTGCGCTTCCGCGATCCAGGTCTGATCCGCGGACTGATCATCGGAGCAATCCGCGAGGCCCTGGCACGCGAGGGCGACCGCGCGGCGACCACCGGGGCGCACGGTCTGATGCGGGCCTTCCGCCCCGAGGCTTACCGGCCCGAGCAGCAAAGACCACAGGCGCCCTGGAATGCAGCCGCCTCACCCTACCGGCCCATGGATTTCGATGCACCCGTCCGTGGCTTTGCGGAGCCGCCGCAGGCGGCCTTCTCGGAGTTTGCGCAGCCTTCGGCACGCGCCGAAGCGGCCGTCGAGGCACCCGTCACCAATACCGGCCACGAGCCCTCCTTTCCTCTCGGTGCCGCCCGTGCCCAGATCCATCAAAACTATATCGTCGCGCAAACCGGGGATGGTCTCGTCATCGTCGATCAGCACGCGGCGCACGAGCGCCTCGTCTTCGAAACGATGAGGGAGGCGCTGCGTTCGCGGGCCGTGCCGGCGCAAACGCTGCTCATTCCCGAGATCGTCGATCTCTCCGAGGAGGATTGCGATCGCCTCATGGCGCATGCGCAGGAGTTCCTGCGGCTCGGGCTTGCGATCGAGCGTTTCGGCCCCGGCGCGATCGCGGTCCGCGAGACCCCGGCGATGCTCGGCGAAATGGATGCCGTCGGCCTGGTCCGCCAGCTCGCCGACGAACTGGCGGAATGGGATACGGCGAACGGCCTCGCCGGCCGGCTCGAATATCTTGCTGCGACAATGGCCTGCCACGGCTCCGTGCGCGCCGGCCGCCGCCTGCGCACTGAGGAGATGAACGCGCTGCTTCGCCAGATGGAGGCAACTCCGGGTTCCGGGCAGTGCAATCACGGCCGCCCGACCTATATCGAGCTCAAGCTTGCCGATATCGAACGGCTTTTCGGCAGGAGCTGACATCCGTACGAGAGAGACCGGATTGCTGGCGGCGGTGGCGGATATCAGAATTCCGCTGGCCTTTTTCGAGACGCCGGGATAGACGGGAAGATACTACAGCGCCGCGCGTCTTATTGAACACGCAAAGGTCGCTGTAGCACTTTGAATTGCTGCATGTCTTTGTCCTTTAATCGAGGTCGATTAAAGGAGACATGCAGTAGTAGTGACGAGGCGCAAATGATGAACCGTTTCGACGGAAATTCCTCCCGCGAGGCGAAGATTCGCTACCTCGATGGTGACTTTCAGATCGTCCTTGCGGGCTCCTACGTCACCTGCGCCATGACCGGCAAGCCAATACCCGTCGATGAGTTGCGCTATTGGAGCGTTGCCCGGCAGGAGCCTTACGCGGATGCCGCAGCCTCGCTCGAGGCGGAGCGGCGCGCCGGAGCTCTACCCGATCAGAGGCGCTGAAGCGCCGCGCCTGCTGCTCAGCGCCGCTGCTCTTTCGTCATCCCCAGCTTGCGCGCCCGCGCGTGATCGAGCGTCGCCTCGATGATCTTGCGCGGGGCCTCCGGGTCGTCGAAATGCACCTCGATTTCGACGACCCTGCTCTTCTCCGCCAGTTCCGCCGCCCGGCCGTGGCCCGGCTCCAGGCGCACCATGTCCTTGGCCGTCGTTACCAAGGTGCAGCCCCGGCTGTCGGCCCGGTCGATGAGGTCGGCGATCTCATCTTCGGAGAAATGGTGGTGGTCCGGGAAGCTCTGCGTTTCTTCGATGATCGCACCCGTCTCCCGCACCGTGCGATAGAACTTCTCCGGGTCGGCGATGCCCGCCCAGGCCAGGACCCTGACGCCCGCAAGCGATCCGTCGTCGAGCCGCATCGTGTCGGCCACATAGACGGCCTTTCCCGCCCGTGCGGCGCGGCGGATCAGGAGATCGGCGGCCGGTCCCCGGCCGATCTTCAAAAGCGCCGTGGCATGGCGGAGCTGATTGGCGATCGGCGCGCGCACCGGACCCGAAGGCACGAGATGTCCGTTGCCGATGCCTCGGCCGGAATCGATGACCAGCAGGGCGAAGTCGAAGGTCAGGCGCGCACTCTGGAATCCATCATCCATGATGATGATGTCGGCGCCTTCGGCGGCAAGTCTGCGGGCACCCTCGACACGACGCCGGCAAATGACCGTCAGCGCCTCGCGCGCGAGCAGTAGCGGCTCGTCGCCAACGTCGCGGGCGCGATGATGGGCGGGGTCTACCACCGTCGTGACATCGAGCGAGCCGCCATAGCCGCGACTCAGGAAACCCGGCGTGAGCCCGCGTGCCCGGGCCGCCCGGGCAAGGGCGATCGCCGTCGGCGTCTTACCGGCCCCACCGACGGTGAAATTGCCGACGCAGATGAGCGGCGCCGGCGGCATGGAGCGGCGCGCACGGTCCATGCGCAGTCCGGCGACGCGGCCGTAGAGCCAGGAAAAGGGCCAAAGGGCATAGGCGCGCCAATCGGCCCTGGTCCACCAGAAGGGTGGCGCTTCCGAAACCATTTTTGACGTGCCGCCTCCGTCGCTCTCTGACCGCGGACGATCTCCGATTCACCCGCCATCGCCGCCGCAAATGGGCGTGACCGCCACAAAAAACGTCAGAACGGCAAAAAAGGCAAGCCGGTCAGACGGGGCACCCTCAAAGCACCGCTTCGAGCTCGGTGATATCTGTCAGGCAATGATCTGACGCCGCGGCGAGCGACTGGCGTGAACCCGTGCCGCTGAGCACGGCAATAGTCAGCCCGACGCCGGCGCTGCGGCCCATATGCATGTCGTGATTGTTGTCTCCGACGACAGCGACCTGTTCGGGTGTGAGCCCCGTCGCCGCGCAGAAGCCGAGCACCATTCCCGGCTCCGGCTTGACGCCGTAGCCGCTGTCGTAGCCGGCGACGTAGTGCAGGAAACGGTCGAATCCGAAGCGTCTGGCGGTTTCCCGGATCGAGCACTCATTGTCGCTCGAGGCGACGCCAAGGCGATATCCCCTGGCATGCAGTCCGGCGAAGAAGGCGGCGAGGTCGGTGACTGGCACGGCATAATCAGCGGACCGGGCGAAAAGCCCGTCGAACAGCGTCGTCAGCGCCTCGACTGTGAAAGGCGCGCCCGCACCAACCATCCCGGCCGCGATCTCCACCGTATTCCCAGCGGCCAGAAGGCTGTCCGGCGTGACATGGCCGGTGTCCGGGTCCATCCCGCCCGCCTCGAGTAGCGCCCGCGCCAGCGTCTCGTCGCCTTTGGCCGCGATCCGCGCCAGCTCATAATTTACCGGCACCCAGCTCTTGACGTAGTCGAGAAGCGTGCCGTCCTTGTCAAACAATATGCCGGCGATGGCGACTGTTGCCATGGTCCTGATCCGCAACGGGTTTCTGCAGCGCCGCGCGTCTTTTAGACGCGCAAAGTTCGCTGTAGCTCTTTCAATCGGTGCATCGAGCTTTCCGAAAATCGATTCCGACTTTCAGGCCGATGCGCTGGTTTCCGCGCGCGGTGTGAGCCGCGCCTTCACGATCAGCGGGTTGATATAGGGCTCCAGGCCCTTCAAGCTCGCCGTCAGCGCGCCGCGCATTTGTTGCACGGATTCAAGGCCGGCGTCGATCATGGAGCGGCGCATGTCGTCGTTGGCGAGCAGATAATTCACCCCCTTCGCCAGCATCTCGACGTCACGCACGATCTTGGCGCTGCCGTTCTTGGCAAGCATCTGATAGGTCTCGCGGAAATTCTGGACATTGCCGCCGGAGAGCACCGCGCAGCCGAGCATGGCCGGCTCGAGCGGGTTCTGACCGCCTTCGGCAAAAAGCGATCGGCCGACAAAGGCTACTTCCGTCAGCCGGAGGTAGAGACCCATTTCGCCGATCGTGTCACCGAGAAATATATCGACGTCGGACGTCAACGGATCGCCCCGGGTGCGGCGCGCGACCTTGAGGCCTTTGGCCGTCAGGGCCGCCTCGACGGCGTCGCATCGCTCCGGATGACGCGGCACGACGATCGTCAGCAGATCATTGCGCTCCTTCAATACCCGATGGACGACCCCCGCCGCATTCTCCTCTCCCTCGAAGGTGGAGATCGCCGCCCAGGTTTTGCGGCTGCCTATCTGCTGCCGATACTCGCGCAGCGCCTGCGGATCGTGCGGCGGCGCATCGGTATCGACCTTGAGATTGCCGGAAACCATGACCGGCAGCGCGCCGAGCGTGCGGAACCGGTCGGCATCGATATCCGACTGGGCGATGACGAGCGCAAGGTTTTCGAAAAGGGCGTCCGCCAGGGATGGGCGCTTCTTCCAGCGGGAGAAGGTACGGTCGGAGAGGCGGGCGTTGACCAGGACCTGCGGAATGTGCCTGCGGCCGAGCTCGACGATGGTCATCGGCCAGATTTCTGATTCGGCAATGATCGCCAGATCCGGCTGCCAATATTCGAGGAAGCGGCTCACCGCCGGCTTGAAATCGAGCGGCACATATTGATGCACGACGCTCGCGCCCAGCCGCTCGGCCGCCACCCGGGCCGAGGTCGTCGTGCCGGTGGTCAGCACCACGGCAATGCCGCGGCGCCGGATCTCCCTGATCAACGGGGTTACCGCGACAGTCTCGCCGACACTGGCCGCATGGAACCAGACGAGCGGTCCATCGGGGCGCGGCGCACTGGCGTGCCCATAGCGTTCGCGACGCCGCGCGGGATCTTCCTTGCCTTTGGCCGCCCTCAGAGCCAGGTAGGGACCCACCATGGGATAGATCGCGGTACCGACCCAGCGATAGGCGGAAAGCGCAAGCCGCGCGCGAAGGCTACTCATATACGCGCGCCCTCTCCAGCGCCGACATCCTCGGCGTCATTCATTTTCCGGGTCGAGCAGGCGATGCATGTGCACAATGAAGTAACGCATATGGGCGTTGTCGACCGTCATCTGCGCCTTGGCCCTCCACGCGGCCAGGGCGCTCTCGTAATCAGGATAGATCCCGACGATATCAAGTTGCTCCAGGTCGCGGAATTGCACCTCCTGAAGCGTCGTCAGTTCGCCGCCGAAGACGAGATGCAGGCGTTGTTTCTTGTCGGTGTCGTGAGCCATCATGTTCCCATTTTCTTTTGAACGGTCGGCGTTGATTTGCGGCATTCGCCCCCAAAGGTCAATGGTCCTCGAGCGCGCGTGTCGCGGCCAGCAAAGACGGCAGTGCCTGCCCGGATGCGGCGCCCAGAAAGCCATGGCTGACAATCTGGCGATTGTAGGACAGTGGTAGACCGTCGAGACCGCATAGTGCGCCGCCCGCCCGCGCAAGAATGAGATCGGCGGCCGCCAAATCCCAGTCGTGGGCGTTCTTCTTGACGATGGTGCCGTCGATGCGGCCATCCGCGATCATCGCCAGCCGATAGGCGAGCGACGGCACATGCGGCACGCGCTCGATCCGTTCGCGATAGGGAGAGTGAAGCTTTTTCACGAGATCCTCGGCGACCGCCAGATGCAGCCTCTCGCCGGGATCGCGAACCGCGATCGTCTCGCCGTTCTTGCAAGCCTCGCCGTCGTGGGTCGCCTGGAACAGCTCTTCAAGTGCCGGCGCGTAAAGAACGGCCGCCGCCGGCAGGCCCTGATGGACGACCGCAACGCTGACGCACCAGAGCTCCTTGCCCCCGATGAAGGCGCGCGTGCCATCGATCGGGTCGACCACAAAGACGGTGTCGCGCGTGAGGCGCGTCTCGTCATCGTCGGTCTCCTCCGAAAGCCAGCCATAGCCGGGCCGGGCGCCGAGCAGCCTTGTGCTGAGGATGTCGTTTGCGGCAAGGTCAGCCTCGCTCACGGGCGAACGGCCTTCATTCTTCCAGCGAACGTCGACCGCCCTGCGGAAATATCCGAGTGCCGTGTCGCCGGCCGCGACCGCGGCGGCAATGATCAGTGCGAGGTCCTCGTCCCAGTTGGGCGTGGCCGAAGGGATCGTTTCAGACATTCAACTCCCTAACGGCGCGAATCGGACCCGCGCGCTCAACGTGGCCGTCCAGTCGGTCATACAGCGTCGCCCGCCTTTTCAGACGCGCAAAGGTCGCTGTCTGATGCGCTAGGATCCGGCAAGGGTCATGCCTTCGATGGCCAATGTCGGCGAGGCGATGCCGAAATTCCTGTCGATGTCGTCGGCGGGCGTCAGTGCCATGAACATCTGCTTCAGATTGGAAGCGATCGTCACCTCGGAAACGGGGAAGCTGATCTCGCCGTTCTCGATCCAGAAGCCGGAGGCGCCGCGGCTGTATTCGCCCGTAACCATGTTGACGCCCTGGCCGATCAACTCCGTCACGTAGAAACCCGTGCCAACATTGCGGATCAGATCGTCCCTCGAAATCGCACCCGGTTCGAGGGCAAGATTGGTCGAGGCGGGGTTGACGGTCGGACCGCCGCGCACGCCGCGCCCGTTGGTCTGAAGGCCGAGTTCCCGAGCCGCCGACGTCGACAGGAACCAGTGCTTGAGGACTCCATCCTCGACCATGGACATTTTCTGACCGGTTACCCCTTCCCCATCGAAAGGACGCGAGGAGGCGCCGCGCACGATCAGCGGGTCGTCCGTGACGGTAATGCCGGACTTCAAGATCCGTTTGTCCATCATGTCGCGCAGGAAGCTGGTCTTGCGCGCGACCGAGGCGCCGTTGATCGCGCCTGCAAGATGGCCCACGAAGCCGCGCGCAACACGTGGATCGAAAACGACGGGCACGTTCTTGGCAGTTGCCACTCGGCGTGGGTTAAGACGGGCCACGGCCCTTTCCCCAGCGACACGGCCGATGTCCTCCGGGCTCCGCAACTCGCTGAAATAGAGGCGGCTGTCATAATCATAGTCCCGCTCCATCTTCGTGCCTTCGCCGGCGATCGCGCTGACGGAACGGCCGAAGCGCGTCGCCATATAGGAGCCGGAAAATCCGTGCGAGGTGACGAGCACGAGCCCGCCCATGCCCGCGCTGGCACCGGCGCCGCTCGAGTTTGTGACACCCGATACCGAGAGCGCCGCCGCCTCGGCCGCGAGCGCCGCTTCCGTCAACGCCTCGCTCGAAACCTCGCGGGCGTCGAACAGATCCAGATCCGGATAAGACTTCGCCAGGCGATCAGGGTCGGCCAGCGACGCATATGGGTCCTCGGGTGAAGCCATTGCCATCGCCACGGCTCGTTCCGCAAGCAGCTTCAGGTCGAAACCGGGATTGGCGGAAACGCTGGCGACCCGCCGTCCGACGAAAACCCGCAGCGAAAACTCGTCGCTTTCGGAGGATTCCGTCGCCTCGACCTTGCCCAGCCGCACCGACACGGAGCGGGAACGGCCGCGTACGACCACCGCGTCCGCCGCATCGGCTCCGGCCTGGCGAGCCCGATCGACGAGTTCGGCGGCGCGTGTTTCAAGGATGGCGGAGTCGATTGTCTCGGACATTGCTGGACCTTTCCTTCCTGCCCCATTTATTGTGCAGTAAGGCATGCATCAAGGGCATCATCACGATTCCCCTTCCCGCATGCAAACGAACGTACGGCCAATCGCCCGGCCTTCCAGGGCGGGAGAGGCCGCCAGCATGGAAACATTGAGCATGGCAACGACACCGTTCATCTACACCGAGCCATTGATGCTGCTCGGCGGTGCCGTGGTCGCGGCACCCTTGTTCAAGCGCCTCGGTCTCGGCACCATTCTCGGCTATCTCGCCGCCGGCGTACTCATCGGTCCGATCGCCCAGCGCATCACTGAGGGCGAGCAGATCCTGCACGTGGCGGAACTCGGCGTCGTGTTTCTGCTGTTCATCATCGGGCTCGAGCTGAAGCCATCGCGGCTCTGGCAGATGCGCCGGGACATATTCGGCCTCGGGTCGGCGCAGGTGGTCCTTACCGGTGCCATTCTCTCCGGTCTTATCGCGTTCTTCGGTCTGCTCGACTGGCGCGGAAGCGTCATTACCGGCTTCGGCATGGCTCTCTCTTCGACCGCATTCGCCATGCAGATCCTCGACGAGAACAACGACACCAACACGCGATACGGTCAGCGCGCCTTTTCCATCCTGTTGCTGCAGGACATCGCCATCGTTCCGCTCCTCGCCCTGATCCCGCTGTTGGCTGCCCGGGCGCCGGAAGCCACGACTTCGCCGCTCCAGGACTTCGCCATAGCGATCGCCGCGATTGCCGCTCTATTTGCAGCGGGCCGCTATCTGCTCAATCCTCTCTTTCAGGTCATCGCCCGCACCGGCGCCCGTGAGGTCATGATCGCCGCCGCGCTGCTCGTCGTCATCGGGGCAGCGACGATGATGCAGCTTGCCGGCCTGTCAATGGCCATGGGTGCATTTCTCGCGGGCGTGCTGCTGGCGGAATCCTCGTATCGCCACGAACTCGAGGCCGATATCGAACCGTTCCGCGGCATCCTGCAAGCGCTGTTCTTCATGGCTGTCGGCCTGTCGCTGCAACTCGGCGTCGTCGCGGCCAACCTTCTCCTGATCCTGATCGCAGTGCCGCTGCTGATGGCGGCGAAGAGCCTTGTCCTCTACGGCCTCTGCCGCGCCCTCGGTTCCCATCACAACGACGCGGTGCGCGTTGCCCTGCTCCTGCCACAGGGCGGCGAATTCGGTTTCGTGCTCTTCACCGCAGCGGCCGCCGCCGGCGTGTTTTCGCAAGGGATTTCGTCCCTGCTCGTCGCCATCGTCACGCTCTCAATGGCGCTCACGCCGGTCGCCGCGCTCCTGTCGAAGCGGCTGTTGCGCGAGCGCGACGAAATGGAGGACGAGATGGAGGAGGATTTCGAAGGCGCAGGCGCCGATGTGTTGATGATCGGTTTCTCGCGCTTCGCCCAGATCGCCGCGCAAATTCTCCTAGCCGGCGGACGCGACGTGACGATCATCGATCATTCCGCCGCGCGCGTACGCCAGGCCGCGACGTTCGGATTCCGCATCTATTTCGGCGATGGCACGCGGCTCGATGTACTTCGCGCGGCCGGCATCGAGAAGGCAAAAATCGTCGCGGTCTGCACCCAGAAGAAGGAAACGACGGACAGGATCATCGGTCTCTTGCAGTCCGAATTTCCGAAGGCGCGCATCTTTGCCCGCTCCTATGATCGGCTGCATACGCTGGAACTGCGCTCCAAAGGCATCGACTACGAGCTGCGCGAGACCTTCGAATCCGGCCTGCTCTTCGGCAGAAAGACGCTCGAGGCGCTGGGAGTCGCCGACGAGGAAGCGATCGGCATCATGGACGATATCCGCCGGCGCGACGAGGCGCGGCTGGTCCTGCAGGAGGCGGAAGGCATCAGCGCGGGCCGCCACATGCTGCATTCAAAGCCGGTGCGGCCGGAGCCGCTGGTGAAACCACGACGGGACGTCAGCCACACTGCCGAAACGCAGGAGCGAGTCCGCTCGGCGCTCGGCGCCGACGCCAAGGCTCGTCCCGACGACACGCTGGCCAACGCCGATTAGCAACCCGCATCAGTCGCCTGGCCGCCAATGGCCGATGCGGTCGGAAAGTGCGCGTTTCATCTGGTCCTTGGCCGGCATGGTGGCGGCGAGCACCTCTTGCGCACGCAGGAAATCGAGGACGCGGAAGCGGCCGACATCGGGACGCAGCAGGAGATCGGGCGCGCCGGCCTTCATCTTCATGGCAATGATCGACTGCATCATCAGTTGGCTTGCGCCGAACAGGCTGTCGATTCGACTCGGGATTGTCTTGCCGTCGCCGTCCGGGCCGCCGACGACGTCGACCGCGACGACAATGTCGGCCGCCTGACGCAAGTGGTCGAAGGGGATCGGGTTATAGATGCCGCCGTCGATCATCACACGGCCGTCGATCTTCACCGGCATGAAGACCGCAGGCAGCGCACAGGAAGCGGCAAGCGCCTTGCGCAGGTCTCCGCCATCGCAGACGCGCTCCGTCTGGCCGTAATAGTCCGTGACCAGGACTTTCAGTGGAATTACGAGCTCGGAAAAGCGGCCGGGAATCGCCTCAGGCAGAAAGGCCTTCAACACACGCTCGATGTTGAGCTGCCCAAAGCGGAAGCCGTTCGCCATGGCCTCCGAGAGGCTGCTCGGCCTCAATTGCCAGAGCCGGTTCAGCACTTCGCCGCGATGGCCGACCGTCGAAAGCGCGTGCTCGCGAATTTCCCTGCCGGTCATGCCCGCTGCCATGGCGGCCCCCATGAGCGCGCCGATGGAGGATCCGGCGATTGCAACGGGGCGGATGCCCATCTCGTCGAGCGCCTCGATCACATGAATATGGGCAAGGCCGCGTGCGCCGCCGCCGCCAAGGGCGAGCGCCACGGTCGGCTCAGCTTTCTTCGTTGCCGAGTCCAGCCTCGACAGGTTCTGCTCCATCGACAGCTCCCTTCCATCAGCGGCCGTCTGCTCTCGAGCCCGCCCGATCCACCGCGCTCTATCGCATCGATCCGAGAATCATACTCGATTTCGAAAAGCTCGATACCGCAGTTTCAAAGAGTTGCAGCGACCTGGCATGTCTGAAACGACGCGCGGCGCGGCAATGCAGGCTGCTGCACGTCCTTGGTCGATCTCGATTGAGCAACAAAGAATGCAGCAATTCAAAGTGCTACAGCACCGCGATAGCGGAAAAAATGCATGTGCGTATCTGCGAAGGCGCGCGTATCGCGCAGTTCGAAGGCCAACGACAGCTGCGGTCGAACATCCGCCCGCTCCTCCAGCACGGCGAGCGCCCCGGGCACGAGCCATCCGCCGGCGGCAGCGGCCTCAAGCGCGCGTTCACCGAGTCCCTTGCCATAGGGCGGGTCCGCGAAAACCAACTGGAACGGCTCCATCGTTCCGACGGGCCCGAGATCGGTCGCGTCGCGCCGGAAGATCTTTGCGCGCCCCTGCAGGCCGAGCGCTTCGATATTGACCCTTAGAATCCCGCGGCCTTCCACGCCCTGTTCGACGAAAAGCGCCTGGCGGCAGCCGCGCGACAGCGCCTCCAGGCCGAGGGCGCCGGTGCCCGCGAAAAGATCAAGCACGCGCGTATCGTCGAGGGCCCCGGGATAGCTGTGACTGAGGATGTTGAACAGGCTTTCACGCGCCCGGTCCGTTGTCGGCCGGATATCGTTTGACTTCGGCGTGGCAAGCGAGCGACCCCGGAACTCACCAGCGACGATGCGCACGGCCTACGACTTCCCCTTGCCGCGGGGCTTGCCGCCACCGGTACGGCCGCCGGGTTTTCCCCCGAATTTGCCTCCGCCCGACTTGCCGCCGCGCGGTCCGGAAGAGCGCGGCGGGGAGGATTTCGCCCCGGCCGGCTTTGTGCTCGCAGACTTGCCGCCTGCCGGTTTGGCATTGGCGGGCTTCGTGCGCGAGCGATCGCCGGAGACACGATCCTCGTCGCTGCGGCGTTGCGGGCGCGCGGCGCGTTCGCTGCGCTGGCGCTCGCCCACCTCCCGGCGCGGCGGACGATCACCATGGTCGCGCGAATTCCGCTCGGCGGCGCCCTCCGTGGAGCGGCGCCGCTCGAACCCGCCGGCCGTCTCACTCGTTCGACGTGCTGGTTTGTCCGCGCGGCCTTTCGCGGCCGGGTCGCGAGCGCCCGCCGCCTTCGCATGAGCATCCGGCTTGCCGGAACGCTTCGCCTCCGCATTCTTGCCGCGCGCGGGCTTCGCCGCGGGATCATCCTCTGCCGCCTTCGATTTCTTGGTGGCTACGGGGCGGGCGCCGGGCGCCATCCACACATTCGACGCGCGGCTGCGGCGCTGCGTCGGGCGAGGCTGGCGCTCCTCGGTTCTGCCAGCGCCACGCTCGCCGCGTTCGCGCGAACGGCCATCGGCGCGGCGCGTGTCGAGCCGGGCAAGCGCGCGTTCCCGCTTGTCCTCCTTCTGCCACGTGCCGCGTTCGTGCTTATCCCCCTTAACCTTCTCGTCGCGCTCTTCCATTTCGCGGGCAGGTGGCTGGTCGTTGTACAGCGGCGCGTCGAAATTCGCCTTCGCTTCCTCAATGAGCCGGGGCCCAAGCTGTTCCCTCAGCGTTCTGCCGCGGATTTCCTGGACCTCGCCCTCCGGCAGGTCGCCGAGTTGGAACGGACCGTAGGAGATGCGGATCAGCCGGTTCACGTCAAGGCCAAGTGCGCCGAGCACGTTCTTGATCTCGCGATTTTTCCCCTCGCGCAGACCCATGGTGATCCAGACATTCGATCCCTGCACCCGATCAAGCGTCGCATCGATGGCGCCGTAAAGGACGCCGTCGACGGCAATGCCTTCCTTCAGCCGGTCGAGGGCGGCCTGGTCGATCTCGCCATGGGCGCGAACACGATAGCGACGCAGCCAGCCGGTCGCGGGCAATTCGAGCACGCGGGCGAGCCCGCCGTCATTCGTGAGCAGCAGCAGCCCCTCGGTATTGATATCGAGGCGGCCCACCGACAACACGCGCGGCAAGTCCTCGGGCAGCCCATCGAAGACAGTCGGGCGACCCTCCGGATCGGCATTGGTCGTCACCAGACCCGCCGGCTTGTGGTAGAGCCAGAGCCGCGTGCGCTCGATGCCGCGGACCGGATGGCCGTCGACTTCAATCCTGTCGGCGAGCGTCGCGTTGACGACCGGCGTATCAAGCTGGACGCCATTCAAGGTCACGCGCCCTTCCATGATCATCCGCTCGACATCGCGGCGCGAGGCAACCCCGGCACGGGCGAGAAGTTTCGAGATGCGTTGCGGCTCGCCGGCACCCACGGAATCCGCGGCGGTGCCGCTCCTGGCCGGTTTCGTTGCGCCAGTCTTCCTGCCTCCGGAAGAGGATTTGCTGTTCCGGGATTTGGCCTTGCCGGGCCCCTTGGGCGTGTCTTTGGATGTCATTTCTATTGCCTGCCTTTTGCCGCTGTCCTATCAGGTCGAAGGCTTTCGGTTAAGCGAAATTATGAGCAAGTGATGGCGGAAACAGCGCGCTTCATGGATGCGGCCCTCGCGGAGGCCCGCAAGGCGGCGGCACGGGGCGAGGTGCCGATCGGTGCGGTCGTCGTGCTCGATGGCGAAATGATCGCCGCCGCCGGAAATCGCACCCGCGAACTCCACGACGTCACTGCCCATGCCGAGGTCGAGGCGATCCGGCAGGCGGCAAGCGCCGTGGGCGACGAGCGGCTTGCCGGCGCCGATCTCTATGTCACGCTGGAGCCCTGCACCATGTGCGCGGCCGCCATCTCCTTCGCCCGCATTCGCCGCCTCTATTATGGAGCCGAGGACCCGAAAGGCGGTGCGGTCGAGAATGGAGTTCGCTTCTACGCCTCGCCCACTTGTCATCACGTTCCGGATGTCTATTCCGGTCTCGCCGAGCGGGAGGCCGCCGAAATTCTCCGCGACTTCTTCGCTGCCCGGCGGTGATTCTCAGTCAGCCGCCAGAGCTTCGAGCTCCTTGCCCGTGAGCCGATAACGCGTCCACTCCGACAGCGGCTCGGCGCCGATCGACTCATAGACGCGGATGGCGGGCTCGTTCCAGTCTAGGACGCTCCATTCGAAGCGGCCGCAACCCTCGGCAAGGGCGACGCGCGCCAGATGCTTCAGGAGCAACTTTCCCGCGCCGGAGCCGCGATGCTCGGGCGAGACGTAGAGGTCCTCGAGATAGAGGCCCTTGCGTGCCTGCCAGGTGGAGTAGTTGTAGAACCAGACGGCGAAGCCGGCAGGCTTGCCATCGATCTCGCAGATGGCGGCGCGGGCGGCCGCTCGCGGTCCGAAAAGCGACCCCTGAAGCAGTTCCACAGTGGCCTCGACCTCGTGCTCCGCCTTTTCGTAGACGGCGAGCTCCGTGATGAAACGCAGAATCGTCGTTGCATCTTCAGCAACGGCATCGCGGATGCTAATCATGGCTTAGAACGGCCAGTACCATTTGCTGCCGCTGTTGGCGATCTGCGCTTCCTTCTTGCGCCGACGCTCCTTGTCCTTCTCCGGCTCGCCCAAATCAACCTCCGCCCCTTCAGGCAGGCGACGATATTCGAGCGGCGGATCGCTCAGGAAGCGGCGCTTGTCAGAATAGGCGCCCTGCTCGATCTTGCGCGCTTCGCGATAGGCCTGCTGCTGTTCCTTTGACGAGAGCCGGCGGCCATTGGAACTCGCCTTCGCAAGTGGCGAAACGTAATTGGGATTGTTCTTGTTGGCGTCCGCCTCCTCCCGCAGACGTGCGCGCGTCTCTTCGGGAGACTCGACCCATGCCGGATTGTTCTCGCGGCTCGCAAGCGACGGCTGCGGCTGGATCAGCGCAGTCTCCTGCTCCTTCGGCGGCAGAACCAGTGCCGGGCGGGGCTGATACTTGACCGGGTCCCGCTTCGGCGGAGCGAGGCTGACGGCGCTGCCGAGATCGTCGAGCAAATGTTCGCCGGCCGTCTTGTCGGTGCCGTAGGTCGGCCCGCCGACGCAGCCCGAGACAACAAGGCTGCCCGCCACGACCGCGGCAACGCCAACGAACAATCGCAACTCTCGCGTCATTTGAGATTCCTTCAAGCCAGCCCCACCCGCGCCCCTCGCGGTCATCCAAGCGCCCATGGCGGAAAAATCCGCCAAATTTCGGGCAGGTTGTACCGGATGAACGGCTCAAGCGCAATTCATCCGGTAAACATCGGTTACGCTTTGAAACCGAGTTCCCGCAGCGCGGCGGCATCGCGGGCGGACACGTCCGGGTAGAGCGGATCGGTTCCCACATCGGAGGTAATGCGCCAGGAGCGGGCGCATTTGCGGCCTGCCGCGAGCTTCGGCACGACGCTGACCCTGGCCACCTCCGGCAGAGTGAAGGCGCCCGCCGGCCCTTCGGCTCCATCGACCTCGATCGCCGAGGTGATGCAGATCTCGGCGAAATCCTGGCCCTCGAGCGCCTTGCGAAGATCCGGATCGGCGACATGCACGATCGGAGCCGCTTCGAGTGACGAACCGATGCGCTTGTCCTTGCGCTCGATCTCCAGGGCACCGGTCACGACCTTGCGCACCTCGCGGATCTTCCGCCATTTCTCGGCGAGTGCTGCGTTTTGCCATTCCGCCGGCACGGCGGGGAACTGCTCGAGATGCACCGAGACCGCATTCGGATTGCGAGACAGCCAGGCTTCTTCCATGGTGAAGGGCAGCATCGGCGCAAGCCAGGTCACCAGGCAATCGAAGAGCGTGCGGATAACCTGCAAAGCGGCGCGCCGGCGCAGCGACGACGGCGCATCGCAATAGAGCGCGTCCTTGCGGATATCGAAATAGAATGCTGACAACTCGACATTCGAAAAATCGATGAGCGCCCGGGCGATCCGTTTGAAGTCGAAGGCGTCGTAGCCCTCGCGCACAAGCCGGTCGAGCTCGGTAAGGCGATGCAGCATCAATTGCTCGAGTTCCGGCATGTCGGAAAGGGCGATCACCTCGCCCTTGTCATGCGCGAGCGTACCGAGCATCCAGCGGATCGTGTTGCGCAGCTTGCGGTACGCGTCGATATTGGTCTGGATGATGGTCTTGCCGAGACGCTGGTCTTCCCAATAGTCGGTCGTCATCACCCAAAGGCGCAGGATATCGGCGCCGGCATCCTTCATCACTTCTTGCGGCGTGACGGTGTTGCCCTTCGACTTCGACATCTTCTCGCCCTTTTCATCCATGGTGAAGCCATGGGTGATGACGGCCTTGTAAGGCGCGCGCCCGTGCGTCGCGCAGCTTTCGAGCAGCGAGGAATGGAACCAGCCGCGATGCTGGTCCGAACCCTCCAGATAGACGTCGGCCGGCCATTTCAGGTCTGGTCGGTCTTCGAGCGTGAATGTGTGGGTCGAGCCGGAATCGAACCAAACGTCGAGAATGTCCATGACCTGGTGCCAGCGGGCATGGTCATGATCGTTCCCGAGGAAGCGTTCCTTGGCGTCCTCCGCGAACCAGGCATCCGCCCCCTCCTTCTCGAAGGCTTCGAGGATGCGGGCGTTGACCTCGTCGTCGGCAAGGATCTTGCCGTCGTCGTCGGCGAAGATGGCGATCGGCACGCCCCAGGCACGCTGGCGCGACAGCACCCAGTCCGGACGCTGTTCGATCATCGCGCGAAGGCGGTTCTGGCCCGCGCCCGGCACGAAGCGGGTTGCGTCGATCGCGTTCAGCGCCCGCGAGCGCAGCGTCGTGCCGTCGCCGAAGTCCTTGTCCATATAGACGAACCACTGCGGCGTGTTGCGGAAGATGACCGGCTTCTTCGACCGCCAGGAATGGGGATAGGAATGCTTCAGCCGTCCCCGGGCAAAGAGTGTGTTGCGGGCGATCAGGGCCTTGATGACGCGGTCGTTGGCATCGCCCTTCTTGCCCTTGTCGTCGATCACGCGTCCGGCGCCGCCTTCCGCATCCGGACCAAAGCCAGGCGCGTCGGCGGTGAAATAGCCGGCGTCGTCGACGGTGAAGGGAATTGCCGACGAAATTCCGCGCGCTTCAAGCGCCCGGGCGCTGTCCATCCAGGCCTCGAAGTCCTCGCGGCCGTGGCCGGGTGCCGTGTGCACGAAGCCCGTGCCGGCATCGTCGGTGACGTGCTCACCGTCGAGGAGCGGCACCTTGAAGGCATAGCCGCCACCGAGGCCGTGCAGCGGATGGGCGCAGACCACAGCCGCCAGTTCGCTCGCCTCGATGTCGCGGACGAAACTAAACGTGACCTTCGCCTTTGAGGCCGACTCCTCCGCCAGACGCTTGGCGAAGACCAATCTTTCGCCCGGCTGCGGACCATAGTCGTTCTCGGCGGTCGCGACCTCATAGAGGCCGTAGGCGTAACGGGACGAATAGGCGATGGCGCGGTTGCCGGGGATCGTCCAGGGCGTCGTCGTCCAGATGACGACGAATGCGCCGGCGAGCGCATCCGGACCCTCGGTGATCGGGAACTTCACCCAGATCATGTCGCTTTCGACGTCGGCATATTCGACCTCGGCCTCGGCAAGCGCCGTGCGCTCGACGACCGACCACATGACCGGCTTGGAGCCGCGATAGAGCTGCCCGGCCTTGGCGATCTTCATCAATTCGCCGGCGATGCGGGCCTCCGCATGGAAGTTCATCGTCGTGTAAGGGTTTTCGAAGTCGCCCTCGATGCCGAGGCGCTTGAATTCGTCCGCCTGAACCCCGATCCAGCCGCTGGCGAAGTCACGGCACTCCTTGCGGAATTCGTTGACCGGAACCTCGTCCTTGTTCCGGCCCTTCTCGCGGTATTTCTCCTCGATCTTCCATTCGATAGGAAGGCCGTGGCAGTCCCAGCCGGGCACGTAATTGGCATCGAAACCGCGCATCTGGAACGAGCGGTTGATGACGTCCTTGAGAATCTTGTTCAACGCATGGCCGATATGGATGTTGCCATTGGCGTAGGGCGGGCCATCATGCAGCACGAATTTCTCGCGGCCGGCGGCGGAGGCGCGAAGCTTTCTGTAGAGCTCCATCTTCTGCCACCGCGCGACGATTTCCGGCTCCTTCTGCGGAAGGCCCGCACGCATGGGAAAATCCGTCTGCGGCAGATAAAGCGTGGAGGAATAATCGATTTTTTCAGCGGTTTCTGTCATGGTCTTTGCATTCGTCTTTCCCGCGCGGATTCATCGCGCATGCGGAAGAATTCTGTCTCTTGAAGATGCAGTGGGGGCGCGAAACGCCGAAATCCCGGACCTTCCGGCGCCGCCTAGCGCGCGCGGAAAGCCGGGCCAATAATTCGCTGATCGACAATCAATCGACGGTGCCGGGTCATGGTGGCCGGTTCTTTAAGGCGTTTTCGGCCTTTTGAAAAGGTCCGCCGCTGTCGGGCGGCCGATTTCTTTCGGCGACGTCATGCGAAGTTCAGGCTTCGATCGATCTCGCTCAAGGGCTGGACGCCGGCTACAAGCGCTCGCGCCTCGCTCTCGTCCTCTCTCATCTGCGCCATCAAGGGTTCAAGTCCATCGAATTTCAACTCGTCGCGAAGGCGGCCGAAGAAGGAGACGGCGCAGACCTCGCCGTAGAGTTCGCCGGCAAAATCGAAGACGAAGGTTTCGAGCAGCGCCTCGCCGTCGCTGTCAACCGTGGGCCGACGGCCGAAGCTGGCGACACCGTCGTAAAGCACGCCGTCGGCCCGGCGGAACCGTACCGCATAGATGCCGCTCTTGAGCTCCGCCTCCGGCGGCAGGCGCATATTCGCGGTCGGATAGCCAAGCGCTCGCCCGAGCTTCTTGCCGCCGATCACCTCCGCCTCGACCATATAGCGGTAGCCGAGGAGCCCCGCCGCCTGCGCAACGTCCCCCTCGGCGAGCAGGGAGCGGATGACGCTCGAGGAGATGACGTCGGCATTCTCGTCGCGGAAAGCATCGACCAGGGTTACGCCGAAACCTTCCCGCTCGCCCGCCGCCATCAAGAAGGCCGGGCCGCCTTCGCGCCCCTTCCCGAAATGGAAATCGAACCCGGTGACCACATGGGAGGCATGCAGCCATTCGCGCAGGATGCGGTGAATGAAATCGAAGGCCGAAAGCTCCGAAAAGGTCCGGTCGAAGGGATATTCGATGACCGCGCCGAACCCCATGCCCTCGAGGATGCGCGCCTTGAGCGGCGCGGGAGTCAGACGGAAGACTGGCTGGTCGGGCCGGAAGACCGTGCGCGGATGCGGCTCGAAGGTGAGTACCAGAGCGGGAACGCCTCGGCCCCTTGCCTCGTCCAGCGCACGATTGAGCACCGACTGGTGGCCGCGATGGACGCCGTCGAAATTGCCGATCGCAACCACGCCGCCATGAAGGCGCTCCGGGAGCGGGTCGCGGGTTTCGTTGCGATGAAAAACCGTCATCTCCATGCTTCCCGTCAGCCGAGCCGCGGCATCCACCACTTCGGCGTCGCCCCTTCCCTCTTCAGGAAGGCGGCGAGCTTCGCCTCGTCGGTGCGGCTTTCATGCATGTATTCCTGCGCGTGGATGCCTGCACTGATGTAAAGCAGGTCGAAGCCGGTGTCCTGAGCGCCCTTGACGTCCGTCGGCATGCCGTCGCCAATGGCAATGACGCGCGCAAGATCGAACGCACCGCGGGCGGCCTGTGCCTCCGAAAGAGCTGCCCGATAGATCGCCTTGTAGGGCTTGCCGGCGATACGCGCCTCGCCGCCCAGTTCTTCATACAGCTTGGCGATGGCACCGGCACAGGGGATCAGGCGGTGTCCGCGCTCCACCACCAGGTCGGGATTGGCGCAGATGAACGGCACCTTCCGTTTGGCGAGGCCGGTCAGCGTGGCCCGGTAGGTGTCGGGGGTCTCGGTCTCGTCGTCGTAGAAGCCGGCGCAGACGATCGTTTCCGCCTCTTCGGACGACACGATCTCGGTGCCGAGACCTTCGAGCAGCGGCAGGTCCCGATCGGCGCCGATGAAAAAGATCCGCTTCTCGGCGGCGGCAATCAGCGCTCGCGTCACGTCGCCGGAGGTGACGATGCGGTCATAGGCCTCGTCGGGAACGCCTAGGCCGCGGATCTGCACCTTGACGCCCGGGTGGGGGCGCGGGGAATTGGTGATGAGAACGACGGTCAACCCTTGCGCGCGCGCCTCGGCAAGCGCCTCGCCGGCGGATACGAAGGCCTGGACGCCATTGTGAAGCACGCCCCAGACGTCGCAAAGCACCACGTCGTAGCGGCTGGCGATTTCCCGAAAACTGTTGATCCTGACGGCCATACTGGCTTCCCGCAAACTCGGCTTTCCGGCTGACATCGCAAGGAAGGGGCAAGAATACAAGCCTCGCGCATGGAAAATCACCGCCCTTCCCACGGAATCGGCGGCCGCGCAGCGTCTGCGGTATCACAGAAGAATGAGGAGCCACCCGGCTCCGGCGCAGAGCGCGAGAGTCCAGAAGACGCCGCGCTTCCACCACAAAAGCGATGCAGCCGCCAGGATCGTCAGGAGCAGGGCGGCCGGATCCAACGTCGAGGGATCCGGCAGGGGAAGCGAAATCGGCCCGTATTCCAGCCGCTCGACCCGCCGGAACAGGACGTGCAGGCCGAACCAGACTGCCATGTTGAGGATGACGCCGGCAACCGCCGCCGAGATGGCCGAAAGCGCACCCGAGAGCGCCACATTCGCGCGCAGCCGCTCGACATAGGGCGCTCCCAGGAAGATCCAGAGAAAGCAGGGAACGAAGGTCACCCAGGTTGCAAGCGTCGCTGGCGCCGCGTGGGCGCGTGGCGGGCGGCGACGTAGCCGATCACGCCAGCCGAAATCACCACCAAGGGGAACGGCAGTGCGAAGACGAATAGCGCCAGAAAGGCGAAGAGCGCCAGAAGGCGATCGAAGTCGCTTTTCAATGCCCTGCGCGAGAGCCGAACCAGCGCGTCGATCACGATCGCCAGCACCGCGGCCTTGAGACCGAAGAACAGGCTCGCGAGCCAGCCGGTCTCCTGGAACAGGGCATAGGGCGAGGAAAGGGTGAGAATGATGAAAAATCCGGGGATGACGAAGAGCGTTCCCGCGACCACGCCGCCGCGCGTTCCGTGCAACAGCCAGCCGATATAGGTGGCGAGCTGCTGCGCCTCCGGGCCCGGTAGCAGCATGCAGTAGTTGAGCGCATGCAGGAAGCGGCTTTCCGAGCCAGCGGCGTTCCTCGACCAGTTCGCGATGCATGAGCGCGATCTGCCCGGCCGGTCCGCCGAAACTCAACAGGCCGATCTTCGCCCAGACCTTCGTCGCCCCCGCAAAAGACGGGTGGGCGGGCGCGAGGCCCGCCGATGCTTGCTCGTTCACGTCCGCTTCCCCTTGCCGCCGTGGGATACCCAATCATGCTTCTCCTGGGTCGCATCGCGCGCCCAACGGTAGAGCGCGTCGTAGACGCTCATCCCTGCCTCGAGCTGTTCGAGGTCGTCGGCATACATGCGGGAAAGACCGAGCGAGATGGCGAGCAGGCCGGCCGCTTGGGGAGCGAGAGAGAGCCTGTCGGTGTCGGCGCCGCGCACGATACGCGCGACATGCTTGAGCGCGGGGAAGGAGAGACCGAACTCCTTGACCATCGTATCGAAGGTGCAATCCTCGTCGCGATGGCTCCAGAAGACCCCTTCGATATCGAATGGTGTTGCGCCGAAGCGTTCGCCAACCATCTCGACCTCGGCCGGCGTGACAAACAGGAAGCTGGCTTGGCGGTCGACGAAGCGGCGGATCAGCCAGGGACAGGCGATGCGGTCGATTTTCGGCCTTGATCTCGTCACCCACACGGAACCGCCGGACGGATCGGCATTCGGAAGGCTCGCGACGGGGACGAGAGGCAGGCCTGCTTCCCGCCAGGCCTCGATCCCGCCCTCCAGTATCTCGGCGGTCGCGCCCGAATGGCGAAGCCAGGCGGCCACTCCTTCGCTGAGCTTGCCGCCGTGCTCACAGAGCGCAACGACCCAATGCCCCTTGTAGAGCTGCGCCCATTGCCGGACGTCGGCATGGGTGCGGTGGAAGGAACCGGGCACGAGATGGGGATCGGCCGCAACATCGTCGTCATCGCGCACATCGATGAGAACGGGGCAGTTGGGCGTTCCGACGAGCCGGGCAAGTTTTTCGGATGAAATGGAATTGAACGAGGCCATGATACGACGTCCTTGCTTATGATGGACGCGAATTCCGGCATGACGCCTCGTGGGGTATTCGCTCACCCCATATAGTCATCAAACAAAATAGCGGCAGAGCTGTCAACGCTTTCCGACTGGCCGAAAAATCTCGCAGCCGATCCTTGACTCGCCCGCTGGCCGGTCTTATCTCGGCGACGCTAGCACTCGCTCGACATGAGTGCTAATACCATCCACCGGATCTCTCCAACGATCCGCAATGTCATTTGATCGAGGGATTAGACAATGGCAAGCACCAATTTCCGTCCGCTGCACGACCGCGTCGTCGTCCGCCGCGTCGAGTCTGAAGAGAAGACCAAGGGCGGCATCATCATTCCGGACACCGCAAAGGAAAAGCCGCAAGAAGGCGAAATCGTGGCTGTCGGATCGGGCGCTCGTGATGAAAGCGGCAAGGTTGTCGCACTCGACGTCAAGGCTGGTGACCGCGTGCTGTTCGGCAAGTGGTCCGGCACCGAAGTCAAGATCAACGGCGAAGACCTTCTGATCATGAAGGAAGCCGACATCATGGGCATCATCGGCTGATCGGCCGGCAACCCTCCCAAAACCTTCCGTAATTTGAAACCGGACCTGTTCCGGAATTTCGAAACCAGGAGCTTTCAAAAATGGCAGCTAAAGAAGTCAAGTTCGGCCGTTCTGCGCGCGAAAAGATGCTGCGCGGCGTCGACATCCTCGCCGATGCAGTCAAGGTGACGCTCGGCCCGAAGGGTCGTAACGTCGTCATCGACAAGTCCTTCGGCGCTCCGCGCATCACCAAGGACGGCGTTTCGGTCGCCAAGGAGATCGAACTCGAAGACAAGTTCGAGAACATGGGCGCCCAGATGGTCCGCGAAGTCGCTTCGAAGACCAACGACATCGCCGGTGACGGCACGACGACCGCAACCGTTCTCGCCCAGGCGATCGTTCGCGAAGGCGCAAAGGCTGTTGCTGCCGGCATGAACCCGATGGACCTGAAGCGCGGCATCGACCTCGCCGTCGCCGAAGTGGTCAAGGACCTGCTCGCCAAGGCCAAGAAGATCAACACCTCGGATGAAGTCGCCCAGGTCGGCACGATCTCCGCAAACGGCGAAAAGCAGATCGGCCTCGACATCGCCGAAGCGATGCAGAAGGTCGGCAACGAAGGCGTCATCACGGTTGAAGAAGCCAAGACCGCCGAGACCGAACTCGAAGTCGTCGAAGGCATGCAGTTCGACCGCGGCTACCTGTCGCCCTACTTCGTCACCAACCCGGAAAAGATGGTCGCCGACCTCGAAGACGCCTTCATTCTCCTGCACGAGAAGAAGCTTTCGAACCTCCAGGCCATGCTCCCGGTTCTCGAAGCCGTTGTCCAGACGGGCAAGCCGCTCCTCATCATCGCTGAAGACGTCGAAGGCGAAGCCCTTGCCACGCTCGTCGTCAACAAGCTGCGTGGCGGCCTGAAGATCGCCGCCGTCAAGGCTCCGGGCTTCGGTGATCGCCGTAAGGCCATGCTCGAAGACATCGCCATCTTGACGGGCGGTACGGTCATCTCCGAAGACCTCGGCATCAAGCTCGAAAGCGTTACGCTCGACATGCTCGGCCGTGCGAAGAAGGTCTCGATCTCCAAGGAAAACACGACCATCGTCGACGGCGCCGGCCAGAAGTCCGACATCGAAGGCCGCGTTGCCCAGATCAAGGCCCAGATCGAAGAAACCACCTCCGACTACGACCGTGAAAAGCTGCAGGAACGCCTTGCCAAGCTCGCTGGCGGCGTTGCGGTCATCCGCGTCGGCGGTGCGACGGAAGTCGAAGTGAAGGAAAAGAAGGACCGCATCGACGACGCCCTCAACGCGACGCGCGCTGCCGTTCAGGAAGGCATCGTACCGGGCGGTGGCGTTGCCCTGCTCCGCTCCTCCGTCAAGATCACCGCCAAGGGCGAAAACGACGACCAGGAAGCCGGCGTCAACATTGTTCGCCGCGCTCTGCAGTCTCCGGCCCGCCAGATCGTGGAAAACGCTGGCGACGAAGCTTCCATCGTCGTAGGAAAGATCCTCGAGAAGAACACGGACGACTTCGGCTACAACGCCCAGACCGGCGAATATGGCGACATGATCGCCATGGGCATCATCGACCCGGTCAAGGTCGTTCGCACCGCGCTCCAGGACGCAGCTTCGGTTGCCTCGCTGCTCATCACCACCGAAGCCATGATCGCCGAACTGCCGAAAAAGGACGCTCCGGCAATGCCGGGCGGCATGGGCGGCATGGGCGGCATGGACATGATGTGATAAGGCGACAGCCTTAGCACAGCAGGTCCATAAAGCTTCGCCCATGCACTTAAAGCAGTTCAGCGCGTCAAGCGCGCTGAACGGGCGGCATGGACATGATGTGATAAGGCGACAGCCTTAACACAGCAGGTCCATACGGATCTGAAGGGCGGCTCTCGGGCTGCCCTTTTTGCTATTCAGCGAGAAATGATCGTCTCGTTGAGGTAGTCGATCGTCGCGGAGGCCCCTCGTCCGGCCTGCCGCCCACCTTCCCCCGCCTGCGGGGAGAGGGCTAGGGTGAGGGGCGATTTCGCCGGTTACATCAACGATTTCAGATCGCTCCGCGGGTCGGCCAAAATCTTGCGGTCCGGCGTCTTCCCCGCTTCCAGCAGCTTCTTTCCGGTGACATAGGCCTTGGCGTCGTTGATCGCATCGACGGCGATCAGCTTGCCTTCGCGGAAATACCAGACCGAAACACTGCCTTCGCGCTGGCCAGGGCGAACCAAAGTTTCGTCGTGCCCGAGGCCGAAGCCGGCGATCTGGAGCTTGACGTCGTACTGGTCCGACCAGAACCAGGGATGCGGATCGTAGGGCGCGGAACCGCCGGCGAGGATGGCGGCCACGGCCTCTGCCTGGTCCACGGCGTTCTGTACCGACTCCAGGCGGATGCGCATGTCCTGCCAGGGCAGGACTGCGCAATCGCCCATGGCATAGATCGCCGGGTCGGACGTCCGCCCGTAGCTATCGACCAGGATGCCATTCGCAGTTTCAAGCCCGGCATCGTGCGCGAGCGCGTCGTTGGCCGTCACGCCGATGCCGACGATCACCATGTCCACAGGGACGACGGAACCGTCGGAAAGCTCGGCGGCCGAGACGCGGCCGTTCTCACCGATGAGACGATGCAGCCCCATGCCTTCGCGAATTTCAACCCCATGCGCGCGGTGGATATCGCGCACGATTGCCGAGGTGGCTGCGGAGGCAACACGCTGGAGGATGCGGTCGGCCATTTCGAGGACGATCACCTCGAGACCGAGGCTGCGGGCGACCGCCGCAGCCTCGAGGCCGATATAACCGCCACCGACGACAAGCGCCCGACGCCCCGGCTGCATTTCCTCGGCAAGCCGGTCGGCATCCTTGTAATCGCGCACGACATGGACGCCGGCGAGATCGCCACCGATCGATACCGGCAAGCGGCGCGGGGTCGCCCCGGTGGCGAAAGCCAGCGTCTCATAGTCGAGCTTTGATCCGTCACTCAGCGTGACCTCTTTTGCAGCGCGGTCGACGCGCGTCACGCTCGTCGACAGACGGATGTCGACCGAATGGTCCGCATACCAGGCCTCCGGCCGGTAAAGCAGCCGGTCGAGGCTCATTTCCCGCAGCAGGTACTTCTTGGAGAGCGGCGGCCGCTGGTAGGGCAGGCTCGCTTCCGCGGCAATGACGGTGATCGGACGCTGGTCGGCAAGCGCGCGCAGCTTGGCAACCAGGGCGAAGGCGGCCTGACCGCCACCGATGACAACAAGCCTTCCCGACACCTTATCCACCTGTCACGATTCTCTTTCCTAACCGGTACGCTCCCGGCCGCCGGCTCGTCAACTGCGGCCGGGTAGGTGCAGCGGCTATTCCTTTCTCGGAATTTCCAAGCCCCTCTGAGCAGCCGGGCGGGCGAGACC
The DNA here is from genome assembly GCF_008932245.1 of Sinorhizobium alkalisoli. NCBI lineage: Bacteria > Pseudomonadati > Pseudomonadota > Alphaproteobacteria > Hyphomicrobiales > Rhizobiaceae > Sinorhizobium > Sinorhizobium alkalisoli. Next base: position 404,368 of record NZ_CP034909.1, on the reverse strand, counting down.
GCGCTCCACCCAGGCCAGGACATTCGGAAAGCTCTCATAGTCGAGCACCTCAGCGCCACCGTAGAACTTGCGCGCGCCTTCCACCCAAGGATAGGTGGCGATGTCGGCGATCGTGTATTCGTCGCCCATCAGCCACTGCCGGCCCTCAAGACGCGCATCGAGAACGCCGAGAAGACGCTTCGCCTCGTCGCGATAACGCTCGACCGGATAGGGATTGTTGGCGACCTTGTCCGCCGCGAACTTGAAGAAATGACCGAACTGGCCCAGCATCGGCCCGACGCCGCCCATCTGGAACATCACCCAGCACAGCGTCTCATAACGGCCGGCCGCATCCGCAGGGATGAGCTTTCCGGTCTTTTCCGCCAGATAAACCAGGATCGCGCCGGATTCGAAGAGCCCGATCGGCTTGCCGTCCGGTCCGTTGGGGTCGATGATCGCAGGAATGCGGCCGTTCGGGTTGAGAGAGACGAATTCGGGCGATTTCTGCTCGTTTGCGTCGAAGGCGATACGGTGCGCCTCATAGGGCAGGCCCAGTTCTTCGAGCGCGATCGAGATTTTCACGCCATTCGGGGTCGGCAGCGAGTAGAGCTGGATAATGTCAGGATTCTTCGCCGGCCAGCGGCGCGTAATCGGGAAGGAGGAAAGATCAGCCATAAGGTTGCCTCGAGTTTGTTCTTGGGAGCTCTGCCGTCCCTACATAGGTAGCGCCGGTTGCATTTGTCAGGGCCGGGACCGACGAATACGAGATGCGCCAACCGGCTCAGAGCGCTCCTCGCACGGCAGCGATGATGCGATCAACCGTGGGATCGTCCGCGTGAGCCGGCTTGCGGGCCCGGACAAGGCAGGCCTCGGAACGCAAGATCACGCCGTCCGAAAGAATCTTCAGATGGTTCGCGCGGAGCGTGGAGCCGGTCGACGTGATATCGACGATGATGTCGGCTGAGCCGGAGGCCGGGGCGCCTTCGGTGGCGCCGAGGCTTTCGACGATGCGGTAGAGCTGAATGCCGTGGCTCCCGGAGAAGAACTGCTGCGTCAGCCTCCAATACTTGGTGGCGATCGCCAGTCGCCGCCCATGGCGGGCGCGGAAATCGGCGGCGACGTCGCCGAGGTCGGCCATGGTATCAACGTCGTACCAGATTTCCGGCACGGCGACGACGACATCCGCTTGGCCGAAGCCGAGCCGGGCCACGAATTCGACCCGCCCATCGGCATCGGCCAGCCCTTCGCGCACGAGGTCTTCGCCGGTGACGCCGAAATCGACGGCACCGCTGCCGACCTCGCGCGAGATTTCGGAGGCCGAAAGGAAGGCGACCTCGACGTCGTCCCAGCCCTCGACGCGCCCGCGATAGGAGCGATCATTGCCGACGGCGACGATCTTCATGCCGGCCCGCTCGAAGATGGCCGAGGCGTCGTCCTTCATCCGTCCCTTCGAGGGCAGCGCAAGGGTAATGGTCATTTCGCGTCCCCTGCGGCCGCCATGGCCCGTTCGATCCGGTCAAGCCAGAGAGAGAACCCGACGGCCGGGATGTGCTCCTGGGCGCCAAGCAGCGTCAGCAGCCTGTCGAAGCGTCCGCCGCCTGCGAGAACCGCCGGCGTTCCCTCGAGTTCGATCTCGAAGACCAGCCCGGTGTAGTAATCGAGCGGGCGGCCGAACGCGGCGCGATACCTGATGACATCGACATCGGCGCCCGACTTTGCAAGCGCCGCAACGCGGGCGTCGAAGAGTGCAAGCGCATCGCCTATTTTCAGTCCCGACTCGGTGGCGAACTGCCGCAGAGCCTCTGGCGCATCGGCGAGCGGCAGATCGAGCGCCAGGAATTCGCGCATGACCGCAAGCGCGGCCGGGTCGAGTTTCGTCGCCGCAAGCGCCATCTTTTCCTTGAGCCGGCGGGCAATGTCGCCGGGCGAGCGGCTGGCATTGGTAGAATAGCCGGTCGCTTCCATGATACCGGCGATCTCCGCCACGAGTCGGTCGACGTCATCAAGGATCCCCATCCCGGCAAGTCGCTCGACCTCAGGACCGAAGACGCCGGAGGACTTTGGGTCTGCAAGTTCCCCCAGAAGCCTCTGCAATTGTTTCTGGTCGCCGAAGGCATGGATGAGCCGCTTCTGCCAACCGGCCGGCAAGCCGCAGGCGGCGATCACCGCCTCGAAGACGGACTGATCGCCGAGCGTCACCTTGAGCCGCCGACCAGGTAGCCGGTTGGCTGCAACGAGCATCGCATCGCCGATTGCTCGCGCGTCGGCGCCGGCCGTGTCCGGGTCACCGAGATCCTCTATGCCTGCCTGGTAAAACTCGTTCGAGCCGTCGCGGCGCTGGCGGAAGACCTCGCCAAGATAGGCGTAACGCTGCGGCGTGCCGGTCGCCGTCTCGATATGCCTGAGGCAGACGGGGATGGTGAATTCCGGGCGCAGGCACAGGCTCTCGCCGGTCTCGCTCGCGGTCATGAAGATGCGGCGGCGCAGGTCTTCTCCCGCCATGTCGAGGAAAGGCTCGGCCGGCTGGATCACCGGCGTATCGACACGCAGCGTCTTCAGCCGTTCGAAATCGGCAAGAAGGTCAGGGGCAAAGGCGGGGAGATCGATCAGCGGCATCAGCCTGACCTTTTCCGATCCTCGGCCTGCCCTTCCAGAATTTCCCGAACCTTGGCGATCAGTTCGCTTTCCAGAACGGAGACCTGGGCGACGCGAGCCTCGCGCCAGGCGACGTTGTTCTCTATCTCGCCGGAGAGGCGCTTGCCCTCGATCAGGTCCTTGATCTGGACGATGCCGGAGGCGCGCTCGTCGCCGCCCTGAATGATGGCGATCGGCGAGCCGCGGCGATCGGCATATTTGAGCTGGTCGCCGAAATTCTTCTTGTTTCCCTGATACATCTCGGCGCGGATGCCGGCGTGGCGCAACTCCTGCACGAAGCGCTGGTAACGGCCCATGCTATCGAGGTCGCGGTCCATGACGCAGACGACGACCGGCGCAATCACCTCTTCGGCGCCGAGCTTGCCGAGATTCTTGAGCGCCGTCATCAGGCGCGAGACACCGATCGAGAAGCCCGTCGCCGGCACTGGCTGTCCCATGAAACGCGAAACGAGGCCATCATAGCGGCCGCCGCCGCCGACCGAGCCGAAGACGACCCGCTCGCCCTTCTCATTGGTGACGGCGAATTGCAGTTCGGCCTCGAAGACGGGACCGGTATAATATTCGAGGCCGCGCACCACCGACGGGTCGATCTTGATGCGGTCCGCCTCGTAACCGGCGCTGAGAACGAGGCTGCGGATGGTGTTGAGTTCCTCGACGCCTTCCGCGCCTTTGGCGGTGCCGGCAACGAGTTCGGCCAGTTCGCCGGCACTCTTGGCGTAGTCGGTGATGCCGATGAAGAACAGAATTTTGCGGATCTGCTGCTCGTCAAGCCCGGCACCCTTGGTGAAATCGCCGCTCTCGTCCTTACGGCCCTCGGCGAGCAGGAGCCGCACGCCGTCCGGTCCGAACTTGTCGAGCTTGTCGATGGCGCGCAGGACCGCCAGACGGGTATTCGCCTGCTCGTCGCCGCCAAGCCCGATTGCTTCCAGCACGCCGTCGAGGACCTTCCGGTTGTTGACCCGGATCACGTAGTCGTTGCGCTTGATGCCAAGCGCCTCCATCGTGTCGGCCATCATCATGCACATCTCGGCATCGGCCTGGACGCCGGCGGCGCCGACCGTATCGGCGTCGAATTGCATGAATTGGCGGAAGCGGCCCGGCCCCGGCTTTTCGTTGCGGAATACGTAGCCGGCGCGATAGGTGCGGTAGGGAAGCTGGATCTCGTTGAAATTCTCCGCCACGTGACGGGCAAGCGGCGCCGTCAGGTCGTAGCGAAGGCTCATCCACTGGTCGTCGTCATCGGTCAGCGAGAACACACCTTCGTTCGGGCGATCGCTGTCGGGGAGAAACTTGCCGAGCGCGTCGGTATATTCGAATAGCGGCGTTTCCACCGGATCGAAGCCGTAGCGCTCATAGACCTCACGGATCTTCGCAATCATCTCGTCGACGGCGCGGATATCCGCGGCCGACCGGTCGACGAAGCCGCGCGGCAGGCGCGCCTTGAGCTTCTGCGTTTTCTTGGTTTTCTGGTTCATGGAAGGCATTCCGGCTACTCAAAGCTTGGTCGGAGCCTTCCCTACCGGATCATATCAAGGGCGGCAAGGGCGGCGGCAGCGACAAAGGCGCTCAAGGCGGGTCCGGATCACTGCTGCCTTTCTCAGAACAACGACACGCGAAAACCGGCAGGCCGATGCGCTAGATCGAGGCCGATCGAGACGGACCTGCGGCAGGCCGCACGAATTGCCGCCGCATCTCCTCGACACCGGCACGGCAGAAGCAGCCTTCCAGGTGGTCGTTGACGAGGCCCATGGCCTGCATGAAGGCATAGACGGTCGTCGGCCCAACGAAGGTCCAGCCGCGCTTCTTCAGATCCTTCGAAATCCTGACCGAAGCCGGCGTCGTCGGATTGGCCACCAGCGTGTCGTAGTCCATGACAGGGGGACGTTCGCTTCCGTTGGGCTCGTGCGACCAGAAATAGGCGGCGAGAGACCCGAATTCATCGCGCAGCTCCCTCGCCCGCCGGGCATTGTTGACCGCGGAGACGATCTTTCCGCGATGACGCACGATGCCCGGATCGGCTAGGCAGCGCTCGACATCGGCCTCCCCGAATTCGGCGACGACCTCGAAATCGAAGCCTGCAAAGGCCCCGCGAAACGCCTCTCGCTTTCTCAAGATCGTCAGCCAGGAAAGCCCCGACTGGAAGCCTTCCAGGCAGATCTTCTCGAACAGCCGGTGGTCGTCCGCCATCGGCCGCCCCCATTCCTCGTCATGATAGCGACGGTAGTCTTCGAGATTGCTGTGCCAGGCACAACGGCTGAGCCCGTCCTCGCCCGTGATCAGACCCTTTTCCGTCATCGTCCATTCCTTCGCATCCGTTTCCTTTTTGTTCTATTTACCATTTGCAAACCAGATTCATAAAGCCGCAAATAACCCTACCCAAAGCTTTCTTGCGGTCGCGGCATTTTAGTGAAGGGCCGTTTACCTTTCGGTGGCGGGCGGGTGCGAGCATCGCGGCTCCAATAGCCGCCTTGTAATGGGCGTCATGTAGCGAGTCCGCCCGATGAAGATGAAGAAGTTCCTCTTGCTTGCCACCTCCTGCCTCTGCATTTTCCCCGTCGGCGCGGGGGCGCAGGATCGTTATCAGAACCGGCCGCCGGTCATCGTCAGCCCGGACCTGACGGCCCCGTGGGTGATGCAGCTGACCGGCGGGCGCGTGCGCCCTGTCGTTTACCGCCCAGAGGCGCCCACGGCCTCCCGAAAACCCGTCGAACGGCGCCAGGTCAGGCGCACGCCCTACGCCCCCGCCGTTCAGCCCGTGGCCGCCACGCGCGCCCAGAAACCGGTGAAAACCAAATTCGACCCGCAGTTCCTGCCACAGATGGTGGCCTATGAGACGGGGGAAAAGCCCGGCACGATCGTGATCGACACCAACAATCGCTTCCTCTATCTCGTGACCGGCAATGGCGAAGCCCGGCGGTACGGAGTAGGCGTCGGCAAGCCGGGCTTCGAGTGGGCAGGCGAGCACAAGATCACCCGCAAGGCCGAGTGGCCGAGTTGGACGCCGCCGCAGGAAATGATCGCGCGCGAAGCAGCCAAGGGTCACTACCTGCCGGCGCGCATGGACGGCGGTCCGCAGAACCCGCTGGGTGCCCGCGCCATGTATCTCGGCTCCACGCTCTATCGGATCCACGGTACCAATGCCCCTTGGACGATCGGCTACGCCGTGTCCTCCGGCTGCATCCGCATGCGCAACGAGGACGTCGTCGACCTTTACGAGCGGGTGAATGTCGGCACCAAGGTCCTCGTTCTGTAGCGGCAGCTGCGGTCCGCTTCCGACGAGGCGCCGCACTTTTCCCGCCGAACCGTGATCTAAAGGCAACAAACACTATCCACGACGCTGATTGCCCAACGCAGTCTGCTTCTATCGGTTGTTTCAGGCCGCGACTTGCCAGTAAATCGCATGGCTTTCGGATTTCGGGGTTCAGAGGGAATCGCAGATGAAATGTCACGCCGGTAAACTGGTCGCGCTCGGCGTCGCGGCCACCACTCTTTTTGCTGCCGTCAACGCTTCGGCGTTCACGCCTGCCGAGCCGGGCGGTCGGGCCGTCAAGCGCTCGGACATCGTCCTCACCGCCCAGCAGAAGAAGCCGCCGAAAAAGTATTGGCGCACCAAGGTTCGTTTCCGCACGGAAGAAGCGCCCGGCACGATCATCATCGATACCAACAGCAAGTTCCTCTATTACATCGATGGTCCGAACCGCGCGACCCGCTACGGGATTGGCGTCGGCCGCGAGGGCTTCGGCTGGTCCGGTATCGTCAAAGTGGGCCGGAAGGCCGAATGGCCGAGCTGGACGCCGCCGGCGGAAATGCGCGCACGCGAAGCGGCCAAGGGCCGGATCCTGCCGATCACCCAGGAAGGCGGCATCGACAACCCGCTCGGCGCCCGCGCACTCTATCTCTACAAGGGCGGTCGCGACACGATCTTCCGCATCCATGGCACCAATCAGCCCTGGACGATCGGCCAGAACATGTCCTCGGGTTGCATCCGGATGATGAACAACGATGTCGAGCACCTCTACGATCGGGCACCGATCGGCACCAAGGTGATCGTGATCGGCCCCGGCAACAAGCAGGGCGACATCAGCTTCGACGACCGCGGCGTCGACATTCTCCGCGAGATCTTCGGCGGCTGACGAGCGAAACTCCCCTCACTCTACATCGCCGCGTCTTGGCAGACGCGCGGCGCTGTAACTCTCTTAATCTGCGCATCGAGCTTTCCGAACATGGTTCCGATTTGCGGGCGGGGCGTGCCCTAAAACGCCGCGTTCGTCCGTTCGACCGCACTGGAGAGCGAGGTGGTGTGGCGCGCTACATGGTTCCGGCAGGCCGGACGGAGGCCGCCTCTCGCCTCAAATCCCCGCCGGCTTCGGCCCGCCATAGGCCCAATCCAGAAGCTCGACCGTATGCACGATGGGGATGGCGGTTCCGGTCGCGATCTGCGTGATGCAACCGATATTGCCGGTCGCGATCACATTCGGCTTCGTCGCTTCGATATTCCCGACCTTTCGGGCCTTGAGCTTCGCCGATATTTCCGGCTGAAGGATGTTGTAGGTGCCGGCCGAGCCGCAACAGAGGTGGCCTTCGGCCGGGTCGCGAACGGAAAATCCCGCCCGTTTCAGAAGCTGCTTCGGCATCGTCGTGATCTTCTGCCCATGCTGCATCGAACAGGCGGAGTGATAGGCGACCGTCAGGCCGCGCGCCTTCTGTTCCGGCAGATCCAGATCCGCCAGATATTCGGTTATGTCTTTCGCCAGAGCAGAGACCCTCGCCGCCTTCTCGGCATAGGCGGGATCAAGCCGCAGCATGTGGCCATAATCCTTGATCGTCGTGCCGCAGCCGGAGGCGGTGATGACGACCGCGTCGAGGCCACCCTCATCAGCAGCCTTCAGCCAGGCGTCGACATTGCGGCGGGCGGCCTTCAGCGCTTGTTCCTCGCGGCCCATATGATGGACCAGGGCGCCGCAGCAGCCTTCCTCTTCCGCGAGGACGACCTCGATCCCCTGCCCCGTCAGCAGCCGGATCGTCGCCTCGTTGATTTCCGGCCGCAGCACCGGCTGTGCGCAGCCGGTAAGCAGCGCCACGCGCCCGCGGCGAGCACCTTTCGCCGAATGGACCTTCGGCTTGGCTACCGTCGGCGGCAGCGCTGCCGGCGCAAGATCGAGCATGACGCCGAAGGTCTTGAGCCAGGGAACGCGCTTCAGCAGCCCGGCCATCGGCCGCGCGAGACGTGCCGCCCGGAGTGCCGCCCGGAAGCGCTGCGGATAGGGCAGCGTTGCGGCGATCACGGAACGGGCGACACGGTCTTTGAAGGGCCGTCGATAGGTGTTCTCGATGTGAATGCGAGCGTGGTCGACGAGATGCATGTAGTCGACGCCCGAAGGACAGGTCGTCATACAGGAGAGACATGAGAGGCAGCGGTCGATATGGGTAACGGTTTCCGTGTCGGCGGCACGCCCGTTTTCAAGCATGTCCTTGATGAGATAGATACGCCCGCGGGGGCTATCGAGCTCGTCGCCGAGGAGCACATAGGTGGGACAGGTGGCGGTGCAGAAGCCGCAATGAACGCACTTGCGCAGGATCTGCTCGGATTCCGCGACATGCGGATCGGCAAGCTGTTCGGGGGAAAAGTTGGTCTGCAACCGAGTACTCCCATACTGCCAGGACGCGGATTCGCTCCTGAACCTAGATCCACCAGCTTTCCGGATTGGTGATCGGCTCCTCGCGCGCGGCCTTCTGAAGCCCGACGACGCAGCGCACCACGACCCAGACCGCGGTCGCCACGAAACCGAGCACACCGATCAGAACGACGGACAGAACCGCGGAGATCAGGACGAACAGCAAGGCGATCCAGAAGGTTCGGATCGCCCAGTCATAATGCGACCTTGCCCAGATTTCCGCCTTGTCACGATTGAGATAGGCGATGACGAGGCCGATCAGCGGTGTGATGCCGATGGCGAAGCCCAACAGATACAGGACGTAGACGATCTGGATATTGACCTTCCCAGGCTCCAGCCAGCGATCGGTGTCGCGGGAAAGATGCGTGCGGGAACCAGGATCTGTCATTGAGGTCTCCTTGGCCGTTGGGCGTCTTCGCGGCGATGCCTCAAGCGATGGTCGCCAGCCGCCCGGGATTGAAAATCCGCAATGGGTCGAACGACGCACGCAGGCGTTCGGACAATTGTGCCACAGCAGGTGGCTGCGGTTCAAAGGCCGGTATGCGCGCGCGTTCGTCCTCACCGGCGCGCAGAAGCGTCGCGTGGCCGCCGCCGACCGCACGGAGATAGCGACGTAGCAGCTCGGCCTCGGGATCGGCCTCCATGCGCAGCCAGACGAGCCCGCCCTGCCAATCATAATAGGCGTCCACGCCGGTCTGCAACCGAAGCGCGGCAACGAGCTGGTGCCCCGCGGAGGGGGCGACGGAGACACGCCAGAGCGGCCGCATCGTGCCGTCGGCATAGGGCTTCACGTCGCGGATATCCGCCCAAAGCAGCTTGGTTTGTACGGTATCCAATCGTAAAACCGGCCCGAAGCGAGCGAACGCCTCTGAGAGCCTTTTCGCCCGCAGGGCAACCGAGTCCGCAAGCCCTTCGAGCCTCAGAACCGTGGCCGCCCCCTCGGGCAGCGCGCCGTCGATGAAGCGCCCGCGGACGCTCTCCGGCAGATGCGCAGCGCCCGACACCTCCGCCGGCTGGGCCATGGCCTCGGCCATCACCGCTGCGGCCTCCGCGTCGTTGAGACCGGAAACAACCACCGTCGCGGCCGCCGGCGGCGACGGCAGGACCTTGAAGGTGACCTCCGTCAGGATTCCGAGGGTGCCGTGGGAGCCGGCAAGCAGCTTGGCGAGGTCGAGCCCGGTGACATTCTTCATCACCCGCCCGCCGGCCTTGATCGCCTGGCCGCGGCCGTTGATGAAGCGAACGCCGAGCAGGCTGTCGCGCGCGGCACCGGCGACATAGCGGCGCGGGCCCGAGACGTTGGCCGCGAAGACGCCGCCGATGGTCGGCTCGCCGGAGGTGCCGAAGACCGGCCTGTGGTCCATCGGCTCGAAGGACAGCATCTGGCCTTTCGCCTCGAGCGCCGCCTCGATCTCCGACAGCGGCGTACCCGCGAGCGCGCTCATCGTCATCTCCGCAGGATTATAGGTGACGATGCCGGAGAGGCGCCGCGTCGAAAGCGTGCGAGCCGCCCGGACGGGGTTGCCGAGGCCCGTCCGTGTGCCGCCGCCGACGATCGAAAGCGTGACGCGCTCGGCCGATGCCGAGCGGACGACCGAGGCAATGCCCTCCTCGCTTGGCGGCTCGAAATGAACGATCATGCTGCGGGCCGTCCTTCGAGCGGGAAGACCTTGGACGGGTTCAGGAGCCAGTGCGGGTCGAAGGCCGCCCGCGCCGCCATCTGCTGATCGAGGTCGGCCTGGCTGTACTGATGCCGCATCAGGTCGCGTTTCTCTATGCCGACGCCGTGCTCGCCCGTGAGGCAGCCGCCGGCCTCGACACAGAGCTTCAGGATGTCGTTGCCGGCAGCCTCCGCGCGCGCCGCATCCTTCGGGTCGTTGATGTCGTAGAGGATCAATGGATGCATGTTGCCATCGCCGGCATGAAAAACGTTGGCGACGCGCAAGCCGTAACCCGCGACGATTTCGCCGGTCCGGCGCAGGACATGGGAGAGCTGGCTCAGCGGCACGGTGCCGTCCATGCAGATGTAATCGGCGATGCGACCGGTGGCGCCGAAGGCGGATTTCCTGCCCTTCCAGATCAGCGCCGCCTCGAGCGCCGACTGCGATTCCTTGATCGTCTTGACCCCGTGGCGGCGGGCGATCTCAACGATGCTCCGAAGCATCGTGTCCATCTCAGCTTCGGAACCCTCGACCTCGACGATCAGCAACGCCTCGACGTCGAGCGGATAGCCCGCCTGGGCGAAGGCTTCGCAGATCTCGATCGCCGGCTTGTCCATGAATTCGATCGCGACCGGGATGATGCCGGCGGCGATGATATCGGCGACGCAGGACCCGGCTGCCTCGGACGAATCGAAGCCGAAAAGCACCGGGCGCGCACCTTCCGGCTTGGCGATCAGGCGGACAGTCGCTTCCGTGACGATGCCGAGTTGCCCCTCCGAGCCGCAGACGAGGCCAACGAGATCATAACCCGGCGCATCCAGCGCCTTGCCGCCGAGCTCGATCACAGTGCCGTCGAAGAGCACCATCTTGACGCCCAACAGATTGTTGGTGGTCACCCCGTATTTCAGGCAATGGGCGCCGCCGGAATTCATGCCGATATTGCCGCCGATCGTGCAGGCGAGTTGCGAACTCGGATCGGGCGCGTAGAAGAAGCCGTCGGCCCCGGCCGCTTCGGAAATACCGAGATTGGTGACGCCGGCCTGAACCGTCGCCGCGCGGTTGAAGAGGTCGATGTCGAGAATGCGTGACATCTTGGAGAGGCCGACGACGACGGCATCCTCCTGGGGAATGGCGCCGCCGGACAGCGAGGTCCCGGCGCCGCGCGGCACGACGGGAATGCCATATCGGCTGCAATATTTGAGCACGGCGGCAACCTGCTCCGTCGTCTCCGGCAGGGCCACGGCCAATGGTATGCGGCGATAGGCTAGAAAGGCGTCCGTCTCGAACGGCTTCAGCCCGCGCTCGTCACTGATCAGCGACCCCTCAGGGAGGAGATCGGTGAGGTCGGCGATGATCTCCCGCCGGCGGCCAAGAACGGCCTGTCTGGGTTCCAGGAATCCGATCGTCTCCGGCATGAGCACCTCCAGTCAGATGCGCCCTGACGCGCGCCTCTCAAATCTTGCCGACTTGAGGAAACACGCGGAAAATTCAAGATGCTATAGCGCTCTCGACGCGTTCAGAGAACATGCATGGCGCCATAGGGTGGTATTTTTTGTTTACCACTGGAGCGGCACCCGGGGCAAATGCTAACGTATTTTCCTCTTCGTCGATTGTCTCGCCGCACTATGCGGCCTCGCTTCCTATTGGGCACTGTAGCGGATGCTACTTGTGCGCCGCCTCCTCGTGATGGCGGCGAATGCGCCTGACCACCATCCAGACGCCGACGACGGCTATGGGCACGGCAATCCCGGTGAGCACGCCGGGATCGACGGGAATCTGGTGGCTCAAGGGCTTGGCGAGGTAGCCGAAAAGCCCGACAACATAATAGGAGATCGCGGCGACCGACAGGCCCTCGACCGTCTGCTGCAGGCGCAACTGCAGCTTGGCGCGGCGGTCCATCGAATTGAGCAGCGCACTGTTCTGGCGTTCGAGCTCGACGTCGACCCAGCTTCGCAAGAGTGTCGTCGCGCGCGCGAGCTTGGTCGACAGGTTCTTCTGTCGTTCCTCGACCGATTGACAGGTCCTCATGGCCGGCGCCAGCCGGCGTTCGAGGAAGGTGCCGATCGTCTCGTAGCCGGGCACGGGCGTTTCGGAAAGTGTGCGGATACGTTCTTGGACGATGCCGTAATAGGCGCGGCTGGCCCCGAAGCGGTAGAGGCTCAGGGCGGCGCCGGCTTCGAGGTCGGCGGCAAGACGCGTAATCCCGGAAAGCATCTCGTCGGCTTCCTCGCGGACATTCTCCTTCATGCGCTGCGTGATCGCCGTCAGGCCGTCCTCGGTCCGGCGAATTTCCGGCGACAAGGATTGCGCCAGCGGCAGGCCGAGCATGGCGAGCGTGCGATAGGTCTCGATATCGAGCAGGCGCTGCGCCAGGGCGCCCGTTCCCGCCTCGGTCATCCCCCTGTCGATCACAAGGATCTGGGTGAGGCCGTCTCCGTTCTGGCGAAAGTCGGTCACGATCACTGCCTGGCCGTTCTTGCTCTCGCTGTAGCAAAGGCTCTTCGGATCGAAGAGCTTGATGGCGTCGCGGGTCTGCGGCGTGTCGTGACGAATCTCGAGGCGAATGCCGGCGATCAGCAGGCCAGGCGGCGAAAAGCCGTCGCCGAACGGGTGAACCGGCACCTCTTCACCGAAGCGTTCCGGCGCCGGCGTATCCCAGAAATAGGTGGAGAATTCCGTATGCCGCTCCCAGCGCAGCGTTCCGTTCCCCCAGGGGATGGCATGGTGGCTGGCGTCGCGTCCGGGCGGCGCGATCCCGCAGGATCGCGAGAGCTCGGAGAGCACCGCATGATCGACGATCGATCCGCCATCGGTGAGAAAGGCGAGCTGAAAAATCACCCTCGGCGTCGTGACCAATGCGTAGGGCCGCGCGTGAACCTCGCCCAATGCCTGCGCACGCAAGGGTGCGACCGGAAATGCAAAACTGCCTTTTGGCATGAAGCGCTTCATCCCCCTCACGCGTTCATCACCGTTTTCTTATCAATCCGTGAAGCAAAAAGAACGGGGCGCTTTGACGCAGTTTGATTTTTATCAGTCTCAGGGGCGCCAAGTGGACAACTGATTTGACCACTTGGCGGCGGCTGCTAGATTTCCGAGGAGCGGCAGGCTTGAGACAAGCGGTTTCCGCTGAAGGAGAACATGCCGTGACCGAAGACCCGATCGACCTCTATGCCCGCATCAGCCATAGCCGCACGGCGGACGAGGTCGTGCAGCAGATCGAGCTTCTCATTCTCGAAGGCGTGCTTCGCGACGGCGACCGGCTGCCGGGCGAGCGGGAGCTTTCCAAGCGTTTCGACGTATCGCGGCCGATCCTGCGCGAGGCGCTGAAGGAGCTGGAGACGCGCGGCCTGGTCGAGAGCCGGCACGGCGGCGGCACCTTCGTCGCCGACGTGGTCGGGCAGATCTTCTCAAAGCCGCTGGTCGAGCTCATCGGGCGCCATTCCAAGGCGACGCAGGACTACCTCGAATTTCGGCGCGAACTCGAGGGCCTCACCGCCGAGCTCGCCGCCACCCGCGCCACGGACTTCGACCGCGATATCCTGACCAGTGTCATTGAACGCATGCGCGAGGCGCACCGTAGCGGCAATTTCGACGAAGAGCTGGAGGCGGACATCGAATTGCATAACGCGATCGGCGACAGCGCCCACAACATCATTCTGCTGCATACGCTGCGGGCCTGCTACAGGCTCCTGACCCGGGGCATATTCTTTCATCGCAGTACGGTCTTCGGCGCCCCCGGCGCCCGCGACCGGCTGCTTTCGCAGCACGAGGCGATCTATGCCGCGATTATGGCGCGCGACCCGCAGGCGGCGAAGTCCGCCGCTCAAGGCCATATCGATTTCGTCGCAGCCGCCGCCCGCGAGGCGGAGCGCAGCGGTGAGTGGGCACGCATCGCTCAAATGCGCCTGCTGCAGCGTGACCGCAGCCGGGAGCCGTGAGTGCCCGGGCGCCTGCGACGCCGCTTTCCGGCCGATGGATGACGCACGCATGAGATGTAATGACGATTGGCTATTCCATTCTGGAACTTGTACGCATTTCGTCGGTTATCTTCAGCCGATCCATTTACAGGCGAGGTGGACCAGACATAATTTCGAAATGACGAATGCCGCTGATTCGCATAGGAGTGAGACCCCCCTTGAGCTTGCTGCACCGGCTTGCCTCTGATGTGCATCTTATGCTGCGACGCCCGGCGCGCATGCAATACGCGGCGCTGTGCTATCGTATCCGCAAGAAGACCGGAGAGCCGGAAATTCTGCTGATCACCAGCCGCGACACCGGCCGCTGGGTCATTCCGAAGGGATGGCCGATGCAAGGCAAGCGCGCCCACGAAGTGGCGGAACGCGAGGCCTATGAAGAAGCCGGCGTGAACGGGAAGATCCGGAAGGCCGCGCTCGGCTTCTATACCTACCAGAAGCGCATGGACCATGGCCTGCAGATTTCCTGCAAGGTCCAGGTTCACGCGCTCGAAGTCGCGGACTTTAGCAAGAACTTCCCCGAAAAGGGCGCCCGGCGGCTGGAATGGGTTGACTGCCGGGAGGCGGCGCGCCGCGTGGCCGAGCCATCCTTGAAAGAGCTTATCCTCGACTTCGGCAAACGAATGAGCGCCCCAGCGGCGCAGGCGCCGAAAGCCGCCAACGGCTGACTGCCTGCGCACGCGCTCTCTGCGCCACGCCCCATCCTCCGCTCCGATTCCGCTTGAATGCGCCGGCTCGCGCCGCTACTGGCGATCATGAAAGGGAGAAACGATCAGTGGCCAAGCTGCGCCCGAGCCTGGAAACGCCGACACTTGACAAGGACCTCGACAAGGTGAGCCTTGCGGAAGAGGCGACCCAGTTCATCATGCGGGGCCTGGCAGCCCCCGGCCTCGCTGCCCTGTTCCTCATCGTCAGCATGGCGATCGCCGCAAGCTATTTCACCGGCGCATCCGGCCTCGCCACCGTCATTGCGGCCGCCGCTTTTGCCGGATACCTGGCGATGAATATCGGCGCCAACGACGTGACGAACAATGTCGGCGCCGCAGTCGGCGCCAGGGCGATGACCATGGCCACGGCCCTGGCGATCGCCGCCGTCTTCGAAATAGCTGGAGCCTTGATCGCGGGGCGCAAGGTTGCGCTGACGATCGAAGCAGGCGTCGTCGACGGCAGCCGACTGGTCAGCCCCGATGCGCTCGTCTGGCTGATGATGGCGGTGCTGATCTCTTCGGCTGCGTGGATCAACATCGCCACCTATGCCCGTGCGCCCGTCTCGACCACCCATTCCGTCGTCGGCGGTATCGTCGGCGCGAGTCTTGCGGCGGCGGGGCCTGACGCCGTCAAGTGGTGGACCATTGCCGGGATCACCGCAAGCTGGTCGATCTCGCCGCTCATCGGCGGTATCCTCGCCGCCTGCATCCTCGCCTTCCTGAATGAATTCGTCGTCTATCGCAGCGACAAGATCGCCGCCGCCCGGCTCTGGATGCCTGTCGTCCTCGGGGTCACGGCGGGGGCCTTCACCGCCTATGTGCTGGTTTTCGCCCTCGTCCGTGTCGCGATCATTTCGCTTCCGACGAGCCTGCTCGCCGGGGCACTGGTCGGCGGCACCTGCTACGTCCTCAGCAAGCCATGGATCCGCCGGCACTCGGAGGGACTCGAGAACCGCAACCAGTCGCTTCGCAAGCTGTTCCGCCTGCCCCTGATCGCGGCGGCGGCGCTGCTCTCCTTCGCCCATGGGGCCAATGACGTTTCGAATGCCATCGGCCCTCTTTCCGCGATCGTCGCGGCCGAAGGCGGCATGATCTCCAGCCAGAAATCTGAGGCCCCATATTGGGTCCTGCTGATCGGCGCGTTTGGCATTTCGCTCGGTCTGCTCCTCTACGGTCCGCGGCTGATCCGCGTCGTCGGCCAGGAAATCACCCGTCTCAATCCCATGCGCGCCTTCTGCGTGGCGCTCGCGACGGCGGCCACGGTGCTGTTTGCTTCGGCGCTCGGCCTGCCGATCAGTTCCACCCATACCGCGGTCGGCGCCGTCTTCGGCGTCGGTTTCTTCCGCGAGTGGTACACCCGCCATTCGAAGCGGCGACTGGAGCATGTCCGACGGAAAAGCGGCCATTCCGATCCCACGCACGCCGTCGAGACGAATTTCGCCGAGATACGCCGCCGGCGGCTGGTGCGCCGCTCCTATCTGCTGACGATCGTCGGCGCCTGGGTGATCACCGTGCCCGCATCCGCGCTGCTTTCGGCGCTCGTCTACCTCGTGCTTTCCGGCCTGGTTCTCTGAAATCGATCCGGACCCGCACGGCGAATCAAAGGAATTGCTATGCGCGCCAATTTCCGTCTGCAGCGATTGTTCGTAGAGAGCCCGCTCCATGCCGGTGCAAGGCACGAGGCGACGAAGGAGCAGTTCAACTACCTTATCAACGTGTTGCGCCTTGGCGAGGGCACGCCGATTCTGGTCTTCAACGGCCGCGATGGCGAATGGCGGGCGGAGCTTTCAATGCCGACGCGCAAACAGGCGGTCCTGTCAGCGATCGAGCAGACGCGACCGCAGCCTCCGGCCGCAGATCTCGTCTACCTGTTCGCGCCGCTCAAGGTCGGCCGGCTGGACTATCTCGTGCAGAAGGCGGTCGAGATGGGAGCCGGCGTGCTGCAGCCGGTTATGACCCAACACGTGCAGGGCAAGATCGGCAATCTCGACCGCATACGCGCGAACGTCATCGAGGCCGCCGAACAATGCGGCGTACTCGGCATTCCCTCCGTCGAGGCACCGCGAAAACTCGAAGACCTGCTTGAGACCTGGCCGCGCGACCGGCGCATCGTCTTCTGCGACGAGGGCTGTGACGGCCAGAACCCGCTGCCGATCCTCAGCGCCATCACAGAGCGGCAGCTTGCGCTTCTGATCGGTCCGGAAGGCGGCTTTTCCGAGGCCGAGCGAAAGCTCCTGCGCAGCCTGGTCTTCGTGACGCCGATACCGCTCGGACCGCGAATCCTGCGTGCCGACACAGCGGCGGTCGCCGCCATGGCCGTGATCCAGGCCACGATCGGGGACTGGCGCCACTGCATGTCTCCTTTAATCGACCTCGATTAAAGGGCGAAGACATGCAGCACTTCAAAGTGCTACATCGACCCAACACGACCTCGACTGCTCGCACGAACAGTCCCGGTCGCGAGGCGCTCCCGGCACGCGCCGCTCCCCGAAGTTTTTTTGAGGGCATCTTGAAAGAATTTGACTTGCACCGCACTTGATTACGGTTCAAGCACCCTCCATTCCGCCCTGCCCACCGGCGGGTGACGCTCAAACGAAGTAGACGAATATGGCCCGAGATACCACCGATCAGACGCCGGTCACCTCCGTCTCCGACCTAACCGCCTATCTGGCGTCGGGAGCGAGGCCGAAGGAGAGGTTTCGGATCGGCACGGAGCACGAAAAATTCGCCTTCTTCAAGGCGGACAACCGCCCCGTGCCCTATTTCGGCGAAGCCAGCATCCAGGCCCTGTTGACTGGCATGGCCGCCCGGAACGGCTGGGAAGCGATCATCGACGAGGGCAATGTCATCGGCCTTGCCGATATCCACGGCAATGGTGCGATTTCGCTGGAGCCCGGCGGGCAGTTCGAGCTATCCGGCGCGCCGCTCGAGAACCTGCACCAGACCTGCAAGGAATCGAACCAGCACCTGGCGGTGCTCCGCGAAA
The DNA here is from genome assembly GCF_008932245.1 of Sinorhizobium alkalisoli. Lineage (NCBI taxonomy): Bacteria > Pseudomonadati > Pseudomonadota > Alphaproteobacteria > Hyphomicrobiales > Rhizobiaceae > Sinorhizobium > Sinorhizobium alkalisoli. The sequence continues at coordinate 386,731 of NZ_CP034909.1, read as the reverse complement.
TCGCCGAACCGCTCGGCATCGGTTTCCTGGGCGTCGGCGGCAGCCCGAAATGGACCTTTGCCGAGACCCCGCGCATGCCGAAATCGCGTTACGCGATCATGACGCGCTATATGCCGAAGGTTGGCACGCAGGGCCTCGACATGATGTACCGCACCTGTACCATCCAGGTGAATCTCGACTTCTCGTCCGAAGAGGACATGCGGCGCAAAATGCAGGTCTCGATGAGGCTGCAGCCGCTCGCGACCGCCTTTTTTGCCAGCTCTCCCTTCACCGAAGGCAAGCCGAACGGGCTCCTGTCCTGGCGGGGCGACATCTGGCGCGACACGGACAACCGGCGCTCCGGGCTCCTGCCAGCCGCCTTCAAGCCCGACTTCGGCTTTGCCGACTATGTCGAATGGGCGCTCGACGTGCCGATGTATTTCGTCGTGCGCGACGGCCACTATCACGACTGTACGCACATCACCTTCCGGCAGTTCATGAACGGCGCCCTCAGGGGCGAGATCGCCGAATGGCAGCCGAGTATGGGCGATTGGACCAACCACCTCTCGACCCTCTTTCCCGACGTGAGGCTCAAGCGCTTCCTCGAAATGCGCGGCGCCGACGGCGGGCCCTGGCGGAAGATCTGCGCGCTGCCGGCCTTCTGGGTCGGTCTGCTCTACGACGACGAGGCGCTGGCGGCGGCCGAGGCGCTGACGCGCCACTGGAGCTTCGAAGACGTTCAGGCGCTTCGCGACGCAGTGCCGGCCGAGGCGCTGAAGGCGAAGCTCGGCACGACTTCGCTCTTCGACATCGCGCGCGAGGTGCTGACGATTTCGCGCGCCGGCCTGAAGCGACGCAACCGCCTGAACGGCGACGGCGTCGACGAAAGGCAATTCCTGGCACCGCTCGAAGAGGTGCTTGCCAAGAAGTCGACGCTGGCAGAAGACCTGCTGGCGCTCTATCATGGCCGCTGGAACCAATCGGTCGAGCCGATCTTCACGGAATACCAGTACTAGCGGCACGCTCCTCGCCCATAAAAAGCGGTTCCCAGACAATCGATTCCCGTTATAGTGCAATGACATGCGTCGTTCGGCCGGGAAGGAAATGGAATGGCACCGCTTTTTGACATGTTCGTACAGGCGCAGAACGGCCACGCCATCGAGCTGATGGCCAAACAGTTTGGTCTTGCTCAGGAGCAAATGGCGAAGGCGACGGCGGCGCTCATGCCCGCCTTCTCCGCGGGTCTCAAACGCAACACCACCAATCCCTACGATCTGGGATCGCTGATGACGGCGATCTCCACCGGCAATTATGCCAAGTATTTCGAGGACATGAGCAAGGCCTTCACGCCCGCGGGCGTGGCCGACGGCAACGAGGTCCTCGGCCAGCTCTTCGGCTCGAAGGAGATGTCGCGCGCGATCGCGGCGCAGGCGGCGCAAATGACTGGGATCGGCCAGGAGATCTATAAGCAGATGCTGCCGGTCATGGCGACCACGCTCATGGGCGGCCTCTTCAAGGAGACCATGGGCCAGGCCAATGAGGCGCTTGCGAACAATCCGATGATGACGCTGATGCGGCAATGGATGGAAGCGACGGGCTTCGCCAAGAAACCGGACCCGACGCCGAACCCGTTCGACAACCCCTTCACCCAGGCCATGCAGGGATTTTTCGGACTTGCCAAGGCGAAGGAGGAGCCGAAGGCCCCGGACCTTTTCGCCGACAATCCGTTCGTCAAGGCCTTTCAGGACATGATGCGCAGCGGCGGCGCAGCGCCGGAGAAGGCGCCCCAACCGGAGAAGCCTGAGCCGGAGAGGTCCGAGCCGGAGAAGAATGCCGCCTTCGCGCAGTTCTCGAAAACGATGAACAGCATGTTCGATACCGGCCTGGAGATGCAAAAGGAATATCAGAAGAACATCGACGCTCTGTTCGAGAGCTATAAGAGCGCGTCTGACGGCAAGGGTTCCTGAGCAGGTTCCGTAAAGTGTCGCACGGTTGCCCGATCGGAACCTGCGGCAAACCGAAGGGATCCGAGCGGATCATCGTGGGTAAGCCCTTGAATATCTGCTCGGCCGGGTTGCGGGCTAGCGGGATGGGGAGCAATTCGCCCGCCCGGTTCGGACGCTGACGGCCATCGGTGAACCCGCATAAAAAAAGCCCGGTACATGTCTTGGCATGTACCGGGCAAGCAGCAGGGTCTATTGGCTCATACCCTGCGGGGAAGGGTTAGGTTCTTCACCGTACCTGGAACTTTGCGGCATGATCCGTGCAATGGCGGCAACCTCGCGCCGGATCATGCCGCAAATGGCGCATCCGGCGAGACGCGCCATGGGGACGTCAGTCGTGACGGGTGCCACGGTAATAGAGGTTCGCCCGGTTTCGCGAAGCACGCGTGAGATAGCTCGAGGCATCTTCGAAGAACGCGGAGGTCAAGGCTTCGTTCAGGTCTTGCCGTTTCAGTCCCATGTCGAGCAATTGCCGATCGTCGAGATCGTGCAGACGTGCGATCTGGCAGCGGCTTCGGTACTGGCGCCAGACAGCCGTCAGCACACCGACGATGCCTGCGGCGCGGGATACAAGCGTCGGCTTGCCGGCAATGAGGTCGAGGGCGTGTTCGGTCGTGCGCATGGCGGTGCTCCTTTTCTAAAGGCACGCAGATGCCGGTCCCCGCGTGGGAGGTCATACGCGGAGGCAGGCGGGAACGGTTCGGTAGTTCGGCGATCGTTTCGCCGGAGAGATCGACGTGATTTGCAACCCATCAATCGCAAATCCTTATTGATCAGTCCAACGAATGTTTTTAATGATATTCATCAAACACTCTTATGGATGCTCGACCATGTCCGCACCGCTCGATATCGATCAGTTGCAAACCTTCGTCGCCATTGCAGACACGGGTAGCTTCACCAAAGCAGCCGAACGCGTCTTCAAGACGCAATCCGCCGTCTCCATGCAGATGCGCCGCCTCGAGGAACGCATCGGCAAGCCGTTGTTCATGAAGGATGGCCGCGGAAACCGCCTGACGGTCGAGGGCGACCGGCTGCTGAACTTTGCCCGGCGGATGCTCCGCCTCAACAACGAAGCCATCGCCTCCTTCGATGACAATCGCCTGGAGGGCACGCTCCGGATCGGCACGCCCGACGACTATGCCGACCGCTACATGCCGGAAATCATCGTTCGCTTTGCCAAGACGCACCCGAATGTCGAGCTCTACATCGTCTGCGAACCCTCGGCCGATCTGGCAGAGAAGATGGCAAAGGGCGACCTCGACATCGCGCTCGTCACGCACAATCCGCGGGCCAGGGCGTCCGACGTGGTCAGAACGGAGCCGCTCTGCTGGGTCAGTTCGATCAACCATCCGCTGCCTGAAAACGCGCCGATACCGCTCGCCGTCGGACGCCGCGACTGTCTGTGGCGGCAGGCTGCCTGCGCGGCTCTCGATGCGACCGGCCGGGAATATCAGATCCTGTTCACGAGTTGGTCGTCGACGGTCGTCGCGGCCGCGGTACTCGCCGGCATGGCCGTTTCCGTGCTGCCGGAATCGGCGCTGCGGCCGGGCATGAAGGTGCTGACGCTCGCCGACGGCTTCCCGGCGCTGGCACCGGTGCAGATCGGCATCATGAAGCGTCCCGGCCTGTCGCCGTCGCTTTCGAACGCCATCACCAACCACATCACGGCCTGTCTCGACAACATCACGCCGATCGCCGTCAATGACGATCTCGACGGCGACATCAAGGGCTATCCCCGCTATCCGCGCCTGCGCCAGAGCCACATGCTGCCGGGCTGGTGAGGCATCGCGGTTCCCGGCGGAGAAGGGCCACGCACTTTGCCGGCGTGGCCTTCGTCTTTTCGGAGATGAATTCGCCCTGCCCTGCCGGACCCGTCTCCGCGATCTGCCCGCTTGGCTTTATGATAATCTCCGATTGAATTCTCGATTAATTTCGATAGAGATTTCCGATCATGCTGACACTGCGACAGATGCGCTATTTCGACGCCCTCGCGACCGCGCGCCATTTCGGCAGGGCGGCCGAGCTCGCCCATGTCAGCCAGCCGGCGCTGTCGGCGCAAATCATGGAGATGGAGGAGCATCTCGGCGTCAAACTGGTGGAGAGAAGCCGTGCCGGCACTTTCCTCACGGCCATGGGCGAGGAGGTTCTGGCCCAGGTACGCGCCATTCTCGCGGATGTCGACAGGCTTGAGGAAAGCGCGCGTCAGCGGCCTGGAACACTCGAGGGGCGCCTCCGCCTCGGGGTCATCCCGACGCTGGCGCCCTATCTCGTGCCGCAGCTCATTCCGCATCTGCGTCAGCGCTATCCGTCGATCGAGATCGAACTCAAGGAATCGCTGACCGATCGGCTGATTGCCGATCTCGGCGAGGGCCGGCTCGACGCGGTTATTGCCGCGTTGCCGATCGACGCGGACGGCATTATCACGCGGTCGCTGTTTTCGGACCGGTTCTTCATGGCGGTCGCCGACAACGACAGGACCGTGCTGATGTCGCCGCTCACCGAGGACCAGTTGGATCTTTCGCAACTGCTGCTGCTCGAGGAGGGCCACTGCCTGCGAGACCAAGCGCTGGCCGTGTGCAATACCGCCGGCAGGCGGCAACTGACGAGCTTCGGCGCCACCTCGATGGCCACACTCCTGCAGATGGTCGCGAACGGCATGGGCATGACGCTCATTCCCGAGATTGCCGTCCCGAGCGAGGCCGCCCGCAATGCGATCCGGATCGTTCCTTTCGCCGCGCCCGAACCGGCCCGCGATGTCGGCCTCGTCTGGCGACGCAGCAATCCGCGCCGGCGCGACATGGACGCGCTTGCCGAAGCGATCGCCGCATGCGCGCGGACGGTTTCGACGAGAGCAGCCGCCGAGGCGGAATAGCAGAGCGTGCCCCTCCTATACCGGTCAATATATAACTCACGCGATCAGCTCGAGGCGAGCTTTTCCTTGAGGAAGGCCATCGTTCGCTCCCAGGCCAGATCGGCCGCGGCCTTGTCGTAGCGAGCGGCAGAGGTGTCGTTGTTGAAGGCGTGGTTCACACCCTCATACGTGTGGATCGTGAATTCCTTGCCGCTCTCTGTCAGCGCCTTGCGATAGGCCTCGATGCCCGCATTGATGCGCTCGTCGAGCCCCGCATAGTGCAGCAGCATTGCCGCCTCGATCTTCGGCACGTCCGCCGGATCGGGTTGCGAGCCGTAATAGGCGACGCCGGCATCAAGCTCGGGCGCGTTTACCGCCAGCCTGTTGACGAGACCGCCGCCCCAGCAAAAGCCGATCGCGCCGACATTGCCGTTGCCGGCCTCATGCCCCTGCAGAAAGGCGACGGTCGCGACCGCATTTGCATTTGTTTCTTGCGCATCGAGCGCGCCAATCATCTCCCGCGCCCTGTCCTCGTCGTCCGGCGTTCCGCCATCGCGCGAGAGGAAGTCGGGCGCAAGGGCGACGAAGCCCTCGAGAGCGACCCGGCGCGCAACATCCCGGATATGCGGATTGAGACCGCGATTCTCGTGGATGACGATCACCGTTGGGAGCTTGCCCGACGCGTCGGCGGGTTGCACCAGATAGCCCTTCATGTCGCTCTCGGCCCCCGGATAGGTGATATCCTCTCCCTTGATCCGCTCATCCGTCGCAGCGACCATCTCGGCCTTGGCGCTATTGGCGGCCAGCATCGGCGCAATCGCGGCGGCGGCCGCGGCCGAACCGGCAAGCGCCGTCAGCCTCTCCATGAAGCGGCGGCGGTCCAGGGTCAGATGCGTGTATTCGTCATAGGCATCGATCATCGCCTGGGTGATGACAGGCTCGTTCATGGCGCCCTCCTTCGGCTGTTTGTCCTACAGCGCCGCGCGTCCTTTCAGACGCGAAAAGGCCGCTGCAACTCCTTGAGTCTGCGCATCGAGCTTTCCGAAAATCGGCTACGATTTTCGGGCCGATGCGCTAGAGAGGCGGGGTGGGATGCGGGCGGAAAACCGCGCGCACCTTTCCTGTCCCGCCTCGGCGGCACAACAACGACAACCGCCCGCCAACAACATAGGTCAGCGGACGGCGTGGCGACGTCAAAACTGCGTTACCAGTCCGATTCAGCCGTTGAGGTCGAGAACGATGCGACCGTCGATCCTGCCCTCTTCCATGCGCTCGAAGATGGCGTTGATGTTCTCGATCTTGTCCCAGGAGAAGTGGGCGGCAACCTTGCCTTCGCCGGCAAATTCCAGCGCCTCCTCCAGGTCCTGGCGGGTGCCGACGATCGAGCCGCGCACCGTGATGCGCTTCAGCACCGTGTCGAACACCGGCAGGCAGATCTGGCTCGGGGGCAGGCCGACAAGCGCCATCGTGCCCTTGGAACGCAGCATGCTGTAGGCCTGCTCCATCGCCTTTGGCGACACCGCCGTGACCAGCGCCCCATGGACGCCGCCCGTGCGCTTCTGCACCTCTTCGACGGCATCGCGCGCCCTCGCGTCGATGATGAGGTCGGCGCCGAGCTTTTCCGCAAGCGCGAGCTTGTCCGGGAAAATATCGGCTGCGGCGACATGCATGCCCATGGCCTTGGCGTATTGCACGGCCATGTGGCCGAGGCCGCCGATGCCGGAGACGAGCACCCATTCGCCGGGCCTCACCTCCGTTTCCTTGAGCCCCTTATAGACGGTCACGCCGGCGCACAGCACCGGGGCCGCCGGCCCGAACTCCAGATTGGCGGGCAGCCGCCCGACGAAGTCCGGATCTGCCAAGCCGTACTGGGCGAAGGTGCCGTCGAGCGAATAGCCGGTGTTCTGCTGGCTGCCGCACAGCGTTTCCCAGCCGGTGCGGCAGGGCGTGCAGCAGCCGCAGGCCGTATGAAGCCAGGGAACGCCGACCCGGTCGCCTTCCTTCAGTCCCTTGACGCCGGCGCCGAGCTTCGCGACATAACCGACGCCTTCGTGGCCGGGAATGAAGGGCGGGTTCGGCTTCACCGGCCAGTCCCCCTTGGCGGCATGCAGATCGGTGTGGCACACGCCCGTCGCCTCATATTTGATGAGCACCTGGCCGGGGCCGGGGCGTGGGATCGGCAACTCCTCGATCACGAGCGGCTTGCCGAACTCGCGTACGACGGCGGCTTTCATAGTCATATCGATTCTCCTCCGATGCTCGATGCTGGCTTTGCGAATAGCGCCCGCTCCCCTCCTCCGAGGAGGCGCGGTGACGGTTAAAGCTTAGCCGCGGAGCGGGCGGCCGCCCCTTGACGGGCGTCAAGGTCCGGCAGTTCGGCCGGGAGATTTGTCTCAAGGGTGAGACGATCGGAGCAATTGTCAGTTCATCGCCATCCAGGTGGCGAGCCATGCCCATAGGGCGACGAGCGTGACAAAGCATGCCATGAAGAGCGGGCGACGAAATTTGAGCCTGTTGCTGGTCACGTGCACAAAGGCATGCGCATAGCGTAGCGCCACGAAAAGCCAGGCGAGCCCGACCGCGGCGAGGTTGTCGCCCTCGGTCACATAGAGCAACACGCAACAGACATAGAAAAGCACCGGCAGCTCGAACTGGTTGGCGATGCTGTTGCGCACGACCAGGCTCTCGCCCGGTTCCTCGCGATTCTCGCGGAACTGCGAGGCCTCGACCTTGCCCGCCCGCACGAGCGCCACGCGGCGCCTCGATAGAAGCGCGTAGAGCGAGAAGATCAGTGCGACATGGGCAAGCACGGGCCAGAATATCTCGAAACCGGTCATCGGCACTCTCGAACTTGAATGTCCGGCGCATCGGCACGGCGCTGCAAGTGGGAAACGTCAGGAGGGAAGGGGCGCCGGTCGGCGCCCCGTAGAAGATCAGGCGGCGCCCGGATAGTTCGGGCTCTCGCGGGTGATCGTCACGTCATGCGCATGGCTCTCGCGCAGGCCGGCGCCGGAGATGCGCACGAAGGTCGCGCGCTCCTGGTACTCCTTGATGGTCGCGCCGCCGACATAGCCCATGGACGCCTTAAGGCCACCGGCAAGCTGGTGCAGGACGCCGGCGACCGGTCCCTTGTAGGGAACCTGGCCCTCGATGCCTTCCGGCACGAGCTTGAGCGTGTCGCGGACCTCCGCCTGGAAATAGCGGTCGGCCGAACCGCGCGCCATGGCGCCGACGGAGCCCATGCCGCGATAGGCCTTGAAGGAGCGTCCCTGGTAAAGGAAGACTTCGCCCGGGCTTTCGTCCGTACCGGCGAGCAGCGAACCGACCATGACCGCGGAGGCGCCGGCGGCGATCGCTTTGGCGAGGTCGCCGGAAAATTTGATGCCACCGTCGGCGATGACCGGGATGCCGGAGGCCTCAGCTGCCTCGACCGCCGCCATGATCGCCGCGAGCTGCGGCACGCCGACGCCGGCGACGATGCGGGTAGTGCAGATCGAGCCGGGCCCGATACCGACCTTGATCGCATCGGCGCCCGCGTCGATCAGCGCCCTGGTGCCGCCTGCCGTCGCGACATTGCCCGCCATGACCCGAACCGAATTCGACAGTTTCTTGACGCGGGCGACCGCGTCGAGCACGCGCTGCGAATGGCCGTGGGCGGTATCGACGACGATAAGGTCGACGCCGGCATCGATCAGCCGCTCGGCGCGCTCGAAGCCGTCATCGCCGACGCTGACGGCGGCGGCTGCGCGCAGCCGCCCCTGGGCGTCCTTTGACGCATTGGGGTTCAACTGCGACTTCTCGATGTCCTTGACGGTGATGAGGCCGACGCAACGGCCGTCCGGATCGACCACCAGGAGCTTCTCGATGCGGTGCTTGTGCAACAGGCGCTTGGCTTCCTGCTGATCGACGCTTTCCTTGACCGTGATCAGGTTTTCCCGGGTCATCAGTTCGTGGATCTTCTGGGATGGGTCGGAGGCAAAGCGCACGTCGCGATTGGTCAGGATGCCGACGAGACGGCCCTGCTTCTGGCCGCCGCTTCCGCCGTTTTCGACGACCGGGATGCCGGAAATGCCGTGCGCCTTCATCAGGCTCAGCGCATCGGCGAGCGTCGCCTCCGGTCCGATCGTCACCGGGTTGACGACCATGCCGCTTTCGAACTTCTTGACCTGACGAACCTCCTCCGCCTGCTCGGCCGGCGTCAGGTTCCGGTGGATGACGCCAATGCCGCCGGCCTGCGCCATGGCGATCGCGAGACGCGCCTCGGTGACAGTGTCCATGGCGGCGGAAAGTATCGGGAGATTGAGCTCGATGTCCCGCGCGATGCGGGTGGCGATGTTCGTCTGGCCGGGCATCACCTCGGAATGTCCCGGCTGGAGCAGAACGTCGTCGAAGGTCAAAGCCTCGAGACCGGTTGCCGTTTCGATGATGCGCGCCATGGCCAGTTCCTCTTCAATATACAAAAATCCCCGGAGGAGCTCAGCGGCTTGTCCACCGGGTGACTTCAAGGCTTTGACTTGGAAGTTGGCGAGGGCTGGTAACACGGATATGACGGAATGAAAATAGTGGAGACCCGGAAATCGCCCGGGCCTTGCACATATTTGTTGCGGAGCAACATACGGCTTGGTGTCAGATGTCGAAGTGATAGCTGACGGGCACGAAGCGGTTCTCCTACAACAATGGAGTGCTTTCGAAGCCTCCCTCGCGTGATAATGGAGGGGCGGCGGCTTGAGGCAACCCGGATCACACGCTTTTGATCGCAATCCCCGGCTTCGCCCCGACAAAGCCGTCTCGAGCGTTTACCGGCGCAACCGCTACGCACGCTTACAGCGCCGCGCGTGTTTTCAGACGCGCAAAGGTCGCTGCAACTCTTTCAATCTGCTACATCGAGCTTCCCGAAAATCGGCACAACTTTCGGACCGGTGCGCGAGGATCCCGCATGAATCGAATCGTCACGATGATCCTCGCCGTCGCGCTCTTCATGGAGCAGTTGGATTCCACCGTCATTTCGACATCGCTGCCGGCGATCGCGGAGGATATCGGCGTCGGTCCGATCACGCTCAAGCTGGCGCTGACCTCCTATATGGTGGCGCTGGCGATCTTCATTCCCCTGAGCGGCTGGATGGCGGACCGCTTCGGCGCCAGGCGCATCTTCCGCGCGGCGATCCTCGTTTTTATCCTCGGCTCGATCTCCTGCGCCGTCGCCGACAGCCTCGTCGCCTTCGTGCTCTCCCGCTTCCTGCAGGGCATGGGCGGCGCCATGATGACGCCGGTCGCGCGCCTCGTCCTCGTGCGCGGGACGCCACGCAGCGAGCTCGTCTCGGCCATGGCGCTGCTGACCATACCCGCCCTCGTCGGACCGCTGGCGGGCCCACCGCTCGGCGGGTTCATTACGACCTATTTCTCCTGGCACTGGATCTTCCTGATCAATGTGCCGATCGGGATTGCCGGCTACGTGCTTTCCGGCGTCTACTTACCTGAGATGGAACAGCGGAACCCGCCGCCGGTCGACATTCTCGGTTTCCTGCTCGGCGGCATCGCCGCCGCCGGCGTCGTCTTCGGCCTTTCGGTCATCAGCCTGCCGGCGCTGCCGTCGGCGATCGGCCTCTCCTCGGTCTCGGCGGGCGTCGCGGCGGCCCTCCTCTACATCCTTCATGCCCGCCGGCATCCCGCGCCGGTGCTCGACCTCCGCCTCTTCCGCGGCGGTGCGTTCCGGGCAGCCCAGATCGGTGGCACCATCTTCCGCATCTCCGTCGGTGCGGTGCCGTTCCTGATGCCGTTGATGCTGCAGATCGGCTTCGGCCTGAACCCGTTGCAATCAGGTCTGATCACCTTCATCGGCGCGGTCGGCGCCATCGCGACCAAGTTCCTTGCGCGCCGGGTGCTCGCTCTTGCCGGCTTCCGCACGACGCTGATCATTGCCGCAATGGTCGCGGCCGTCACCACCTTCGCGAACGGCTTCTTCACGCCGGCGACGCCCTATCTCCTGCTGCTGTCGGTCCTGCTGGTCGCCGGCTTCGCCCGTTCCTTCTTCTTCACCAGCGTCAACGCGCTCTCCTTTGCCGATATCGACGATGCGGATGCGAGCAGGGCGACCTCGATGAGCGCGGTGCTGCAGCAGATCAGCCTCGCACTCGGCGTCGCCTTCGCCGGGGCAATCCTCGAGGTCGAGACCACGATCAGCGGCGAAGCGCTCAGCCTTGAAGACTTCCACCTCGCCTTCACGATCGTCGCCGCCGCGAATCTCCTGGCCGCGATCCCGTTCCTCACCATGGCAAAGACCGCCGGCGCATCCGTTTCCGGCCACCGGCTGCCGATCAGGGAGGCGGAGACCACAGCGGTGAAATGAGGGTCGAACTGGTCCGCGCCAACCTCATCTTCCCTGCCGGGCATCTCCCCCATACGGCCGCTCGCAAACCGCCGACAACTTGTTGCCGTCAAGGTCGCGAACATAGGCCGCGTAAAAATCGGGATGGAAAGACCTGAGCCCCGGCGCGCCCTCGTCCGTGCCGCCATTTGCGAGGGCCGCGGCATGGAAGGCGTCCACGGCGGCGCGGCTTTCCGCTTCGAGCGCAACCATCGAGCCATTGCCAACGCTTGCCGCCTTGCGGTTGAAGGGCGTCACGACCCAGAGGCGGCAACGGAGATCTTCCTCCGCACCATAGCCGATCTCGACCTCGTCCTCCTTGCGCCGCTTGAGCCCAAGGGTTGCGAGCGTTCTGTCATAGAAGGCGCCGGCGCGCTGGAGATCATTGGTTCCGAGCGTCACATAAAGGAGCATCCCCTACTCCGCTTCATCGTCTTCGGCCGCTTCCTCCTCTGCGCGCCGGCCCTTGAAGCCCTTGGCGAGCAGGAACATCTCGACCGATTCGGCGCGCGACGAGGCCGGCTTCACATGCACCACCTGGCGGAAATTCTGCTTGAGCATATTGAGGAGATCGCGCTCGGCGCCGCCCTGGAAGGTCTTTGCCAGGAAATGCCCGCCTTCGGCGAGCACTTCGACGGCGAACTGCGCCGCCACCTCGCAAAGATGCATGGTGCGCAGATGGTCGGTCTGGCGATGGCCGGTGGTCGGCGCCGCCATATCAGACAGCACGAGACCGGGCGCTCCGCCGATCGCCTCCTTCAGCTTTTCCGGCGCCTCCGGATCAAGGAAATCCAGCTGCAGGAAACGGACGCCGGGGATCGGATCCATCTCGAGAAAGTCGATTGCCGCGACGCGCGGATCGGTGTCGGTCGAATGCGTAACCTTGGCGGCGATCTGCGACCAGCTGCCAGGGGCTGCGCCGAGGTCGATGATGCGCCGGGCGCCGGCGAGGATCTTGTGCTTCTCGTCAATCTCCAGAAGCTTGAAAGCGGCCCGTGCGCGGTAGCCCTCGAGCTGCGCGCGCTGCACGTAGGGGTCGTTGATGTGGCGCTCCAGCCAGCGGCGCGAGGAGGCCTTGAGCTTGCCCTTCTTCACCTTCTGACCGAGTTTGCGGCCGCTGCCCTTGCTCCCGATCGGGGATTTCGTCATGCCTTCGTACCTTCGTGGACCTTGTCGTAGGTCCTATTGCGTTCCTCGCCAGCCGGCGGGGCATTGTGGCCCCGCTGGTAGCGGCGCGGCCGCGACCGCCGCCAGGCTCCGTCATCTGCCATCATGTCGGTCAGCAGCCCCTCGCGCAGGCCGCGATCGGCGACCCGCATGCGCGTCGACGGCCAGCGTCGCCGGATCGCCTCGAGAATGGCGCAGCCGGCAAGCACCAGATCGGCGCGATCCGGCCCGATGCAGGGATTGGCGGCGCGGGCGGCGAAATCCCAGGAGAGCAGTCGCGCCTGCATGGCCGAGACTTGCGCATCGGAGAGCCAGAGCCCATCGACCCGGCGACGGTCGTAACGCGGCAGGTCGAGATGGACCCCGGCAAGCGTCGTCACGGTTCCGGACGTACCGATCAGGTGGAAGCCGCTGTCTGAGGTGCCGCTTGCCAGCATATCGACAGACGGGCTGTCGAAGCTGGCGAGCATGGCCTCGACCTCGCGCACCATCGTCTCGAAGCTCTGCGGCGTCACATGCTCGCCGCCATGGCGCTCCGAGAGCGTGACGACGCCGACCGGCAGCGACGTCCAGTGGGTGATGTGGTTGGCAAGACGGCTCGAGCGGTTCTCGCCGATGCGGATCACGGCAATTTCGGAGGAGCCGCCGCCGATATCGAAGAGCACCACCGACTTGGTCTCGCGGTCGACGAGCGACGAGCAGCCGGAAACCGCAAGCCGCGCCTCGGTCTCGCGATTGATAATCTCCAGGTCGAGCCCGGTCTCCTCGGCCACACGCTTCAGGAAGGTTTCGCCGTTGGCGGCGGAACGAGCCGCTTCGGTGGCGATCAGCCGGCGTCGGCGGATCGAACGGAGGTTGAGCTTCGCCGCGCAGATCTTCAGCGCCTCGATGGAGCGCTCCATCGCGCCGTCCGACAGCCGCCCGCTCGCACCGAGTCCCTCTCCAAGCCGGACAATCCGCGAAAAGGCATCGACGACGCGGAACTGGCCCGGTCGGGTCGGCTGCGCGACGAGCAGGCGGCAATTGTTGGTACCGAGGTCAAGCGCGGCATAGAGCGGCGCCGGCAGGTCGCCGGGGGCGACGTAAGGGGTGCGCAGATTTTCAGATCGGGCCGGCTGTGGAGCCTGCGGCGCGGCGGCTTCGACCGGGCGCGGCCGCGGCTGATCGCCGGCACGCTCGGCAGCGAGCGGCTTGCCGCGCGATGCCAAAGGCCGGCCCTGAAGCCCGCGCCGATGGCGCGCCTTCTTACCGCGATTCTGGCCATTCCTGTCCGTGGACGCCGCGTCCGAATGCGCGGCAAGGCCGCCGGAGGCGGCTGCAGCCTGGCCCTGGGGCCTTGCTGCCTTGGAGCGACGGCGCCGCTTGCGCTTGCGCGCCGGCTCCGCTTCATCCAGTGCTGCGGGGCGCCCTGCCTCTCCGGTCAGTCCGGATCCGCTGGCAATTGCAGACGGCGAACCGGACGGCTTGCGCCTCTTCCGCTTGCCCTTGCCGCCGCGCGACGCGTGCTTCTGCGCCCCGCCACGACCTGCTGCCGACGCCCCGGATTCAGACGGCTTTTCGCCGTGATCGGGGTCCTTCACGTGTCTCAACCATGGCGCCGGGCGAAGCCTTGCGGCCGCTCAAGGCGCTCTCTCGATTTTGCGTTGCGGCGACTGTACCAGCGCCGCCCTCTTTCGCCAAATTGTTTTTGCGGCTCCAGTTCCACCGGCAGAAGGCACCTCGGGCACAGCGCCCAACCGGCGCATCGCGGCGCGCAGACGCTCGCAACGAGGACCGCCGAGATCACAAGCCGGCCGCACTTTTTTTGCCAAAAGGTATTTGCATCCGCCGTTCTTTTGTTTATAAGCCCGCCACACCGACGCGGCGGCCAGACTCCGCCGACGGGCCTTGGGGAATAGGTTAACGGTAGACCAGCGGACTCTGACTCCGTTAGTCCTGGTTCGAATCCAGGTTCCCCAGCCATCGACTTTTCTAACAAAAACAAGTATTTACCGGCTACCTTGCCTCCCTAGGTAGCCGATTCTAGTTCGCACATCCTGCGTCTAATTTTCCAATGATTACAACGGTTGGCACGTGGCGACGGCAGCTCCATGGCACATGAATGGCACATGAAGTCCGCCGTAAGGGCATGGAAATGCACCAGAAAAAGGCCCGCCAGAAACACAGGTGCGACATGTAGTGACGTTCTGCCGCGAATCCGGCATCCTTCCCGCCATGCCCGCGCCGTCGAGAAGAAAGCCCGCTCCTGATCCGCATCGCACCCTGCGGGCGGTAACAGTCGCGAACCCATACTACAGCCCGGCCTATGATGGTGACGCCACGAACCCCAAAGAGATCAACGCCGTCGTCAACATCAAGGAGAGCGCGGCGGTCGTGTTCTACACCCGTGGCGGGCTTGATAACGGGCTGCCGAAGTGCCGGCGCTCCTCGGCGCCAGCCCGGTATCGGCTCATCAATGTGTCTGTGGGGAGGGCAAGTCCCGACATGAAGTCGCGGGCAAGGAAAAGCGGGCAAGGCTGGTGGCGGCCGACATGCTGAGAATGGGGCTGGATGATCTCGCGACGATGTGGCGGCTGGCGTCGCAGCAGAGGTGAGCTGTCAATCCTGGACCCGCCTGTTCAATCTCTTTCGATCACTTTTCGCCATTCCCCCTCTTTTTGAAGGGTTTGAAAGCTTTGATTGCCGTGGCACCGTATCGCATAGGTCGCAGTTGCAGACCGAGTTCCATCATCGATCTGGTCCCAGATGGTGGGGCGTCGGAACGGCCGCCGTTTCGATTGGCGCGGAAAGGGCACATAGCAGATAGGCCCGTCGTATCGCCTCCCATCCAACCTCTAAACATGGGAGGGCATCGCTGTGTCCGAAGACACCACCCATGCAGAACTGGTTGAACCGAAATGCGACACTCAGCGCCTCACTCAAGTGCCAGGTGCCATCAATCCGCTTGAATACGCCAAGAGCTCCGTGATCCGGGTCGGGGACGGCCGGGGATTCGTAGCACAAACAGTCGATAAGCCTGTCATCATCACTTGTGCGCATTGCCTACCGCATATGCCGCCTGCAATCGGCGGCATAATGATGACCGAGGAGAGGACCTACCCCCGCCTGGTGGGCATGCTCGGGGACGAACCAACGATTACCGTGGAATGCCTGTTCGTCGATCCTGTAGCCGATGTCGCAGTGCTCGGCGAACCAGACGGTCATGAACTTGAGGATGAATCGGAAGCCTATCGCGCGTTTGTTGAGGAACGGGAAGGCTTGCCTATTGCTGCCGAACAGAACGCGGCATTGCCCCCCGGCAATCGCAAAGGCGCGTGGCTGACGCTTGAAGGCAAATGGGTTTGCCACAGCTTGGACGTTAACGCCCGATACGTTTGGACCAGCGAGCGATGCGAGGCCGGGATGAGCGGAAGCCCGATAATCCTCGATACGGTTCGTGGAACCGTTGTCGGCGTGGTCGCGAGCACTGCGTTTCATCCGCGGCTCGTCACATCATTGCCCGCTTGGCTCTTGCGGGAACTCGTGATGCGCTGATGCGCGTTGGAAGGCAAAACGATGAGGGCAGACGTAATGCTTGCCCTCATTCTGAATCACCGATGGCGTCAACTTCATACACATCTGTTTCGTCGGCTTTTGAGCGTAGCCCCTTGAAGGAAGGGTGCCGGAGCTTTCCCTCGTGCGTCCAAGCGCGATACTGGATCTCAGCGACGAGCACGGGCTCGGTGAAGATCACGCCCTTGCGCTTCAAACTCACCGCTGGCTTGTCGGTAGCAATCTCGTTGAGGACCTTCCTCAGGGCGAAAGCTTCCTTGTCGCTGAAGCCGGTTCCGACGCCGCCGACATAGACTAGCTCGCCTCCTCTTCGCGCGGCCAGCAGCAATCTTGCGATGGCACTTGGTAAGGCTTCCGATGGTTCGAAACCCACGATTAGGAAACTATCGCGCCGAGAGCAGGTGATCTTCAGCCAATCGCCGGAGCGGCTCCCCGACCGATAGGGCTTCTCCCGGTTCTTGCTGACAATGCCTTCAAGGCCGTGCTCGCACGCGACACGAAGCAGCTCCGCGCCATCGGCCTGCACCTCCTCCGAGAGCAGGATCGCGCCCCTCTGGCTGGAGAAGACGCCTTCGAGCATCTGTCGGCGCTCTCTCTGCGGCAGAGCGCGAATGTCGCGACGGTCGTAGTACAGCAGGTCAAATGCATAGAGGATCGCGGCGGCCGCTGTCTTCATACCGCCGACGCCACCGAGCGCCTGTTGCAGCATCCCGAAATCCGGCCGGCCCCGGTCGTCCAGGACAACCACCTCACCATCTAGAATCATCGTAATTGGCTGAAGCGCTTCGGCCGCTCTCTCGACAGCAGGGAAACGATGTGTCCAGTCGTAGCCCCTGCGCGTGAGAATGCGGACGCTAGCAGGTTCGATATGGACCGCGACGCGGTAACCGTCCCATTTGATCTCGTGGACCCACTCCGGCCCTTTTGGTGGTTCGGATGCCAGAAGCGCGAGGCACGGCTCGACCCGCTCGGGCATCGGGTCGGCCTTTGTTTCTGCTTTGCGCCGGTTCATGAAACAGAAACTCGTAGGTCGGCTAAGTTGATCCCGCCCAGGGGAAATCAGTGAGGTTTTACGACGCGGCAGGAGCGAAAACCAAATACCCTGCCCATTTTTCCGGCCCGCAGGGCCTGCGTAAGACGCTCGCTCAGAAAAAAAAAATGCGGATTAAGGGCGGGCTTACCCACAGATCGGGCCCCTCGAGTGCGTCCGGGCTGATAGCCACATCGTCGTCATGAAGATTTGGGGGCATAAGCAGTTTTCCGGAGCCGAGCGTAGTGACTCCCCGCGAGTATTCGGGCAGGAAAGCAGCCTTGCGCTCGCCGATATTCAGACAAAAATATTCGCCCTCCACGGGCGTCTTGCGGTCATGCTGGAAAAGCTTGATCGGATAGAGCGAGGAATGGCCGAGATCGAATTGCCGCAGCACATCCGCGCAGGCCGCCGAAACCACCACCGCTCCTGCGGCAAGCACGAGATCGGACTGCTTCCTTTCCATCTTGTCGGGATACTTGGCGAAAATTTTCTCTGGGAAATGCTCAGCAGACATCCGTTCGCCAGCTTCATTCATTTCGGCCATCTGGCCGAGGCTCATCCCCGTCGGCAATGGATCAGCGGTAAATCCCTTTATGCGTGTTGAATCCATGAAGGCGCGGCTGGCCCAGATCCGTGCGTTTTCCGATTGTGTCATACCTGGCAATATACTCTCGCTTGACCCTCATACCTTCGACTTCCGCCAGCCGGCGGCCCACGCTTCAAATTCCGAGCAAAACCAGCGTTCCCCATACTGAGGACTGATCTTCGTGCTCGAATAGTATCGTTGCCCGGGCACATGAAAGATACGCTCTCCCGTATCAATGCTGATGTTGCCTTTAATGTTGCAGGTTGCCCCCGAGCTGCCGGAACCTAGAAGGTCGCTCACGGTCGAGGCGCCGGCAGCACCTACTGCAAGTGCCCCGATGACCAAGCCCGGCGCCGTGAAAAGCAACGACCTCTTTTTTGTGTTGCGATAACCGTGAAGCATGCCAACCCTCCGCCATCTTGCGCGCGCTGATTGTAGCCGCGCGAGCGCATAGCGAAATTCACCCAGTTGGGTTAGCTCACCCCGCCTATGCAGCGTCAGTCCTTAGCATTGCCGCCTTCGGCGACTTTCAGGCGGCCTACGGAAACCGGACCAATTCAGAAGCAACAGCAAAGCGACCACTAGGCTGAGAAAGGCTTGGAGGGTGTAGCCATTGCGGCGAAGCCAGTAGGCGAGGCCAAGCACGATTGCGGCGCCACCGAGAAACCAAACGTTATAGGCGACGGCTTCGAGAACAGACGACAACGGTCATTCTTTTTGCGTGTGCTGATGGAAAAGCGTTTCAATGGCCGATTGTGGTCAACGCATCGATTTTGTCGACCTTAGTCTGCAGGTAGGCCGCGTTTTGGCGTCTCCGCGCCGCTCATCACCGATGCGCCGGGACATATTGACTTGCTCCACCGGGAGAACATAATGAGAACACTCATCGGCGCTGCGGCGCGCCAATCCGACAACAACAGGGGACCGAGGCAACCGCCTTTGCGCGGTCAGGAAAGGTGCGCCATGCGAACACTTGAAGATGAAATCGAAGCAGCGATTGCAGTGGATTTGGCAGTTTTGCCGCCTCACCAAAGACGCGGCTATGCGGGGCTGGATCATTATCGCCGTCCGGTCGAGGTGCGCGGCGTCCAAGAAGTCGCCATGACGATTGCCGAATCCTTTAAGGCATTCGCGATATTTGACGTCGAAACGGTGCTACGCTACCCAGCGATCAGCCCTTTCCTGGCGCGGACGCTTTATGAGATACCAATCGAGTTGCGGCGCGCGGCCTGTGACCGGGATCGCTTGAAAGCCGAACAAGCGCGCAATACAATGGCGAAAATAATCGCCGCGGCACTGCTGAAACGATATCACCTTGAGCCTCTGAAACATGCGGGAACGTCCTGTCACTCCAATTGGGAGCGGGCGTTCGAAGAGCAATTCGGTCGTCGTCGAGGGAAGCAGTCCGATGAGCGATGAGACAGAGCGCCGTCGGCAAGCCGCGTCAGGACACGCTCCTTTGCGTCCACTACCGTGAACATCCGGGTGCCGGGAAGGTGGCTCATCCGACCTCTGGCCGTGCCCGGTTGACGCCAACCGGAAGATAAAACTCAACTGTGGAATTTCACTACTTCAGCCCTTTCCTGCTCTGTCTGGCCATGCTTAGTTGCATGCGGGTTTGAGATTCTTCTTAGAGGGGCAATATGAAATTTCGTTTGATCGCTCTGGCGGCTACGCTGGCAATTTCTTCGTGCGCCAAGCGGCCCGATGCCATAGTGCCGGTCGATATTCCGATGGCTGCATACAGCAATCAGAGTTGCGCGGGACTGGCCCAAGAACTGCTCAAGGAGCAGGCGAACCTCGCCGCCGTTTCAAAGCAGCAGAACCAAGCCGCGACGGGAGACGCAATCGGTGTGTTCTTGATAGGAGTACCCGCATCCAGCACATTCGGCGGCGATAAGGAAGGACAAGTTGCCGTATCGAAGGGCAAGGTCAACGCAATCGAGTCCACCATCAAGAGCAAGGGCTGCAAATAGCGGCGCCTTGTCCCTGATGGTCCCACAGCGGAAACAGCTCGCGAAGGGTGATCGTCAAAACGTTGCGTCGTGCGGAGAAGTCTCTCGGGTTCGTCCCGTGAATCGAGGGCGAAATCCGCCCGGCGCCGTCGCGATGGTGAGCTGCGACCAACTGAGATGGCATGCTTTTAGCTGCGTCTCGGCGCATAGCGGGACCAGCCAAACCGGGACTGCAAAGTGAAGATGATCGCTTTGAGCGCCGTGCCGTCCGTTCCGTTGGCGATGGTCAGCAGATTGGCTACTAGCTTGGCCTCGACCTTGGCCGCGCCCCTGTTCAATTCGCACCGATAATGTCGCCGCAAGGTCGGCACGGTGACCTCAATCACGGCTGCGATCTGCGCTTGAGGTACGCCCGCACCGGCCATCGCCTCGACGAAGCGGCGCCTGGTTGCATCCGGCTCATGCGCCGGCCTTCCTCTTGGTCGTGCCGCGTTTTCCATGACAGTAGAAAAATAATCGCGTTTCGGCCAGAATCACAGGGCGGAGAGGATTTGCAGAATTAGCGCAGGCGAGCTTGCAAGAGCTGCTCCTGCGGCGAATCCAACGAAGCCCAGCATGACTGCACCTACCCAGCCATGATGCGCCCAGCCGTCCATCACACCGAAAGTGGTTCCCGCGACCAGAAGGGAGATCACCCACACCCAATTAACTACGACTTTGAGCGCCTTCCACATATCTGAACCTTCGTGCCCACCTCACCGCTATTCTGCGGCGCCAAAAAAATTCTCCGCATGACGACGGCGCCGGTCCGCTGGCGATGACCTTGGCAACTTTTACCCGCCCCCCTTAGCAGGAAATAAGCCGCCTCCATTCTGAACTTATAGTTTTAGCTGGAATTCACCATCTATCGTAAGCCAACAGCGGTCATCTTAAAGCCGTCTAAAGGAAAACTTGGCCAAGTACCTGATCGCTAGCCAATGCATGATTGGGATTGTGAAATACGTAAGATGGTCCCACCTCCCGCACCGATGTCGTGACGCCACCTCGTCCACGCTGCCGCGACTGCCGCACATGTCCGTCCGTCATGATGGCGACGCCATAAAGGTGGGGACGACGCTGCAGAAGAGCACTCACCACCCGCTGAAGACCAGTCACAGTGCCCGTTCGCTCCGCATCTGCAAGCTCCAGCAACTGCGCTTCCGTGACGTCCGCGAGATGCACGCACAAAAATGCAGGCAACTCGCCGGAAAATTGTTTCTTCGCGTCAGCCTTCAGGTGCCTGAAGATCTGATGAAGGACCCGATCCCGCTCTCTGCTCTCAATTGAGACGATGATTGCCGCACGACCTGGATGCCAATGCGAAACCACGTTCGCACCGTCGATTCCAAATGCCTCCCGCAGGTAATGCTGTACATCCTCCATGACCAGACTGTGACCACGCTTTAGCGTGAACGGAGAGGTTTCCAGCGCAAACGGCTGCACCGTAGCAATACAAACCTGATCATCAATGATATCCGCCTTTCCGCGCACAATCGCGCCGATCCTGTCCGCCAGCGCCTGTTGTTCGTCCTTGTTCCCTGAGAGTCTGCCGGGCAGCGTCACGCGCACGAGCTGGCCCTGGCTTACTTCACGCAAAGCCCTTTCCATCGGCGCTTGCAGAACCCCGCTCAGAGCGTAAAGCTTGCGTCGATGAATCTGTCGTCCAACATCAGCGGACAGGTGCTTGCATTCGACCTCAATCCGGGTCGTGCCCGAGGCGGCCAGAAAGTCGAATCCGCCGCCGCTCTCCAGGTCATGGAACTCAACATCAAAGCCGCGCGATACCAGGTGTACGGCAACCTTGACCTCGAAAGCCAACGGGCCAAGTCCGAACTCCTTATCGAGTGCAGTGCGAAGGGCACCCGCAAACCTCCGTTGCGCATGCGCGCTCAGGTACGCGTATATGCCGACAGCTCCTGCCAGGAAGGAGTAAAGCCGGTACTCTTCGGCAGTTTTCGGGGGCCAGCGGTATCGCCCGGTTGCGCGCAAATGTTGACGGACATCGCCGAAGGCCAGTTCGAGCCCATGCCTTTCCCGCAAGAATTGCTCCCAGAGAGGATTCCCGGCCAGCTCCGCCCTGAGCAACTCAATACGTCGTTGCCAAGTTGACCAGCCAACAATCTCTGCCATCTGCCGAAACGTGGCCGGCAGCGCGGCGGGGCTCAAGTCTGTTGCGAATCGCGCCATCCATAATGGATATCACGGGGCAGATCCTTTTGGGGCATAAACGCTGTTGTCGATAAAGAGCGTACCTTTCCAGCCTTTCATCGTGCTTGTCGCCACCGCCCGCAACGGTCGGAAGCAGACCAGCGCGTAGGTCCTCCCGCGAGTCGTGAAACCGAAGATCTATCGCAGCCGGACGGCACGATCTTCAACACTCTCCATGTCGTAGATAAAGCCCTGCCAACCTGCGCGGCGAGCTGTTTCCGAGAGAGGCTTACGAGGCTTAAACATCTCCGGTTCCTGCAAATCCGCAGCAAGATAGAAGATTGAGTAATCTGCGGTCGGGCCGACCACAACGACATAAAGAGGAAAATAGATGGCCGCCTGCATACGCTCCAGCTGGGGACCCCATGCCGCGCCTAAGATTGTTTTCGGCAGGCGGTCCAACCGTTTCGCACTACAAGCCTTAACCTGGGCCAAATAGCCGCAAAAATCACAGATGACGTCCGCGCATTTGAAGTTGGGGGGAAGGCGAACGAGGGTCTTCTCCCTCTTGCATCTGGGACAATCGCAATCTCGGACAACCCGGTCCTCTCCAAATGTTCCAAGCGCCTGTCGGACAGTGGCCATCTTGCGCTCCCTACGCGTTCAATACGCGACATGTTAAATCGTCTTAGTGATTAATGTGTTGAACGCGTCGTTTTTCGAAGGGGCAACAATGGTGTTGGAAGCAATTGTGGTGATCGCCGGCCTTTTGTTAGGTGGTGGCGTACTGACGATGATCTTCAAGGGAGTGGAGGTATCTACCGGCCATTCAGTGATAATGGGCTTGGCCGCCGTGCTCTTCTGTTTGCCCTTTGTCGCAAATTTCGAATGGACGAAGGACGGCTTTAAGCTCACAACCAAGGAGGTTGCCCTTGAACTTACGGACCAAGTCAAACAGTTGGCCCAGGAGCAGGTTTCCCTTAATGAGAGTATGAAAACCTTGAGCTCGGCGCTCGAGGAAACGTCGTCACAGATCACCGCCATTCAAGAGGTCCTGAAAAGCGACGCGTCTAAGCCGGGTGCTGATCTTTTGAAGCCGGCCGTAGACCCCGACAAGTTTTTGGACCTGAGGGAAAAATTCGACCGTGCCATGCAAACCAATAATGCAAGCGCTGAGCGGCTCGAAACGCTACAAAAGACGATCACCAAAGACTGGGACGGCCTCTACATTCTAAAGCAGCCACAATGATAGCCACGTCTTCCGTCAGTCGGCACTGCGCGACGTTAAGTTACACCCCCCGCGGCGAGGCTGAACTATCGCGTCGGGTGAAAGATTAACGTTCGTCTCGCGCGACGGAACGACTGGAGCGCGTCATTTGCTGTCGTTCCCGGCTGCTCCCAAGCCGACATTCGGGCACGGGTGTCTAACTGGCAATCCGTAAGTGTAGATTGGTGCTACTTAACGTGATTGAATGAAAGAAAGACGAGATTTGATCTGAGGACCGTTATGTCAGTACAGCTTGTGCAAGAGGAGATCTCGCAATTCCTACTTCGTGCTGAACCAGAAGTGTTGTGCATCCGAGGCAGATGGGGTGTCGGCAAGACATATACGTGGACGAAGCGACTGGAAGTGGCGCAAAAGGCCAACAAGATTGGTCTGGCGCGATACTCGTATGTTTCGCTTTTTGGTGTGAATTCCCTCGATGAACTGAGGTTTGCGATCTTCGAGAACGTAATCACCTTGAGCGAAGGGGTCAGGAGGGCCGACCTAGCAACGCTCGACGCATACGTTTCTAAACTCGGTTCCTGGCGAAAGCTGATGAGGATCGCGTCATCATTGCCGGTGATCAGAGATGTAGTGGGCACTGATGCCACATCACTCGTCTCATTCATGACGATACGGGATCAGATCGTCTGCATAGATGATCTCGAACGCCGCGGACAGAACCTCGATGTCAGTGATGTACTCGGCCTGATTTCCTATTTGCGGGAACAACGGAACTGCAAGATCGTCTTGATCCTGAACGACGAGCAACTGGATGGGGACGGTAAGCGCGACTTCGAAAAGAACCTCGAGAAAGTGGTCGACGTTTCCCTTGTCTACGAGCCGTCTCCCGAGGTTTCCTCCGGCATCGCGATCGACATTCCTGATCCCGTCGGTCAGGAGATTCGGGACCGGTGCGTGGCGCTTGGCATAACCAATATTCGTGTCATAAAGCGAATTCTCCGTTTCGCAACAGCGATTCAGCCTATGCTTAAGGAGCTTGATCCCGAGGTTCTGAAGATTGCAATCAGTTCGATTGCACTATTTTCATGGTCCCATGATCAACCCGAGCACGCGCCGTCGTTGGCCTTCCTTAAGAATAAGACAATGAACACGTTCGGATGGCCGTCGGAAGATGACCTTCCGACCAAAGAAGCAGCATGGAACAGTCTGCTCGAAGCCTATGGATATACGTGGACGGACGACCTTGATCTGGTACTTATCGATGGCGTTTGCAATGGCCATTTCGATCCCATGCGGGTGAAGAAGGCGGCGCAGGTTGTTCATGAACGCGTGGTGGCCACGAAGGCGGATGGGTCCTTCGAGGACGCATGGCGGAGTTACCATGATACGTTCGATAACAATCAGGACGAGGTCCTGGATGGAATCTATCAGTCTTTCCTGAAGAACGTTAAATACATCTCCCCCACCAACCTCAACGGGACGGTTAAGCTATTCAAGGAACTAGGACGGCCTGAACAGGCGAAAGAGTTGCTCGATCACTATATGGCTAATCGGAACGAGGAGCGGAGTTTTTTCGATCTTCAGGAGAATCTGTTTGGCGATAACGTCGATGATGGGGATGTCCGCGCGGCATTCGAGGCGCGAGCTGTTGAGATAGAAGAAGCGCCGGATCTTGCAGCAATAATGATGGCTATCAAGGGCGGTTGGGGTGAAGGTCAGTTGAGGGTCCTAGCGGCTGCGCCCGTTGAGGAATATCGGAAGGCATTTAAGTCGCACTCGGGCCAGGAATTACGGCAAATGCTCGCCAACGTGTTCCAGTTTGAGCGGATAGTGAATGCGTCTGAGGAGATGCGAGAGGTCCCACGGCGCGCTAGGGAAGCGCTCGAGCAGATCGGCTCGGAGTCGCCGATTAACGCACGACGCGTGGCCCGATTTGGTGTGGACGTTCAACCCGCCGACGGTGGAGACGCAACCCAGGATAAGGTGATAGCGGCGAAAATCGCTGACGTTGAACAAAGCGCTTAGTGTGCTGTGGTTTAACGCTCGCCGTTTTGGGAAAGAAAATCGGCGTCGGAAGGTCCGCAACGGTGAAGGGTTTCGCATTCCGGGTCACTCAGCAAATGTCGCCTTGGGGTCGGAAGCGGTATCCCGCCTCTGCACTAACGAGGCGCTGGACATCGCCTCTTCTCATTCGTGGACTCCGCTCAACGTGGCTCATGTTTGCGCGCTAAAGTCCCGCCAGCGGCCGATCCGAAGATCATAACGCCCTCAGCGTCACTGGAGCTGTGTCGTAGGTGCATCGGGCTCGTCGAAATACCGAAAGACGGCCGCAACGATGATCGCAGCTTCCTCATCTGTGAGGGGCCTTTGCAGGTACTCGGCAGCGAGCTCCCAAGCTCTTTCGATTGCATCGGCCTTTCGAGGAGGTAAATCGATGACAGTCATACCGACCTCGACCCCTGCGGAGTGCACTTCACCGGTTTGCCGCCCTTAGCCGCCAATTGCCAATAGACAGGATCGCTGCTGGGCGCGGCGCCTACAGGAACAGTCTTTAATGCGATCCATAGGCTGCCGGCGTGTGTGACGGCGTCGCCTTTTGAGTACGCGACCGCGCGTTGGTAAATGCCCGCGTATCTGATCCCGCCTTCCTCAAGTAAGGCGATACGGGAAGAAAGTGACGCCAACTTCACAGCGACGCTGGCGATTGAACTTGCGATCAGCGAGTGCACAACACGCGTGCTTAGCGGCCGACGAAGTTCTTCCGCCGAGTAGGCGGTATTGAGGCGGGCCTGGATCTCGGTGGCACGCGCCGTGATCTTGGCGAGTTCCTCGTTGTCCTTGTCCGTCATTTCCTCACGCTCCCCAGATACTCCTCGACCTCGGTGCCCGACATGCTGCCGCGTTCATGTAGGACAAGCGCCAGCTTTTCGATCTCCTTGCGATGGTGCTGAACGAAGAGAGCTGCCAGCGCAGAAAGCGCGCGGCGCATGGTATCGGGATCGTCGCCCCACGACCCCAAAAAAACCGAATGTTCCAAAAGCTGTTGATCCGATTTCGACATTTCCGTGGTAGGCGCCGCAGCTTGGCCGGCTAGCGCAACGACTGCGTATCCCAGGGCGACGGCTCCGTGATGGCGCCCCTGTTCCAGAAGGTCGCCGGGCGGATTTAGGGCAACCTCGCCGTCAACTGACACGTGGCGGACGCCGATCTCGTGCCGGAGGGCCGCCACGCAGTGGGCGGCTTCGTGCAAAGCAATTTCGTTTGATATCGGTTCGCTCATTGGCCAATCCTACCAGATCCCCGGGGAGCGCGCCGTTACGCGTCACCTTCCAGCCCCCGGCAGAGGACCTGGATCATTTCAGTGAGCCCCCGCCCGATTGCTTCGCCGTCATCCCCGTCCTGCGGATCGAGAAAATTCAGCCCCTCCAGCACGACGCAAAGTGCGACCTCGTCGATCTCTACCCGGATCACACGGCGGCCGACCTTGCGCCGTTCACGGTAGCGGCGCTGGCGCTCTCGGGAGGTGAGACCCACTGTTCCCCTCCTCCACTGAAGCTCGCGGTGTAAGGTCGTGCGCAGCAAGAATACCCAGCGGGCTTTATCGTCAGCGGCATTCCAAGCGTCGAGCAGGTGCTTGACCTGCTCCTCCTTCTGCGAATTTTCGATTGGCGTCCGCTTGCACTTCTCCGTCTTTTCCCATGCAGCTTTCATCGCCTTAACGTCGGCGAGCGTGAGCGTCTCGCTGGCCGCGGCGCGGGCTGCGTCTGCGGCTTTGACGGGCATAATGGAATAGTCGAAGGCCTTCATCAGCGTCTCCCTTCAATCCTTCTTTGCCCTCAGCGTTCTGCGCAGCGCGGCACTAATTTCGATCCGCTCCCGCGAATAGTCGGGAATTTTCGGCGCCGGCGGTGGCGGTGGCGTTTTCTGTGAGACCGGATGGTTCGCACGCAACTGCCGAAAACCCTTAAGGATGCGCTCTCGGGACGCTTCATCATGGATCACTGCTGGTTCTTCCGGCCATCCGTAGCGTCGCCGTTCCTCGGCGGCCCGCCGCTCGCGCTCTCGGAACGGCTGCATCACGCGGTCGATTTCGCGCCGCAACTCCGACGGAGACGGCATAAAGCCATGGCCGAGGGAGCCCTGATTGATCTGTTTTTCCGCCGTGAAAAGCGCCCACCGGCTGACCCCTTCGAGCGCCATCAGGTAAGCGGGTTTAATGAGCTTAAAGTCGCTTGGCGCTCGGCATGGGTAGGCGGCGAGCAGGCGGGTCAGCACGGTCAGTTTTTCAGTGTCTGACGCCGGGCGGTAGATATCCGGCTGGATCGTCGGCACGTTCGACGCCATCATCGAAAACTCCTCCTTCATGTTCTCTGTCGAAGGCTTGGCGGGCCTCTTCGTAAGCTTGGTGGGCGATATGCTGGCGATCCTGCCCCTGCGAACGGCGATCGAAATCGGGTGCGCGGCGAATCCAGTTGCGCCAGGTGGCGTTCCAGTCGCGCATTGGCTTTCCGTTGGCACGGTAGTAGTCGAGGAAGATCGCAGCCTGCCGCTCGGCCTGGGACTGGCTCATACCAGCCGCGAGAGCAACACTCAGATCGGGTCTGAAATCATCAGGAAGTGTTCGAGCGCGCGGAACGCATTTCGCACTCTCTCGATTCAACGTGTTCTTTTCAACGGGTTCTATATTAGAGGCACCGGAAGCAGACTTCCGGAAGTCCCGCGCCGAATTTCCGGTGGTCGCGTCGTTTACCGGAACCCTGTTTCCGATAGTCATATCAACCACCGGAAAAGTGCTTCCGGTGGTCGCATCTTCAAAATGATAGAGATTCGATTTGCCGCGGCCCTTAGCCAGCGGCCGTTCTTCGATTTGGAGCCAACCGCACGCGCGGAGTTTGGCGAGCGCGTTCCGCACCGTGCGGTCCGTTACATCTAGATCCGAGGCGATCGTTTCTTGCTTCGGAAAGCAAGCGCCGGTTTTCGCGTCCATGTAGGAAAGCAGGCGATAAGCTACCCGGAAATCAGTCGCCGAAAGGCGGCTGTCAGCCGACATACGGTCGAGAAGATCGAGTTTCCAACTGGCGAAACCTTTCATCGTGCCCCTCGCTACGTCCGTATACTCAGCCGTTCATGCAGGCCGGCAAGCTGTTGGCGTTGATTGGCCGATAATGGTTCAGACCGTGTCGACACGAAAAAAAGGAACTCGCGTTCTTTCCGCGAGAGCCTGCCGGTTCCATGGTCGAGGCACCATTTCGCAACCTCTGCATCGGACATTCCGGTGGTATCGTGCGGTGGCCGCCATTTCGGCATGGGAATGCTGGTTTGTCGGTTGAGGCGAGTGACGTTAGGCATGTCATCACCATCCAATCGCCCTGCCGATCCTGATTAGCGCGTACTCGACATCGCCTTGTTCCAGGTCCCGGCGAATATCTGCGAGCAAGTCGGGGTCGGGCGCAGCCTCTAGCTCTATCTCAAGATCAGCAACCTCATCTTCGAGGTCACTGACTTCGGCCTCAAGTTCAGCGATCCGCGCCTTGAGCGGCGCGGTGTCGTCTCCGTCGCGAAGATCATCCGAACCTTGCGCCTGAAGGGCGGCGACTTTCAAAATAGTGCGCTGTTGATTCATCGCATTCACCTCGTGGTGACGCCGCGAATTGCACGAAGCTGCTGGGTTGAAGCATTTTTTCGAACGTGCCCGAAGACGCTGACCCACCCATGTAGCCGCCGTGCGAGTCGCGGCGGTCATGCGGCTTCCATAAAAAAGGCGATCAGCTTGCCGCGCTCTGCGACCCAGCGCCCACCCACTTTCCGTGCGGGCAGTTCACCTTTCGACAGCATATGAAAGGTCTGCCGCGGTGTACGGCCGATCAGCTTTGCAATTTCATGCACGCCCCAAACAAGCTCAAAGTTTGCGGGTACAGCCATGTCATCCGTTGCCATTTGAATCAGCCTCCTATAACTAGAATGACACCATGGTAGTGTCATGTCAGTTATAGTGTCAATGTGATGTCAATGTGGTGTAAGTTTTTTTCGGAGACAAGAAAATGAACGATGGATCAGAGGAGGTCAGGCTGACGCTGCGAATGCCGGCCACCATACGCGATCACCTGGTGGACGAGGCCGCGAAAGTCGGGCGCTCCCTGAATGCCGAAATAGTGGCGCGGCTGGAAAACTCGGAAAATGTTTCGGGGTTTCTCGAAGACTTCCGGCTCGCCAAGGAGCGAATTCTCCACCAGCAGGAACTGGCGAAAGGCCACGAACAGATGATCGAAATGCTGAAGACGGCGCTCGATAGGGAGCGGGCTACCAATGAGCAACTTCTCGAAATGCTTAAAAACAAGGGGGTGTGATATGGCGGTACGCAAGCGAAAATGGAAAGGCCCGGATGGGACCGAGAAAGAGGCGTGGCTGGCCGATTACACGGACGCCAAGGGCCGTCGGCATCGGAAGAGCTTCGATAAAAAAAAGGATGCCGACGCCTATGTTGAGAAGGCCAAGGTGGAGATAAGGGCAGGTACATATATCGCCGACACCGATACCGTCACCGTGAAGGAGGCCGCTCAGCAATGGATCACCAGCGGCGAGGCGGCCGGGCTTGAGCGCTCGACCCTCGATCAATATCGCCAACACCTCAATCTGCACATCGCGCCCTTCTTGGGCACCCTGAAGCTCTCGAAGATCAACGTGCCGACCATCCGGCAGTTTCAGGATCAGTTGCGGGAAAACGGCCGGTCAGTGGCAATGGTCAAGCGCGTCACCGTCAGCCTCGGCAGCATCCTTGCTGACGCACAGGAGCGTGGGCTTGTAATGCGCAATGCCGTCCATGAGATGAGCCGCCGGAAGAAGGGCGCCGTCACGAGAGAACGCCGACAGAAGGCCCGGTTGCGCGTCGGCGCCGATATCCCGACCACTGAGGAGATACGCAACATTATCCAGCATGCTGAGGGTCGTTATCGTCCGTTGCTATTGACGGCGATCTTTACTGGCTTGCGCGCCTCAGAGCTTCGCGGTTTACCTTGGGATAATGTCGATCTCGAAAAGGCACAGGTTCACGTGCGGCAACGCGCCGACAAATATCATGTCATCGGCATGCCGAAGTCAGACGCCGGGCAACGAACGATTCCGCTGCCCCCGATTGTCGTCAACACGCTCAAGGAATGGAAACTCACCTGCCCTAAGGGGGATCTAAACCTCGTCTTCCCCAACGGCGAGGGCAACGTCGAATGGCACCCGAATATCATCAAGCGCGGGCTGCACCCCGTTCAAATCGCTGCCGGCGTCGTGAAGCCGACCGGCGAGATAGATGAAGAGGGCAACCCGGTCGTGGGCGCGAAGTACACGGGGATGCATGCCTTGCGACACTGGTTCGCCTCGTGGTGCATCAACAGGCGCGTGGATGGCGGGTTAGAGCTTCCCGGCAAGATGGTGCAGGAACGCATGGGCCATTCGTCGATCCAAGTGACGATGGACACTTATTCTCACCTTTTCCCGAGCACGGACGATGCCGATATGCTTGCGGACGCCGAGCGCAACCTCCTGTTGGGAATCAATGGCACACCGATGGCACAAAAAGCGCGAAAATATAATAAAAACACGGGGTGATAAAAGTCTCTGACTCCGTTAGTCCTGGTTCGAATCCAGGTTCCCCAGCCAATTCTCCCTAAAGGCCTTTAATTTCTTGATTTTCCATCGTGCCGGATATCGTTTTGGCGTCATTGGCGACCTGATGCCCAGAACTGTAGCCCAAAGGTGATGCCCACGCCGATCGAGCGCGATGGACAAGCCCTCGGGGAAAGACAGGGCACTCATCATGGCCGTGCGCCACGAGGTCAATCGAAACGAGCTGTTCGACTTGAAATATCCCCTCCAGGAGGATAGGAGAAAGCATGACGGAACACAGACATGAAAGGCATCCGGAGATCGTCAAGCGGCTGAAGCGGGCCGAGGGACACCTGAAAAGCGTCATCGCCATGATCGAGTCGGGCAGGCCCTGCCCCGACATCGCCCAGCAGCTCCATGCAGTGGAGAAGGCGATTGCGCAGGCGAAACGGACATTGATCCAGGACCATCTCGACCACTGCCTCGAAGAGACGCTGGGCGCGCTTCCGCGCGACCAGCGCCAGTCGATCGACGAGTTCAAGTCGATCACCAAGTATCTCTAAGGGGCGTCTCGTGCTTGGCGTCCTGCGCAATCGCACGTACCGCCACCTGTTCCTGGCGCAGGTGATCGCGCTCGTCGGAACCGGTCTCGCCACCGTCGCGCTCGGGCTTCTCGCCTATGATCTTGCTGGACCCGATGCCGGAGCGGTGCTCGGCACGGCGCTCGCCATCAAAATGATCGCCTATGTCGGCGTTGCCCCTGTCGCGGCCGCCTTCGCCGAACGGCTGCCCCGGCGTGCGATGCTCGTCTACCTCGACCTTGTGCGCGCTGCGGTCGCGCTGTCGCTGCCCTTCGTGAGCGAGGTCTGGCAGGTCTATGTCCTGATCTTCATTCTGCAATCCGCGTCCGCCGGCTTTACGCCGACCTTCCAGGCGACGATTCCAGATGTCCTGCCCGACAAGGAGGAATATACCCGCGCCCTGTCGCTCTCGCGCCTCGCCTATGATCTCGAAAGCGTTGCGAGCCCCATGCTGGCGGCTGCCCTTCTGACGGTCGTCAGCTTCCACAGCCTGTTTGCCGGAACGGTCGTCGGCTTCCTCGCCTCGGCGGCCTTGGTCGTTTCGGTCGTTCTGCCGAGTCCGAAGGCGGCAGAACACCGCGGCATCTACGAGCGGACGACGCGTGGCCTGCGCATCTATCTCGCCACGCCGCGGCTGCGCGGCCTCTTCGCGCTCAACCTCGCGGTCGCAGCGGCCGGATCGATGGTCATCGTCAACACCGTGGTGCTGGTCCAGGCGCAATTCGGCCTTACTCAGCGTGAGACCGCCCTTGCGCTTGCGGCCTTTGGCGGTGGCTCGATGATCGCCGCACTTCTGCTGCCGCGTCTTCTCGATAAGACGGCTGATCGTACCGCCATGCTGGCGGGGGCGGTCGTTCTCGTCGCCGGGCTGTTCATCGGCGTCTTCGTGCCGAGCTTTGCGCTGCTGCTGCCGCTGTGGCTAACGATCGGCTTCGGCTATTCGCTGGCGCAGACGCCTACCGCCCGGCTCCTGCGTCGGTCGTCGCATCCGGAGGACAGGCCTGCGCTCTTTGCCGCACAGTTCGCGTTGTCGCATGCCTGCTGGCTGATCACCTATCCGCTGGCGGGATGGCTCGGCGCTACGATCGGCTTGCCGGCGACTTTTGCAGCGCTCGGAGCAATAGCCGTGGCCGCGGTTTTCATTGCGATGCGGCTCTGGCCGGCGCATGATCCAGACGAGGTTGAGCACGTCCACGTGACACTGGCCGATGGGCATCCGCACCTGATCGGGGCCGAACGTGTCGGCAACGGCCATCGCCATAGTCACGCCTATGTCATCGACAGCCGCCATCCCGAATGGCCATCGAGGCCATGAAATACGGATCAGCAACCTCCTCGACCATGAAATGACTGATCTCGCCGTTTACGCTGGCCTCTTTCTCGTGTCCTTTGCAGCGCCACGGTCCTGCCGATGCAATCGGAAGCGGTCCTCGCCGGCCTTCTCCTGACGGGCGACTATCCGCTTGCGGTACTGATCGGCGTGGCGAGCACTGGGAATGTGCTTGGGTCGACCGTCAATTGGCTGCTTGGCCGCGGCGTCGAGCACTTCGGCGACAGGTGCCGGTTTCCGGTAGGCCGGGGGACGCTCGATCGCGCCGGAAGGTGGTATAGACGCTATGGCCAGTGGTCGCTGCTCCTGAGCTGGATGCCGGTGATCGGCGATCCGCTCACCATTGCGGCGGGCATCATGAGGGAGCCGTTGGCGCGATTCCTGATTCTGGTCTCAATCGCCAATATCGGCCGCTATCTGGCGGTGGCGGCCAATTCCATGAACTGGGCATAGAGGCATTGCTGCAAGCGATCTTGGACATCCAGCGGGAGATCTATCTCGCCTTCGCCGAACATATCAAAACCTTCGCAAACGGCGGCGGCTGGACGGCCTTCCTCGCCTTCCTGCCCATGGGTATTGTTTTTGGCGCAGTGCATGCGATGACGCCCGGTCACAGCAAGGCCGTGCTTGCCACCTACCTGACCGGCGCTTCGGCGGGCATGCGGCGTGCGCTGATGGTCTCCCTGGCACTCTCCGCAACGCATGTGACGATGGCCGTAGCCATAGCCTTGTTCTCGCTGCCACTGGTGTCGGTGATGCTTGGGAGCGCCGGCTCGGCGCCGGTGCTCGAAGATCTGAGCCGGGGCCTGCTCGGCATGATCGGAGCCTGGATGCTGTGGAGCGCCTTCTTCCGCCCGCCACATGTTCACGGTGAAGGGGAAGGTGTCGCGGTCGGATTCATGGCCGGGCTGATCCCCTGCCCCTTGACGCTGTTCGTCATGACTTTCGCCATGTCGCGCGGCGTGCCCGTGGCCGGGATCATGTTTGCACTCGTCATGATGACGGGCGTGGCCCTCACCCTCTCCACGGTGGCACTCGCGACTGTCTTCTTCCGTACGCGGGTGGAGAAACTGCTGGCGACCCGGCACACCCTACTGGCCAAGATCTCGAAGGCTGTCGAGGCCCTCACAGGGCTGATCCTGGTGATCGTCGCAATGCGGGAGATCCTCGTTCGCTGACGAGGTTTCGCCGCCGATTGCGTCAGGATTCCTCCGGCGGCTTCAGCCGCCGGAACTGCATCAGCAACAGCAGATCGTAGACGATCTTCAATGCACCGCAGATGAGCAACGGCCATGCTCGGGACGAGGCGGCGAACAGAGCGCCCGCCAGGGCGGGGCTGGCCGCGGCGGCAAGACTGCGCGGCACCGAGGTGAAGCTTGCGGCGGCGGCCCGCTCCGCCTCTGTGACGACGGCCATCACGTAAGATGAGCGCGTCGGTACGTCCATCTGTGACAGTGCCGCCCGGACAAGCAGAAAGGCCAGTGCGAGGGGGAGTGTGGGCGAAATGGCCGCAAGTATCAAAGCGATGCTGGAGGGAACGTGCGTGAACACCATCGTGTTGATCAGGCCAATGCGTCTCGACATCCATGCGGCCACAGGAAACGAGAGAGCCGAGAGCAAGCCTGACCAGAAGAAGAAAACACCGGCCTCTGAAAGCGACAGGCCGAATCGCTCAAATAGCCAGAGAGCCAGCAGGGATTGGACGACGAAGCCGCCGGCGAAGGCGTCGAGACTGAATAGGGCCGCCAGCTTGAAAACGATGTGGCGCGACGGGCCGAGCGCGGCTGTGGCCCTCGCGTCTGGAGCCGGGCGGCGTGGGATCCGCGCGTAGAGCAAGCCGCCGAGCAGGCCCAGAAACGCGTAAAGGATGAACATGGCCCTGATGCCGCCAAGCCGTTCGAGACCAAAGGGGCCGAGAAGGTCGGGCACCGCTGCAGCGAGTCCACCTATGGCTCCGGCGAACGCGCCGACGAGGCTGTAGCGCGCGAACATGCTGGTTCGCTCACGCTCCGTCATTTCGCGCGTGAGCACGGCGTGCTCCAATGGCACGAACACGCTGACGCTGCCGGCCGACGGATTGATCGTGCCGGCAAACGCTATGACCAGAAGCAGCGCGTAGTCGTGGACAATGGCAAAGGCCACACCCGTCGCGATCATCAAGCTCGCGCCAGCCAGCAGAAGCTGGCGGTGATCGTGCCGGGCTCCGAGGAAGCCGACACATATCGTCAGCAGCGCGGAACCGAGGAGCGACGCGGTGGCGATGACACCGACTTCGAGCGGAGTAAATCCGAGGGTGAGTAGGTAGATCGGCAGCAGCACGGCGACGAAGCCGTCGCCGATGTCGCGCAGGGCGCGCGCCGCGAAAAGGAACATCGCCGGATGAATCCGCAGCACCGATCTGGTCTCTCGATCGTTGGTCGCTCGCTTCGGCCTTATGGCTCTAGCGGCTTACGAAAAGTCGAATTGAGATATGATGCCGAAATAGAGTCTTGGTTGCCAATGGCCCTCCTGCTTCAACCTTCCGGGCCAACCAAGTCGCCGCTCTAGGCGGATTATCGACGTCTTCCACGGTGATCAGGTCTCTGCGTTTCCTTCGAGCCGAGCGGCTTGACAGCGCCGGCCAAAGAGCGGAAAACACGGCGCATGGGGTTGCGATCACCCCACGAGGCGACAGCCGAAGTATCGCGTCCAATCAACCGCTCACACGGGAGGACGCGTCATGTCGTCACTTCTTGAAATTTCCCCCGAGAAACTTGTCCGCCTTGTCGGCACACCCAAGTGCCCCGCACTTATCGATGTCCGGATCGACGAGGATTTCGACGCCGATCCGCGTTTGGTGCCAGGCTCGATGCGGCGCGATTATCGCAACGTACAGGAGTGGGTTGCGGAGCTCGATCGCGACGCAGCGGTGGTCATCTGCCATCGCGGCAAGAAGCTCAGCTACGGTGTCGCCGCCTGGCTTCGCCACTATGGCATTGCCGCCGACGTGCTCGAAGGCGGCTTCGAAGGCTGGGCTGAGGGGGGCTATCCAGCCGTACCCGCTTCTGCAATACCGAAGCGGGATGCGAGCGGACACACGGTATGGGTGACAAGGGCGCGACCGAAGATCGACCGCATCGCCTGTCCATGGCTCATTCGCCGCTTCGTCGATCCGCAGGCAGTGTTCCTGTACGTGTCGCCGTCGGAGGTCGAGGTGGTGGGCGAGCGCTTCGGCGCGACGCCCTTTGACATAGATGCCCCGATCCGCTGGAGCCACGAGGGCGAGCTTTGCACCTTCGACGTCATGGTCGAGGAATTCGGTCTTTCGACCGAACCGCTGCAGCGGCTCGCCACGATCGTGCGCGGCGCGGACACCGCCCGCCTCGATCTCGCCCCAGAAGCGCCCGGTCTTTTGGCGGCATCACTCGGCCTGTCGCGTATGTATGCCGACGATCTTGAGCAACTGGAGGCCGGGATGCTGCTCTATGACGCCTTTTACCGCTGGTGCCGGGACGCTACCAACGAGACGCATAACTGGCCATCGCCGAAAAAGGATTCGTGAATGACCGAGACTGCAAACAGGGCCGCGCCGGGCACGGCGCGGCAGGAATACGCTCACGGGATTTCCTTCGGCGAGGCCGTACGGGTCTGGGCAAGAATTGCGGCCTTGAGTTTCGGCGGACCGGCCGGCCAAATTGCGGTGATGCACCGCATCCTTGTCGACGAAAAGCGCTGGATCGGCGAGCACCGTTTTCTGCATGCCTTGAACTACTGCATGCTGCTACCGGGACCCGAGGCGCAGCAGCTTGCCGTCTATATCGGCTGGCTCCTGCACCGCACCGCCGGCGGCCTCGTCGCCGGCACGCTGTTCGTGCTACCGGGGTTCCTCGCCATTCTCGGCCTGAGCTACATCTACGCCGCCTTCGGCAATGTCACCGTCGTCGAAGGGCTGTTCTTCGGCCTGAAGGCGGCGGTGCTCGCCGTCGTCGTTCATGCCGTCTTCCGGATCGGTGGCAGGGCGCTCAAGAACCGGCTGATGATCGGCATCGCGGCGGCCGCCTTCGTCGCCATTTTCTTCTTCCGCGTCCCCTTCCCGCTGATCATCTTGGCCGCGGGTGTATTCGGCTATGTCGGCGGCCGGTCTGGTTCGCCGCTCTTCCGGATTGGCGGCGGCCACAAGGCAGGGTCCAGTCCGGTCCTGAAGGACGAAGATTCGCTGCTCGGAGAGGAAATTCCGGCCCATGCCCGTCCGAACCTTTCCTGGTCCCTTCGCGTTTCGGCGGTGTTCTTCGCACTCTGGCTCGTTCCCTTGATGCTGCTTACAGCCTTCCTCGGCGTGGACGATGTCTTCACGAAGATCGGGCTGTTCTTCAGCCAGATGGCCGTCGTCACCTTTGGCGGAGCTTATGCCGTGCTCGCCTATGTCGCCCAGGAGGCGGTTCAGCATTACGGCTGGCTGGAGCCCGGCGAGATGCTCGACGGTCTCGGCATGGCCGAGACGACGCCTGGCCCGTTGATCATGGTGGTCCAGTTCGTCGGTTTCATGGGAGCCTACCGTGATCCGGGCTCGCTGAACCCGATGACGGGGGCGACGCTTGCGGCGATCCTGACGACCTGGGTGACCTTCGTTCCCTGCTTCCTTTGGATTTTCCTCGGAGCGCCCTTCATTGAGCGCCTTCGCAACAACGTGGCGCTGACCGGCGCAATGTCGGCAATTACCGCTGCTGTCGTCGGCGTAATCCTCAATCTTGCCGTCTGGTTCGGCCTGCACACGCTGTTTGCAGAGGTGGTGGCTTGGAGGCTCGGATGGCTTGCGCTCGACGTCCCCGATCCATCCTCACTGGTGTTGCCATCACTCGTGCTGACGGCGGCGGCCGCGGTCGCGATCTTCCGCTTCCGAGCTTCTATCATCGCGACGTTGCTTGCCTGCGCCGTCGCCGGACTCGTTTGGACTGTGATTTAGGTTGATGCCTCCCACCATTTGACGCTTGACGTTGCCGGGCTCACTCACGGCTCGATCAGCCCCCGTGCGTTCCTACCGTTCTTCTTCATCATTTGTTGCGGAGTGCTCACCCGCGAAGAAGCTATCTCGAGCGCAAATGCGGTGACACCTACCGCGCCAGCGAGACCCGCGTCCACACTTAGCTGTAGAGCAGACATGACTGGTTCTGGCCGCAAAGGGAAAGCTCGGAGCCGGCGACTGTTACGGAGCCCCTCGACCTCCTCGCCGAGCTGTGGGGTTTCGCATCTCCGGCGCTGATACCCGGCCGCCGCCCAGGGGCGCCAACAGCGCGATTTGCGTGTGTGGGCACGCGGCGACATCAATGCCGTATAGCCGCCCGTCCACTATTTCGCAGTGACGGTGCCTTTCATCGACGGGTGAATCACACATTTGAAGTCATGCCTACCAGCGGTGACGATCCGCACGGTGGCATTCTTGCCGCTGGCAAGCCGCCCGGTGTCGAAGGAGCCGTCCAGCGCCGTGGCGGTATGGCGTCTGGAATCGCCGTTGGTGAAGGTGATCGTGTCGCCGGCGGCGACATTCAGCTTGGCCGGATTGAATTTCATGCCCTTGATTTGGACGGCGTGACCGGCAGCATAGGCGGGCAAGGCAAGGGCAAAGATGGCAACTGTCAGGGCAATGCGCATGTGAGATTCCTCCTCCGGTTCCCATGCCACGTGGCAGCGGCGCTCTGCGGCGAGGGCGATTACTACCACTGACGCTTCAGATGGATGATTTATTCCCGACCTGCTGCTGTGAACCGAGAACCGAGGCCGCGCAAATTGGCGCGCTGGCGCCGCCCCTCACTCCGCCGAATTGAACCGCAGCGTAAACACCACCCCCGCGATCTCGTCGGCCACTTCCTGCGAGAACTCGAGCGGCATGCAACCCTCCAAGGCCGCGGTCGCGGCCGCGACGAAGGTCTTGCGTTGCGCCTCGTCGCCGGTCACGCGGACCGCGGTCGGCTGGGGCGGGCCCATGAGGCTGCCATCGGCGCGGAAGGCGAATTTGAGGGTGACGAAGGAGTCCTTGATGCCAGCGGGCGGGGTCCAGCATCTGCCGAGGGCATCGCTGACCTCGCCAACGGTGCGGAGCGGCTCCGCGAACAAAGGTCCCGCTTGTGAGAGGAGAAGCGCGCCGGACATGGCGCAGGCGACAAGCAATTTCATCTATCGATCGGCCCCGATTTCACTGCACCCGAGATTGCGACGGACTGCCCCCGGAGGCAATCCGCCGCGCCTCATACGCAGCTACAGCAGTCCCCGCTTTGCAAGATTGCGCATCAGCGCCGCCATGCCGAAGGTCCAGGGCGGGCAGTCGGTCGACAGCCGCACGCTGTTGACGAGGCTGCCGAGCGCCGGGCTCGAGATCGTCACCACGTCGCCGATCTGATGGGTGAAGCCCTGGCCGGGCTCGCCGCGGTCCTCGACCGGGGCGAAGAGCGTTCCCATGAAGAGCATCAGCCCGTCCGGATACTG
Source organism: Sinorhizobium alkalisoli (assembly GCF_008932245.1). Taxonomy (NCBI): domain Bacteria; kingdom Pseudomonadati; phylum Pseudomonadota; class Alphaproteobacteria; order Hyphomicrobiales; family Rhizobiaceae; genus Sinorhizobium; species Sinorhizobium alkalisoli. The sequence goes on along the minus strand of NZ_CP034909.1, from coordinate 347,860 downwards.
GTGATGCGGGCCAATCGTCTGGGCGACGAGATCGAGCGGATCGCGGCTGATCTCGCGCATGGTGCTCGTGCCCTCGAGCCGGAAGCCATCCGGGCCTTCGATCAGGAGGTCGAGATCGGCCTTGCGCACGTCGTCGATCGAATAGGTCTCGTCGAAGAGGCGGATGAAGGGACCGATGGCGCAGGAGGCATTGTTGTCCTTCGCCTTTCCGAGGAGCAGGGCCGAGCGGCCCTCGACGTCGCGCAGGTTCACGTCGTTTCCTAGCGTCGCGCCCTTGACGCGGCCGTCGGCGGAGACCGCGAGCACGACCTCCGGCTCCGGATTGTTCCAGCGCGAGATCGGATGGAGCCCGACGGCAGCCCCGTAGCCGACTGCCGAGAGCGGCTGCGCCTTGGTGAAGACCTCCGCGTCCGGGCCGATGCCGACTTCCAGATATTGCGACCAGACGCCCTCCTCGATCAGCGCCTGCTTGACGCCCGCGGCTTCGGCAGAGCCGGCCTTGAGGTTGCGGAGGCTGTCGCCGATGATCGCCGCCATCCGCTGGCGGATCGCCTCGGCGCGCCCCGCGTCGCCAGCGGCACGTTCCTCGATGACGCGCTCGATCATCGAGCGGGCGAAGGTGACACCGCAGGCCTTGATGGCCTGCAGGTCCGATGGGGCAAGCAGGTGGATCTCGCCCGCCCCCCGCTCCGCCCCGGCCATGGCATCGGCAAGGGAAGCGAGGGCTTCGCCCGGCGCCGAACGGACGTGCGCCACGGGATCGTCGAGATCGAGAAGGTCGCGCATCGTCGGCACGGCACTGGAAGTGATGTCGATCAACACGCCGTTGCGGACGACCACAAGGCTTGGGCCGACATCCGGGCGCCAGACGCGGCCGACAAAGACGCCGGTTTCATAAGCCATCGTCATTCTCCGTCTCCCCTTGCATTTGAAAGCGGTTTTCGCAGCGGAACCGCCTGACTGTAGAGCACCTTCGATCGGCAACCGCCTGTTGCAGGCGACGCAAGTCGGAACCCTGCAATAGCTGAAACGTTTACCATTCGGCCGCCCGTCCTTGGCGGCCGCAATAGTACCTGATGGTCGAGTGCCCTGCGTCAGCCAACGCTGAAATGGCTGCCAATACTGCCGCCGACAGGGCATCGGTAGAAAGGATGAGTGCCATGACCCGAGAGGAACAATCAAGAGCCAGATCGCCGGAAGAGCGGGAGATCCAGCCTTCACAACCGCTCGCCGAACGCGAAACGGGCATCACTCGCGGCACCTGGCTGCTCTTGTCCGCGCTGCTCGTCGGAATCGTGATTGCGCTCTTTGCCTGGCTACCCGCGGAACTGACGAGAGGCGTCGAGGACGTTCCGGAAACCACCTCATCCACGACCGTCGAGCCGGCGCAGCCGGCCACCCTTACCCCTCCGGGCGATGAAGCGGCACCGGAGTCGCCGGAAACGGCACCGACGGCCCAATGATGCAGCTGGGCTTCGCGTCCGCGGGACGGTGTCTCGCGCTTCTCCGGTCGCAGAAGCGGCGGAAGTGCGCCGCCGCCCCGGGCGAGGGTGGCGCGGTTCGATGAACGAGATCGTCGCCGATATCTTTTCCGCGACCCATACGCCCTATCAGGTCGTCCTCGCGCGCCTCAGCGGCGCTATCCTGCTCGGAGCGCTGATCGGCGTCGAACGGGAAAGGCGGCAGCGCCCGGCCGGTCTGAGGACACACATTCTCGTAAGCCTGGCATCCGCTGTGTTCGCGATCCTGGCGATCGAGAGCGTCCACATGGCGAGCCTCTCCGGGCCCGAGGTCCGCATCGATCCGATCCGAGTCCTCGAGGCTGTGACGGCGGGCGTCGCATTTCTCGCCGCCGGCATGATCGTTTTTTCCAGGGGCGAAGTCAGGGGCCTGACCACCGGTGCCGGCATGTGGCTTGCCGGCGCCGTGGGACTGGCGATCGGCTTCGGCTTCTGGTGGATCGCGGCCTTCGCCGCCTTTGCGAGCCTGGTCGTGCTCCTGGTTCTCGGCCGGCTCGAGGTCGCCCTGGACTGGAAGTCGCCGGACGAGTTCGCCGGAACCGCGGACGGGCAACGGGGGGACGCGGAGACCCCGGCGAGCGACGACGAGAGAAAATGAGCCCGTCTCTTGGGCGTCAGGCTCTTGGATGTCGGGCGAGTTCACTTGTCCCAAGGACGACAGCAGAATTTGCCGGGACTCGCGCGCCGATGGGCCGTGCGCCCGCATTGACGATCGGCTGCCTATGGCGATGACCGTGCAGCATCGCAATCGCGCGCACCGCGTCCTCCGGCTTCGCAAAGGTTTTACCGTCCAGTGGCCAGACGCTGTACTTGACGGCGATAAAACGAAACTGGTCGCTCGCCGGCACCAACGCGGCGACAGCCTCGCCGGCGAATTCGATCGTGTGTTTGCGCATTCCTTGAGATCCTCCCTGCGCCTCGAAAGGCGTACCGGCTGTCGGCTGGGCACAGATCTAGCGTCCGCCTCTATCCTTCAGCGATGGTAAAACACCTCACACGCTCGTTGGTTCCGATGGAAATCAACAAAATTTCGACCGGTCGCACCGAGGCGGATATGCCGCGGCCGGAGAGCGCGGGAAGCCCCGGTTCGCGCTCGCATAATCGGCTTGTCGCACGGGCGCGGCGAGATCATTCCGCCCCTGCAAGCTCAGGCGAGGAAGCGATCGGGCCTGTAGGGAAGGATATCAATCACCGTCTTCTCGCCGGTCATGGCCTCGGACAGCGCCCGACCAGTCACCGGGCCGAGGGTCATGCCGTGATGGGCATGGCCGAAGGCGAACCAGAGCCCCTCGTGCCTCGGCGCCCTGCCGATGATCGGCATCATGTCGGGCGTGCAGGGGCGTGCCCCCATCCACGGTTCCTCGTCGCGGCGTTCGGCCAGCGGGAAAAACTCGCGCGCGACCCGCTCCGCCCGGGTCAATTGCACCGGCGTCTTCGGCGCATCGCGCCGGGCAAATTCGGCGCCGGTCGTCAGCCGGATGCCGCGCAGCATCGGCGCCAGGAAATAGCCCATCTCCTCGTCGAGCACCCAATTGTTGAGCTGAGCACCGTCCCTGGTGCCGTAATGCATGTGATAGCCGCGTTTCACCGCGAGCGGGAAGTGATAGCCGAGCTTGCGAGTTACGGTATCGGCCCAGGGCCCGAGGGCGACGACGACCTCGCGACTCTCCATGGGACCCTCGGGTGTCGCCACGCGCCAGCCGGCACCCTCGAGAATGTGCTCGAGGGTTGCCGCGTCGCCCGAGACGAGGCGACCGCCGAGCGACTGGAAATAGGCGAGATAGGCCTTGTTCAGGCCATGCGGGTCGCGGATCGACCACGGATCGGTCCAGCGCAGGCCGCCGGCGAGTTCCACCTGGATGGATGGCTCCATGGTCTTCAACTCGCTGGCAGAAAGTTTCTGATGGCTGACGCCGAAGCCGGCGGAGAGCGCTTCGGCGTCCTTGTAGGCGGCGTCGCGCTCCTTTTCCGTGCGAAACACCTTCATCCAGCCGTTCTTGCAGATGAGATCGCCCGCGCCGGAGGCTGCGATCAGATCCTCATGCTCCGCGATCGAATTCTCGATGAGCGGAGCGTAGAGGTTGGCGATCCGCCGATGCTGGGTAAAGCCCGAGTGCCACCAGTAGCGCGCCAGGAACGGCACCAGCCCCGGCAGAGCCCGGAAATGGTAGCTCGCATCGATGGTATTGTTCAGCGCGTAGCGGAACAGAGCGCCGAAATCATGCGGGAAGCCGTAGGGAAAGACACCTTCGCGCTGGATGAGGCCGGCGTTGCCGTAGGAGGTCTCCTCCCCCGGGCCGCGCCGGTCGAGAAGCACCACCGACTTTCCACGCCGCGCCAGATGAATCGCCGCGGAAATGCCGACGATCCCGGCACCGAGGACCACTATGTCAGTCTTCATGAACACCTGCCCCGCTTACATTCAACTATTGGCTATAGCCGCGCTATTTCCGCTTCACCGAAGCGGCTGAGGAAATTCTCGTACCCGAACATCATCTCCACGCCGACGAGACCCGCAACAAGCGCCGTGTCGCCTGGCCCGGACACCGCGAGGATCATATCGGCACCGTCATAAACGATCACCGCCTTCAGGAACTTGAAAAGGAAGGAAACGCCGTAGAGCACGAGGGCCGCGACAAGTCCGGGATAGAACACGGCCAGCGACCATCGGCTCGAAAGGATGGGTCGCTCGACAATAATTTGCAGGAACTGCATCGGGCTCGCCATTCGGATGCGTGCGAAAGGTATTCGCATGAATAGCCAAGCCAGCGGGTAAGGGCAAGGGAACGGGCCCGCCGACAAAATACAAAAAGGGGCAGTGGCACACTTAGCCCTTCTTTACCGCCCCTGCGGCTTATCAAAAGACGGCAGCTTTACAAACGGACGCTTTCCATCATGTTCGTCGGATAAATCCTGCGACGAGCGAGATCACCAGGAGCACGAGGAACAGGAAGAACAGAACCTGGGCTATACCAGCCGAAGCGCCGGCGATTCCGCCAAAACCGAGTACACCGGCAATGATGGCGATAACTAGAAAGATGAGTGCATAGTAGAGCATATTCCATCTCCTTGCCTGCGTTGCTGAACTCGAAACGCGCGGGATCTCATCTTTGTTCCGGGAGCAAACTCCTGCTCGACACTTCGGATTTTCTGAACATCAGGGGCAAATGGCGGCAAAACATGCCCTTCTCGGGCTCCAAGGACATACCCAGGCGGCAGGAACCTTCGGCTCGTCGGGACGTTTGACCATGACCAAGCACTGGAAATGAAATGGTGATTCCTTCGCGCCATATCTGGAAGACAGTGGCGACCATCGCCGGATACCGAGCGGATTTGCGCAAGCACAATCTGCATATCGGCAGGACGATGCGCGACCTTGAAACGCATACGGAAGGAAAGCCCAACAAGCGGATCCAGGCTCTACTTGAGGAACTTGAGACAGCCGAGCGGAAAAGACAGAACTAGTCTTGACCGGGATTTCACAACAAGCATGCGCCACTGTCGCTCGACACGCGGAACAAAAGGCGTCATTCGGCGTTTGCACGGCGATAACAAGCGCCGCGGCGGCGCTCTTTATCCACATGGGAGAAGAGGATGCGAGCCTTCGCTGCGCTGTCACTTCAAACATCCACGGGTATACGCCGTGCACTCAGCGACAGCAGGCTTGGACTCGCAGTAAACCGGATGAAGCAAATCCGGAATCCTCTTAAATCAGTAGAACCAAAGGATAGGAACGTGTCATGAAGAAAATGCTTCTCGTTGCAGCTCTCATCCTTCCCTTGGCAGCCTGCACCCAGACGGAAAAGGGTGCGGCAGTCGGTGCCACCTCAGGCGCGATCATCGGTGGAGTCGTGGGCGGCGATGTCGAAGGTGCTGCGGTCGGCGCAGCGGTCGGCGGCGTTGCAGGTGCCTTGATCGGCCGCGCGAGCGAACCGGGCTATTGTATCTATCGCGACCGCTACGGCCGCCGCTACACCGCCCGCTGCTAAGCGGATTTCCGCGAAAGCGTCCCAGGGTTCCGCGATCAGTGCCTGCCGCAAACCTGAGGAATCTACGCAGATAGTCATGGGTAACCCCGTGACTATCTGCTATTAAGCACCTTTGTGCGTTCAAGTTGTAAAGGCCTACTCGAATTCGGAACCGAGGATGAAGTTGGCGTGGGTCAGAGCGGTTTTCGCAAGGCAGGCACCCGCCCGTCGCGTGTTTTACGCGACCCTGCCCGCCCCTGGAGCACCGGAGCGTCAGTCGCCCGAGTGGTTCCGTTCGGCCTCGTCGAGTCGCCGAAGAAGGTCGAGGAAATGCTGCGGCACGGGCTCGTCCTCGACCGCCCCATAGAGCGCCTTCAGCTTCGACACGATGTGGGCATGGGGATCCCGGCTTTCGGCGCCTCGCGTACCTCCCCTCGAGGAGCCCTTCATTGCGGGAACCCACGCACCGTGCCGGCCGCTGTCGAGATAAATGCCGTCATCGATTGCTCAATTCCCTCCGCATTCCCAAAGACGTGATCGACACCTTGACGTATCCCGCCGCATGCCCCACCGTCTGCAAAATCGGGATCGTAACGCACAATAGTTTAGGAAGGTCTAAATGTCACTTTCCACCAGAATTGCGCCCCATCTTCCTTATCTGCGACGCTATGCTCGGGCCGTCACCGGCTCGCAAGCGGCAGGCGATGCCTATGTCGCCGCCGTGCTGGAAGAACTCATCGACGATGTCAGCCTCTTCCCAACGGCTTCCAATGACCGAATCGGCCTCTACAAGCTGTTCTGCTCGCTTTTCGACAAGCTGAAGGTCGACCGATCCCAGTTGGTGTCGTCGTATGCCTGGGAACGGAGGGCCGCGGCCAATCTGTCGCTGATCGCGCCCGCACCCCGGCAGGCGTTCCTGCTCGTCGCGGTCGAAGGGTTTTCGATGGACGAGGCGGCCGAAATCATGTCTCTTGACCAGAGCGGATTTTCCACGCTGCTTTCCAGTGCGTCGGAAGAAATCTCGCAGCAGGTCGCAACAGATGTCCTGATCATCGAGGACGAGCCGCTCATCGCGATGGATATCGAGGATATGGTCGAAAGCCTCGGACATCGGGTGACGGGAATTGCCCGCACGCATAAGGAGGCGCTCGACCTCTATCACAAGACATCCCCCAAGATGGTGCTTGCGGACATTCAGCTTGCCGACGGCAGCTCCGGGATTGACGCGGTCAACGAAATTCTCACGGAAGCGGCCGTCCCGGTGATCTTCATCACCGCCTTCCCGGAACGGCTTCTGACCGGCAACAAACCTGAGCCTGCCTTCCTGGTAACCAAGCCGTTCAATCCGGAAATGGTGAAGGCGCTGATCAGCCAGGCGCTGTTTTTCGACGAACAGGCCCATGCGGGGCATCGCTGATAGCCACGAAACGCGGCGGCTGCATTCTCGCGACCGACAGCGCCGCGCATCCTATCAGACGCGCAGGAAGCAAGGTCAGATTACGGAGACATGCAGTAGCATTACCCCGGCAGTTGAGGCTCGCTAGACGTGTCGCGGACCTGCTCGAAGATCGTCATCCCAATCAGCGCAAGCGGCATGGCGAGAATGGCCCCGACCGCACCCCACATCCATGTCCAGAAGATGATCGCGATGAAAATGAGGAACGGGTTCATTTCGAAGCGTTGGCCGAGGATTGCCGGCACGATCAGGTTCTCCATCGTCAGGTGAATGACGGTGAAGGCGATCACCGGCGCCAGGGCAACGATCAGCGCGTCGTGGATCATCAAGCCGCCGACCAGCAGGGAAAGTGTCATCAAGGTCACCCCGAGATAGGGAATGTAGCTCGAGACGAAGGCGAAGAGGCCCCAGAGCGGCGCCATAGGCAGGCCCCCGACCAGGGCAATCACCATCGTGAACACGCCAAGCGCCATATAGATCAGGCTCGTGGTCGCGAAGTACCGCGTAAGGGCCTCCTCGATCGCATTCATAATCCGGATTGCGCCTAGACGCCCGTCGCGGCTCGGGACCGCCAGAATGATCGTGCTGCGCAGATGGATCCGGCCAAGCAGGAACAGGACGAGCGCCGCCAGGAATACCAGGGTTTGAATGAGCGCCGGCGTGAGGCTGGTGGCGACGGTGCCGAGAAGCGGACCCGCATTTTCCACCGCGGCATCGGCGAGCGCCTCCTCGCTTGCCCCTCGGGCGAGCGCCAGCCGCAGCCAGCTAAAGCGATTGAAGAACGGCAAGACCCGTTCGATGATGTTCTCCGCCAGTCGCGGGGCTTCGCTCGCTACCTCCGTGACGGCCACGAGAAGGGCGTTCACCAGGAAGAACAATCCGACGACGAAGCAGAGCGCCAAAAGCAGGCCGCCGAGAAGCGGCGGCAAGCCGAAGCGGGTCAATCCATCCGCCGCCCTGCCCAGTACGATGCCGACGATGATCGCAAAGGCTATCGGCACCAGCACCGCCGCCAGCGCGGAAAGGGCGGACGCACAAGCGATGACGAACAGGCCCACTATGCTGCAGACAACCAGCGGGTCCATGCCCCCATGGCCGGGCGCAAGTGCCGTCCGGGCCTCGCCCGCAGCAACCTCGTCGGCTACAACGTTCCGGGCGTCGCGCCGGCGTGCGTCAAGCGCCATTGCGTCTTTTTCCGTGTCCACCGGTACCTTCTTCAACGAAGTCTCTCCGAGAGAACCGAATGCGTAACTCTTGCAGGACAAGCCGTTGTTTCAAGCTGTCCCTTCAGGAACTGCAACGCATCACGGTAAGTGGTCCAACCCCATCACCATCCCGCATCGCGTAAGCCATAGAGTACGCAAGGCACCGGTCACATGCGGGGTTGCTGAGAAACGCATCGATCGGAAAATCGTTCCTGTTAAGCGACGTCCCCTCAAATCCACCTCGGTCTCGCGCATCGATTTTCGGAATTGCGCGGATTCGAAAAGACGCGCGACGCCGTAAGGACAAAGACATGCAGCCGCAAAAGCAAGACGCCGCCGGCGTGGCAACCGGCGGCGTACCCGCAATGACTAGTTCAATGGCAGCAGGTCTTACAGCGCCGCCGTGACGATCACCTCGACGAGATATTCAGGCGTCGCAAGCTTTGCTTCGCCGGTGGCGCGGGCTGGCGTGTGACCCTGCGGGACCCATACATCCCAGACGGAGTTCATCTTGGCAAAGTCGGCCATATCGGCGAGCCAGACCGTTGCCGAAAGGATGCGCGTCTTGTCCGTGCCGGCAAGCGCGAGCAGGCGATCGACTTCGGCGAGCGCCTGCTTCGTCTGGGTGGCGACGTCGTCACCGGCGTTGCCGACCTGACCGGCCAGGTAGACCGTATTATTGTGTACAACGGCCTGGCTCATCCGCGGGCCGGTTTCGAAGCGCTTGATTTCCATAATCCTCATCCTGATGTTGGGGCCGGGCAGGAATATGCCGGCCGGGAATGGCTGACCGCCGCAGGGCCTTTTCACTGCGGCGCCGTAGCGTCAATCGGAGGCGCAAAGGTGCGGCAGCAGCTACAATCCCGACATGTCCTCTTCCTCAACTGGCGGTCGATTCAGCAGGACATGCGGTCGGGGCGGCGAAGCTCTACATGATCGGGAGGAGAACTCCAAGAAGTTGTCTCCTTCCGTCGAAAAGAGACGTGGCTCAGGCCGCATTCTTGCGTGCCAGCCGCGCCTTGATGCTGGCCACGTCGGCGCGCGGCGTGGCCGCAAACAATGTCTTCGTATAGCTATGCTGCGGGTCGGAAAACACCGCGTCGCGGCTGCCATATTCCACCGCCTCACCGAAATACATCACCATCACGTCATCGGCGATGTAGCGCACCACCGACAGGTCATGGCTGATGAAGACATAGGTGAGCTGGAATTCATCCTGCAGGTCCGCGAGCAGGTTCAGGACCTGCGCCTGGACGGAAAGATCTAGCGCCGACACCGGTTCGTCCAGTACCAGAAGTTTCGGGTTGAGCATGAGAGCGCGGGCGATCGCGACGCGTTGCCGCTGCCCGCCGGAGAACATGTGCGGATAGCGATTATAGTGCTTCTCCTCGAGACCGACCTTCTTGAGCATGGCCATCGCCCGGTCGCGGCGCTCGTTTGCCGGCACCTTGGTATTGATGACGAGCGGCTCGGTCAGGATATCGCCGATCTTCTGGCGCGGATTCAAGGAGCCATACGGGTTCTGGAAAATGATCTGCACCTTGCGGCGCATCTCCGACGTCAGCCCCTCCCGGGCGATGTCGACCTTGCGACCGTCGATCAGCAGCTCACCGGCCGTTGCCGGATCGATCAGCGTGAGGATGCGCCCGAGCGTCGACTTGCCGCAGCCGCTTTCGCCGACGATCGCAAGCGTCTTGCCTTCATCAAGCGTGAAGCTGACGCCCTTCAGCGCGTGAACGGTGCGCGCCTTGCGGAAAAGGCTGCCGGGCACATGATAGTCGCGCGCGAGATTCCGGGCTTCGAGAACAGGGGTCATCGCGCGGCTCCCTCGAGGATCTGCTGATCGTTGAACAGTTCGGAGATCGTCGGCAGCCGGTCGCCGGTCGCGTTTTCCGGGAGCGCCGCAAGCAGCGCGCGCGTGTAATTGCTCTTCGGCGCTTCGAACAGCGACAGCACGTCCGCCTCTTCGATCTTGCGGCCCTTGTACTGTACGACGACGCGATCCGCCGTCTCCGCCACGACTCCCATATTGTGGGTGATCATGATGAGACCCATGCCATGCTTTGCCTGCAACCTCATCAAAAGATCGAGAATTTGCTTCTGGATCGTCACGTCCAGCGCCGTCGTCGGCTCGTCGGCGATCAGGAGTTTCGGATTGCAGGCAAGCGCGATCGCGATCATCACGCGCTGGCACTGGCCGCCCGACATCTGGTGTGGGAAATGGCCGAGGCGCTCGGCCGGATCGGGGATGCCGACGGCTTCGAAGAGCTCGATTGCCCGTTTGCGCCGCGCCGCCCGGTCGAGCCGCATATGGATGCGCAGCACTTCCTCGATCTGGAAACCGACCGTGAAGCACGGATTGAGGCTCGCAATCGGCTCCTGGAAGATCATCGCGATCTCCTTGCCGATGATCTTGCGCCGCTCGGCGGCCGACATGGTCAGAAGATCCCGTCCGTCGAAGGTGAGCTTGTCCGCCGTGACATTCGCGGTCCAAGGCAGGAGACCCATTGCAGCAAGCATGGAGACGGATTTGCCCGACCCGGATTCTCCGACGATCGCCAGCACCTCGCGCTCGTGGACCTTGAGCGACACGCCGTCGACCGCCCGGAACAGGCCCGAAGCCGTCTGGAATTCGACGACGAGGTTTTCAATTTCGAGTAGCGCCATGTCAGGACCTCTTCAGCTTCGGGTCGAGCGCATCACGCAGGCCGTCGCCCATCAGATTGATTGCCAGCACGGTCAACAGGATCGCGAGACCGGGAAGCGTGACCACCCACCAGGCGCGCAGGATGAATTCGCGCGCCTCCGCGAGCATGGTTCCCCATTCCGGCATCGGCGGCTGCGCGCCCATGCCGAGGAAGCCGAGCGCCGCGGCATCGAGGATTGCACTCGAGAACGACAGCGTCGCCTGGACGATCAGCGGCGCCATGCAATTGGGCAGGATCGTCTTGAACATCAGCCTGAGGTGCCCTGCGCCGGCGACCTTTGCCGCGACGACATAGTCGCGGGTTTTCTCAGCCATTACCGCCGCACGCGTCAGGCGGACGAAATGCGGCTGGAAGACGAGGGCGATGGCGATCATGGCATTGGTGAGGCCCGGCCCGAGTACCGCCACGAGAACGAGCGCGAGCAGCAGCGACGGGAAGGCCAGGATGATGTCCATGATCCGCATGATGAAGGTGTCGACCCAGCCGCGGAAATAGCCGGCGACGACGCCGACCAGGATACCGCCCGTCAAGGAGAGGGTCGTCACGATGACGCCGACGAACAGCGAGAAGCGGGTGCCGTAGATGAGGCGCGAGAGCATGTCCCGGCCGACGGCATCGGTGCCGAGAAGGAACTCGAGCCGGCCCCCCTCCTCCCAAAAAGGCGGGAGCAGAACGGACTGGCGGAACTGGATGGTCGGGTCATGCGGCGCGACGAGCGGCGCGGCCAGGGCGAGCACCACCAGGAACAGGAAAAACACCAATCCGATAACGGCACCCCGGTTTTCCGAGAAATAGAACCAGAACTCGGCGAGCCTCGCCCGGCGGGAGGGATCGGTCGATATCGACGTATCGATAGTGACTTCGGTCATATCGTCCTCCTCAATGCCGGATGCGCGGGTTGATAAGGCCGTAGAGCAGATCCACGGCGAGGTTCACCAGCATGATGACGCCAGCGATGATCAAGAGCCCGCCCTGAATGACGGCATAGTCGCGCCGGAATACGGAATCGACCATCCATTTGCCGATTCCCGGCCAGGAGAAGATCGTTTCCGTCAGGATGGCGCCCGCCAGCATGACGCCGACCTGGAGGCCGATCGTGGTGACGACCGGAATCATGGCATTGCGCAGCGCGTGGATACCGACGACCCGGAAGGTGGAGAGCCCTTTCGCGCGGGCGGTGCGCACATAGTCCTCGGAAAGCACCTCCAGCATCGCCGAGCGCGTCTGGCGGGCGATGACGGCAAGCGGAATGGTACCGAGCACGATCGTCGGCAAAATCAGGTGATTGAAGGCGGACTGGAACGCGCCCTCCTGCCCCGACAAGAGGGAGTCGATCAGCATGAAACCGGTGACCGACGGAAAGAAGAACATGAGCGATATACGGCCGGAAACCGGAGTCCACTGCAAAATGCCGGAAACGACGATGATCAGCAGCAGGCCCCACCAGAAGATCGGCATCGAGAATCCAACCAGCGCCGTGCCCATGATGATCTGATCGATGACCGAGCCGCGCTTGATGGCGGCGATCACGCCCGCGGGAATGCCGAGAACGATGGCAAAGACGATCGCGCAGATCGACAGTTCGACCGTCGCGGGGAAAAGTTCGAAGAACTGGTCGATTACCGGCCTCTTGGTGACGATCGACACGCCGAAATCGCCGCGCACAACACCCCAAAGATAATCGAGATACTGCACGACGATCGGCCGATCGAAGCCGAGTTGGTGGGATATTTCGGCATGCCGCTCCGGCGACATGACCCGCTCTCCCGAAAGCAGCGCCACAGGGTCGCCGGGAAGGAGACGGATGAAGGAGAAGGCGATGATGGAGACGCCGATGAACGTCGGAATCAGCACCGCCAGTCGCCCCAGCAAGAATCGGAACATAGTCAAACCTCATGCCATGGTGCGCGGCCTCGCTAGCGGCGCCACCGGGCAAAAAGGAAGAGGGGCGTTCGCCCGGCGGCAAACGCCCCCTTCGGTTCGGTTGTTAAGATTACTCTACAATATCAACGCCGTCGAAAGCAAAGTCGCCCAGCGGGCTCTGTACGAAGCCTTCGACATTCTTGCGCATCGGCACGATCGACAGCGAATGGTCGAGCGTTGCCCAAGGGGCTTCGCGCTTGAACACGACCTGGGCGTCTTCATAGAGTTTGGTGCGCTCCGCGATGCTGGAGGCCTCCTTCGCCTTCGTCACCAGGTCGTCGAATTCCTGATTGCACCATTGCGCGCGGTTATTGCCTCCGACCGCATCGCAACCAAGCAGCGTGTCGAGGAAGTTGTCCGGGTCGCCGTTGTCGCCCGTCCAGCCCAGGATCACCGCGCCGTCACGATTCTTGTCCTTCGACTTCTCGAGATACTCGGCCCATTCGTAGGTGACGATCTCGACGTTGACGCCGATCTTGGCAAAGTCGGCCTGCATCAGTTCGGCGGCACGGCGCGCGTTCAACATGTACGGCCGCGCAACCGGCATCGCCCAGACTTTCATCGACAGGTTGGTGACGCCGGCATCCTCCAGCATTTTCTTCGCGACTTCCGGCTCGTAGGTATCGTCCTCGATATTGTCGTTATAGGACCACATGGTCGGCGGGATCGGGTTCGTCGCCGGCGTTGCCTGGCCCTGGAAGACGGCATCGACGATCGCCTGCTTGTTGATCGCCTTGTTCAGCGCCTTGCGAACCTCGACCTTGTCGAACGGTGCCTGGGTCGTGTTATAGGCGAGATAGGCGACGTTGAGGCCGGCCTGCTCCATGACCTTCAGGTTCGGGTCGGCCTTCATGGATTCGACGTCGGCCGCATTCGGATAGGGCATCAGGTGACACTCGCCTGCCTTCAGCTTCTGATAGCGAACAGCCGCGTCGGTGGTGATCGAGAAGACCAGATCATCGATCTTCTGCTTGCCGTCCCAATAGTCCGGATGGGCCTTGTAACGGATGACCGCATCCTGCTGGTAGCCGACGAAAGCAAAGGGGCCGGTGCCCAAGGGCATCTGGTTGAGCTGGTTCATCTTGCCGTCGGCTTCGAGCTTGTCGGCATATTCCTTCGACATGATCGAGGCGAAGGGCATGGCAAGATTGGCGAGGAACGGCGCTTCCTTGCGCTTCAGCTTGATCTTGACGGTCATGTCGTCGACCCTCTCGATCGCTTCGATCAGGTCCGGCATGCCCATGCCAGAGAAGTATTCCCAGGATGCGCCGGATACATAGCCGTGCCACGGGTGGTCGGATTTCCACTGGCGCTCGAGCGAGAAAATCACGTCGTCGGCATTCAGGTCACGGGTCGGCGTGAAGAATTCGGTCGTCTGAAACTTCACGCCGGGGCGAAGCTTGAAGGTGTATTCGAGGCCGTCATCGGAAATCGTCCAGCTCTCGGCGAGTCCGGGCTCGGTCTCCGTGGTGCCCTTCTTGAATTCCAACAGGCGGTTGTAAACTGTATGCGCCGCGGCATCGAACGTCGTACCGGCCGTGTAGAGGCCGGGGTCAAAACCCTCCGGCGAGCCTTCCGAGCAATAGACGAACGTTTTCGACCAGGCGGAACCGGCCATCAGCGTGGCAAGCGCCGTCGCTGCGAAGAGAGTCGTGAGCTTTTTCATGAGCTTGCTTCCCAGTTTTGCTTTTTTGTTCTCGTATTTCCGACGCGGCAAGAAATTTTCCATCCGGTCAAGAACGGATGGAACGATATTTGCCGTCGCAATGCAATAAGTCGCCCCAGAAATTTGTCTAGGCGAAAAATTGTTCCACAAATAGAGATGGCCGGCAATATGCGATTTCTGAATGCGGCCGCTCGCACAGGTTGCCTGCGCCGACGCGCAGGCGCGCCGCTACGGGCACTCTCTGCCACGCGGGTTCCCCACGGGGTCACGGAAATCTGCAGGGATTCAACAACCCGCTGCGTGCCTCCTGAAGGACGCACGTTTGCCAAGAGGGCGCGAAAGCCGCCCTCATTCACTCGGAAAGCCTTAGGCTGCCGAGGTCTGGGGGCGTGCCGGCTCCTCGATGCCCAGCAGGAAGTGGATCTGCGGCCGGGCCTTGACCAGGTCGTCGATCGTATAGCCCTCAAGCACTTCGAAGAAGGCATTCAGCGCTTTACGCAAAGCGGCGTTGAGGCCGCAGCTGTCGACGAGCGGACACTCGATTTCACCAGCCTCGAAGCATTCCGCCATCGCGAAGCTGTCCTCGGTAACCTTGACGACGTCGAAGAGGCTGATCTCCGACGCCGGCCTCGGCAGCCTTACGCCGCCATTGCGCCCGCGCACGGTTTCAACCAGGCCCGCCTTCGTCAGCGGCTGCAGAATCTTGAACAGGAACAGCTCGGAAACGCCGTAGGCCTTGGCGATCTCGGGAATGCGGCTGAGCTTGTCGCTGTTCGCAGCGCAGTACATCAACATGCGAACCGCGTAGTTCGTTTGCTTCGTCAGACGCATCGTCCACTCCGGAATCGAGAATTCGGTTCCCCATCATATAGGACGGATTGCAGTTTGGAACAATTCCAAAAAGGGAAAAACATACGAACGCAGTCAACTTCACCCTTTCCCGGTTGACTGCCTTCACCGGCGCGGTAAACAAATATGATCGGCTTGGTTAAGTTTAAGCAAGAAATGGAGAAACACCATGCACGTCTCTAAAGCGCTGATCGGCATTCTGTCGATGGCGGCGACCTTCCTGGCATGCTCGGTCACGGCCCGTGCCGAGGGCGAGGTCAACATCTATTCCTATCGGCAGCCGGACCTGATTCAGCCGCTCCTGGACGCGTTTACCAAGGAAACCGGCATTGCGACCAATGTCCTCTTTCTCGACAAGGGCCTCGTCGAGCGCATCCAGGCGGAAGGCGCGAACTCGCCGGCTGATGTCATCCTCACGGTCGACATCAGCCGTCTAACCGAAGCCGAGGAAGGCGGCGTGACGCAGCCGGTCGTCAACGAAACGATCAACGAAGACATCCCGGAGCATTTCCGCGACCCGGACGGCAACTGGTTCGGCCTGACGACCCGCGGCCGCGTCGTCTACGCCTCCAGGGACCGCGTGGCCCAGGACGACATCACCTATGAGGAGCTGGCAGACCCGAAATGGAAGGGAAAAATCTGCACCCGCGATGGCCAGCATTCCTACAATATCGGCCTGTTCGCCTCCATGATCGCGCATCACGGCGAGGCCGAGGCGGAAACATGGCTGACCGGCCTCAAGAACAACCTGGCCAGGAAGCCGGACGGCAGTGACCGCAGCCAGGCGAAGGCCATCTTTGCAGGCGAGTGCGACCTGGCGCTCGGCAACAGCTACTATGTCGGCCTGATGATGACCAACGAACGGGAGCCAGAGCAGAAGGAGTGGGCATCCGCCATCAAGGTCCTGTTCCCGAATGCCCAGGACCGCGGAACGCATGTGAACATTTCCGGCATGGCGCTCGCCAAGAACGCACCGAACAAGGACAATGCGATCAAGCTGATGGAATACCTCTCTTCAGGCGAAGCGCAGAAGATCTATGCCGAGCAGGTCTTCGAATATCCGGTCATGCCGGGCGTCGAACCGTCCGAAGTGGTCAAATCCTTCGGACCGATCAAGCCCGATACGCTGCCACTCGCCGAGATCGCAGCAAACCGCAAGAAGGCCTCGGAACTGGTCGACAAGGTGGGCTACAACGAAGGTCCGCAAGATTGAGGCACATTCTCGCATCGACCCCGGAAATCGGGCTCGGCTTTCGGGGTCGATGCGCAGATTCGAAGTCCAGCATTCTTTGTGAGTCCTAAAGGACGCACGGCGCCATAGAGCAGCGGGCGAAAGCCCGCTGTTCTTCGTTTACAGCGCCGCGCGTCTTTTCAGACGCGCAAAGGTCGCTGTAACGCTTTGAACCTGCGCATCGAGCTTTCCGAAAATCGGGTACGATTTTCGGGCCGATGCGCTAGGGGCACGACACCTCTGCAATTGACCGATAGACACGAAGCGGCGATTCTCTTCAAAGCTGAGAAACAACGGCGGCGCCGCCGGGATCCGGAGGGAAAATTGGACAAGATGCATGACTCGAGCCAGCTTGAAATGGTCGTGCTGATGACGCCCGACATGGCGAACTTCAGCGGCAAGGTTCATGGCGGGGCACTCCTCAACCTGCTCGACCGGGTCGCGTTTTCCTGCGCTTCGCGCTACTCGAAACAGTACGCCGTGACCCTTTCGGTCGATCAAGTCGTCTTCCGCCAGCCGATCCATGTCGGCGAACTGGTCCACTTTCGCGCCTCCATCAACTATGCCGGCCGGACGTCGATGGAGGTCGGCATCCGGGTCGAGGCCGAGAATATCCGCACCGGCGAGAGACGGCATACGAATTCCTGCTATTTCACGATGGTCGCCGTCGATGCCGACGGGCGTCCGACGAGCGTGCCGCCCTACGCCCCTGAGCCGGGCACAAGGGAGCGCCGCCACCGCGCTGCCGAGGTCAGGCGGGAGCTGCGTCGGGAGTTCGAGGAGCGCTTCCGGGCGGCAGGTTCCTAGCACATCGGCCCGAAAATCGTACCGGATTTTCGGAAAGCTCGATGCGCAGATTCAAAGAGTTACAGCGACCTTTGCGCGTCTGAGAGACGCGCGGCGCTGTAGTAGCGCATCGGCCCGAAAACGTCGCCGATTTTCGGAAAGCGTGGTGCGCAGCCCGATGCGCAGATTCCAGGAATCACAGCGCCCTTTGCGCGCCTGAAAAAGCGCGCAAAGTGTGCCGTAGGGCGATGCCGGCGAAGAGTAGATGCCGTCAGTCCTTCCGCTCTGCGGCGATCTCCAGGATGGCCTTGCGGCGCTCCGACGTGCCAGGATGGGTGGAGAAAATGCTTGTTTCGGAGCGGTCGTGAAGCTTCGTCTCCAGCAGTTCGAAGAAGCGGGCGATCGCGGTCGGATCGAAGCCTGCCCTAATCATCAACGCCACGGAATGGCGGTCCGCCTCCGCCTCGGCGGCGCGCGAGTAGGAGAGCGCGAGCAGGCCGCTCCCCTGCACCAGGACGTCCTCTGCGCCGGAACCTATGTCGCCCGCAATCAACATGACGAGACCGGCAACGCCCGCGGCACGATAGAACTGCCGGAGGCTGTGCTTGTGCTCGACATGGCCGATTTCGTGCGCCAGCACCCCAACGATCATCTCTATGTCGCCGCCTGCAAGCTCCACCAGTTCGTCGGTGAGGATCAGCGTGCCGTCGGGCAGCGCAAAGGCATTGGGGCCGACGGGTCCGCCTTCGCGGAAGTTGAGCGCGTAAGCCGCCTCACCGCCCTGGGAAAGCGCCGCAATGCGCCGGAACCCGTCGAGAACTCGGCCGCGTAGCGCCTCATTGAGCTTCGAAGGGCCAAGGACCGTCCGGTCCATAGTCTCCAGCGTGCTGGCCGACATGATCTGCGGCACGATCGGAGGCGTGACGGCGACGGCCACCTCCACGAGCGCAGGCAACGCAATGCGGTAGACCAGCGCACCGAGCAGGATGGTTGTGGCGACGAAAGCGATCAGCCGCGGATGGAACTGCTCCAGCCAATGGATGATGCCCTGCCGGCCTCGGCCCGCTCGAGCGAGAAACCGGTCGACCGCATCGTTTTCGCCCGTTTCGAAGAGAGACCCGTCGGGAAAGGTGATCCGCCGCGGAATGCGGCCGACGCGGGCGGAAATCTCCAGCGAGGACAAGCTGCCGCCTGCAAGTTCGGATTGCGTCTGGTCGCAGACGACGAGGCGCTCGCCATCTTCGACCAGGCGGCAGGGCACGGAGCGGCTCGATCCCGCCGGATGCCACTCGCCCTCGGCAATCGCCGCCGTCTCAGAAGCCAAAGTCGAAGCCTTCTATATCCATGAACTCGGCGCCGACCGCCGAACCCTGTGCTGCACTCGACGAGAAGACCTCGCCGACATTCCCTTCGAAGCGGACGCCCGTATGCTCGTTCACGTAGCGCGCCATTCGAACGGCGGCCCAAGGCCGCATGAGGCCGAGGGTAACGAGCGTGACAACGAAGTTCGAGACGGCGATCCAAGCATAGCGCGGACGCGAGAGGTCGCTCAAGAGCCGGTGCTTGCCATCGAAACTGGTGGCGGACCAGGCGACATTGCGGACGCCGGCGCGATAGATGAGCGCCGCCGTGCCGAAGATCGCCAGAACCATGATATAGGCGAGCGCTGCGAGCAGGCCGAGCGACACCTGCATTTCCGGCGGAAGCACATCGGGATTCCCGACCGCTGCGGCAACGACCGCCAGGTTGAGAAAGGCGATGAAGGCGACGATCAGCAGCCCGAGAACGATCACCGCTGCGGAGATGCCCCAGGTTCTGTAGATCGAGCCGAGGGAGGGAGCGGTCGAAAAGCCCTTGTCCCCGTAGCGCAGGTTGTTACCGATGTAACGATAGGTCCAGCGGCTGGCGAGCGGCGCCAGAATGCCGAGGGTGATCGCCGCCATGACCGGTCCGACTACGAAGGCAAGAAACGCGCCGCCGGCGCGTCCGAGGAAATCGAAACGGACATTGCGGTAGCTCGTCACCCTGGCGCTGAAGCGCAGGCCTCGCGCAAGCAGCCACGGAACCAGGAACAGGAGAGCCACGCCGAGGCCGATGCCGACAAAGGGAACGAAGGTCAGCATGACATTGTAGAAAACCAGATAGGCAAAGACGATCAGGCGGCCGAGCAGGATCTGGCCACCCCTGGCGTGATAGTCGAAGCCGCGGCCGAGCAGTACGGTGTTGCCATAGAAATAGCGATTGCGGCGCACCTTGGCCCAAGCCGAATAGATGCCGAGGGTGACGATCGTCAGCAGGATATTGACGATCCAGATCCCGAAATATTCACCGGCGCTACCCGTGAAGGAGAGACGTTGAACGTTCCCCTCGGCCGCGCGCCCGAAACTGCCCTGCCCGACGCTCTGCGCGGGCAATGGTTCGACCAACACCATGACGTATCCCCTCGATCAGACAGGCCGGCCCTGCGTGAGCACCCCCCAGGCGATCAGCCGTATGGTTCGTCCACCACAGTGCGAATCGTCACACGATCACCCGGCTTATCGGGGTTAGTTAGTTGTATAGCCGCGCGCAATGCAACAAAAAAGAGCCTCCCGAAGGAGGCTCAGCAGAGGGAGGAGATCTAGCGCATCGACCTTGCGTCTGAGAAACGCTGTAGTGGTTATCGCATCGTCGGGATCGAGAACTCGGCGCCGTCCTTGATGCCCGAGGGCCAGCGCGAGGTGATGGTCTTCGTCCGGGTCCAGAACTTGATCGAGTCCGTGCCGTGCTGGTTGAGATCGCCGAAGGACGAGGACTTCCAGCCGCCGAAGGAGTGGTAGGCGAGCGGCACCGGGATCGGAACGTTGACACCAACCATGCCGATATTGATGCGGGAGGCGAAGTCGCGCGCCGCATCGCCATCGCGGGTGTAGATCGCGACACCATTGCCGTATTCATGCTTCATCGGCAGCGACAGGGCGTCCTCGTAGTTCTTGGCACGCACGACCGACAGCACGGGGCCGAAGATTTCCGTCTTGTAGATGTCCATGTCCGGCGTGACGTGATCGAACAGGCAGCCGCCGACGAAATGGCCGTTTTCATAGCCCTGCAGCTTGAAGTCGCGGCCGTCGACGACGAGCTTGGCGCCCTGCTCGATGCCGCTGTCGATCAGGCTCCGGATGCGCGCCTCCGCCTCCTTGGTGACGACCGGGCCCATATCGGCCTTTTCGTCCGTATAGGGGCCGATGCGCAGGCTTTCAACCATCGGCACCAGCTTGTCGACGAGGCGGTTCGCGGTCTCCTCGCCGACCGGAACGGCAACCGAGATCGCCATGCAGCGCTCGCCGGCGGAGCCGTAGCCGGCGCCGATCAGCGCATTGGCGGCCTGGTCAAGATCGGCATCAGGCATGATGATCATATGGTTCTTGGCGCCGCCGAAGCACTGCGCGCGCTTGCCGTTCATCGCCGCGGTGCCGTAGACATAGCGGGCGATCGGCGTCGAGCCGACGAAGGAGACGGCGCCGATGTCCGGATTCGTCAGGATCGCGTCGACCGCGCCCTTGTCGCCATTGACGACGTTGAGCACGCCCGCCGGCAGGCCGGCTTCGATCATCAGTTCGGCGAGGCGGATTGGCACGGACGGATCGCGTTCGGACGGCTTCAGGATGAAGGCGTTGCCGCAGGCGATCGCCGGAGCGAACATCCACATGGGGATCATCGCCGGAAAGTTGAACGGCGTGATGCCGGCGCCGACGCCGACCGGCTGACGGATCGAATACATGTCAATGCCGGGGCCGGCGCCTTCGGTGAATTCGCTCTTCTGCAGATGCGGTATGCCGATGACGAATTCGCAGACCTCAAGGCCGCGAACGACGTCACCCTTGGCGTCTTCGATGGTCTTGCCGTGCTCGCGGGAGAGCAACTCGGCCAATTCGTTCATATGCTCGTTCAAGAGTTGCACGAACTTGATGAAGATGCGCGCACGACGCTGCGGGTTGGTAGCCGCCCACTTCGGCTGAGCCGCCTTGGCGCTTTCCACCGCAGCGGCAAGCTCGGCGTCGCTCGCGAGCGCCACGGTGCCCTGAACTTCGCCCGTCGCCGGATTGAAGATGTTGCTTACGCGGCCGCTCGTGCCGGGGACGCGCTTGCCGTCGATGAAATGTCCGATTTCATACATGGGGGTTCCTCCTGGTCTTGATCTGGAGCGCATGATCGCACTACGATTTCAACAATTCAATTTCCGATATTCAGGAACCGTTGTGCAAAAATCAAAGCACCTGGAGCGACGGCATGGACTGGGACGACGTCAGAGTGTTTCTCGCCGTAGCGCGGACGGGCCAGATTCTCGCCGCTTCAAAGCGCCTCGGGCTCAACCATGCCACGCTCAGCCGGCGCGTCACCGCACTTGAAGAAACCCTGAAGACGCGGCTTCTCGTGCGGCGCCCGAGCGGCTGCGAACTGACCGCCGAGGGCGAAGTCTTTCTCGCGGCCGCCGAGCGCATGGAAACGGAAATGCTGGCGGCCCAGTCACAGATCGGGCGGATCGACACGGCCATCGCCGGCACGGTGCGCATCGGCGCTCCAGACGGTTTCGGCGTTTCCTTCCTGGCACCGCGCCTCGGTCGCCTGACCGCACGCTATCCCGAGCTCAAGTTGCAGCTTGTGCCGGTACCGCGCTCCTTCTCCCTGTCGCAGCGCGAGGCCGATATCGCCATTACCATTGAGCGGCCGGAACAGGGGCGTCTCGTATCGTCCAAACTCACCGATTATACACTGGGTCTCTTCGCATCGGCGGATTATCTTGGCCGATACGGCACGCCGAAGGCGGTCGACGATCTCAAGAACCACCGCCGCATCGGCTATGTGGAGGACCTGATCTTCACGCCCTCGCTCAATTTCTCCGCCGAGATCATGCGCAGCTGGGACGCCTCCTTCGAAATCTCCAGCGCCACCGGACAGACCGAGGCCGTCCGCTCCAGCGCCGGCATCGGCATCCTGCACAACTACATTGCCCGGCAATATCCGGAACTGGTCCGCCTTCTGCCAGGGACGACGATCCGCCGCGCCTACTGGACGACCTATCACGAAAGCGCGCGCGATCTGGTGCGCGTGCGCACGGTCGTCTCGTTCCTGCAGGAACTGGTGACGGCCGAGCATCAGATCTTCGCGTGAAAGGATGAAAAGAGTGGTACGGTTGGGTGGTCTCGAACCACCGACCTCAGGTGCCACAAACCTGCGCTCTAACCAACTGAGCTACAACCGCACTCGGGCAGCGACCCTCAAGTCGCTTGGCGGCTCACATACGGTCACTCACATCGATTTGCAAGCCTTATGTTCGGATTATCCAGCAAAAAGACCGGATGGCAAGCCACCCGGTCTCTTGCAATGGTATCGATCGAAACGGGAGTGACGATCAAGCGCCCTTGAAGCTGGACATCGCCTTTTCGGCGGCTTGCTTGCCGGGCTTGGCAACATTCTCAGCGACCTTGCGAGTGGCTTCCTGCATCGACTTGGCCTGCTCGACGGCGAGCTCGGCCTGCTTGCGGATGAAGGCCGTCTGCAGTTCGACGAGTTCCGAGATCGACTTCACGCCGAGTAGTGCTTCCATGTGCGAAAGCGAGGTTTCAGCATTGGTGCGCAACGCGTCGATGGCCTTGAGGCCGAGTTCGACAGAGCCCGACTGAGCGTTTTCGAACGTTGCTTCGACCGTCTTCGTTGCCTCTTCGGCTGCAGTCTTCATCTTGGCGTACGCCTCTTTCGACTGGACGGCGCCCTTTTCGGCAAATTCACGGAAGCTCCCGACGAACTTCGACGGGTCGAAGGACATCGCAAAGGCATCTTCGGTCTTCTTGGCAGTGGCCATGGCATTTGCTCCTTGGTGTGTGGGTGTTGGACATCTTATAACCGAAAGTTTTGTGCGATGCAACATTTTTTGTGCGATGCACAAGATGGCGCCCATTAACCTTGCGTCGTGAAACTCGCTGCGGATCAGGGGGCACTGCTGGACCCTCGCGATAGGGCCGGATATTAATAGAGTGTTAACGCGCACGCGACCAGTCAATAGGCCTGCCAATGCCCGCGAGACGATACCCCTTCATCGACATTGCCGTGCATGCACGGGTGCGGGAGCATTTTGCCCACGGGAATGCATCTGTCCTATTTTCCAAGAATCTCGCGCGGGTGCTTTGGGCCAACGATCAAGGCGCCAGGCTGTTCGGCATGGCCTCGGTCTACGACTTCATCGACAGCGCGCTCGACCCGGGCGATCTTTCTCTGCGCCAGTTGCGCACCGCCGCGGCCCAGCTCGTCACGGTCGGCGACCGTCGGCAGCTCCTCATCCGGATGTCCTCCGGCTTCCGCAGACTTCCCCTCAATGCGACAGTGGAACTGATCCGCATCGGGCCGGACGAGGAGGCCGTCCTCTTCACAACCCCGCACAACGGCAAGGCGCTCTCGACCGAGGAGCGCGCCGCTGCGATGATCGCTGGCCTCGACGGACCGGACACGCACATGGCCGTGCTCGACGACGAGGGAGAGATCATTGCCCAGTCCTCGGGCTTCGAGCGATTGGGACTGCCGGCGCCGGTACGGCGGACACTCGTGACAGCAGTCGCGCGCGACAAGGACAGGCTGATCAAGCGTCCGGTCGCCACCGATAAGGGGCAGTTGCCGGCCGCCATCGGCAAGATTTCCGACTACCCGGCTCTCCATCTCCTCTTCGCCGTGGAAGCCGTTATCGAGGAAGCGACCGCCGCAGCGATCGAGAACACGACCGAGCCGGCGAAGGAGGAAGCGGCTGCCTCGACGACCGAGACGCAGGCGGCCGTGCCGGAGCAGCCGGCGCAAATGACGGAGGACCCGGCTTCGGGCGCGGCCTCCACCGCGGCGATGGCGCGGGAGGTCGGCGACGCTGCCTTCGCCGAGGCGCGAGGAGAAGCGCTGCCAGAGTCTCTGAACGAGGCGAACGCGCCGAGCGAGCAAGCCACAGAGCCGGATGAGGCGGCAAGGGACGCGCGTGAAGGCGCAGCGCCGACGACTGAATTCAGCTTCGATCCGGGCGGGCGCGCCGTCCGTTTCGTCTGGAAGATCGATGCGGAAGGGCGTTTCAGCGAGATTTCCGAGGAATTCGCCTCCGCGGTCGGGCCGAACGCTGCCGACGTCGTGGGTCTGACCTTCGAAGAGCTTGCCTCCCGCTACGACCTCGACCCCGACAACAAGATCAACGAGCTTCTGCATCGCCGCGATACCTGGTCGGGCAAGACGATCCTCTGGCCGGTGGAGGGGACGAGGCTCAAGGTGCCGGTCGATCTCGCCGCCCTCCCCACCTACTCCCGAACACGCGAATTCGACGGTTTCCGCGGCTTCGGCATCGTGCGGGGCGCCGATGCGGTGGTGGATGAAAAGGCGAGCGGTCTTTCGCTTGGAGGCACGCTGCACCAGGAGAACACCCCCTCAGAGGCTGCGGACGGGCAGCCAGAGGCAGCCGCTGGTCCGAAGCCGGAAACCGAAACCGAGGCAGAGCCCGCGATCGGTACCGGTTCGGATTCCGAAACGAGCTCCGATCAACAAACGGCTGCGGCAGAGGACGCCTTTGGCGGCGAGCGGCCCGCGCTTCGCGTTGTCGATCCGCCGGAACGGCCATCTTCGGACAAGATCATCGATCTCGACCTGCGCCGGCCGGCTGGCTCGGGAACCTTGACCCGCGGCGAACAGGCCGCCTTCCGCGAGATTGCGCGGCAGCTCGGCACCCGTTTCGGCGCGCCGGCGGCGGCGGATGCCGCAGGCGAAACGCCAACGGCAGCACAAGCGCCCTTCGCCGAAGAGACGCCATCCGCTCCGGCAATCGAGAGCAAGCCGCCCGAACCGGCGACCGGCAGCGAAGGGTCTCGCGCGCCAGCCGGCGACGAAGCCGTTCCGGCGCGCACGGGCCTTGCCATGAGCAGCGAGATCCTCGACCGCCTGCCTGTCGCGCTTCTCGTCCATCACGGCGACGATCTGCTGCACGCCAATCCGGAATTCCTGCGGCTCACCGGCTACGCGGATCTCGGGGCCTTTGCCCGCGAAGGGGGCCTTGCGGCGCTCTTTACCACTGGCGACGAGTCCCAGGCGTCCAAGCCGGACGGCACAATGACGCTCGTCCGCGAAAGCGGCGAGTTCACACCTGTCACCGCCCATCTGCATTCGATCCGCTGGGAAGGACGAAGCGCGCTCATGCTCGCCATCAGTCCGACCGCAGCGCGTGCGGATGCGAGCGAGCCGCAGGACGCCGTCAGGTTCGCGGAAACGGAAGCGCAGCTGCGGACCGAAATCGACGAGCTTCGCTCGATCCTGGAGACCGCCACCGACGGCGTCGTGGTCCTCGGCCAGGACGGCGACATCCGCACGATGAACAGGTCGGCGAGCGCGCTCTTCAACTATGACGAGGACGCAATGCGCGGTAAACCCTTTGCCGCCCTTTTCGCTCATGAGAGCCAGAGAGCGGTGATCGACTATCTCCAGGGGCTTTCCGGCCACGGCGTCGCGAGCGTTCTCAATGATGGCCGCGAGGTGATCGGACGCGAAGCAGGTGGCGGCTTCATCCCGCTGTTCATGACGATCGGCCGCCTCTCCTCCTCGAACGGCTATTGCGCTGTCATCCGCGACATCACCCAGTGGAAACGCACCGAGGATGAATTGCGCAATGCCAAACGGGCGGCGGAGACGGCGAATGCCCACAAGACGGAGTTCCTGGCTCGCGTCAGTCACGAGATCCGCACACCGCTCAACGCCATCATCGGCTTTTCCGACATGATGGCGAGCGAGCATTTCGGTCCGATCGGTCATCCGCGCTATATCGAATATGCCGGCGATATCGGCCGCTCGGGACGCCATGTGCTCGACATCGTCAACGACCTGCTCGATATCTCTAAAATCGAAGCGGGCGAAATGGAGCTCGATTTCAGCGCCGTGGATCTCAACGAGGCGGTGTCCGAGGCGGTTTCGCTGGTTCAACCGCAGGCCAACAGCCAGCGCGTGATCGTCCGCACATCGCTCTCGACCTCCGTGCCGGAGGTCGTCGCCGACGGCCGGTCGATCAAACAGATCGCGCTCAACATACTGGCGAATGCTATCCGATTCACCCCGTCCGGCGGACAGATCGTGGTGTCGACCGCCTACGAGGCAAACGGCAGCGTCATCCTGCGGATCCGCGACACCGGCGTCGGCATGACGCGCAACGAACTCGACCAGGCGATGAAGCCGTTCAGGCAGGTCACGACCGGTGGGCGCAAGCGAGGCGACGGCACGGGGCTCGGCCTGCCGCTGACCAAGGCCATGGCGGAGGCCAACCGCGCCCAGTTCTCGATCAATTCCGCCCCGAACGAGGGCACTCTGGTGGAGATCGCCTTCCCCTCGCAACGCGTCCTGGCGAACTGACGCGCGGAGCCTTTCAGGCTCTCCACCGCCGCACGTTCTTGCAGACGCGCTCAGGTCGCTGCACCTCTTGGAATCTGCGCAACCGGACCTTCCGAAAATCGGTTCCGATTCCCGGGCCGATGCGCTAATGCTGTAACGAAAACTTGACCCGCGAGAACCGGTTTCCGGCGCGTCGGGCAATATCGCCTTGGAATGGATCGATTGCACTTCATCGCCAAAAGCCTCAGACGACGGCATGCCAACTCCGGCACCGGCCTTACCCATCGGATGCTCGCGAGCTGGGCGGGGCTTTCTTCGGCCGTCGTGCTGATGCCGATTCTTGCTATCGCATGGCTTGCAGTCTCCGGCGGCAATGCGGACTGGCCGCACCTGGTGGAGAATGTCGTCCCGCGCGCCGTCACGCGAACGCTCCTGCTTGTGGCGCTGACCGGCGCGTTCACGGCAATCATCGGCATTCTGACCGCGTGGCTGGCGGCCACCTGCGACTTTCCGATGCGCCGCATGCTCTCCGCCGCCCTCGTGCTGCCGCTTGCGATCCCCGCCTATCTGGCGGCTTACGCCTTCGGTGAATTCCTGACTTTCACCGGTCCGGTTCAGGGGCTGGTGCGGGCGCTCTTCGGCTTCCAGTCGAGCCGTGACTACTGGTTCCCCGACGTTCGCTCGCTCGGCGGCGCCGTGCTGGTGATGAGTTCGGTCCTTTACCCCTATATCTATCTCGCCTGCCGCTCCATGTTCCTGATGCAGGGTCGCGCGGCTGCGGATGTCGCGCGCACCCTCGGCGCAGGCCCGGTGAGGGTCTTCCTGCTTGTGCAGGCTCCCATGGCACGGCCGGCGATCATGATCGGCCTCACCCTGGTGGCCATGGAAACGCTGAACGACATCGGCGCGGTCGAATTCCTCGGCGTTCAGACGCTCACCTTCTCCATCTACGACACCTGGCTCAACCGCGGCAGCCTCGCCGGTGCGGCGCAGATCGCCTGCATCATGCTCGTCTTCGTCATCGGGCTGATGATGATCGAGCGCGCGGCGCGGCGCAGGCAGCGCTTTGCAAGCCACAAGACGACGGCAGCCGTCCACGACGTGGTGCGGGTCAAGCTGGCCGGCTGGAAGAAGTGGGCGGCTACCGCCGCCTGCCTCCTTCCCGTGCTCTCAGGTTTTGGAGTTCCCTTCCTCGTCCTCGGCAACTTTGCTTTGAGGCGTCTCGACCAGTTCCTCGCGCCACGGCTCCTGGACGCCTTCCTGCACAGTGTCCTGGTTTCCGGCCTGACGGCGCTCGCGTCGGTGTTCCTCGGCTTCGTACTCGCCTACGCCGCCCGCACGGGACGCTCGCCGATCACGGACGTCGCGGGGCGGCTTGCCTCCTTTGGCTATGGAGTACCGGGAACGGTGCTTGCGATCGGTGTCCTCTTCCCGCTCGCCGCAATCGATAACGCCTTGGATGCCCGGATGCGCACGTATTTCGACGTTTCCACCGGCCTGATCATGAGCGGGACCGGCTTTGCGATCATCTACGCCTGCACGGTGCGCTTCCTCACCATGGCCGAGGGCACGCTCGAGGCCGGTTTTCACAAGCTCTCGCCACATCTCGACATGGCCGCACGCGCGCTCGGCCGGACCAGCGCCCAGACGCTCCGCACCGTGCTATTGCCCATGATGCGGCCGGCGGTTCTAACCGCCGCCCTTCTCGTCTTCATCGAGACGATGAAGGAGCTCTCGGCCACCATCATGCTGCGCCCCTTCAACTTCAACACGCTCGCCACACTCGTTTACGAGGACGCTTCGCGTGCAAGGGTGGAAGACGCCTCCGTCGCGGCGATCATCATCGTCATTGCCGGCATGATCCCGGTCATTCTCGTTTCGCGTTCTCTGGAAAATCGGTCGTAGCGCATCGGTTCGAAAATCGTACCCGATCTTCGGAAAGCGTGAAGCGCAGATTCAAAGAGTTACAGTGGCTCCTTGCCTGTCAGAAAAGACGCGCGACTGAGCAGGAAGGCGGCAGCCTGCCGCAGACAAAAAAAGAGGCAGCTCCGAGCCGCCCCTCAAGTCGATGCTAACCAACAAATGCTCGAGAACTCGCGACGTCATGTCGGCGGCAGCATCTCTGCTGCGGTACCGTGCCCGGGGTCGGTCGGCCTCAAGTTAACGAGACCTTGCGCTGCCAAATCCTAACAGAACCTTACTTCCCGATCCGAAAATTTTAGGGAATGATATGCAACTCAACGCTGTTGGTTAATTTCGCAGGCGCAAGAAAGTTAACGGTCGTCCGTCACGTTTCGGCGCGCATGCCGTATCGGAATAGACCACCATTGTGCCGGCTCGGCGCAACCAAAAAATCATCGTCAAGCCATAATCAACTGCCGATAGAAAAATCACGGTCACCGGCTTAGCTCCTCAAAGCATCCAGTCCCGCGAAGAGATCGAGGGCCTCGGGATTCGCCAGCGCCTCCTTGTTCTTGACGGGACGGCCATGCACAACGTCGCGGACGGCCAGTTCGACGATTTTGCCGGATTTGGTGCGCGGAATATCGGCGACGGCAATGACCTTCGCCGGCACGTGCCGCGGCGAAGCGCCCCTGCGGATGCGGTTCTTGATCGCCTGCGTCAGTTCATCGGTCAGTTCGACACCCGGCGCCAAGCGAACGAAAAGGATGACGCGTACGTCGTCCTGCCAATCCTGGCCAATGCAGAGCGCCTCGGCGACTTCCGGCATCAGTTCGACCTGGTTATAGATCTCCGCCGTACCGATGCGCACGCCGCCCGGGTTGAGCGTCGCGTCCGATCGACCGTGAATGATGATGCCGCCATGTGGGGTCCATTCTGCAAAGTCGCCATGGCACCAGACATTTTCGAACCGCTCGAAATAGGCCGCCCGGTACTTGGCGCCGTCTGGGTCGTTCCAGAACTTCACGGGCATCGACGGGAATGCCTTGGCGCAGACGAGTTCGCCCTTCTCTCCGCGGACCGGCTTGCCCTCATCGTTCCAGACGTCGACCGCGAGGCCGAGGCCGGGGCCCTGGATTTCGCCGCGCCAGACGGGCTTCAACGGGTTACCAAGGACGAAGCAGGAAACGATATCGGTGCCGCCGGAAATGGAGGCGAGCTGGACATCGGACTTGACGCCTTCATAGACGAAGGAGAACCCCTCGGGTGACAGCGGCGAGCCGGTCGAGGTGATGAGGCGCAGGGTGGACAGATCGTGGGTTTCCACCGGCTTGAAGCCGCCTTTACGAACCGCGTCGATGTACTTCGCCGACGTGCCGAAGACGGCAAAGCGCTCCTCGGCCGCATAGTCGAAGAGCACGTTGCCGTCCGGATAGAAGGGCGAACCATCATAAAGGCAGAGGGTCGCGCCGACTGCCAGACCGGACGCCAGCCAGTTCCACATCATCCATCCGCAGGTGGTGAAGTAGAAGAGTCTCTCGCCGGGCACAAGTCCGCAATGGAAGCGATGTTCCTTGAGGTGTTGGAGCAGCGTTCCGCCGGCGGAATGCACGATGCATTTCGGCACGCCGGTGGTGCCGGAGGAGAAAAGGATGTAGAGCGGATGGGCAAAGGGCAATCGCTCGAAGGCGAGCGGTTTTGCCTCGAGGCCGGCAATGAAATCCGCAAGGGCGATGCCGCCCGTGATTGATGAGGCCAGCGCGGCGCTGTCGCCCGCATAGGGAACGATCAGCGTCGGCACGCCGAGGCTCTTTGCAATGGCGCGCACCTTGGCGTCGACGTCCTGGCGTTTGCCGTTGTACCAGTAGCCGTCGCAGGCGATGAACAGCTTCGGACCGATCTGGCCGAAGCGGTCGAGCACGCCCTGCTCGCCGAAATCGGGCGAACAGGACGACCAGATGGCGCCGACGGAGGCCGTGGCCAGCATCAGCGCGATCGTCTCCGGCAGGTTCGGCATCATCGCGGCGACGCGGTCGCCGACCCCGATGCCTTGCGCCTTGAACGCCTGCTGCAGCCGCGATACCAGACGCAGCAGTTCGTCCCAGGAGAGCCGGTAGCGGACCTTATCCTCGCCGCGGAAAATCAGGGCATCATCGTTGCCGCTGCCGCGCAGCAGGTTTTCGGCGAAATTGAGTTCTGCATCGGGAAAAAAGCGCGCCTCCAGCATCTGATCGCCATTGGCGAGCGCCGTCTCGCCGCGCTCGCCGAGGACGCCGCAGTGCTCCCATAGGCCGCTCCAGAAATAGCCGCGCTCAGCTACGGACCAGTCGTGAAAGGCGTCGTAATCGGAGAACGTCCGGCCGAAGCGCCGGCCGCACCAGGCGATGAACTCAGCCATCGGGCTTCGCTCGAGCGTCTCGGCATCCGGGACCCACAAAGGACGATCTGTGTTCATGTATTCCTCCTCTCCCTGTTTCTGCTTCTATATCATGCTGCAATGCAAGATAAACAGCATGCCCCGGTCCCCGAGGCGACGACGACGACATTTTTCGGCCGGGCGCATTTGCTTTATGCAAATCATCGGCCTATCCAGACGGTGTCATGCGGGGCGACGGCAAACGGAGCAACATGAAAAGACATATCCTGAGGGCATCGGGCGCCTTGAGGCATCGGCTGCGCGGCCGTCATATCGCCTGGTCGGCCGCGGCCGGAGTTGCTCTCGCCATAGGCTATAACGCGGCGGTCCCCCTGCTCGTGTCGAACACGGACGCGCGCGCGACGATGGAGCGGATGCTCGACGGCTGGTCGGGCGGCAAGACCACGATCGGCGGCGAGCCGGAAATCCGGTTCTGGCCGGAGCCCTTGGTGACGCTGCCTTCCGTGAAGATCGTGTCGCGCGGGCCGGAGCCGCACCTGCTTGCGCAAATCGACCGCATCACAGCCTCATTCAGCCTGATCTCGGCGCTTCGCGGCGAGTCTGCGCTCGACGACATCACGCTTGTCGCGCCGCTCATCACGATCGAGCGCCGCGCAGACGGCACGCTCAATTGGCAACGGCCGCATTGGCTGATCGCCCCAGAGGCCGCAACGCAGGAGGATGACAGCCCTTTCGGCGACATCGCCGTCGAAAACGGGCGGCTGCGCATATCGGACGCGTTTTCCGGCAACGGCGACGGCATCGATCTTTCCGGCATCGCCGGCACGGTCAAGTGGCCTTCCTATGGCGATCGGCTAAGCGCACAATTCTCGACGATGCTTGGCGGACAGCAGGTCGCCTGGGCATTCGTCTGCGACCGTCCGCTCGACCTTTTTGCCAGGCGAAATACGCCCGTCAAAACGTCGATCACGTCGGCACAACTCACCCTGTCATTCGAAGGCATCGGTCATCTTTCCCTCACGCCGTTTGCCTCCGGCCACCTGCAACTTTCCGCGCCCTCGCTTGGGACACTCGTGGCCTGGTATCGCGGATCGGCGGACATGGTGCTGCCGCCGGCCGGTTTCAGCATCGATGCCAAGGTGACGACGGGCGGAAAATCGATCAAGCTGGACGAACTGCAACTGACGATGGGTGACGCGGCCGCCACAGGCGTCCTCGACGTCGCACTTCCGGGCGGCGGGTCGCCGCACATCGCAGGAACCCTCGCCTTCGATCGCATCGACTTCAACGGTCTGCCGGCCTCCATGCCCGCTCGGCCCGAGCGAAGCGACCGGCTGTGGCAGATGGCGGAAATCTATATCAATGGCTGGCGCACGGACCTTCGCATTTCAGCCCAGGACGTGCTCCTCGGACCGCTGCATTTGGAAGATGTCGCCACCGGTGTGATGGTCGACGGCGGCCGGGCTTCGCTCGACATAGGCGACAGCACCTATGCTGGCGGCCGTCTGTCGGGCCGCGTGCAGCTCTCCACGAAGGGCTTGGAACATGGCGGTCGGCTGCAGGTCACGCTCAAGAATGCCGACTTCGCCGCCGTGTTCGCCGACTTCGGCCTGAAAGGTCCAATACCCGTGGGCAATGGGATCCTGAACCTGGATGTCGCTTCCGAGCGAGCCTTCTGGGAAACCGCGACCGGAGACCTCTCGGGTCGCCTCACCTACAGGCTCAGGAACGGCAGTCTGGTCGGCTTCGACGTGCATGCCTTTACCGACCTCGTCCGCAAGGGCGAATTTTTCTCGCTGTCACAGGCAAGCGACGCCACGTTCGACTTCCAGACCGCCGATTTCGAAGCGACTTTCGCCGACGGCACGGCACGTCTCGATCGGGCGCGCTTCGTCAGCCCATCCGGCACAATGTCCGTGACCGGCATGATACCCTATCGCAACGGCAGCCTGGCTTTTGCCGGAGCACTCGAAGACGCCAGCGCCGCCGACGATCAGCCTCTGCGCTTCTTCGTCGGCGGGTCATGGCCGAACGCCGTGGTCACGCCCCTCTCGGTCCTCGTCGGGCCGAATTGAACGCCCTCAATCAGCCGCTCACCGCGAAGGCTGCGCGCTCATCCCTCTCCCGCTGAATTTCCCGGCGCCTCGTGACAGCCGAGGCAATGACCACACCGAGGGCGACGATGCCAATGAGGATCGTGCAGATGGCGTTTATCTCCGGCGTCACGCCGAGGCGCACCTGGCTGTAGATCTTCATCGGCAGGGTCGTGGCGCCCGGTCCCGTCGTGAAGCTCGCAATAACGAGGTCGTCGAGCGAAAGGGTGAAGGCCAGCACCCAACCGGAAAAGACCGCCGGCGCAATGACCGGCAGGGTGATGGCAAAAAATGCCCTGATCGGGGTGGCCCCGAGATCCAGCGCCGCCTCCTCGATCGACCGGTCGAAGCTCAACAGCCGCGACTGAACGACAACGGCAACGAAGCACATTGTAAAAGTGATGTGCGCAAGCGTGATCGTCCAGAAACCCCGGTCTAGCCCGATCGCCACGAAAAGCAAGAGCAGCGACAGGCCGGTGATCACCTCCGGCATCACCAGCGGCGCATAGACCATGCCGGAAAAGAGCACGCGCCCACGGAAGCGCAAATAGCGCACCAGCGTCAGAGCCGCCATCGTGCCGAGAACCGTTGCGACGGTCGCCGATAGCAGCGCCACCCGGATGGTGACCCAGGCGGCATCCAGAAGTCCCCTGTTGTACCAGAGCTGCGTGTACCACTTGGTGGAAAAGCCGGCCCATACCGTGACGAGCCTCGACTCGTTGAAAGAGAAAATTACCAGGAGGACGATCGGCAAGTAGAGGAAACCGAAGCCGAGAACGACTGAGGCGATGTTGAAGCGGGACCACCTGACCATCGTTCACCTCTCCTCGCCGTCGGCCCGGGACTGGACATTCTGGAAATAGACAATCGGAATGACCAGGATCAGGAGCAGGATCGTCGCCACGGCGGACGATACCGGCCAATCGCGGTTGGCATTGAATTCGTTCCAGAGCGTCTTGCCGATCATCAGCGTTTCCGATCCGCCGAGCAGGTCCGGAATGACAAACTCGCCGACGGCCGGGATGAAGACCAGCAGGCAGCCCGCGATGACCCCTGGCAGGGATAGCGGAAAGGTCACACGCCAGAATGCGGCGGTCGGCGTGCAGCCGAGATCCTGGGCCGCTTCGATCAACGCGTGATCCATCTTCTCGAGCGCCGAGTAGATCGGCAGAACCATGAAGGGCAGATAGGAATAGACAATGCCGATATAGACTGCGGCGTTGGTGTTGAGGATGATCAGCGGCTGGTCGATGAGGCCGGTTGCGATCAGGAACTGGTTCAGCAGTCCCTCGGGCTTCAATATCGCGATCCAGGCATAGACGCGGATAAGAAAGCTCGTCCAGAACGGCAGGATCACCATCATCAAGAGCATCGGTCGCATCGATCGCGGCGCCTTCGCCATGCCGTAAGCGATCGGATAGCCGATCAGCAACGTGAGCACAGTGGAGACGGTGGCAATGACGATGCTCGATACATAGGCATTGAAGTAGAGAGCGTCCTCCGTCAGCCAGACATAATTATCCGCCGAGAACTCGCGCATGCTTTCGAGAATGCCCGACAGCCCTTCGGCAAGATTGAAGACTGGCGTGTAGGGAGGCATGGCGATCGCGGTCTGCGACAGCGAGATGCGAAAGACGATGAAGAAAGGGATGAGAAAGAAGAACAACAACCAGGCATAGGGAATGATGATTACCAGGCGGCTGACCAGGCTCGAGGCAATTTTCGCCATGGCTTCAATCCTTCAGCACGACGCCGGCGTCGTCACCGAACGAGATCCAGACCTCCTGGTCGTAGCCGAGCGGATCCTCGACTGCGCGCACGGCGTTGAGCGTCGAAGCCTTGATGACCTGTCCGTTCTTCAGCCGGATGTGAAAGACGGTCATGTCGCCGAGATAGCCGATATCCCAGATTTCACCCGCGGCCGTATTCATGGGTGCATGGGCGGGCGTCTGGCGGCCGATTCTGATCTTCTCCGGACGAATGGCGACGGCCACCCGCGTGCCCTTCGCGAACCCGTCCGGTGACATCATCCGGATCGGAATGCCGCCGGTCGTTTCGAGCTGGACAAAGCCCGCCTCGGCTCCCGTGAGGGCGCCGTCGAAAATGTTCACATCGCCGATGAAGTCGGCGACGAACCGCGAGTTCGGCGCCTCATAAATCT
Organism: Sinorhizobium alkalisoli; assembly: GCF_008932245.1. Taxonomy (NCBI): domain Bacteria; kingdom Pseudomonadati; phylum Pseudomonadota; class Alphaproteobacteria; order Hyphomicrobiales; family Rhizobiaceae; genus Sinorhizobium; species Sinorhizobium alkalisoli. Next base: position 312,643 of record NZ_CP034909.1, on the reverse strand, counting down.
CCGCAGGCGTCGCCACCTGGACGACCGTGCCATGGCTCATGACGGCGATACGATCGGCCATGGTCATGGCCTCCTCCTGGTCATGGGTGACGACTACGAAGGTGAGGCCGAGTTCCTGCTGCAAATCCATCAGCTCGAACTGGGTCTCCTCGCGCAGCTTCTTATCGAGGGCACCGAGCGGCTCGTCGAGCAGCAGCACCTTCGGCCGCTTGGCAAGCGAGCGGGCGAGCGCCACCCGCTGGCGCTGCCCGCCGGAAAGCTGGTGCGGCTTGCGTTTGGCAAATTTCTCAAGCTTCACGAGCTTCAGCATCTGCTGGACGCGCTCGGCCATGTCCGCCTTCGGCATGCCGTCCTGCTTCAGGCCGAAAGCGATGTTGTTCTCCACCGTCATGTGCGGAAACAGCGCATAGGACTGAAACATCATGTTGACGGGCCGCCGGTAGGGCGGGATGCCCGCGAGGTTCTGGCCATCGAGGATGATCTCGCCCGAAGTTGGCTGCTCGAACCCGGCAAGCATGCGCAAGAGTGTCGACTTTCCGCAACCCGAGGCGCCAAGCAACGCGAAGAACTCGCGCGTGTAGATGTTCAGCGAAAGATCGTCGACGGCGGTGAAATCGCCGAATCTCTTGGTTACGTTCCTGAACGAAATGAATGGTTTGGACGCCGGATCCGTCCAGGGGGCGAAGGCCCGCCGTATACTGCCGAGAGACTTCATCATCTATCCCCGATGCCACAGCCGATGGACCCGGCACGGCAACCGACGCCCATTTCTCTGGTGGGCCGAAACACCATACATGTTTGATCGGCCCACAAAAAATCGCCCGGATCGAGGTCCGGGCAATTCCTTCCACGCCTATTGGCCGGTCACGATCTTCGTCCAGAGTCGCGTGAGCACTCTCTGCTCCCGTGGCTCGAACGGCGTCACCGTGAAAAGCTTCTGCATGACCGCGTCCGACGGGTAGATGGCGGTGTCCTCGAGCACGTCCTTGTCGAGGAACTGCTGCGACGCCTTGTTGCCATTGGCATAGAAGACGTAGTTCGAGGCCTTGGCGATGACCTCGGGCTTCATCAGATAGTTAATGAACTCGTGGGCCTCGTCGACATGCGGCGCATCGGCGGGGATCGCCAGCATGTCGAACCACATCTGCGCTCCCTGCTCGGGGATCGAATAGTCGACGCTCACGCCGGCATTCGCCTCGGCCGCGCGATCGCGCGCCTGGAAGATGTCACCGGAGAAGCCGACTGCCAGGCAAATGTCGCCATTGGCCAGCGCATTGATATATTCCGCCGAATGGAACTTGCGGATATAGGGGCGGACCTTCATCAGTACCTCGGCCGCCTTTTCGAGATCGGCCTGTTCATGGCTGTCCGGATCAAGGCCAAGATAGGCGAGTGCCGAAGGTATGATGTCGGTCGGCGAATCGAGCAGGTGGATACCGCAGTCCTTGAACTTGGCGGCGACCTCCGGGTCGAAGATGACGTCCCAGTTCGGCTTCTCGTCAGCACCAAGGATTTCCTTCATCTTGTCGACATTGTAGCCGATTCCGGTGGTGCCCCACATGTAGTCGACGGCATATTCGTTGCCTGGATCGTACTTGGCTGTACGCTCCATGATCATGTCCCACATGTTCGACAGGTTCGGCAGCTTCGACTTGTCGAGCTTTTGGAACACGCCCGCAGCGATCTGGCGCTGCAGGAAGTATGCGGACGGCACCACGACGTCGTAGCCGGAGCCGCCGGCAAGCAGCTTCGTTTCGAGGATTTCGTTGGAGTCGAAGACGTCATAGACGACCTTGATCCCGGTCTCCTTCGTGAAGTCCTCGAGGATGCTGTCGTCGATATAGTCCGACCAGTTATAGACGTTGACGACCCGCTCCTGTGCCGATGCAAGCGTCGCCGAGCCCGCCAACAAAGCGGCTGCCAAAGTTGCGACGATGAGTTTGGACATGAAACTCCCCTCTTGTTGTCAGGTCGGGGCAAATCTTTACCCGTGCGGTCATGCCCCGTCCGTTGTTCGTTGCGGTGCCGAGGTTAGGCATGTTTCGCAATAACCTCAAGCGCTTTCGCGCCGGAAAAGGCGAGTATTGCGGCGCGCTCGCGTTTCGCCAAGCATGAGCAAAATCGAGCACTTAACAGACGATGCCGCCCACGCCGCTGCCGCCGGGACGGGGCGCGGTTTCGTCGGCGCGGCAAAGCCCTGCTGCCGCCGAAACGGCCCAGCGCCTACTGAAAATCGAAGACACTCAAACCCGCCGTCATTTCGTCAAGGCCAAGCGGTCGCGTCACGGGCGGCTCGGCTCGGGCGAGACATCCCTGCCGCTCACAAAGGCGACAGGCCGGCCCCACGGCGATTGCGGGCATGCGCGCAGCACCATAGACGGTGTCATCGGCAAACCCGGCCTCGCAGCCGATCAGTAGAGCGGTGCGCCTGACCCGCTCCTCATAGCTCGCCTGCGGACCGTCTACCGTGCGGGCAATCACCAGGAAGGCACCGCCGTCGGGCATTTCAACGCGGTCGACGAGAATCTGGCCGGGGACGGCGAAGGCGGCATGGACATTTAGCTTGGGACAGGCGCCGCCGAAGCGGGCATGGGGGAAACCCTGCGCTCCCGCCCGGCGCAAACGGTGGCCGGCATTGTCCATCTCCATCAGGAAGAAAGGCACACCGGCCGCACCGGGCCGCTGCAGCATGGTCAGGCGGTTGGCGGCCTGCTCGAAGGAGACCTGGAAGCGGGCTCTCAGGATGTCGATGTCATATTTCGCGCGAAGCGCCGCAGCGTGAAAGGCGGCGTAAGGCATCATCAACGCGTGGGCGGCATAGCGCGCGAGTTCGAAGCGACCGATGCGCCGGGCCTCGGCGGTCGCCAGGCGGAACTGTTCAAGCTCCGCCACGATCGCCTCATGGCAGGCGATCGATGCCACCTCCATGGCGACCTCACGCGCCTGGTCGAAAGGTGACAGGCGTTCGGAGATAAAGAGCCGCATCGAGTGGCGGTCGAAGCGGCGGCGCAGGTTCGGCATGACATGCAGCGGCAGCGTGCGCACGGCCAGGCCGTGCTCCTTCTTCAACCAGGCCTTCAGCGCCCCGGCCAGATCGTCGCCCGCCGAGAGGGTCGCATGGAATGCTTCTACCGCCTCCTCGATCCGCGCGAAATGATTGGGCCGTGCCTCGAACGCCTCTCTGACCTCGTCGATCGGCAGCCGCGTGTCCGAGACTGCCGCCATGTGGCCCTGCCCGGCCAGCACTGCCGCCAGGTCCTTGAGCCGCGAGGCCTGTTCGCGATAGGCGCGATAGAGCTTGACGACGCCGCCCGCGACATTCGGAGCCGCCTCGGTGACCTCGATCAGTTCCTGGTCTCCGGGGAGTTCGCCGGTCAGCAACGGATCGGCGAAAACCTCGCGCAATTGCTGCAGGCTCCCGCCGGCCTCGCCCTGCAACTCGTCGAGATCGACCTTGTAAACCGAAGCCAGCCTCAACAGAAGCTGCACCGTCAGCGGCCGCTGATTGCGCTCGATCAGGTTCAGATAGGAGGGGGAGATGCCGAGCGCTTCCGCCATCGCCGTTTGCGTCAACTGCATGCCGTTGCGAATTCGCCTGACGCGTGGCCCCGCAAAGATCTTGTTCTCGGCCATTTGTAACTCCATTGACAAGTCGGCAGGCAGACGCTCTTTTACATTTTTTACATTTTTACTTCAGCTCACTGTCAAACTCAAGACAAAGTAACCCTTTTGAATCCGCAAGTCTCTCGATTTTCGTGGCGTCATTCCGCAGCGCAATGTAAAAACTGTCATATGAACTTACGGAGTGGAAGCGCCGTGAGACTAAAGTCGAAGAGCTATCGATTTCATCAGGAGGCAAGAATGACTGATTTTTACAAACTCGTTCCGAGTGCACCGCAAGGACGTTTCGACGGTGTTGAACGCCCCTATTCGGCGCAAGACGTGCAGCGGCTCCGCGGCTCGGTCGAGCTTCGGTATTCGCTTGCCGAAATGGGCGCGAACCGCCTTTGGAAGCTCATCCACGAGGAAGATTTCGTCAATGCTCTCGGCGCGCTTTCGGGCAACCAGGCCATGCAGATGGTCCGCGCCGGACTGAAGGCGATCTACCTCTCCGGCTGGCAAGTCGCTGCCGATTCCAACACCGCCTCTGCCATGTATCCGGACCAGTCGCTCTATCCGGCCAATGCTGCGCCGGAACTCGCAAAACGCATCAACCGGACGCTGCAGCGCGCCGACCAGATCGAGACCGCCGAAGGCAAGGGACTTTCGGTCGACACCTGGTTCGCCCCGATCGTCGCCGATGCGGAGGCAGGCTTCGGCGGGCCGCTCAATGCCTTCGAGATCATGAAGGCATTCATCGAAGCGGGTGCGGCAGGCGTCCACTATGAGGACCAGCTCGCGTCCGAGAAGAAATGCGGCCATCTCGGCGGCAAAGTGCTGATCCCGACCGCGGCGCATATCCGCAATCTGAATGCCGCCCGGCTTGCTGCCGATGTCATGGGCGTGCCGACGCTGGTCATCGCCCGCACGGACGCGGAAGCGGCAAAGCTGCTCACTTCGGATATCGACGAGCGTGACCGGCCCTTCGTCGATTACGACGCCGGCCGCACGGTCGAGGGCTTCTATCAGGTGAAGAACGGACTTGAGTCCTGCATCGCGCGGGCGATCGCCTATGCGCCGCATTGCGACCTCATCTGGTGCGAGACCTCGAAGCCGGATCTCGAGCAGGCGCGCAAATTCGCCGAGGGCGTGCACAAGGCGCATCCGGGTAAGCTGCTTGCCTATAATTGCTCGCCGTCGTTCAATTGGAAGAAGAACCTGGACGATGCGACGATCGCCAAGTTCCAGCGGGAGCTCGGCGCAATGGGCTACAAGTTCCAGTTCATCACGCTCGCCGGCTTCCATCAGCTGAACTACGGCATGTTCGAACTCGCCCGCGGCTACAAGGAACGGCAGATGGCCGCCTATTCGGAATTGCAGGAGGCGGAATTCGCGGCCGAGGTCAACGGCTACACCGCGACCAAGCATCAGCGCGAAGTCGGCACCGGCTATTTCGACGCGGTGTCGCTGGCGATCACCGGCGGCCAATCGTCGACAACCGCCATGAAGGAATCGACCGAGCACGACCAGTTCCGCCCGGCGGCAGAATGACGGAGGCGAGGCGCGCGCATTCCCTGCCCCTCGCGCGCCTCGCAGGATGCATCGAACCGAAGCGGGACGGCACCGAAATGCCCCCCGCATCCGGTTCCAACCCCTAAGAGGAGAACTCCAATGACAGTCCAGACACGCGTCAAGGAACGGGCCGAGGAACAATCATCGGCCATGACAACAGAACAGCAGGCCGCAATCCGCATGGTCGCCAATGATCTGCATCGGCTTAACCAAGCCGTCATGAAGGCGGTCGACGCAGGCGTCTCGGTCGAACTCGTACGCTCGGCACGCCATCACGGCGGCGACGGCAACTGGGGCGATCTGCTGATCCCCGTCATCGTCACCCAAGGGCGGGCGTGATGATCGCGGTTTCCGCGGCGACCGCCATCCTGCTCGGCGCCGGGCTGTGGACGCACTTCCGGCCGATGCTGGTTCCAGTATCCGTGGTGGAACCCTCCCGGACCGGCGCGCGGCGCTGATGCAATCCCCGGGGATCGGCCGGCGCCAGGCCGGCCGATCCCCATCAACATCCAAGCGATGCTGCGGCTCAGGCGGCGTTCCGCCGCGGCCGTTTTCCGGCAAAAAGATCAGCGTGGCTGCGCAAGAGCCGCGTCATTCGGTCCACGACAGCTCGAATGTCCCGCCTGTGGCGATCCTCGTTGTTCATTACGATCCACTGCCGGTGTCGGAGCAACGCGATCTCCTCGCCCGCCCGCTGCAGCAGCGGATCGAGATCGCCGACGAAACAGGGCAGCACCGCCGTCCCCGCCCCGGCGCGGGCAAGGTCGAGCAGGGAACGCGGGCGCGTTACCGTCGCGACGATCCGGCCTGTCGCCTGTTCGTGCGGCCAACGCAAATAGGCCGAACGCGCTTCCTCTTCGCCGACGGCCAGCCAGCGTTCCACGGTGCCCGGCGCGTTTCTCTGCCGATAGGCGGCATAGGCGACTTCGCCGATTAGCCGTGACGCGAGATAGGCTTCCTCCGGCTCGAAGGCGCGAATGCCGATGTCGCTCTCGCGATAGGCGAGGCTCACCCGCGCTTCGCCTGTCGAAAGCGCAATATTGAAGGAATCGCGCTCGGTACAGATCGCCGGAAAATTCTCCGCGACCAGCCACGAGACCCATGTCCCCGCCGCGACGCGGATGGTTACGGCCCCGTCGCCCTGCTCCTGCCAATTCTCCACCTTGCGGGCCGCCGCTTCCATCTCGCGCAGTTGCTCGAACAGAACGCGGCCGTCGGAAGTCAGTGTGTAACCCGTCTGGCTGCGGACGAAGAGCGCCCGGCCGGTGCGCTCCTCCAGTTCCAGCATGCGGCGGCCGATGGTTGCGGCGCTCAGGCCCATCGCCTGCGCCGCTCCCGTCAAACCGCCGCCGCGCACCACGGTCATGAAACAGCGGTAGATGTCCCAATCCATGTTTTTCATCAGTGAAAAACATAAGCGGAATTCGACTGTATGTAAAACAGTCCGAGATGCATAAAAGAAGGGATGCTTGCAGACAAGGAGCATCACCATGGACATGATGGCAATGGCTTTTCTATTCGACATGGCGTCGAGAAACCGGCGCCGCCTCGATCAACGCTTTGATATCCAGTCGCCCGCGTGCAAGGAGACTTTCGCGGAGAACATGCTTTCGGCACTGTTCCGCAGACGCCGCCGGAGGATATTCCGCAAGAACAGCGGCGGCGCGCACGGCGCTGTAGAAATCGAGGGAAAACCCTGCGCGGCGGAGCGATACAGCAGGTGCCTTGACTGAAGGGACTGCCACTCTGCTTCCAATCCATAACCAAATAGTTGACGCCGCGCATTTGCAAATGCGCGGCGTCCAGTCTGCTATTTGGTAAGGCGGCTCAAATCAGGCGGCGCGATAAACCTCGCCCGCTCCGCTCTCCCGCTCCAACCGAAACTGCTCGACCAGCATCATCAGCGTATCGGCTTGGCTGGCCAAGGCCCGGCTGGTCGCGGTCGCTTCCTCCACCATCAGGGCATTCTGCTGGGTCATCTGGTCCATCTGGTTGACGGAGTCGTTGACCTCGTTCAGCGCCGTCGCTTGGTCGCGGCTGGCGGTAGCGATCATCTCTACGTGCTGACTGACGGTTACGATCTCGGCGCTGATCGAAGCAAGCACGGCTCCCGTCTCCTTGACGAGCAGCGAGCCGGAATTGACCTCCTGGGTCGACTTGTTGATGAGGTCCTTGATCTCGTGCGCCGCCTCAGCCGAGCGCTGCGCCAGTTCGCGCACCTCCTGCGCAACGACTGCAAAGCCCTTGCCCGCTTCGCCCGCACGCGCCGCCTCGATGCCGGCATTGAGCGCCAGGAGATTGGTCTGGAAGGCGATGTCGTCAATCACTTCGATGATCTGCTCGATCTTGCGCGAGGCGTCTTCGATGCGACCCATGGCGGCGATCGCATTCGTGACGACGGTTGCCGAACTGTCGGCACTTTTCTTGGTCTGCGACACGGCCTGGTTCGCCTCGTGCGCACGCTCGGCGGAAGAGCGCACGGTCACGGTGATCTGGTCGACGGCCGCGGCGGTCTGCTCGAGAGAGGCCGCCTGCGCCTCCGTGCGTTTCGAGAGCGAATCGGCCGAATGGTGCATGCCGGCTCCGCTCTGCTGGATTGCCTGGGCATTGGCGCGAATCTGCGCCAACGTGTCCTGCAGCCGGATGAGTGATCCGTTGAAATCAATCCGCAACTGCTCGAGCCGGCCGTTGAAGGGTACCTCAATCTGCTGCGAGAGATCGCCTTGCGCCAGGCGCCCGAGGCCCGCCGCGAGTTCATTGACCGCCAGGTCGATCTGGCGGTCGAGTTCCCGCTTCTCCGCGTCGTTGCGGCTGCGCTCGGCCTCGGCGCGGGCGCGCTGTTCGACGCTCTCGGCCTCGATGCGGACCTTCGACAGGGCATTCTCTTTGAAGACCCCAAGGGCACGCGCCATGTCGCCGATCTCGTCGCGTCGACCATCGCCGTCGATCGCCGTATCGAGCCGGCCGTCGGCAAGGCGTCGCATGGCCGCCGTGATCTGGCCGATCGGCCGCTTCAGCGTCAACGTCAGGGCAACGCCAGCTAGCAGCGCTATCACGACGCCGGCAATGGTGGCTCCAACGGAAATCTGATTGGCTTCCTTGCGTTCCGTGCCGGCGGCAACCTTTTGCTGCTCGGCAAAGCCGGTCAGGTCATTCCAGATCTCATCGATCGATGCGCCGGCCGCGTTGAACTCGGTGTTCCGCTTGCCGGTTATCTCGACCAGTTCGACACCATCCCTCTTCATTGCATTGATGAGCGGAACGATTGCATCTGCCAAGGCGTCGAACGAACTCGCGTCCTTTGAGATGCCGCGCAAAGTCGTCAAGTTCGTCTGCACGGCCAGGAACTTGTCCAAGAGCGCCTTGCGGTTCTCCTCGCTCGTCTTGCCGAGGAATGCGGCCGCAGATATCTGAATGTCCGTAAGCGATGTGGATAGCCGGCGCATCGCCGTCAAGATCGATTCAGTGCTGGCAATCTTGCCGTCTAGCTGACTGAATATCTGCGTCGCCTCGCGCATCTTGCCGACGGCAGCGGCTTCGAGCCGGAAGCTCGCGTTGCGGAAGCGGTCGATATATTTGGAGAGACCAGCAAGTGTTTCGGGCCCGGCGGGCGCTCTGATGATAGCACCGATCGCCCCTGAAGCCGAATTGACCGTCTCGGAGAGAGATTTCTCCTCCTTCGGCAGAAGCGCGAAGATGTCGCGCTGCGTACGGCCGATCATCGGAAAGCGTTCTTGGGCGACCTTCAGCTTGTCCTCGACGGTTATCGCGCCGCTGACTTCGGTGGCGAATTCGCTATAGAAGCGGCTCGCGCGCAGGAGCTTTTCGGCGTTGCGCAGCATGGTTTTCGCCGCATTCTCGTCCTTGCGCACCGCATATTGCAGTTCATTGGTCTGTTCGCTGATCTTCATCTGCTCGGCGGCCAGCTTTTCCAGATTGGTCCGCGTCGCCAGGCGGAGCTGCTGCTCGCTCTCGTGCAAGGTCCAAAGGCCATCGATACGGGTCTCGATCTCGCTCGTAGCGGCCGTCGCATCAGCGAGTTCCCGTTCGCCGCTTGCCCCCGCCACATGGGCGGCCGTCGCAGCCAGCACATTCTTCTGCGCGGCAATCGTCTCCTTCACCGCCTGGCGGCTCTCCTCGGTTGTCTCATGCAGGAACTGGTTCATTCCCGCGTAGACATCCTTGAAGCCGCTCAAGGTCTGCAGGACGCTGTTCGAGATTTCCATGCGTCCCTGCAGCAGTCCCGAGGCATAGAGGCCGGTGAGGCCGACGGCGGAGATGCTGACGACGAAAGGCAGGATGAAGAACAGAACCTTCGTCTGAATCTTGAAACGGGCAAGAATCCTGTCAATGAGCATGAAATACCTCGGCTCCCTGCCTGCGTTTCGCCTCCCCCAGCGACCTAAAGCCCCCGACCCGGCTCGCGCCAGCACCGTTGAGACTGCAGCTTGGATGTCACCCGATGCGGAAACAGGCTGATGTATTTTGAAGGTCATTGCGGCGCACGCCGCCAGCCCGCCGGCAATCATTGCGGGGCCGCACTGCCTGTCGGCAGCAGGGACCCTGCGGACTCACGTTGCGCCCATATTCGGGCGCAACCATTAAAATTCCTATAAGCGCAGCGAGCCCCAGATTGGTGGCCGATGGTCGTGAGCGCCGTCAGTGCGCCTGCACGGCAGGAACGCGCGCGTCAGAACGAGAGAAAACCGGCGACGACTGCGATCGCGAAGAGAGTGAGAAACGCAGCGAAGGCGATCAGTTCCGCTTCGGAGCGGCTTTCCCCGGTCCGGGCAATAGCGATGGCGCGGGAGCGGCGGCGTTGCTTGTCCATGGCATCCTGTCCTCGACACTTGGCTGGCAGGCCCCGGCCTGCCATGCGCTGCATGGTGCAAGCATCCTGCTGCTGAGGAACGTTCAGTTTGCGAGCCATTCCGCCAGTGCGGTCTTTGCAACCATGAAAACGAGGTTCGGCCATTTCCATTAACAATGGCTGAAGAAGCAAATCACCCTTTTGTAGCGGTCGTTACACCGCTTGACCAGCAGCAAAGCCGGATGCCCAGGCCCATTGAAAATTATAGCCGCCAAGCCAGCCGGTCACGTCCACGCATTCGCCGATGAAGTAGAGCCCGGGCACGTCTCGTGCCTGCATCGACTTTGAATCGAGCGCACGGGTATCGATACCACCGAGCGTCACTTCGGCGGTGCGGTAACCCTCGGACCCGGCGGGCTTCAACGTCCATGCCTGGATGGAGGTCGCCAGCGCCTCGATCGCCCGGTCGGAGAGATCGGCAAGCAGCCGCCCGGTGAGCCTTGCCTCCTCGGCAAAGAAGTGCGCGAGGCGCCGCGGCAGGATCTCGGCGAGCGCCGTTTGCGGCGCCTGCCGCCCGTTCGTGCGACGCATTGCCTTGAGGATCCCGGCAATATTGACCTCTGGCATCAGCTTGAGGACGATTTCCGCGCCTTCCCGCCAATAGGAGGAAATCTGCAGGATGGCTGGTCCGCTCAAACCCCGGTGCGTGACGAGTACCGCCTCGCGAAAGGCGGCCTGACCGAAACGCACCTCGGCATCGGCTGCGACGCCGGCGAGAACCCCAAGCTTTTCGAGGTGCGCTTGGTCGAGCGTCAGGGGCACCAGCGCCGGCCGCGTCTCGACGACAGGCAGCCCGAACTGCTCGGCGATACGATAGGCCAGACCCGTCGCGCCCATCTTCGGGATGGACTTTCCGCCGCTCGCGACAACCAGCGAATCCGTTTCGACCGTCCCGGTGCTCGTGGTCACCCGAAAGCCCGAGACGATCCGCTCGACGGCGGAGATCGCCGTTTCGAGCCTCAACGCCGCACCTGCCTGCTTCATCTCGGCAAGCAGCATGCGGACGATGTTCCTGGCCGAATGATCGCAGAAGAGCTGTCCCAGCGTCTTCTCGTGCCAGGCAATTCCGTGCCGTTCGACGAGCGCCACGAAATCCTGCGGGCGATAGCGCGCGAGCGCCGACTTGCAAAAATGCGGATTGTCGGAAAGGAAGTTCTTCGGCCCTGCATGAATATTGGTGAAGTTGCAGCGGCCGCCGCCGGAGATCCGTATCTTCTCGCCCGGAGCCTTCCCGTGGTCGAGCACGAGAACGCGCCGTCCGCGCTTTGCCGCCTCGATCGCGCACATCATGCCGGCGGCGCCGGCTCCAATGATCACCACGTCCTGCTTCTCGGCCACGCAATAGCTCTCCACGTTTCCGCCTTCCTTCCCGGCGGCCCGCCAAATGTCAATTCCCAACGCCTTCGGGGAGCTCGGGGCGGGCAAAATTCGCTGACGCAATTTCGGGTGCCGCAGGCTCTGCCGCCATTCAATTTCGATTTGAGAAAACATGCAGTAGCCAATCGGCAAACTGCGGCTATGATGCGCTATCCGAAGCCAAATCCGGTGATTTATGTCTTCCAAGAGAAGTGTTGCCCAGCAGACAGCAAAGGTCAGCGAAAGTTCGAAGATACCTCTTGACCTGAATTCAGCCCGCGGCGTGAAGACCTGGCGGGACGCGGTCGAGTGGCTCAAGATCCGTCGCATCGAAGACATCGAATGCATCACCCCCGACCTTGCCGGCGTGCCACGCGGCAAGATGATGCCGACCTCGAAGTTTACCTCCAATACCTCGCTTGCACTGCCTTCGGCGATCTACCGCCACACGATTTCCGGCGAATATCCCGATGAGACCGGCCAATTCCGCTACGATTCGCGCGATAGCGACATCAAGCTGGTGCCGGATCTTTCGACGCTTTCCATCGTTCCCTGGGAAACAGATCCGACGGCGCAGGTGATCTGCGACATCGTCGGCTCGCAGGGCGAACAGATCAGCTATACGCCGCGCAATGTCCTGAAGCGCGTCGTCGAGCTTTACCGCAAGAGGGGCTGGAGAGCGGTCGTCGCCCCCGAGATCGAATTCTACCTCGTCGCTCAGAACGACGATCCGGACTATCCGCTGCGCCCTCCGAAGGGCCGCTCCGGCCGTTCCATTCTCGGCGGCCAGGGCTATTCGATCGCCGGGATCAACGAGTTCGACGAACTGATCGACGACATCTACCATTTTTCGGAAAAGCAAGGCCTCGAGATCGATACGCTCATCCATGAAGAGGGACCGGCTCAGCTCGAGATCAATCTCAGGCATGGTGACCCGATCGAACTTGCCGACCAGGTCTTCCTGTTCAAGCGCACGATCCGCGAAGCGGCGCTGAAGCACGGCATCTATGCCACCTTCATGGCCAAGCCGATGCAGGGTCAGCCGGGCTCGGCCATGCACATCCACCAGTCGGTGGTCGAAATCGCCACCGGGCGCAACATCTTCTCCAACCCGGACGGCTCGCCCTCCAAGGAATTCTTCGCCTTTGTCGGCGGCATGCAGCATTATGTGCCGAGGACATTGTCGATGATGGCTCCCTATGTGAACTCCTACAGGCGTCTGACCCCGGACATGGCGGCGCCGGTGAACACTGCCTGGGGCTACGACAACCGGACGACGGCCTTCCGCATTCCGGTTTCGGATCCGGCCGCCCGTCGCATCGAGAACCGCCTGCCGAGTTCCGATGCCAATCCCTATCTGGCGCTCGCTGCCTCGCTCGGCTGCGGCTATCTCGGCATCGTCGAGAACCTTGAGCCGACGCCACCCACGGAGGACACCGCCAACGAGGGAGAGATCGACCTGCCGCGCGGGCTGCTCGAGGCGGTGTCGCTGCTCGAATCCGCACCCTCGCTCGCCGACGTCTTCAGTGCCGAATTCATCGCCATCTATGCCGGCGTGAAGCGCGGCGAATTCGAGACCTTCATGCAGGTCATCAGCCCTTGGGAACGTGAATTCCTGCTCCTGAACGTCTGACCCGGAAGGCCTCCCCATGAGTTGGCAAAGCCCGATCTCGCCCGGAATCTCCTGGTATGAGGCAAGCGTGCCCGAACGGCCTTTCTATCCGCCGATGGCCGGCTCGCGCAAAGCCGACGTCGCGGTCATCGGCGGCGGCTATACCGGCCTGCAAGCGGCCTACAACCTTGCGAAAGAGGGTGTCGACGTCACCTTGATCGACGCCTGTCGCTTCGGCGATGGCGCTTCGGGTCGCAATGGCGGCCAGTTCGGCACTGGCCAGCGCGCCTGGGCGGAGGATCTCGAGGAGGTCGTCGGCCGCGAACGGGCACAGCTGCTCTTCGACATGGCGGAAAACGCCAAACGATACCTGCTGGATTTCGCACGGGAACACGCGATCGACATGGAGTTCGTACCCGGCCAGCTCTCGGTCAGCCACAAGGAGAGTCTCGAAAAGGAGTACCGCCGCCATGTCGAGGTAATGGCCGAACGCTTCGGCTATCCGCATCTCTCTTTCATGGATCGCGAGGAAACCGCGGGCCGCCTCGGCTCGTCACATTACCGCTTCGGCATTCGCGACGCCGGTACCGGCCACATCCATCCGATGAAGCTCCTGGTCGGACTGGCGAAACAGGCAGCCCTTGCCGGCGCCAATATCTTCGAGCAGACGAAAGCTCTGAAGATCGATGGGAAAGGCGGCGCGGTCCGGATCGAGACGGAGCGGGGCACCATCACGGCGGACCGGGCGCTGATCGCCTGTAACGCCCATATCGGCAATCTCGAGCCGGTGACGGCGAGTCATATCATGCCGATCCGCTCCTTCATCGGCGCAACGACCGTCCTTACGGGGCGCCCCGGCATTCTTCCGGGCGGCGAATCCGTCGACGATTCGCGCTTCGTCGTGCGTTATTTCCGCAAGTCGAAGGACGGACGGCTGCTGTTCGGCGGCCGGGAAGCCTACACGGCCGACAATCCGCGCGACATTTCGAGCCATATCCGACGCCAGATTCGGGAGATCTACCCGGCGCTCGCCGATATCGAGATCACCCATGCCTGGGGCGGCACTGTCGGCATCACCATGCCGCGACAGCCCTTCTGCCGCGAGGTCATGCCGGGTGTCGTGACGATCGGCGGCTATTCTGGTCACGGCGTTATGCTCTCCAACTTTTGCGGCAAGCTTTATGCGGACCTGACGCTCGGAAGAGACACCCCGCTCGATCTCCTCAAGGATTTGAAAATACCGGCTTTTCCGGGCGGAACCCGATTCCGGTCAGCCCTCCTGTTCCTGGCCCTCAGCTGGTACGCCCTGCGTGACCGGCTTTGAAGAATTGATCGGTAGACCGTAATCCGGGCACAGGAGAAGAGCGGCAGAAAATGCAGTGCGAAGTTTTATTGCGTTGCACCCTAGCGCTTTTAAATCGATTAGATTATACCTGTCCTGACCTCAACGAGATCGAGTTATCCCATGAGCAGCCAGATCATTCCCGTCGAACCGTTTGATTATGTCGTCTTCGGGGGAACCGGCGATCTTGCCGAGCGCAAGCTGCTGCCGGCACTTTACCACCGTCAGATGGAGGGCCAACTGACGGAGCCTACCCGCATCATCGGCGCCTCGCGCGCGGCCCTTTCCCATGACGAGTATCGCAGATTCGCAACCGACGCGCTGAAGGAACATCTGAAGCCGGGCGAGTTCGATGAAGTGGAAGTGGCCAAGTTCACGGGCCGCATCTTCTACGTTTCGGTCGATGCCAAGTCGGAGCAGGGCTGGGACGACCTCAAGAAGATTCTCGATGAGGGCCGGGACCGCATCCGCGCCTTCTATCTCGCCGTCGGCCCCGCAATCTTTGGCGATATTTCCGAGCGAATCCGCGATCACAAGCTGATCACCAAGAACACCCGCATCGTCGTCGAGAAGCCGATCGGACGCGACCTCGCCTCGGCGAACGAACTGAACGACACGATCGGCAAGGTTTTCCGCGAGGAACAGATCTTCCGCATCGATCACTATCTCGGCAAGGAGACGGTGCAGAATCTGATGGCGCTGCGTTTCGCCAATGCGCTCTACGAGCCCTTGTGGAACTCGGCCCATATCGATCATGTGCAGATCACCGTCTCGGAATCGGTCGGCCTCGAAAATCGCGCCGGCTATTACGACAAGGCCGGCGCGCTGCGCGACATGGTGCAGAATCACATTCTCCAGCTCGTCTGCTTCGTGGCGATGGAAGTCCCCACTTCGATGGATGCTGAGGCGGTGCGCGACGAGAAACTGAAGGTGCTGCGCGCGCTGAAGCCGATCACCGGCGCCAGTGTCGAGCAGGTGACCGTACGCGGCCAATATCGTGCCGGCGCATCGGCCGGCGGCCCGGTGAAGGGCTATCTCGAGGAGTTGGAAGGCGGCATTTCCAACACAGAGACATTCGTCGCGATCAAGGCCGAGATCAGCAATTGGCGCTGGGCAGGCGTACCCTTCTACATCCGCACCGGCAAGCGCATGGCGGGCCGCATGTCGGAGATCGTCATTACATTCAAGCAGATTCCGCACTCGATCTTCGACCAAAGCGCTGGCCGCATCTCCGCCAACCAGTTGATGATCCGTCTGCAGCCGAACGAGGGCGTAAAGCAATCGCTGATGATCAAGGATCCCGGTCCCGGCGGCATGCGGCTCAGGAACGTGCCGCTCGACATGAGCTTTGCCGAAGCCTTCGATGTGCGTAACGCCGATGCCTATGAGCGGCTGCTGCTCGACGTCATCCGCAACAACCAGACGCTCTTCGTGCGCCGCGACGAGGTGGAGGCGGCATGGCAATGGATCGACCCGATCCTGAAGGCCTGGGAAACGACGGGGCAACAGGTGCAGGGCTACACGGCGGGCACCTGGGGACCGAGCCAGTCGATTGCGCTGATCGAGCGCGACGGCCGCACCTGGAATGATACGATCTAGGACCGGTCGATGAGCGCTATCCTGCACAGATACGACAACGGTGAAATGCTGGCAGAGGCGCTGGCGGATGCCGTCGGCGCCAGGCTTGGGGCGGCCGTCAATAGCCGCGGCGGCGCCAGCATCGCCGTATCGGGCGGCTCTACGCCCAAGGCATTCTTCCAGGCTCTGTCGAAACGTAAACTCGATTGGGCAAAAGTGAGTGTCACCCTTGTCGACGAGCGCTTCGTTCCGCCGGAAAGCGACCGCTCCAATCATGGGCTGGTCGCCGCCAACCTGCTCAAGAACTGGGCCGTCGAAGCGCGCTTCGTGCCGCTCTACCACAATTCGTCAAGCGCCGAGGAGGCGGCCGCCAAGGCAAGCGCGGCCACTGCGGATATCAATGCTCCCTTCGATGTCGTCGTGCTCGGGATGGGAACGGACGGGCATACCGCATCGTTCTTTCCCGGAGGAACGCGCCTTGAGGAGGCGCTCGATCCCGCGACACCGCGCGGCGTGATTACCATGGAGGCCGACGGCGCCGGCGAGACCCGCCTGACCCTTACGTTCTCCAGCCTACAGGACGCCGGATATTTGGTGCTGCATATCGAAGGTGACGCCAAGAAAGAGGTTCTTGCCCGGGCCGAAATGCCGGGCGAGGAGGCGGAGATGCCGATCCGCGCCGTGCTCCGGCGTGCGGCCTCGCCGCTGCAGGTTTACTGGGCGCCCTGACGCGCTCGGTGCGGGCGTCGCAGCCCCGATTCGCGACGTCCAGTTTGCAAGGCTCCTGATTCCTGCTGAATCAGGGGGCCGGCATTTCAGGGTTTACGGCGACATTTGCGCGTCCCAGGAGCATCTGCCGCTGTAAAGTCGATGACAGGATGAAGAGGAGTCCCGAGACTCCGGAACAGGATGTGATATGTCCGCCCATTCCAGCATTGCCGCCATTACCGCCCGCGTCATCGAACGCTCCAAAGCCACTCGCGAACCCTATCTCGATCGCGTTCGCAGCGCCGCCGCGAACGGACCGCACCGCAGCGTGCTCGGCTGCGGCAACCTCGCGCATGGCTTCGCCGTCTGTTCCCCCGCTGAGAAGGAGGCGCTCGCCGGCGACCGCGTTCCGAACCTCGGCATCATCACTTCCTACAACGACATGCTCTCGGCGCATCAGCCCTTCGAGACCTACCCGGCCCTGGTCCGTGAAGCCGCGCGCGAGGCCGGCGGCGTAGCGCAAGTTGCCGGCGGCGTGCCGGCCATGTGCGACGGTGTCACGCAGGGCCAGCCCGGCATGGAGCTGTCGCTTTTCTCCCGTGACGTCATCGCCATGGCCGCGGGCGTCGGCCTGTCGCACAACATGTTCGACGCGGCCGTCTATCTCGGCGTCTGCGACAAGATCGTGCCGGGCCTGGTAATCGCGGCACTGACTTTCGGTCACCTGCCGGCTGTCTTCATTCCAGCCGGACCGATGACTTCGGGCCTGCCGAACGACGAGAAGGCTCGCATCCGACAGCTCTTTGCCGAGGGCAAGGTCGGCCGCGACGAATTGCTCGAAGCCGAGTCGAAGTCCTATCACGGCCCCGGCACCTGTACCTTCTACGGCACCGCCAATTCCAACCAGATGCTGATGGAAATTATGGGCTTCCATCTGCCGGGCGCTTCCTTCATCAATCCCGGCACGCCCCTGCGCGATGCGCTGACCAAGGAGGCGGCGAAGCGCGCATTGGCGATCACCGCGCTCGGCAACGAATTCACGCCGGCCGGCGAGATGATCGACGAACGGTCGATCGTCAACGGCGTCGTCGGCCTGCACGCGACCGGAGGCTCGACCAACCATACCCTGCATCTCGTCGCCATGGCGCGCGCCGCCGGCATCGTGCTCACCTGGCAGGACATCTCCGAGCTCTCCGATATCGTGCCGCTGCTAGCCCGCGTCTATCCGAACGGCCTTGCGGACGTAAACCACTTCCACGCCGCTGGCGGCATGGGCTTCCTGATCAGCCAGTTGCTGAAGCACGGTCTGCTGCATGACGATGTCAGGACCGTCCACGGCCAAGGGCTTCAGGCCTATGCAATCGACGTGAAGCTCGGCGAGAACGGCAGCGTCAGGCGCGAGCCGGCGCCCCGGGAAAGCGCCGACCCCAGGGTGCTCGCGAGCATTGACCAGCCGTTTCAGCATACCGGCGGACTCAAGATGCTGACCGGCAATCTCGGCAAGGCCGTCATCAAGATCTCGGCCGTTAAGCCGGAGCGCCATATCATCGAGGCCCCGGCCAGGATCTTCAACGATCAGGCGGAACTGAACGCAGCCTTCAAGGCAGGCAAGCTGGAGGGCGATTTCGTCGCCGTCGTGCGCTTCCAGGGACCGAAGGCGAACGGCATGCCGGAACTGCACAAGCTGACGACGGTGCTCGGCATCCTGCAGGACCGCGGCCAGAAGGTGGCGATCGTCACCGACGGCCGCATGTCTGGCGCCTCGGGCAAGGTGCCGGCGGCGATCCATGTCACCCCGGAAGCAAAGGATGGCGGACCCATCGCCCGCGTTCAGGAGGGCGACATCATCCGCATCGACGCCGTCAAGGGAACGATTGAAGTGCTGATCGAAGACATCGCGCTAAAAACGCGCGTGCCGGCGCATATCGATCTGTCCGAGAACGAATACGGCATGGGCCGCGAGCTTTTCGCTCCGTTCCGCCAGATTGCCGGAACGGCCGACCACGGCGCCAGCGTACTGTTCCAGTGACAAGGGTTACGAGCTCGGCGTTCACAGCGACCGCAGCGCCCTGATAAGACGCGCGGCGCTGTAAGCTTGGATGACCTCCGTGGCGCGACGCGGTCTCATCCTTCGTCGTGTGGCATGTGAGCATGTTGCTCCGGCCGCAGCCGTCAGCCGTAGATGTCGAGCGTGCGGTTGCGGTGGTTCGGATGGGTGCTGTAGACGAAGATCCGATTGAGGTCGCGGTCGCTCAACAGCCGCAGGAACCGCGCTTCGATGATGTTGTTGGCATGGACGCGCTTCAGGAGACAGCCGATCAGCGGGATGCGGGCACTCGGGATGTCCAGATAGAAGTTCTGGGGCAATTGGAACTGCGTGAGGATGCCGATCACCGCGCTGCTCTTCGACAGCTTGATGATCTCGCAACGGCGCGAAGACAGGTGCTGCATCCCCTTCTCTGTGTATTCGATCCGGGCCTCGTTGCGCGTGTCTTCCATCGGGAAGTTCGTTTCCCGATCATACATGAAGGACTCTTCCTTGTTGAGGAAGTGCTGGTGCACCACAGGGGCCTCGCTGCGCATCGAAATCACCTTTCGTGTTTCATTTTCGGCCAGGCTACCCCATGAAATTTAATAGAGCGTTTGCATTAATGGGGCTGTGGAAAGAGCTGGAAAAGCGAAAAACTTCCCCGGAATTGCCCCTCATTCGCCTGAAGGGCAATTTCCTCCGCCCTGCCGCGGCGCCGCAACTCTTTGGATCTGCGCATCGAAGCTTCCGAAATTACGTCACGATATTTCGGGGCGATGCGCTAGACCCGGTAGCTGCGCCCGTTCGCGTCGAAGAGATGCAGCTTGGCTTTGTCGGCGGTGAAGCGCACCCTGTCGCCGCGGCCGACCTTCAGGATGCCCGGCAATTTGGCGATGATCGGTTCGCTCTCGACCAGCCCTTCGATGTAGAGCAGCGTCACTTCGCCGAGCGCCTCGACGATCGAAACCGTTCCCTCGAACAGGAAATCCTCGCCCTCGGTGACCTGCAGGTCCTCCGGGCGCACGCCGAAGCTCGCCGTCTTTCCGTTCTCCGACGCATCGGTCGCGATGTCGAGCGTCACGGACTTCCCGCCCACGAGCGTCACCGTCGTCTGGGCGCCTGCCGCCTTGATTGTCGAGGGGAAGACGTTCATGGCCGGTGAGCCGATGAAGCGGGCAACGAAGAGGTTCGCCGGCCGCTCGTAGAGCTCGAGCGGAGCGCCCACCTGCTCGATATGCCCCAGAGAAAGAACCACGATGCGATCCGCGAGCGTCATCGCCTCCACCTGGTCGTGGGTGACGTAGATCATCGTCGTGTCCGCCATGCGTTCGTGGAGCTTGGCGATTTCGATGCGGGTCGCGACGCGGAGCGCCGCGTCGAGGTTGGAGAGCGGTTCGTCGAAGAGGAAGACCTTGGGGTTGCGGCAGATCGCCCGACCGATCGCCACGCGCTGCCGCTGACCGCCGGAGAGTGCCTTCGGCAGCCGGTCGAGATAGTTGGTGAGTTGGAGGATTTCCGCAGCATTGCGGACGCGCCGATCGATCTCCTCCTTCGATTCCTTGGCGATCCGCATGCCGAATGCCATGTTGTCGTAGACGGTCATATGCGGATAGAGCGCATAGGACTGGAACACCATGGCGATGCCACGTTTCGAGGGCGGCACGTCGTTGACGCGCTCGTTTTCGATGTACATGTCGCCGCCGGTGATCTCCTCGAGGCCGGCGATCATTCTGAGCAATGTCGACTTTCCGCAGCCGGAAGGGCCAACGAAAACAACAAACTCGCCCTCCTTGATGTCGAGATTGATGCCGTGAATGACATCGACCGCTCCATAGGATTTGCGGATATCTTTTAACAACAGGCCCGTCATCGCACCCTCCCCTCGGATTTCTAGGCCAGGCGCGCGAAAAACGCGCTCCAGGCCGGAAGATTGATCTTGTTGTCCTTTATATCTGAAACGAAGCCGTGACCTTCGAGCAGTTCCAACGTGCCGCCCGGCTTGTGGCCGGCCACGGCCTCTCCGCTCATGTTGAACAGGCAGAAGAGCCGCTCGTCGCCATGGGTCCTCACAATGCCGAGGAGCGGCCCGCGCGTCTCTACAATTTCGATCTCGCCCTTGGCGAAGGCCGGATGCGCTTTCCTGAACTGCAGGAAACGGCGGTAATGCTCAAGCACCGAATCCGGATCCCCCTCCT
Organism: Sinorhizobium alkalisoli; assembly: GCF_008932245.1. NCBI lineage: Bacteria > Pseudomonadati > Pseudomonadota > Alphaproteobacteria > Hyphomicrobiales > Rhizobiaceae > Sinorhizobium > Sinorhizobium alkalisoli. Next base: position 291,781 of record NZ_CP034909.1, on the reverse strand, counting down.
GCATGGCGACGGCATGCGACAGGTGGTTTGCCGGAATCGGCAGCCAGGGCCTCCCTTCGCTGAAGCCCCCGTCCAGGCGGCTCTCCCAGACCATCGGCGTCCGGCAGCCGTCGCGCCCCTTGAAGTCCGGCCAGAACTGGATGCCGTAGGGATCTCGCAGATCCTCATAGGCAAGATCCGCTTCGAAGAGAGCCAGTTCCTCGCCCTGATAGATGCAGACGGAGCCGCGCAGCGACATGAGCACGCTCGAAAGCAGCTTGGCATGAGCAACGTGGTCTCTGACGCTGGTACCCCAGCGGCTGACATGACGCACGACATCGTGGTTGGAAAAGGCCCAGCAGGCCCACCCTTCCGGCGCCACTTCGTGGAACTGCTCGAGCACCTCGGCGATCCGCGCGGGCGTCAGCGGATCCGGCGACAGAAACTCGAAGGCATAGCACATATGCACCTTGTCGCCTCCGGATGTGTATTCGCCGGCGATCTCAAGACCGCGCTGGCTGTCGCCCACCTCGCCGACGGCGGCAATCGCCGGGAACTCGTCCATCACCGCGCGGAAGCGCTTCAAGAACTCCAGGTTCTCCGGCCGGTTCTTGTCGTAGATATGTTCCTGATAGTTGTACGGATTGACCGCCGGCGCTGTGGAGGCATTGCGGCGCGCCGGCGCCAGTGCCGGATTATCGCGCAACTCCTTGTCATGAAAGTAGAAGTTGATTGTGTCGAGACGGAAGCCGTCGACGCCACGCTCGAGCCAGAAGCGTTCGACGGCGAGCAGCGCCTCCTGCACCTCCGGATTGTGCAGGTTCAGATCAGGCTGTGCGGTCAGGAAATTGTGCAGGTAATATTGCTGTCTCGTCGGATCCCAGGCCCAGGCGGAGCCGCCGAAGATCGACAGCCAGTTGTTGGGCGGCGTTCCGTCCGGCTTGGAATCCGCCCAGACATACCAGTCAGCCTTGGCATTGGTGCGGCTCGAGCGGCTCTCCATAAACCACGGGTGCACGTCCGACGTATGCGACAGGACGAGGTCGATCATCACCCGGATGCCGAGTCGGTGCGCCTCGGCGATCACCTCGTCGAAATCCTGGAGCGTGCCGAAGAGCGGATCGACATCCGTGTAGTTGGAGACGTCGTAACCGAAGTCCCGCATCGGCGAGGTGAAGAAGGGCGATATCCATATGGCGTCGGCGCCAAGCGCCGCCACATGCGGGAGCCGGGCGGTGATACCCCTGAGATCGCCGATGCCGTCACCATTTGTGTCCTGGAACGAGCGCGGATAGATCTGATAGATCACTGCGCCGCGCCACCAGTCCTTGTCGGGCTGCAAGGTGGAGTTCGCCGTTGCATTGATGTTCATGCGTTCTATGGGTCCTTGTCCTTGAAGTCAGCCGCCCTTGACCGAGCCCGCCAGCAACCCACGAACGAGGTAGCGTTGCAGCGCGAAAAACACGATCAGCGGAACGACGATGGTGATGAAGGCGGAAGCGGTGAGAATTTCCCAGTTGCCGCCGCGCGACCCGAGGAGGTTGACGAGACGTCCTGTCAGAACGAGCTGGTCATTGCCGGCACCCAGGAAGACGATGGCGACGAGAAGATCGTTCCAGGTCCAGAGGAACTGGAAAATCGCAAAGGAGGCAAGCGCTGGGAACGACAGTGGCAGGATGATTTTGACGAAGATGTCGAAGTCGCTGGCGCCATCGACCCGCGCCGATTCCATGATCTCTCGCGGGAGGCCGGCCATGTAGTTGCGCAGGAGATAGATCGCAAGCGGCAGGCCGAAACCGGTATGGGCGAGCCATATGCCCATATAGGTCTTGGCCGGGAGGCCGAGGAAGGCGCCGACGTCGTTATAGAGCCTCAGAAGCGGAATGAGCGACATCTGCAGCGGCACGACCAGAAGTCCGACGACGACGGCGATCAGGATCGCCCGACCGGGAAAGGTCATCCAGGCGAGCGCATAGGCCGCGAAGGCAGCGATCAGGATCGGAATGACGGTGGAGGGAACCGCAACCGTCAGCGAATTGATGAAGGACCTGCCGATTCCGGCCGCACTCAGGACTTCGCCGTAGTTTTCGAGCGTGAAGCGTGGTGGCGTTGAGGCGGTGAAGAATATGCGCTGACCACGCGACCCTTCCATACGGGTGTTGGAGACGATTTCAAAGCTGCCGTCCGCCTGGACGGTCAGCCTCTCGCCGTCATTGAGTTCCGCCGTCTCCCCCGACTTGAATGCGGTGGGTTCGCGGCTGGAGAAGCCGAAGGCGGAAATCTCGCCGCCCTGGCCTTGCAGCAGATTGCCGGCAATGACGAAGGTGCCGTCCCGTTCGACCTGGCTTTCGGGCGACGGTGCGCGCGCGACATCGTTGCGCGACGACGTGGAAAGCGCCGTCCACCAGCCTGAAACGGCCAATTGGTCCTTGTCGCGCAGCGACGAGATCAGAAGGCCGGCGGTCGGGAGTGTCCAGAGAAGTACCAGCAGCAGCACGGAAAGATGGACGACCCAGGTGAGCGGGGAGCGTTTTGACGCGGTCATGTCAGTGTCCTCCCGTTTCCTTGGCCGCATTGCGGATGTTCCAGATCATGATCGGAATGACGAGGATCATGATGACGACGGCGATCGAGGCGCCGCGGCCGAAATCGCCGCCGCCGCGGAACATCCAGTCGAACATCAGGTTGGCGAGCACCTGGCTCTGCCATTGCCCGTTCGTCATCGCCAGCACGATATCGAAGACTTTGAGAACGAGGATGGTGATGGTGGTCCAGACGACGGCGATCGTCCCCCAGATCTGGGGAACCATGATCTTGAAGAAGATCTGCCAGCCATTGGCACCATCGATCACCGCGGCCTCGATCGTCTCCTCCGGAATACCGCGCAGTGCCGCCGACAGGATGACCATGGCAAAGCCGGTCTGGATCCAGATGAGGATGACCATCAGGAAGAAATTGTTCCAGAACGGCAGCGTGATCCAGGCCTGCGGCTCGCCTCCGAGGGCAACGACGATGGCGTTCAGGAGGCCGATCTGCTCGGAGCCCGCGGACCGGTAGTCATAGATGAACTTCCAGATGACGGCGGCCCCCACGAAGGAGATCGCCATCGGCATGAAGATCAGCGTCTTGGCGATATTGCCCCACCAGATGCGGTCCGTAAGGGCCGCGATGATGAGGCCAAAGAAGGTCGACAGCGCCGGCACGACGAGCAGCCAGAGGAAATTGTTGAAGATCGACTGGCGGAACTCGCCGTCATTGAGCATCCAGACGTAGTTGCGCAGCCCGACGAAATTCTGTCCGGCGCGACCGTGAAAGCTCAGATAGACGGACTGAACGACCGGGTAGATCAGATAGATCGTCAGCGCGAATAGGGCCGGCGCCAGGAACAGCCAGGGCCGGATGGCATTGGTGATGCGCAGATTGCGCGACGCGGCAGCCCCCGATAGGCCCTTTGACGGAAAAATCCAGTCGAGAACGAAGTTGGTGGACCAGAAATAGGCGGCACAGGCCAGAACGCCCGCTATCATCGTGACGATTGCAGCAATCAGCTGCATGACACATCCCTCCCCTCACATGCGAGCGGAACCGGCGCCCGGCACATCACCTTGGCGGCCCTACCGTTCAATTTGCACGTCTCCTCAGGTCGCCCTCGATTTAAGGACAAAGACATGCGGTAATTCAAGGTGCTACGGCGGCCGTTGTGCGTCGGATATGACGCGCGGCGCTGTAGTTTCCGACTGCCCGCCCCACGGACAATCCGAGTTGGCCGGATGGCGGACGACGCGCTCCGTCGTCCGCCGCTTGCTTCGACCCTATTTAATGGCGTCCCAGGCCTTCTGCACGTCGGCTGCAACATCGTCCGCGGACTTGCCGCCGACGAAGTCGACCATGCCGGTCCAGAAGGCGCCTGCTCCGATCTTGCCTGGCATCAGGTCGGAACCGTCGAAACGGAAGGTGGTGGCGCTCAGCAGGATTTCGCCCTGCTTCTTGAGCGGCGGATTGCCATAGACGTCGACATTGACGCCCTTGTAGGGCGTCAGGAAGCTCGTCTGCGCCATCCACACTTCGTGCGCGATCGGGGTCTTGAGGAAGTCGATGAAAGCGCGTGCGGCCGGCGTGTCCTTGGTGATCATTGCCAGCGTGCCGGCGCCGAGCACCGGATTGCCGAGTTCCTTCTTGCTCTCATAGGGAGGCATGTAGAAGAAGTCGGCATCCTCGCCCACCACCGTGCCCTCCGGGAAAAAGGACGGAATGAACGAGGCCTGGTGGTGCAGGTAGCACTTCGGAGGCGACGCAAAGAGTCCTTTCGGGCTGTCGCGGAAATCCGTCGACGCGACGGCTGCGGCGCCGCCGTCGACGAACGCGTCGTTGCGTGCGAACCAACCGAACTCTTCGAGCGCGCCGACGACGGCCGGATCGGTAAAGGGAATTTCGTTGGTGACCCACTTGTCGTAGACTTCCGGAGGCTGCGTGCGCAGCATCAGGTCCTCGACCCAGTCGGTAGCCGGCCATCCCGTCGCGCCCCCGGATCCGAGCCCGATGCACCAGGGCTTCTCGCCATCAGCGGCGATCTTCTCGGTCAGCTCCTTGAGTTCCTCCATCGTCTTCGGCACTTCATAGCCGGCATCCTCGAAGTTCTCCGGCACGTACCAGACGAGAGACTTGACGTCGATCTTATAGGGAAAGCCGAAAAGGGCCGGCGCGCCGTCCTTGCCGTTATAGGTCGCGAGATCAACCCAGGACTGGCCGGCGGAATAGTTGTCGAGCAGCCATTGCTTGGTCTCGTCGCCAAGCGGCGTCAGGTAGCCCTTGGAGGCAAGGTCGGCAATCAGGCCCGGCTGCGGAAGGATTGCCACATCCGGCGGGCTGCCGGCTTGGGTGTCGATGACGATCTGCTGTTCGTAGTTCTCGGAGGACGAATACTTGACCTCAACGCCGGTGGCTTCGGCGAAATAGGCGTAGACGCTCTTGAACAGCGCCTCGTCCTCTCCGCGCCAGGGACCAAAGATCGTCAGCGTCTGACCCTTCACGTCATGCGCGCTCTTGAATTCCTCAAAGCTCGCCCAGTTGAATTTCGAATCCTCCCCCGGCTGAAACTTCAGGTCGGCAGCACTGGCACCACCCGCAAGCAGCGCGAGCGCCGCCACTCCCATCAGCAATGATGTCTTCACGTTCAAGTCCTCCCGAAAAAAGCCCGACGGTTCGCCGCCGGCCGGATCGTCAACGCGCCAAATTCAAAGCGCTTTGAGTTCGCCAACACTCCATTGCAACCGGCAAAGAGTCAAGAGATTTCCTCCACGAAGCGTGTTTTGCGTTGCGACGCGAATTTTGCAATGCAAAACAAGGATTTTCTGCTTTCTTCCGCCATGGTCCGAATGGTACACATAGAAAAAGCGCTGGTGAATACGACAAAAATAACACACGTATCCAAAGCGCTTTGGAGGAGTCCGACCATGGCGGTCAATCTGAAACAGCTGGCGGAGCTACTCGGCCTGTCCCAGACGACGGTCAGCCGGGCGCTCAACGGCTATCCGGAAGTCAATGCGGAAACGCGCCGGCGGGTGCTCGACGCAGTGCGCACCACCGGCTATCGTCCGAACCGGGCGGCCCAGCGGCTCGCCACGGGAAAAGCCTATTCGATCGGCCTCGTGATGCCGATTGCATCCGGCATTGATTCCGACATTCATTTCGGGGAGTTCCTGGCGGGCCTCGCCGAGGAGGCACTGAAGCACGATTTCCATTTCGTGCTCAACCCGAGCGCCCCCGACGACGAGGAAGCAACGTTTCGGCGGCTTGCCGCGAGCGGCAATGTCGACGCGGTTTTCCTCGCCTATATGCGCCGGAACGATCCGCGCATTCCGATACTGAAATCGCTCTCCATCCCCTTCGTCGTGCACGGCCGTTCGATGGGCGGACCACGCGACTATCCCTTTCTCGATGTCGACAATACGCGCGCGTTCTACGACGCGGCCAAGCTCCTGCTCCAGCTCGGCCATCATCGGATCGCATTGATCAACGGCCCGGAGTATCTCGCCTTTTCCCTCCGTCGTAAAAAGGGGCTGATGCTGGCGCTCGAAGAATGGGGCCTCCATCATGACGAGGCGCTCGTCCACCATTCGGTCATGACGGACGAGTACGGCTACAGGAGCATGCAATCCTTCCTGCAGCGGCCGGACCCTCCGACGGCCGTCCTCTGCTCCAGTACCGTTCTGGCCCTCGGTGCCGTGAGGGCGATCAATCAGGCGGGCCTCGTCATCGGCCGCGACATTTCGGTCATTGCCCATGACGACGTGCTGCCGATGTTGAAGCCGGAGAATTTCAGCGTGCCGCTGACGACGACGCGCTCTTCGCTCAGGGCCGCCGGCGCACGCATTGCCACGCGCCTGATCGCCGGTATACTTAATCGCGGCGATTATCCGCAGCAGGAACTCTGGCGCGCCGAGCTGGTCGTACGCGCCTCGACGGGTTCGGCGCCGGGGCGATAGCCCTCACGACAACCGCCCCCTTCGATTGCACGCCTCCCGAAATCGAGTCGATATAGGACCTGCACATCAAAGTGCTGCAGCGCCGCGCGTCCGACACGGATGCGCGGCTGCAGGCTTGCTTTCGCGGCGGGTGACGCTCAGAATTTCGGCGGTTTGCGGCCGGCCTTGCGATACGCAGCGATGATCGTATTCGCCATCAGCATGGCGATCGTCATCGGTCCGACGCCACCCGGCACCGGCGTGATCACGCTTGCGACCTCGGCACACTCGTCGAAGGCCACGTCGCCGACGAGCTTCGTCTTGCCCTCGCCGCGCTCCGGTGCGGGCACGCGGTTGATGCCGATATCGATGACCATTGCGCCGGGCTTTACCCAGTTAGCCTTGACCATTTCAGGGCGACCGACCGCCGCCACCAGGATATCGGCATTGCGGCAGACGGCCGGCAGGTCCCCGGTGCGCGAGTGCGCGGTCGTGACCGTGGCATTGGCGGCGAGAAGCAGCGCCGACATCGGTTTCCCGAACAGGTTAGAGCGCCCGATGACGACTGCGTTGAGGCCGGAGAGGTCCTCTCCGTGGGTGCGGCGCACGAAGACCATGGCGCCGGCCGGCGTACAGGAGACAAGCCCTCCTTCGAGATCGCCGGTGGCGACCTTACCGGCATTGACGACATGCAGGCCGTCGACGTCCTTTTCCGGAAGGATCGACTGGATGATCGACTCCGAATGCAGGTGCTTCGGCAGCGGCAACTGTACAAGAATGCCATGAATCGACGGATCAGAGTTGAGTTCGGCGACCAGCGCTGCGAGTTCCTCCTGCGTTGTCTCCGTCGGCAAGGTATGCTGGACCGATAGGAAGCCGCATTCCTTGGCCATCTTGCTCTTTGCAGACACATAGGCGTGGCTTGCCGGATCGTCTCCGACGATGACGACCGCGAGCCCTGCCCGAACACCTGTCTCGGCCTCGAGAGCCTTGGTGGCGGATTTCACGGTTTCGATGACCGAAGCGGCAACGGCCTTGCCATCAATCACAGTCGTCACGGCATATCTCCCGGTTAGTCCCTATTGCCGGCACACTCTAGTCAGCGCACCGGGGCGCAATTGCCTGCCTGCGCCCTATGCTGTCCCAAATGGATAAATGCAAGGGCCTAGACGGGAACGACGGTCTGCTCGCGCGGCGACGCCCGCATTTCCTTGCATCCGTGAAAGAGAGCAGTGGAACCGCGTGCGAGAAGTGGAAGGATCACTGCAGCACTTCGAAGAGCAAGCAGTGGCGTGGTCGCCGAACGCTCGGCCGACGGCTCACTTGGCATTACGCGCAAACCGCTTCGGTGGTAGAATTGTTTTATTCAGCATGCGTTTAGGAAGGCTGCTTTAATATTTCCCCTGAGGTTTGCGTACGGGTTTTTCAATGGCGCCGAACGGGCAGGATATTTCTATCCATTTCCAAAGCGAGCTCGAAGACAGGGCCGATGTCGATCTCGTCGTGGTGGTCCCGACGTTCCGCAATCCCGAACACCTCGTCAAAACGCTGAAGACGATCGTTTCGCAGCGCCCCGACGTCCCTTTGGCGACGCTGGTCGTCGAAGAGGGCGGGGAACGACCGGCGGGCGCAGACGCAGCCAAAGCCTTCTTTCTCAGCCGTCCGTCCGATTCCGCGGTGATCATCTGTCGCAGGCATGGACGATGCCACGCCTTGAATGCTGCGTTGTCGACGGCCCTCGAACTTTATCCCAATCTGCATGCGATCGCCGTTATCGGCGATGACGAGGTCGCGGCGCCCGAATGGCTGGACGGCCTCATGGCTGTGCAGGAAGCCTACGGGGCGGATATCGTCGGCGGCCCACAACTGCCGGTGTTCGAACATCCGCAGGATCAGCGATGGAAGCGGCACCCCGTGTTCGCGCCCCCCTACGACGTCACCGGACCGGTGCCGATGCTTTATTCCGCCAGCAACATTCTCGTGGCGCGGGCGGTGCTTGAGGCGATGCCGCAGCCGTTTCTCGATCCCGCCGTGGACGTCGTCGGCGGCTGCGCGTTGGATCTGTTCCAGCGGTGTAAGGCTTCAGGGTTCTCTTTTGCCTGGGCCGCGGATGCCTGGGTGACGCAAACGGTACCCGGGAATCGCGCGATCGCCGCATGGGTTCGCGGCAGGAGCCTTCGCCGCGGCAGGGTTTCGGCCTATCTCGCGCATCGCCGCGATCCGACTCTGACCGGCCGGTTGAAGAGGCTCGGCGCATCCCTGGCGCTCATGACCACGTCGCTGCCGCGCGGCGTGAAGCTTTGGGCGGAAACCGGGCTTGCCTTCGCCGCCCTCCACTATTTCCACGTGGCGCGAGGGCGCGTCACGGCCGAGTTCGGCCTGGTCAGGCAAGAAGACCACAAGCCCGAACCGTCGGGCTGATATATGAGACGGCGGCCGCTGTTCGTTCAGTGGACGCTGCCGCTTGCCTTGACCGCCGCTTCGGGAAGCTTGTCGGCGGCAACATTGCCGTTCCTGTCGACAACGGGTGCCGGCTTGTCGTAAGCGATGGCCTGTCCGCTCGAGGCGCGCTCCACATCCAGCTTGCTCAGATATTCGAGTTGCTCGACCAGCACTTCGGTAATCACTTCTCTGCCAAGCTTGCCATTCAGGCCGTCCTTCACCTGGAGCTTGAAGTGCGGCAAGTCGAACGAGCCGGTGTCGGCGACGTCGATGAACTTCGACCCGACGAGCAGATCGTAAAGTTCGTCGGTAACGAGTTGGCGGAGCGGCGCGTGCAGCTTCGCTATCCCTTCCCGCTTGGCAGAGAACGACAGTTTGGCCAGGAAATAGCCCTGGACGGCCCCGTCCTTGATCACCGGGACGGTGACGATTTCACCCGGCACGTACTCCTCCGAAGCCCGCCGCTCGGCCTCCGCATCGGAGAGAACCGGCGCCGACGCATATTGCATCGAAAAATAGACCGATCCGAGCGTAACGGCGCAGACCCAAACCCCGGTGAAAAGGAGCTTAAGCATCAGAAGTCGCTGTAACGGAATTGCGCTTCGGTATAGATGCCGTCCGCATCGGCATCCTGGGCGGCGGTCTTGAGAAGATCGACGACGGAGCGAACGGCCTCCAGATGCGCTTCAACCTTTTGCGCGTTGAGGTGCAGCTTCTGCCGCAGGTGGCGCGTCTGCGAGGCGAAAACCGGCGAGATCTCGCTGGGCGCAGCGTCACGATGCAGCATCGTCAATTCATACAGGCAGCGGCTCTTATGGGCGTTCGACGTCTTCATGTCGAAGTTCGGATCGATGCCGATCCGGCTGTTCTCGTTGTCGATGATCATCTCCAGGCGACCGAGGACGTTTTGAATGCGCAGGTCATTGGATGCCACAGCTTCCATATTTCAGCTCCCAAGCGATATCGGCGGGTGGACCCGAGGTCCTCGAGCCGCTCCAGGCCGCGTCGCACCCAAATTCCGTGCGATGCGCCTTACGTGTTTGATTTGATGACTGCCGATGTCCGGAACCGCTTCGGATCCCGGCGGCAGGCATCAGGCGTTCTTCTCTTTTTCGTCGCTCGTCAGATAAGCCGAGAGCGCCTTGCGCTCGTATTCCTGAACCATGCCGGCGGCGAGGTTTCGACTGTTGCCGTCGAGCGCCGCATTCACGCGTTCTACAGTATCATTTCCGGCCAGTCCCTTAGCGATGCCGATCCCGCCGCCTTTGGAGAGAACGTCGCCAATCTGCTCCGCCATCATGCTCTTCCAGATGTCACCGGAGGTGCCCTTGCCGAAGACACTCTCGCTGTCGTTCGGCAGCATCGATTTCACGAAATTCTGCAACACCATCGCCTCGAATTTGCGATAGGTCTCAGGAACCTTTTTCGCTTCGCCCCGGTTGGCGATGTCGCCGAGGCCGCTCGAGCCCTCCGAGCCGTTCAGCACGGAAACGGCAGCGGCAAAACCATTGCCGCTTTCCGCGAGGCTGGTCGCCTGGAAGGCGGCGCGATTGGCCTTCAGCCGCGCCTGCGCCTCCTGGACCTCCGCCGGATCGGCTGCGCGGACGACGTCCATCACCAGGTCGCTGGGCGGGGAAATTGCCATGTCAGAATCCTCTCGAAGACGGCTGCCGCGAGCGTCATTCGGCAACCCCATCCCGTTTCGAACCGGCAACCCGCTTTCGGCAGGTGGTCCGGCTGACCCACTATCGCCGCTCAACCTTACCGGAAACTGGTGCCTGAACCGCAACGTGCTGGTCGATCAGGTCGAAGATTTGATTGTCCGCCGCCTCGCGCTCCTCCGCCAGGCGCGCATCCTTCATGCTCTCTTCGAGCCGGTCGCCCTTGGCGCGTTCCTTGAGCATACGCGCCTCGTGCACTTGCTGGATGCCGAGCAGCATCTGGTCCTTCTGGACCAGCCGTCCGAGATGCGAGGCGTAGTGGCCGGACAACATACGGTGCATGGGATGGCCCGAGCCCATGGCATCGACGACCACGTCGATCGTGCCGGCGAGTTCCTGGCGCTGGAGAGCGGTCTCGGCAAGTTCGGTCTCGGCCATGCGTTCCAGATGCCGCTGTACCGCGACGAGTCGTTTCAGTTTTTCCGATCGCGTCTTCATCGCCAGACTTCAGTCCTCGTGCAGGAGCGGGATGCGGGAACCAGCAATCTCAATCCATTCAGCCGCCCTGCATCACCAGCGAGAATCCGTCTGCGAAAAGGTGCAGCATGGCAGCGATACCGAGGTAAAGCAGGAACAGACCACCCATGATGAGATAGGGCTGCGAGATGAAATAAATCGGGATCTGCGGCGCCAGCTTGTTCACCATGCCGATGGCGACGTTGAAAAGCAGGCCATAGATCACAAACGGGCTTGCGAGGCGCAGCATGATGAGGAAGGTCTGCTCCAGCGAATTCGCAAGCGTGATCAGCATGCCCTGCGGATCGAACCCCCCGCCGATCGGCATTGCCCGATAGGACTGCGCGATCGCCTCGAAGAGCACGTGGTGGAAATCCAGCATGAAGAGAAGCATGAGCCCGGCAAAGCTGATCATGCTGGTCAGCTGATTCTCCGCCGTATCCTCCAGAACGTCGTTCGACGGCGGCGGGCTGAAGCCGATCAGCATCGTCAGCGCGGTTCCCGCAAATTGCAGCCCGAGAACGTAATAGCGTGCGACGAGCCCGATGATTGCTCCGACGAGGGTCTCGCTTGCGACGAGATAGAGATAGGCGTGCCCCTTCCCCGCCACCTGCGGATAGATATCCGTCCACATGATCGGCAGGATGGCCATTGACAGTGCGACGGCGATGAACAGCCGGACCTGAAGGGGAACGCGGGCGGTGGAAAAACCCGGCATGATCATGACGCAGCCGCCGATGCGGCAAAAGGCGGCAAACAGCGCCAGAACCGTGCCCTCGGGATCGGTTATCATGAAATCGAGCCGATGATCTTGATCTCAAGCCCCTTGGCCAGTTCGACATGGGAGAGGACCGGCAATGTGGCGAAGAGTCGTTCGATGATCATGCGCACATAAGAACGGGATTCGGGCGAGCTTACCAGTACGAAGGGCATACCGCGATCGAGATGTTCACGAATAACTTTCGTCGCCTGTTCGCTGAACTCCTCGAGATGCCGCGGGTCGATGTCGAACTCAACGATCTCGCCCTTGGCGTCGCGTTTCAACGCCTGATGAAACACCATGTCCCATTTGTTGCCGAGCCTCAGGACGCGCAGCACGCCGTTGTCGGCAAGATCGCCGCAGAGCTGCTGCGACATGCGCACGCGCACATGCTCGACGATCTGCTCGGTCTTGCGGACATGCGGGGCCAGTTCCGCCACGGCTTCCAGGATCAGGTGGAGATTTCGGATCGACACCCGCTCGGCGAGCAGCAATTTCAACACCGCCTGCAGGCCGGAATAGGACATGTGCGAAGTGCATATCTCGTCCGCGAGCTTGCGGTATTCGGGATCGAGCCGCTCGATCAGCACCTTGACGTCCTTGTAGGATAACAGTTGCGGCAGGTTGTTGCGGATCACCTCGCTCAAATGCGTGAGTACCACCGAAACATTGTCGATCGGGTGGAAACCCTCGCGCTTCAGGTCCTCCGTAAAGGTCTCGAGGATAGAGAGGGCCGGCATGCCGAAGGCAGGTTCGCGGATCTCGTCCCCCGGCACGCTCGGACGGCGGCCGGCGCCGGTCACCACCAGCACTTCGCCGACCCGCACCGTGTTCGACGCGATGGTCGTGCCGTGAATGCGGATGTGATAGGCCTTGTCCGGTATGGTGATGTCGTCGGAGACCTTGATCTCCGGAACGACGAGCCCGTATTGAAGGGCGAATTTTCGGCGCATCTTGCCGACCCGGAAGGCAAGTTCCTGATGCGCGCCGAGCAATCTCGTCGAGACCTGCTTGCCGAGCAGCAGCTCGACTTCCGCCGTCTTCAGTACAGACTTGACGGATTCCTTGTCCGCCTCCTTGCTCTCCTGGACCTTCGCGGCTTCCTGTGCGCGCTTTTCGGCATTGAGCGCCTCGATCTGCCTGGGGATGAACCAGCCGAGGAAGGCCATGCCGCCGCCGAGCACGGCAAAGGGCAGGAACGGCAGCCCCGGCATGACCGAAAGCAGAATGACGAGGCCTGCTGCGACCGTCAGCGCGCGCGGATAGCCGCTGAGCTGGCCGACGACCGCCTGATCCGTCGAACCCGCCGTACCGCCGCGCGACACGAGCAGGCCCGCGGCAAGCGAAACGATCAGCGCCGGGATCTGCGAGACGAGACCGTCGCCGACGGAAAGCTTGACGAAAACATCGGCCGCCTGGCTGATCGGCATGTCGTGGCGAAGATAGCCGATGACGATGCCGCCGAAGATGTTGATCGCCGTTATGATCAGGCCGGCGATCGCATCGCCGCGCACGAATTTCGAGGCACCGTCCATCGCACCGTAAAAGGAGCTTTCCTCTTCCAGTTCCCGCCGGCGGTGCTGCGCCGCCTTCTCGTCGATGAGGCCGGCGGAAAGGTCGGCGTCGATCGACATCTGCTTGCCGGGGATCGCGTCGAGCGTGAAGCGCGCGCCTACTTCCGCGATACGCGTGGCGCCCTTGGTGATGACGATGAAATTGACGGTGACCAGGATGAGGAAGACGATCAGGCCGATCACGAAATCGCCGGACATGACGAGGCTGGCGAAGCCGGAGATGACGCCGCCGGCGGCACCATGGCCTTCATGCCCGTGCGAAAGAATGACGCGCGTGGTCGCGATGTTCAGCGACAGGCGCGTCATGGTCGAGATCAGAAGGATTGTCGGGAAGGAGGAGAATTCGAGCGGCCGCTGGATCCACAGCGCAACCATCAGGATCAGCACTGAGAAGGCAATGGAAAAGGCGAGACCCAGATCGATCAGGAACGGCGGGATGGGCAGGAACAGAATTGACAGGATCATGACGATCCCGAGGGCGAAGCCGATATCCCGGCTCTTCGGGGCGAGTTTCGGGATGGTCAGCGTCGCCTGTTGTGCCATGTCTCTTCCGTCTCTTCATGAGAGGCGGGCAGCCATCACGCAAGCTGCCCCAAACTATGACGGAAGACCTAAAGGCCCAAGCTTGCGCGAGGGTGGTATCGGGAAGGAATTCCCCGACCGATCAGAACCCGGATTGGATCCGCGAGAAGATGAGGTCGGTGAAGATGGAGATCTGCGCGCCGACGAAGGGCGCCGAGAGCGCCGCAGTCGCCATCACCGCCAGGATTTTCGGGACGAAGGTCAGCGTCATTTCCTGAACCTGGGTCAGGGCTTGGATGAAGGCGATGACGACGCCGACCACCATGGCGGCCAGAACCGCGGGGCCCGAGGCGACGATCACGGTCCAGATTGCGGCCTGCACGATGTCGAGGGCGTCTGCTTCGTTCATTCGGATGGTCCTGTCAGGAGCCGTTTCGAGATGCCGCGACTTGCGCTTCCGATCAGGCGGCGTGGAGTGCTGATTGGAAGAGGATCACAGCACCGTCGATTCGCGTCAAGCGGCGCACCCCTGTTCCAACAGCGGTCGACGCCCCGCCGCCTTATATATTAATCCGACGATGTGCTCGAAACCGTAATGCCGGTCTGGATGGCGATCTCCTTGCCGGTCGTCGTGATCGCCGTGACACCATCGGACGTCACTTCGACCTGGGCGACGATGCCGCTCGTCTGACCGTCGCTGCTGGTGATCGTCTTGCCGATATAGGTCGAGGCCTGCGTCAGGGATTCGCTTGCCAGCAGGCTCTCGAGGTTCTTGTTCGTCTTGATCGTCTGTTCGACCTGGGAGAAGGTCGCAAGCTGAGCAATCTGCTCGCTCGCATCCATCGGGTCGGTCGGATCCTGGTTCTTCATCTGCGCAACCAGAAGCTTGAGGAAGCTCTGGTAATTCAGGGTCGCATCGGTCGCATCCGCATTGCTCGTCGAAGTTGAGCTCGGCGTGTTGGTCGTCGAAGTGCTCGACGTGACGCCGCTTACCGCCATGGGGCAATCTCCCTGCGGATATTCTCGACGATCTGAGGCGCCATCTCCTGCTGGTTGAGGATACGGTCCTCTATCGGATAGAGGGCGCGGATCGCCTTCAGTGCCTCGAAGGCGCGGCCCTGCGTGACAAGGCCGTCGATGCGCTTCAGTTCCGCCAGCACTTCCTCGTTCTTGAAGCAGGTCAGAAGCATCACGACCGACTTGCGGAACATGGCTGTCGACTGTTCTGCCCCTTCGGGATTGATCAGGATCATCTGGCCGATGAAATAAAGCTGCCTAAGCGGCGTCGTCGCATCTTCCGGCTGCAGGACATGATTTTCCAAGAGGAAGGTGACGTCGTTCAGGAATTCGACCGCAACCTTGCGGTCAACGCGAAGCACCGCGCCGTTCACAAAGATTCGTTCGCCCGACTTCAGCGAGATACGCAGTGTGCTTTTCATTTCAGTCCATCCCTGATGATGGTGGTGATGTCGATAATACCTTGGAAATTGGAGGATTCGCGCCTGCGGATCTTCTCCATTTCGTTCAGAATCCAGATCCCGATGGAAATCAGATTGGCGCGCAATTCGGCGTCCAGCTGGTTGTCGGGGGTGCGCAGGTCTTCGATGAAACGTATCCAAAGGCGCCGTGTGAAATAGATCGCCTCGATTGCCTCCCTCGCATATCCCTTCTGCTGCTTTGCCGCCTCCAAAAGCGCGATCGAGCGGTTCAGGACCTGTTTCTCTCGATCCTTGGAAACGGCTACGCCTTCCTCCATGATCTCGGCGTATGCAAACTGATACATTCAGACATCCTTCATGCTTGTCCTTATCCTCTCGTCATCAGAGGAAATTTATCAAATTCAACTGCTGGATCCGCGCTGTCAGCGTGTAGGATGTCTCCATCTGCGTTAGCAAAGTGTTCATCCGGGTCGAGGCCGCGTAGGCGTCGATACCCTCGAGGTCGGTGATGTGCGTGTTGATCAGGTTGATCTGAACCTCAAGCGAGGTATTGGCCTTTTCTACGCGCGCTTCAGAGATGCCGAGCATGCTGCGCTCGGCGGTGATGTCGGTGATCGCCTCAGCGACATAGCCGATCGCCGCTTCGCCGATATAGGTGCGCACCTCGGAGCTGATATCCGCGTCCATGAGTTCCGACGCGATCACGCTGGCAAGAGCGAACTTCCGGAAGCCGTCCGTCGTCGCGTTCGTCGAGCTTTGAATCACCTCACCCGCGCTGATGCGGCTGGTCATGTTCTGGCTCGAGGATTGAGACCAGTCGGCAGCCCATTGGGCGTCGTCGTCGTACAGCGGGGCCAGCGTGTTGGTGATGAAGTCTTCCATTTGCGCCCGGGTGAAGTCGCTCATGGAACCGATGCCGTTCGCCGTCATGTAGGCGGCAAGTTCGGCGTCGAAGGTCGCCTTTGCGGACGAGGCGGTAGCATTGTAGTCTTCGAAAGGCATCACGTCGGTATTGATGCCCGCAAAGAGAAATTCGCCATTGAAGGACGTGTTCGCGGCCGCCGTGAACATCGACATCGCGCTCACGATTTCGCTGTTCTGGACCGATAGCTGGTCCACCGAGTCGTTGCCCTTGAAGGTGACGAGCGTGTTGCGCAGTTGCTCGGCGGCTTGCGCCATCAGCGAGAGCGATTCCTGCGACGCAGCGAGCCTCTGGGTGACGATCGCGTTCGTGTCGGTCAGGGTTTCGAGGCGCGTCAGCTCCCGCCTCAGGCTGACCGAGCGTTCGGTGGAGGAGCCGAGCGCGACGCCGACATCCGCAAGCCGGCCCGTCGATATCTCCGTTTCGAGCTTCAGCAGTTCCGTCTGACCCTGCTGAATGGTCAGGCGCATGGCATTTTGCACTGCCAGGTTTGAAACGAAGGATGTCTTCATGATTACCTCACGGCTTCCAGAAGGGCCGCCATCATGGCGTCCACGGTACTGATCAACTTGGCCGATGCCTTGTAGGATTGCTCCAGATCGAGGAGCAGCGACATTTCCTCGTCGATGCTGACGCCGGTCACATTGCCGAGCGCCTCTTCGGTGCGCGCCAAAAGCGCCGTCTTGTTCTCGGCGGCTGCGGAGGCAGCACTGCGGATCTGCTCGAACCAGCCGATCGATGCCGCTGCGAACTCCATGATCGAGCTCGTGCCGTCGAGCCCCGTCGCCGCATCGAACGTCATGTCGGTGTCCATGGCAGCGATGTAGCCGTCGAGCAGGTCGGTATAGCCCGACGCACCATCCGCGTTTGAGACGACGCCGTTGAAACCGCCGTCGCGCAGCAAGAATGGATTCGACTTCGCAAGCGGATTGACGATCAGGGAACTGGCCATGCCTGCTTCGATCGTGCCGGCGGCAGGAACGTTGCCATCCGCCCAGGTGAAGAGCCCGGGAGAACCGCCTTCCTGGAAGAGTTCGACCAGGCCGCGCGCCATCTCGTCGAGCTGCGACTGGAAGGTCGGCGCGATGTCGTCGCGCAGTTGCAGCAGGCTCGCAAGCTTGCCCTGCGCCGTCGTATCCGCACCCGAGCCGGCCGAAATCGGCACGCCGTCGACAAGGATGGCGTTGCCGGTGGTGGTGGCGCCGTAGGCCGAGGTCGGCGTGAAGCTGACTTGCCGCGCCAGGGTTTCGAAGAGAACGGTGCCGCCGGTTGTGTAGATGACGGTGTCGTTGTTGGCTCTGGTGACCGTCGAGATGCCAACCAGTTCCGATATCTGTTTCAAAAGCTTGTCACGGTCGTCGAGCGCGGCGGTCGTATCCGTTCCGGCCGCCGTCGCGGACTTGACTGCATTGTTCGCGATCTCGAATCGTGCCAGCAGCGCATTCAGGTTGTCGACCGCCTCGGCGATTTGCTTGTCAGCGCCGAGACGCAAGTCCTGAACGGCCGCAGACGTATTGCTGATCGAGTTGGCGAGATCGGTTGCATCTGCCACCACGGTTGCGGCCAGGGTCGAATTGCCCGGCGTCGAGGCGAGGGTCTGCAGACTGTTGCGGAAGGCAGAGAGATAGGTCGAGGGCGCCGTCTCGTAGTCGTTGCCGCCGAGCGCGGATTTCAGGATTTCCAGATCGGCGAGCAGGCTGCTCTGTGCGGATGACTGCGAAATGCTGGCGAGGTTCTGCTTGAATAGCGCCTCGTTCTGCGCGCGGTAGATCGAGACGATCTGAGCGCCGCCCGCGGTGGTTCCCAGCATGGCCATGCGGCGCGAGTAATCCGCGTTGCTCGCATTGGCCACGTTCTTCGACACCGTGGCCGTCTGCTGCGCCGTGGTGCTGAATGCTGACTGTGCGATCGCGATTGCGGAGGACAACGACATGCTGGGACCGTCTTCTTGGTATTACCGCTTCAGATTCACGAGGACTTCGAGCAACTCCGAGCCGGTCTGGAAGACCTTGGAATTGGCCGTGTAGTTGCGCTGCGATTCGATCATCGAGGTCAGCTCATCAGCGATATCGACGTTGGAGCTCTCGAGCGCGCCGGAAAGAATGGTGCCGAAGCTGCCGGAGCCGGCAAACCCGGTAATGATGACGCCGGAATCAACGCCTTGCGAGTAGACGTTGCCCGACTGCGGCACCAGCTTGTCGGGGCTCTGGACATTGGCAAGCGCGATTCGGTAGCGCGGCTCGAGTTCACCGTTGGCATACTTGATATAGACGACACCGTCCGAATCGATCTGGTAGCCTGAAATCTTGCTCGGCGCGTTCCCGTCGATCTTGCCACCGTCAGGCGTGAAGGAGGTTCCGAGCTGGGTCGTCTTGGAGAAGTCGATGTCGATATCGTTGAGAACGGCGCCAGTCCCGGCGATCGGGCTGATCGCGCCACCATTGAGTGTCAAGGTCGCCGGCGAGGTGGTCAACACGCCGTCGGCGTCGAAATCCAGGGTCGCGGTGCCGAGAGACGTGCTCGACGTCCGGTCGATGATCTCCAGTTCCCACTGGTTATCGGCAAGCTTCTCGTAATTGAAATCCAGGATGCGCGTGTTGCCCTGGCTGTCGTAAACGATGAGCGAGGTCGTGAATACGTCGCCATTAGCGGCGCCTGAGGGCAGGTTCGCACCCATCAAGCCCGCGGTCGAGCCGGTCGCCGTCAGGCCTTCCGAGGCCAGATTGACCTTGGTCAGACCATCGAATCCGTTGACGACGACGGTCGGGTCGACGCCGGCCTGGTATTCGTAGCCCATCAGCGTGAAGCCGGCTGCATTGACGAGATTGCCCTGGTCGTCCTGGACGAAGGCTCCGGCGCGCGTCAGGTATTCCTGGCCATTGGCACCCTCGACGATGAAGAAGCCGCCGCCGCTTATCGCAAGGTCGCTGGCCGAGCTCGTATAGGTCGTCGCCCCCTGGTCGGCAATGCTGTAGCGCACCTGGGTCTGGACGCCGCCGGAATTATAGGAGCCGCTGCTCGACGGCAGGATCATCGAGGAGAATTCAGTCGATGCACGCTTGTAGCCGACCGTGCTGGAATTTGCGATGTTCTCAGCCACCGTGCTGAGGCGGTTGGCCTGGGCGTTCATGCCTGAGACGCCCGTTCTCATGGTACCATAGAGACTCATTTCGATCCTCGTTTCCTGCTTCTTCCGGAGACTAGAAGCCCGGCCTTGCGTGAACCTGTATTGGTTGGATTTCCCGCAGTTCGGCCTCAGGTCCAGTCGATGCAGTAGCCAAGGAAGCGCTTGGAATCGATCGGGTCGAAGCCAAGCTTCTTGCGCAGCTTCTTGCGCAGCTTGCTGATATGGCTCTCGACGACATTCTCCTCGACGTCCTCGTCGAAGATGCCGTAGATGGCATTGAATATCTGCGACTTGGAGACACGGCGGCCGCGATTGGCGATGAGGTATTCAAGGATGCGCCGCTCACGCCGCGGCAAGGCGAAGACCTCGCCGTTGATCTCCGGGTCGCGTCCGTCGGCAAAGACACGAATGGCGCCGATATCAGTGTAGTTGGCGATTGCCTTGAGGCGCCGGCGGATCGCCGCAACACGCGCGAGGATCTCCCTCGGGTGAACCGGCTTGCGCACGACGTCATCGACGCCGCAGTCGAACAGCGCCAGCGTGGTCTCGAGCGACGGCGTGTCGCTCATGGCGATGACGGGAGCCTCGGAGCGGTCACGAATGGCACGCGGCAAGGCCATCGCGCTTTCGCCCTGGCCGATCAGGAAGGCCTCGACCGCATCGATGTCGGAATCGGCGGCCGTGCTCACCCATTCGCCGAATTCCTTCGGATCGAAGCCCGTCGAGGGAATGCCCTCGCGCCCGAACAGGGACGTATAGCCCTCCTTCACAAGCCCTCGTTCATCAACCACCACGATCATTCGTCCGCCTCCGAATCAGTATGGGTGTCTCACTGGTTGAGAGGTACGAATCGTGGGATTCACGAACAACTAGATAAAATTAAGGGGGGTTTTTAACAATTGATTAAGGAAAGGGTGCCGATTTGATCTATATCTAGTAGGCAATTGTTAACCATGCCACTATCGTCGCGTGGAAAAGTTAACGCCATGCGACAAAAGTCCTTGCAGTCACAATCTCTCCGCATTGTGGCCACAATGAGGAACGAACGTCAGAAATGCAACTGTTGATTGTTATTTGCAGAACTGCGCCGCATTCGGCGTCCACTTGCCGTAGCCGGTCGCAACGAGATTGGCGATGACGCGGCAGACATATTGCTTTTGCGCCGGATCGTTGTTCGGCCCGGCGTGGTAGCGCGCAACGGCCATCGTCCAGCTCTCGTGCCTGGCGCGCAGGGTGGACAGGAATCGGGCGGCGTATTCGACATTCCGGCGCGGATCGAGCATTTCCTCCGGCGAACGGAAATGCTCGCCGTGAAAGTGATAATTGATCTGCATGCACCCGAGATCGATGAGCTTTGCGCCATGCGCCCGCGCCGCGTCGAATTGTGCCAGAACGTCCCGTGCGCTGCTTCCGAAATAGGCCTTGCCCTCGACATTCATCGCATAGGGCTGAAGGGATCCCTTGCGGCCGGTCTCCGCCAGGCCGACGGAATAGAGAATTCCGGTGGGAATGCCATATTTCGCAGCGGCGGCGACGATTTCACCTTCACAGGCGCCCGCGCTCGCCAAGGCGCTACATGTAGACGTAACCAGCGCGAGCGCGCTCAGCGCCAGTCGACGCATCATCCGTTCCGTCATTGCCTGTCCACCTCTCTGCCGCGGCGGCCTGGCTGCCGTCCTGCCGCTGACGTCCTTCGCCATTGCCCTCACCGGCCCGCTCGCGCCCGGATTGACCGGAACCGGCCTGCGCCTGCGAGCCATTGCCGCTCGACGTGTCGCCGCCGGCACTGAGCGTGATGTTCACCTGGTCGACCGCGAAGCCCTGGGCGCGAAGGGCTCTCACCATCTCGCCCTGGTCGTCGCGCAACTGCCGATAGGCGTCGCCCGTCTCCACCTTCAGTTCGACCTGGAGTTCGTCGTCCTTGAGGCGCAGCGTCGCCGTAACCGTGCCGAGGTCGATTGGGTGCATCTGGATCTTCAGTGTGTTCAGGGTCTTGCCCGCCTGGCCCAGCGCCTCCGGCTGCGTCAGGGAAAGGCTCGACTGGAGCGCCTGCACCCATTCGGCGTCACCGGCGATCGCGCTCGTAACCGACGCCGAATTCGGGTTCATGGCCACGCCAAGGTAGCGGCGGGCTTCCAGGACGGTAATCGCTTCGGCTCTGGCTGCCGGGGATGATCCGCCGCTCTCGACGGCAACATGTTCGCCATCCGCTGAGATATTCATGGATACCGCCTGGCCCTTGCCATCGGCGCGGGCGAAGCGGAAAAGCTGGTCCGTCGCGCCGTCATCGGAACCGTTGGTCGCCGAATGATCGTCAGCCGTCGCGAGTTCGCCCGCGTCGATCTTCGCTGCATGACCAGCCATGTTACGCTCTCCCGACATACGGGTCGCCTTGCCTTCCGCCGGAACACTCGTAGCCGCCTGCACTGGTCCACCAAGCAGGCCCAGGAGGTCATTGACGGCGCCGGCCGTGGGCTCGGAGGAAGCGGTGCCGGCGTCCGGCGCTTCGTCGTCGACGGCATCGCCCCTTTCGGCGCTCACCGCCGCCTGATGCGCTTTCCCGCCCTTTGCGGCTCCGGTGCGACCGGGCGCTTCGTCCTCGACGGCCGCGCCGCGTTCCGGTATCATCCCACCCGCCAGTTGCTGCAGGCGGGTCAACGCCTTCTGACGTGCGTTGGCCACCTGCGGTTGCCCGTCCTGGGAAGGGGTCTCGTTGACCGCCGCCCCGAGGCCGTCGCTTGTCCCAACGGCGTCGCTTGCGGCCAGCATGGCCTTGCCGCTTCGATCGAGCACCACATCCGCCGCCAGTTGCGAATCGGTCGCTGCAGCGTCGGCGGCACTCTGAGCCGAGTCCGGCGCCGCCTTCTGCCCCGGCCCTTTTTTCCGGGCGGCATCGACGACCGCGGTCTCGAAGGCGCCCGCTTCGCCCGGGCGCTGATCCCGGCCGCCCTGCCGCGAACCGGAGCCGGAGACGGCGGCGGGAGCGCGCAAAGTCTCGTTAAGAGGGTTCATGGTCCTTCCTCCTCCAGGAGCGCATCGATCTCCTTGATCCTCGAGTGCCGATCGGCAAGGAAGCCGTCGAATGCCGGATCGGCCGGCGCGGCCGCTTGATTGGGCACGTCCGCCTCGGCCGGCACGGCAAAGGGGCTCATGCCGCTTCCGGTCTCCTCCGGCTCCGGCGCGCCTTCTTTGCGAAAGTGCACTTCCGCTGTAGCCGGGGATGCTTGCGCGGGACTTACATCCTCTGGTGGTCGAACAACCGCATCGGCAATCGCCTTCGCTGCCTGCCGCAGGGCGCGGTCGCGCTGCGAGAGCCTTTCCTCCGGAATGGCCGCGATCGTCTGCGCAGCAGCGAAGACATCCGCCGATGGAACGGCGGCGAGCCCCTGATAGAAGCTTGCGAGCAGCTGCGATTGCGAACCGCCGACCCCGACCAGTTCCTCGGCGCGCTGGGACGCGAGCAACGCCAGCGGCTGGCGGCCGGCGATCGCCGCCCGCCGCGCAATGCGCAAAAAGATCTCGCGCTGGCGCGGCGGATCCATGAAGCCAAGGACCTCGTCGACCCGCCGCTCGGCCGCCTCACCGAAGTGGACGACCGCCAGCTCGACAAAGACATCGGCGAACTGGCTGGCATAGGGCGATGTCAGATAGCGTCGGGCATAGTTCAATGCGTAGCGAAACCCTTTTTCGGGATTGCCAGCCTGTGCCGCCAGCGCCACGGAGCGGCGAAGCGCCGCCTCCTCGATAATGGACCCGGGCGCCGTCAGGCGCGCCCAGTCGTAATATTGCATCGCGGCGACGGGATCCTGCTGCGACGTGGCGTTGCCGAGGATCAGGAAAAGATAGGGGCCGATGCGGGAATTGCGGTATTCGGGCGCGGCCTTGGAGAGCTGCTCGACGATCAGCGGTCCCTTGCCGCGCAGATATTGCCGCAGGGCATCGCTGACGCGGGTGTCGAAGTTCCCCTCGACGTCGCGGTCCGTCAAGAGGTCCAGCGTTTCCGGATTGCCGCCGCTCATGACATAGACGAGCGCCGCATCGACGTTGCGGGGGTCACGGAACAGCGCCTGATCGGCCGTGCGCAGTCGCCTGTCGATTTCACCCAGGATAAAGCGCTGCATCTCGCTCGCGGAATGATCGCCGAGCACGACCGAATCCTGGATATATTGCAGCGACCGGATCATCTTGAACGGTGCGAGGTCTTGCCCCTCATTCGCCCGTGCGGCGCCGGACGCAATCGGCACAATGAGTGCCGATGTCACCAGAATGACGCGCAATAGGACATTCGCGGGAAAACCCACGAATGTCTTATTGGATTCTTTTGTCTGACGCAGGTTCTCATCGGAAAACCGTGGGACACTTTTCCCGAACCTGCTCTTTGTCTGACGCAGGTTCTGATCGCAAAACCGCTGCACACTTTTGCGGAACCTGCTCTTTGTCTGACGCAGGTTCTCATCGGAAAACCGCTGCACACTTTTGCGGAACCTGCTTAGCCGTTTCAGCATCGCGTTCAACCCTGCCCCGACTGCAACAGGATTTCGATGCGGCGGTTGGCCGGCGCGTAAGGATCATCCGGCACCTGCAGGCGTCGGTCGGCAAAGCCGCTGATCTGGCCGACGCGCTCTTCCCTGAGACCGCCGCGCACCAGCATGTAATAGGCGCTTTGCGCGCGCGCCGCAGACAGGCGCCAGTTGTCATAGGTTCCGTCCTTGTAGGGACGGCCGTCCGTATGGCCGCGGATGGCGACGGCCCCCCGGCGCGTGGCGAGGAGGCTGCCGATCTTCTCCATGGCAAACACGAGTTCCTTTTGCGGCACGGCGGAGCCGACGGAAAACATCGGCGCATCCGACTGCTCGCTGATCGTCACCAAGAGACCGCCCTCGGTCGGCGACACGACGAGCCCCTCGAGCAGCCGCCCGGCCTCGCCGCCGACCGCCTTCTGGATTTCCGCCTTCAGCGCGTCCGCTTCCTTCTGCTTCTCCTGCTCTTTCTGTGTCTCCTGATCCTGCGCCTCTGCTTCGCCCTTGGCAGCTTCCCCGTCATCGGTGGGTGTCTGTGCGGTCGCGGCCGTCTCGGCGGGCGTCTTGCCGTTCATCGATTCCGAGACGTCGTCCTGCCCCAGCGCAGCTTCCTGCGCCTCCGCGACGTTGCTCTTCTCGGTATTGCCGGCCCGCTTGACTTCGACCTGCTTGGTCCAGAAGTCCGGATCGAACGGATCGCGATAGGCTTCGCCGCCATCGGCGCCGGTCGACGGGCCCGACTGAGCCGCGCCACCCTCGCCCTTGACGCTGATATTGGCCTGTTGGCCGACCTCCTGCGCGATCTCGGAAAGAACGGAATAAGGGTTCTCGAAGAAATCCGCGTCCGAGTATTTGGTCTCTTCGCCGGAGGTCGCCGTCAATTGATCGCCGGTCTTGGCCGAGCCGCCGGATTTCGACTGCTCGCCTTCGGCCTTTGAACGCTGCTGCTTCTCTTCGCCCTCGGCGTCTTTCGCCGGATCCTTCAATCCCTTTTCGGAGGGTTTTTCCTGGGTCAACTGCACCGGATTGAAATAGGCGGCGATCGCCGCCTTCGTTTCCTCGTTGGCGGCGTTGATCAGCCACATGACCAGGAAGAAGGCCATCATCGCCGTCATGAAGTCGGCATAGGCGATCTTCCAGGCACCGCTGTGATGATCACCCTGGCCGCCGCTGGAACGCTTGACGATGATGATCTCGTTCTTGCCGTTATGATGGCTTTCATTGCTCATGCCAGAACCTTCCGGACGGTATCGGACCAGGCGGCAATCCTGGTCACTAGGATG
Source organism: Sinorhizobium alkalisoli (assembly GCF_008932245.1). Classification (NCBI taxonomy): domain Bacteria; kingdom Pseudomonadati; phylum Pseudomonadota; class Alphaproteobacteria; order Hyphomicrobiales; family Rhizobiaceae; genus Sinorhizobium; species Sinorhizobium alkalisoli. The sequence goes on along the minus strand of NZ_CP034909.1, from coordinate 266,572 downwards.
GCATCGCCGAATTCGACCGTGACGTCGACATCGGCAGACTCCACGTGGCGGAACACCATCGTGTCATCGGGCAGATGAGCCTTCAGCGCCTCGAAGAGGGCAAGCGGCCCCTTGACGCTTATCGCCAGATCCTCGCCGGCGGCGGTTCCCTGCCGGATGAGGTCTGCGAGATTCTCTATGGCGCGGTTGAGCAGCGCGTCTTCCATGACAGGCGCCAGCACGCGCGCCGTCTGGTCGCCGAGGGCGAGCGCCAGCCGCTCCGTCATTTCCAAAAACTGGGCGGCCACATTTCGCGCGGTATCCTCGTGCAGGCGCCGGGTCACGGCAGCCAATTCCTCCGCATGGCGGGCCTTCAGTTCGGCGATTTCCCGCTGGTGCTCGGCGACGAGTTCGCTCGTGGCTTCGGTGCGACCCTCTTCGAAGGCCGCACGGCGCTCGGCATCGATGTCGATCTCGGGCATGGCGGGCCTCGCAGCGGTCTCGCCGTCGGGAAAGCCCCCATCGAGATCCGCAAAATACTTCGGCGGCATCCGCGTGAGCTCGATCTTCGGCGCGCTGAAATCCTTGAGGTAGCGGGAAAGCGATGCGCTCATGGGCGCCTCCCCTGCCCGCACGCGAAAGCCGACGCGCACCGCCGGTCCGGCAGAGGCTGCCTCATGGCCCGGAAATCCAATGAGCATGACACGTTTTAAATGTCTCCTTCGGTCCCGATCGCCCGAGACAGCGACAGGACCAACATTCTCGATCAGCATCGGCACGCCGGGGCGTACCCAGGCTGACCGATGCCCGCGGCGGCGCAAAACCATCTTGGCCGGCAAGCATCCGATGCGAGGAAAGGCTATCCGGTCAAACTTGTGCGAAAATGAAGGTGTTGGACCGCGCCAGGGCAATAGCGCGGCCCAACCGGCTCCCGCCGCGCCGATGACCGGCGGCACGGCGGAAGGAAGGGCTGGAATCAGGTTCGGGGTTGAGGCCTGTGCAAGACCCCTCCCCAACCCCTCCCCACAAGGGGGAGGGGCAGGAGTTTGCCACGCCCTCAGCTTCATTCAGCCTCTCTCCCAGCAGCAACGGCGGAGAGGAACGAAGCGGGAGCGGCCGATGAAGCCCCTCCCCCTTGTGGGGAGGGGTTGGGGAGGGGCCTTGCCTTCTCCCCTCGTCACACCCCCTACTGCTGGAACAGGCGCAGTATGTTCTCCGAGTTGGTATTGGCGATCGAGAGCGACTGGATGCCGAGCTGCTGCTGCGTCTGCAGCGCCTTCAGCCGGGTCGATTCCTCGTTCATGTCGGCATCGACGAGACGGCCGACACCCTTGTCGATCACGTCCATCAGATTGGCCACGAAACCTTCCTGCATTTCGATGCGCTTGGTGATCGCCCCGAGCGTCGAGGCGGAATCGGTCAGCTGCTGGATCAGATCGTCAACGACGCGGAGCATGTCCGTCAGTTCGTCGTCCGTCGTCGAATCATCGATCGCGATTTCAGTAGCGCCCGTGGGGATTGTCCCGACCGCGAGCAGGTAATATTCGCGCGCCGTGCCGGTCGTGTCCGGATCGAGCGCATCCGCGTCCACCGCCTTGGTGAGCATCCCACGACTTGCATCTTCGACATCCACGAGAACGGATGTGGACGTGTCGTAGTCGAGCTTCGCAACCGTAACGCTGCCGTCGGCGCTGCGGTTGAACGAGGCGACAACCGATTTCGTGCCGATTGCCGCCGTCGCGTCGTTGTAGAGCCAGTTCTCGCCGGAGAAGGAGGCAGACTGGGCGGCCGAAACCAGCTGACTTTTCAGCTGGGTCATCTCCGAGTTGATCTTGTCCTTGTCGACGCCCGGCTCCTGCGCCGCGACGAGCTTGGCCTTGATCTCGCTCATGACCTCCACGACGGTGTCGAGCCCTGCATAGAAGGTGTCGACCTTGGCGGCACCCAGGCCGAGCGCGTCATGAACGGTGTCGAGGGCCGAATTATCGGAACGCATGGTCGTCGCGATCGACCAGTAGCCGGCGTTGTCGGCCGCCGTTTCGACGCGGTAGCCGGAGGAAATCCGGGCCTGGGTCACTTCGAGATTTCTGTTGATCGCGCGCAGGGTCTGCAATGCAGCCATGGCGGCTGGATTGGTCAAAATACTGGTCATTGGTGTTTGCCCTGTAGGGGAAAGGAGCATCCGGCCAAGCGCCGACGACGACGGTGCGGCGTCATGCGCGCTGGCGCCTTTTTGCCCTGGGCGGCCAGACCGTCGTCCCTAACAAAGCGTTAATGGGCAATGGTTAACAAATGGTTAACGCGATTAATGGATGGTTAGGATGCATGAAGAATGGGTTAAGGGGCGAACGTGTAAAGAGCCGACGGGGGCGACGGACTGGCGCATGCCCTTTGCTGCAACACAAGAAACCGCGCCTCTTGCGAAGCGCGGTTTCGATTTCGATGAGAGGGAATCTATCCCGATGCCTGATCCGATTAGCGGAAGAGTGTGAGGATGTTTTCCGAAGAGGTGTTGGCGATTGACAGGGCCTGGATCGCGAGCTGCTGCTGCGTCTGCAGGGCCTTCAGGCGGGTCGATTCCTCGTTCATGTCGGCATCGACCAGGCGGCCCACGCCCGAGTCGATCGAGTCGGTCAGATTCGATACGAATTCTTCCTGCAGATCAATACGCATACCGATCGAGCCGAGGTCTGCGGCGGCACTGGTCATAGCCTCAAGCGCGTCATCGACCATCTGGATGAGCTGGTCGAGTTGCCCGTTGGTCGTGCTCGAGTCGATGGAGAGCGTAGAAACGGATGCGGTTGTGACCGTGCCCGGCACGGCGGTTGTATCGACTGCCCAAGACGTCGTGCCGTCGTCGTATGCAACTTCCTGCGTGGCGACGCCCGACTGGTCGACGGCGGCAACCCAAACGTCGTCAGCGACCTTGACATAGCTGAGCGCGCCGCCGGTGGCAGAGTTACCGGTGAAGACGCTGCCGGTGTCGGCGATAACGTCTTCGATCGTGTACGCAGCGACCGTGTAGGCAGACGTAACGCCACCGACATTGATGTTCAGCGTGATGCTGTCGTCTTCGATCGAAGTGAGGGTGTCGAGAATGGCGGTGTCGCCGACAGTGTCGAAAAGAACCGTCGATGCGCTCAGATCGTAGTCGACCTTCTTGACCGAAACATTGCCCGAGTCGTCGCGAACGAAAGAGGCGACGATGCTCTTCGTAACCGTACCGGAGCTCAGGTCAGTCTGCAGCCAGTTTTCGCCGGAGAAAGAAGCTGCTTCGGAGATACTGACAAGTTGGTCCTGAAGCTGAGCGATTTCTTCCTGGATCTTGTCCTTGTCGACGCCGTCTTCGGTGGCGGCAACGAGCTTGGCCTTGATTTCCTTGACGACTTCGATGGCAGAGTCCATGCCGGCGTAAGCCGTATCGACCTTGGCGGCGCCGAGGCCGAGCGCGTCCTGGACGGCCGAAAGCGCCATGTTGTCGGAGCGCATGGTGGTCGCGATCGACCAGTAGGCGGCGTTATCGGCGGCTTCGCCGACGCGCAAGCCGGAGGATACGTGAGCCTGCGTCTCTTCCAGGTTGGATCCGATCGAGCGCAGGGTCTGGAGCGCGGCCATGGCCGCGATATTGGTCAAAATGCTAGTCATAGGATGGTGCCCCTTGATGGCTGATTGGGAAAGGGACATTCCGGGTCGCACCGGGAACGGCGATCAGCATCATGCCGGTTAAGCCTTTGTTAAAAAAGACTAAACCCGCCGTTTCGATGATGCCATCTAACCGCAATATGGTTAACGAATACTGAAGCAAATCCAGAAATGCGGAGACCGCGCTCGTTGCCGAGCGCGGTCCCTGCAAGCCGGTCTGCGCGGGTCAGCCTCCCGCACTCGGCGACGATTAGCGGAACAGCGAAAGCACGTTCTGCGAGTCGGAGTTGGCGATCGAGAGGGCCTGGATGGCGAGCTGCTGCTGGGTCTGCAGGGCCTTGAGGCGGGTCGATTCCTCGTTCATGTCGGCGTCGACGAGGCGGCCGATACCGGATTCGATCGAGTCGCTCAGATTGGAAACGAATTCGCTCTGCATGTCGATTCGCGAAGAGATCGAGCCAAGCGAGGCAGCGGCGCTGGTCATGGAAGTCAGGGCGTCATCAACCATCTGGATGAGCTGGTCGAGCTGACCGCTGGTCGTATTCGAGTCGATGGATAGCGTAGAGACGGATGCGGTTGTGACAGTACCCGGTGCAGCCGACGTGTCGACTGCCCAAGACGTCGTGCCATCGTTGTATGCAACTTCCTGCGTAGAGACGGTCGACTGGTCGACGGCAGCGACCCAGGTGTCATCAGCTACCTTGACGTAGCTGAGCGCACCGCCGGTGGCGGAATCACCCGTGAAGACGCTGCCGGTGTCGGCGATAACGTCTTCGGTGGTGTATGCAGTAACGGTATAGGCAGACGTGACGCCATCGACGTTGATGTTCAGGGTGATGCTGTCGTCTTCGATCGACGTGGCGGCATCAAGAATGCCGGTGGCGCCGGCCGTATCAAAGAGGACGCTCGTCGTGCTCAGATCGTAGTTGACCTTCTTGACCGAGACGTTGCCGGAGTCGTCGCGAACGAAGGAGGCAACAACACTCTTCGTCACCGTGCCCGAGCTCAGATCAGCCTGCAGCCAGTTCTCGCCCGAGAAGGATGCGGCATCAGCGATGCTGACGAGCTGGTCCTGAAGTTGGGTGATTTCTTCCTGAATCTTAGCCTTGTCGACGCCGTCTTCGGTGGCGGCCGTCAGCTTGGCCTTGATTTCTTTGACGACTTCGATGGCCGATTCCATACCGGCATAAGCAGTGTCGACCTTAGCGGCGCCGAGGCCGAGGGCGTCCTGGACGGCGGAGAGCGCCATGTTGTCGGAACGCATGGTCGTCGCGATCGACCAGTAGGCGGCGTTGTCGGAAGCGGAGCCGACGCGCAGGCCGGAGGATACGTGAGCCTGCGTTTCTTCCATGCTGGAAGAAATCGAGCGCAGGGTCTGCAGCGCGGCCATTGCGGAGGTGTTGGTGAGAATGCTCGTCATTTTCGTTTGTCCCTTACGAAATACGGATTGGGGGGACATACCGGAGTTCGTTACCGGTCACGGCGATCCGGCCTCATGCCACTCGGCTCCGCTCAACTCGTGAAGGACGCCAAACCCGTCGTGTGAGGACGAAACTCGCAGCCATTCATTGCCAAGTACTTAATCGGGGGAAGCTGGAGAGGCGCGGACCGCGTTATGGTTAATCAGGCGTGAAAACTTATGGTTAACGCAATGTTACGGGGACCGGGAGGCAGCCCGTCCTGCCGAGGGAGCCGCTTATTAAGGCTACTCGCGGCACTGACGCCCCGTGGCTTCCTGTAAGGATGAGGTGGAGGTGGCAACGGCCCCCTCACGTAAACGAGCGCACCAAACTCCCGATAAGCAGGTTCCAGCCGTCGATCAGCACAAAGAAGAGGATCTTGAAGGGAAGCGAGATCGCCGTCGGCGGCAGCATCATCATGCCCATGGCCATGGTGATGGTCGCGACGATGAGGTCGATCACCAGGAAGGGCAGCATGATCAGGAAGCCGATCTCGAAGCCGCGGCGGATTTCCGAGATCATGAAGGCGGGCACGACGGCGCGGAGATCCACCTGGTCGTTGACGACGACCGTCTGGCCTTTCTCGCGCGCGATGTCGATGAAGAGCTGCAGGTCCTTGTCGCGGGTGTTGGCGAGCATGAACTTGCGGAACGGCTCCGCGACGCGTGGCATCGCCTCGGTTTCGGTGATCTCGTTCTTGAGCAGCGGATCGATACCCGTGCGCCATGCGCTGTCGAAGGTCGGCGCCATGACATAGAAGGTCATGAACAGCGCCAGCGACACCATGATCATGTTCGACGGCGTCGTCGCCAGTCCCATGCCCGAACGCAGGATCGCGAAAGCGATGACGAAGCGCGGGAAGCTCGTCACCATGATCAGGATACCCGGAGCCACCGAAAGGACGGTCAAGAGGCCGAACGTGCGGATGATCCAGGAGGCCACCGAACCGTCGACGGGGGTATTGAGGATATCGGCAGGGAAGCTCTGCGCCCCGGCAATTCCCGACATCGCCATCATGGCGACTATGAACGCAGCAATCCGGAGCATCAGCGAATCATTGAATGACGAAGGTTCTGAACATCACATTCGTTACGCGCCCGTCGGAGCGCAGGTCAACCCGCTCCTGGATGTCATCCCGGAGATATTGAAAGCCGCGCGGTCCCTGGATCTGCTGCAGCGATACGGTCTTCAGGTAGGCCGCGATATCCTGGTGGATTTCCTCCGCGAGCGCGACGTCGGGGGCGCCGTTGAACTGGAGAGCCACTTCGAGGCGAATCCAGTTCTCCGAAGGATAGGCGAGGTTCGTCGTGATCGGCTCGAGCTCAACGATGCCGTTCTCCTCGGTGGCGAGTTTCGGCAATCCCTCGGCGCCGGTGGCCTCCGGCGACATTTCGGCCGTCTTCCCGGGCTCCGGGGGCGGCGGCGCAAGCGCGACGCCGGCCAGCCACCCTCCGCCGCCTGCCACGAGCGTCAGCACCGCGACGACGACGATGGTCATGATCTTTGACGGAGATTGGGGCTGCTTGTTTTCAGTTTCTTCCATCATGACGTTCCGTTGCGATCGTTCCGGCGCCCGACACCTGGTACTCAGATCGGCGAGATCAGATCCATCACCTGCTGGCCATAGGGCGGCTGCTGCACTTCGGTCAGGCGGCCGCGGCCGCCATAGGAGATCCGCGCCTCGGCGATGCGGTCATAGGAGATGACGTTGTTGGCATCGACATCCCGTGGCCGGACGATCCCCGCAACATTGAGGATGCGCAGTTCATGGTTGACGCGCACTTCCTGCGAGCCGCTGATCAAAAGGTTGCCGTTCTCGAGGACGCCTGTGACGACCGCGGCGACGAGCAGTTGCAGCTTTTCGGACCGCTCGGTTTTGCCGTCCCCTTGGGTCTTCGTGTTCGAGCCATATTCCAGATCGCCGGACCAACCGAAGTCGCTCGTTTGCGATTCGCCGCTGGCACCGAGGTTGAAGCCGCTGGAATTGGTGCGGCTGCGGTCGGTCTCGTTACTGAATTTTGCCTTATCATCAATGCGGATATCGACCGTCAGGATGTCGCCGACATTGATCGCCCGCGCATCCTTGAAAAGCGCCGCCTGTTGATCGTTCCAAAGGGAAAAGCCGTTGGTGATCTGATGCGGCTGCTTCGGATAAGCGGCGAGTTGCGGCGTCTGGGTGTATTGCAGGCCGCTGCCGATCGGGCTCATCGATGGCGCCTGGCCGATCTCCTTGAAGGCCTGGCTCTGACATCCCGCAAGGAGGCCGACGGCCAGGACGGCCGTGAATTGCTTTCTCATGACGGTTCCTTCGAGGTGTTCGGATCGCTGGCGCTGGAGATGATATTGGTAAGCACTGCCGCCTTTTCGTCACTCATCTCGCCGAGGATCAGCGAGGATTGGCGCGCCGGCAGCCTCATGACGATCGCCGCGGCGATTTCCGGGCGCACCATTTCGAGCTTGCCGGCGGCATCGTCCGGCTTCATCGCCTTGTAGATGTCGACGAGACCAAGCTCGGCCTGCTTGAGGAAATCGTTGCGGCGCTTCAGCCAGTCCTCATATTCGGCCCGGCGTTGTTCGAGTACCGAGATGCGCTCGTCGACGCTTACTTTCAGCGTTTCCAAGTCCTTGCGCTGCAGCAGGTAACGCTGGTCGCGCGCGGCATCGGCAATATTGGTGCAGAACTGCTGGATTTCGTTCGCCGTCGCGTTTTCGGCGGGCGGTGCCGTGACGTCCTGGGCGAAGGCGCCCGGCATAGCGAGCATCAACGCCCCGCAGGCCGACCCAAAAGCCAAGCGCCGTGACTTGCGAATGAAATGGAAGAGATCTGCGGTCATTGCAGCACAAGCTCCGCCTGGAGGGCTCCCGCCGTTTTGATGCTCTGGAGGATCGCGATGATCCCATCCGGCTTGACACCGATGCTGTTGAGACCGGCCACGAGCGAGCGCAGGCTGGAGCCGTTGAGGATCGCCACCGTGCCGCCATCCGCCTGCGCCTCGATCGTCGTGTTCGGCTCCACGGCGGTCTGGCCGCGCGAGAAGGGCGCCGGCTGCACGACCGTCGGCGTTTCGGTCACCTGCACCGTCAGCGTGCCATAGCTGACCGCAACCTCGGAAACGCGGACGTCTTGGCCGATGACGATCGTGCCCGTCCTCTCGTTGACGACGACACGCGCCGGCACGTCGGTTTCGATGACGAGATTCTCGATATCGGCCATCAGGCGCGCGAGATCGGCCATTTTCGGCTTCTGGACCAGCACCGACTGCGAGTCGAGCGCCTCGGCGATGCGTCCGCCGAACTGCGTCGCGGCGTAGTTGTTGATCGCCGCAGCCATGCCGACGGCCGTGGAAAAATCCGGATTGCGCAACTGCAGGACGAGGTTGAAGCCATCCTTGAACTTCGCCGGCAATTCCCGCTCGATGACGGCACCGTTCGGCACGCGGCCAGCCGTCGTGACACCCTGCGACAGGCTCGCGGCATCACCCTGGGCGTTGAAGCCGGTCACGACGATCGAGCCTTGGGCGACCGCGTAAATCTGGCCGTCGGCGCCGGAAAGCGACGTCATGACCAGCGTGCCGCCGCGTAGCGAGGTCGCGTCGCCGAGCGAGCCGACCGTCACGTCGATACGGCTGCCGGGGCTCGCAAAGGGTGGCAGCGTGGCCGTTACCAGGACCGCAGCGACGTTGCGCGTCCGCGACTCGCCCCCTTGGGTCGAGATGCCGAGATTTTGCAGCATCGCGCGGATCGACTGTTCCGTGAAGGGCGAGGACCGCAGGCTGTCGCCCGTCCCCTGGAGCCCGACGACGAGGCCATAGCCGATGAGCTGGTTGTCACGCCCGGCCTGCAGTGAAGCCACGTCCTTGATGCGCGAGGCGCCGTGCGCGAAGGTCAGCGTCGCCGCAAAGGCGACGGCGAAGGTCAACAGCCACTTGCATGCCCGGATCGTCATTTCGCCACCACATGGATCGTGCCGTCGGCCATGACGGTACCCGAAACGATGACGCCGGTATCGACATTGCGCGCACGGATGAGGTCGCCGACAGCCGCGTCCTGGAGCGGGGAACCGGTGGCGGTGATCGTCAGTCCGCCCTTGCTGAAGACCAGCAGGGCCTTGGAGCCGCGCTCGACCGCATGTTGCTCACGCAAGGCCGATGCGAGGATAACCCGTCCGGGAAGAAGGGTCCGTTTCGTGACCTTGCCGTCCACCTCGTCGAGCGAGCGCGCATAGCCGTCCGTGATATCGGGATTGGTCACGTCGACCACTTCCAGCATGCCGGCTTCCAGCGTCTCGCCGGGATAGATCGTCTGCGTCGGGATGACGGCTGTCGGTCGTTCCCCGGCGGCAAGCGCCGGCGACAGAAACGCGGCGATCGCAACAAGGCCGATGGCCTGCGCCCGAAGCACGGCGCCGCTTGCGATTGCTGCCCTTGCGGCGGACTGGCGAAACGTCATGTTTGCCTCCTGCTTGCGTTACCTGAGGTTCTTGCTCACCGTGGCCGCCATTTCGTCCGCGGCCTGAATGATCTTGGAATTCATCTCATAGGCCCGCTGGGCCGAGATCAGGTCGGTGATTTCCTTGACCGCATCGACGTTCGAGGACTCGAGATAATTCTGCTTGATCTGGGCATAGCCCGGATCGGCCGGCGTGCCGACGATGGCTTCGCCGGAAGCGGGCGTCTGGCGGAACAAGTTCTCGCCCATAGGCTCGAGACCCGCTTCGTTGACGAAATTCGCGATCGTCAGCTGGCCGATTTCCTGAAGCTCCGTGTCATTGCCGATGCGCACCATCACCTGACCAGAGGACGTGAAGACGATCTCGCTCGCATCCTGCGGCACGGTGATGCCGGGGACGACCGTATAGCCGTCGATGGTGACCAACTGCCCGGTGGCGTTGGTGTTGAAGGCGCCGGAGCGGGTATAGACCGTCTCGCCGTCCGGCGTCTCGATTTGGAACCAGCCACGGCCGACCAGCGCCAGGTCGTAATTGTTGCCGGTATTGACGAGGCTGCCCTGGATATGAAGGTTGCGCACCGCCGATGTCTGCACGCCGAGGCCGACGATCGCGCCTTCGGGAACGATCGCCTGGTTCGAGCGGTTCGGCACGCCCTGGGCGCGCTCGGTCTGGTAGAGCAGGTCCGAAAACTCGGCGCGCGCCCGCTTGTAGCCGGTCGTGTTGATGTTCGCGATGTTGTTGGCGATGACTTCGAGGTTCAGCTGCTGGGCGTTCATGCCCGTGGCGGCGATGGAGAGAGCCTTCATGACACGTTCCTTCAGATCTGCATGCGCGCGATTTCGAGATAGGCGGTGACCACCTTGTCGCGGATGGCAATCGCGGTCTGCAGCGACTGTTCCGCCGTCATCACCGCATCGACGACTTCACGGGTATTGGCCTCGCCGCGGATGGCCTGCATCGATATCCCTTCTGCAGACTTCATCGAGTGAATGGCGTCGGTGGTCATGTTGCCCAGGACTTCGGCGAAGCTCTGCGACTGCGGGGCGGCCGCGCCGGCATGCGACACAACGAGCGCGGTGGAGGCGTTCAGCTCCGCTCCCTCCGCCTTGGCCGAAAATGCGCCGATGGACTGAATTGCGTCGATCATTATTGCGAAGCCCTCAACAGGTCGATTGTCTGGGAAATGAGATCGCGAGACTGCTTGATGGTCTGCAGATTGGCCTCATAGGCGCGGTTCGCCTCACGCATGTCGGCCATTTCCACGAGGATGTTGACGTTCGGCAGCTTGACCATGCCCTTCTCGTCGGCGGCCGGGCTGCCGGGGTCGAACTCGACATTGAATTCGGAATCATCGGTGCCGATGCGGTCGACCTCGACCAGCGATGCGCCGCTTGCCCGGTCGACTTCCGCCGCGAAGGAAACGGTCTTGCGGCGAAAGGGATCGGCGCCGGGGGCGTCGCCGGTCGAGCGGGCATTGGCGATGTTCTCGGAAACGATGCGCAGCCGGGTCGATTCCGCCTGCAGGCCGGAAGCCGAAACCTTGAGGGCAGAAGTCAAAGGATCCATGGTGTCTACTTCCGTACGGTCATGAGCATCATGCGGTGAAAGGCCTTCACGAGTCCCGAGTTGAGCTCGTGGTCGCGCTTGATCTCACCGGTCTTCATCAATTCCTGTTCGAGCGCGACGGTATTGCCGGACTGCTGCACCTCGACATCGTCCAACGCGCTGACCTCTGTCACCTGGGCTGCTTCCGGGCTTTCGGTGAAATGAGCGGCATGGGTGGCGGCCATCTGCAGGCCGGTACTCTGCAGCACGCTTTCGAAGGGCAGGACGTCCCTGGCCCTGTAGTGCGGCGTATTGGCATTGGCGATGTTGCCCGCCACGACGTTCTGGCGGACCGTCAGCCATTGAGCCTGGCGCGACGCGAGTTCGAAAAGCTGAATCGGTTCCATCTAAAGCTCCTGCTTATGACGTGGAACCTAAGGGGGTAATCTTGCGTGGGACTTGTCGTGAAGCAGGTTTGCCGCAGGCCGCGTGATGGCAAGGGACGAAGACGGCTGCGGGCCTCCCCTGGGCACATGCACCCGGGAGGCCGGCGCATCGGCCCGAAAAGCGGAACCGATTTGAGGAAAGCTCGATGCGCAGATTCAAAGAACGACAGATGCAAAGCGCAAGAATTGCCGTGCCGGGGCTTCGCCTACCTCGCCTGGTAGATCTCGCCCTTGGAGGTGATCATCACCCAGCGACCGTCCCGCTGCTCGAAGGTCGCAAGGCGGCTGTTGTCCGGCAGAACGGAGCCGAGACGGACGACATACATGCCGCCTTCATCCTCGATGAGCGCCCTGCCATTGGCGACATGCATCAACTTGAAGCGCGACGCCGGGAATGGCTGGTCTGGTCCGGCTTCCGCCTGGTTCTTGTCAGCCTGCGGATCGTACTCCGGCCCGGGCACGGTCGCCGTCGTCAGCCGGTCGATGGCGGCGGCGATCTCGTCGTCCTTGTCCGGCATTGCCAGCGGCGAGACGGAAACGACGTCGCGGCCGGGACGTTCGGGAAGGTCGCGGCTCGTCTCCTGCCACAGCGTCGGCATGCTGAACTCGTCCTGGTGGAGAAGCGCATACCAGGGAAAGAAGGTCGCGAAGGCCGCCATGGCCAGGCCCAGGGCACCGAGCAGCCTGTCGATCACCGGCGTCCTGGCGTCGCGCCGGCGCTGGCGGACGATCTCGTCCGCGTCGTAATCGGTCATTCTAGGACCTCCTGGGCGCGCCGGCGCCCGGCTGGTTGCCCATTGCGGCAGCCTTCAACGCGTTGGCGAGGTCGGTGAAAGCATCGACTGCGGGCCGTTCGCCGGGCGTCTGCTTCAAAACGTCGTAAATGACGGGAACCTGCTTGATCGCCATGTCGACATCCGGATCGCCGCCAGCACGGTAGCCGCCGATCAGCCGCAGGTCGCGCGTTTCCTCGAAACGGTGGATCAGCGACTTCAGGCGGGCAGCGAGCTTTTCCTGATCGGGCGTCCAGGCCTTGCGCGCCAGACGGGAGATCGAGGCAAGCGGATTGATGGGCGGGTATCTCCCCTCCTCCGCAAGGCTACGGTCGAGGACGATGTGCCCGTCGAGAATGCCGCGTGCCGAATCGGCGACCGGATCGTTGTGATTGTCCCCGTCGACCAAGATGGAAATGATGGCGGTGATCGTGCCCGTTCCCTCGGCGCCGGGTCCGGCGCGCTCGAGCAGACGCGGCAGTTCCGTGAACACCGAGGCCGGATACCCGCGCGCGATGGGCGGCTCGCCGGCCGCCGTTGCCACCTCACGAATCGCATGCGCGAAGCGCGTGACGCTGTCGACGATGAGCAGGACGTTATCCCCCTTGTCGCGATAGTGCTCGGCGATTGTGACCGCGGTCAGCGGCGCCATTTTCCTGAGCATGGGGCTCTCGTCGCTGGTAGCGACAACGGCGACCGACTTGGATAGATTGTCGCCCAGCGTGTCCTCGATGAACTCGCGCACCTCGCGGCCGCGCTCGCCGACGAGCGCGATCACCACCTTGTCGAACGCATCGGCGCGCGCAAGCATCGACAGAAGCGTCGACTTGCCGACGCCGGAGCCGGCAAAAATGCCGAGCCGCTGCCCGAGGCACAGGGGCGAGAAGATATCGATGGCCCGCACGCCGGTCTTGAAACCCTGCTCGACCCGTCTGCGCGTCATCGACGGCGGCGCGGCATTCGAAATCGAACGGCGGATCTCGCCCTGCAGCAGCGGGCCGAGACCGTCGATCGGCTCGGCGAGCGCATTGACCGTGCGCCCGCACCAGTTGCCGGTTGGCGCGATGCGGAAGGCTCCCTTGCGGATGACCACGTCATGGATGCCGATCGGGTCGCCAGGCTCGATCGGACAGACGACGACACGTTCCGGCTCGACGCGGACCACTTCGCCGAGGTGGGTGCCGGTCGCGCTCTTATGCGCGACGAAATCGCCGAGCCGGACATGCCGCGACAGCCCGGTGACCGTGTAGTGCCCGGGCGAAATGGTCTGGACATGCCCCCCCGGTGCGATCGCGACGTCGGGATTGGCGTAACGCGCGACGAGCCCGGCAAGGGCCGCCAGTGACGTCGATGTCGCAATGGTCTCAGAACCTTGTCGTTCCATGCAGATATCCGTCGTATTAGCGGGCGCCGCCGAGTGTCTTGATCGCCTCGTCGAGCGAGCCCTCGCTGTCGCGCATCAGCGCGGTCACATTGTCGAAGGCGCGCGTCACCATGATGAGCTGCGTCATCTCCTGAATGGCATTGACATTCGACTCTTCTAGGAAGCCCTGCATCACACCGACGTCGAATCGGTCGACCACCGGCTCCGGCTGGATGGCAGGCATCACGGCGCTGTTGTCGTAACGCATGAAGCCGCCGCTGAAATCCGCCTGGTACAGGCCGAGGGACGCAACCTGAGTGTCGTTCTGGTGGATGACTCCGTCGGCGCCGACCTTTATGTCGCCGGCCGCGCCGTTGACCTGGATCGGGGCGCCGCCGGCGTCGAGCACCGGGTACCCCTTGATGGTGACAAGTTCTCCCGCCTCGGTCAGGCTGAAGCGGCCGTCCCGGGTGAGCGCCGGACCGGCGGGCGTCTCGATCGAGAACCAGGCGTCCCCCCGGACGGCAAAGTCAAGCGTGGCGCCGGTCCGCGCCAGCGAGCCGCTGGTGGTGCTCAGATATTCGTCGCCTTCCGACACATAGGAGACCTTGGTGGGCTTCGTGTCGCCGAGCACCTGGTTGAATTTCACCTCCGTAGCGCGGAAGCCGACGGTGTTGGAATTCGCAATATTGTCCGCAAGCGTGTTGAGGCGCTTTTCGAGCGCCATCTGCGACGAAAGCGCGACATAGAGGCCGGTCTGCACGTCAGCGCCCCCCAAGTTTCAGGTTATTGATGGACAGCAGCAGGTCGGCCGAGATGCCGTAGCCACTCGAGGAACCGAATACTGCGAGCGGGTCGTAACTGTCGGATGAATGCTCGATCTCCCAAATCGCCGTGAAGCGGTCGAGGAATGCCGAGAGCTTTCCTGGATCCCGGAAATCCTCCAGCTCGATCGCCTTCTCGATGGTTTTCGCCTGCTGGTCCACGTCGGTCGCGGCGAATTCGTCAGGCAGTTGCAGAACCGTTCGAACGACCTGCGCCAACGCCTCGTCGGCGATGATCTCGTAGGCACTGGTGATCGCCGGAGCCGTGCGCTGGAAATAGAGCGCCAGCCTGACGCCGGTATTGTCCTGCCCGGCATTCTCCTCGAGCGTCTGGCGCGTATATTTGCCGACGACCCCCTGCTGGGCGCTGTCGAAGGCCGTGGCCGCTTCGCCATGGCGGGCGAAATTCAGAGATTCGACCAGCGCCTTGTAGCGGTTATCCGACAGCTTGTTGGCAAAGGCGTCGTCGCTGTCGATGCCCTCGGTCAGGACTTTTCGCATGAAGGCCTTGGCATAGGCCATGTCCTCGAGGCCATGCGCCTTCATCGCGTAATTATAGAGCCGGCTGTCGGCGAAGAACTCGTCGAGCGATTTGATGCTGCCGATCTTGGAAAGGTAATAATCCGTCTCGCGGGCAACGTCCGGCTGCTCGGAAACGCGCTCAAGCGACTTCGTGAGATCGGCGGTGATCAGTCTGTAGCTCGTGTAGGTCGTCGTCACGATCCGTTCCGTCCGAATTCGAGCGGGAATCCCGCTTCGCCTGTAGAGAAGCCGGGACGCGATTCGGGCCCGACGCTGGCAAAATGCTGACCTGACTTGCTTGCGCGAACCTGATCCGCGGCCGGAGTGCCGATCGGTTTCACGGCCAGCCTCACGCAAGGATGAAATCCTATTCCATCCAAGGGAAATCACGATCGCGACAGGTATCGACAATGAACATCATCATCGGACTCCTTGTGACTTTCGGCTGTATTCTCGGCGGCTACGTCGCGATGGGCGGCCATCTGGAAGTCCTCAACCAGCCGTTCGAGCTGATGATCATCGGCGGCGCCGGTATCGGCGGCTTCATCATGGCGAATTCGATGAAGGTGGTGAAAGACACCGGCAAGGCGCTCGGCGAAGCCTTCAAGCACAAGGTACCGAAGGAGCGCCACTATCTCGACACCCTTGGCGTGCTCTACAGCCTGATGCGCGATCTCAGAACCAAGTCGCGCAACGAAATCGAAAGCCACATCGACAATCCCGACGAATCCTCGATCTTCCAGTCCGCCCCCACCGTCCTTCAGAACAGGGAACTGACGGCCTTCATCTGCGACTACGTGCGCCTGATAATCATCGGCAACGCCCGATCGCACGAGATCGAGGCGCTGATGGACGAGGAGATCCAGACGATCACCCACGACAAGATGAAGTGCTATCACGCGCTGACGACCATGAGCGACGCCCTGCCCGCCATCGGCATCGTCGCCGCGGTCCTCGGCGTGATCAAGGCCATGGGCGCAATCAGCGAGGCGCCGGAAGTGCTGGGCGCGAAGATCGCCGCAGCGCTCGTCGGAACGCTGCTCGGCGTATTCCTCTCCTATTCGGTCGTTGCCCCCCTCGTCTCCAACATCAAGGCGGTCCGCGAAAAGCAGAACCGGCTCTACGTCCTCGTCAAGCAGACGCTGCTGGCCTACATGAACGGCTCCGTTCCGCAGGTGGCGCTCGAATATGGCCGCAAGACGATCTCCGCCTATGAGCGGCCGTCGATCGACGCGGTCGAGCAGGAAATGATGAACCCGGGCGGCGGCAGCGAGAGCAAGGCGGCTTGATACCATGACTGCGAGCACGGCATCGAACATCCATCCCTTCGACAAGCGGCTGTTGGCGCGCATGATCGGCGCGCTCGGCGACGACAAGGTGATCGGCCGCACCGCCCTGGAGATCGGCCAGGTCCTCGGTGAAGTCCTGCCGGACCTTCTCAAGGCCGAGACGGGCCGCGACATCACGATCGGCTATGCGGGATACAAGACGGGCCTTCGCAACGACCTCATCGCCGAACTGGGCGACGGCTTCCTCATCTGCGACGTCTCGCTGCGCAACTGGTGCGAGGACTTCCAGATCGGCTGCGACAGTCCCGTTCTCGTCACGCTCGTCGAAGCGCTGCTCGGCGCCGAGCCGACAGGGATCGAGGAGCCGGAGCCGAGGGCGTTGTCGAAGATCGAGATAGACGTGGCGGCGCCGGTGTTCGACAGGATCGCAGAGGTTCTGCGCATGGCCGTCAACGCTCCAGGCGGGCATGAACCGGTGCTCAGCCGCCCCCACAACAGCGAAGACCGCCCGCAACCGGATCACGCGATGGCGGATGTCTATGCGGCCTCCATCGACATGACGATCGGACTCGGCCCGGTGCTCTCGACCTTCTGCCTGATCATTCCGCAAGGCACGCTGCTCAAGACCCAGATCACCATGCCCGGCAGCGCCGGCCAGAATGCGGGTGCGAAAGCCGAGTGGGCGGAACAGATCAAGGAGCAGGTCCGCCGATCGGCGGTAACCCTCGAGGCGCGGATCCGGCTGGACAGCCTGACGCTTGACACCATCAGCCGGCTGCAGCTCGGCGATGTGATCCCGTTCCATGACGACCAGGACGTCCAGGTCGAGGTCAACGCCAACGGACGGGAGCTCTACATCTGCGAGTTCGGCCGGTCCGGCGCCAAATACACGGTCCGGGTCAAGGATACGCACGGGTCCGAACAGGACATCCTTCGCCACATCATGAGTTAAACCGCGCCTCTCAGAATGCCTGAGGCAAGCTTCAACTGGAATGATCCGCACATGGTACGAAAAAAAGCAGCATCCATCG
Source organism: Sinorhizobium alkalisoli (assembly GCF_008932245.1). Classification (NCBI taxonomy): domain Bacteria; kingdom Pseudomonadati; phylum Pseudomonadota; class Alphaproteobacteria; order Hyphomicrobiales; family Rhizobiaceae; genus Sinorhizobium; species Sinorhizobium alkalisoli. The sequence goes on along the minus strand of NZ_CP034909.1, from coordinate 249,248 downwards.
ACGAACAGGCCGGATTCACGGAAGACGCCGAACTCGACCAGGCAATCGACGACCTGCGCGGCGTTCTGAAGAAGGACAATGCCCCGACCGATTTCGGCGCCGATTTCGCAGCGCCCGCACCGGCGGCCGACCTCTCGGACTTCGGTAGCGATTTCGGCGCAGCCGATGGGGCCGGCTTCGGCGGGAGTTTCGCCGACGGCGGCTTCGGCGGCGATTTCGGCGGAACCGACGCGCCCGGAAACACCGACCTCGACAGCGGGTTCGGCGGCAATGATTTCGATGTCGGCTCCTCGGCACAAGACGCACCGGGCAGCGGCATGACCGCAAATATGGACCTGATCATGGACATCCCGATCGATGTCCAGATCGTGCTCGGCACCAGCCGTATGCAGGTGTCCAGCCTCATGGGCCTTTCCGAGGGAGCGACGATCGCGCTCGACCGGAAGATCGGCGAGCCCGTGGAAATCATGGTCAATGGTCGTGTGATCGGCCGCGGCGAGATCACCGTCCTCGACGGCGACGTAACCCGGTTCGGTGTCAAGCTCATCGAGATCAAGAGCAGCAAGAAGTAAGCCCGATGTTGGGCGAAGGATGAATCCATGACGGATTTCGGAAGTTTCGAAGGACAGGCGTTAGCCAAACCGCTGTCACAGACGGAAAAGGCGGCGGCCGTGCTGCTGGCCATGGGCAAGTCCGTGGCGGGCAAACTGCTGAAATTCTTCACGCAAAGCGAACTGCAGGCGATCATCGCCGCGGCGCAGACGCTGCGTGCCATTCCTCCCCACGAGCTCGAAGCGCTCATCAACGAATTCGAAGATCTCTTCACCGAAGGCGCGGGCCTGATGGACAATGCCAAGGCCATGGAGAGCATCCTCGAAGAAGGTCTGACGCCGGATGAGGTCGACGGGCTGCTCGGACGCCGGGCGACGTTCCAGTCCTACGAGGCCAACATCTGGGACCGCCTGCAGGACTGCGATCCTGTCGCCGTTTCGAAGCTGCTCGCCGAGGAACACCCGCAGACCATCGCCTACGTTCTGTCGATGATGCCCTCGAACTTCGGCGCCAAGGTGTTGCTGCAGCTTTCGGACAGGCAGCGACCGGACATTCTCAACCGCGCGGTCAACATGAAGAATGTCAGCCCCAAGGCGGCCGCCATCATCGAAGCCCGCGTGGTCGAGATGATCGACGAGATGGACGCGGAACGCAATTCGCCCGGACCGGCCAAGATCGCGGAAGTGATGAATGAGCTCGAAAAGAAGCAAGTAGATACGCTGCTTGCCTCGCTCGAGACGCTCAACACCGACTCGGCCAAGAAGGTCCGGCCGAAGATCTTCCTGTTCGACGACATCCTCTACATGCCGCAGAGAAGCCGCGTGCAGCTCTTCAACGACGTCTCCACGGACATCATCACCATGGCGCTCCGGGGCTCGGCTGCGGAACTGCGCGAATCGGTCCTCGCGTCGATCGGCGCGCGCCAGCGCCGGATGATCGAATCGGATCTGGCCGGCGGCGACGCCGGCATCAACCCGCGCGACGTCGCGATCGCGCGGCGGTCGATTGCGCAGGAGGCGATTCGCCTCGCCGCGAGCGGACAACTGGAACTCAAAGAGAAAGAGGCGGAAGCAGCCTGACCGAATCGCGGCTCTCAGTCGCGACTTTCTCCAAATCCGAAGCCACACATTGATTTCTGTTGAGTCGGACGCCTAACCAGTGGCCGGCTCTTGCATATGGGGCGCGCGCGGTCCACCAGAGAAGCGCCTCGTCTCAGCCTGCGGATCGATTCTGCAGGCGCGCATGGCACGGGATGTGCGCCGGCGTTGGCTTTTCTCATCCCACTTTATGGCGGCGGGAGCGTTCCGTTCATGTCGGACGATCAGGACAAGGACAGCAAAACCGAGGCGCCGTCGGAGAAGAAACTTTCCGATGCCGCCGACAAAGGCAATCTCCCCTTTTCCCGCGAAACGACAGTCTTCGCCTCGACGCTGGCGATCTACATCTTCATCGTCTTCTTCCTGGCGGATGGCGTGGCAAACACGGCGCAAGCGCTCAAGGACATCTTCGAACAGCCGGAAGCCTGGCGCATCGGCACGGCGACCGACGTCGTCGGTCTGGTCTCGCACATCCTCTTGAAGGCGGCTGCGCTGCTCGTACCGATCTTCGTCCTGCTCATCCTCTTCGGGGTCGGATCCTCGATTTTCCAGAACCTGCCGCGCCCCGTCCTCGACCGCGTCATGCCGAAGATGAACCGGGTGTCGCCAGTGGCGGGTTTCAAGCGCATTTACAGCGTTCCGGGGCTCGTGGAATTCGGCAAGTCGCTGTTCAAGATCATCATCGTCTCGCTCATCGTCGTCTTCGTTCTATGGAACGACTACTTCGCGACGCTCGACCTGATGTTTTCCGATCCGGTAACGATCTTCACGACGATGATGTCCGACCTCAAGCAGATCATGATTGTCGTCCTTCTGGCGACGGCGGTGCTGGCGATCGTCGACCTGTTCTGGACCAGGCATCATTGGTACACGCAACTGAAGATGACGAAGCAGGAGGTGAAGGAAGAACTGAAGCAGTCGCAGGGCGACCCGATCGTCAAGTCGCGGCTGCGCTCGATGCAGCGCGACCGCGCGCGCAAGCGCATGATGGCCTCCGTGCCGCGCGCCACACTCGTCATCGCCAACCCGACACACTACGCCGTCGCGCTCCGCTACGTGCGCGAGGAAAACGAGGCGCCGGTGGTCGTTGCCCTGGGCCAGGATCTGGTGGCCCTGAAAATCCGCGAGATCGCCGAGAAGAACAACATCCCCGTTTTCGAAGATCCACCGCTCGCCCGCTCCATGTTTGCACAAGTCTCGGTAGATAGTGTCATTCCACCGGTGTTTTACAAGGCGGTCGCCGAGCTGATTCACCGGGTCTACGCAGCTCAGCCGCAACAGAGACGGGTGACATAATCTTGAAAAAGAACGAATTCTCCGAAGAACGCGAAAAGATAGTGGCAGAGGCGATCCGTCCGATAGCAACGGAACTGCGTCTGATCGATGCTGCGGATTTCATCGCGCTTCTGCGGTTCGAGTCCTATGCGAGCCTCGCCGACCTCGTGGAATCGGCTGCAGAACTTTATTTCCAGCCCGGAACCGTCAATTTCGGCCTCGGCGGGAACTATAGCCTCGACTGGAACAGTTGCCCCGAGATCACCCTCGACCTCGAACTGAAGCCGCGCGGCGTCGCGGTCTATGTGCGCCTCGTCCTTGCCGGGGAAACGGCCGGCATAGAAATCAGCCACATCAATTTCCAGAAGCCCTCGAAAGATCCCGACGAGAACACGGCCTTCCTCGCCAGAAGCCTGGCGGAGGCGAAATTCGTCAGGTCCTATCCGCTCCCGCTGGCAAGCTGACCAGAAGAAATGCACCTTTACAGCGCCGCGCGTCTGTTCAGACGCGCAAAGGTCGCTGTAACTCTTTGAACCGGCGCATCGAGCTTTCCGAAGATCGGGTACGATTTTCGGGCCGATGCGCGAGCGCCGCACGTCTTCTCGGGCGCTGCGGCGCTGCATTCTTCGCGAGCTTGGCGAACTCCGGTGCAGATATCAGCTGATATAGCCGAGTCGTATGGCCTTGGCGATCGCCTGAATGCGGTTCACCGAATCGAGTTTCGTCGTCGCAGCGCCGAGATAGGCGTTCACCGTGTGGACGGATAGACCCATCTTGTCGGCGATCTCCTCGCTGATATGGCCGTCGCCCGCCATCTGCAAGCAGGCGATCTCGCGGTCGCTGAGCGCTTCGGCCTTGACGGTCCGCCTTTCATCGGCGGCCAGCATGTCGGTCATGACGTGGGCGCAGCGTCCGTGCAGTTCGACAAGCTGTTCGCCGGACGCATCCATGTAGCTGCCGGTAAACACCACGTAGCCGTTCCCCTGAGCGCCAAGCCTCACAGGAAAACCGATCCCGGAATAGGAGAGCCTGCGGCCGCTTAAGCGATGCGTGAACGGCTCGAAATCGGACGCCTCTGCGACCTGATGCTGCCCCTGGCCGTCCCACAGCACCGGCAGCGGCGAGCGGTCGAGATGCTGGAGCAGCTCCTCCCCATAGACCTTGATGAGGTCGTGCGCATTCACTTCCGACGCGGCCCCCCAATTATGGAGCACGCAGGTAAGCTTGCGCGTCGCGGCCATTCCATTGACGCGCAGGACGGCGAAACTCTTCGCATTGATCTGCCGCTGCATCGCTTGCAGCCGTGCGACCAGCGTCGCAGCGCGGGCGGCCTTTCCGCTGCCGCCCGTGTCTTCGCAGTAGCGCGAGCCTGTCGTGATATGCGCCATCCTCGCGCTCCTACACCAGATTGTGGCGAACTGCGTGGGCAATCGCCTCCGACCGGGTCCGGGTGGCCGTCTTTCGCATCACGCTGGTGATGTAGTTGTTGATCGTGTTGCGGGAGATGCCGAGAATGACGGCGATTTCGTCGCTGGTCTTTCCTTCCGCTATCCAGAACAGGCATTCGATCTCGCGTTCGGTGAGTTCGAACTCCCGCTCCTGCCGTACGGCGACGTCCGCCTTCACGCTCGCAAGATAACTCGCCAGCACGCCGATGTCTCGCAGCCCGTCCTGAGACAAGATGACGTCCTCCGGGAATAGGAGCATGAACGACAAACGGGATCGACCCACATTCAAGGCGAGGATGCAATAGGAGCGGCTGATGCCACGCGGCAGGTCGATGTCGTCCGGCATGGGATGGAAGCATGGCTGAAGCGCCGCCAGGCACTTGTCCAGTTCGCTCGTCTTTGCATTCAAACCGACGACGATTCGCGAGAGCCGGCGAACGACGTCGAATGGCCAGTCGGAGCAGATGACGAAGTCGAGGCCACCGTCCTGGGAGAGATCATGCCGGGCCAGGAGGTAATGACTCGCCCCGACATATTCCGTCAGCGCCGCCAGTCCATTGCCGAGGCCGCTGCGGCTGACGGTTTCGCCAAGCCTTCCGATCAACTGTTCGCGCGATATGCCCCAACCACGCGCCCGTGGCGCAGCGGCCTCGAAAGACCGAGCTGCCTTCGCCTGCAAAATCTCCATGACATTCAGCCCCCATGCCGAATTCGGCGTCCCCATAGGCTTGCCTGCCCCACCGACATCCGACCGGGCCGGTACTCGCCACCACCGCAAAAACCAGGACGCGAATCATTTTATAAACTGTACATCGCTTCCCCTAAAATGGCACTGACATTGCCCGCTGGTTTGTATCCTCGTCCTCTTGCAGAGTCCGCGAACCATCTTTCCTCAAAATCCAGCCTCGCAATCGCAAACGGATATCAGGAATCAGGTATATAATTGATATTCAACAATTTTTCCTCCGACATTCGGACAGCGCGAGACTCTGGAGGCACCCAAATGCGCGACAGCTGCATCTCGCAGATGCAACCTGGACGCCAGATAAGAGACCGGCAGCCGAGAATACAACCGGGAGGGTTTTTTTAATGTATCTGGCTGTTGCCAAAATGCACCAAATGCAGATCGAAAGGACGGTAGAATAACTCCGAAGAACAAGGAGGGAGCAACGAAATTCTATTTCGATTCGCAAAGTTATATTTCGCCCAATTTAGATTCCGCGGAAAAGAACCGGGCACGCGGGAAAGTGGCAAATGGCTGACGCCGGCCACCCCGGAATAAATAAAAGTTAAGATCTCCTTAATTACGGCAACCAATCCCCAGGGCAAGCCTCCAACGCAACGACGGAATCTAGTCACCGACTCGCCGCCCCGATCGTCGGGAAACGTCGGTCTCGGACAATATTTCGATCGACTGTTACCGCTGCCGGAACACTCAGGCGGGTGGAGGCGATCCCGTGGCTCGCCAAACGAGAACGAAAGTCCCGCGCGGAGGCGGGATTTTCGTTCCGTATGTCTGCTCGATCAGGCGGCTTGGTCGAGGGACCACTTGCGCAGGATTTTCGCAGCCCGCTCCTCGCTGATCTCGACCATGCGAGCTAGTCTGCGCTCCGGGCCTTCCTTGACGCGGCGGTTGAAGCCGGCCTCGTCGCCCATGTCGAGCAGGTCGTCGGTGCTGTCGAAGCCGAAGTCGGAACCGAAGCCTTCCATGAGGGCGCCCCCGGCGCCGGCGCCGGCCGGCGAAAAGTCCGGCAGTTCGAGACCGGCCGCCTCGCCTTCGAGCTGACCCGCCTGGCCGCCGAAGCCCATCTGGCGTACCAGCGGCCGCATGCCCATCCAGACGACCACGAAGGCGACCGCGACGAAGGCGAGCGAGTTGATGATGCCGCCGAGATTGCGCGTCAGCATTTCCATGATGCCCGGGCCGGCGACGGCCTGGTCGAGCAATTGCGTTTCGACGAAGTCCATCGCCTTCAGCGTGACGACGTCGCCGCGCTTGGCATCGAAGCCTGCAGCCGATGAAACGATGTTCTGCATTTCCTGGAGATAGGCATCGATCTTCGCCTGGTCGGCCGGCTCGCCGACCATGGCCGCCAGACGGCCGCGATTGACGACAACCGCAATCGAGAGGCGCTCGATCGAGTAGCTGTTCTTGACGGTCGCGATCGTCTTGCTGTTGATCTCGTAATTCGTCTGTTCTTCCTTCTTGGCCGCCTCGTCGCTCGATTGCTGCCCGGCACCGCCACGAGGCTCCGCCTGCGGCACGTTCTGTTGTACGGTTGCGGCATTATCCGGCTGCTGCTGGCTGGATTTCTGTTCTTCCTTGATGACGCGCGTGGAACGCTCGACCCGCGATTCGGGATCGAAAACGGTCTCCTGGATCTGCTGCGCATCGGTGTTGAGTTCGGCGGTTACGCTGGTGCGGAAATTATCCATGCCGAGGAAGGGGGCGAGCGCATTGTCGATCTTCTTTTCGAGATCGGTCTGAACGTTCTGGACGACGCCGAGCGACTGGTTGAGGGCGCTGTTGGCAGGGTCGTCGCCGGAGGCGAGAAGCTGGCCGGTCGAATCGAGGATGGTGACATCGTCGATGTCGAGACCCGGCACCGACGATGCGACCAGATGGCGGATGGAGGCGGCGGCATTGCGACCGACCGTGGCACTCGCTCGAATCATCACCGAGGCCGTCGGCGTCTGCTCGGTCTTGCGGAAACTGCCCCGCTCCGGCATCACGATGTGGACGCGCGCGGCGGCAACGCCGGAGATCTGCTGGATCGTTCGGGCGATCTCGCCCTCGAGCGCGCGAACGCGCGTCACTTCCTGCATGAAGGAGGTGAGGCCGATGGAGCCGACATTGTCGAAGAGTTCGTATCCGGCATTGGCGCTATTCGGCAACCCGCGCTCGGCAAGCAGCAATCTCGCCTTGCCGTTCATGCCGACGGGAACCTGGATGCTGGCGCCATCGGAACCGACTTCGAAATCGATGTTCGCCTCTGCGAGCGCAAGGCTGATCTGGGTCACATCGCTGCGCTCGAGACCGACATAGAGCGTTTCATAAGACGGCTTGTTGACGTAGATGGCTGCGGCAAGGACGACACCGATTGCAACGACGCCGGCGACGGCAAGCGCGATCAGCTTGCCCTGCCCGAGACTACTCAGATTCTTCGTAAACGTCGAAAATTGATCGAACAGATTCATTCTGTTTCCGCACCCAGTACCGCATGACAGCCTCGCCCATGATCGACGTCGCCATGCGCAGATCCAACATTCGGGTTGCTGGGTATCGGCTCGATCGCCGACATTCGATACACGCGAATCTACCAGCCCCGGAAGCGAAGCTAGGCAGCGAAACTTGCGCGAACTTGACGGGGATTTGGAAAGTGGGCGATTCGTCGGAAGACGAATGCAGAATGCAGGCGACGATCGCCCGAGCACTCACGACGCGTGCGGCGGTATGAATGAGAAGATTCCGCAGCCGGTCAGCCGGTCAGAATGCCTCGAAATCACCCGAGGCTTTCGTCAGCGGCTGCGAGTGTCCATGGCGAAGAACGCCGTTGCCGAGGGCTTTCTTCATGTCCGCCAGCTTGACGAGATTGACAGCCGTGCTGACGTCCACCAGCCAGCTGTCGGGAATGGACGCGGTGATCGTGTCGATGAATTCAGCCAGCCCGCGCGTCTTCTGGACCGCCAGGTCGATGCCCTGGAATACCATCATCCTGTCGACATCCGCGCCGCCATCCCTGCTGTCCAGAAGCTGGGGTTCGATGCGCTCGATGAGATAGGCGACGTCGTGGAGCTCCGTGACGATTCGCATCAGCACTTCCGGCAGCGCTTCTTCCGCGTGAGGTGTGTTGCTTTGGCAATAGGTCTGCATGTCATATCTCACGTGGTTGTCGAAATCTGGAGCTTGGCCACCCTCTAGAAGAACTCGATCGAGCTCTCCGCCGGCTTCGGCACGGGCGCGGGCTTCTGGTCGAGCTGGATCGCCCGCTGGGCTTCCACGCCGGTCAAGGCATATTGGCGGGCGCGGCCGTTCACCGGCCAATATTCGAGCTTGCGCCCATGTTCGCCGCCCGTGCTTTCACCGACGATGCGAATGCCTTCGTCCATCAGGAACTGGCGTGCGAAAGCCGCGTTCTGCTCGCCGACATTGGAGAAGCGCGCAATCGTCCTCGCCCCGCCGAAAATCTTTGCCTCGAGGCGATCGCGACGAGCGCCCTGCTTCAACAGTCCATTGATGAGGAGCTCCATCAGATGCACGCCGTAGCGTGTGGCATCGCCGCCCGATGCTGCCGAACCCGCGGATCCCGGCAGGAGGAAGTGATTCATGCCGCCGACTCCGGCGACCGGGTCGCGCATGCAAGCCGCCACGCAGGAGCCGAGAATCGTCGAGAGAACGATATCGGGATCGTCGACGACCTTGAACTCGCCCTGGATGACGTGCACGCGCCTGCCGGCAGCCTCTGTCATCATTTCAGCGCCCCGAACACGGCTTCGATCGCCGCCTTCATCTTTTCGATCGTGAAGGGCTTCGCCAGAACGTTATTGGCGCCGAGCGCCGCCGCCTTCTGCACCAATGCCCGATCACCCTGGGCCGTCAGGATGATGAAGGCGGCCTTCTTGGTGGTGGGGTTCGAGCGCACCGCCTGCAGCAGCCCCAGGCCGTCCATCTTCGGCATATTGAAGTCCGAGATGACCAGATGGTGCGGATTCTGGGCCATGATCTTCATGCCCTGCTCCCCGTCACCGGCGGCCGTGATCTGCTTGAAGCCCAGCTGCTGCAAGGCATCCCCGAGCAGCAGCCGGCTCGTCACCTGATCATCGACGATCAGAACCTTTATTTTTTCGGCGATGGACATTTATTCAATTCCTTCCTTCCGGGCTGCTGCCGCTTTGAGAACCTCGTCCCCGATCGATCCGAGGGGGAGTTGCGTTTCAACAGCGCCCAATTCATAGGCAACTCTCGGCATGCCGTAGACGACACAGGTCTTTTCGTTCTGTCCGAATGTGCGTGCTCCGGCATGCCGCATTTTCAGGAGACCAGCCGCGCCGTCGCGACCCATTCCGGTCAGGATAACCCCGATTGCATTGCGCCCCGCCAACTCGGCAACCGAATCGAACAGCAAGTCGACAGACGGGCGATGGCCGTTGACGGGCTCACGGTCGACGAGCCTGCAGCAAGGCGCGACCGCGTTGGCGACCTGCAGATGCTTCTCGCCGCCGGGGGCCAGGTAGATCTTGCCGATTTCCAGCCGAGCGCCGTCGGTCGCCTCCGCGACGGCCGGAGCACAGAGCCTGTTCAGCCGTTCGGCGAAGCTCTTGGTGAAGGTGTGCGGCATGTGCTGTGTAATGACGGTCGGCGGGCATCTGGGCGGAAACTTCTGCAGTACCGCGATCAATGCCTCGACGCCCCCCGTCGAGGCGCCGATGGCGATGATCTTGCGGCTAGCACGGTATTCGGCTGCGGCGCCGACGGCCGGCGCCGCCGTGCTGTTCGTGGTGATCATCGCCTTTCGCTGCGAACGCGCCGCCGCCTTAACCTTGTCGACCAGCCCGTCGAACGGGTTCGGATCGCCGGCATGCGGTTTTCCGACACAATCGAAAGCGCCGATCTCGAGGGCGGCGATCGTCGCCTCCGCGCCCTTGTGCGTCAGCGTCGAGACCATGATGACCGGCATCGGCCTGAGCCGCATGATTTTTTCGAGGAATTCAAGGCCGTTCATATTCGGCATCTCGATGTCGAGAGTGACCACATCGGGATCGAGTTGCTTGATGGCCTGGCGCGCCTCGAACGCATCCGCGGCCTGGCCGACGACTCTCACTTCCGGATCGGCATTGAGCACGGCGGAGATCAGGCCACGCATCGTAGGCGAGTCGTCGACGACGAGAACGCGGGCGGGAGTGCTCATGCCCGACCTCCCTGGAACTTTCCGATATGTTGATAGGTGGTGACGCCGATGTTGTCGAAGAGCGCCTTGGCATCTCCGGACACCCGCTCCGAATGGCCGATGTAGAGATGTCCACCGCTATCGAGCAGGCTGGCAAAGCGCGACCAGATCTTCATCTGCGTCGGCTCGTCGAAATAGATCACAACGTTGCGGCAGAAGATCGCGTCAAAGGGCCCCTTGACCGGCCATTGCGCCATTAGATTGAGCTCGTTGAAGGTGATCAGGCGCTTGACGCGGTCGTCGATCTGCCACTTGGACCGGCCGGCGACTTCGACCTCCTTGAACCATTGCTTGCGCATGGCGGGATCAACCGTCTCCAGCGCCGTCGCGTCGTAGCACCCGGCCCGGGCGAGAGCGAGGATCTTCGGATCTATGTCGGTTGCCAGGATGCGGAAGTCGTAGTCCGACACATTCGGCAGGAGCGACAGCACCGTGAGCGCAATCGAGTAGGGCTCCTGCCCGTCCGAACAGGCCGCCGACCAGATTCGCACGCGACCACCCTGCTTTGCGCGCAAGATCAGATTCGGCAAGACCTCCGACTTCAGATGTTCGAAGTGATGGTTCTCGCGGAAGAAACGGGTAAAGTTGGTCGTCAGGTGCGAGAGCATGTCGCGGCGCGCCGCCGCGCCCGCGGGCGAGGCGACGAGCTGGCAATAATCGCGAAAGCCCCCGAGGGCAAGGCTACGGATATGCTTCGACAGCCTTGAATAGACGAGCGACGCTTTGGTTTCGTTGAGATAGATGCCGGCGTCCGCATAGATCATCGCCGCGATCTCGTTAAGGTCGCGACGGGTCAGCGGATATTCGCCGCTTGCGAGACATTCGTCCGGCGAGAGCTTCGGCTCGGTGGTCACCTGAAAATTCATGCCGCTTCCCTTTCCTCATTCGGGAAGACCGAATCGAGTTCGACAAGGCAGATCATGCGTCCCTGGATCGCCAGCACCCCGCGGGCGAAGCTTCGCTCGGAATCGGAAGCGATCTCCGGCGTGGGCTGGATATCGGAATCGGCGACCGTCAGGATATCGGAGACGGCGTCGACCAGCAGTCCCACGACCCTGGTGTTTACTTGGGCTACGATGATCACATGCCTCACCGTCGGCTCGGCCGGCTTCATACCGAGACGGGCCGAGAAATCGATGATCGGCAGCACCGCCCCGCGCAGATTGATGACGCCCAGAACATAGGGCGGCGCATGCGGCATCGGCGTCGCGGGCGTCCAGCCGCGTATTTCGCGGACCGACATGATGTTGACGCAGAATTCCTGGTCGCCGACGCGGAAAGCGATCAGCTCCCGTCCGCCAGTGGTCAGATTTTTTGCGGCATAGGTCATGATGTTATCCGGCTGCAGCTAGGGTCATTTCAGGCTTGAGGGACTGTCCGCGCGATGCGGCAACGATGGCGTCGACGTCGAGGATGAGCGCCACGCGCCCGTCGCCGAGTATGGTCGCCGCCGCGATGCCCGGAACATGCGTGTAGTTCGCTTCGAGGCTCTTGATGACGACCTGACGCTGCCCCTGGATGGCATCCACCATGAGGGCGCGCTGCCCGCCGCCTTCGGACTCGACCAGCAAGGCCACGCCTTCGACCGGATTGGCCTGCGTCGCGCGGAAATTCAGGATCCTGCCGACATCCACCAGCGGGCAGAAAGAGTTGCGTATCGAGATCAGCCGCTGGCTGGCACCGAAGCTGTGGATGGCGGAGGCTTCCGGTTGGAGTGTTTCGACGATCGCGGTCAGCGGCACCACCAGAGTCTGGTTGGCGACCGTGACCACCATGCCGTCCAGAACCGCGAGCGTCAGGGGCAAGCTCATCGTAAAGATCGAACCCTGCCCCGGCTTCGAGGAGATGTTGATGCGGCCGCCGAGCGCCTGGATCGACCGCTTGACGACATCCATGCCGACACCGCGACCGGAGATGTCGGAGATCTTGTCGGCGGTCGAGAAGCCCGCATGGAAAATCAGGTTGTCGGTTTCCTCGTCCGAGAGATTGGCATCGGCGGCGATGAGGTCATTGTCGATCGCTTTCTGACGCACTTTCTCGCGATTGATGCCCGCACCATCGTCGGCAAGCTCGATGACGATACGGCCGGAGCGATGCTTCGCCGTCAGCCGCACCGTGCCTTCCGGGTTCTTGCCGGCGGCAACACGCTTCTCGGGCGTTTCAAGGCCGTGGTCGACAGCGTTGCGAATCATATGCGTCAGCGGTTCAGCCAGTTTGTCGATGACCGTCTTGTCCACTTCCGTGTTCTCGCCCTCGGTGACGAGACGCACGGACTTGCCGGTCATATCGGCGATTTCGCGGACGATGCGGGACATGCGCTGGAAGACCGGCTTCACGGGCTGAGCACGGATCGCCATGACGCTGTCCTGGATCTCACGGGTGAGCTGTTGCAGCTCCTCGAGGCCCATATTGATCGACGACGTCCCATTGGTGTCGTTCTCGATGACGCTTTGCGACAACATCGCCTGGTTGATCACGAGTTCGCCAACAAGGTTGATCAGGCGATCGACGCGGTCGAGATCCACGCGGATCGTCGGCGTGGCGGCGGAGGCTCCCGGCTGGCCCGCCGCTTGGGCCGCAGCAACGGGCGCGGGGGCCGCAGTCTTCGCTGTTTCGGCGGTTGCACGCGCGGCGGTCTGCGCCATATGCAGGATGTTGCTTGCGGTCGCGGCAGCTGAAACAGTCGCGTCGTGCAGTTCGCGCGGCTGATCCGCGCTCTGATCTTCGTCTTCGGCCACGGCCGCCGGCGCCTCGTCGTCGAGCAGCGACAGATCGAAAGGAACCGGCTGCATCGGCAGCTCCTCGCCCGCCCCGGCGTGCGCGTCTCCCGCGAGCACCACCTCGAGCTCGCAGTCCCACTCGGCGAATTCGAACACGGCGCGGATCGCGTCTTCGCCCTTGTCCGTCTTCAGCGAAATCTTCCAGCTGAAATAGGCCGCTTCAGGGTTCATGCGATCGAGCGCCGGCAGCTCGTCCATGTCGCAAAGGATGCTCATCTCGCCAAGGCGCGAGAGATCGCGAAGAAGCAGCGTCGCGTCATTACCGTTCGAGTAGAGCTCCGATTTCGGCTTGAAGACGATCTCGAAGGTGGATGGCTCGATCGTCGGCGGCTCGCTCGAATCGAATTCATCGAAGGAGAATGCAACCGGCTGGAAGCCTTCCTCGTTCACGGTGGGCCGAGGCGCCTCCGCTACTGGCGCCGCCTTGACGGCTTCGACTGCGGGCTGTGGCAGCTCACCATTCGCCAGCGCCTCGAGCTCGGCTATCAGTTGCCGACTGCGGGCGCCGTCGACGCTGCCGCCGTCGCGTGCGGCGTTCGTCAGATCGGCAAGCACGTCCGCCGAGCGGAGCATGACTTTCAGCACGTCCTGTGTGGGTTCAAGCCTGTTGGATCGAACGCAATCGAGCGTCGTCTCGAATACGTGCGCAAACGAGACGAGGTCGTCCAGCCCGAACGCACCCGCGCCCCCCTTGATGGAGTGAACTGCGCGAAAGACGGCATTGACCGTTTCGGGATCGCGATCACCGTCGTTGAGCTTCAGGAGACCGGATTCCAGTTCTGCGAGCTGCTCCTCGCATTCCTGAAAGAAGATCTCTTTGATTTCGTTCATATCCATTGGAGGCTACCCTCGGACTTCAGGCCGTTACACGTTCGATCGCATCGATCAGCTTGGTGGGGTCGAACGGCTTGACGATCCAGCCGGTGGCGCCTGCCTGCCGCGCGCGGTTCTTCTTCTCGGCGTCGCTCTCCGTCGTCAGCACCAGGATTGGCACGGCGCGATAGCGGTCGTTCTTGCGAACGCCCTCGATGAAGCCGAATCCGTCAAGGCGCGGCATGTTGATGTCGGTGACGATGACATCCGGGTTGGCGCTTTCGAGCACTTCGAGGCCCTCGACGCCATCCTCCGCCTGGATCGTTTCGAACCCGGCATTGTTGAGGGTGACAAGAAGCATGTTCCGGATTGTCCGGGAGTCATCGACAGTCAGAACTCTCTTCTTCATTTTCTCAAATCTCCTTTGCCATCAGGGGCGCAATGTCCACGCCGACGAGCTGTGTCGTTTTAATGAAAGCATCCGACACCTGGGAAAAGGTGAAGGACGACTGGTCCTCTTTCCAGCTTCTTGCGCCCGCCATCAGCACTTGCGCGCAAAGCGCTCCGATCCGCTCGACGGCGGAAGCATCGATCTCGACCGAGCTGCCCTTCAATGCCAAGAGCTTCTCGTGCAGCGCGGTCGCCTCGTTCAGATCCAGCACGGGAGCGAGCTTGAGCGTTTTTTTTGCGGTGTTTTTCCTGGCCATTTCGTCCTCGACTGAAATCCAATTTGCCCCTGAAGCTAGTCCCGCCAGCCGGCGACCCGCCGCTCCGATATGGCGTCATCGCTGAACAGCGTCGCCGGTTCGTCTTCATGGACCTGCGGCGACAGTGCGGGCGCATGGGAGAAGGCACTTACCGCCGGTCCCGCCTGGCGCTCGAAACGGAAGCGGCGGACCGTCTGGCCCAGTTCCAGGATCACGCTATGGAGATCGTCCGACGACGCCAGTGTCTCGCCTGCGAGTGCGGCGCTCTGGCCCATCGCCTGCGACATGCCGCCGATTCTGGAAGTCGTGGCAGCGAGATCCTTTACCTGGCTCTCCGCGTCCCGAGCGATGCCGGAGACCGCGGCATTGATGGTAGTTACCTGTTCGACGATGCTGCTGATCGCGTCCTGTGTGCGGCCGACGATCTCGACGCCGACTTCGACCTGCGCTTTCGTGCCGCTGACGAGATGCTTGATTTCACGCGCTGCTTCCCCCGAGCGCTGCGCGAGAGCGCGGACCTCCTGTGCCACCACCGCGAAGCCCCGGCCGCTGTCGCCGGCACGTGCGGCCTCGATGCCTGCGTTCAGGGCCAATAGATTGGTCTGGAAGGCGATCTCATCGATTGCGCCGATGATCTGTCCGATCTTTTCCGCCGAGGCCTCGATATCCGCCATGGCCGATATCGCCTGACCTGCGATCTCGCCGCTGCGCTCGGCCGCCACCCGGGTCCCGCTCGCCGCAGTCTCGGTCTCGCCGATACGGATCGACCCCGAGCGCATGCGCTCGGTCACGCTATCGAGCAGCGCTACATGGCCGGACAGCGCCTCAGCCTCGCCGCCGGCCTTGCCGGAGAACTCGGCAGCGCGGTCGCGCAGGCTCCGGGCGAGCGACTCGGCCGCCGCGGCACGCTGGTCGGCCGCCGCCAGCGACTCCTGGATCCGGTCCAACGCCGCATTGAGGCCCGCTCCGATCGGGCGATAGGCATCCGGCGCGTTTTCCGGGAGACGGGCCGCAAGGTTGCCGTCGGCAAGAGCGCCAAGGAAATCCTGGAAAAGACCGGCTACTTCGGTCTCGTCGCTCTTGCGCTGCTCCGACAGCTGCTGCTGGTGTCGCTGACGCAGGGCATTGAAGCGCAGGGAAACCGCGATTTCGGTGTCGACGAATGTGGCGCGGACAAGGGCGGCGACCAGTTCGCAAAGCTCCTTCCTGCGGCTCTTGCCGAGGGGAAGCAGGTATCTGGGCCAAGCACTCTCGATCGCACCGACAATCAGATGTTCCAATACCACCGCGTGACTCGCAATTTGCCAGCGCGGATCGAGCCCCATACGATTTTCGGTATCGGCCAGGACCTTCACCCGCTCTGCATAGAGACCGTCGAAACGGGCGTCGGTCAAAACGTTCCAATGCGAGGATTGCAAGTCGTGCAGACGGTCGAACTGGCGATCGCTGTCGAAGTGGCGGGCGGCGTCGGGATAGGACTGCAGACGTTGGAAAAGATCACGCAACGCAAGCTCGATACGCGGCGACAGCGCTTGTCGATGATCGCGCAGAAGCGTGCAGGCGTCCTCGTCAAGGCCGGCGAAGCGCAGTCGGTCGAACAGACTGCCCGCCTGGCCCTTCCTTGCCTGTTCTGACGCTTCCTGCTTCACACTGAACCCCGGCCGATGCGTATTCGAAAACTTGCCGGAAGGAAGATGTGGCCCGCCAGGGGCCGTAGCCGGTCACGCCCAATCGATGAGATCTGCGCGCCCAAGGCGTGTGCGATCGTCCGTCCCGCAAGAAAACTGGTGAAGATTGCATACCGGACCGGAACCGGTACGGCGGTACGGCGTCATGCCTTGAGGGGAAGCCGAAACTGTCCCAATCCGACGTGTTGGACCATGTTTATGGTTAATTCCTTGCTTGAAGGTTAACAGCGCCGGCTTGTTATCGGACTCGCTAAAATTCAGTGGAGCGGAACCGCAATAGCGTCTTTGCTGCCAGCCTTTTAAATTCGCTCCGGCGGCAAACCGCCAGCTTTTCAATCACAAGAGTTTGGCATTGCGGTCCTGCTTTCCGTCCGGTATCCATTCGAGCCGAATGGGCGCCACTGCGCATGCTGCCCCATCCGGGCACAAGCGACATCATGAGGATGCGCTCTCGGGAAATGAACAATGATTGTTCTTGGAATCAGCGCCGCCATCACCGCAATCCTGGCAATGACCGCGATATCGATCGTCGTCATCATCGAGCATGATCGGGCGGCAAGCAGAAATATCTTCTGACCCCACGCCCTCTGTCTTCAAGAAAACCCATGCGGTTCACTTCACCGCTCAACCGCCAATTGGCTTCAAGCCTGCGGTGGCTTTCACATGCTGCGCGGTCGCCCTCTTCCACGCAACCGCATAGTCTCCGTAGGCTGGCGGAATTTCGTCCTTGAAAGCTTCCGCGCCGGTCCTGACACGCGCGCGCGCCGCGAGACAGGCTGCCCCAAGGCTGGTTCCCGTGGTGCTCAGCCGGTTTGCCAGCACGGGGCGTCCGGTTGCGGCCGCAAGCATGCGCAGATAGGCGGCATTGGCCGCAAAGGGGCCCTCTACAACGATCTCTCCCTTTGCCCCGATAAGGTCGAGGCAGGTCGCCGTCATCAGGGCCAGGTGAAAGGAGACGATGGCCAGTCGTTCCGAAGGGTCGCGCGACTTCTCCTCTGCCGTCCAGCGGGGACTTGCCGAAGGAAATGGCCCGGAACCACCCGGCACGGAGGGCAACAGCATGTGACCGGCCGCCAGCACGCGCGCCTCGGCGTCGGGCGACGCCGCCGGCGGGTCCTCGCCGACAATCATCGAGAAGGCGCGGCCACCCATGAAGCGGGCGGAGGGTACCGGGTCGCCGAGCGCATTGACATTGATCAGCGTGTCGCGCGTCTCGTCGAGTTCGGCTGCCGCGCCGCCGACGGCCAGCGTGATCACCCAGGTTCCGGTCGAGACGACGGAGAACGGGGCGCCGCGCGTCAGCAGATGAGGCAGCAAGGAGGCGTTGGAGTCGTGAATGCCGCAATAGACGGGCAGGCCCGGCGGCAAGCCCGCTTCTTCGGCAAGCGGCTGTAGCAGGCCGCCGATGACTTCGCCCGCCTTGTGTACCGGCGCGAAGAGCCCGCGCCACCCCTGCTTGTCGACCAATGTGGAAAAGGTGCCCGCCCTGGGGTTCCAGAGATCGGTGTGGCAACCAAGCGAGGTCAGTTCGGTGGTTTTGATGCCGGTGAGACGGTAGGACCAATATTGCGCATAGGTGAGGATGGACACGACATTGGCGAAGTGTTCAGGAAACGTGCACTGCTGCCAGAACAGCTGAGCGCCGATATTGAGACCCATCGGCAGACGGGGCGAGCCGGTCTCCAGGAAGGGCGGGCGCGCCTCGTCATATTCCTCGGCGAGCGTATCCGGCCCGGTATACTCGTAGTCCAGGACCGGCAGAGCGAGGCGGCCTTCCTCGTCGAGCAGAACCGCGGTCGCACCATGCGTGGTAACGGTGATCCCCTCCACCGGGTGCTCACGATGGAGTGCGGCGAGGCTCGCGAGAATGAATCGCCAGAGCCGCTCGATGTCGAAATGCGGGTAAGGCCCGTCCGCGAGCACGAGATTGGGCGTCTTTCGCACGGCGATCTCTTCGAAACGCTCAAGGTCGACGAGCGCGACCTTGGCGTTCGTCTTGCCGATATCGATGACGGCAACGGTCTTCATGGCAGATGGAAGACGGTCTTGAGCGGCACGGCGACCGGCTCGTTGTCCGCGCGGGTTTCCATGAGGTCGGCCATGTAGGCCCACCATTTCCGCATGACCGGGTGAGAGGGCAGGTCAGCCATTCTGTGGTCTTCGCTTCGCCAGAGCACCCCGAAGAGAAGGTTGGCCTCCTCGTCCAGGTGGATCGAATAATCCGAGATCCCGGCATCCTTCAGGAGCGCGGACAATTCGGGCCAGATTGCATCGTGACGGGCCTTGTATTCCTCGGCCATTCCCGGATTGAGCCGCATACGGAAGGCGTATTTTTCCATGGCTACCTCAATGCGCGAAATGACGGCGGGCGCGTTGCCACAGGATGGGCAGGGCGATGACCGAAATCAGCAGCAGCCCTATGAAGATGGACATGACGATCCCGGGAACGTTCAGGAGGCCAAAGCCGAAGGTGACCATGCCCATGATAAGCGCCGCCAGAACGACGCCGGGTATGGTGCCGGAACCTCCGAGAATGCTGACGCCGCCGAGCACGACCATGGTAACGACTTCGAGCTCCCAGCCGAGCGCGATCGAGGGACGCGTCGACCCGAGCCGGGAGGTGAGGCAGACGGAGGCGAGTCCCGCCATCAGCCCGGTCATCAGGAAGAGGATGAATTTCACTCGGCCGACCCGCACGCCCGAAAAGAGGGCGGCGGTCTGGTTGTTGCCGATGGCATAGACGGTGCGGCCGAAATTCGTCCTGTGCAGCAGCACGCCGTAGATCAAGGCCAATAGCAGGAAAAGCGTGAATTCGAACGAGAAGACCCACCAGACGTAGCCCTGACCGAACCAGGAGAAGCTCGATGGGTAGCCGGTGAAGGCCTGATCTCCAAGCACGATGAAGGCCAGCCCGCGGAACAGGCTCATCGTACCGATCGTCACCACGATGGAAGGAAGGCGCAGGCCGGTGATCAGGAGTCCGTTGATCGCGCCGCACAGAAGACTGACCCCAAGGCCGACCGCGACAAGCGCCGGCGTATCGAAGCCGAGCTGCACGGCATAGCCCATCGCGGTCGAGGCGAGCGCGATGATCGAGGCGACCGAAAGATCGATTTCGCCGCAAATGATGACCAGCGCCATGGCGAAGGCAATCATCGCCTTTTCGGTGAAGTTGAAGGTGGCATCCGAGAGATTCCACGGGTCGAGGAAGTAGGGCGAGACCAGCGAATTGCCGAGGAAGATCACCATTGCCACGATGACGAGCAAAGCCTCCCAGCTCTTCAGAAGACGTGCGCCCCGCCCCTGCAGGCGATCGGGGATGTAGCGGGGAGAGAGTTGAGCGTCAGCCATCAGACCGCCTCCGCTTTTCTGAGAATGACCCTGCCCTTGCGACGCTCGGCGCGGGCGTTGACGGCGACGGCAATGATGATGACCGTTCCGGAGATCGCCATCTGCGCGAAAGGCGAGATGTTGATGACGGGCAGCGCGTTCTTGATCACGCCGAGAAAGAGAGCTCCGAGTACGGCCCCGGCAACGGAACCGATGCCGCCGGCGATCGAAATGCCGCCGATGACGCAGGCGGCGATGATGTCGAGCTCGAATCCGGCGGCGATATCGACATAGGCAACCGCGTAGCGGGATACCCAGAGATAGCCGGAAAGTCCCGCCAGCGCACCCGACAGAGAATAGGCGAAGAAACGCGTGCGGCCGACATCGATACCCGTATAGATAGCGGCGTGCGGATTGCCGCCGACCGCGTAGAAGGCGCGGCCAAGCGACGTGCGGCTCATGACCACGAACATCAGCGCGATCATTGCGATCGACAGCCAGGAGAGCATGGGCACGCCGGCGATATCCAGGCGGGGAAGAGCCTTGAAGGCAACGCTCATCTCGTGCGCGTTGATCCACTTGCCGTTCGTCAGAAGGAAAATGAGGCCGCGATAGATCGTCAGCGTTCCGAGGGTGACGACGATCGGCGGAATGGCGAGTTTCCAGACCAGCGTGCCATTGATCATGCCGAGCAATGCGCCGAGCGCCATCGCGGTGACGATGACGAGCGGGATCGGCAATCCGGGAAAGGCTGTGTTGAGCATGGCCGCTACCATGCCGCAAAGCGCGAGGTTCGCCGCCATCGACAGATCGATGCAGCGGGTGAGGATCACCGCCATCTGCCCGAGGGCGAGGATGATCAGGATCGAGGTGTCATTAAAGACGCGCGCCAGATTTGCCGGTGCGACGAAGGCCGGAAAGCGCAGGGCGATCAGGGCGAGTAGGACGGCGATCGCCATGACCAGGAGAGCTTCGCGGTGCTTGAGCAGCTTCGCCATCATGCGGCCCACCCCTCAGGCTGCGCCTCGATGCCGGCCGCCGCGCGCACCAGCTTTTCCGCCGTCAGTTCGGAGCGCTCGAACCGGGCGGCGATCCGCCCCTCGCGCATGACGATGACCTGGTCGGACATGCCGATGATCTCAGGGATTTCCGACGACACCATGATAACGCTCAAGCCTTGCGCCGCGAGTTCGCTCATGAAGGCATGGACGGCAGCCTTGGAGCCAATGTCGATGCCCTTGGTCGGCTCGTCGAGTATGATGACTTTCGGCTTCGTCGCCAGCCATTTGGCGATCACCACCTTCTGCTGGTTGCCGCCTGAAAGCGTGCCGACATCCTGGTCGAGGGAAGCGGCGCGGAGATCGAGCCTGGACGTGTATTCGCGCGCCAACGCGAACTCGTTGGCGAGCCTCAGGAAGCCGGATTGCGACGTGTGGGAAAGCGATGGCAGGGTGACGTTCTGGAAGATCGGCATGCCGATGATCGCACCCTGCCGGCCGCGCTCTTCCGGTACATAGACGATGCCGGCGCGGATCGCCTCGGCCGGATTGCGGATGACCAGTACCTTGCCATCGAGCTTGACCGCACCGGCGGACGGCCGGGTGATGCCGATCAACGACTGCATGAATTCCGAACGCCCGGCGCCGACGAGGCCGTAGAAGCCGAGGATTTCGCCGCGCCTGAGCTCAAAATTGATGTCCTCGAATTCGGTCGGGTGGCGATAGCCGGAAACGGTCAGCACCGGTTCGCCGATCTCGACCTGCTTCTTCGGATAGACGGCGCCGACGGCGCGACCGACCATCATGCGGACGAGATCGTCCTGGGCGACATCGGCGATCAGTCCCTCGCCGACCATGGTGCCATCACGGAAGACTGTGTAGCGATCGGCGATCCGGAAAATTTCGTCGAACTTGTGGCTGATGAAAAGGATCGCCTTGCCGTCGGCCTTCAGCCGCTCGATCAGCGCGTAGAGTTCATGAATTTCCTTGTGCGACAGCGCCGCGGTGGGCTCGTCCATGATGACGACACGCGCATCGACGGAGAGCGCGCGGGCGATCGCCACCAGATGCTTCCTGGCGATGCCGAGATCACGCAGGCGGATCGTCGAGTCTAAATTCGCGCCTGCCCGCTGAAGCAGCGCGGCAGCATCGGCGTTGAGTTTCTTCCAGTCGATGAGGCCGAAGCGGTTGCGCGGGGCATGCCCGAGGAAGATGTTCTCGGCCACCGAGAGCTCATCGAAGAGGACCGTCTCCTGGTGGATCGCAGTCACGCCCGCGCGGGCGGCTGCGAGAGCGGTCGGGAAGGTCGTCTTCCCGTCCGCGACCCGGATCACGCCGGAATCGGGCTGGTATATGCCCGTCAGGATTTTGACGAGCGTCGACTTGCCGGCACCGTTCTCGCCGATCAGCGCGGTCACCGAACCGGGGTAAAGCGCGAGGGAGACGTCCGAGAGCGCGCGCACACCGGGGAAGGATTTCGATATGCCCTCGAGCGCGATAGCCGGCTTCATCCGCGGTGTGGTCGTATCCTGCAACAAGTGAGAGTCCACCAATCCAGTCGTTTAAAATAGGCTGCCGTTTCGGCTTCAGCCGTCTTGGGCAAGGCACTCACTCTCTTCGAGATAAAGAGACCGTCGAGCCTGTTGGGGACGGGGTCGCCCCTCTCCTCGGGTGTTACCCGAGGACTAGCCCTCTCCCCGCACGCGGGGAGAGGGTACCCCTTCGCGGACCGCCGCTCGCGCCGATGTTATAAGGGCGGCGCCGCTTGTTCCCTTCTCCCCGCGAGGGGGGAGAAGGTGGCCGGAAGGCCGGATGAGGGGCAAATTTGCCCTCCCCCGATCAGAAGATCTTCGCGAATTCTTCGACGTTGGAGGCATCATAGACGAAGGGATCGGCCATGGCGCCTTCATTGTTCTCGTCGAGCTTCACGGTTCCCATGCGGCCCATCTTCAGCTCCGCGCCGGGCTTGGCTTCGGCGCCATTGATGAGGTCGTAAGCAATCATCGTAGCCGAGTAGCCGAGATCGATCGGGTTCCAGATCGCGAAGGACTTCGACGCTCCGGACTTGACGTGACCGGCCATTTCGGACGGCAGGCCAAGGCCCGTCACGTTGATCTCACCGATCTTGCCGGCGTCGGTCACGGCTTGCGCGGCGGCAACGATGCCGACCGAGGTCGGCGCGATGATTGCTTTCAGGTTCGGATGGGACTGAATGAGGCCCTGCGTCTCGCGATAGGACTTGTCGGCAAGGTCATCTCCATAGACCGTTGCGACGACATTGATGCCCTTGTAGTTGTCCTCAACCTTCTTCATCTCCGCGATCCAGGTGTTCTGGTTCGTGGCCGTTGCCGATGCGGAAAGCACGGCGACATCGCCACCTTCGGGCAGATGATCGGCGGCAAGCTTGATGATCATGTTGCCGATCAAGGCGTTCGAGGACGGATTGAGATGCATCATCCGGCCTTCCTTGGCGACTCCCGAATCCCACGAGATGACCTTGATGCCGCGATCCATCGCCTTCTTCAGCGCCGGCACGAGCGCATCGGTGTCATTGGCCGAAACGGCGATGGCGTCCACCCTCTGGGCGATTAGCGAGTTGATCACCTCGATCTGCCCTTCCGCGGTCGTCGAGGTCGGGCCGGTATAGATGACTTCGACGTCGCCGAGTTCCTTGGCCGCCTCCTGGGCACCCTTGTTGGCGGCCTCGAAGAAGCCGATGCCGAGCGCTTTGACCACGAGCGCGATCTTCTTGTTCTCCGCATGGGCCGCATTGGCCATGAGCGCAACCGCGACGGCCACCGTTACCATCAATGATTTCAGGATTTTCATCAGTTTCTCCTCCCTGGGGCCCGTGCAGCCGCAGCGGCTACATTCACAGGCCCAAAAACCAGTCCCCTACGATCCTGTTCCGGCTTCGCCAGAATCGCCTTCCATCCCCCTCCGATCCGCCCTCAGGCGGATGTCGAAGCGATCTCCGGGTCGCTCGCCGCCTTCGTGTCGGCAATGACGAGATTGACGCCGGCACTTTCGAGCATCGCGGCATGCCTGTCCTCGATGCCCGAATCGGTGATCACAGTGGTGATGCGCTTGAGGCCGCAAAGAATGAGGCTCGAGCGCTTGTGAAACTTAGAAGCATCCGCGAGCACGACCAACTCGTCGGCCTGGTCGATCAGCTTCTGCTCCGCCTGGATCAGAAGCGGATCAGCCTCCATCAGGCCGAGCGGCCCGAGCCCCTGTGCACCCATGAACATGCGACGTGCATAGAAGTTGCGTGTCACGTCGTTTTCGAACGGGCTCAGGATGATGTTCTGCTCGCGATAGATCGTACCGCCGGACAGCATGACCGTGTTTTTCGAGTGCTTGAGCAGATGCTCGGCGATCGGAAAGGAATTGGTGAAGACCTGCATCCGGCGGTTCGCCAGAAAGTGCACCATCTGAAATGTCGTCGTGCCGCCATTGATGATGATCGGCTCGCCGTCCTGGCAGAGCGCCACCGCCTCGCGGGCAATCGCCTGCTTCTCCCGCGCGTGCAGGCCTTCATTGACGCGGAAGGGCCGGCCGGCCAGGCCGACGAATTGCGGCGGATTGATTGCCTCGGCGCCGCCACGCACCCGCCGGAGCCGCTTCTGCACGTGGAGCGCTGCAATATCACGGCGGATCGTCGCCTCCGAGCTGCCGGTGAGTTCGACCAGTTCCGGCACGGTCACGACCGGCTTTTCCTGCACCGCCGACAGGATGATCCTGTGTCTTTCTTTCTCGTGCATGCGCTCCTCCGATGCCGCATGCTTCCATCAAGCCCAAACATTGTCAATCAGTATCGATCATATTTTTTCATTGTGCGGCGCAATATGACTGTTTTTGATCGTTTTTGATTGACAATCCTGCATCCCGCATGTGATCTGATGTCAACCAATCGCCGCGGCGCGAGCGCCCCGCGGAAAACTGACCGGGAGGACTTCGAGATGCTCGACAAGCGACAAGGCGCACGCCTGGCCAACCTCTGGGATGACGCCAAGGCGGCAGCAATGAGCGAGCCGGAGCGGCTCCTTTATCGCTCCAATCTTCTCGGCTCCGATAAGCGCATCACCAATTATGGCGGCGGCAACACGTCGGCGAAGGTGATGGAGAAGGATCCGCTGACCGGGGAAACGGTTGAAGTCCTTTGGGTGAAAGGGTCCGGGGGCGATGTCGGCACCATAAAGATGGACGGTTTTGCCACGCTCTACATGGACAAGCTGAGGGCGCTCAAGGGCATTTATCGCGGCGTTGAATTCGAAGACGAGATGGTCGGCTACCTGCCGCATTGCACCTTCAATCTCAATCCGCGGGCCGCATCGATTGACACGCCGCTGCACGCCTATGTGCCGAAGGCGCATGTCGACCACATGCACCCGGATGCGATCATCGCCATTGCCGCCTCTCAGAACAGCAAGGACTTGACGCGGAAGATCTTCGGGGACGAGATCGGCTGGCTTCCCTGGAAGCGGCCAGGCTACGAACTCGGCCTCTGGCTCGGGAAATTCTGCCTCGAAAACCCGAAGGCGCGCGGCGTCGTGCTCGAGAGCCACGGCCTCTTCACCTGGGGTGACACGGCCAAGGAAGCCTACGAGACGACGATCGAGATCATCAACCGGGCAATTGCCTGGTTCGAAGCCGAGAACACGGTGCCGGCCTTCGGCGGAGCGATCAAACCGATTCTTGAAGCCGCCGAGCGGACTGCGGTTGCGAAGCGGCTGATGCCGGTGATCCGTGGCCTGATCAGCGCCGACGAGAACAAGGTCGGCCATTTCGACGACGGCCAAGCGGTTCTGGATTTCGTGACGTCGAGGGACTTCGGTGCCCTGGCGGCGCTCGGGACGAGCTGCCCCGACCATTTCCTTCGGACGAAGATCCGGCCGCTGGTGATCGATTTCGATCCCACCGCGCCCGATATCGAAAGGACGCTTGCCGGCCTGCCGGAGGCGATCGCCGCCTATCGCGCCGACTATGCAGCCTATTACGGTCGCTGCAAGCGCGCAGACAGTCCGGCGATGCGCGATCCGAATGCCGTCGTCTATCTCGTTCCGGGCGTCGGCATGATGACCTTTGCCAAGGACAAGGCGACGGCACGCATCTCCGGCGAATTCTATGTCAATGCCATCAATGTGATGCGAGGCGCCTCGGGCGTTTCGACCTATGTCGGCCTGCCCGAGCAGGAGGCCTTCGACATCGAGTACTGGCTGCTGGAGGAAGCAAAGCTCCAGCGCATGCCGAAGCCGAAGAGCCTTGCCGGCCGCGTCGCGCTCGTGACCGGCGGCGCCGGCGGCATCGGCAAGGCGACGGCCGACCGGCTGATGCAGGAAGGCGCCTGCGTCGTCCTTGCCGATATCGATCAAGGGGCGCTGGAGGCTGCCGAAGGGCAGCTTGCCGCCCGTCACGGCAAGGATTTCGTCCGCGCCGTCAACATGAACGTGACCAGCGAAGCGGCAGTCGAATCCGGTTTCGGCGATGCGCTTCTCGCCTTTGGCGGCCTCGACATTCTCGTTTCGAATGCGGGACTTGCCTCCTCGGCGGCGATCGAGGACACGACGCTTTCGCTCTGGAACAAGAACATCGACATTCTCGCAACCGGCTATTTCCTGGTTTCGCGCGAAGCCTTCCGCATCTTCCGCGCCCAGAAGGCCGGCGGCAATGTCGTCTTCGTCGCCTCGAAGAATGGCTTGGCCGCCTCGCCCGGCGCTGCGGCCTATTGCACGGCCAAGGCGGCGGAGATCCACCTTGCCCGCTGCCTGGCGCTCGAAGGCGCATCGGCACAGATCCGGGTCAACGTCGTCAATCCGGATGCGGTGCTGCGAGGGTCGAAGATCTGGACCGGCGAGTGGAAGGAGCAGCGCGCGGCTGCCTACAACATGGACGTCGACGCGCTAGAGGCGCATTACCGCGAGCGCTCCATGCTGAAGCGCAGCGTTTTCCCCGAGGACATCGCCGAAGCCATCTTCTTTCTCGCCTCCGACATGTCGGCGAAATCAACCGGCAATATCATCAATGTCGACGCGGGCAATGCCCAGTCCTTCACCCGCTAGGAGAGGCTGCCATGACCGTCATCATCAGCACATCTCTCGTCGAGGCCGAGAACGCAAGACGGCTCGAGGAACTGAAGCGCGACTATGAAGGCCTCGGCGAGCGGCTCGCGCGCCGTGGCGTCGACATCGACGCGATCAGGGTAAAGGTCGCAGCATACGGCGTTGCCGTTCCCTCCTGGGGCGTTGGAACCGGCGGCACGCGCTTCGCGCGCTTCCCGGGCTTGGGCGAGCCCCGCAACATCTTCGACAAGATTGAGGATTGCGGCGTCATCCATGAACTCACCCGCGCGACGCCGACCGTGTCGCTGCACATCCCCTGGGACAAGGTCGCGGATCTCCCGGCGCTGAAGGAAAAGGGCGCTTCGCTCGGGCTGGGCTTCGACGCGATGAACTCAAACACCTTTTCGGATGCGCCCGGCCAGGCGCATTCCTACAAGTTCGGGTCGCTCACCCACACAGACGCCGCCACGCGGCGGCAGGCGATCGAGCACAATCTCGAATGCATCGAGATCGGCAAGGCGCTCGGCTCGAAGGCGCTGACGGTCTGGATCGGCGACGGCTCGAACTTTCCCGGCCAGAGCAACTTCACCCGCGTCTTCGATCGCTATCTCGATTCGATGAAGGCGATCTATGCCGCGCTCCCGGACGACTGGCGCGTCTTCACCGAACACAAGATGTTCGAGCCGGCCTTCTATTCCACCGTCGTACAGGACTGGGGCACGAACTATCTGATCGCCCAGGAACTCGGGCCCAAGGCCTTCTGCCTCGTCGACCTCGGCCACCACGCACCGAACGTCAATATCGAGATGATCGTCGCCCGGCTGATCCAATTCAAGAAGCTGGGCGGCTTCCATTTCAACGATTCGAAATATGGAGACGACGATCTCGATACCGGCTCGATCGAACCCTACCGCCTTTTCCTGGTCTTCAACGAGCTCGTCGATGCCGAGGTTCGCAAGGCCGAGGGCTTCGAGCCGGCACATATGCTCGACCAGAGCCACAATGTCACGGACCCTATCGAAAGCCTGATGACGAGCGCCATGGAAGTCTGCCGCGCCTACGCCCAGGCGCTTCTCGTCAACCGCAAGGCGCTCGAGGGCTATCAGCAGGACAATGACGCGCTGATGGCATCGGAAACCCTGAAGGCGGCCTTCCGGACCGACGTCGAGCCGATCCTTGCAATGGCCCGCCTCGAAAAGGGCGGTGCGATTGCGCCGGTTGCGGCATACCGCGCAAGCGGCTACCGCGCCAGGGTGGCGGCGGAGCGCCCGCCGGTTGCGGGCGGGGGCGGCGGCATTGTCTGAAGCCACGGCGCGAGCAAGCGATCGTTTCACGACCGGTTCGGCTCTCACCGGGCTTTTTCAGTTCGCTGAAACTTGCGAAAGCGGCTTGGTTAGCCGCTCAGCGACCACAAATCCCGATTGCGCAGAAAAATGGCCGCGCGATTGAATTGCCCTCTACCTGATCCAAGATCATGAGCTATCCTTTCCTTCAGGTTACAACCGAAAGGAACTATGATGGGTATTGAGAGTATTCTGGTATTTTTGATCGTCGGCGCGATTGCGGGCTGGCTTGCCGGCCTGATCGTCAGCGGCTTCGGCTTCGGGTTGATCGGCAATATGGTCGTCGGGATTATCGGCGCGCTTATCGCCGGTTACCTATTCCCGGCGCTGGGCGTCACCCTCGGCACCGGCGTTCTCGCGGCGATCATCCATGCGACGATCGGCGCGATCATCCTGCTTGTGCTGATCCGCATCGTAAAGCAGGCCTGATGATCGATGCCCCTGCACCATCCCTTGGATAGGTTCGATCCAGACACCAAATCAGGAGGTAGAGACACGACAGCGATCTCCTGCGCCTGACCGGCACGCTGGAGAGATTCGCGCTGCTGCATGAAAGGCGCCCAAGGCGCGGATCACCGCCGCAACGCATGAGCGGAGGGAAAGATGACCGAATTCTATGCCGATAAGATCGAAATCGCACTTCAGACCTATGTCAACGATCATCAGGGCAGCCTGACGCGCGAGCAGGCGATCTCTGCGATCCTCGAGAACTGGTTTGCGAGCCATGGCTATCTGCCCCCGCAGCAGGAGGGGCTACGTCCGGAAGAGCTTGACGCATCGAACGACGACTGAAAGATTGGCATTTGCGAAAGCTGCCGGCGTGCCGCTCTGCCGCCGCTCTCCCTATTGCCAATCACAGAATAGATCGTCCGTCATGAGCCTCGACTCGGTGAAAGCATTCTTTTCCAGGAATGCCCCTGACATCAACGTCATCGAACTCAAGCAGAGCACAGCGACTGTGGCGCTCGCGGCAGAGGGCCACGGCGTCGAGCCGGCGCAGATCGCCAAAACGCTGGCGCTTCGGGTCGGCGATGATGTGATCCTGATCGTCACCCGCGGGGATGCACGCCTCGACAATAAGAAATATAAGGCCCGCTTCGGTGCCAAGGCACGCATGCTCGGTCTCGACGAAGTGGAAGCCGAGACCGGCCATCCGGTCGGCGGCGTCTGCCCCTTCGGCCTCGTCCGGCCGCACAGCGTTTACTGCGACGAATCCCTCAAGGCCTTCGACCTGGTGGTGCCCGCCGCAGGCGCCGTAAATGCCGCGGTGCATATCAACCCGTACCGCATGGCGGAATTGATCGGGGCGGAGTGGATCGACGTCTCGGAGATTTGAACAATCGGCTGCAAAGGCGGTGTGTAATCACAGCGGCCCGTCGGCATTCAGAGCACGGCGACCAGGACCATGAGCGAGCCGAGCGACAGCGCGGCAATGATGCTCATCAGCATCTTCATCATGTGCTTGGCCATTTTCCTCGCCCCGCCCGCGCCTTCCGTCGAATGATAATCGCGGGCCTGTTTCCGGGCCGCCGACCGACCCGCTCCTCACCCCAATATCGGGAATTTTCCGGCAAGTTGGTTAAGAAGTCACCTTGCCAATGAGGATGACAGCGCCGCGCGTCCTTTCAGACGCGCAAAGGCGCTGTAACCCTCTTGAACTGCGCACCGAACATTCCGAAAAACGGTTCCGATTGTCATGGCTCACGCCGCGCACGCAACGCGTGGACGATTGTTTGCATCTCAAAGATCGGAAACTGGTAAAATGGTGCCCGGAGGCGGATTCGAACCACCGACACGCGGATTTTCAATCCGCTGCTCTACCAACTGAGCTATCCGGGCATTTTTTGCCTGTGAGGCAACGGCTTCTTCGAGAAACCGCCGGGGCGCTTGGTTCGCCGCCGGAAGCGAGCGGGGTTATAACATCTTGTTCGGCGGTGTCCAGCACCAAATGACTCTTTTTTGAAGGAATCTGGCGTGCGGTGAAAAAGCCGCGAAAAGCCAAGGGATTCAGGAGGATCGCGCGGGGCCGTCGCCCCCTCGGCCGACTGGGAAGGCACACCGCCGGTGCCCTGGGCAGACGTTTGGAACCGCTCGCCCGCTCGCCACTTCTAGCGATCGTCGCCGTCGTCGGCCTTCGACTCGTCGTCGGCCACAGGAATTGCGTAGGAGCCGGAAAGCCAGCGGTTGAGGTCTATGTTGCGGCAGCGCTCGGAGCAGAAGGGATAGTGCTCACGCGCCGACGGACGACCACATTCCGGGCAGGGACGCGGTGCGCGCAGGGGCTCGACGTTCGAGCCGTTCTTCTTGCCAGCGCCGCTCACTTGCTCAGCCTTCCATCCAGCTGTTGTGAACCTCATAGCCCTCGCCGACGAGCAGATTGACCGTCTCGTACAGCGGCAATCCTACCACATTGGAATAGGATCCGACGAGCTTGACGACGAAACTGCCGGCAATGCCCTGGATGCCGTAACCGCCGGCCTTGCCGCGCCATTGCCCGGAGGCGAGATAGCTCTCGATGTCGAGGCCGGTAAGCCGCTTGAAGCGCACCTTCGTGTCGACGACCTTCTGGCGCAGCGTGCGATCCGGCGTAACGAGGCAGATGCCGGTATAGACGCGGTGGCTGCGGCCGGAGAGAAGGTGGAGGGCGCTCGACGCTTCGCCGACCAGCTCAGGCTTGGGCAGAATCCGGCGGCCGACGCAGACGACGGTGTCGGCCGCCAGTATATAGCTGCCCTGCCAGTCCGCCTCGCCCTTGATCGCCGCCAGCGCCGCTTTGGCCTTCTCGGTGGACAGCCGGCGCGCCAGCGAGCGCGGATGCTCGGCGCGCTTGGGCGTCTCGTCGAGATCCATCGGGAGCAGCCGCGCGGGCTCGATCCCGGCCTGCGCCAGAAGTTCGACACGACGCGGCGATCCGGACGCCAATATCAGTTTCTGGGTCACTGTCATCGAGCCGTGAAGTACCGGGTGGGCGCTCTCGCGCTGAACCTGCTGGAAAAGGGCTTACTTGAAGCGGTAGGTGATGCGACCCTTGGTCAGGTCGTACGGGGTCATCTCGACGAGCACCTTGTCGCCCGCCAGAACCCGGATACGGTTCTTGCGCATACGGCCCGCCGTATGGGCGATGATCTCATGCTCGTTCTCAAGCTTCACGCGGAAGGTCGCGTTGGGAAGCAATTCGGTGACCACGCCCGGAAATTCGAGGACTTCTTCTTTCGCCATGCAGGGTTGTTCTTTCTCGCGTTCATTCGCGGATGCGCCACGCATCCGTCGAAAAATTTGGCCGGAAACTACACAATCGCCACGGGTTTGTGAACCCGCCTTGATGCCGCTTTTTCCGCAATTTTGCCGTGTCGCAACCGGTATCGGTCAGGCACCCTTGCGGAGGCTTTGGCCGGTCAACCGGCTGGCGATCAACCCCGCCAGATGGTCGCGTACCGCCCGATAGGCGCCGACGATCTGATCGCGCGTGCCGGTCGCAACCGTCGGATCGGGCGTCGGCCAATATACCACGTCGACGGCCATCGAGCGCGTCAATTCGAGCGCCAGGTGGTGCGCCTCCGGCGCCAGCGTGACGATCAGGTCGAAATAGTCGTCTTCGAGTTCGTCAAGCGTGCGCGGCTGATGGCGGCCGATCGTCAACCCCACCTCTTCCAGCACGACGTCGACGAAAGGATCGCGCTCGCCGTGGCGGACGCCCGCGGAAGCGACATAGGTTCCCTTCGGCAGTGCCGCCCTCGCAAGCGCCTCGGCCATAGGCGAACGGATCGCATTCATGCCGCACATGAAGAGAATCGAACGGGGCGTCTTAAAATCGTGCAAGACGATCCCACTCATGTCCACCCCTCTAGCCGCGCCAATAGAGCACACAGACGAGCGTGAAAAGCCGGCGCGCCGTGTCGAAATCCAGCCGGATCTTGCCCGACAGGCGATCCATCAGCGTCTGCGAGCCTTCGTTGTGGATGCCGCGCCGTCCCATGTCGATCGCTTCGATCTGGCTTGGCGTCGCCGAACGGATCGCCTCGTAATAGCTCTCGCAGATCAGGAAATAGTCCTTCACGATCCGCCGAAAGGGCGTGAGCGACAGAATATGGGTGGCGACCGGCTCGCCGCCATCGGTCGAGATGGCAAAAACCAGCTTCGAGTCGACCAGCGACAGATTGAGCCTATAGGGGCCGCCGGGATGGCCGAGGGGTTCGAACAGGTTTTCTTCGAGGAGATCGAAGATCGCAACCGCGCGCTCGTGCTCCACGTCCGGCGTCGAGCGTCCGATCGTCTCGTCCAGTACGATGTCGCAAAGGCGCAAGTTGCGATCGGCCCTCATCCCTCTCCCCCGAGATTGAGGCGGATGGCGACCGAGCGGGCGTGAGCCTCGAGCCCTTCGGATTGCGCGAGCGCGATCGCCGCCGGACCGAGGCCGCGCAACTGATCGGGGCCAAGTCGCAGGATCGAGGTCCGCTTCATATAATCGAGCACGCCAAGGCCGGAGGAGAAGCGGGCGGAGCGCGCCGTCGGAAGCACGTGATTGGAGCCGCCGACATAGTCGCCGATGACTTCCGGCGTGTGGCGGCCGATGAAGATCGCGCCGGCATTTCGGATCTTCGGCACCATCGCATCCGGATCGGTGATTGCCAGCTCTAGATGTTCCGCCGCGATGCGATTGGCGAGCGGCACCGCCTTTTCGAGATCCGGCACCAGGATGACGCCGCCGAAATCGCGCCAGCTTGCCATCGCCGTCTCGGCCCGCGGCAATGTCTTCAGCTGCCGTTCGACCGCCATTTCGACCGCATCCGCGAAAGCGGCATCGTCGGTGATCAGGATCGCCTGCGCGCCGGGATCGTGCTCGGCCTGGGCAAGCAGGTCGGCGGCGATCCAGTCCGGATCGTTGTCGCCATCGGCGATCACCAGCACTTCCGAGGGACCGGCGATCATATCGATGCCGACCGTGCCGAAAACCTGGCGCTTCGCCGCCGCGACGTACGCATTGCCCGGCCCGACGATCTTCGCCACCGGGGCGATCGACTCGGTGCCATAGGCAAGAGCCGCGACCGCCTGAGCGCCGCCGATGCGGTAGATTTCCTCGACGCCGGCCAGCCGCGCGGCCGCGAGAACCGCCGGATTGATGGCGCCGCCGCTTGCAGGCACGACCATGACGATCCGCGGCACGCCGGCGACCCTCGCCGGCAGCGCGTTCATCAGCACCGAGCTCGGATAGCTCGCCGTGCCGCCCGGAACATAGAGGCCGACCGCATCGATCGCCGTCCAGCGCGAGCCGAGACCGACGCCCATCGCATCCTCATAGAGGTCGTCCTTCGGCAATTGCCGGCGGTGATGCGCCTCGATCCGGGTTGCGGCGACCTTCAGCGCGCCGAGGACCTCCGGCTCGACCGCATCGATCGCCGCGTCGACTTCTGCCGCCGTGACCGCCATGCCGGTCTTTGCGAAATCAAGGCCGTCGAAGCGGGCCGAATAGTCGGCAAGCGCCGCGTCGCCCCGCGCCCGGACGTCAGTGATAATGGCGTGCACGGCGGCGTTTACGTCCTCGGAGACCTCCCGCTTCGTCGTCAGGAAGGCGGCGAACTCGCGTTCGAAGCTCGCATCGAGATAGTTCAGCCTGATTGCCAATGCGTTGATCCTTTTAATGATGGCTGGCGGTGCGCTCAGACGCCCTCGGGGTGGCGCGGCTTGAAGGCCGTTTCCCAGGCGCCGCCTGTATCGGCAAGCTGCACCTCGATGCATTCGACATCAAGCGCAATGGACGCGGCACCGGCGAGTACGAATTCGATCGTTCCTTCCGGCCCTTCCTCCTTTTGCGAAAAGCGCAGGGCGAGAAGGTCGAGAACCGTTTCCGCGTCGTTGCGGTCGAAGCCGAGCGAGCGAACGGCGGTAATGCGCTTGAAAAGCAGGACGGACCGGCGCCGTTCGAAGCTGCGGCGGCCACCCGCTACCTTTTCCCAAACGAAACGATTGATCACCAGGGAGAATTGGCCGCGGCGCGGGTCATAGACCATGCCGCCCACCTTGAAGACTGCGTCCTGCACATGCGCGGAAACGACGCCCAGGTCCTCCTCGTCGAGTGCCAGCAGTTTCAAAGCATCCATGCCACCCATCCCTGTTTCTTCGCTTACCGCCTGTCTCCGTCCCCGATCAAGGACGAGGAACATGCAGCAACTCAAAGTGCTACGGCGATTTTGCGCGTCTGAGACGACGCGCGGCGCTGTAGCGTCTTTGGCGCCGCAACCGCCAAGGACATAGGACGTCGCGCTCGAAACCGCAACGGTTTCAGTGCGGAGCTGGAAATCAGTCGCTGACCCGCTCCACATGGGCGCCGCAGCGCGTCAGTTTTTCCTCGAGCCGCTCGAAACCGCGATCAAGATGATAGACGCGCGAGACCACGGTCTCGCCTTCCGCCGCAAGCCCGGCAATGACGAGCGAGACGGAGGCACGCAGGTCCGTCGCCATGACCGGCGCCCCTTTCAGCCGGCTGACCCCCTCGATTTTCGCCGTCTGGCCGGAGAGCGAGATCTTCGCGCCGAGGCGCGCCAACTCCTGCACATGCATGAAGCGGTTCTCGAAAATCGTTTCGGTGATGTGGGAGACGCCGGTAGATTTGGTCATCAGCCCCATGAACTGCGCCTGAAGGTCGGTCGGGAATCCCGGGAAGGGATCGGTGACGATGTCGACGGGGCGGATGCCGGCGCCGTTGCGGACGATCCGGATACCGCTGTTGGTCTCGCTGATCTCGGCACCCGCGCGGCGGATCGCCTCGAGCGCCGTGTCGAGTAGGCTTGCCTCGGTATCCTCGAGAATGACGTCGCCGCCGGCCATCGCCACGGCCATGGCGTAGGTTCCGGTTTCGATGCGGTCAGGCAGCACGCGATGGCGGGCGCCGGACAGCGAGCGCACGCCCTCGATCGTGATCGTGCTCGTGCCGTGGCCGGAAATCCTGGCCCCCATGGCGTTGAGGCAGCGGGCAAGATCGGCCACTTCCGGTTCGCGCGCGGCATTGCCGATGACGGTCGTGCCGTTGGCAAGCGTCGCCGCCATCATCAGCACATGCGTCGCCCCGACGGAAACTTTCGGGAAGACATAGCGCCCGCCGAGAAGCCCGCCTTCCGGCGCCTTGGCGTTGACGTAACCGCCATCGATCTCGATCTCGGCTCCAAGCGCCGTCAGCCCTTCGATGAAGAGATCCACCGGTCGGGTGCCGATGGCGCAGCCGCCGGGCAGCGAGACGCGCGCCTTGCCTTCGCGGGCAAGCAGCGGACCGATGACCCAGAAGCTCGCGCGCATCTTGGAAACCAGCTCATAGGGCGCCGTCGTCGATACGATGTTGCGGCTGGTAAAATGGATCGTGCGGGCATAGCTCTCGCCCTGACGCTCGCGCCGGCCGTTGACGGAAATGTCGGCGCCATGATTGCCGAGGATGCGGATCAGCTGCTCGACGTCGGCAAGATGCGGCACGTTTTCCAAAGTCAGCGTATCATCGGTCAAAAGCGACGCGATCATCAGCGGCAAAGCGGCGTTCTTGGCGCCGGAAATGGGGATGACCCCATGAAGTTCGTTTCCGCCTACGATCCTGATGCGATCCATGAGACCTCTTGCACGGGCGCCGCCCGCCTTTCCAAAATTCCAGTGTTGCTAAAGCGCGTCTCTTAGTGGAGATGCCGTGAAAATAGAAGTGCCTTGAAGTGCAAGTTGAATGCCGGAAACCGCGAGAACGCACAAATTTTGCGCCACTCACCGCCGGACAGGGACCTAATCTTCCGATTCGTCCGTTTTTGCGGCAGGCAATCCGGTCGTCTCGTCGGCCGCTCCTGCCCGACGCGCGCGCGCCTGCTGCTTGCGGCGCTGGAGATTGTCGCGCAGGTTCTTCGCCAGCCGCTTACGCCGCACCTCCGCCCCGCTCGCCGGTGCCTGCGCACCGCTTTTTGAGCCCGGTGCGCGCTCCTTGTCGTCATCGTTCTGCATGTATTCTGGATTAGCGCAAAACCGCGACGTCCGGAAGCGGCAAGGCGCTCTCCAGCAGCGCCGAGTCCTAGAATGCGGCGAGACCGGTTTCCCTCTCCACCTCAAGGCTAAGACATTGAAACCGTGCGCCCCCTTCGGCTGTCCGCAGGACGGTGCGACAGCCCGCCCGCCAAGCCGGACCAAAAACTTCGAAATGCTGCTTGCGCTTGCCGCCAAGCTATGGCAATAGGCCCCTCGCTTGATGCGGCTCGCAACGAAGCCGCCGAATGCTGCTATAGCTCAGGGGTAGAGCACTCCCTTGGTAAGGGAGAGGCCGAGAGTTCAAATCTCTCTAGCAGCACCAGTTTTTCTCAACGCACAGCACCTTAGCGGCTACTAGCGCAGCCACCTGAATAGCCCTGTGGCACAAACCTGGCACAGCCTGATCACCAGCCGCTCCGGCATCGCCGCTGTGATTTCCGTTTGATTAAAATTCAACCAGCGCTTACATTAAAACCATACGGCCCCTCTCGTCGTTGACCACGGATGTACTGGCAGCGACGGGAGGCGGCTGCGGAAGGTCGGGTTCAGCCCGGCCTTTTTTGTTGGGCGAGGTTTCGCGACTGTAGCTCGATTGGAAGGCCCTGGATTGCATAGCGCGGCAGCGAAAATGCGCAGGTTCGCCTGTTTTTGGCAGCCTTGCCCAATTGATACTCAAGCTTCGCCGCCAGGCCGGATCGGGACCCCTCACCCGCCAGGAACAGCTTGGTCACAAGCAGCGCAGCAGTGTTGAAAAGGTGGTGGTCCTCGGCAAGGAAGCCGGAGTCGTAGCCAGCGTCATCCAAGACAGACTGGATCATTCGCCTATCGGAAGGTGAGATCGTGTCTACGGTGGAAGACATGGCGTCCTCCTTTCGTTGAGGGCTAGGGCAATTAGCCCTCAAGCAGTAGTGCCCGTGATATTGCTACTGAAGGTTGGACCTTGCGCCCTTGTGGTCTGAATAGCAACAACCCCCAGGTTTAATATGGAATTGCGCCACATCATCGGTCTACCCGTTGCTCTCCTACCCCCATTGGGCGACGCCACTAAGCCTTGACTGCACCTCCGCCTATGCGACCCTTGAAGCTCCTGATTGTAATGCGTAGGGGGCGATCATGATTTTTCCCAGCGTGGAGCGTCAGCGGACGAGGGCCTACGATGATGTTGAGCCGGCCCTCGATGCCGCCTGCAAAGAGCTGGAGATGACGCGAGACGAGTTGATCCGCCTCATCATTCGCGAATGGCTTGAGCAATACGGCTTTCTCCTGACCCATTATATGGACGAAGGCAGTTGGAAAGAGGACAGCCCGTAGCGGCAGTCATGCTGGCATCGGGCCATTGTCGGGTCGATGGGCTTGTGCTTGTTGGAGCGCTTTGCCATCCGGAGCCATTCAACCCTCATCCGGTCGTTGCGCCCCAATTCGGGTCCCATTCGACGCCTTCGGCAAGCTCGACATAGATCGGTGCTGCGCCCAGGCTGTGGGTCTTTGCCAGCTTCAAGGCATCCTCCGGTCCCATTTCCTCGCCTGGGAAAATGGTGTCGTCCTCCGAGGCATCGGTGACCTTCCGGACATAACCTCTCACCTGACCATCGGAACGGTAGAGCTTGACGATTACGGCGCCCGGCACGGGCTGGTCAGGAAGCCGATGATAGGTAGGCATGTCGATTTCTCCGAATGATGAGCCGTCATCCCGCTGTTGGGGATTAACCGCCGGCGAGGCCATCGGTTCCTCTGGATAGAGCCACGCGGGTTCTGCCAGGGGAACATCTTCGGCAAACTTGCGTTCGTCCCCTGCCATGAGGCGTGGCCACGAGGACTGAGGGCGGTTCGTACGCGCCAATGAACGCCCGCTGTGGGCGCCGAGAGGAGGAGGTCCGTGAGGGGCTGGATCACCAGTTCAATCGCCCGGAGGTTAGGCTTTGTCGTCGCAGCCATCCTGCTGCCGCTTTGCTTCGGCGCGGCGGCGCGGGTCGGCGATACGGGGGATCTGGCGTCGCTGCGCGCCGAGGCGCTCGCCCTGGTCAATGAGGCTCGCAGCCGGCATGGTCTTGATCCACTGCACCTGACGGAGACACTCAATTCCGCGGCGCAGGCCCACGCGGAGGACATGCTCGCGCGGAACTACTATTCCCATACCGCTCCCGAAGGTGAGGAGGTCGGTGACCGTTATCGCCAGCGCGGCGGGAGCCGCTGGGAAAAAGTTGCAGAGAACATCGCCCGCTGCACCGGCTGCCCGAGCGTGCCGACGACCGAGGGCGTTTCCGAGTTTCACGAGGGCTGGATGAACAGTCCCGGACATCGCAGGAACATTCTCGCCAGGGGACTGGAAGACTTCGGCTTCGGCATCATCGGCGAGAGCGGCAGGCAATTTGCGGTGCAAACATTTGCCGGCCCGGGCATGCCATTGGCGCTGAAGTCCGACGAAGAGCCCGTCGCGCTTTCGGCGAAGGAGCAGATTGCTGCGGCCGCGCGTCTGATAAACGCAGAACGTGAACGGGAGGGCCGCGCGGGCTTGAAGACGAGCGAGGCGCTCAATGCGCTTGCGCAGCGCCTCCTGCCAAAAGACCTGTCCGACGACAGGGTCATGGAGCGGCCGGACGGCTTTTTCGAGCTGCTGCCTTCCGGTTCTGCAAGGGAGTGGCGCACGATCACCGTGGCAGCAGGTGGTTGCGGCGGCTGCGGCACGCAGCCGACCGGAGCCGATATCCGTTACTTCGTCGATCAATGGCTCGAAAATTCCAAGAACCGGGCAGCGCTTCTTGGTTCCGAGCCGACCCATCTCGGATTTGCGATGCTTGCCACCGGTGAGGGACGGAAGGTTGCGATTGCGGTCGCGGGCAAGCGGCAGGAATAGCCTGAGCCGAAGTCAGGGACACGGCCTACTTCTCGCAGAGCCGCCGCGGCCCATCATAGGGCTGGAAGGTGCAATCATCCGGCCGGAAGGAGCGGTAGGCGCGGGCGCAGGCGCGGAAGTTGCAGGCGGGCGCCGAGCCGGCTACCCGGGCACCGGGCTCCTCGGGATCCCCTTCGGCCAGGGCGGCCGTCATGAAATTCCGCCAGATGCGCGCCGGCAGCTTGCCGCCGGTGACGCCCTTCATGGGCGTGTCGTCATCATTGCCGACCCAGACTCCGACGACGAGGGGCTCGGTGAAGCCGACGAACCAGGCGTCGCGATGGTTCTGGCTGGTGCCGGTCTTGCCGGCGGCGGGCACATCGATGCGCGCTTCGCGGCCGGTGCCGCGCTCGACGACGAGCCTCAGCATCCCGACAAGATCCGGCCGGTATTCGCCGATATCGATGGTCGGCTGCTTGGAGGGTCCCACCCGGAAGGCCCGCGGCTGGCCGTCGGCATGCACGAAGACAATGCCCCAAGGCTCGATGGGCGCCCGGCCCGCGCGGACCGATGCATACGCGCCGGTCAGGTCGAGCAGGTTCACTTCCGACGACCCCAGCGCAAGGCTTGGAGTGTCCACAAGCTTGGCATCGATCCCGAGTTCGCGCGCGGCGGCAACGACCCTGTCGATGCCGACCTCCATCTCCAGGGCGACGGTCGCCGCATTCAACGACCGCGCGAAGGCTTCCGCGATGCTGACCGGACCACTATAACCGCCGCCGAAATTCTCCGGCGACCAGCCATTGATTTCGACCGGCGCGTCGTCGATCGGATCGAACGGGGTCAGACCAGCCTTCAGGGCGGCATAATAGACGAACAATTTGAAGGCCGAGCCGGGCTGGCGCATGGCCGACGCGGCGCGATTGAACGTGCTTTTCGAATAATCACGGCCGCCGACCATCGCAACGACGGCCCCTTCCGGAGTCATGGCGACGAGCGCCGCCTGCGAGACTCCCGCCTTTTCGCCCTCCCGCTCGAGCGCTTCGGCGACGACTTTTTCGGCGATCCGTTGCAGCCTCGGAACCATCGTCGTCCTGACCTTGATCGTGCCGCGATAGGGTCCGGCGAGCTCGCGGGCATCCTGCATCACCCAGTCGGCGAACCAACTGCCCGAGCGGATCGCCGGCGTCGACGGCCGGAGGCTGGCGAATTCGGCGCGCGCCGCCTCCGCCTGTTCCGGCGTTATCTTGCCGCCAGCGCGCATGGCGGCAAGAACCTGCTCCGCCTGCTGGCGGGCTCCCTCTGGATTGGTGAGCGGATTGAGCTGCGAGGGAGCACGGATGATGCCCGCGAGTATCGCCGCCTCGCCGACATTGAGCTCGTGCACGTCCTTGTCGAAATAGATGCGCGCGGCCGCCGGCACGCCGGTTGCCCCCGCCCCGAGATAGATGTTGTTCAGATAGCGCGCAAGAATCTCGTCCTTGCCAAGCTTTCGCTCCAGCCAGAAGGCGATCACCGCCTCCTGGATCTTTCGCTTCCAGGTGCGCTCTCGCTCAAGATAGAGAATCTTTATCAATTGCTGCGTAATCGTGCTGCCGCCCTCGATGACCTCGCCGGCGCCGAGATTTCTGTAGATCGCCCGGGCGATGCCCCGGAAGTCGATGCCGGCATGCGCATAGAAACGGCGATCCTCCCGGGCGAGGACGGCATCGATCAGGTGCGTCGGGAAATCTTCTCGTGCGGCGTAGGGGCCCTGAAGCGGTCCCTGGCTGACGAGGGGCTTGCCATCGGCTGTTTCAAGGACGACGACAGGTTTCCGCGATCCGTCGGCAATTTCGCCCCACGGAACGTCGTAAAGCGCCCAGGCGAAAACGGTGGTGAAAAACACCAGTATCGCGGCGATTCCGACCAGGAAACGCCGCACCAATACCGATCGCGTGACGCCACGGCCGGGCCCGGCAACCGGATCCAGTCCGCGGCCGGCGCCCCTCGGCCACATCTGCACCGAAGGCGCTGCCGGCGCGGCCGCGGGCTTCGCCTCGGAAGAAAGGGCTTTCTTCTGCCGCTTCCGGAAAGCGACGCCCCGAGCGCCGGATTTTCCGATGGCTTGACGGGTCGCTGCCGGTACTTCCACGCGCAGAGCCCGGCCGAGCCTGACGACCGCGCGCCCCAGTTCGGCAAGTGCCTTCTTCGTCTTTGTGAATGCCGAAGGCTCCGCCCTACCGGAGCGAAGCCGACGGTCGGGCCGAGGCACGTCCGCTCCGGGGGCCTCCTCACCGCTTTCCTTTGCGACATCGCTTTCCGCCATCCGAGCTCTCGATCCGCCAGTTCCCCTACTGCATCTACCTCGACCTAAGGGCAAAGACATGCAGCAGCTCAAAGTGCTACACCGACCTTCGCGCGTCCGATAATACGCGCGGCGCTGTATTAGCGGCGATGCGCAGAGACATCAGTATACGTCATAATAGACGGGAACCCGACGGCCGCGCTTGCACTTGATCTCTTCCTTATATTCGTCCTTGTCCCACTTGCGCTCGATCTTGCAATTGCCGCGTCGCTGGTGGCGATGCTCGCGATAAAAACGACGGGGGTGCTCCTCGTACCGCGGCGACCATCTGCCGTGACCGCTTTCGTCGTTCAGGCTTCGGCGGCCGCCGTCCCCATCTGACCGGAAACAGTCGCAAGTACCGCGACGATTGTCCCGATTTTCTTCATAAAGGTCTCCCTGGGCTCTCGCGCATAACGCAATTGCCGGCGAGTGGTTGCCAGGAAGATGTCCGAAACGTGATCGCGCCTCATCGCCAGGGGCAATAGGCGGCGACTTCGGCCTCGGTGTGGACCTTCGGCCACGCATCCTGCGTGCAGATCTGGATCAAGACATTCTTAACCATATCCTGAGTTACGCGGGGAACAGACGGATCACTGCCACAGGATTATCTCCATTGAGCGTTCTTTGGGGGCCACTGCACGTCTCCTGAAATCGATCTCAATTTAAGGCAAAGACGTGCAGCAACTTCAAAGTGCTACGGCGACCTTAGCGCGTCTCTTAAGACGCGCGGCGCTGTAGAGCCCCGCAATTCTTGCGTTCTGAAGGACATGGATATGATCAAATCGGGTGTTGGCGCCACTATTGCCGTTCTTGTTGTCTCGATCATGGTCAGCGGCATCCTGCATCTCGCCCTGTCCCAATACAGGACGGAAGCGAACGCCGCCGTTTCGGGCGAAATCACCTCTTCCATACCGCGCTGACGATCTCGCGCGAACGGCGCTCGGCTCGAGGCAGCACCGCCTGACCTACGAGGAAACTCCCCCGGCCTCGGCGTCTACGCTTTGCCGGCCGTCCGCAGGCGGAAAAGCGCAAGTCTCTTCCGCATACCTGCTACAAGCTGAGCTGGCCGAAAGCCGCTATCTATCAGGAAAGCTGGTGATGCTGGGCCGGCAT
Organism: Sinorhizobium alkalisoli; assembly: GCF_008932245.1. NCBI lineage: Bacteria > Pseudomonadati > Pseudomonadota > Alphaproteobacteria > Hyphomicrobiales > Rhizobiaceae > Sinorhizobium > Sinorhizobium alkalisoli. The sequence goes on along the minus strand of NZ_CP034909.1, from coordinate 206,943 downwards.
GAAGTCTCCCATGCGGGCCAGGAGCTCGTGGCAGGAGCACTTCTTCTGATCCATCAGGTCGAGGATCCGCCGGGCTGCCCGGTTGGCCTCCGCGCCATCTTTCCCGACATTGTGCAGAGCGCACCAGATGTCGAGCGCTCCGCGCATGACATCCACGTCATCCGGTGAATAGGTTTGACGCACGAACCCCTCCCAAGGTGTACCTCAATGTGCGCCATCATGGGGTATTTCGAACGAAATTCAAGAAAATAGTGAGGCGCCTCAATAAGTCATATGATTGGAGGAAATGTGCGGATTTCCGTCGCTTCCCCCGGACCTTACAGCGCCCCCCTACAGCGTCGCGCGCCATATTAGACGCGCAAAGGTCGCTGTAGCACTTTGGATTGAACCTTCACGACCTTGACGCGAGATCAAGCTTCCATGGCCCTATTTGACTGGGCGATCGCGGATATTCGCATTGCCTGTATCTCCGCTGGAATGGACCGTGTCAGTTCAGGAGCAGGACACGCTAAGCGTGAGGCCGGTCAAACCCGGACGGTCTGTTCGACGAAATCCTCCGTTCCGAAGAATTTCAGGTAGCGCTCCACTTCAGCGGGATCGCCGATGACCTTGCGCGGATTGTCGGAGAGCTTGACGGCCGGTCGGCCATTGGCTTCGCTGACCTTGCAGACGATCGAGATCGGATAGAGGCCGCCGATCTCCGTCGGGGCGCACCCGGCGAAATCATTGGTCAGGTTGGTTCCCCAGCCGAAGCTCATGCGCACGCGGCCTTCGAAATGGCAATAGGTCCTGATGATGGTGTCGACATCCAGCCCGTCGGAGAAGATCAAGAGCTTTTCGCGGGGGTCGCGACCCATCTTCTCCCACCAAGCAATAATCTTCTCACCGCCTTCGATCGGCGGGGCGCTGTCCGGCCGGAAACCGGTCCAGTCCGCCACCCAACCCGGCGCATTGCGCAAGAATGCCGCGGTGCCGAAGGAATCCGGTAATACGATCAAGAGGTTGCCACCATAAAGCCGGTTCCAGTCCTGCAGCACCTTGTAAGGCGCGGCGGCGAGTTCTTTGTCGTCGCGTGCGAGTGCCGCCGCCACCATCGGCAGCTCGTGCGCATTGGTGCCAAGCGCTTCGAGATCGGTATCCATGGCGAGAAGCACGTTGCTCGAGCCCGTGAAGGACGCGCCAATGCCCTCCTTCAGCGCCTCGACGCACCAGCGCTGCCACAGGAAGCTGTGGCGACGGCGCGTGCCGAAGTCTGAAATGCGCAGGTTGGGATATTGCCTGAGACGCTCGACCTTCGACCACATCTTGGCCTTGGCTCGTGCATAGAGCACATCGAGCGTGAAGGGACCGAGACCCTTCATCGCCGCACGCGAACGCAATTCGTTGATGATCGCGAGCGCCGGGATTTCCCACATGGTCGTTTCCACCCAGCGGCCACGGAAATTCAGCTCGAACTGGCCATCGCGCCGCGACAGCTCATAATCGGGCAGGCGGAACTTGGCGAGCCAGGCGAGGAAATCCGGGGAGAATATCTGCTTGCGGCCGTAAAACGTGTTACCTGCCAGCCAGATCATCTCCTTCTTGGTGAAGCGCAGGCTGCGCGCATGTTCGAGCTGGTCGCGCAATTCCTGCTCGTCGATTTCCTCGGCTAGCCGCACGGTCCTGGTACGGTTGATCAGCGAGAAGGTCGCGTCGACGTCCGGATAGAGCTGCCATATCATCTGCAGCATCAGAAGTTTATAGAAGTCCGTGTCCAGCAGGCTGCGGATAATGGGATCGAGCTTCCAGGTATGGTTGTAGACCCGCCGCGCAATATCGGTCTTAGGCATCTGCGAGAATACTCCCTTCGGATCACCACGGTCGAGCGATTCTAAACCCGGTGATCGATTCGTGTCAGCCAAAGCGGACGGAGGTCAAGGGGTACATTCGCCCTCGCGCCCGGCATCACTGGGTCAGAGCCCTAGCCGACCTGCACGCCGGCCTGGCGCATGCGCTCAATCATCGCCGCAAGCGACCCGTTCAGGTCGATTCCGCGGCAGGCGTCGAGCACGACCGATGTCGAAAAGCCCTGCGCGACGGCATCGAGCGCGGAAAAGGCGACACAGAAATCGGTCGCGAGACCGCAAAGCTGCAATTTCGTGATACCGCGCTCGCGAAGACAGCCCGCCAACCCCGTAGGCGTTTTGTGATCGTTCTCGAAAAATGCGGAATAGCTGTCGATTTCGGCGCGGAAGCCTTTGCGCACAACCAGCTCCGCCGAAGTCCACCGCAGCCCGGGATGGAAATCGGCACCGGCGCTGCCCTGAACACAATGCTCCGGCCAGAGCGTCTGCTCGCCATAGGGCATCGAGATCGTCTCGAAGGGGGCCTTGCCGGGATGGCTGGAGGCGAAGCTCGAATGACCGGGCGGGTGCCAGTCCTGGGTCAGGATGACGTGCCGGGCCCGTTCGATCAGGCGATTCACCACCGGCACGATCTCGTCGCCGCCCTCGACCGCAAGTGCTCCGCCAGGGCAAAAGTCGTTCTGCATATCGATGACGATCAAGGCGTCTTCGGCCATGGTCCCTCCTCTCGATCCGGCGAATCCCGTGTTCGCGATCAGCAAATCGATTTGGACGCAAGATCAATCATAGAACGCGGGAGGCGGCAAGCATGTTCACGGCGCGGCCGATGATCCGCCGCGAATTGAATTTCGCCCGGTATGGATGAGATCACCTGCTCCAGGCGGGCGCCCGCTATCAGTTGCCGAGATCGTTGATATTGTCGGCGATGTTGACTCCGGAATTTGCAATTCCGATGGGTCTTGCGATGAAGTCCATGAATTTGGTGATATCGACCGAGGGGTGGCGCGATGCATAGATCACATCGCGGTTCTTGATCGGGAAAGTCTGGCCGACGATCAGGCTGTCGGGATTCGTCATATCGAAGCGATAGACGAGCGGGTAACGGCCGACGCTGTCGGGCTTCATGCCTTTCTTGAGCATGGCATGGAATCGCTCCTGGCCGAACAGACTCATGACGATGTCCGGTTCCTCGTAACGGAAGACGAAATAGCCCTTGGCATCGACCGTCCGATCGGAACCACCGCCACCAAGCGCAACGGCCTCCAGCAGGTTGAGATCGTTGGAACCGAACTCGACGCGCTTGTTAAGCCGCACCTGGCCAAGAATCGTGAAGGTGCGCGGATCGCGGGTCACGAAGATCTGGTCGCCCGGCTTGACGTGAATGTTCTCCGATGGGCTTTCGATGATCGACTTCAGGAGGACCGTTCCGGTCTTCTTGCCGCGCACGAGCGTGACATAGGTCTCGTAGGGCTGCGCCGAGGGTCCGCCCGCCTTGGCGATTACCTCGTTGATGGTCTCACTGACGAGATTGAGCGGCACGACCGATGGACGACCGACCGCCCCTGAAACGGTGACGATGCGCGAGGCAGTCGACGTGCTCGTCACGATGACGTCCGGTTCCACCGCTTTCTGCCTGAGGGCCTCGAGAATGGCCTGGCGTGCCTGCTCGAGCGTCAGGCCGGCGAACCGGACCGAGCCGACATACGGAATGGCAGCCTTGCCGTCCGGCTGGACGACGAGATCGATGCTCGTCTGCTTCGATTCGGTTGTGGAAAACAGGCCGTCGCTGCCCGCCTCGAAGATCGTGACCTTCAGCTGATCGCCGACACCGATGACGACCTGGCCGACGCCGCCGCCTATTCCAAAGCGGCGGCTGAGCGTCGTCGCCACATAATCGGAAACGAGCCGGGCGGATTGTCCATCGACGTCGACAATATCGAAAACGGTGGCGTTCTTCCTGCCGATCGCCGCGCCGGACTGCCCTGCTTCCGCAACGATATCAGTCGTTAGAGGCCCCTCTCCCGGTACGGCCTGACATCCCGCAAGCGCGGTACAGATCAGAAGGGCAGTCACTCGCTTCACCACGATACTCCAGTATTCAGCACAGCCATGATTCCGTTCATGTTTCTGCGCCGCATATTTCCCGGCAGGCAATCCGCCGGTCCCTGAAAAGCACAATCGCCGCCCCACAACAAGTCACCCGCAGTCACGGCAACCAAATTTATTCGGCACTGCGCCTTTACGGTCATACCCCGGCAATCTCGGTTACAGACTGTCGTCTTATTTGTGTTGGATAGAGCTTGCGCGAGGGATATCTAAGCCTTCGGGCTTGAAAGCTAGGCTCTATCGGTTAAAAGCTCGCTAATACAGTAGAGGGTTCAAACGGGGAAATTTCACCCAAGGAGAGCATCTTCCATTGCAATCCCGCGTTCGACGTTGCAATGGGCTGGAACAACTTTAACGACAGTTCAGAGCGTTCGATCGTACATGACAGTTGAAATCATTGGGCGTGCATGCCTGGCTCCTGGAGCGCAGTCACCAGAGGCGCTATTCGAAATCCTTCGTCAGGGCATGTGCACCGTGTCCCGGGTGCCCGAAGACCGATGGGATCTGGCGCGATTCTGGCACCCCAGCATGGGGACGCAGGGCAAGACCTACACATTCGCCGCCGGCGTCCTTGATCGCATCTATGATTTCGATCCCGCCGTTTTCGGCATGTCGCAGCGCGAGGCCATGTATATGGATCCGCAGCAGCGCGTGCTGTTGCAGCTTGCCTGGCGCGCGCTGGAAGACGCAAACATCTCGGTTGCCTCTCTGCATGGCGAGAATGTCGGCGTCTATGTCGGCGCCTCGAGCCTGGACCACGCCAACCTGACGGTCGAAGACCCGGCCGCCGCCGGTCCCTATTTCATGACCGGCAACACGCTGTCGATCGTCTCCAACCGTATTTCCCACGTCTTCGGCTTGAGTGGACCGAGCATGACGGTGGATACCGCCTGCTCCTCCTCACTGGTGGCGCTCGACCAAGCGATGCGGGCGCTCAATGCCGGCGAGATCGACACGGCGATCGTCGGCGGGGTCAACGTGCTGGCCCATCCGCTCCCCTTCGTCGGCTTCGCACAGGCGCGCATGCTTTCTCCCGAAGGTCTCTGCCGGGCCTATGACAATGATGGCGCCGGCTATGTGCGCGCCGAAGGCGGCGTCGTCTTCATCCTGCGCCGTTCGGACCGGGCCCGACGGGAGCGGGACAGGAGCTATGCGAAGATCGTCGCGACCGGCGTCAACTCCGCCGGCCGCACAAACGGTATTTCGCTGCCGTCGCGCGAGGCGCAGGCAAACCTGCTCAGGTCCATCTACGAGGGCAACGGCATCGATGCCAATCAGGTGGCCTTCGTCGAGGGACATGGGACGGGCACCAAGGTCGGAGATCCGGCGGAAGTCTGGTCCATCGGCACGGTCATCGGCGCCAAGCGCAGTGCCCCGGTACCGATCGGCTCGATCAAGTCGAATATCGGCCATACCGAACCGGCGTCAGGTCTCTTTGGCATGATGAAGGCCGTCCTTGCGCTCGAACACAATTATCTGCCGGCGTCGCTGCACTTCGACACTCCGAACGAGCACATTGATTTCGATGGGCTCAATGTTCGCGTTACGGCCAATCCGATCGAGCTTCTGAAGGGCAAGCGTACGCGCCTCGCGGGGGTCAATTCCTTTGGATTTGGCGGTGCCAACGCGCATGTCGTCATCGGCGATCCGGACGTGCAGCCTGAGCAAAAACCTGCGGCCGCGCCCTCCGGGCATGTGTTTCTCGCGAGCGCTCACACGCAGTCGAGCCTGGAATTGTTGCTCAAGGATTACAAGGCCGCGTTCGCCGGCGCCTCGAAGGAGAAGGCGCGCGCGATCATCGCCGCCTCGGGCGCGAACCGCACCCATATGCGCCACCGTTTCGTTGCGCGCAGTGACAGTCCCGAAGACATCGCCAGGGCCATTGCCAGCCATCTCGACAAGCCGGGTTCCGATATCGGCGAAATCGGCGAGGCACCGGTGAAGAATGCGCCGATCGCCTTCGTTTTCTCCGGCAACGGCTCGCAATGGGCCGGCATGGGCGTAGAGGCCTTCCGGGAGAACCTGCACTTCCGGCAATCCTTCACGTCCATCAGTGCCCTCTTCCGATTCCATGCCGACATCGCGCTGACGGACTTGCTGACGGATCCGGCGCTCGACAAGAAGCTCCCTGATACGAAAGTCGCACAGCCGCTGCTCTTCGCAATCCAGGCGGCCCTTTCCGACTCGCTCGTGGCGATGGGTATCAAACCGGCCGCCGTGTTCGGCCACTCGGTCGGCGAGATCGCCGCCGCTTACGCAGCCGGCGCGCTGTCGCTCGTCGACGCCGTGGCGATCGTGGCCAAGCGATCGCTGCACCAGGACGGGCTTGCGGGCCACGGCACGATGGCCGCCGTGATGCTTGGCGAGGAAGCGGCCGAAGCCTTCGCCCAGGCGCGTGGGCTGAACGCGCTCTGCGTCGCCGCAGTCAACGCGCATAATTCGGTCACGATCTCCGGACCGGCGCACGAGGTTACCGCTTTCCGCGACGCCGCGCGCAAGGCGAAGATCCCGGTCCAGATCCTGGACATCAACTATCCGTTCCACCATCCGATCATTGATCAGGCCAAAGAAGCCTTCCTGGCCGATATACCGGACATTGCCCCGCGCCGCACGGAGCTGACCTACTTGTCGACGGTCACCGGCGGCGCCCTCGACGGCACCGAACTCGACCCGGAATACTGGTGGAAGAACGTCCGCGAACCGGTCCGCTTCCAGGCGGCGGCCGAAGCCGCGCTCGAGCTCGGCTGCCGTCTGTTCGTCGAAATTTCCCCCCGCCCAATCCTCTCCTCCTATGTCAAGGAAACCGTGAAGCAGGCGGCGCTTCCGGCAACGGTGGTGCCGACCTTGCTGCGCGATGCGGGAGAGCCGGGACACGACCCGATCTCCGCCTCTATGGCCCGCGCCGTCGCGCACGGCGCCACCGTCGACCGGCCCCGCGTCTACGGCAGGCGGGATGCCTTCGTCGAATTGCCTTGCCTGCCTTTCGAGCCGGTGGAACTGCGCCCACAAGCGACCAGCGACGCGACGGACCTCTTCGGCCGCTCCGGCAAACCATACCGCTTGTCCGGCTGGCGCGCCGACCCGAACAGCGGCAGCTGGAAAAACCACATCGATGCGCATCTCTATCCGGATCTCGCCGAACACGTCGTAGACGGCAAGGCCATCCTGCCGGGCAGCGGATTCATCGAAGTGGCGATCTCGGCTGCGCAGCAATATTACGGCAGTGACGAGGTCGAGATCACCAATCTGGAGATCGTCCGACCGCTCGAACTCAGCGACAGCCGCATCATGGAACTCTCGACGGTCCTGTCGCCGGAGACCGGCGACATCGAAATCCGCTCGCGCGAGCGCCTGTCGGAGGACGATTGGACGGTGCATGCCGTCGCCAGGAGCCGCAAGCCCATACCGGGCGCAAATGCGGGCTGTCCGTCCTTCGCGGGCGTGGCAAAAACAGGAATCGTAACGCCGGCAAAAGCCTATGAAACGGCAAGACAGTTCGGACTCGACTACGGCCCGCGCTTCCAGTTGCTCGCTGAGGCCGTCGCCTATGGCGACCGGCTGATCGACGTGGAACTGAAGGCACCGGCAAAGCCGGGCCATCCGTTTGTCAGCTATGCGCTCAATCCGATCTCCATCGATGCGACCTTCCATGGCCTGGTGGCGCTCTTCGACCGCTTCACCGGTGACAGGGGCGGCGCGCCTTACATCCCGGTGCGCTTCGGCTCGGTGCGCGTTGTCAATTCGGGTCGGACGATCGCCCGTGCAACGATCGAAATCGAGCGCGTCAGCGCCAATTCGATCAAGGCGCGGTTCCACTTCTTCGACGAGCAGGGCGCGGCGGTCGCGCGTTTCGACGACTGCCGTTTCCGGCGCACCTATCTGCGCAAGCATAAGACGCTCGGCGACCTCTCCTTTCACTACGAGGCGGTGCTGTCCGAGGCAGCACTTCCGGGCAGGAAGCCCCTCCTGTCGATGCCGGCAAGGCTGACGGAGCAGGATGGCGCCGCAAGCGGCGTCGACAATGCGACGCTGCTCTTCAATGCCGCCATCTATCGCGCCTGCCAGGAGATTGCTCTGAAGCTTGCGAACGGTAAGGGCCTGATCGCGAGCGATGCACTGCCTGGGGACCGTGCGTTCCAATGCTTTCTCACGAGTTGCCTTTATGCTCTCGAAGATGCAGGGCTCTGCGAACACCAGAACGATCACTGGCAGGTCTCCACGGAGTTCACCCTTCCGACGGTTGAGGAGATCCTCGGCGAGCTTTACGGCGAGCGCCCGGATCGTGCCGTCGAAGCGGTTCTGATCAACAATGCTTATCGGGAGGCGCTCAGCCGCCTCGACGCACTGCTCTCCGCGCGGTTCGGCGGCGAAGCCTTGGCCTTCAACGGAGCCTTCATCAGCGAGGCGACGCTCGACCATCAGGCCGTTCATTCTCCGGCAAGCCGGTCGCGCATGGAGCAAGTCCTCGCTGCGGTGGACCGTGCCCTGGCCGGGCAGCCGAAGGGCAGCCGCTTGGGCATCGTCGAATTCGGCAGCGTTTCCGTCGGCTTCACGCGTCGGCTCGCGGAGCTCGCGCTCTGGCACGGAGCACGCCTTTCCGTCGTCGAGCCGCGCGACAACGCCCAACGCAATCTCGAGATCGCCTTCGAGCAGGACGCACATGTGCGGATACTCGAGAAGAGTGAATTTTCCGCCCTTGGTCCCTTCGATCTGGCCGTGAGCGCCTCCGACAGCCTTTATGAGCTGATCGAGGAGGAGAGCGGCGTGCGCAACGCGCTCGGGTCGATGCTGCGGGAGAACGGTGCCCTGGTCGCATCCGTCAGCGCGCCGTCGATCTTCCGCGACTTTGCGCTCGGCCTCTGCGATGGCTGGTTCGCGCGCAGCCAGACGGCGGAGTTCCCGATCGGCAAGCTTGCCGCCGTACCGCATTGGCAGAAATGCCTCAGCGATCTCAAACTGCGTGAGGTCAGGATCGCCGAGCGCGAATGGCCGCACGGCAACGCCATCCTTATCGAAGCCCGCGGGGCGGCAGGCCAGCCGGCGCAAGGACCTGTCTCCGGCGCCATCCCCTATCTGCTACTCGAAACTGCAGGGAGCCGACCGGCAGCGGTGCCCGCAGATGCGATGCGCATTTCGCTTGGGGGCGACATGGCGACGGACACGGTCAAGCTTCGCGGCGCCTTCGCTGCCTTTGGAGAAAGGCCGGTTCGCGCAGTGCTCCTCTCGCCGGCCACCGGTCCTGCCGGCGACGACGATTCCGCCTTGTTGCAGACGCAGGTGTTGGCGCTCAGCGCTTTCGCCGAAGCCCTGCGCCAGCACGTCGGAGAGGGCAGCGGGGACGAGCGTCCCCGCCTCGTGCTCGTTGCACCGGGAGGCGCGCCGGTTTCCGCCCCGACAAACTCCGGCGTGAATTCAGGTCTGTGGACCTTCGTCCGCGTGCTCGAGAATGAATACGAGTTTCTCGACGTCCATTCGCTCGATTTCAGCGACAAGATCGAAGCGGGGGCGGAAGCGATGATCGCCTCCGCACTGCCGCTCCTGACAATCGAAGGCTCCAATCGCGAGTGGCTGCTCGATCGCAGCTCGGGCCTCTTCTCCGAGATCCGGGCAGTGCCCGGCCCCGTCGGCAAGAGCGAAGGTAAAACGCGCAGCTTCGCTGCGGCGACCATTCGCCAGCGCGTCAGTTCCCAGGTCGGCAGCATCGCCTGGGAGGAGACCGACGTGCCGCGGGCCGGACCGGGAGAGATCGTCGTTGCGGTCGCCGCGACAGGCCTCAATTTCCGCGACGTCATGTGGGCCATGGGCCTCCTGCCCGAGGAAGCGCTCGAAGACGGCTTTGCCGGAGCGACGATCGGCATGGAGCTGTCCGGCCATGTGGTCGAGATCGGCGAAGGTGTCGACGACCTCGTCGTCGGCGACGCCGTGATGGCGATCGCCTCCTCCGCCTTCTCGACCCACGCGGTCGTCTCGCGCGCCGGCGTTGCCAAACTGCCGCGAACAATCAACCCGGTGGCAGCCGCCACCCTGCCCGTCGCCTTTCTTACGGCCTATTACGCCATGGTTGAGCTCGGCCGCGTCCGGCCGGGAGAAACGATCCTCATCCACGGCGCCGCCGGCGGTGTCGGCCTTGCCGCACTCCAGGTGGCGAAACTAAACGGGGCGACGGTCATCGCGACGGCCGGAACCCGGGAAAAGCGGCGCTTCCTGAAGATGCTCGGCGCCGATCACGTCTTCGATTCCCGCTCGCTCGGCTTCGTCAACGATATCCGGGCCGTAACCGGCGGCGAAGGCGTGGACCTCGTGCTCAACTCGCTCTTCGCCGAGGCGATGGAGCAGAGCCTCGCGCTCGTCAAGCCCTTCGGCCGCTTCCTCGAACTCGGTAAGCGCGACTACTATGCCGACAGCAAGATCGGCCTGAGACCGTTCCGGCGCAATATCAGCTATTTCGGCATCGATGCGGATCAGCTTCTCGTCAACCAGCCCGGCTTGACAAAGCGCATCTTCGTGGAAATCGGCGCGCTCTTCGATGAAGGAAAGCTAACGCCGCTTCCCTACCGCGCCTTCGACTTCGATGAGATCGGCAATGCCTTCCGGCTGATGCAGAATGCCGGTCATATCGGCAAGATCGTGGTGCTGCCCCCGGTAACCGGCAGGCATGAGATTACGGCGAGGCCGAACGCGGGCATGAACGTCGATCCGGACGGCATGCATCTCGTCGTCGGCGGCATCGGCGGCTTCGGCCTCATGGCGGCCAATTGGCTGGTCGAGAAAGGCGCGCGCAAGATCGCCCTTTGCTCCCGACGCGGCCAGCCCGACGCGGAGACCACGGCGATGCTGTCGCGCTGGGAGAAAGCCGGCGTGTGCGCCTCGCTTCACGCCTGCGACGTGACCGACGCCGCAGCCGTCGAAACGCTGCTTTCCACGCTTCGGGGGCAAGCACCGTTGCGCAGCGTCGTGCATGCCGCGATGGTGCTCGACGACGCGCTGATCAGCAATCTCAACCGCGAACGCAACCGGGTCGTGATCGACACCAAGGCTAAGGGCGCGGCGATCCTCGACCGGCTGACGCGCGGAGACCAGCTTGACAATTTCCTCCTGTTCTCCTCGGCTACCACATTAGTCGGCAATCCGGGCCAGGCGAACTATGTCGCGGCCAACGGCTATCTCGAAGGTCTGGCCCGGACGCGACGTGCAGAAGGCCTGGCGGGCCTGGCGGTCGGCTTCGGCGCGATCGCGGATGCCGGCTATCTGACGCAGAACGCCGACGTCAACGACCTGCTCGCCAAGCGCATCGGCAAGACGGCGCTCAAGGCCCAGATGGCGCTCGACATGGTCGCAAGCCATATCGCCGCGGACACGGGAACCATCGACGCCGGCGTCGTCATGATTTCGGAGATCGACTGGGCGGCGGCGCGCAACCTGCCGATTGCCCGCAATGCGCTCTTCGAAGTGGTCCTGCGCAGTGCCGACCAGCACGTCTCCGGCGCCGAGGGCACCACGATGGACCTTGTCGCGATGATCGAGGGCAAGTCGCCACAGGAGGCGGAAGACATTCTGTTCGATCTGGTGGCGGGAGAAATCGCCGCGATCCTGCGTGTGTCGAAGGATACCGTGACGCGCGGCAAGATCCTCAAGGAGATCGGCCTCGACAGCCTGATGGCGGTGGAACTCGGCATCAGCTTCCAGCAGAACACCGGTTTCGACATGCCCTTGAGCGGCGTTGCCGACCATACGACTGTCGGCGATGTTGCGCGCAAGCTCTACGAAAAAGTGAGCAAGCGCGACCTGGGCGATGAAGGCGAAGGCGCCGACGACAAGCTCGTTACCGAGTTGACGCAACGCCATGTTGGAGCGACCACGGCGCCGCGTGCCCTGGCAGACGCGCAAAGGTCGATCTAAATCCACGTTCTCGTTCCTTGAACCGCCGGCTCAAGGAACGAGAACGGCAGCCGCGAAAAAGCACAGAGCCAATGAGCAACGACGGAAACGGCCCAAGCTTCTCCAAGATGAACAGCAGTCTCAAGGAGAACCTGCTGGACAGGATGAGGAACACGCACCAATCGTCCGAGCGGAACCGGATGGCGCGGTCGGAGCGCGAATTGCCGCCCGCGCCCCGTCGCCAACAGGCCCGCTTCGAGGACCTCGCCGAATACAAGCAGGTGATGGCGCAGAAGTTCGCAAGCGAACAGCTCGGCATCGCCAACCCGTTCTACCGCCCGCATCAGACGGCGGCCGGCGCGACGACGGTGATCGATGGCCGCATGCTGATCAATTTCGCCTCCTACGACTATCTCGGGCTGAACAAGCATGTCGATGTGGTGGAGCGCGCGCGCGAGACGATCGGCACGTTCGGGATTTCCGCCTCGGCGAGCCGGCTGGTCGCCGGTGAGCGGCCCGTCCATATGGAGCTCGAGGAGAGGATAGCACGCTTCTACGGCGTCGATGCCGCGGTCTGTTTCGTCAGTGGCTATCTCACTAACGTGGCGGCCATCAGCTGTCTCATGGGCCCGAAGGACCTCGTCATCCACGACGAATTCATCCACAACAGCGCACTTGCCGGCATCAAGCTTTCGGGCGCCACCCGCCGGCTGTTCAAGCATAACGACACGGCGGATCTCGAGCATGTGCTGCGGACGGTTGCCGGTGACTACCGCCACATCATGGTGATCGTCGAGGGCATCTATTCGATGGATGGCGATGTCGCCAATCTGCCGGCACTGCTCAAGCTCAAGGCGGAATATGGCTTCTGGCTGATGGTCGACGAGGCCCATTCGATGGGGGTGCTGGGAAAGCGGGGCAAGGGGCTGGCAGAACATTTCGGCATCGACCCGCACGAGGTCGACATCTGGATGGGAACGCTGTCGAAGACGACGTCGAGCTGCGGCGGCTATGTCGCCGGGAGCGCGGCGCTCGCCGCCGTGCTCAAGGCATCAGCCGGCGGTTTCGTCTACAGCGTCGGCCTTGCGCCGGTGCTCGGCGCAGCAGCGGTCGCGAGCATCGATATTCTGGAACGCGAGCCGGAGCGCACTGCGGCACTGCGGCGGAACGGCAGTCTTTTCCTGAAACTCGCAAAAGAAGCGGGGCTCGATACGGGCTTGAGCGGCGGCTATTCGGTCGTACCGGTGATCGTCGGCGACTCGCTGCGTGCGGTGCAGCTTTCGAACGACCTTCTTTCGGATGGCATCAACGTCCTGCCGATCATCCATCCCGCCGTTCCGGAAGGTTTCGCGCGCCTTCGCTTCTTTATCACCAGCGACCACACCGAGGAGCAGATCCGCCGCACAGTGACGCTGACCGCAGAGCGCCTCAACAACCTCACCGCGCGCAATTTCGGCCTTGGCGGGGTCGACATCGAACAGATGCTTAAAGCGATTTCGGAGCGCTAATGCTGCCTATGGCTGAAAAGTGTGCGGTGGATTTGGCATGGGTTTTCAATCCCCCATCCGCTCCGGCACGTTAACAGATCCGCCGTCAGCGGCGGCAAGCGGGATCTCCGCATGACTCATGTGATCATCACCGGCGGCTCGAGCGGCATAGGCCTGGCACTCGCCTCCCTCTATGCCGGTCGCGGGGCCCGGCTCTCGCTCATTGCCCGCTCGCGCGTTTTGTTGGAGCAGGCGGCGCAAAAGCTCGTTTCGCCGCACGGGGCCCGCGCCGAAGACATCCGCATCGAAACAGCCGACGTGGCGAGCGAGGATCAGATCGACGCCGCGATCTTCCGTTGCGTCGAGGCGTTCGGCCCCTGCGACATACTGGTGACTTCGGCGGGCATCGTCGAGCCGGGGCCGTTCGTAGCCATGCCCAGCCTGTCCTTCCGCCGGCAATGGGAGACGAACTTTTCCGGAACCGTCAATGCGGTGCGCGCCGTCTATCCCGACATGGTTCGGCGCCGACAGGGACAGATCGTGATAATATCCTCCGGTGCGGGGCTCATCGGCATCTATGGTTATTCCGGCTACTGCGCATCGAAATTCGCGCTGCACGGGTTTGCGCAGGCGTTGCGCGCCGAAGCGTGCTGCCACGGCGTCCAGGTGACCGTGGCCTTTCCGCCGGATACCGAGACCCCGCAACTCGAGCGGGAGCTCGAATTGCGTCCGCCAGAGGCAACCGTCGTCATGGGCACAGTTCGGCCCTGGAGCGCCGATGCCGTTGCGAGCAAGATTGCTGACGACGTCGTACGGGGACGGTCCGAGATTTATTTCGGCTTCACGCTCTTACTGCTCGGCCGCTTCGGTCCGGCCGTCCGGCCATTTCTCAATTGGTGGTTCGACAGGGCAATCGCACGCAGTCGTGGACGGTGATCGCAGGAGAGAATGCGTGCTTGTTCCTGCCGGTATTAGGATTTAAGTGTCGATGAGCCCCGCTGCCGAGGCGGCGCCGGCAGTAAACGGCTCAAAGGTATGGGTTTGGCGCTAGTTCCCTTTCAATTGCACGACCACCCGAAAGCGCTGATCCTTGGCTGCTATCTTCTCTCCTGTGCGGTGATCTTCTTTACCGACCGCTTCGCGCTGCCGAAGCGGGAGCGGCGAAAGAATGCCTCTCCCTACGGCCGCAATCACGACACCGTCGACATTCTTGCCCGCCTCCCGGTGGTTGCGCTCGTCTTTGCCGGATTCTTTGCAATTTCCTGGCGCCCGCTCTATGCGGCGGCCGGCACGATGAGCTTCTTCATCATCTTCACCGGTATTTCCCGTGCCAAGTTCAAGTTCATCCGCGAGCCGCTGGTCTTCTCGGACATCGCGCTCGTCGCCGATGTCTTCAAGTACAAGTCGATCTTCTACGCGACTTCGCTCAACATCGTCTTCTGGATCGTCGCCTTCCTGTATGTCTTCGGCGTCTCGGGCCTTTACATGTATTTCGAACCGAGCGTCCTGCCGACGCGGGACAAGCTCTTCTGGATCGTCCTGATGGTCCTTGCCGCAAGCGCGCCCTGGATCTCGCTTTTCTACGGCCCGGTCAATCGCCCGACCGCCGCGCTCGTCCAGCGGCTCGTCGGCAAGGTGAATGTCAAGATGAGCACGGTGCGCTTCGGCACCTTCGGCTCTGTGGTCTTTCACTTCATCATCTGGCTGGGCGTAAAGCGCGAAAAGATCGTTGCCGAACTCTCGGAACGCTTGCTTGCGGCGGTCCATGACCTCATCGGCCATGAGGAAGCGCCGCTGGTGGTCGTCTGGCAGTCGGAATCGTTCATCGACATGCGGCATTTCGGAGTAGACACGATCAAGCTGCCGACGATTGATCGGCTGCGCAAGCACGCGGTTCAATGGGGCCGCCTAAGCAATATCTTCGAGGGCGGCTATACGCTGCGCACCGAATTCGCCGTCCTGAGCGGGCTGCTGCCCGACGATATCCATGTCGATGCCAGCTATCCCTATCTGCGAGCGTCGCACTATGCCGACGTCGTCTGGCCGGGAAAGATGAAGCGCGCCGGCTGGCACACGCATTTCATCCATCCCTATGACCGCACATTCTTCCTGCGTCACAAGGCGATGCCGTTGCTCGGCTTCGAGAAGCTCACCATGCTAGACGCCTTCGACCATGATCCCGCGCGCGACGGGCTTTATGTGTCGGATGCGGCTCTTACGGAGCGGGTCGTCGCCGAGGCGCGGAGGCTGCCGCTGGAGGAAAGCGGCTTCTTGTTCGTTGCATCGATGGCCAATCACGGACCATGGGAACCCGGACGCGTCGGAGAGCTCGCCAATCCCGTCGACATATATCTGGCGATCCTCGAACAATCCGATGCCGCGCTGAAACATCTGATCGACAGCCTCGAAAAGTTCGACCGCCCGGTCTGGCTTGCCTTCTATGGCGACCACGCGCCGTTGTTGAAATCGTTCGCCGATCCCTTCCCCGACCCGCGTACGGACTATTTCATCGTGCCGCTCGCCAAGGCCAAGCCAGCCAAGCATCGCCCCGGACCTCCGCAGGACGAAGATCCATGGAACCTTCTGCGCGCATTGCTCCAGCACGCCAACCTGCACAAGGATGCGCTGCAATAGCGGCTGCAGAATGGACATGACGGAAGGCACAATGATCAGGCATACGGGGCGACGGACATTCCTGTTCCTGCAAGGTCCTTCGTCGTCGATCTTTCCCAAGATCGCCACCCGGCTCGAAGCCTATGGACATCGCTGCGTCCGGATCAATCTCAACGTCGGCGACCGGATCTTCTGGCGCCGCCGCGGCGGGTACAATTATCGCGGCTCTCTTGCCAGGTGGCCCGGCTATGTCGACGCATTTATTCGCTGTCATGGGGTCAGCGATCTCGTTCTGCTCGGCGAAGAGCGGCCTTATCACCAGAAGGCCATTGCCGCCGCCAGGAGGTACGGGGCTGCAGTCTACGTCGTGGAAATGGGCTATCTCCGACCCGATTGGCTGACCCTCGAATGCGGCGGCATGTCGTCCAATTCGCATTTTCCGGCCGAGCCCGAGCAGATCCTCAAGGCCGCCGCATCCCTGCCCGAGCCGGATTGGCAGCGACGCTATTCGCAGACATTCCTGGCCGAGGCGGCCTATGACCTCTTGTACAACCTGCCGAACGTCCTTCTCTGGTTTCTCTTCCCGGGCTACCACCGGCATGGGATCTTTCATCCGCTGGCGGAATATGCCGGATGGTTGAGGCGCCTTGCCGGAGCCAAGCGCCAGCAGCGGGCGGCTGAGGCCGTCATCCGCTCGCTCACCTCGGATCGTCTCCCCTATTTCGTCTATCCGCTGCAGCTCGAGACCGACTTCCAGCTGCGCGCCCACTCCCCCTTCAACAGCCAGGAGGAGGCAATCGGAGATATCCTCGCCTCCTTTGCACGCCAGGCGCCCCCGACAAGCAAGCTGGCGATCAAGGTCCACCCTCTCGACAACAACCTCATTCCCTGGCGCAGGATCATCGCCAGCCAAGCGGCGGCGCTTGGCATCGAAGATCGTGTCGCCTTTCTCGACGGCGGTAACCTGGACCTTCTCATGGCCGGGAGCGCCGGCATGGTCACGGTCAATTCGACCGCCGGGCTGCACGCCCTCAAACAGGGCAAACCGGTCAAGGTGCTCGGCCGGGCGGTCTTCGATATTGCCGGGCTGACGGACCAGCAGCCGCTCGATGCATTCTGGGCGGCGCCGACGCAACCGGATCCCGACTTGAGCGCGGCGACTTTCCGGCTGATGGCCGCGTCGATCCAGGTGCGCGGCAATTTCTACTCGCATGCGGGGACGGATGCCGGCGCGGAAGCAATCGCCGAACGTATCCACAGGAACATGGTCAACCAGCCGGGCGCCTTCATAGATCCGCCGCCCCGGCAAAAACCCGAGAAGAGAAGCCCCTCACCGCTGCGGGATTCGCTCACAGGCGCTCGCGCCAGCTCTCCGTTCGATTGATCAGGCCACGCCGGCGCGCAGCAGGTCGTGGATGTGCAGGATACCGACCGGCATTTGCGCCTCATCGACGAGGAAGAGCACGGTCACCTTGTGCTCCTGCATGAATTCCATGGCGGCGCTGGCGAGCACGTCGCCTTTCACTACGCGAGGGTTATGCGACATCACCTCTTCGACCGGCTGAGCGAGCAGGTCGCCAGCCATGTGACGGCGCAGGTCGCCGTCGGTGATCACGCCGATCAAGGCGCCACCTTCATCGACGATGCCGACGACGCCGAAGCCTTTCGAGGACATCTCGATGACCGCCTCGCTCATCGGACGGCCGACTGTAAGCAGCGGCACCTGTTCCGCCACATGCGCCAGTTCATGAACCAGGCGCAATTGGGCACCCAGCTTGCCACCCGGATGGAAGGTCTTGAAATCCTCGGCGGAAAAGCCGCGCCGCTCCAGGAGCGCGATCGCCAGTGCGTCCCCGACGGCAAGCTGCAGCATGGCCGAAGTCGTCGGCGCCAGCCCGTGCGGACAGGCCTCCGGCACTTTCGGCAGCACCAGCGCAACATCCGAATTGCGCGCGAGGATGCTGTCGCGGTTGGATGAAATCGAGACGATCGGCACGCTGAAGCGCTTGGCATAGGTGAGCATGTTGGCGAGTTCCGCCGTTTCACCGGACCAGGAGAGCAGGATGAGGGTGTCCTCCGAGGTGATCATGCCGAGATCGCCGTGGCTGGCTTCCGTCGGATGGACGAAATAGGCAGAGGTGCCGGTGGAAGCCATGGTTGCGGCAATCTTGCGGCCGATATGTCCGCTCTTTCCGACGCCGGAGACGACGACACGGCCCCGGCCCTCGCCGATCAGTTCGACTGCGTCGATGAGGCTCTGCGCAAAGGCTTCGTCCGTCGCCGCATGATCGGCGAGAACCTTGATGCCATTGCTTGCCGTCGCCAGTGTCCTATTGATCGAATCGAGCACCGCAGCGCGCGAATGCCCCTCCGCTTTCACATGTCTCAAGCCCATCTTCGGTCCCTGGTCTGAAGCGGAATCGGCAGCCGTACCGGCCGTCCGAAACGCGGCGAAAAACGATTGGAGCCAAATAGGCCCATTCTTCCGGCAAACCAAGCTCCCCTGGGCCGAATTTCTACGGCGCCAGGAATATTGCGGGCCGCTGTGATCAGCCGGCGCGCTTTTCCACAGGCACTTCCGGAATCAATACGGCTCCGGTCGCGAACTCGGCAAGCGTCATCGAATCGAGAATGGAGGCGATCGCATCGCGTACGGACGTCATGGAGATGCGGACCTGGCAGGTCTCCGGATCGCGACAGTCCTCACAGACTTCATAGGCGGTACGACTGGCACAGCGGATGGGTGCAAGGGGACCATCGAGCGTTCGGATGACGTGGCCGATGCGGATCTCCGATGCCGGGCGCGACAAGGAGTAGCCGCCGCCGGGCCCCTTCTTGGAGCGCAGCACCCCAGCATTGCGCAATTCGAGCAGGATCGTATCGAGAAATTTTTTCGGAATGTTGTTGCGAAGCGCAATCTCGTTGATGAAGGCCGTTTCGCCTGGTTCAAGGCGTGCCAGGTCGACAAGGGCTTTCAATCCGTATTTTCCCTTTTTTGTCAGCATTCCGGCAGAGTCTCCCCGCGCGCGGATCGTCGGCAACCGTCCACACGCGCACAAGCTTATGTGTTCGGCATAGCACAGAATTGCTCTGCCAATACAAAATTATGCCGACTTTTGAAGAGGCGACCGGTGCGCACCCGCAGCGCCGTGCATCTCATTTGCACGGCGCTGAAGCCTGGACTTACACTTGATATTCACGCAGTAACAAGGAAAAACCGCGGCCGGACAAAGTCATGCCGCCGCGGCACCGCCTTGGCGGGCATGGGGAGCCTGACCGGTGAGCAGGTGCCGGATCGCCGCGCGCGCCTCATCGGCCGAGCGGAACCGCTGCGCGTCGAGGTCCCAGACCTGATACTTCACGGCCACAAACTTCACCTGATCTGCATCGGGAACAACGACGCCGACGGGCACACCATTATGTTCGATGACTTGCTTGTTCATGCAAATAACGCTCCTCCACGCATCAAGCGCGGATCTTCAATTCTCGGCAGGGATAAGTCCGGTGGTGCGAACGGTCACATTCGGCAAAGCGTGCCAATGAGACCTTTCACCGTTGCACGACAAAGGGAACGCGAGCCGCAGAAAGCGGCGGTCGAGACGGTTCTTGACATGTCACTCTCCTTTGGCTTGTGGCGGCGCAAAGCGCCGCGACGGTTCATGAACGATGGGAGGCGGAATCCTTCCGCGTCACACTGCGTAAGCTAGGACAATCTCACATCTCAGTCAAACGACAACCGGTCTCGAAAAATCAATGCCTCGAAGACCTGGTCAGGAGACTGCCCTGCAGATTATCCCGCCGCCCCAGGTGGGCTATCGCGCTACATGGTGAGCGTCGAATCGACCTGCAAGGGACGCCTCGTATATAGTCAGCTCTTTCGGACGAAAAAGGGGCAACTCGTCCGAGTCACCCCTTTTTGCAGTCTCGCGATGGATCGGGAGCGGTCTTCCCGTTCCCGAAATCCGAATGAACCCATTGGGTCCGCTAGGCCGTCGGCGTGCCTGCCTCCTGCGCACCGGAACGGCGGACCTCCCGGTCCTTCCACCAGCGGCTGAGGAACAGGAGGATCGGCCCTCCGATATAGATAGACGAGGAAGTAGCGATGATCACGCCGAAGATCATCGGCCAGGCGAAGCTGCGCACGACCTCGCCTCCCCAGATGGCCATGGGCACCAACGAAAGAGCCGTTGCCACCGAGGTGAAGATGCATCGTGCGATCACCTGGTTGATGCTCATGTCGATGAGTTCGGAGAAGGGCATCGATTTGAACTTACGTAGGTTTTCGCGCATGCGGTCATAGACCACCACTTTGTCGTTCACGGAGTAGCCGATCATCGTCAGGAGCGCGGCAATCGCCGTCAGGTTGAAGTCCACGCCGGTCAAAGCGAAGAAGCCGATGGTCTTGGTGATGTCGAGCAGAAGCACCGCGATCGCACCGACCGCAAAGTGCCACTCGAACCGGAACCAGATGTAGAGCAGGATCGCCAGCATGGCGAGACCGACGGCAAGCGAGCCGGAACGCGCAAGCTCCGTACTGATTGTCGGGCCGACTACCTCGGTCCGCTCCAGCGTCGCATCCGGCACGGCATTCGTCACGGCATCCTTGATCCGGTTCAGCGCCGCCGTCTGCTCGTTTTCGCCGCCCGGCTGACGTTGGACGCGGATCAGCACCGATTGGCCGTTGCCGAAATCCTGCAACGCCACTTCGCCAAGTTCGAGCGAGGAGAGACTGCTGCGCAACCTCGACAAGTCGACCTTCTCCTTGGAAACGGCTTCGACCTGAATACCGCCGATGAAATCGATCCCGTAATTAAGGCCCGGCGTGAAAAACAGGATAACAGAACTGATCGACAGGAAGGCCGAAAGGCCGATCGCCTGGAAGCGCCGTTTCATGAAGGAGATGGTCGGCAGTTTCGGCACCCGGCCGAAGAGCGACGGAATTTCGAGCTTCTTCATCTTTCGGCGGATCACGACTTCGCGCATGAGCAAGCGCACGATCGTGACAGACGTGAACATCGAGATGGCGATCCCGAGCATCATCGTCACCGCGAAACCACGCACCGGTCCGCTGCCGAGCCAGAACAGCAGGATCGTGCCGGTGAGCGTGGTGATGTTGGCGTCGATGATGGTGGCGTATGCCTTGTTGAAGCCGAGGTCCAGCGCCTTCATCGCCCCGGCGCCGTTTTCTGTCTCCTCCCGGATGCGGGCATTGATGAGAATATTGGCGTCGACCGCCATGCCGATGCCAAGAATAATGCCGGCGATGCCGGGCAGGGTCAGCGTCGAGCCGATGAGCGCGAGAACGCCGATCGTCATGATCGTGTGCAGCAGCAGGCCGACATTGGCGATCATGCCCCAGGCACCGTAGAGGACGACCATCAGGGCGATGACGAGAGCGAAGCCGACGAGACCGGTATAGAGGCCCATACGGATCGAGTCGCTGCCGAGATTGGGTCCGACGGAGCGCTCTTCGATGATCGTCAGCGGCGCCGGCAGGGCACCGGAACGCAAGAGCGCCGAAAGGACAGTTGCCTCCTCGGCCGTGAAGTTACCGCTGATCTGACCACGACCGCCAAGGATCGGCTCGTTGATGACGGGCGCCGTCAGAACCTTGCCGTCGAGCACGACCGCAAAAGGCCGGCCGACATTTTCCCGGGTGATCTCCGCGAACTGGCGAGCGCCAAGTGAATCGAAGCTGAAATCCACGACCGGCTGGTTTGTACGCTGGTCGAAGCCGACTTTGGCATCGGCAAGACGTTCACCGGAAATCGCGACGCGGCTTTCGATCGGATAGCGGTTGCCGTCATTTGCGCCGGGAAGGATCTCGACGCCGCGCGGCGGCGGCTGCGTCACATCCACGGTCTGGTCGAGCATATGGAAGCTCATTTGAGCTGTGGAACCGAGAAGTTCACGAAGGCGCGTCGGATCCTGAAGGCCCGGAAGCTGCACGAGAATGCGGTTTGAGCCGATCCGTTGGATCAGCGGCTCGGCGACGCCGACCTGGTCGACGCGGTTCCGGATGATCTCCAGGCTCTGCTCGACCGCCTTGGTCATGCGATCGGCAAGGCCGGCTTCGGTGAGCGACAGCGTGACGACGTCGCCGGCCGTGGTCACCTCGACCTCTGGCGCCGAGCCGCCGAAGCCGATGACACTGACCGGCGTCGCCAATTCCTGCAGCTTCGGCAGCACCCTTTCCCGATCCGCCGGATCAGGGATGCTCACCGTTACCATATTACCGCTGATGCGGGCCGAAGAGGCGGAGACACGCTCGCCGCGCAATGCGCGCCGGGTGTCGTCGAGAAGCGTGTTGAGCCGCGCCTTTTGCAGGCCGGCGCCGTCGACCTCGAGCACGAGATGCGAGCCGCCCTTGAGGTCGAGGCCAAGCGTGACCGGCTCGAACGGCAGAACGGACGTGAATTGCTGCCGCATCGCCGGCGGCAGCATGCTGGGTAGCGCCGCGAGGCAGCCGAAGATAGCGATCGCGACATAGGCGAGAATCGCCCATCTGGATGTACGCATTTGGAAATTCCATGAACGGCTGGACGCGCCTTTTCCGGGCGGCCCGGGCCTGATTTCATTATGCCGGGCAGAACCGATAGTCGGTGAGCCCGGACGTTAGAGGACGTTCTCGGCCGCAGGCGGGCCGCGAATGCGCTCGCTCTGGCGCGAGGCCTTGACCACGGCTAGCGTTTGCGCGACCGGCGCCGGATGATTACCGACGACCGCAGGCAGAACGGAAAAGGCGAGTGGAAGAGCCGGATCTGGCTCGCCGCCGGGGCTCGCCTTCCCCTCCGCCCGCGCGCCGGTGAAGCGGAAGTCGGGCAAGGCGACAGCCCTGAAAACCTGACGCGCCACCGGACGATCGGCAGAGCCCATGTCCCGAGCGGCGATATCGCCTGTCTGCGCGCCGGGACCGTTCCGACCCGTTACGCTTTGACCGACAGCGATCGCCTGCACGGCGAAGGAGGCGCAGAACAGCCACAGCACGGCAAGAAGCCGGCCCGCCTGCATGCTCTTGCTGCCACCCAGGAGGTCCATTGAGGACGCGATTCCTTTCTCTCGGCGCCTGGCGCCCACGAGACGAATTGGCCTCGACATCCGGAGACTAACGCAAGAACGTGGCCGGATTCGAACGCCGGCGCCTTTAACACCACTCCGGGCAGAAAAAGTCAAACCCTGTGCTTCTGTTGCAGCCCCTACCCTGAAATGCCGCGACGCGGCAGGAAACCGGCCACGGATTTCTTCTTTCGCTCTCCCTCAGGCGGTAGCGCCGACAGTCCTCGTCTGGTGAATTTCGATCAGCGAGGGACCCGTTCGCGCGGCCGCATCCGCGAGTGCGCCCGGCAGTTCCTCAATGTCGACCAATCGCACGGCCGCGACGCCGTAAGCCCTGGCCGTCAGCAGGAAGTCCGGAGCCGTCGGCCTGACGCCTTCCGGGACGATGCCGGCCTCGAGCATATGGGTTTCGATCTCCCGGTAGCCGCCATTGTTCCACACAAGGAAGATCACCTTTGCCTCCGCATCGACGGCCGATCCGATCTCAGACAGCGAAAATTGAAAACCGCCGTCGCCGACAAGGCAGACGACCGGTCGCCCTGGATCAGCAATCGCTGCGCCGACGGCTGCGGGCGGCGCATAGCCGAGCGCGCCGTAGCCGGTAGCCGAGTTGAACCAGGCGCGCGGCCGCGGCGCGTCGCAATAGAGGTTGCCGGCATAGACCGCCTGGGTCGAATCCCCCACGATGGTGCAATCCGGCAGCGCCTGAAAAATCGCGTCGATGATGCCCACCTCCGCCCGCATCTTCGATGTCAACTCCTCGAGCGCTGCCTTTCGCGTCGCCTCGGCCCGCGATGTGTCGTCCTTCGCTGTTCGGTCGGGGAGCAAGCCGACTATGCCGCCCGTCGCAGCCTTCGCGCCGGAGAGGATCGAGAGCGCCGTGCGCGGACCCCGCGCAAGCTGTGCCGCATCGATATCGATGCGGATGAGATCTCGGAGCTCGGGGAAACCGCCGTCGGCATAGAGATCGTAATCGGTTTGCCCCATTTCGGTGCCGAGGGCCAGCACCAGATCCGCGTCGCGGAGCAGCGCGCGCACGGTTTGGAGGCTCGGGCTCGCGGGCACGCGCAAGGGGTGACCCGCCAACAGGCCGCGCGCGTTGACGGTCGTGACCACGGGTGCCCCGATCCGTTCCGCCAACACACGCAGTTCCGCTTCGGCAGCCAGCGCGCCGCCGCCGCAAAGAATGACCGGCCGGGACGCGTCGGCACAGAAGGCGGCCGCTTTCTGCAGCGTTTCTCCGTCGGCGCACGGGCGGGTCGCCATGGCCGGCCTTGCCGCTTGGCTCCCGACCGTGTCAGCCATCACGTCTGTCGGGATCTCAATGTGGACTGGACCGGCGCGGCCGGATAGCAGCACGGCAAAGGCGCGGTCGATGACCAGCGGCAGGTCGGCCGGATTGAGCAGCGTATGCGAATAGAGCGCCAGGGTCGTCATCATTCCATGCTGGTCGGGCAGTTCGTGCAGCAAGCCGCGGCCATGCCCGAGCGAATCGCGGCGGTTGACGCCGGAGATCACCAGCATGGGGATCGAATCCTGCCGGGCCTGCGCCATGGCGGTAATCGTATTGGTGAGACCGGGACCGGTGATGACCAGCGCGACGCCCGGCTTGCCGCTGACGCGCGCATAGCCGTCTGCCATGAAGCCGGCGCCCTGCTCATGGCGCGGGGTAACGTGGCGGATTTTCGAAGCCGCAAGACCACGATAAAGCTCGACCGTGTGCACGCCGGGGATGCCGAAGACAACTTCGACCCCGTTTGCCTCCAGGAGTCCGACGAGAGCTTCACCGACGGTTTTCATCGCAACACTCATGCGCGGCGTTCCCTTCTCGTCGTGCGGCGCTCGGCCAAGGCTGCAATGCGACGGCAGGCTTCGTCGATGGTCTCATCCGGAACCGTGAGGCTTATCCGGAGGAAGTTCTTCGCCTGCGTGCCGAAGGACGCCCCCGGCATCACCGCCACGCGTTCCTCTTCAAGCAGTGCCCAGGCAAAGGCATCGCCGGAGAGTCCGGTGCCGGCAACGTCGATGAGGGCGAACATCCCCGCCTCCGGCGGCAGGACCGCCACGCCCGGCACATGGGAAAGACCGTCGACTATACGACGCGCGCGCCGGCCATAGGTCTCCCGCATCCGCCGCGCGGTATCGATCTCATGCGTCAGGGCATAGGCCGTCATGTCGGCGATGAAAGGTTGCTGACCGAACAGCATGGTTTCGGAAACCGGCAGGAGGCGCCGGGTGAACTCAGCCGGCCCGACGGCCCAGCCGCTGCGAAAACCAGGCGCGGCATGGGACTTCGAAATAGACGAAACAACGATCGTTCGTTCGGCGAGATCCGGATCGTCGAAGGGTGAAACGAAGGTTCCGCTGAAGACCAGCTCCTCGTAGACCTCGTCGCAGACGATCCAGAGGTCGTGGCGGCGGGCCACCTCGCCGATCGCCGCGATTTCGGCGGCCGTAAGCACCGCGCCGGTCGGGTTGTGCGGAGTGTTGAGCAGCAGCACGCGACATTCGGGCGTGACGGACCTTTCCAGGTCTTCCCGCTGCATGTGGAAACCAAAATCAGGTTTCAGCGCTACGAATACCGGATGGGCGCCGGCCGCACGTATGACGCCTTCATAGGTCGCGTAGAGCGGATCGCCGACGAGCACGCCGTCGCCCGCCTCGGCCAGCCCCAGCATCACGGCAAAAAGCGCCGTCTGGGTGCCGGGGAAACAGAGGACGTTCTTCGCCGTCACGTCGGCTCGGCGGCGACGGTATTTTTCCGCAATCGCCGAAACCACGGCTGCCTCGCCGCGGCCGTTCGAGTAGCGATACCGACCGGCGTTCATGGCGCGCTGACACTCGTCCAGCAGGGCGCGGTCGGGCGGCAGGTCCGGTTCGCCGATCGTCAGTTCGATGATGTCGGCACCGCTGGCTTTCAATTGCCGCGCACGAATGTGCAGGGCCCACTTGCCGGATCCGAGATCGGCCAGCCGCGAGGTGATCGACGCATAGCGCATGTGATTTCTCCCCTCCGTCATTCGTCTATAGGCAGGCCAAGCAACGATTCGACCGAGGCCATGGCGATGCTGATCAGTTCTCCCTCGCGGAAGAGATCGCCGGCGAGGCAGCCTTCGATCCAGAGCCCGTCGACCAAACCATTGATTGCGATGGCGTAGCGGCGACAGAGCTCCGCACTCGCCGGCCTGCCCTTGGCCGCGAGAAAATCGCTCAATAGGTCCTGGAGGGCATTGCGGAAGGCCAAATAGCCTTCGCGGTGAATCTCTGCGAGGACAGGATCAACCCTCACCTGGCTGATGAAAGCTGCCCAGAGCGAGACGCTGCGGCTGTCGGCCACCGGCTCGCTGAGATTGATGCAAATAAATTCCCGGAGACGCGTCGCCGGATCGCCCTCGACTGTTTTCGCCTTTTCCGTCAACGAGGCGATCACGGCCCGGTAGGCCTCCGCGATCATCTGATCCTTGGAGTCGAAATAGTGCCGGACGAGCCCCGCGGTCACGCCGGCGCGGACCGCGATCTGGCGGACGGTGGCACCCTTGAGACCGAACTCGGATATGCAGTCGAGCGTCGCCTCGATCAGCTCCTGCCGGCGCTCGCCTTCCGGAGCGCGGTGAAAGCTGCGGCGCGTCATGACCGCCCCCGGAGCCCGGCGTCTCCGGTCCAAGTCATTGCCTTCCAACCGAATGGGCTCATGGGCTGCTCCTGCGGAGGGTTCGTTCGAGCGGGAATTCCGCCAGAAAATTGGACGGCGCACCTATTATACACTTGAATAATAACGGCACAAGTGCAACCATATTGGCAGGAAACAGCGCGACAAGCCGAAAAATGCTGCACGACAGCGCCACAAGGGGAACTGTTTTCATGCTTTCGAGAAGCCCGCAAACCACGGGAACCGGTCACCGATGACGGAGGCGGCCGAGGCAATCGCTATCAGTGACCTCCACAAGCATTTCGGACCGTTGAACGTGCTGAAGGGCGTGTCGCTAACGGCACGCCCGGGCGATGTCATCGCGATCATCGGCGGCAGCGGTTCGGGCAAGTCTACGCTGCTGCGCTGCATCAACATGCTGGAATTGCCCTCGGCCGGTCGGATCAGCGTTCACGGCGAAGAGATCCGGATGAAACCCGATGGGAAGGGCGGACTGGTGCCGGCGGACCGCAGGCAGGTCCAGCGGATCCGCACCCAGCTTGGCATGGTTTTCCAGAGTTTCAATCTCTGGCAGCACATGACTATCCTGGAAAATGTCATCGAGGCTCCGGTGCATGTGCTCGGCAGATCCAGGGACGAAGCCGTGGAGATGGCCGAAGCGTTGCTCAGGCGGGTCGGGCTCTACGAGAAGCGCGACGCCTATCCTGCCTTTCTTTCAGGGGGCCAGCAGCAGCGCGCGGCGATCGCCCGGGCGCTGGCGATCCAGCCGCTCGTCATGCTCTTCGACGAGCCGACCTCGGCGCTCGATCCGGAACTCGTCGGCGAAGTGCTTTCGGTGATCGGCGACCTTGCGCAGGAGAAGCGGACGATGATCCTCGTCACCCACGAGATGAAGTTCGCCCGCAACGTCGCGAACCACATCGTTTTCCTGCACAACGGCATCATCGAGGAACAAGGACCGCCGGAAGCGATCTTCGGCGCGCCGAAATCCGAAAGGCTCCAGAAATTCATCCGCTCCATTCATTGAATTCCTGAATGCTCAACAACCACAAGGGGAACAGCATGAAGAAGACATTGAAGCTCCTGGCGTTGGCCGCCGCCCTCTCGATTGCCGGCGCTGCCGCCGCCATCGCTGAAACGGTCAAGGTCGGCATTGCCGCCGAACCCTACCCGCCCTTCACCTCGCCCGACGCCAATGGCAATTGGGAGGGCTGGGAAATCGAATTCATGAAGGCGGTTTGTGCCGCGGCCAAGCTCGATTGCGTAGTGACTCCGGTCGCCTGGGACGGCATCATCCCGGCGCTCAACGCGAAGAAGATCGACATGATCGTCGGGTCGATGTCGATTACCGAGGAGCGACTGAAGACGATCGATTTCTCCGACAAGTACTACAACACGCCAACCGGGATCATCGGCGCCAAGGGCGAAGACATCCAACCGACGCCGGAAGGGCTCGCCGGCAAGACGCTGGGCGTGCAGGTCTCGACCGTGCACCAGGCCTATGCGACCAAGCATTTCGCGCCTGCCGGCGTGGAGATCAAGGAATATCAGACACAGGACGAGGCAAATCAGGATCTCGCCGCCGGTCGCCTCGACGCGGTGCAGGCGGATGCGATTGCCCTCGGCGCTTTCCTCGAGAGCGACCAAGGCAAGGCGTGCTGCGATTACAAGGGCGACGTCGCCCAGGATGTCGAGGTGCTCGGCCCCGGTGTCGGCGTCGGTCTGCGCAAGGGCGAGACCGAACTCAAGGACAAGATCAACGCGGCGATCAAGGCGATCCGCGAGGACGGCACCTACGAGGCCTTCTCGAAGGAGTATTTCGACTTCGACATCTATGGCGGCTGAGCCGCAACCGGCCGGCGATCATAAGACCGCCGGCCGAAGCGTTCGGAGTTGACCGCGATGGATTCCTTCGTCAACTGGAGCCTGCTTGCTCTTTCGGCCCCGGGCTGGGGCGGCGTTCTGCTGCAGGGCTTCCTCCGCTCGATCGAAATCGCCCTCGGGGGCTATGCGCTCGGGCTCCTGCTCGGCATCGGCGGCGCCTTCGGAAAACTCTATGGCGGGCCGGTGCTGCGCGATCTGCTCGAATGCTACACCACCGTCGTGCGGGCCGTGCCGGAGCTCGTGCTGATCCTGCTCCTGTATTATGCGGGCACCGATCTCCTGAACCAGTTGCTCGGCCTTGTCGCAATCGGCCCGGTCGACATCAGCGGCCTGCTGGCCGGCATCTTCGTCATCGGCGTCGTCCAGGGTGCCTATTCGACGGAGGTGCTGCGCGGCGCGATCAAGGCGGTGCCGGCGGGTCAGATCGAGGCGGCGCGCGCCTTTGGCATGTCGCCGGCCAAGGTTGTGAGACGGATCACGCTGCCAGCGATGCTGTCCCATGCCATTCCCGGCCTCGCCAACCTCTGGCTGATCGCAACTAAGGACACGGCGCTGCTCGCGGTCGTCGGCTTTGCCGAGCTGACGCTGGTAACCCGCCAGGCAGCCGGCGCCACGAAAGCCTATTTCCTGTTCTTTTGCGCGGCAGGTGCACTCTACCTGGCGCTGACCCTCGTTTCCAACCTCTTCATCGGCGTCATCGAACGGCATGCCCGCCGCGGCCTGGTGGAGAGACGATGAGCAACGAAACCACGCACGCGCTCGCCTTGGCGCCCGAAGACCTCCCTAAAGCGGAGAGCTTCTTCAAGCCACATCGGATCGTGTTGATCGTGCTCTTTGGAGCGCTGGTCACGGCCATCGCCCTCTTCATGCGCTGGGATTGGCTGCCGCGCTACCTGCCTCGGCTCGGGACCGGCATTCTCGTCAGCCTGGCAATGCTGTTCAGTACGTCGATCCTGGGCTTCCTGCTTGCGGTCCCGCTCGGGCTCGCCCAGGTGACGGGTCCGTGGTTCCTGAAGGGCCCCGCCCGTCTCTTCTGCACCGTCGTTCGCGGCACGCCATTGCTCCTGCAGCTCTGGCTGCTCTATTACGGGCTCGGATCGCTCTTTCCCCAATTCCCGGCAATTCGTCAGTCTTTCCTCTGGCCCTATCTGCGCGAGGCCTGGCCCTATGGAGTGGCGGCGCTGACGATCTCCTTCGCCGCCTATGAGGGCGAGGTGATGCGCGGCGCCTTCGCGGGCGTGCCACAGGGCGAATTGGAAGCGGCGCGCGCCTACGGAATGGGGCGTTGGACGCTATTCCGGCGTATCTGGCTGCCGCGTGCCGTCCATCGGGCGCTGCCGACGCTCACTGGCGAAACCGTGTTGCAGCTCAAATCCACGCCGCTGGTGGCCACAATCACCGTCGTCGACGTCTATGCGGTGATTTCAAAGGTTCGGCAGGAGACCTATCTGACCTACGAGCCGCTGCTTCTCCTCGCGCTGATCTACATGTGCCTGACAGGCCTTCTGGTCCTGGCCTTCCGTTATTTCGAAAACCGCATACCAACCCGTGGTGCCTGACATGAAACTTTCCGCCGCCATCGACAATGCCACGCCGGAGCTGGTTGCGATCCGCCGGGATTTGCACGCGCATCCGGAACTCGGACTGGAGGAAAAGCGAACCTCCGCTTTCATCGCGCGTCATCTGGAAACCCTGGGCTATCATGTCACGACGGGGCTTGCGAAGACCGGAGTCGTCGGCACGCTGACAAACGGCACCGGCTCCCGCTCCATTGGTATCCGAGCCGATATCGACGCGTTGCCGATCCACGAGGAGACGGGGCTCGACTACGCAAGCAGGACGCCGGGTCTGATGCATGCCTGCGGCCATGACGGCCACACGGCAATGCTGCTCGGAGCGGCCCGCGCTCTCGCCGAGCGGAGGAACTTCGACGGCACGGTGCACCTCATTTTCCAGCCGGCCGAGGAGAATTTCGGCGGCGCGAGGATCATGGTCGAAGAGGGTCTGTTCGAAAAATTTCCATGCGACGCCATTTTTGCGCTCCACAACGAACCGGCCCTGCCCTTCGGCCAGTTCGCGCTCCGCGAAGGGCCGGTGATGGCGGCGGTGGATGAGGCGCGGATCACTGTCCACGGCCGCGGCGGCCACGGTGCCGAGCCTCAGGAGACGGCCGATCCGATCGTCTGTGGCGCCAGCATCGTGATGGCGCTGCAATCGATCGTATCGCGCAACATCCATCCGATGGACCCGGCGGTCATCACCGTCGGTGCGTTTCACGGGGGCTCGGCGAGCAACATCATTCCGGAACGGGCCGAAATGGTCGTCGGCATTCGCTCCTTCGACGCGGCCGTGCGCGATGAACTCGAACGCCGCATCCGCACGATTGCCGAGGCGCAGGCGGAAAGCTACGGCATGCGCGCGACTATCGACTACGAGCGCAGCTATGACGCGACGATCAACCACAAGAAGGAGACGGACTTCGTCCGCGACCTCGCGTTCCGCTTCGCAGGAGTCGACAAGGTGATCGACCTTGCCCGTCCCTATATGGGCAGCGAGGACTTCGCCTATATGCTCAAGGAAAGGCCGGGGACCTACTTCTACCTCGGAGCGAAGGCGACAGGCGAGGAGAAGCCGCTCCACCACCCCGGCTACGATTTCAACGATGGCCTGCTTCCGATCGGCGCCGCCTTCTGGACGGAACTTGCAGAAACCTACCTTGCACGGTCCTGAGGCCGCCTTCCGACCAAAATGCCGCAGGCGAAAGATTGCCGCAGTGTGACAACGTGGCGGCAGGGCCGTCATTGACCTTTGGCAATTTTCCCTCAGATTCAATCACACGATGAAATCAACGGCGCCGACACCGGTTGCGGCGCCGATGAGCGACAATGCGGGGACGAAGTGATCCTCCTTGCGCCGAAAGGATTGCGCCGTGTTCGAAGCCTTTGATGCAACTCTCATTGCACGCATTCAATTTGCCTTCACTGTCTCCTTTCACATCATCTTTCCGGCTTTTTCCATCGGTCTTGCAAGTTATCTCGCCGTTCTCGAAGGGCTGTGGCTCTGGAAGAACGACGATGTCTATCTGGAACTGTTCAATTTCTGGAAAACGATCTTCGCCGTCGCCTTCGGCATGGGCGTGGTGTCCGGCATCGTCATGTCCTACCAGTTCGGCACAAACTGGAGCGTGTTCTCCGACAAGGCGGGCCCGGTCATCGGGCCGCTGATGGGCTACGAGGTGCTGACGGCCTTTTTCCTCGAGGCCGGGTTCCTTGGCGTCATGCTGTTCGGCCTGAACCGGGTCGGTCCGAGGCTGCATTTTCTCGCAACGGCGATGGTCGCTTTCGGCACGCTGATCTCGGCCACCTGGATCCTGGCGGTGAATTCCTGGATGCAGACGCCGGCCGGCTTCTCGGTCAACGAGGCGGGCCAATTCGTTCCCGTCGACTGGTGGGCGGTGATCTTCAATCCATCCTTCCCCTACAGACTCGTGCATATGGTGCTCGCCGCCTACCTGACGACCGCCTTCGTCGTCGGCGCCTGCGGGGCATGGCACCTCTTGCGCAACACCGCTCCGCGCCGCGCCCGCACCATGTTTTCCATGGCCATGTGGATGGCGGCGATCGTGGCGCCAATCCAGATCTTTGCCGGCGACCAGCACGGGCTCAACACGCTCGAACACCAGCCCGCCAAGGTGATGGCGATGGAAGGCCACTATCAGAGCCATCCCGATGGAGCGCCGCTGATCCTCTTCGGCATTCCCAACTCCGCGGACAAGCGGGTCGATTACGCGATCGAAATCCCGAAGCTGTCGAGCCTCATCCTGAAACATTCGCTCGATGCACCGCTTGCCGGCCTCGATACGGTACCCGAACAGTTGCAGCCGCCGGTCGGCATCGTCTTCTGGTCCTTCCGCGTCATGCTGCTCATGGGGTTCTCCATGCTCGGCATCGGCCTCTGGAGCCTCTGGTGTCGCCATCGCGGCACGCTCCACACGAATGATTGGCTGCACCGCATCGCTGTTATCATGGGCCCATCCGGCTTCGTGGCCGTACTCGCGGGCTGGATCACCACCGAGGTCGGGCGCCAGCCCTACACGGTCTATGGCCACCTCATGACGGCGGATTCGGTCTCGCCGATCGAGGCCCCGGCCGTCGGCGCTTCGCTCATCGCCTTCATCATGGTCTATTTCCTCGTCTTCGGAGCCGGGACCTTCTACATACTGCGGCTGATGGCACGCCTGCCGCGCGACACCTTGCCGGAGCTCGGCGAGGGACCAATACGCACCGCCGGCGTCGCGCCCGGGCCGGCTCAACCCCATGGAGGCCAACATGGACATTGACCTGCCGCTGATCTGGGCCGGGCTCATCGCCTTCTCTGTTCTCGCCTATGTCGTTCTCGACGGCTTCGATCTCGGCGTCGGCATCCTCTTTCCACTGTTTCCCGAAAAACACGATCGGGATGTGATGATGAATTCCGTCGCCCCCGTCTGGGACGGCAACGAGACCTGGCTGGTGCTCGGCGGTGGCGGGCTGATGGCCGTCTTTCCCCTCGCCTATGCCACGGTCCTGCCGGCGCTCTACGCGCCGATCATCGCCATGTTGCTCGGCCTCATCTTCCGCGGCGTCGCCTTCGAATATCGCTGGCGGACGCGCCGCGGCGAGTTCTTGTGGAACTGGGCTTTTGCCGGCGGCTCGACCCTCGCAGCCTTCGCGCAAGGGCTGGCGCTCGGCGCCCTTGTCCAGGGTATCCCCGTCGAGGATCGCGCCTATGTCGGAGGCTGGTGGGATTGGCTGACGCCCTTTTCGATCGTGACGGGTCTTGCCATCGTCGTTGGCTATGCCCTGCTCGGCGCCACCTGGCTGATCATGAAGACCCGCGGCGCGCTTGCCGACAGCGCTCGCACCATCGCCTTGCGCTGCTCTTTCGCCACCATCGCGGCAATGGGCATCGTCAGCCTCTGGACGCCGTTTCTGGAACCGGTTTATCTCGAACGTTGGTTCGGCTGGCCGACGGCCATCTTCAGTGTCATCGTACCGCTGCTCGTGCTCGGCTGCCTCTATCTGCTGCTGAACGGCATTCGCGACCGGCACGACACCCAACCCTTCATCGCCGCGCTCGGCCTCTTCGTCCTTGGCTATATCGGCATCGGCATCAGTTTCTATCCCTACATCGTCCCGCCGTCGCTGACCATCTGGGACGCCGCGGCTCCGGACGACAGCCTCGCCTTCCTGCTCGTCGGCGCCGTCGTCCTGGTGCCGATCATTCTCGCCTACACCGCCTATGCCTATTGGGTCTTCCGCGGCAAGGTCGATCCGGAGGAGGGCTACCATTGAGCGCCGACGGCCTTAGGCGCAAGCTCCTCTGGTTCTTCGGCCTTTGGCTTGCCGGCGTCGTCATCGTCAGCCTGGTGGGGGTGGCGATAAAGCTGGTGCTCGGGAATTGAGAAAGCCCCGCTCAAGCCTGCCGAGCTAATTTCTTCAGACACGTCGGCAGGCGATCGCCGGATGGAGACAGGACCGCACCCTGCTTCCCCGGATGATCGCCCGCCGAGGTGACCACATCCGGCACTGCGGCCCTTTTACCCCTTCTCAGCCGGCATCCGCTTTGGTAGCAGTTCGGCGCGATGAACGGGGCGCAACCGCCCCGGCAGGAGCCGGATATGTCAAGGACACCCGCAGAATGCACGACGATGGCGGATGTGCGTGCCGAAATCGATCGCCTCGACCGCGCTCTGATGATGCTGTTTGCGGAGCGCTGGGGCTACATCAACCGCGCCGCGGAGATCAAACGCCCGCTGAAGCTGAAGGCAGACATTCCCGCGCGCGTTGCCGAGGTCAAGGAAAACGCCGGCAGGACTGCGATCGAGCTCGGCCTAGAACCGAACTTCTATGCGAAGCTATGGGCGCAACTGATCGACCATTCGATCGCGCATGAGCGCCAGATCCTCGGTGAAGACGAGGCATGAGGCGAGCGCACCGCGCCTGGCGCATGGAGCCAAAGCGACCTTTGCGCGTCTGAAAAGACGCGCGGCGCTGTAATCGCCGCTGGATCAGCCGTTGACGACGAGCCGCCGGCTCTCTTCCGCCCCCCCATCGAAACTGTTCTTGCGACTGAGATAATTCTCCCAATCGAAAGCGCTCTGGATGATGTGCTCCAGGCCCGCATGGGTCGGCACCCAGTCGAGCTTGAGTCGCGCTAGCGATGGATCGGCCACGACCTGCGCGGCGTCGCCCGGCCGCCGCGGCGCGTAGTCGACGCGGAAATCCCGGCCGGAAACCCGCCGCACCGCGTCGATGACCTGCAGCACCGAGAAGCCCTCGCCGTAGCCGCAGTTCAGGACCAGGGGCTCGCCGCCCCCTCTCAGATATGCGAGTGCACTCCCGTGTGCGTCTACCAGATCGCTGACGTGGATATAGTCGCGAACCCCGGTGCCGTCCGCCGTTGGATAATCGGTGCCGAAGACGTCCACCTTGCGGCGCTTGCCGAGCGCCGTCTCGCAGGCGACCTTGATGAGATGGGTGGCTTCCCGCGTCGACTGACCGGCTCGGCCGAGCGGATCTGCGCCGGCCACATTGAAATACCGGAGCGCCACATAGCTGAAATCATGGGCCGCAGCTGCATCCTCGAGCATCATCTCGGACATCAGCTTGGAGCGGCCGTAGGGGCTTTGGGGACGCAGGGTCGCCGTTTCCGTGACCGGATCGGGCGTGTCCTGCGGGCCGTAAACCGCTGCGGTCGACGAGAACACGAAGCGGCGGATTCCTGCCTCTATGGTCGCAGCGATCAGCGTGCGCGTCCTTGCCGTGTTGTTGTCGTAATAGACGAGCGGATTGGCGACCGAGTCCGGCACCACCGCCGACCCGGCGAAATGGACCACCGCATCGATGTCGTTCTCGGCAAAAATCCGTGCAAGAGCGGACCGGTCTCCCACATCGCCGAAATAGAAGCGCGCCTCGGGCGCCACCGCCCAGCGAAATCCGGTCGTCAAGCTGTCGAGCACGACGACGCGCTCCCCTGCGTCAAGCAGGGTCCAGACCATGTGGCTGCCTATATAGCCCGCCCCTCCGGTTACCAGTACGGCCATTGATTGCTTTCCACCCCTGTGAACCCGGGAACAGGAAAGACGGGTGTTGCTTTCAGAATCGGTAAAACGGACGCACTCGGCCGGGCTTCGCCGCCTATTCTCGCCGGCGTCGTTAAGCCACGCTTGGCGAAAACGATCGCGTTTTATCGATCGGCCTCAGCGAGCGAGAATGTAGGCGCGCAGACGCTCCGCCGCCTCGGCGATCTGGGCCGGATCGCGCAGGAAGCAGGCGCGCATGAAGAGTTCGCCGCCTTTGCCGAAGGCTGTCCCGGGCGCGAGGCCGACGCCGGTCTTGTCGACGATGTCGATCACCGCCTGCCGCGAGTTGGCGATGCCGTCGATCTTCAGAAAGGCGTAAAGCGCCCCTTCGGGCTTGAGCGTTTCAACCCGATTGGTCGCAATCAGCGCATCGCAGAAATGGTCGCGATTGGCCCTCGCCCTGGCGACGTTCTCGTCGACGAAAGCATCCCCCTCGTCGAGGGCCGCGACGGCGCCACGCTGCATGAACTGCGCAACGCCGGAGGTTGAATACTGGATGAGGTTTTCGAGCACCTGCCCCATGGCCGGCGGCGCGACGATCCAGCCGACGCGCCAGCCGGTCATTGCCCAGTTCTTCGAGAAGGAATTGACGAAAAGAATGCGGTCGTCCTCCTCTGCGATGTCGAGGAAGGATGGAGCCCTTCCTCCGAGATAGTAATAGAGCGCATAGATTTCGTCGGCGATGATCCACAGACCATGCTTGCGTGCCAGGGCGAGAATGGCCGCGAGGTCTTCACGAGATGCGGTCCAGCCGGTCGGGTTGGACGGCGTGTTGATGAAGAGCGCGCGCGTCTTCTCCCCGATCGCCGCCTCGAGCCGATCGAGGTCGAGCCGCCACTTGCCATTCGCGAAATGCAGCGGCACGGAAATCGGGCGCGCACCGGAGAGATCGGCGGCAGCCGCAAAATTCGGCCAGGCCGGCGTCAGCAGGATCATCTCGTCGCCCGGGGAAGTGATCGCCTCGATCGCAAGCTTGATCGCCTGCATGCCCGATCCGGCAACATAGAAATTCTCGGGCGACAGCGTCTTCTGAAAGCGGCGCTGATAGTAGCGCACCAGTGCTTCGCGGAGCGGAGGGATGCCGCGCTGCCAGGTGTAGAAGGTCTCGCCGGCCGCCAATGCTTCCGCCGCCGGCCGGCTGATGAAGTCGGGGGTCGGAAGATCGCCCTCGCCGACCCAGAGCGGGATGAGCCCTTCGCGACCGCGCGCATAGTTCACCACTTCGACGATGCCGCTTTCGGGCGCAGACAGGGCACGGGGACTGAGGCTGGACATGATCGTCATCGGAGGCTCCTGTTGCCCGCCGCTTCTAGACGCATTGGCGCCGACGATCACGCGATTTTCTCTGACTTATCGATCGATTTCTGTGATGCTTTCGCGGCCGGCCGGGGACGAACCCAGGCGCCGGCCGCGAACTGTGGCATCTGTCGCTCAGGTGCGCTGCTTCAGCAGATCACGGATTTCCGACAGCAGTTGGATGTCCGGTGGCGGCGGGGCAGCCGGGGGAGCCGGAGCAGCGGCCTTTTCTCTTTCGACCGACGCACGCACGCGGTTCACGAGCTTGATCATCAGGAAGATGATCCAGGCGAGGATGAGGAAGTTGAGGAGCACCGTAATGAAGTTGCCATAGGCGAAGACGGCGCCCTGCTCACGGGCGGCGGCAAGGGTCGGCGCCGTGACACTCGGCGAAAGCGCCAGGAAGTAATCGGAGAAATCGAAGCCGCCGCCCGTGATCGCACCGATGATCGGCATCACGAGATCGTTGACGACCGAATCGACGATCTTGCTGAACGCCGCGCCGATGATCACGCCGACTGCAAGGTCGATCACATTGCCGCGCGCGATAAACTCCTTGAATTCGTCCAGCATGCGCACCTCTCGGTAAGGTTACGAGCAATCGCCGCCTGCCCCCTCGGCAACCGGCGGTGGGACCTTAGACCAAAGGCGGGCGCGATGGAACTCTCCTTGAGGCACCTGCAGCCAACGATCCCGCGGACGCCCGGTCGGCACTCCGTGCGGTCTTGGACTTAAGACGAAGAAGCAGCCAATTCTCAATGGAATGGACTTGCCCTATGCTGCCGATCGAGGAGTGAGGCATGCTCTCGGGTTCAATCATCTTTGCCTCCGCTTTCGCCTATCTGCTGCTGCTCTTTGCGGTCGCAAGCTATGGCGACCGCCAGGCCGGAAAAAACAAGATCGCCGGTAAGGGCAGGCCGCTGGTCTATGCGCTCAGCCTAGCGATCTATTGCACCTCCTGGACCTATTTCGGCGGCGTCGGGCTCGCGGCCGAACGCGGCCTCGAATTCACCGGCATCTATATCGGTCCCATTCTGATGTTTACGGTCGGCCTGCCGCTGATCCGCCGCATCGTCCGGCTCGCCAAGACGGAGAGGCTGACTTCGGTCGCCGATTTCCTGGCCGCGCGCTATGGAAAGAATCCCACCGTCGCAGCGATTGTGGCCTTGATCTCGCTCGTCGGGGCGATCCCCTACATCGCCCTTCAGCTCAAGGCCGTGTCGAGCTCCGTCGCCGCGATGATCGACACCAGCGAATACGGCATCGGTTCGGGGGAGCATTTCATCGACCTGCCTCTACTGGTCACGCTCTTCCTCGCCTGTTTCGCAATCGTGTTCGGCACGCGCCACACGGATGCGACGGAGCACCAGGACGGCCTGATCCTCGCGATCGCGATGGAATCGGTAGTGAAGCTCGCGGCCATGCTGGCGGTGGGCGTCTATGTCGTCTTCGTACTCTTCGGCGGCCCCGCCGAACTCATGGAAAGGGCGCAGCAAAGCCCGGAAGTCCTCTCCGCGCTTGCCTACGAGACGCCGGCGGCGCGCTGGATCCTGCTGATCGCGCTGTCGGCGTTCGCGATCATCATGCTGCCGCGGCAGTTCCACGTCACCGTCGTCGAGAACCGCACGGACACGGAACTGCGCACGGCGGGCATCCTTTTTCCGCTCTATCTGATCGCCATCAATCTCTTCGTGCTGCCGATCGCGATTGCCGGGATTCTGACGTTTTCCGGCTCCGGCGACGCGGACCTTTATCTGTTGACGCTGCCGCTGGCGAGCGATCTGCCGCTCTTGACATTGACAACCTTCATCGGAGGCTTCTCCGCCGCAACCGCGATGGTCATCGTCGCCTCGGTCGCCCTGTCGATCATGGTCTCCAACGACATCGTCATGCCTGTATTCCTGCGTCGCCGGCTGGGGACTCGCGGCTCGCTGCAGGAAGACATGGCCGGCACGCTCCTTAACATCCGCCGCACGGCAATTCTCTTCGTGCTGCTGCTCGGCTATGGTTATTACCGCTCCGCCGACATCAGTGCCGGCCTCGCTTCGCTGGGCCTGCTCTCCTTCGCCGCGGTCTCGCAGATGGCACCGGCGCTCTTCGGCGGGCTGGTCTGGCGGCAGGCGAACTCCCGCGGCGCGATCGCTGGCATGGTGTCGGGCTTTCTCGTCTGGGCCTACCTCTTGTTCCTGCCGAGCCTCGGCGGCCCGGACAACTCCCACGTCGCGTCGACGGTGTTGAGCTTCCTGCTGCCCTTCACCGATCTCTTCTCCGGGCCGCAGTCGGATCCGCTCGTCAGCGCAACGGCGCTGAGCATGCTCGTCAATGCGTCAGCCTACGTCCTAGGCTCGCTGACGCGCGCACCGAAACCCCTGGAGCGCATCCAGGCCGGTGTTTTCATCACCCGCCGGTCCCGCACGGAAGGAACCTTCCGCGGGCGCAAGACCAAAGTGACGGTGCGTGATCTGAAGACCACGATCGCCCGCTACATGGGCGAGGAACGCATGCAGCGCTCGTTCCACACCTATGAACAGCAATCCGGCCGCTGGCTCGACGACAACGCCTCCGCAGACATGGCCCTCGTGCATTTTTCCGAACAACTGCTCGGCAGCGCCATCGGCTCCTCATCTGCGCGACTGGTTCTCTCGCTCGTGCTCCAGCGCGTTGACGATGCCTCCTCGGACACGGCCTGGCTGCTCGACCAGGCAAGCGAGGCGCTGCAATATAACCAGGACATGCTGCACACCGCGCTTTCTCAGATGGATCAGGGCATCGCCGTCTTCGACAACGCCAACAACCTGATCATCTGGAACCGCCGTTTCCGTCAATTGCTCGATCTGCCGGAGTCAACCGGCCAGGTTGGCTTCCCGCTTGCCGACATCGTCGCGATCCTCGCCCGCCGCGGTGATCTGCGTAAGGAGGACGAGAAGGCGCTGATCGCCAACTTCCTGACGCTCGACAAGCCTTTCCTGCTGGAACTGTCCAATGGCACGCGCATCATCGAAGTGAGGACGAATGCGATGCCCGACAAGGGCATCGTCACGACCTATACGGACATCACACAGCGCGTGGCCGCCGACATGGCGTTGAAACAGGCGAACGAGACGCTGGAAATGCGCGTCGCCGAACGGACGGGTGAATTGACGCTGGTGAATCGGGAACTGGCAGAGGCGCGGGCAGCGGCCGAAGAGGCCAATATCGGCAAGACCCGCTTCTTCGCCGCCGCCGGTCACGACATTCTGCAACCCCTCAATGCCGCACGCCTCTATTCTTCCTCGCTCGTCGAGCGACTGGGCGACTCTGACAACCGTGCGCTGGTGCAGAACATCGATTCATCACTCGAATCGGTGGAGGCCATTCTCGGTGCCGTACTCGACATTTCGCGTCTCGACACCGGCGCGATGAAACCGCGGCTGCAGTCGGTGCCGCTCAACGAACTCTTCAGGCGCATCGAGACGGATTTTGCGCCGATGGCCCGGGCGAAAGAGATCAAGCTCGTCATCATGCCGACTTCGCTCGTCGTGCACAGCGACCCGAACCTCCTGCGGCGCGTCGTTCAGAACCTCGTTTCCAACGCCATAAAGTACACGCTTCGGGGCAAGGTTCTGGTCGGCGTCCGTCGGCGTGGACAAACGGCGGCAATCGAGGTGCTCGACTCCGGCATCGGCATTCCCCCGTCGAAGTTCCGTACCGTATTCAAGGAATTCGCGCGGCTCGACGAAGGCGCGCGCACCGCAGCCGGCCTCGGGCTCGGGCTGTCGATCGTCGACCGCATCTCGCACGTGCTCAATCATCCGGTCAGCCTGCAATCGCAGCCGGGCAAAGGCACCCGTTTCAAGGTGAGCGTTCCGATGGCCGTCAGTGCCGGCAAAGCGGCGGTCCAACCGGTCGCAGCCACGAAGTCGGCCGATGCGCTCACCGGGCTCAACGTGCTGTGCATCGACAACGAGTTGAAGATCCTCGACGGCATGGCGCTGCTGCTTGGCGGCTGGGGCTGCACGGTGACCACGGCGGAATCGCTCTCCGCCTGTGCGGGGATGGGACCGGAGAAGCTTGCCGTGCGGCCGGACGCCATCGTCGCCGACTATCACCTCGGCGACGGCACCGGCATCGAGGCAATCGCCTGCATCCGCGCGCTCTGGAAAGAGAACATTCCGGCGCTGATGGTGACGGCGGACCGCACGCCTGAAGTCCGCAGTGCCGCCGAACGCGACTGCGTCTCGCTGCAGCACAAGCCGGTACGTCCCGCCGCCCTGCGTGCCTGGCTGACGCAGCTCGCCGCTGCATCAAGGGCTGCGGCGGAGTAGAATAGTCGCACCGAGTTTGCACGATCGAGCGGACGCGTCAGGCCGCGACGCTTCCGAGCTTCTGCAACTGGATAACGGCCTGCGTGCGGCTGTCGACATCGAGCTTTAGCAGGATTGCCGACACATGTGCCTTGATCGTCGCCTCGGACACGCCGAGTTCGTAGGCGATCTGCTTGTTGAGCAGGCCCTCGGCAAGCATCGACAGCACGCGAGATTGCTGCGGCGTGAGGGTCTGCAGCCGATGCATCAGATCGGCAACCTCCGGCTCGTATTGCTGATTCCGGTCGTAGTCGGCCGGCACAAATACTTCGCCGGCCATCACCTTGGCGATGCCGTCGCGAATCTCTTCGATGCCCGCGGATTTCGACAGGAAACCTGCAGCGCCGAGGTCTATCGCGCGGTGGATGGTGGCCGGATCGTCATGGGCGGAGACAATCATCACCGGCAGGCTGGGGAATTCGGCGCGCAGCGCAATCAGACCGGAGAGACCGCTGACACCCGGCATCGTCAGGTCGAGGAGCATCAGATCCGCGTCCGGGTGGTCGGCCGCAGCCTTGCGCACCGCTGAAAAGTCGCCCGCCTCGACAATGGCCGGGGCGCCGGCCATGCCGCTCAGCGCCTGGCGCATCGCGCCTCGAAATAGCGGGTGGTCGTCGGCAATGATGATGGTCATGTCCGGCATGGTGACGCCCCCTCCCAAGAGCCTCGGCTGCAACAGTACCTGCTGCAGCAATCTTATTACCACCGAATCGGCATCGACATAAGGACGCATGCCGCAGCCCGGTGTCGCCCAGGGGCGAATTCACGTCCGGTCGGGTACCTGCCCACCCTCCTCGGCGGGCGACTTCCCTTTGTCGTCGAATTCCTTCACGATCCCCATGAACTTCCGCATCACTCTTTCCATGATGCTCATTGTCCGGTCAATCTCTTCGTCGGTCGGAAGATCCGGTTTGCTTGCTGCCGCTCCTCTCCCAACGGCTTTTTCCAGCGCTTCGACGCGCCTGGTGAGAAGATCGAGCTCCCTCTCGAAGGCTGCGCGCTCGTCGGCCGCCATCCGGCAGACGAGTTCTCCGTTCTTCTCCTGGCAGAGGTCAACCTCGCCGGTTTCGGTGTCGAGCCGGGCGAACCCCGTCTCGGATTTCTGCATCGTGTAGCGTCCAGGCGACGATTCCTGGGCGGTCACCGAAAGCGCCCATCCAAGACTCAGGCCGAACACCAATGCTGCGGTTGCTTGCTTCATGACATCCTCTTCCGGAAGCCTCCTGTGCTACGTTCATCCTCG
This sequence comes from Sinorhizobium alkalisoli, assembly GCF_008932245.1. Lineage (NCBI taxonomy): Bacteria > Pseudomonadati > Pseudomonadota > Alphaproteobacteria > Hyphomicrobiales > Rhizobiaceae > Sinorhizobium > Sinorhizobium alkalisoli. Next base: position 164,421 of record NZ_CP034909.1, on the reverse strand, counting down.
CACGCCCAAAGGGACGCTCGGCGCCGTAGAGAAATCCGCCTCGATCTGGTGTTGCACGGTGGACATGCGGCTATATTTGCGGCAAGGCCATGGCTCGGTTTTCACGACGGACGAGCGGACAGCATGAACGCTACCATATACAAGATCGTTCCGGCACTGCTTTGGCAGGAGGCGCGGCGCACGGGACGATTCGATGGCGCACCTATCGATCTCGCCGACGGCTTCATCCATTTTTCGACCCGTGATCAGGTGACCGAAACGGCCGCGCGCCATTTCGAGGGACAGACGGACCTCCTGCTGGTCGCGGTGAACGCGGCCGTGCTCGGGGACAAGCTCACCTATGAGCCATCGCGTGGCGGCGCACTTTTTCCGCATCTCTACGCGCCGCTCACTCTCGATGCGGTGCTGTGGGAAAAGCCGCTGCTGCTTGACGACGACGGCGACCACGTGTTTCCAGAGCTTGCCCCATGACCAGACCTTTCGAAAGCCTCGCCCGTCGCGGCCTGTTTCTGCTCGACCCCGAGTCCGCCCATGGCCTCTCGATCCGGGCGCTGAAGAGCGGTCTCGTCCGGAGCTGTGCAGCGCCCGCAGACCCAAGGTTGGTGCAAACCGTGGCGGGCCTGACCTTTGCCAATCCGATCGGTATGGCGGCGGGCTATGACAAGAATGCCGAAGTGCCCGAGGCGCTTCTGAAGCTCGGCTTCGGTTTTACCGAGATCGGCACGGTCACGCCGCGTCCGCAGGCGGGCAACGACAGGCCTCGGCTTTTTCGCCTCGTGGAAGACGAGGCTGTGATCAACAGGCTCGGCTTCAACAATGAAGGGCACGGGGCGGCGCTGGCGAGGCTTCGGGGCTACTCGCGGGAGGCTTTGGTCGGCGTCAACATCGGTGCCAACAAGGACAGCGCCGACCGCATTGCCGACTACGTGGCGGGCATTCGCACCTTCTACCCGGTCGCACGCTATTTCACCGCCAATATCTCCTCGCCCAATACGCCGGGCTTGCGCGATCTCCAGGCGCGCGAAAGCCTCGCGGCGCTGCTTTCGGCCGTGCTTGCCGCACGCGAGGAGGAAGCAGGAAAGACCGGTAGGCGCATCCCGGTTTTTCTCAAGATCGCCCCGGACCTGACCGACGAGGGGATGGACGACATTGCGGCGGAAGTGTTGGCGCATGATCTCGATGGACTGATCGTATCGAACACCACGCTCTCGCGCGAGGGACTCAAGGACCAGCGGCAGGCGAAGGAGACCGGCGGACTTTCCGGCAGGCCGCTCTTCGAGAAGTCGACGGCGGTCCTCGCGCGGATGCGCAAGCGCATCGGGCCCGACATGCCGATCATCGGCGTCGGCGGTGTCGGTTCGGCCGAAACGGCGGCGGAAAAGATCCGTGCCGGCGCCGATCTCGTCCAGCTCTATTCCTGCATGGTCTACCAGGGACCGGGTCTTCCGGGTCGGATCGTGCGGGGGCTTTCCGCGCTCTGCGACCGCGACGGACTTGCCTCCATCCGCGAGATCCGCGACAGCCGCACCGATTACTGGGCCGGACGGAAAGTCTGAGCCGCCCGGCGCGGCACCAGGGCGAGCAGTGAAAGCCCTCGCATCAGCAGGAAGAGGTTGAGCCCCGCCCAGAGACCGTGATTGCCGAACAGGGGCACGAGCGCGGCGAGCGAGGCGCAATAGACGAGGAAGGCGGCGATCATCATATTGCGCATGTCGCGCGACCAGGTGGCCCCGATGAAGACTCCGTCCATCAGGAAGGCGAGCGCGCCGGTCAGCGCCGTGAGGGCCGCCCAGGGCATGTATTCGTACGCCGCTGCGCGCACCACCGCCACCGTCGTCAACAGATCGACAAGCGCATTGCCGAAGGCGAGGAACGCGAGCGTCGTCGCCGCGGCCAGCCCGAGCGCCCAGGCGACGGTCATCCGCAGGGCGCGGTCAAAAGCCGGCCTGTAGGCCGCCCCGATCGAGCGCCCCGTCAATTGCTCGGCCGCATTGGCAAGCCCGTCGAGATAGTAGCCGGCAACCAGGAAGATGCTCATCAGCACCGCATTTGCGGCAAGCGTTACCGGGCCCAGAGCGGTGCCGATCCGCGTCATCAGCGCAAAGGCGGCGAGCAGCACGAAAGAACGGATCATGATGTCGCGGTTGAGGCCGAAGAGCGCCTTCAGGCGGTTCCGCGCGAAAACGGCCGCCCAGCCGGGCGCGTCCTGCCCGTCGAAGCGGCCGAAGACGATCAGGAAGCCAAGGACCGCACCGACCACCTCGCCAGTGACCGTGGCGATCGCAACGCCGGCCACGCCCCAGCCGAGAACGAGCCCAAGCAGGATCGAAAGCACGATGTTGGTTCCGTTGATGATCGTCTGCAACAGGAGGCCGAGCGTACCCTGGCCACGGCCGAGCACGAATCCGAGAATCGCGTAATTGGCAAGCGCCGCCGGACCCGAGAGGATCCGATAGAAGAAATAGGTGCTGGTGACCGCCGCGACCTCTGGCCCGGGCGCCATCAGCCACAGGCCGACCAGGAGCAGCAGCGGAGAGAGGAGCAGGATTCCTAGCCCGCAAACGAGCGCGATAGCCATGGACCGCCAGAAGACCGCCTGCTGCTCGCGCCGATCGCCCCGGCCACAGGCCTGGGCGACGAGGCCGGTCGTGGCGGCGCGCAGGAAATTGAAAGTGGCGAAGATGAGGTCGAACATGACTGCGCCGACCGCAAGTCCGGCGAGCATCTCCGCCCGACCAAGCCGGCCGACCACGGCCGTATCGACAAGGCCGAGCAGCGGTGTCGTCAGGAAACCGAGCGTCATCGGCAGCGCGATGGAAAAAATCAGCCGGTTGCTGACGTGAAACGGGCCGGCACTATCGCCGGCGGGTTCCAGGCTTTCCATGGCAGTCATCGTTTCATCCCATGCGGCCACTCCCGCAAGGTCCGTCTCGGGGAATCAGCTCAGCCGCAGAGCACCATGGCCCAATAGGGACGATTTCCGGAAGCGGAATTTTGTGCAGTCGCAACGCCGAGACCGCGATAGTTGCCGAGCATGTTCTTCAGATGGTTCGGCGAGTTGACCCAAGCCCGATAGGCGCGCTCGGCGTCTTCCTGGCCCATGGCGATGTTTTCGGCTGCGGGCAGGGTGACGCCTTCGCCCTTCATGCGGTCGTAGAAGTCGTCGCGCCAGCCGATATTGTGCTGCATCTTGCCGGCTCTGGCCATTCGCACCGCCTGGTGCATCGCTGCAAGGGACGCTGCCGGGTCGCGCGCGAGCGCCGAAAGCCCCCTCCCCTCACGCAGCGCGTTGACGTAGCCGAGCGTCGTCTCCGTCTGGTCGCTGCGGGCGCCCTCGTCGGAGACGAGCCCATCGTAGGCAGAGCAACCGGCGATCAAGCCGAGCGAGATCACGGAACCGGCGCGCAGGATCAGCACTCTGCGGGGAAGACAAATCGAATCCGCCATGCCTACCGCCGATAGCTCAGGATACGAAGGAGGAGGAAAGCCGGGATAACGACGGCGGCGCCGACGAGGAGATAGTCCCCGACCCTACCGAGCGCGGCAAAGCCTTTGTACCAGACGTCGAGCAGGAAGTTGCGGATGCCGTAGTAGATATCGACAGGGTACCAGTCGAAGAAGGTCATGACGAAGCCGACCAGGATCGACACGACGACGAGCTTGACCAGCACGCGCAGCGGCGAGTCACCCAGGAATCTATTTATGCCGTCCGACATGGGCGAAGAATTCTCCTGTTTTCCCTCACATAAGCCGACATTCCTGCCCCCGCAACCCGCGAGCAAGGGGCCCATCCAGATTCCGCTTGTGTTTTGTCGCGCCCGGCCCCAGAAGCGTCCGTCGCAACGGAACCGCCACCGTCATGATCTTCAACCAGCTCTCCTCCGGTGACTTGATCGCCGACCGACGTGCCGACTACGCAAATATGCTCGCCGAAGGCGGCGAACTGCAAGCCGCGGCCGAACTCATGGCCCAGGCCCTCGAGCTCGCACCGAACTGGGCGGCCGGCTGGTTCCGGCTGGCGGACTATGAAGAAAAATCGGGCCGAAAAGAGGCAGCCATCGAGGCCCTTGGCAATACGCTCCGCCTCAACCCGGACGACATTTTCGGTGCCAGTCTCAAGCTTGCACTCCTCGGCGCCGCCGAGACGCCGGAGCAGCCGCCGAGCACCTACGTCGAGCGGCTCTTCGACGACTATGCAGAACGCTTCGACGAGGCGCTTACCGAGAAGCTGAACTACAGCGTGCCGGAAAAGCTCGCCGCACTCATCGATCGGACGAGCGGCAGGCAGCGCTTCCGTCACGTCACGGACCTTGGCTGCGGAACGGGGCTTTTCGGTGAGCGCGTCCGCGACCGCTCGGACTTTCTCGAGGGCTTCGATCTATCGGCCAACATGCTCGCCAAGGCCGAGGGGAAGGCGATTTACGATCGGCTGAGCCAGGCGGACCTCTCTTTGCTGCCCGAGGTGTGCGGCCTGTTCGGCGAACTGGAGGAGCGGCGTGCCGATCTCGCCAGCGCCGCGGATGTGCTGATGTATCTCGGCAATCTCGAAAGCGTGTTCCTCATCATCGACCGGTTGCTGAAGCCAGAGGGTTTCTTCGCCTTCTCGGTAGAGAAGGCGGCAGCGGAGGAGGGCTTCGTGCTCCGGCCGTCGCTGCGTTATGCGCATTCGGAGCCTTATGTCGCTTCGCTCTGCGCCGGACACGGGCTTTCGCTGATCGCGGTCGAACGCACGTTCATTCGCATGGATGCCGGCCTGCCGGTGTCCGGCATATTGTTTCTCGCCCGCAAAGGCGCCTGACGCGCAACGCTGCCATGCGAAATAGGTCAGCATTGCTTACATATTTTTCTTGATTATTTTTGTGCACTGCAGCATTGTCATGCCAGCACGAGCAGGGGATTGGTCATGGCACAAGGCAGCAGTGTTTTCGGTCTCTGGAACACCAGTCCCACCAGGCACACGCCGATAGAGGATGTGCAGGGCATCTTTTCCGGCAGCCTTATTGCCGCTCTGGGCCTCTATTTTCTCGCAAGCGCCGGCCTTCTGACCGGCAGCACCGCCGGCATCGCCTTTCTGCTGCATTACGCAACCAGCGTGAACTTCGGCCTCGCCTTTTTCCTTCTCAACCTGCCCTTCTTCTATCTGTCGCTGAAGCGGCTCGGCCCCGCTTTCACCGTAAAGACCTTCATCGCCATCGGACTCACCTCGTTCCTCACCGACGCGCAATCGCGGCTCTTTCAGATCGGCCAGATCCATCCGGGCTGGGCGGCGCTCATCGGCGGCCTACTGCTCGGATACGGCCTGCTGGCGCTCTACCGCCATCGCGCCAGCCTCGGGGGCGTCGGCATCCTCGGCATCTATCTGCAGGAACGCTTCGGCATTCGCGCCGGGCTTGTACAGCTTGTAATCGACATGGCCGTTCTCGCCGTCGCCTTCGCGGTCACCACGCCCGGGGTCGTCGCCTGGTCTGTGCTCGGCGCGATCGTCCTCAATCTCTTCGTGGCGATCAACCACCGCGCCGATCGCTACATCGCGCTCTGAAAAGAGCCGCCACGGCCGGGATGAACCGATCGGCCGGCGGATCGACGCTTCTCTTTTGCCGCACATGATCTACCTTTGTTCCCCGTGAACAGGATCGATTCCCCTTTGCCGAAGCGTGATGCTTTGACGTTGCCGGCGCCCTTTCTCCGGTGGTTCGCCGACAAGGGCTGGCGACCGCGCGCGCATCAGCTCGAATTGCTCTCCCGCGCGGAAGCCGGGGAGAGCACACTTCTGATAGCTCCGACCGGCGCAGGCAAGACACTTGCCGGCTTCCTGCCATCCCTCATCGATCTCACGCGGCGCGGCAGGATCCCGCCGGGCTCTGCCTTCGTCGGCATCCACACGCTCTATATCTCGCCGCTGAAAGCGCTCGCCGTCGACATCGAGCGCAACCTGATGAAGCCCGTCGGCGAGATGGGACTTCCCGTCCGGATCGAAAACCGCACTGGCGATACGCCGCAGGGCAAGCGCCAGCGGCAGAAGGCGAACCCGCCAGACATCCTGCTGACGACCCCCGAGCAGCTCGCGCTGCTTCTCGCCGATGGCGAGGCGGGACGCTTCTTCAAGGACCTGCGCTATGTCGTGCTCGACGAATTGCATTCGCTGGTAACTTCGAAGCGCGGGCATCTGCTTTCCCTCGGGCTCGCGCGGCTGCGGCGGTTGGCGCCCCGCCTGCAATCGATCGGGCTTTCGGCAACGGTCGCCGAGCCGATGGAACTGCAGCGCTGGCTGGTGGCGCAGCCTCCGGACGGCGATGGCCATGCCGGCCTGATCACCGTTTCCGGCGGCGCCAAGCCGGAGATTTCGATCCTGCGCTCAGACAAACACGTGCCTTGGGCCGGGCACTCTGCCCGCTATGCGATCGCCGATGTCTACGAGGCGATCAAGGCGCATGGCACGACGCTGCTCTTCGTCAACACGCGCAGCCAGGCGGAAATGCTGTTCCAGGAGCTCTGGACCATCAACGACGACCACCTGCCGATCGCATTGCACCACGGCTCGCTCGACGTCGCCCAGCGCCGGAAGGTCGAGGCGGCAATGGCCGAGAACCGGCTGCGCGCCGTCGTCGCCACCTCGACGCTCGATCTCGGCATCGATTGGGGCGATGTCGACCTGGTGGTCCATGTCGGCGCCCCGAAGGGCGCGAGCCGGCTCGCCCAGCGCATCGGCCGCGCCAATCACCGCATGGACGAGCCGAGCCGCGCCCTCCTCGTGCCGGCCAACCGCTTCGAGGTGATGGAATGCCAGGCCGCGCTCGACGCCAACTATATCGGCGCGCAGGATACGCCGCCGATCGGCCGGGGTGCGCTCGACGTGCTCGCGCAACATGTGCTCGGCAGGGCCTGTGCCGGCCCTTTCGATGCGGTCGAGCTGCACGACGAAATCACCACCGCCCTGCCCTACCGCGACCTCTCGTGGGAGACCTTCGAACGGGTCGTCGATCTCGTCGCCACCGGCGGCTATGCGCTCAGGACCTATGAGCGTTACGCTCGTATCCGCAAGACGAAGGAGGGCCTTTGGCGAGTTTCGAACCCGATGGTGGCGCAGCAATATCGGCTGAATGTCGGGACGATCGTGGAATCGCCGATGCTGAACGTCCGGCTGGTGAAACGCAATGCCCGCGGCTCGCTCGGCCGCGGCGGCATGTCGCTCGGCAAGGTAGAGGAGTACTTTCTCGAATTGCTGTCGCCGGGCGACACGTTTCTCTTCTCCGGCAAGGTTCTGCGCTTCGAAGGCATCCGCGAGAGCGAGTGCCTCGTCTCGCAAGCCTTTTCCTTCGATCCGAAGGTGCCGAGCTATGCCGGCGGCAAGTTCCCGCTTTCGACCTATCTCGCGACGCAGGTGCGAAAAATGCTCGCCGATCCCGCCCGCCGCGCGCCACTTCCCGATCAGGTGCGCGACTGGCTGGCGCTGCAGCAGGATGTCTCGATGCTGCCGCCGGAGGACCAGCTCCTGATCGAGACCTTTCCGCGCGGCAGCCGCCATTACATGGTCATCTATGCCTTCGAAGGGCGGCTCGCGCACCAGACGCTCGGCATGCTCATCACCCGCAGGCTCGACCGCGCCGGGCTGAAGCCGCTCGGCTTCGTCGCCACCGACTATTCGCTCGCCGTCTGGGCGCTCGATGATTTGGGCTCGGCCTTCCGCACCGGCGCACCCTCGCTTGGAGACCTCCTCGACGAGGACATGCTGGGCGACGACCTCGAGGCCTGGCTCAACGAGTCCTTCCTTCTCAAGCGTACCTTCCGCAACTGCGCAGTCATCGCCGGCCTCATCGAGCAACGCCACCCCGGCAAGGAGAAGACCGGCCGGCAGATCACGGTTTCCGCCGACCTCATTTACGACGTATTGCGGATTCACGAGCCGGATCACATTCTCCTGGAGGCAACCAGGAACGACGCGGCGACGGGCCTCTTGGACATCGACCGGCTCGGCTCCATGTTGAAGCGAATCAAAGGCCACGTCGCCCATCGCCGGCTCGATCGCATCTCGCCGCTCGCCATCCCGGTGATGCTGGAAATCGGGCGGGAATCGGTCCATGGAGAAGCACAGGACTTCCTGCTCACGGAAGCGGCCGATGAGCTGATCAGCGAGGCGATGGGCCTCACAGAGGAATAGGACAGGAATGCATCGGCTCGTCCACGCGACATCGGCCCCTGCTGGGTGTGCTCTTTTCCAGGCGCGCACGACGATCAACGGCGTCGCGGCCATCTGCGATGCGCTGGGGGGTCTTTATCTTCCCGAGAGCCGAACGCTCGTCGTCTCCGACCTTCACCTGGAAAAAGGCTCCGCCTTCGCCCGCCGCGGCATGATGCTGCCGCCCTACGACACGATCGCGACGCTACGCATCCTGGAGGCGGTTCTCGCGCGCCATGATCCGAAGACTGTCATCAGTCTTGGCGACAACTTCCACGACCGCAGGGGCTCGGCGGCGATGCCGGAAAACTTTCGCCAGATGATCTGCTCCATGGCGCACGGGCGCGACTGGATCTGGATCAACGGCAACCACGATCCGGACGGCGCATTCGGACTGCCGGGCGCCTTCATGGATGAACTGCGGCACGCGGGGCTCGTCTTCCGACACGAGCCATCCCTGAAGGACGGCCTCGGCGAGATCGCCGGCCACTTGCATCCCTCGGCTACCGTGCGGCGCCGCGAGAGATCGGTTCGCCGGCCCTGTTTCGCGACGGACGGCAAACGGCTGCTCATGCCCGCCTTCGGTGTGACCACCGGCGGGTTGGACCTCCGGCACCGCGCCATGAATGGGCTCTTCGATCGCCAGTACCTCGTCGCCCATATGATGGGACGCGACCGGATCTATTCCGTCCGCTTCGCCAACCTGCTCGGATAGAAGCCTTCAGAACGCGTTGAAGGTGAGCGTCGTCAAGGAACGGGAGATACCCGGCACGCTGGCTATATTGTCGTTGATGAACTTGCCGACGTCCTGACCCTCCTCGACATAGATCTTCAGAAGCAGGTCGTAGTCACCACTGGTCGAATACATCTCCGAGACGATTTCCTTGCGGTAGATCTCGTCGGCAACTTCGTAGGTTTTGCCGGGGGCGCATTGCAATTGCACGAAAATCGGCTTCATTGGCTTCCTCTGCTTTTCCGGGAGCGGATCCGTGGCCCAACTCCTCCCCGTTCGCGTCGATCGGTCAGGACCGTCTGGGATACTGTCGTGCGCTTCCATAAACCGCAACAGGGCAAAAGGAAATGCGTCCGCTTCAGCCGGCGCCACTGTCCAGCTGAATGAGGCGAAGACGTTAGATCATATCTGTGGGACGAGCATCGCGCCTCAATCCCGAGGAAACCGCTGCTTTTCCTCGAGCACGTTGAGATCCATGTGGTTGCGCATGTATCGCTCGGAGGCCTTCTGCAACGGCTGGAAATCCCAAGGGTAGTAGGCGCCGTTCCTCAGCGCCGGATACACCACCCAGCGACGGGCTTGGCTTTCACGCACCGCAGCGTCAAAGGCGGCGAGACTCCAACGCTTGTTTGCTTCGGCGAGCAAGCTGGTGAGGGCTTCGCTGTGTTCCGCATTTGACGCAAGGTCCGTCAATTCATCGGGATCAGAGCTGACGTCGAACAGCAGCGGCGGATCCTCGTCGCAGAGCGTCAATTTGTATGCTCCCGATCGCAACCCCACGAGCGGCGCCACTGAGCCTTCTGCCGCGTATTCCATCGGCACCGGACCCCGGTCGGCCTCAGCCCGCACCAGCGGCGCGAGATCTTCGCCGTCGGTCCAAGGGAGGATCGAAGCGATATCCAAGCCGGCGATCGAGGCGACAGTCGGCGTTACGTCGAGCGTCGACACCGGTGCGTCGACCCTGCCCGGCTTCCAGCCAGGCGCCGAGATCATCAGTGGCACGCGCGCCGAGCCTTCGAAGAAGCTCATCTTGAACCAGAGGCCACGTTCGCCCAGCATGTCGCCATGGTCGGATACGAACAGTATGGCGGTATTCCCGGCCATGCCGGTCCGCTCGAGCACGTCGAGAATCTCGCCGATTTTCTCGTCCACGTAGGAGATGCTGGCGAAATAGCCGCGCCGTGCGCGCCGTACGTCATCCGCCGAAATGTCGAATGACCGGTAGTCGCAAGCCTCCAGGAGGCGCCGCGAATGCGGGTCCTGCTGTTCAAAGGGAATGGGTCCGATCTTCGGGTCCAGCGCAGGACAGCCCTCGTAAAGATCCCAGAAGCGCTTGCGAGCGACATAGGGATCGTGCGGATGGGTGAAACTAACCGTCAGGCTCCACGGTCGATCGTCATTGCCGCGCGCAAGATCGTAGAGCTTGCGGGTGGCGTTGTAGGCAACCTCGTCGTCGTATTCCATCTGGTTGGTGATCTCGGCCACCCCGGCACCCGTGACGGAGCCGAGATTGTGATACCACCAGTCGATGCGCTCCCCCGGCTTACGGTAGTCCGGCGTCCAACCGAAATCCGCCGGATAGATATCCGTCGTCAACCGCTCCTCGAAACCATGCAGTTGATCGGGGCCGACGAAATGCATCTTTCCCGAGAGGCAAGTCTGATATCCTCCGGCCCTGAGGTGGTGCGCATAGGTCGGTATGTCCGAGGCAAATTCGGCAGCGTTGTCGTAGACGCGTGTGCGGCTCGGGAGTTGACCGGACATGAAGGACGCCCGTGCCGGAGCGCAAAGCGGGCTGGCGGTGTAGGTATTGGCAAAGCGAACCGAGCGCTCTGCCAAGCCCCTGAGATGAGGCGCATGCAGAAAATCGGCGGGACCATCGGGAAACAGAGTTCCGTTGAACTGGTCGACCATCAGGATCAGGATGTTTGGCCGCGTCATTGGATTCGTCCTTCAGTCTAGCGCATCGCCCCGGCGATCGTACCTGTTTTCGGAAGTGCGATGCACAATTTCAAAGAATTACAGCGACCTTTGCGCGTCTGAAAAGACGCGCGGCGCTGGCAGTCACGCACGTCGGCTTAGAGTCCGAGAGAGGCTTTCACGCTGTCCAATCCGGGACCACCGTCGAAGGTCGTAACGCCCGCGAGCCACTTGTCGAGCGACTGCGGATTCTCGCTGAGCCACGCCGCTGCGGCTTCCTCCGGTTTGTCGCCTTCCAGGATCTTGCCCATCAACGTGTTTTCCATTGCCATGTCGAAGGTGAGATTCTTGAACAAGTTGGCACCGTTGGGGCACATCTTCGTCCAGCCGGTCCGCGCGAGCGTATAGACCTCCGCGCCACCGTAATTGGCCCCGAAATAGGCGTCGCCACCGGAAAGATAGGTGATGTCAAACCGGTTGTTCATGGGATGCGGCGCCCAGGCGAGAAAAACGATTGCCGCCTCCTTCTGTGCAGCGCGCTCCACCTGGGCCAGCATCGCCTGTTCGCTCGACTGGACCAGCTGCCAGTCTCCAAGCCCGAAATCATTTGCGCCGATCATTTTTTCGATGCTGGCATTGGCCGGTGCCCCCGTCTCGATACCATAGATCAGTCGCTCGAACTCTTCACCATGCGTCTGGAGATCAGAAAAGTCCTTGATGCCGCGTTCCGCGACATAGGATGGTACAGCCAGCGTGAACTTAGCGCCATCGAGGTTACGATTGACGATCTCGACGGCGTCAGCCTTCTGCAGGTCCTCTATGAAAGCGCTCTGGGCCGGCATCCAGTTGCCGAGGAAGATGTCGATCTCCCCGTTCTTCATCGACTCGTAGCCGATAGGCACGGAGAGCGTTTTGATGTCGGGCTCATAGCCAAGTGCCTCGAGCAGGACGCGCGCGACGGCATTCGTTGCAGTGATGTCCGTCCAGCCCGGGTCAGACATGCGGATCACCTTGCAGGCCTCATCCTCCGCGGCCTGGACTGGCGCCATACCGGCAAGCGACAGGAACAATCCCAAGGCGAGGCAGGTGCTGACTGCATTCATCATCATGTTACTCCCCTGAACTATTTGATTTCCGTATTCGTGCCGCTATTCTAAATCCCTGTGAAGTCGGGTTTTCTTGATTCTTCCCATAAGGCCTTTCTATGAGACAGAGAGTGGTCGATCTCGGCTGGCTGCGGCTTTTCGTGGAGGTGGCAAAGCGTGGCAACCTGACATCCGCTGCGGCTGCGCTTGGAATTTCGCAGCCGGCGATCAGCTACCAAATTCGACGCATAGAGGACCAGATCGGAGTGGATCTGCTAACCCGCGTCCACCGCGGTGTCGAACTCACGCCCGCGGGCCAGAGGCTTTACGACATTGCGAAACGGGCGGTCGACGAAATCGACGATGCCGTTGGCGCTTTTCGCGCCGACCAGGAAAGATCGACGATCCGGTTGCTGACGGATTATGCATTTGCGTCGCTCTGGCTGATGCCTCGAATGCATGCATTCCGGCTTCTATATCCGGAGTTGGACATCCAGATCGTCGCGACGCAAAGGCTTCAGCGGGAACTGTTGAGAGATAACGACATCGCCGTCGCTTTCGGCGCGCAGCGCGATTTCGGCGACGATGTCATATTGCTCTTACCGGAAGCGGTCACGCCCGTGTGCACACCGGCTTTCGCCGAACAGAACGGCCCCTTCGCAGATGTCTCGTCGCTCGCGAGATCAACCTTGATACATCTCGATAGCTCGGCGCCTTCGCCCTGGTTCGAATGGCGCACCTATTTATCGCATTTCAAGGCGGTGAGAGACGTGCAGTCGGGACATGTCGATCTGAGCTTCAACACCTATTCGCTTGTCGTGCAAGCCGCCGTCGGCGGCCAGGGAATTGCGATCGGGTGGAAGGGCCTCGTGGATGAACACATTTCCTCGGGCCTTCTGGTGCCCGTCGGCCCCACTCTCGAGGTCCGCGAGCGCGGCTACTGCCTGGTCCGGCCTGCGCGGGCGAGCCAACCGGTCAGCCGCCTCGGCAATTGGCTGTTGAGTGAGGCGAAAGCACAGGCCGCACTTCAGGATGGCTGCGAAGCGGGAAAGACCTCCTGACCCTAGTCCTTTCGGAAGAGCAGGCTTGCGCCCCAGCCGGTGATGACAGCCAGCGCCACGGCAAGGAGACCATAGGCGAGGGGCTGGTCATGCGCGGCCCGGGTGATGGCCTGTTCGAGACCGGTCTTGACGACCCGGAGCGACAGCGCCTTGGCGGCGACGAACAGCCCGTCCCGGAACAGATAGGCGCGCACGACGTGAATGCCGTTCGGTACGTTGGCCGGCAGCCGCACGGAGGCCTTGAACAGGCTCGAACTGATGAACTGCACGCCGCCCGGATCCCGCTGGTAGACGCCGCTTTCCTCCCGCAGGCGCCGGAAGGCATTGCGAAATTCGCCGAGATTGCTGCCGTCGCCAAAGAAACCGAGCGGCACCAGGCGCATGTGATCGACGCCGATCCCCATATTGGCAATGTCGCGCGGCGGTGCGATCGTTGCAATGTCGCGCGTGCTTGACAGCGAGTAGGCTTCGGGAACCAGCTCGAAGGTCATCGACTGCGTGTTGACCCAGATGCCGAAGACCCGCTCCTTCTTGCGCACCGTCGCATTGTCCTTCGGGCCTTCGAGGGCGACGACGACGTTGTATTTGCCCTGGGCGAGAAGGTTGGGATCGAAGCCGTCGATGGCGCCGAAAATCGTCAGGTCGGCGCCGCGAAAGTCGGAGGTGATGGCGATCTCGTCGGTCGAGATACCGATCTCGAGCTTCTCGTTGAAATTCGTGATCTGCCGCTCCAGGGGCCGTACCGGCGCCTGCGCCGCGGCCGGCGCGGCAGCGGCCAGAACAAGGACCGTCAGCAAAAGGCGGAGGCTAGCCCGCATTTCTCACACTCCTTGGGCCCTGCGTTGGATTGTGGCGAGTTGGATACGGGCTAGTGACCATCAGTATCCGAACCCCCCCGAGACGACCGAATAGACATTCTCCGGCGGAATGACGAGGTCGATCGCGAGCCGGATCCCGACGGCGAGCACGAGCAGCGCCAGCAGCGCCCGCAACTGTTCGCCACGCAGACGCTGGCCGACGCGCACGCCGTATTGCGCCCCGATGACACCGGCGATCATCAGCACGAAGGCGAGCACGATATCGACGGTGTAGTTCGTCGACGCCTGGACGAGAACCGTGTAGGCGGAGACGAACACGATCTGGAACAACGAGGTGCCGACGACGACATTGGTCGGGATGCGCAAGAGATAGATCATCGCCGGCACCATGATGAAGCCGCCGCCGACGCCCATGATCGAGGTCAACATGCCGATCGAGAAGCCGAGCGTGGCGACCGGAATGACGCTCAGATAGATTTTCGACTTCTTGAAGCGCATCTTCAGCGGCAGGCCGTGGATCCAGATATGCTGCCCGGGCCGGCGCAAGGCAGTCGGCAGATTCTTGGCAGCCTTGCGCATGGCGCCGAGGCTCTCCCAGAGCATCAACCCGCCGACGGAGCCGAGCAGCACGACATAGAGCAAAGAGATCACCAGATCGAGTTGGCCCATGCGGCGCAGCAACGAAAACAGCCAGACGCCGACGGTCGCCCCGACGAGGCCGCCGCCGAGCAGCACTGTGCCGAGCTTGACGTCGATCGTGCCGCGGCGGAAATGCGTGATCGCGCCGGAGATCGAGGAGGCAACTACCTGGTTGGCGCCTGTCGCCACCGCCACCACCGGCGGAATGTTGTAGAAGATCAGCAGCGGCGTGATCAGGAAACCGCCGCCAACCCCGAACATGCCCGACAAAAAACCGACAGCCGCGCCCATGCCGAGAATGACGAAAATATTCACCGACAACTCTGCAATGGGCAGATAGACCGTCACGGCCGAACCTCGATGTATCAACAGCCCGCGGCGCGGGCGGCAACTGCAACTTCACAACCCCTAAACCGGAAACGATTTAGGAATTGTGCATGCCTTGAATTCTCCGCATGGCTCACGCCTTCAAGAGGCGCGGCGCGATGCGTCGAAGCGGATGGTGATTCACCACGAGCAGGGATGTAGCGGCAGACGGCCCACCTCCGAGGGACAGCAGACTGCACCTCCCCTCATGCGCCCCAGGTCCGAAACTGTCAACCTTGCCGGGCACATGGCAGGCAAATGGCGCGCAACTTCCGTGCTGACAGCGCTGTGGCGCCTATCTGCGGCATTATTGGGGCGTTTTTCTCGCGGCTGCGGAAAGAGCGTAGCCGGGCCGGCGGGCAAGTGCGACTGGGGTTCTGTGTGCGCCTGGACGTACTGCGCCGGAGCTGGTTTCGTTACGCGTTGCGCTTCAAGAGCTCTCTCACCAGCGCGTCCGTGATCTCCCCGGTCGGCTCATGACCGATCGATTTCTGGAAGGCCTTGATCGCGGCGATCGTCTTCCTGCCCATCTGCCCATCCGCCGGACCGGAATCGAAGCCGTTATTGTTGAGGATGGCCTGGATGTTGCGCACGGCTTTTGTCATGTCGACCGACGCCGTTTTTGTCGAGTTCCCGACCCAGGCGTCCGGCACCTCGACCGTATTGGCCTTGGCGTCGACCGGCTGTGCCTTCCATGCGTCGATCTTCGCCTTGGCGCTCGAAAGCACGTCCGGGTTCATCGCCCTGGCGATCTCGTCCCGCTTCTCGGCCGCGTCCTTGTCGCCGTCACGGGCTGCGATGGCAAACCACTTGTACGCCTCCTCGAGGCTCTGAGCGACGCCATTGCCGCGGGCATAGAGCACGGCGAGATTGAACTGACTGTCGCGGACGCCGAAGTTGGCGGCCTTCTCGAACCACCTTGCCGCCTCCACGAAATCCGGGGCGCCGTCGCGTCCGCTCGCGAGCATGACTGCGAGATTGTGGATCGCACTCGCATTGCCCGCTTCCGCAGCCTTCAGGTAGAGCACCTTGGCCCTGGCGGCATCGCGCTCGACGCCGGCCCCTTTCTCGTAAAGATTGGCGAGCCTGTAATCCGCCGGCACGACACCGGCATCGGCCGCACGCTGGTACCATTTGGCGGCCTCGGCGAGATCCTCCTTCACGCCGCGGCCCTCGGTGAAGCGGGCGCCGATCTCATAAAATGCCAGCGGGTCACCGCCCTTGGCCGCCGTCACCAGTGCCGGCGGTCCGAACCCTTCCGGCAGAACGACGTCGATCGCCTTCGCCTGTTCGAGCGCCGGAACCCCGGACGCCTCATGCGAGGAATGTTCGAATGATGAAACGGGACCCGTTGTCCCTGCCGCCGGCTGCAGCAGAGGTGCAGCACCCGCGCCGCGGGCGGCGGGACTTGCAGCATCTTCCTCGTCAGCAGCGGAGGCGGCCTGCGCCGCCCCTGCCGGCGCATCGCCCGCCGGCTCTTCAGCGGCCGTTTCAGAAGTTGCGGCGGGAGCTGTTTCAACCGCAGTTGCGGCGTTCGGCTGCGCGCCTTCAGGTTCCGCCCGACGTTCGATCGCCACTGCCGGCTGAGCCGGTGCTTCCTTGCCCTTCAGCATCGTGCTGACGAGCGGATAGGACATGATCGCCAACAGCACCGCGCCGACCGCCATCAGGATCGGGCGGCGATGACGGGCCAAAGCGCCGGAGAACGCCGAGGGCGCCCTGTTGTCCCTGGCCCGGTTATGCATGTCGGCCTCTTCCACGGCAAGCTGTGCCGCACGGCGCGCGGCGGCGATGAAATCCGCCTTGTCGCCACCGGGTGCCTGCTGACCGCCACGTGCCATTTGACCGGCGCGGACCCGTTCGAGGATCTTTTTGACGTCGGGAACACCGGAACCGGGCTCAAGGAGCAGATTGGCTTCCTCGGTCGCAAGCATTTCGGAGGGGTCGATCGACGGGGCCGGTTCGACAAGCTGTCGCGCCTGCGCCGGTGGCGCCGCATTGCGCTTGGAAGAAAAACGCCGGGTCAGGCCGGCCAGGAGGCCCGCCTTTGCAGGCTGTTCCTCCACCCGCTCCACGGTCGAAATATCAAGCGAAACCATGGATTCGGCCGCAGCCGGCTCCGCAACGAAATCTCTGCTCTCGGATTGCAGCGCCCGTACGCTGCGCTGTAACTCGCCGTCGCGGTAGTCGGGATCCGCAGCCGGAGACGGTTCTTCGAAGTCGGGCTGGGCGGCCTTCGGCATTGCCGGTGCGCCGACGCTCCGTTGCGGCCGGTTCTCCTCCAGCCGCTCGAGCTTTTCAGCGATGTGGACGAGCGTGTCGTGCAGGGCCTCGAAGGTACGCGCGGTCCGGTCGTCGCTCGAACGGCTGAGCTCTTCGAGCGCGCGCAGGTCTTCGGCAAGGGCCGAGATTGCGGCCATGTCGGCGCCTGCCGACGTGTGCGACGAGACGTTCTTGGAATAGGCCTCCATCACCGCTTCAGCCGCCTGCCGAGCGGCTTCGATAATATATTCGTCGCTTGTGGCCAGATAGTCTTCAAGCGCGTTCATGCGGCTCTCGAACTCCGCCGACGCCGCCTGACCGGACTCCCCATGCGGCTGGCTCACAAGCGTGGAGAGATTGCTGATCTGCGCCTCGAGATTGCGCAGGGCCTCGCGATCGTCGAAGGGAGCGGCCTGCGTTTCTTCGAGGCGCTGTGCGATGTCGGCAAGACGGTCTTCGAGCCTGTCGAAGCGAGTATCGCTCATCGGCGCTTCGGCTTGCGCATCCAGCTCGTCGATGCGGCGGGCGAGGTAATCGAGCCTTTCGACGAGCCCGCCATTGAGGCTGCCCTGGTCAAGCGCCTCTATCTTGCGCGAAATATCGGCAAGATAGCCGGTGAGCTCGGGATCGGCGGTGCGTTGGCCGTGCTCGAGAAGAGCTGAAAGATGATCGAGACGCTCCTCGAGCCGGGCGGCCGATCTCTCGCCGGCCAAGTCCTCGACGCGCGCCGACAGTGCCTCGATCCTGGCACCGAGTCCGGAATCGGAGGGGCGGGAGAGATGGTCGATTTGGCGCGAGAGATCGCCGAGCCTGCTTTCCAGGCGATTGACGAAGGACGTGTCCGTGCCGGCATTGCGGCTGTTGACTGCAATCGCCCGGCTGATTTCGTCGAGCCGCGCATCGAGATCGGAAAATTTCGTGGACAGGCGGCGGTCGTCCGGCTGAATCTGGCGGCCGAGCAGTTCGACCGCCTGGGCAACCGCCACGAGCTTATCCTCCAAAGCGTCGATACCGGGGCCTTTGTTCAGGGACGCGATCTGCGTCTTGATCTCGTCGAGTCGGTAGGCGAGCGCCACGAGTTCATCGTCGCGGTTCTGGTCGAAGGCGTTCAGCCGGTCCTCGACCCCGCTCCAGCGATTCTCCATGCGGCGCATGCTGTCTTCGCGCGCCAGGCCGTCAAGCGTCGCGCGAAGGTCGTCGAATTCGGCCCGGAGCGCCTCCGCCTGGGCCGATGGTGCATGCCTGCCGAGCTGACCGATGCTCTCGGCAAGCCGCTGCATATCGGTCCGGACGTCGGCGGCAAAGCCGCGATCCTGCGCCACCTCGGACTTGATGCTGCGGATTTCCGAGCGAAGCGCATGCATCTCGCGGACAAGACCATCGCCGATTTCTCGCTTCAGATCCTGGCGCAAGCCCACGAGCGCCTCGGCGATATCGGTAGCTGCGGAGGGCCGGAGCGAATGCGGTTGATATCGCGTCTCTTCCGGAGACCGGGGGGCCGAACGTTCTGCTTCGCGCGCGGCCAAGCGCTCTCGCAATGGCGAGCGTTCGCGGCCGGCACTGAGTACCCGTTGGCGCTGGAGTATCTCGGAAACGGGATTGTCAGCCGGTGCGCGCGGCCTCTCCCCCTGAGGCGGTTCACGGCTGACGCTGCTCATCAGGCCTTCGATGCGTGCCTCGAGCCCCTCGATGGTGCGATTGAGGGCATCGAGCGAAGACCTGTCGCCATAGGACGGGTTGCCCATGCGCTGAGAATTGGCTCGCGATCCGTTCATTGTCTCTCGCCCCTGTCGTGACCATCATCGAGAGCGCCATAGGAGGGAAGTGCCCTTACATTCAGCGGCGCTCAGCCGATGCGGGCAATGCCGCAACACGGGCGAATCGGACCGGTTGCAGCCTTGACCATCTCAAAGCGCACAATTCAGCGAACGTGGTAAACAAGCCGTTAACTGGTTCGATTTTTAACGATTTGTCAGGCTGCATAGGCTCCCACGGACGAAACTTTTCGGATTCTAATTTTTGACGTTTACGCAAACGTCAAAGTTTTGTAGCATCCTGTACACGTTGCCGCACGCGATGCTCGTGGTGCGTGCTCAAAGGCAGGAAACGGGCAAGCCGCGCGGCGCGGCCCGACGGGATATCAAGGCGAGGAAAGAATGCCCATCTACAAGGCTCCGGTTGAAGACACCCTGTTCATCCTCAACGACGTGCTCGGGATCGAACGCTACCGCAATCTGCCGGGATTCGCGGATGCGACGCCGGACATGCTCGCGGCGATCGTCGGCGAAGCAGCCAGGCTTTCCGAGGAAGTGCTATTCCCGGTCAATCTTTCGGGCGACCAGGAAGGCTGCAGGCGCCACGAGGACGGATCGGTCGCCGTGCCGAAGGGATTCAAGGAGGCCTATGATCTCTACCGTGAGGGGGGCTGGCTCGGTCTCGCGGCGCCGGAGGAGTTCGGTGGCCAGGGCCTGTCCTATACGCTGCATACTGCCGTCGGCGAATACATGTCCTCTGCCAACATGGCGCTGATGATGTATCCCGGCCTGACGCAAGGCGCGATTGCCGCCATCCTGGCACATGGGTCGGACGAACAGAAACGGGCTTACCTGCCGAACTTGGTGGACGGCAACTGGACCGGAACCATGAATCTCACCGAGCCGCATTGCGGTACAGATCTCGGACTGCTGCGTACCAAGGCAGTGCCGAACGGTGACGGAAGCTACCGGATTTCCGGGCAGAAGATCTTCATCTCCGCCGGCGAGCACGACATGTCGGAGAACATCATCCATCTCGTGTTGGCCCGCATCGAAGGTGCCCCGGAAGGCGTCAAGGGCATTTCGCTCTTCATCGTGCCGAAGTTCAAGCTCGCCGCGAATGGCGAGCCCGGCGAGCGCAACGGCGTCTCCTGCGGTGCGATCGAACACAAGATGGGCATTCACGGAAACGCCACCTGCGTCATGAACTACGATGATGCGACCGGCTACTTGATCGGCGTGGAGAACAAGGGCCTCAACGCCATGTTCGTGATGATGAACGAAGCTCGCCTCGGCGTCGGCATGCAGGGGCTGTCGATCGCCGAGATCGCCTACCAGAATGCCGTGAACTATGCCCGCGAGCGGCTGCAGGGCCGATCGCTCTCCGGCGCCAAAGAGCCGGACAAGAAGGCGGACCCGATCATCGTCCATCCCGACATTCGCCGCACGCTGATGACGATCAAGGCCTTCAACGAGGCGGGCCGCGCCTTCACGCTCTGGACGGCGCTGCAATCCGACATCGCCCACCGTTCCGACAACGAGGCGGACCGGCAAATGGCCGATGACTTGCTCAGCCTGATGACGCCGATCCTGAAGGGCGTGCTGACCGACAAGGGTTTCGACCATGCGGTCATGGCGCAGCAAGTCTTCGGCGGCCACGGCTATATAGAAGAGCACGGCATGAGCCAGTATGTGCGCGATGCCCGCATCGCCATGATCTACGAGGGGGCGAACGGTATCCAGGCGCTCGACCTCGTCGGGCGCAAGCTGGCGATGAATGGCGGCCGCGCGGTCATGGCTCTGTTCAAGGAAATCGGCGATTTCTGCGAGGAGAACCGCGGCGCCGACAGGCTCTCCGGCTATACCAAGAGCCTGAAGAAGGGACTGAGCGACCTGCAGGCCTCCACGATGTGGTTCATGCAGAACGCCATGGCCAAGCCCGACAATGCCGGCGCCGGTTCGACCGATTACATGCACCTCTTCGGCCTCGTCGTGCTCGGCTACATGTGGGCGAAGATCGCGAAGACCGCGGAGGAAAAGCTCGCGGCAGGAGCACCAGACAATGCCGATTATCTTAGGAACAAGCTGATCACGGCGCGGTTTTTCATGGAACGCATCATGCCCGAGACGGCGCTTCGCAAGGCCCGCATCGAAACCGGTGCCGACTCGATGATGGCACTGGACGCTGCCGCATTCTGATTTCAAGCTGGAGCTGGCTTGAGGAGAAGCGTGCAGCGTTTTGTCCGCATCCGGCTCCAAGTTTTCATATGCCGGCGCCGGGAGTGCCGCCGAACAGGAGATCAAGAGATGACGAAAGTCTTCGTATACGACCACGTGCGCACGCCGCGCGGCCGTGGCAAGAAGGACGGCGCACTGCACGAAGTGCCCTCCGTCCGCCTTGCAGCCAAGGTGCTCGAGGCGGTGCGCGACCGCAACGGGCTCGACACGTCGACCGTCGACGATGTCATCATGGGTTGCGTCGATCCGGTGATGGATGCGGGCGCGGTGGTCCCGAAGGCGGCTGCCTTCGAGGCCGGCTATTCGACGCGGGCGCCGGGGATGCAGATCTCCCGCTTCTGCGCCTCCGGTCTCGACGCGGTGAATTTCGGCGCTGCCAAGATCGCCCAGGGGGCGGACGACATCGTCATAGCCGGCGGCGTCGAATCGATGTCGCGCATCGGCCTCGGCATGTCGGGCGGCTCCTGGTTCATGGACCCGTCGGTCAATCTGCCGGCCTATTTCATGCCGCAGGGCGTCTCCGCCGACCTGATCGCCACCAAATACGGTTTCTCCCGCGACGACGTCGACGCCTATGCCGTCGAAAGCCAGCAGCGTGCGGCCCATGCCTGGGACAGGGGCTACTTCAAGGACTCTGTCGTGGCGGTCAAGGACCGGAACGGTCTGACCATCCTCGACCGCGACGAGCACATGCGTCCGGGCACCGACATGCAGGCGCTTGCCTCGCTCAATCCGTCCTTCCAGATGCCCGGAGAGATGGGCGGCTTCGAGGCCGTCGCGATCCAGGCGCATCCGGAGATCGAGCGGATCAACTACGTCCACCACGCCGGAAACTCTTCGGGGATCGTCGACGGCGCCGCGGCAGTTCTGCTCGGCTCGAAGGCCGGCGGCGAATCCATGGGATTGAAGCCCCGCGCCCGCATTCGCGCCTTCGCCAATATCGGCTCGGATCCGGCGCTGATGCTGACCGGCCCCGTGGATGTCACCGAGAAGATCCTGAAGCGTGCGGACATGAAGCTGTCCGACATCGATCTCTTCGAACTCAACGAGGCCTTTGCGGCCGTCGTGCTCCGCTTCATGCAGGCCTTCGACATCCCCCACGACCAGATCAACGTCAATGGCGGTGCGATCGCCATGGGTCATCCGCTCGGTGCCACCGGCGCCATGATCCTCGGCACCGTGCTCGACGAGCTCGAGCGCCGCGACCTCAACACCGCCCTGGTTACGCTCTGCATCGGCGCCGGCATGGGCACCGCCACTATCATCGAACGCGTCTGATCCGATCCCGGGAGAGAGAATATGTCTTATACGAACTTCAAGATCGAAACCGACGCCGACGGCATCGTGCTGGTCACCTGGGACATGCCCGAGAAGACGATGAACGTCTTCACTCAGGAGGTGATGGCGGAGCTCGACGCCATTGTCGATCAGACGAGTGGTGATCCGGCCGTCAAGGGCGTCGTCATCACCTCCGGCAAATCCTCCTTCTCCGGCGGTGCCGACCTCACGATGATCAAGTCGATGTTCGCGATCCAGGCCGAAGAAAAGGCGAAGGATCCGGCCAATGCGTCGCAAAAGCTCTTCGATCTCGCTGGCCGGCTGAGCGGCCTCTTCCGCAAGCTTGAAACCTCCGGCAAGCCCTGGGTCTCCGCGATTAACGGCACCTGCATGGGCGGCGCTTTCGAGCTGTCGCTCGCCTGCCATGGGCGTGTCGCCTCCAATGCGAAATCTGTGAAGATCGCGCTGCCTGAGGTCAAGGTCGGCATTTTTCCCGGTGCCGGCGGCACTCAGCGCGTGCCGCGCCTGACCAATACGCAGGACGCGCTGCAGATGATGACGACCGGCTCGTCGCTGACGGCCGCCCGCGCGAAGGCCATGGGTCTCGTGCACGAAGTGGTCGATCCAGACAAGTTGATCGACGCCGCCAAGGGGATGATCAAGAACGGCCTGAAGCCGGTTCAGCCCTGGGACGAAAAGGGATTCAAGCTGCCCGGCGGCGGCATCTGGACGCCGGCTTCCGCGCAGCTCTGGCCCGCGGCCTCGGCCATCCTGCGCCGCGAGACCTATGGCAATTATCCGGGGGCCATCGCCATCCTGAAAAGCGTCTACGAGGGACTGCAGGTTCCCTTCGATACGGGCCTCAGGATCGAGCAGCGCTATTTCACTGAAATCCTGCAGACGACCGAAGCTTTTTCGATGATCCGTTCGCTGTTCATCTCGATGCAGGAGCTCGGCAAGGGCGCCCGCCGGCCGGCCGGCGTGCCGAAGACCGAGTTGAAAAAGGTCGGCGTCATCGGCGCAGGCTTCATGGGCGCCTCGATCGCTTACGTAACGGCCGCCGCCGGGATTCCCGTCACCCTTATCGACCGCGACATGGAAGCGGCCGGAAAGGGCAAAGCGCATTCGGAGGGGCTGGTCAAGGACTCGATCGGCAAAGGCCGGCTAACGAAGGGCGAGGGCGAGGCCCTGCTTTCGCGCATCACGCCGTCGGCCGATTATGGCGATCTCAAGGACGCAGACCTCGTGATCGAGGCGGTCTTCGAAGACCGGCAGGTGAAGAAAGACGTAATCGAGAATGTGGAAGCGGTAATCGCCCAGGATGCGATCTTCGCCTCGAACACCTCGACGCTGCCGATCACCGGCCTCGCCAAGAACTCCAAAAGGCCGGACCAGTTCATCGGTATCCATTTCTTCTCGCCAGTCGAGAAGATGATGCTGACGGAAGTGATCCTCGGGAAGGAGACCGGCGACCGAGCGCTCGCGACGGCGCTCGATTACGTCGCAGCGATCAAGAAGACACCGATCGTCGTCAACGACACGCGCGGCTTCTACGTCAACCGCTGCGTCTTCCGCTATATCCACGAGGCCTATGACATGCTGATAGAGGGCGTGCCGCCGGCGATGATCGAGAACGCCGCCAAGATGGCCGGCATGCCGGTCGGGCCGCTGTCGCTCAACGACGAGGTGGCGATCGACCTCAGCCAAAAGATCCTGAAAGCGACCGTTGCCGATCTCGGCGAGAAAGCCGTCGATCCGCGCCACATGGCGTTGATCGACAAGATGGTCGACGAGTTCGACCGCCGCGGACGCAAGAACGGCAAGGGCTTCTACGAATATCCGGCAAAGCCGGCGAAGAAGTATCTCTGGCCGGGTCTTAAGGAGCTCTATCCGCAGAAGGACGCCGAGAAGATCGATGTCGAGGTGCTGAAGCGGCGCTTCCTCGCGACCATCGCGCTGGAAGCCGCCCGCACGATTGAGGAAGGCATCGTCACCGACCCGCGTGAGGCCGATGTCGGTTCTATCCTAGGCTTCGGTTTTGCGCCGTATACCGGCGGTACGCTCTCCTATATCGACGGCATGGGCGTCAATGCCTTCGTCGAACTCTGCGAAAAGCTCGCCGAAGACTACGGCGACCACTTCAAGCCGACGCCGCTTCTGAAAGACATGGCCGAGAAAGGCGAGACCTTTTATGGCCGCTTCAACCCCTATGGCGAGGCGCAGCGGGCGGCATAGGCTGCGCGCCTCCCGAACGAAGCGAGGGCCGCCCGTCAACCGCGGCCCTTCGTCAGCCTGGCGTCAAATTGAGCAGGATCAAACGGGTCGACGGGCGACCGGGCTATGAGGAAGTGAACAAATTTGCAGAAGCAATCATGCAGCCGCTCCCCTTCGCTCTCGCCGTCTCGCTGCTACTCGCAACACCGGGTCCGACCAACACGCTGCTGTGGTTATCGGGCGCGACGGCCGGCCCGCGCCGTTCCATTCGCCTGCTCGTAGCCGAGGTCTGCGGCTATCTCACCGTAACCATTCCGATATCGATGTTCGCCAGGCCATTCTTAATAGCCCTGCCTGAACTCGGGATACTGCTGAGGTTTGCAGCCGCGGTCTGGGTCCTGTTCTTAGCGCGCTCACTCTGGCTGACGTCGGCGTCGGGGGCCGCTGAGCGGCCGATCGGGGCGGGGCAGGTTTTCGTGACGACGCTTCTCAACCCCAAGGCTCTGGTCGTGGCACTGGTCATCATGCCACAGGTGGGTTTGATGGCAATGCTGCCCTGGCTCGCCTGGTTCGTGGTGCTGACGCTCACTGCCGGCTCGCTCTGGATCGGCGCCGGCGCAATTCTCGGCCGCGGTCCCACTCGCAAGGCCGGTCAGCAGCTGTTCCGCCGAATCGCGGCCGGTTTCCTCGCCTTCTTCTCCCTCGCGATGGCGGGCAGCGCGCTTGCCACGGTTGTCTGATCTTCAGCGGGCGTGGCCGCACGTCTCCCAGCGGCCGAACGCCGTTGCGGGGGCACACAACTGGTGCAATAGTACAAGCAGTTCCGAGCGGCATGGAGAGAGAGCGCCGTACCCGCCCGCTGGAGGCCAACATGACTGACGACCATCGCTCGGGCTGCCCGATCAACCTCTCGCTCGAAGTCTTCGGGGATAAATGGAGCCTCTTGATCATCCGCGACATGATCTTCGGCGGCAAGCGGCATTTCCGCGAGCTGTTGCGCTCCGAGGAAGGGATTTCCTCTAATATCCTCGCCGATCGACTGAAGACGCTTACGGAGTCCGGTATGCTCACGAAGAGCGCCGATCCCAGCCATAAGCAGAAGGCAATCTACAGCCTCACGGAAAAGGCGATCGCGCTGGTGCCGATCATGGCGCATCTCGGCGCCTGGGGTCGGCGCTACCTGCCTGTGAGCGAGGAGCTCAGCATCCGCGCGCGACTGATGGAAGAAGGCGGACCGGAGCTATGGGAGCGCTTCATGGACGAACTCAGGGCGGAACATCTCGGCCCTGTCGCGAAGCCGTCGGAGGAGATTTCCGTTCGCCGCGCCCTGCAGTCGGCCTATGAGGAAGTTGTCGGCCGCAAGACAATGCAACGGGAGCTCGACGAACCCAGCGGATAGCGCATCGGCCCGAAATCGGAAGTGCGTTTCGGAAGGCCTATGCCGGATTCGAAGAGCTGCGGCGACCCTTGCGCGTCTGAAAAGACACGCGGCGCTGTACTACGGCAAAGTTCGAGGACTATTTTCCTGTGCGTTCTTTACGGCCTTCCACTGCTCGGATAGTCTAGGCCTACGGCGTCCTTTGTGCGCTCCAAAGGACGAACGTTGCACCTGATCGGTTTGATGAAAGGCGCACCAGTTTTTATAGCGTCGTCTCCCCCCTCGAGCGCCAGGCACAGCTGGGCGATGTGCATTGGGAGCGATGGCAAGGGACGGCGTCGATCGCGTTCGGGGATGGAATTCGACATGCTCTCACACGACAGCATCTGGCGCGCGATCGACGCGCTGGCAGAGCGTCATCGGCTTTCGCCTTCGGGGCTCGCGCGCCGGGCCGGCCTTGATCCGACCTCCTTCAACCGCTCGAAACGCAAATCCCGCGACGGCCGCGATCGCTGGCCCTCGACGGAATCGATCTCGAAAATCCTCGATGCAACCGGCGCGACGGTTGAGCAGTTCACTGCACTCCTGCAGCCCGGGAGTGGGGCTGCGCGCCCGGCGGGTATTCCGCTGCTCGGCTTCGCCCAGGCCGGTTCCGGCGGATATTTCGATGACGGCGGCTTTCCGGCCGGGCAAGGCTGGGATGAGATCGACTTTCCCGTCTCTGATGGGGATAGGGCGGGGGTCTATGCGCTCGAAGTCCAGGGCGACAGCATGCTGCCGCTTTACCGTGACGGCGACATCCTTATTATCGACCCGAGCGCCCACGTGCGGCGCGGCGACCGCGTTGTCGTCCGGACACAAGGGGGCGAAGTCATGGCCAAGATCCTGGCGCGACAGACACCACGCGGCATCGAGCTCATGTCGCTCAACCCCGAACACCCCGATCGCAGTTTCGAGATGAAGGACGTCGAATGGATTGCCCGGATCCTCTGGGCCAGCCAGTAGGACATTCTTGCCGATGCGGCAGCAACTCTTCACCATCGCTGGCGCACTCGCCGCCATTCTGTTCTTTGCCGGTCTCCTGATGGGTGGCGCCGTCGCCATTCGCGACCGCGAACGCGCTTTGCCGCAAGATTTCGTTCTCGATACGCCGGATCTTGCTGCCACGGAAGAGACCACCCCGTTGCAGGACGTGCCCGCCTCGCCCAGGTCACCCGCTGCCGAAAAGGAAGGCGCTGCCGGACAGGGCGCAACCGAAAAGACCGCCCGCCTGCCCTTACGCTCCGTCGATCCCGACCTATTCGCCCTTCCGGAAGACCAGCTTGCGCGGCCGCTTGAACGCATCGCGCCGCGCCCTCCACTGTCCGGGCCGGATAAAGTCCATAAGCCTTCGCCGATCGTTCTTCACCGCCCCGTCGCCCTTGCCGCGGGGCTGGTCAAATCCGGCGACCTCACGCTGCAATTCAGGGAGATAGAGCCGGAAGGCGTCGAAAAGGTCTGCGGGGGAAATGGCGAGGCCTGGCCTTGCGGTATGATCGCGCGCACGGCGTTCCGCAATTTCCTCAGGGGTCGAGCGCTCGTTTGCGATCACATGGAAGAGAAGCCGGACGGAGCCGCGGTCGCCACCTGCTCCGTCGGCGGTCGGAACGCTGCCGAATGGCTTGCGGCGAACGGCTGGGCCATTGCTCTGCCGGGCACATCTCTCGAGGCGGCGACAAACGCCGCGCGAAAAGCGAGGCGTGGCATCTATGGCGAGGATCCGAGGGATCGCGGATCGGCCTCGGGAGGCTTGCAAGCCGGAAGCGAGATTCCCAACTAACCGCTGTTACCTTCCTGGAGTGACCCGATGCCCTCAAGCCTCAGCCAACATGAAGCCCTTGTCTACGTCATGGTGATGATGTCTGCCGTCGACCGCGACATGACCGATGATGAATTCGCGCGTATCGGCGGGCTCGTGCGGTTCCTGCCGGCCTTCGACGGCTTCGACGAGAACGAACTGATTCACATCGGTCGCGAGTGCGCAACCCAGCTTGCCGCTCCCGAGGGCCTTGATGTCACCCTCGAGATGCTGCGCGAGGCACTGCCGCAGCGGCTTCATGATACGGCCTATGCGCTTGCCGTGGAAATCGCTGCCGCCGATCAGCGCATCCGCAACGAGGAGATCCGCCTCCTCCAGTTGCTGCGTGACCGGCTGCAGTTGGACAAACTCACCTGTGCTGCGATCGAACGCGGCGCAATCGCGCGCTTCCGCAGATAGCGCCGGCGGACCGGTCTTTGACAGCACGCCGCGACGCATCCTATCGTCTACAGCGCCGCGCGTCTATTGGACGCGCAAAGGTCGCTGTAGCACTTTGAATTGCTGCATGTCTTTGTCCTTTGATCGAGGTCGATTAAAGGAGACATGCAGTAGCGCATCGGTCCGAAATCGTACCCGATTTTCGGAAAGCTCGATGCGCAGATTCAAAGCGTTACAGCGACCTTTGCGCGTCTGAAGAGACGCGCGGCGCTGTAGCGGGTTGATCAGGAATGACGGACGAACAGCTTTTCTTGGGTTTCGCTGAACCGGTCTGGCGGCTGGTGGCCTTTACGACTGCCTTCGCTGCCCTGGCCGTCCTCGAGCTCTTGCACCCGCGGCTCGAACGGCCGGAACTGACGCGCATGCTGAAGGGCCGTCGCTGGGCGACGAATTTCGCAATTTTCGTTGCGTCTTCCGTGCTTTTGCGCATCGCCTTTCCGGCAGCCGCCGTCGGCGTCGCAATCTGGACTGAAGCGCGCGGGATCGGCATCCTGCCCGGCTTCGGCGTCACGCAGCTTCTCGGCGGGATCATCGCCTTCGTTGCGCTCGACTTTGCCGTCTGGCTGGAGCACGTGGTGTTCCACAAAGTCCCTCTGCTGTGGCGCGTCCACCGGGTCCATCACAGCGACCCCGGGGTGGACGTGACGACGGCGCTTCGCTTCCATCCGCTGGAGATCCTGCTCTCGATGGTCTGGAAGGGCCTCGTCATTATGCTGCTCGGCGCCCCGGCGCTCGCCGTCCTGATCTTCGAGATCGTTCTCAATGCCTGCGCAATGTTCAACCACGCCAATCTGCGGCTGCCAGGCAAGGCCGACCGGTTCTTGCGGCGGGTGATCGTCACGCCGGACATGCACCGCATTCACCATTCCGTCGAGAGGGGCGAAACCGATTCCAATTACGGCTTCAACCTTTCCATCTGGGACCGGCTGTTTGCGACCTATGTCGCGCACCCGGCAAGCGGTGACGCGATCGAAACGGGCTTGAAGGTCTATGGGCGGGTCGACCCGACGAAGCTTGTCTGGTCGATGCTCCTGCCGTTTCGGCGAGAATAGCCCGCATAGGCGCGCGGCGCCGCCGGCCAGGCATTCAGCCGTTCAATAGATCCCATTCGGGAAATAGCGCAGGTAGATCTCTTCGAGCCCGCCGCTGCGCGAAAGTGCCAGCAGGGCATGGTCGATCGCCTGGGCCAGGGCGGGCTCGGTCTTGCGGCTGACGATCGTCAGCCCTTCGCCAAGGAAGCGGTGCGAGAAATAGGCGCCTTCCATCAGACTGCAGCAGCCGGCGGCCCCGCTGCCGGAAACCCAAAAGGAGAGTTGCATACCGTCGGAAAAGGCGGCCGCGATCGAGCCTTCCCGCAGGGCGGAGAGCATCGCATCCCGATCGGAAAAGGCCTGGGCTTTGAGCCGAGGGAAGAAGGCCTTGAACATAGCCTCGTGCGTCGTAGCGGAGACGACGCCTATGGGCTTGCCGGCGAGATCGGCTGGGCTTTCCAAGCCGTTTGCCGCCTTCGTGTTGAGAATGAAGCGGGCCGGCAATTGCATGAAAGCCCTGGAAAATGCAAAGCTCCGCCGCAGTTCCGGCGTGACGGCGATGCCGGCGGCGACCGCCTCCCCCCGCCCCTCTTCCAGAGCGGGGGCCAATTCCTCATAAGTCACCGCCTGGATCTGGCATTTCGGCTCGATCTCGAGTTCCCGACAAATTTCGCGGGCGAGGTCGACATGGAAGCCCGAGAGTTTTCCGGACTGGTCGATGAAGTTGAAGGGTGGAAAATCGACGGTGGTGAGAAAGCGCAATCGCGGTAGCGCGCTCAAGTCGGGTTTGGCGATGCGCTCGCGGGCGTCGAAAAGCAAAGGGAGGCCCTTCGGCTCGGCCAGCGCCGTACCGGCGGCAAGCGACGTGCAAACGGCCACGAATCCGACTATGGCCCGAAGCAGGATTTGAATTCCACTTGCCACGGCCCCACGCCCACGGGGGGAAGAAATGGAGCGGGTGATCGGGATCGAACCGACGACATCAAGCTTGGGAAGCTGGCGTTCTACCACTGAACTACACCCGCGTCAGAAGCGGAAATTTCCTCAACGGCCGCGATCTGTCAAGCACAATGCTCACTCGGCGCGAAAATGCTTTGAGAGCTTGAGCCCCTGCGCCTGGTAATTCGACCCGAGATCAAGGCCGTAGAGCCCGTCGGGTCGCTCCAGCATGTGCTCGTAGATCAGGCGCCCAACGATCTGCCCGTGTTCGAGAATGAAGGGCACCTCGTGGCTGCGGACCTCGAGCACCGCGCGGCTGCCGCTGCCCCCTGCGGAGGCATGGCCGAAGCCCGGGTCGAAAAAGCCGGCATAGTGGACGCGGAATTCGCCGACAAGCGGATCGAAGGGGGTCATTTCGGCGGCATAGAGAGGCGGCACGTGCACCGCCTCGCGCGAGACGAGGATGTAGAATTCGTCCGGATCGAGGATCAGATCGTCGCGGCCGCGGCTATAGAGTGGCTCCCAGAAGTCGAAGACGGGGTGTTGGGCCTTCTTGTCGACATCTACGACAGAGGTGTGGTGCTTGCCGCGATAGCCGATCAGCCCATCCGGACCGGTGCCCTTGAGATCGATCGATAGCGCGATGCCGCCGCCCGTGATGTTCGGCTGCTCGCTGGCAACGAGCGTGTCGCTCTCGTGCAGCGCCAGTAATTCCCGTTCGGAAAGCAGCGATTGCCCCACACGGAAGCGGATTTGCGAGAGCCGCGAGCCGCGGCGCACGACGATCGGGAAAGTCCGTGGGCTGATTTCAAGATAGAGCGGGCCGCTATAACCGGCCGGAATCTTATCGAACTCCTGTGCCCGGTCGGTGATGACGCGGGTGAAGATGTCGAGCCGTCCGGTCGAGCTTTTCGGGTTGGCCGAGGCCGACATGTTCTCCGGCAGCGCAAGGCTTTCCATCAACGGCACGATGTAGACGCAGCCCGTTTCCAACACCGCGCCTTCGCTGAGATCGACGACGTGCAGTTTCAGCCGATCGAGCTTGTCGGCGACAAGATGCGCCGGCCCAGGCATGAAGCTCGCGCGCACCCGGAAGGCCTTGGAACCGAGGCGAAGATCGAGGCTGGCCGGTTGGATCTGGTCATGATCCAGCGCCCTTTCGCTCTTCAACCGTCCCGAAGCGTGCAGCGCGGCAATCGCGCGGTCGGCCAATATCCCTGTTTCGCGGGCCATTGCGTTCCTCTTCTCAATCTGCCAGACAAAACCAAACTCCGGGAATTGACGCAAGCACAGCCAAGCAGTATTGCAGCTTTATCCCGTGGTGATTTGGCCGGTCGGCTTGCAGCCACGTTAAACAAATAGCTAAAAAGGCCGGGTTTCGAACCGGCCGTTTTGCGGCCGGTTTTTTTGTTTTTGAAAGTGATTGTCCGATGAGCAAGAACTGGCGCCCGGCAACCCAACTCGTCCACGGTGGAACGCTCCGCTCTGAGTATGGCGAAACCTCCGAAGCGATCTTCCTGACGCAAGGCTTCGTCTACGAGAGCTCGGAAGCCGCGGAAGCGCGCTTCAAGGGCGAGACCGACGGCTTCATCTACGCCCGCTACGGCAGCCCGACCAACGACATGTTCGAGAAGCGCATGTGCATGCTCGAAGGCGCCGAGGATGCGCGCGCCACCGCCTCCGGAATGGCGGCCGTATCCGCGGCGATCCTCTGCCAGGTGAAGGCCGGCGATCATATCGTTGCCGCGCGGGCGCTTTTCGGCTCCTGCCGCTGGGTCGTGGAGACGCTTGCGCCGAAATATGGCGTCGAATGCACCCTCGTCGACGGCCGCGATCTTGCCAATTGGGAGAAGGCGATCCGCCCGAATACCAAGGTCTTCTTCCTGGAAAGCCCGACCAATCCGACGCTGGAGGTCATCGACATCGCCGGCGTCGCCCGCCTCGCCGACCAGGTCGGCGCCAAGCTCGTCGTCGACAACGTCTTCGCGACGCCGCTCTTCCAGAAGCCGCTGGAACTCGGCGCCCATGTCGTCGTCTATTCCGCGACGAAGCACATCGACGGCCAGGGTCGCTGTCTTGGCGGCGTGGTGCTCTCCAGCAAGGAGTGGATCGACGAGAACCTGCACGATTATTTCCGCCACACCGGTCCGGCCATGTCTCCCTTCAACGCCTGGACGCTGCTGAAGGGCGTCGAAACCCTGCCGCTGCGTGTAAGACAGCAGACGGATAATGCGCGTCGAATTGCAGATTTCCTTGCCGAGCAGCCGCAGGTCGCTCGTGTTCTCTATCCGGGCCGCAGGGATCATCCGCAGGCCGACATCATCGCCAAGCAGATGAGCGGCGGTTCGACGCTTGTTGCCTTCGAACTCAAGGGCGGCAAGGAGGCGGCCTTCGCGCTGCAGAACGCGCTCGAGATCATAAGGATTTCCAACAATCTCGGCGACGCCAAGAGCCTGATCACGCATCCGGCAACGACGACCCACAAGAACCTCTCCGATGAAGCCCGGGCCGAACT
The DNA here is from genome assembly GCF_008932245.1 of Sinorhizobium alkalisoli. Lineage (NCBI taxonomy): Bacteria > Pseudomonadati > Pseudomonadota > Alphaproteobacteria > Hyphomicrobiales > Rhizobiaceae > Sinorhizobium > Sinorhizobium alkalisoli. The sequence continues at coordinate 131,718 of NZ_CP034909.1, read as the reverse complement.
CGGCATTTCCGCCGGCACCGTCCGCCTTTCGGCGGGCATCGAGGACGGCGACGACCTCATCGAGGATTTTGCGCAGGCGCTGAAGGGCGTCAAAGCCTGATCCGCTCAGCCTGAACCCGAAGGAGCTTTGGCCGCCTGCGTCACGCGCGGGCGGCTTTTCATTGTTTGTCCTGGAAAGCGAGACGCGCCAGCACGATCCGGGACAAAGCGGTGTAAAGACAGACAGCGGCGAAGAACGCGGCAAGAGTTGGAAACCAGGAAGGGAAAAGACAGCAGGCGAGAAAAAAGGCGATCGTCTCCGTCGCCTCGGCGATCCCCGTGGTGAAATAGAGCGATTTCGCGCCTCTTACCTCGGTCGTCATCGCCCGCTTTTCCGCCATGACGGCGAATGCGAGAAAGGTGGCGCCGTTGAGATAGAAGGAAAACAGCAGGAAGCCGCCGGCGAGGCCGTTGGCGGCCGAGTCGGCAATGACGAAAGCGAGCGGGATCGCGCCGTAGAAGGCGAAGTCGAGGACGATGTCGAGAAAGCCCCCGAGATCCGTCTTGCGGCTGGCGCGGGCGACGGCACCGTCGAGGCCATCACATAGCCGGCTGAACAGGATCAAGGCTGCGCCGGAGAAATAGAATTCAAAGGCGATCAGGACGGCGGCCAGAAGACCGAGCAGAAAACCGGCAATGGTCACCGTATCGGCCCCGACGCCATGGTTTGCAAGCGCCATTCCGATCCGATCCAGTATTGGCTCGAGCCGCCTGCGCACAGCCCCGTCGAGCATGTCTCAGTCCTTCAAGTGAAAATTGTGTACGACTCGGGCGATATTGCCGTTATTCTTCACGAAACCTTATTGCTATAGGATATCCGCACGGAATTGGAACAGGATGTCGAAACATGTATCGCGCACTCACTCGCGACATAGAAGTCACGGTAGAGCCGTACTATCTGGAAGAGCAGTCTGATCCCGACGACAGCCGTTATGTTTGGGGTTACCGCATCGTCATATCGAACCATTCCGAAATCGCCGTTCGGCTGGTGACCCGCTACTGGCATATTACCGACGAGAACGGGCAGGTCGACGAGGTCAGCGGATCCGGCGTTATCGGCGAACAGCCGCTGCTCAATCCCGGCGATACCTACGAATATTCCTCCGGCTGTCCGCTGGACACGCCTTCTGGCGTCATGTTCGGCCACTACAGCATGGAGGCGGAGGACGGAGAGACCTTCAACGTCGCGATCCCCGCCTTCTCGCTGGACACCCCCGGGCAGGTTCGCACACTGAACTAGCGCATCGGCCCGATTTTCGGAGAGCTCGATGCGCAGATCCAATGAATTACAGCGACATCAGCGCGCCTGAAAAGACGCGCGGCGCTGTGGTCCTGCCCCTTACTCCCCCATTCGAGAGCTGGAGCGGGGCGCACAGGCGCCCCGTCCGTCTGCTACCGCGAGTGCACCTCGGTCGCCTCGAAGCGATAGGTGGTGGAGCAGAATTCGCAGGTCACCTTGATCAGCCCGTCCTCGATGCTGCTCTCAATGTCCTCCTGACTGAGCCCCTCCAACACGTTGCGGATCTTATCGCGCGAGCAACTGCATCGATCGTAGACAGCCTGGGGCTGATAGACGCGGACGCCGCGCTCATGGAACAGCCGGTAGAGTAAGCGTTCGGTGCCGACCGTCGGGTCGGTGAGTTCGTCGGTGTCGATCGTCTCGACCATTACCTTGGCTTCTGTCCAGAGATCATCCTCCTCAAAGAGGCCGTTGCTGCTGCCATCGTCGCCGTCACCGCCGTGCAGGTCCGGCTGGCGCATCCGCTCCGGAGCCTCGGGCAGGAACTGAGCCACCATGCCGCCGGCGCGCCAGCGGTGCCGCGGCTTGCCGTTTTCGTCGCGGTCGAGTAGCTCGGCAACGCCGAGGCGCACCTTGGTCGGGATCTGCTCCGATTGGCGGAAATAAACGCCAGCGATCTCCTCGAGCGTCGCACCATCAAGCGCGACGATGCCCTGGTAGCGCTGCGTGTGGGCGCCCTGATCGATGGTGAAGGCCAGGATGCCCTTGCCCAGGAGCTCGTGCGGCTGAGTACGGCCGCCCTTCTCGGCTGCCGCAAGCGCCTCCTCGTCAAAGCGCGCATAGGCACGCACCCGGTCGGGCGTCGAAAAATCGGCAACGACGAGGTCGACCGGGCCATCGCTCTGCGTCTGCACGACGAGCTTGCCTTCGAATTTCAGCGAGGTGCCGAGCAAAACCGTCAGCACCACCGTCTCCGCGAGCAGCCGGGCAACCGGAAGCGGATAGTTGTGCCGCTCGAGGATCGCGTCGAGCATCGGACCAAGCTGAACGGCGCGGCCGCGGACGTCGAGATCCTCGACATGAAAGGGCACGACATGATCGTCACCGGCGAAATCGAACTCGCCCAGCCCCGGTGCTATCTCCGTCATCGCTTGCTCCTTGTCTCGCAGGCGCTGGTCGCCGGGCATCGAATGCCCTCGTGCAACCTGCCCGTTATCCCATTTGATCCCGTTGTGAACGGATTTGTCCAGAATTCACGGCCCGCCGACGGCGCCACTGCAGAAGCAGCCTCGCTCGTCCGGACGCTGGTTTTATGGGCGGCACTCGCAGCACTCATGCCGGAGCCACCCTCCATTTCGCCTAGATTGTGTCGATCCGGGCCGGATTCAAGCCTCCGCCGACCGCTTCACTTCGACCAGCGAAGGCCCCTTCAAACGACGCCGAGACACCAGGCGAGGATCGACTTTTGCGCGTGAAGCCGGTTTTCCGCCTCGTCGAAGACAACCGATTGCGGCCCGTCGATCACCTCATCCGTGACCTCCTCGCCGCGATGCGCCGGCAGACAATGCATGAACAAGGCATCGGGTGCCGCGTGCTTCATCAAAGCCTCGTTGACCTGATAGGGCTGGAAAACGTTGTGGCCGCGGGCGCGGTGCTCCTGGTTCATCGAGATCCACGTGTCGGTGACGACGCAGTCGGCGCCGGCGACGGCCTGCTCCGGTTCATGACACAGCAGAATCTCTCCGCCGTTGTTCCGAGCCCAGTTGAGGAACTTGTCCTGCGGCTCGGAGCCGAACGGGACCGCCATGTTCATCCGATAGCCGAAGCGCGCCGATCCCTCGATCAGAGAGTGCAACACGTTATTGCCGTCGCCCGTCCAAGCGATCGTTTTCGCCCCGACAGGCCCGCGGTGTTCCTCGAAGGTCATGATGTCCGCCATGATCTGGCAGGGATGCGTGTCGTCCGTAAGGCCATTGATGACCGGCACGGTCGCGTGCTCGGCCAATTCAAGGAGCCGGCGGTGGTCAGTGGTGCGAATCATGATCGCGTCGACGTAGCGCGAGAGGACCTTCGCCGTGTCGCCGATGGTTTCGGCCCGACCGAGCTGCATTTCGGTGCCAGAAAGAAACAGCGTCTCGCCACCGAGCTGCCGCATCCCGACATCGAAGGAGACGCGCGTACGGGTGGACGGTTTCTCGAAAATCATCGCCAGCATCTTGCCGGCAAGCGGCTTGTCGGCCGTTCCGGCCTTTGTCGCCGACTTGCGCATCCGGGCGTCGTCGATGATCGTCCTGAGGTCGACGGACGTCATGGCCGAAAGATCGAGAAAATGTCTGGTGGCGGTCATATTGCTGTATTTCCTGTGATAGTTCCGTGGATCTTAGGGCATCGGCACCGCGGAGGCGCCTCGCCGCAGTTAGGCGGCAGCTGTGCCGCCCGCGGCCCTCACAGCCTCTGCGGCGCGCTCGAGCCGCGCGAGCCCTTCCCTCGCTTCAGCCGCGGTGACGATCAGCGGCGGCAGGAGGCGCAGCACGTTCTCGCCTGCCGGAACAACGAGCAGCTTTTCGGCCCGGATCGCTTTCAAAAGGTCGGGTGAGGGCACTTTCGCCTTGATGCCAAGCATCAGCCCGTCGCCGCGGAGCTCTTCGATAATATCGGGGAAACGGTCCTTGAGCGAAGCGAGCCCCTGGCGGAACACGAGCGCGACGTCACGCACATTGTCAAGGAACCCCTCGGCGAGGACGACGTCGAGGACCGCATTACCGACGGCCATTGCCAGTGGATTGCCGCCGTAGGTCGAGCCGTGCGTCCCGGCCACCATGCCTGCGGCGGCCGCCTCCGTCGCCAGGCACGCGCCGAGCGGAAAACCACCGCCAATGCCCTTGGCGACGGCCATGATGTCGGGCCGGATACCTGCCCACTCGTGGGCAAAGAGCCTGCCGGTGCGGCCCACGCCGCACTGTACTTCATCAAGGATCAGCAGCAGCCCGAATTCATCGCAGAGCGCGCGCAATTCCTGCAGGAACTCCTTCGGGGCCAGGCGCACCCCACCCTCACCCTGGATCGGTTCGATCAGGATAGCCGCGGTCTCGTCGTTGATCGCGCTCTTTACGGCGGCGATATCGCCGAACGGCACCTGATAGAAACCGGGCGCCTTGGGTCCGAAGCCTTCAATGTATTTCTGCTGCCCCCCGGCGGCGATCGTGGCGATGGTACGGCCGTGGAATGCGCCTTCGAAGGTGATGACGTGGAACCGCTCCGGATGGCCCTTGGCAAAGTGATAGCGGCGCGCCGTCTTGATCGCGCATTCCAGCGCCTCGGCGCCCGAATTGGTGAAAAACACCCGGTCGGCAAAGGTGACCGCCGTCAAGCGCCGCGCAAGGCTCTCCTGCCCGGGAACATCATAGAGATTGGAGACGTGCCAGAGTTTCTCCGCCTGCGCCTTCAGCGCATCGATCAGATGCGGATGGGCATGCCCGAGCGAGTTCACGGCGACGCCGGCGGCGAAGTCGAGATAGCGGGTACCGTCTTCCGCGATCAGCCAGACGCCCTCGCCCCGCTCGAAACGCAACGGCGCACGCAAATAGGTATCATAGAGCGGCGGCGTTGCGGCCATCCGGGCTTCTCCTTCCTCAGCATCGCAGGCGGACCGTTCGATATCCGGCCCGAAAAAATCAAAATGCCGCCTTTCGGCGGCCGGAGGCACTATTCCCATTTCGCAGCGCAATGTCAAGAAAACCAAGGGCTGCGGCCACCTTGCGAACTCGGATTCCGCGTCGCAAAAAAATCGCGTCGCGGGGCTTGCAAAAATGCAACTATGAGCCAGCAAGTTGGGGAAAACCGCGAAATCGATTCGGCGCGATTCCGGCGACTCTTGCCACAGAGTCACCCTGCCGGTAGGTTAAGATTTAATTACTAGACGCATGCGGCGGACCTAGTCACCAAAATAGTTATCGCGTTGTGACTCCAGGGGTTTTCTGGAGGACGGTGATGGATTCTGCCCATCCCAGCGCCGAGAACGGGGAGTGCAGATATGAACTGGACTGACGAGCGGGTGGAGAAACTGAAGAAGCTGTGGTCCGAGGGCCTGAGCGCCAGCCAGATCGCGGCTCAACTGGGCGGCGTCAGTCGCAATGCCGTCATCGGCAAGGTACACCGGTTGAGCCTGCCGGGCCGCGCAAAGGCGGGCGGGACCACGACCCCCGCGCGCCCCAAGCGAGCGACCTCGGCGCCGCGTGCACCGAATTACGCCGCTCGGGCCGTCACCCGCACCGTCGCCCGCCCTGCCGGTGCGACCGTCCTCAAGGAAGAGGTGGCGGTCGACCTAGTCGCCGAACAGGAATTCGCACCCGATGCCAACATCGTCCTGCCGATGTCGCGCCGCCTGGAGCTGACGCAGCTCACCGAACGGACTTGCAAGTGGCCGATCGGCGATCCGCTAAAGGAGGAGTTTCACTTCTGCGGCAACGACTCGCCGGAATCCTCGCCCTATTGCAACTATCATGCGCGGCTTGCCTACCAGCCTTCGGCGGAACGCCGGCGCATCCGCTGACGTTCGATCTCGATCGCGCAACAACGCAAAAGGGCCCATGGGCCCTTTTTTGTTGGAAACAGCATTGATTTTCGAACTTACCCCTCGAGCGAGTAGCCGGCGCCGCGCACCGTCCTGATCACGTCGGGCATGTTGGAGAGGTTCAGCGCCTTGCGCAGGCGGCCGACATGGACATCGACCGTGCGTTCGTCCACGTAGATGTCGTGGCCCCAGACACCGTCAAGCAGTTGCGAGCGGGAAAAGACGCGTCCCGGCGAAGACATCAGAAACTCCAGCAGCCGGAACTCCGTCGGCCCGAGCCGAACCTCACGGCTGCGGCGATGGACGCGATGCGTCTCGCGGTCGAGTTCGATGTCGCCGCAGCGGAGCACCGTCGACAGGACCTCCGGTTTGGCGCGCCTCAACATCGCCTTGACCCGCGCCATCAGTTCCGGAGTCGAAAACGGCTTGACGACATAGTCGTCGGCGCCGGTCGCGAGCCCTCGCACGCGCTCGCTTTCCTCGCCGCGCGCCGTCAGCATGATGATCGGCAACCGCTCCGTTTCCGGTCTTTGTCGAAGTCTGCGGCAAAGCTCGATGCCGGAAACGCCGGGCAACATCCAGTCGAGGATCAAGAGGTCGGGCAGACGTTCCTGCAGGCGGATTTCAGCCTCGTCGCCGCGAAGAATAGTATCGACCTCGAAGCCCTCGGCTTCGAGGTTGTAGCGCAGCAGCACGCTCAGCGCCTCCTCGTCTTCGACAACAGCTATCTTCGGCAACATCTAAGCTACAACTCCTTGCCTCGGTCCATCAGTTGGAAGGCGCCCCTCTCCCCTTTCGGTGTCAGTCCGTCACCGACCCCATCGTTGCTGTCGTATCATCCTTCGGCCGCTCGCCTTCCGGCTGGGCGCCTGTCGCCATGTAATAGATCGTCTCGGCGATGTTGGTCGCATGGTCGCCGATCCGCTCGATGTTTTTGGCGCAGAAAAGAAGATGCGTGCAGGGTGTTATGTTGCGCGGATCCTCCATCATGTAGGTGAGCAATTCGCGGAAGAGCGACGTGTAGATCGCGTCGATCTCCTCGTCGCGCTGGCGAATGCTGTTGGCCTTCTCCGGCGAGCGCGAGGCAAAGACGTCAAGCACTTCCTTGAGCTGGACCAAAGCGAGTTCGGCCAAATGCTCGAGGCCGCGCGCGAGCTTGCGCGGGATTCCAGAGCCGGCAACCGCAATCACGCGTTTCGCGGTGTTCTTGCCGAGGTCGCCGACGCGCTCCAGGTCGGCCGCTATACGGATCGATCCCATGATTTCGCGCAGGTCCGATGCCATGGGCTGGCGCTTGGCGATGGTGACGATCGCCTTCTCGCCGATCTGGCGTTCGGCCTCGTCGAGGAGGGCGTCGTCCGAGATGACTTTCTGGGCGAGCGCCAGGTCGGAATTGACCAGGGCCCGGACGGAGTCGGCCACCATTTGCTCGGCGAGCCCTCCCATCTCGGAGATGCGGCGCGTGAGATACTTCAACTCGTCGTCGAAGGCGGACATTATGTGTGGATGGGTCATCTTATATTCCTCGGGACGCGCTCGATTGATCGTCGGTGGAGTCGGGTTCGCTAGCCGAACCGGCCCATGATGTAGTCCTGCGTGCGCTGGTCGTCCGGATTGGTGAAGATCTTATCCGTATCGTCCACTTCGACCAGGTTGCCGAGGTGGAACATCGCCGTGCGCTGCGACACGCGGGCTGCCTGCTGCATCGAATGGGTTACGATAACGATGGTGAAGTTCTCGCGAAGCTCGTGGATCAGTTCCTCGACCTTGGCGGTCGCGATCGGGTCGAGCGCCGAGCAAGGCTCGTCCATGAGGATGACTTCCGGGCTGACGGCAACGGCCCGGGCGATGCAGAGGCGCTGCTGCTGGCCGCCGGAGAGGCCGGTGCCCGGCGCATCCAGGCGATCCTTCACTTCGTTCCAGAGGCCGGCCTTTTGAAGGGCGGATGCGACGATGTCGTCGAGTTCGGATTTTCTCGAAGCGAGGCCATGGATGCGCGGACCGTAGGCGACGTTTTCATAGATCGACTTCGGGAACGGGTTCGGCTTCTGGAACACCATGCCGACCTTGGCACGCAGTTGCACCGGATCCACCTTCGGATCGTAGATATCTTCCCCGTCGATTGCGATATGGCCTTCGACCCGGCAACTGCTGATCGTGTCATTCATACGATTGATACAGCGCAGGAACGTCGACTTGCCGCAACCGGACGGGCCGATGAAGGCGGTTACGGAGCGGGGATGGATCTCGATGGCGACATCCTTGATGGCGTGTTTGTCGCCATAATAGACCTGCACACCGCGGGCGGAAACTTTCGATTGGTTCATGGCGGCGGCCTTCATCGTCATCGTCGTTGTCGTAGCGGACATATTGTTCATCATTGCGCTCCTTTTCTACCAACGGCGCTCGAAGCGGCGGCGAAGAATGATTGCAATCAAATTCATTGCGACCAGGAATACCAGCAGCACGATGATTGCACCCGAAGCACGCTCCACGAAGGCGGGGTCACCGCGCTGTGTCCAGTTATAAACCTGAACCGGCAAGGCGGAAGCCGGGTCAAAAAAGCCTTCCGGCGGTCCAGCGGGATATTCGCGAACGAAGGCGACCATGCCGATCAGCAGCAGCGGTGCCGTTTCGCCGAGGGCCTGGGCGAGACCGATAATGGTACCGGTCAGGATTCCCGGCATGGCGAGCGGCAGCACGTGGTGGAATATCGACTGCATCTTCGATGCGCCGACGCCGAGTGCCGCGTCGCGGATCGAGGGCGGCACGGCCTTCAGCGCGGCGCGGGTGGCGATGATGATCGTCGGCAGGGTCATCAGGGTCAAGACGAGCCCGCCAACGATCGGAGCCGATTGAGGCAGCCCCACAAAGTTGATGAACACGGCCAGACCCAGGATACCGAATACGATCGAGGGGACGGCTGCGAGGTTCGCGATATTGACCTCGATGAGGTCGGTAAAGCGGTTCTGCGGTGCAAATTCCTCGAGATAAATCGAAGCGGCCACGCCGAGTGGCAGCGACAATACCAGCACGATCAGCATCATGTAAGCCGAGCCGAGAATGGCGACGCCCAGACCGGACGCTTCCGGACGGGTGTCGGACGAGTCAGGTGCCGTGAAGAAATCCCAGTTGAATTTTGTCGTCAGAATCCCGGCTTGCCTCAACGCGTCCGCAAGCATCAGTTGCTCCGGGGAGATGTTGCGGTCGAGCTCAGCGCTCTCCATCGTCACGCGGTCCTTGTAGTACCCGTCGATACGACCAGAGGCGAGGAGGTCGAAGGAAACCGTTTCGCCGATGACCGACGGATCGGAAATCACGTAACGGCGCAGGTGGGCCGGGGCTTCCTTGGAAATCAGCTCGAACGCGCTTTTGGCGTTCAATCCCTCGATGGCAATGCCCTTTGCAGCCATGGCATCGGTCAGCGCCTTCTGTATCAGGGGCGCGTAAGAAAAAGTGGTGACCTTTGCGATAGCCTCGGGAGCGCGATTGCCCTGCTTGTCCAGCTTGGCCGGATCGAGGTAGACGTTCAGTGTTATGTAGGTCTGCCGGAAGGATGACAGCCCGTTGGAGAGAATGGACGTCAAAAGGCCGACCAGGGCGAGCACACTGATGGCCACAGCGATCTTGCCCATCAGGCGAAACCGGGCTTCCGCCGCATGGCGTTGGCGGGTCCGCGCATCTACGGTCAGGATAGATTTCGACGGCGAGACTGTTTCGCGATCGGCTGGCACGGATATGTCGATCATTCGTACTGCTCCCGGTATTTGCGAACGATGTAGAGGGCCAGCACGTTCAGCCCGAGCGTGAAGACAAAGAGGGTGAGACCGAGGGCGAAAGCGACCAGCGTCTCGGGACTTGCGAATTCGGTGTCGCCGGTCAGCTGGCTGACAATCTTGACCGTCACGGTCGTCATCGCCTCGAAGGGATTGAGATCAAGTTTCGCGGCCGCGCCCGCGCCAAGGACCACGATCATCGTCTCGCCGATCGCGCGGCTTGCCGCCAGCAGGATGGCGCCGACAATGCCCGGCAGGGCTGCCGGCAGGATCACCTTCTTGATCGTCTCGGATTGCGTCGCGCCAAGGCCATAGGACCCGTCGCGCAGCGATTGCGGCACCGCGTTCATGATGTCGTCGGAAAGCGAACTGACGAATGGGATGATCATGATGCCCATCACGAGACCGGCAGTCAGCACCGAAGAGGACGAGTTGCCGAGGCCAAGCGGCTGGGCAAACCAGTCGCGCAGGAAAGGACCGACGGTGATCAGGGCGAAGAGACCATAGACGATCGTCGGAATGCCGGCGAGAACCTCGATCGCCGGCTTGGCAACGCTCCGCAGCGACTTGCTCGCATATTCGGAAAGGTAGATTGCAATCAAAAGACCGATCGGGACGGCCACGAGGAGGGCCACAAACGATACGTAGAGCGTGCCCCAGAGCAGCGGCAGGATGCCAAGCTCCGAACCGCCGCGAAACTGCGGGTTCCAAACGGTGGAGAAGAAGAACTCGGATGCCGGATACATCCGGAAGAAGTTGATGCTCTCGAAGACCAGCGACGCGACGATGCCTACGGTGGTCAGGATGGCGATCGTCGAGGATCCGATCAACAGGGATTTGATAAATGCCTCGCTGATATTGCGGGCGCGCATGTCGGGGCGGATGCGCGTGAAGGACCAAGCTCCAAGCCCGACGGAGAGGACGAGGACAGCGAGAGTCATGGCCAACGTGCCGATCTTGGCGCCTTGGCGATAAGCTTTTGCAGCTTCGAAGACTTCGGTCGGCACGTCGTTCCCGAGCGCAATGCCGACTTCGGCGAGGCGGCCGCGGACGGTGGAGAAGTCGACTCTGCCATCGGTGAGCGCGCCTTCATCCAGAGAGTTCCTGGCCAGCACCGCATCAAGACCGCCGGCGATGCGGCGCACGTCCGAAATGACCAGGCTTCGCGCGCCACCTTCGGGGATGACACTGTCCGGGATCATGCCGTCGACGCGTGCGTCGATAACCATTGGCTGGACGAACAGCCAGGCGATCATGAGCAGAAAGGCCGGAACCGCGACGAACAGGGCGACGGTCTGACCGTAATAGCCGGGAAGGGAGTGAAGTTTTCTGCCGCTCTCGGCCGCAAGAGACAGGGCGCGCCGCCTGCCGAGGAAATAGCCGAGTGCTGAAAGCGCCAGCACGACAAGGATAATGATGCTCACACTCATCCTGCCCGCATCCTTTGACAAGGTTGAAGACTGGCGACGCAATCATTGCGCCGCCAGGCATTTTCAAGTTTTAGTTCAGCGGGCCCATCGGCGTGCGCGCCTTGACTGCTTCCTGCGTCTTGGCAAGTTCCGGATCGGAGACCAGGCCGTAGGCAGACAGCGGGCCCTCCGGACCAGCCATTTCGTCCGATACGAAGAACTCGACATATTCCTGCAGGCCCGGGATGACGTCCAGGTGAGCGTTCTTCACGTAGAAGTACAGCGGACGGGAAACCGGATACTCGCCGGAAGCGATCGTCTCTACGGACGGCGTCACGCCGCCCATGGTGGCGACACGCAGCTTGTCGGTGTTGTTCTGGTAGAAGGACAAACCGAAAACGCCGATGCCGTTCTTGTTGGCGTCGACGCGAGCGAGCGTCTCGGTGTAGTCGCCGTCGATGTCGACCGAAACGCCATCGGTGCGCAGAGCCATGCAGCCCTTTTCAGCTGCCTTCTCGTCGCCGCTGTTGGCCGCCTTCAGCGCTTCGAGCGTGCCGTTCTCCTCGCAACCTGCGACGATGACCTTCTCGTCGAAGACTTCGCGGGTGCCGTGCTTCGTGCCCGGGATGAACGCGAGGATCGGCTGAGCCGGCAGCTCGGCGCGGATTTCGTTCCAGGCCTTGTACGGGTTGTCGACGAGCTGACCGTCCTTCACGACCTTGGCGGCCAGAGCGGAGTGCCAATCGGCCGGGGTGAAGGCATATTCCGGACCATTGATGTCCGAGGCAAAGACGATGCCGTCGTAGCCGATGCGGACTTCCTGGATTTCCTTCACGCCGTTAGCAGCGCAGTTGTCGATGTCCGACTGCTTGATGCGCGAGGAGGAATTCGCGATGTCGATGGTGTTTTCGCCCACGCCTTCACAGAGCTTCTTGCGGCCCGCGCCCGAACCACCGGACTCGACGACCGGGGTCGGGAAGTCGGTGTTTTCGCCGAAGGCTTCGGCCACGATGGAAGCGTAGGGAAGAACGGTGGAGGAGCCAGCGATCTGGATCTGGTCGCGAGCCGCTGCTACGCCCGCGAAGACGGCGGAGGCAGCCAGCGCCGCCACAGTGAATTTAAGAGTTTTCATAGATGTTCTCCCGGAGTGGGCTCGTGTTGGTGCGCCTTCAGTTCCCAGCGCTCTTCTCGCCGTGTCGTCGGCGGCCCCTAGTTAGCTGCCGATGGCCACATCTTTTATGTCAATTTCGTGAAACATTTGTGACAGGCCAAGTTATTGAAAATACTTTGCAATTATAGATATCTCCGCTTCCCGCCGGATTTTTGTGTCAGAAGCGGACCGTAAAGACCGTGCCTTTGCCAATCTCGGAATGAATGAGCAGGCGGGCTCGATGACGGGTAAGAATGTGTTTGACGATCGCCAGGCCAAGCCCGGTCCCTTTCTTCGAACGACTCGCCTCCACGTTAACCCGATAAAAGCGCTCGGTAATGCGCGGCACATGCTCGGCTGGGATGCCCGGTCCGTAGTCCGTGACCACCACCTCCGCCTGCCCATCCCCGCCCCCGGTCAGGCGCACGTCGACCTTCTGGCCCTCCTGCCCGTACTTGCAGGCGTTCTCGATCAGGTTTTCGAAGACCTCGATCAGTTCGTCGCGATCGCCCTTGACGACGACCGGGGTCTCGGGCGCCTCGAGCGAAATCGTCACATCGAGATCGCGGGCCAGTGGCGCCAAGCCGTCACGGACATGGCCGAGCAGTGGAACGAGGTCGACGGGTTCGTCCGGTGCAATATGCGACCTCAGTTCGAGCCGCGACAGGGACAGGAGATCGTCGACGAGGCGGCTCATTCGCGTGACCTGCTCATGCATGATACCGAAAAATTTCTCCTGTGCCTTCAGGTCGTTGCGGGCCGGCCCCTGCAGCGTTTCGATGAAGCCGCGCAGGGATGCGAGCGGCGTTCGCAGCTCGTGGCTGGCATTTGCAACGAAGTCCGACCGCATCCGATCGATGCGCCGGGCCTGGGAGATATCGCGGTAAGTGAGCAGGAAAACGCGCCGGCCGAAATCGCCACCGCCGATATCGGCGGGCGCTACCCGCACGACATAAACGGCGTCCGAGGGCAGCCGCTCCGCATGCTCGATCTGATTGACCTGGCCCGTGGCGATGGTCTCGCGCACCATGTCTAGGATGTCGGGGGAGCGCACGCGGGCGGCAAGATAGCTATCGGGAGGGATCCTGCCAAAGGTCTTCTCGGCGGCATTGTTCTGGAAGAGGACGGTTTCGTCCGCCGCGATGACGAGCACCGGCATATCGAGCGCGTTCAACACCGGAACCAGCGGATCGCTCCCGCCCTCGGCGGCAGCCGCCACGGCAGGAGCCGACGGCTGCTCCGTCGGCTCGCTTCGGTTGAGAATGACCGCCACGAACACAATCCAGAACGGCAGAATGACCAGGACATGGACGCCAGCAAGCGCCGCAAGCAGGGCCAGCACCACTGAAAGGCCGAGAATTGGGCGTTCCGCCTTCAGCTTCGGCAGCAGGGTCCGCCAGAGCTCCTTCGCGCTATCCAACACGATTCCCTCATCGCTCAGTTTGCCGCCTCCCAGAACTGCGACGATTCGCCGGTAAAGGCAGAGAGATAGCGGCGTTTCATGACATGATTTTCACGTCATGCTTGAATCCGCAACGTGATTGTGGCCTCCTCGGCGAAATCCGATGGCAGCGGGAGACCGTCAAATGTCACTTGAACAGGCAACGAACGCGGCCGAGCCGGGAAGCCGGTCGGTCGAGCTCCAGATCGGCGGCAAGACCCGGATTTTCGACATCGACGATCCGGAACTGCCGAAATGGATCGACGATGAAGCCTTCGCCTCGGACGACTATCCCTATCGGAAGAAGCTCGAGGAGGAGGAATACGAGGAGACGCTGAAGAAGCTGCAAATCGAGCTCGTCAAGGTGCAGTTCTGGCTGCAGGCGACCGGCAAGCGCGTGATGGCCGTATTCGAGGGACGTGACGCCGCCGGCAAGGGCGGCGCCATTCACGCCACGATGGCCTATATGAACCCGCGCTCGGCGCGAATCGTCGCGTTGACGAAGCCCACGGAGACCGAGCGTGGGCAGTGGTACTTCCAGCGCTACGTCGCGACGCTCCCGACGGCGGGCGAAATGGTTCTCTTCGACCGCTCCTGGTACAACCGTGCCGGCGTGGAGCCGGTCATGGGTTTCTGCACGTCGGAGCAGTACGAGCATTTCCTGAAGCAGGTCCCGCGTTTCGAGAAGATGATCACCGAGGACGGCATCCATCTCTTCAAGTTCTGGCTCAATATCGGCCGCGAGATGCAATTGAAGCGTTTCCACGATCGCCGGCACGATCCGCTGAAGATCTGGAAGCTGTCACCGATGGACATCGCCGCCCTGCAAAAATGGGACGACTACACGGAGAAGCGCGACCGGATGCTGAAGGATACCCATACGGGCCACGCGCCCTGGACCGTGATCCGCGGCAACGACAAGCGCCGTGCGCGGATCAACCTGATCCGCCACATGCTCTCGGCGCTCGATTACGACGGCAAGGACAAGGCCGCGATAGGCGATGTGGACGACAAGGTCCTCGGTTTCGGCCCGGGCTTCCTGAAGTGATACACGGCACGGCGCAGGGGCCGCGGCCGCGCGCGGCTTTACAGCGCCGCACGTCGTTTCGGACGCGCAAAGGTCGCTGTAACTCTTTGAATCTGAGCATCGAGCTTTCCGAAAATCGGGTACGATTTTCGGGCCGATGCGCTAGAGCGGCGCGCGCTCACATACGTTCGCGCTGCCGCTCTACCCGCTTGTTTTTGCCGCATTTGTGCGACGTCAGGTGATTCCACCTGACTGCAGAATGCTCCGATCAGACGCGCAGCGCTTGGTTCGAACTCGATCAGCGAGACTGCGGTCACCTGTCACTGTCCGGGCAGCACGCGGATCGCGTAGACCTCGAGGCTGTTGCCGCCGCCGCTGACGTCGCTGTTAATCAGCAGCCTTCCGGGGCTGTTCGGCGCGAGGCTCCGGTCGAAGGACACCTTGAACAGCATGTCCAGCCTTTCGTCGTGAACGGTGAACCGATGGCGGCCACAGGCGCCCAGAGTGGAGAAATCGCACTCGACGGCGAATTCCGTCGCCTTGCCGGGCAACGCCTTGACGCTCAGGGCCAGAGTAGACGATTTGCCCGAGAGTTCGGACAAAACATCCGCCGGAATTTCGATGGCCACATCGCCGTCTTCCGTCACGGTCATCGAAGTGAGGCGGACGCGGGCGCCGCCGCCGTCGTCCACTGGTTCGGCCCTGGCGCGCGCAGCCGGCCTGACTGCTGCGGCTTCTGCAGCCGTGAATATCTCGATCCAATCGGAAGAGAAACCCTCCTGCTCGCCAAGCGTCGGCAGGGCCGCACCGCTGAAGTCCTCCGTCTCGACGCTCGGAGGCGGGTTGGCGACATTGGTATCGGCGGGCGGCCTCAGAAGGTCGTTTGTCTGAACCCACCAGACAGCGGCACCTGCCGCGGCGGCGAGCGTCGTGAAAACCATGAGAAAGGATAGCAAGCGTCCGCGCCGGCGCTTGCGCGGACGCTTGTCCGTGACGCCGAGGTCGGACGCCGCGGGAGTGGAGTGGGCACCGGCGGCCTGCCTCGTCTCCTCGGCGGCCGGGCGCGTGGAAACCATGGGCCCGTCCCGGTCCGCTCGCAGCGCCTGCAGCCCCGCATCGGCCTGCGCAGCCGGCCGGGCACCCTCGAACGCCGGCTCGCGACGCGTCGGCGGCTCGACGCCGGCGGCACCGCCGCCTGCCTTCACCTGTCCCGGCCGTCCTTCTCCAAAACTGACGACGGGCGGTGCCGTCGTGCGCGCCTTCAGGGCGGCACGCTCCTCCGTCTCGATTGCATGGATGATCGCTTCAAGCCGATGGCGCTGTTTGGCGATGAACTCCGGATCCTCGATCTGCTGCTTCTGCAGGCCGTTTTCCAGCGCCTGGCGTGCCGACTGATAGATGCGCGCGCGGGTCTCCGCATTGCTCCGGTCCGAACGCTCCAGCGCATTCCTGATGGCAGTCTCAAGTCCGCTCACGTCAGCTCCTTCTGCGCATCGACCTCGGGCCAACGATCACCGGTCTCTTTCCCGGCGCCATTGGTTTCATTAAGGATTGGGTAACCGCTGCTTTCGCAAACTGCAAGTCCAGCTGCGTCTTCCTCTGCCTCGCACGGGAAAAAGCTGACACGTGCGGATATTCCCTTCTACCGATAACGCTCGGGGAGACGATTGCCGTCGAGCTCGGGCCTAGCAAAGCACGCCGCTTGCTGCTATCTGTTTTGACGTTTACGCGAACGTCAATTTATAGAGGTGCCTGATGCCGTTGCCGCCAATCCTTTCCGGAACGACGAGACTGCCCGTTGTCGCAGCACCGCTCTTCATCGTCTCGCATCCGAAGCTGACGATTGCCCAATGCAAGGCGGGCGTCATCGGCGCCTTCCCGGCCCTGAACGCGCGCCCGCAGGCGCAGCTCGAAGATTGGCTGGCCGAGATCACCGAATCGCTCGCCGAGCACGATGCCAAGAACCCGGACCGTCCGGCCGCCCCTTTCGCCGTGAACCAGATCGTCCACAAGTCGAACGCCCGCCTCGAGCACGACCTGATGCTTTGCGTCAAATACAAGGTGCCTGTCGTCATCTCCTCGCTCGGCGCGGTGCCGGAGGTGAACGATGCGATCCATTCCTATGGCGGGATCGTGCTGCATGACGTCATCAACAACCGCCATGCGAACTCCGCGATCCGCAAGGGCGCCGACGGACTGATCGCGGTCGCCGCCGGCGCCGGCGGCCATGCCGGCACGCTCTCGCCCTTCGCACTCGTACAGGAAATCCGCGCCTGGTTCGACGGGCCCCTGCTCCTCTCCGGCGCGATAGCCACCGGCGGCGCAATCCTCGCTGCCGAGGCGATGGGCGCCGACATGGCCTATATCGGCTCGCCCTTCATCGCCACCGAAGAGGCCCGAGCCAGCGACGCCTACAAGCAGATGATCGTCGACAGCGCCGCCGCCGACATCGTCTATTCCAACTATTTTACCGGCATCCACGGCAATTATCTCAAGGCCTCGATCCGCGCCGCGGGCATGGACCCGGACAACCTGCCGGAGGCAGACCCGTCCAAGATGGACTTCGGCAATGCCGCCGACGGCGCCAAGGCGTGGAAGGATATCTGGGGCTGCGGCCAGGGAATCGGAGCGGTCCGTGAGATCGGTCCAGTCGCCCAAATGGTCGATCGGCTGAAGCGCGAATACGACGCCGCCCGCGCCCGCCTCGGGCTTTCGCCCCAAGGGGAGCGGCGCGCCTCCAAGGAATTTTCAGGTTCTCGAAACTGATGGCTTGAATTCTTGCCGCTTTGCGTTTATCAGCGCCTCACATCCGTTCCGCGGCCATCTGCGGAACCGCCTCATGGGCCGCTTTAGCTCAGTCGGTAGAGCACATCATTCGTAATGATGGGGTCACGTGTTCGAGTCACGTAAGCGGCACCATTCTTTTCAAGCACATCGCCGTATAGGTCGTGACGCAAGGTTACGGCTCACAGGACTGGCTGCTCCAGCGAGTGAGTCATGTATAGAAATACCGCGTCAGGTGGAAGAAGACGGGTGCGGCGAAACTCAGCGAATCCATGCGATCCAGTACCCCGCCATGACCGCTGATCATCGTGCCCCAATCCTTCACACCCATGGAGCGTTTGACGGCGGAGAGCGCCAGCCCGCCGAGGAAACCCATGGCGACAATCGCCAGCGCCATGGCCGCTGCCTCGAGCGGCGTGAAAGGCGTGATCCACCAGAGTCCGGCTCCCGCCAGTACGGCAGAGAGCCCGCCGCCGACGAGGCCCTCTACGGTTTTTGACGGGCTCACCGCGGGCGCAACTTTTGTCCACCCCATCAGCTTGCCGAAGACATATTGCATCACGTCGCTGAACTGCGCGACGGTGATCAGGAAGAAGAGCAACAGGAACTCCTGGCCCTCGTAGCCGGCAATATCGAGCGTGATCAGGGCGGGCGCGTGGCTGATGCAAAAGACCGTCAGCATGAGCCCCCATTGAATGCGCGAGACGCGCAGCAGAAATTGCCCGGTATCGCCCCGCAACGCCGCAAGGCTCGGAAGGAGCAGGAAACCGTAGACCGGGATCAGGATCGTGAACAGCGCATACCAGTCGATCCAGACCAGCCAGTACTGAAGCGGCAGCAGCAGGTAGAAGGCGCCGACCAGGGGCAGATGATCGGCCGCACGCGTCGGCGTCAGCGATACGAACTCCCGCAGCGTATAGAATGACGTAAGCGCGAAGAGAAGCACGGTCGCTCCCCGGCCGAGGCCGAAGCTCACGGCGAAGATCGCGACCATCACCCACCAAGCCCCGATGCGGGCATTGAGATTGTCGACGGTCGCCCGGCCGGTTTCGGACGTGGTGCTGCGCGACAGCGCCAAGCCGATCATCGAGGCTATGGCGAGTAGCCCGCAAATACCGCCGAAGAGGATGAAAAGCTTGTCCATCAAAGACATGGCGGCCTCACGCGATCGCGTCCGACGCAAGTGCGCTCACGGCCTGCCGGGCGCGCTCTAGAAATTCATCCTTCTCTTCGCCCTGGCGGCGGGCGAGCGGCGCGCCGAAACGAACCGTGCAACTGATCGGAACGGGCAAGAAAGCTCCCTTGGGAAAGGCGCGCGAGGGATTGTCGAGATAGGTCGGGATCAGCTCGGCATCCGGGAAATCCTGCGCCAGCCAATAGAGACCGCTTTTGAAGGGGCCCGGAAGGCGCTCGCTGCCGCGGGTGCCCTCGGGAAAGAGAATGAGAGAGCCTCCCTCCGACAGGACACCGCGCAAAGGCGCCAACGCCGCCCCCGGCGGTCCCTTGGCGGAGCGTTCCACAAGTACGGCATTCAGCACCTTAAGCGCAATGTGGCGCCGGATGTTGCCGCTGCCCCAATAGTCAGCGGCGGCGATCGGATGCGTGGACGCACGCAACGGTCGCGGCAGCGCCGACCAGATGAGCAGCGTATCCAGGTGGCTGGCGTGATTGGCGAAATAGATGCGCTGGCGCGGTTCCGGCCCAGCGCCCGTCCATCGCGCCTGACCGCCGACGAGAAAGCGTGTGAGGGCGATCAGCAGGGTCTCGATCACGGGCTGGTTGCTCCAGGGATGCGCGAGACGATGGCTCTAGTGCGGGTCAGGCAGGTGAGAAACGACCCCACGAGGATGATCCAGGCGGCGCCGTAGAGCACGAGGCGCTCGGTCGTCAATGCCGCTTCAAATAGCGCCAGCACGCAGGCAAGACTTATGAGCGCCATACGGTGCTGTTTCGCCATGGGCCCGCGGAAATCCTGCGCCTGGCCGAGCGAGCCCCCGAAGACGCGCACATAGGCTGTGAGCGCCGCCGCGAGCGCACCCGCCCAGCCGAGCCAACCCGCTTCTGCAGCATAGCCGAGCGCAACGATGAGCACGCTGTCGGCGACTCGGTCCGGAAACTCGTTATAGAGCGCGCCGACGGCGGAACCGCGCCCGCCCTCGACGGCCACCATCCCGTCGAGCAAATTGCAGAGAAGACGCAACTGCGTGCAGAGGACGGCGATCAGATAAAGCAGCGGCCAACGCGGCGCAAAGAGGATGGCAGCAGCCCCGATTGCCGCAAAGGCGATGCTGAGGACCGAAATCTGGTTCGGCGTGATGGGTGTCTTGAGAAGGAGGGCCGTCAGCCATCGCGCGAAACCGCTCTGGCGCGCCGCAATCGGGCGGCGATCGGCACTCGGCTTTTCGCCCGCCTCGGAAACCTCATTCATCTTCGCGCAAGACCGAATGTGCAAATTTTACGATTGCAGCAAGTCTTAAAACAACTTGGCGAAAAAGACCATATGGGCCCGCGGGGCATTGCAACACCTGCGTTCCAGACGCACGGCGCTGTCGGCGACCTCTCACACCGACTTTACTTGGCGGAGAGATCCAGCCGCTTTACCGGTTCCTCCGCCTGGTTAGACGCGTCGGCCGTCACTTCGCGCATCCACTCACGCCAGATGGCGACAAGCAGTGCCATGAGGACGGGGCCGACGAAAAGGCCGAGGAAGCCCATGGTCTTGACGCCGCCGACGAGGCCGAAGAACGTCGGCAGGAAGGGCAGCTTGATCGGGCCGCCGACAAGTCTCGGACGCAGCGTCTTGTCGACGATGAAGAGCTCCGTCGTGCCCCACACGAACAGGGCGACACCGTGGATGGGTGATCCGCTGGCGATCAGATAGGCCGACACCAGCGTGAAGCACAGCGGCGCACCGCCCGGGACGAGGGCCATGATGCCGGTAATGATGCCGAGCGTCACCGGCGAAGGCATGCCGGCCAGCCAATAGGCGACGCCGAGAACAATGCCTTCGCCGATCGCGATGATGCCCATGCCGGTCACGGTGGAGCTGATGGTGAGTGGCACCACACGAGACAGTCGTTCCCAGCGCATCGGAAAGATCTGTTCGCCGAGACGGTCGAGCTGCCGCGAAAACGATTGTCCGTCACGATAGACGAAGAACAGCGTGATCAGCATGAAGAGCAGTGTCAGGAAGGCATGAAAGGCGGAGGCGCCGATGACGAGCACGCCGCGATAGATGTTGCCGATATTCGAGCCGCTGACGAGCTGCACCAGCTCGCCGAGCGCCCCCGGATGGCCGACATATTTCACCCATTGCGCACCGAGCCAGTCGCCCGCCATGGGTATGGTTGCCAGCCAATCGGGTACCGGTGCCCCGTTCGCATTGGTCGCCACCGCCCAGACGAGCCAGTCGCGAACCTCCTGCACCGCATAGATCGCAGCGATCGAAATCGGCACGACGATGAAGGCGACCACCAGGACGATGGCGATGGTCGCGGCGAGCGTGCGGTTGCCGTTTACCGCCTGCAGCAGATGGCGGTAGATCGGCCAGCTGGCAAAGCCGATGACGACGGCAGCAAGCACCGGCACCACGAAGCCGTGGAAGAAATAAACGCCGGCGAGCAGCACCAGCACGAGCAGCCAGCGCGCCGCCGAGATTGGCAGGACCAGGGCGGAGCGTGAATGGGCCGGCTGCCCGAAGAGCCGTGGCTCCGCCGGGGGATTGTCTCGCTCGCGATTGCCCAACTGCACCTGCATTCCTCCGTCTTTTAGCAACATTACAGCAAACCCATGGCCTTGCCAGCCCATCTCCCACCGGCGGCGTTCATTCGCTTCCGCTGCCGGCCATCCGGCAAGACGTCGTATGCTTCTCGGTTTCGGTTAAGGAATGCCTGCAATACATCGTGCTGATCGAAGGCCGATTCAATTCGCTTTCATCGTGATCACTTCACTGTCGGCGCTCCGTCGCGTTCCGCCTCCTGTAGCGGAAGCACATGACAGGCAGATTTAGGCGGGATGACGTCCCTTCGCTATTTGTGTTTATTGACGTTTACGTCAAGGTCATATAAGCGGGAATACTGCTTGAAGATGCGCAGCAAAAGCAGCATCTTCGTCGGAGAGGAAGATCTGGAGGGTTTTTCTCCGCCGTGAGCACAGCCGTTCGTTGGCGACCAGAGGGAGAGAGGGCATGGCGGAAGCTAGCATGCAGCAGGCAGGGTCCAGCGGGGAAAAGATCTGGCTCAATTCCTATCCGCCGGGCGTGCCCGGCCATATCGGGCCACTTAACTATCAGTCCATCGGCGCATTCTTCGATCACGCCGTTGCGCAATATTCCTGGCGCCCTGCCTTCACCTGCATGGGCAAATCCCTGACCTTCGCCGATCTGAACGCCCATTCCGGCAGGATCGGTGCCTGGCTTCAGTCGCTGGGTCTCGCAAAGGGCGATAGGGTCGCGGTCATGCTGCCGAACATTCTGCAGAATCCGGTGATCGTCTACGGTATCCTGCGGGCCGGCTACACGGTGGTGAACGTCAATCCGCTCTATACGCCCCGCGAGCTCGAGCATCAGCTTGTCGATGCCGGCGCCAAGGCGATTTTCGTTCTGGAAAACTTCGCTCACACGGTCGAGCAGGTGGTCGCCCGCACCGCGGTCAAGCATGTGGTCGTCGCCAGCATGGGGGATATGCTCGGCATGAAGGGCCTGCTGGTCAACCTTGTCGTGCGCCGGGTGAAGAAGCTCGTGCCCGCCTGGTCGATTCCTGGGCATCTCTCCTTCAGGACGGTCCTTGCCAAAGGCGCGACACTCACGCTCAGGAACCCCAATGTCACGTCCGGGGACGTCGCATTCCTGCAATATACCGGCGGCACGACCGGCATTTCCAAGGGCGCCACTCTCACCCATGCCAATCTTCTCGCCAACATGGCGCAGATGGACATCTGGCTGAACACGGCCTTCCTGCGCAAGCCGCGACCGGAAAGCCTGACTTTCATGTGCGCGCTGCCGCTCTATCACATCTTCGCGCTGACGGTGAATTCGCTGATGGGATTGGCGCTCGGCGGCAACAACATCCTGATCCCCAATCCGCGCGACATTCCGGCCTTCGTCAAGGAACTTGGCAAATACCGGACGAACATCTTCCCAGGTCTCAATACGCTGTTCAATGCGCTGATGAACAATCCCGAGTTCCAGAAGCTCGACTTCTCCTCGCTCATCCTGACCTTCGGCGGCGGCATGGCGGTGCAGAGGCCCGTAGCGGAACGCTGGCTTCAGATGACCGGCTGCCCGATCCATGAGGGCTACGGGCTGTCGGAAACCTCACCGGTTGCCACCGCCAACCGGCTCGATACGGACGAGTTTACCGGCACCATCGGAATGCCGCTTCCCTCCACCGAAGTGGAAATTCGCGGCGACGACGGTCAGGCATTGCCGGTCGGCGAGATCGGCGAAATCTGCATCCGCGGTCCCCAGGTGATGGCCGGCTACTGGCAGCGCCCCGACGAAACTGCAAGGGCGATCTCGCCGGACGGCTTCTTTCGCACCGGCGATGTCGGTTTCATGAATGCCGCCGGGCTCGTGAAGATCGTCGACCGCAAGAAGGACATGATTCTCGTTTCCGGCTTCAACGTCTTTCCCAACGAGATCGAGGAGGTCGTGGCCACTCATCCGGGCGTTCTGGAATGCGCCGCCATCGGCGTTGCCGACCCGCATTCGGGCGAAGCCGTCAAGCTCTTCGTCGTGCGCAAGGACCAGGACCTCACGGAAGAGGACGTCAAGCGCCACTGCTCCGACAACCTCACCAATTACAAGCGCCCGAAATTCGTCGAGTTCCGCCCCGAACTGCCGAAATCGAATGTCGGCAAGATCCTGCGCAAGGACCTGCGCGGTTAGCCAGAACCAACGGAGCACCGATCGCGTTGAAGGCCGTCGGCAGGCGACCTTTTTTCGCTGCAGCGCACACTCGCCCTTGATTTGCCGCGGTTAAACCGACTAGCTATCGCAGCCAATTCCGATGCAAGGAGCCCTGCGATGAAAGCGCTTGTCGAAAGCCTGAAAGCCAGTGCACGCGAGACCGATGCAACCGATATCCGCGCCGCCTTCGCGGCCGATCCGAACCGCTTTTCCCGCTTCAGCACGAGGCTAGACGATCTCCTCTTCGACTATTCGAAATGTGCGGTGAACGACCGGGTCCTGGAAGGGCTCGAAGCGCTGGCGAAGGCAGCCGGGGTCGAGGAAAAGCGCGACGCCATGTTCCGCGGCGATATCATCAATATCACCGAGGAACGCGCCGTGCTGCACACGGCGCTCAGAAACCGAGGAAACCGACCGGTCCTCGTCGGCGGCAAGGATGTCATGCCCGACGTCAATGCCGTGCTAGAAGCAATGGGCGGCTTTGCCGAGGACGTGCGATCCGGCAGCCTGAAGGGCGCCACGGGCAGGGAGATCACCGACGTCGTCAATATCGGCATCGGTGGCTCAGACCTCGGTCCTGTAATGGCGACGCTGGCTCTTGCCCCTTTCCATGACGGCCCGCGGCTGCATTTCGTGTCCAATGTCGACGGTGCCCATATTGCCGATACGCTGAAGCTGCTCGACCCCGAAACCTCGCTCTTCATTGTCGCTTCCAAGACGTTTACGACCATCGAAACCATGACCAACGCGGCAACCGCCCGCGCCTTCATTGCCGACAAGCTCGGCGAAGCGGCCGTCGGCAATCATTTCGCGGCCGTTTCGACGGCGCTCGACAAGGTCTCCGCCTTCGGCATCGATGCGTCCCGCGTCTTCGGTTTCTGGGACTGGGTCGGCGGCCGCTATTCGATCTGGTCGGCCATCGGCCTGCCGCTGATGATTGCGATCGGCAAGAAGGATTTCGGCCGATTCCTCGACGGCGGCCATGCGATCGACGAGCATTTCCGCGGCGCACCGGTTCGCGAGAACATCCCGATGCTGCTTGGCCTCATCGGTTTCTATCATCGCACCGTGCTTGGCTATCCGTCACGGGCGATCCTGCCTTACGACCAGCGCCTTTCGCGCTTCCCCGCCTATCTGCAGCAACTCGATATGGAATCGAACGGCAAGGCCGTCACGCTCGACAGCACGCCGGTCGAATTCGCGACCGGACCGGTCGTCTGGGGAGAGCCGGGCACCAACGGGCAGCATGCCTTCTACCAGCTTATCCACCAGGGAACGGACATCATTCCCGCCGAATTCATGATCGCCGCGAACGGGCACGAAAAGACACTGCGCCACCAGCACGAACTCCTGATCGCCAACTGCCTGGCGCAATCGGAGGCGCTGATGAAGGGCCGCACGCTTGCCGAAGCAAAGGCACAGCTTACCGCCAAAGGCATGGACGAGGCCAAGGCCAACCGGATCGCGCCGCACCGCGTCTTCACCGGTAACCGGCCGTCGCTCACCTTCGTCTACGACCAGCTCGATCCTTTCGCGCTCGGCCGACTGATCGCGCTTTATGAACATCGCGTCTTCGTCGAGGGTGCGCTCTTCAACATCAACTCCTTCGACCAGTGGGGTGTCGAACTCGGCAAGGAACTCGCGACCGGCCTGCTGCCGGTGGTCGAAGGCAAAGAGAGCGCCGAAGGCCACGATTCTTCAACCGCGGGTCTCGTTGCCGCAATCCTGCAGGCGGCGCGCTGATCGGAAACGATTCGAGGCGCCGATGGTATCGGCGCCTCGTCTGGCTCTCCTGTTCGGCAATCAAAGTCCGATTTCGTGCCGCCAGGGCGGATTTGCGCCGGCGCGCGACACCGTGACGGCCGCCGCCTTGGCGCCGAGCGTCAGGGCGGCGCGAATGGCTGCCTCGTCGAGGCTCGCCACGGATTGCTTCGTCAGTCGATTGTTGAGCTTCAGCGAGGCCAGCACGCCGGCGTCGAAAGTGTCGCCGGCACCGACCGTGTCGACTACGCTCACCCGCTCTCCTGCGACTTCGACCTTATGATCGCGCGTATAGCCGACCGCGCCCTCCGCCCCCTTGGTGATCAGCACCAGCTTCGGGCCGCGCGCCAGCCATTCGGCCGCAAGTGCGTCGTGGCTTCCCTCCATGCCGAACCAGGCGAGATCCTCGTCGGAGAACTTGACGATGTCGGACATCGCCGCCATGCGGTTCATGCGAGCAAGATGGGCCTGCCGGTCCGTGATGAAGCCCGGGCGAATATTGGGGTCGAAGGAGATCACTCGCTTTTCGTGCTCCCGCCGCATCAGTGCTTCGTAGGTCGAGCCGCAGGGTTCGGGGATGAGGCTGATCGCGCCGAAATGCAACGCCTCGCAGGTATCGCCGAGCGCCGGAAGATGATCGATGGTGATCATCCGTCCGGCGGTGTTCTCGTCGAAGAAGGCATAGCTCGCATGACCATCGACAAGCCTAACGAAGGCGAGGGTCGTGTGCAGCGGCAGGGTGGCAGAGGGGCTGAAGTCGACATTCGCAGCTTTCAGCGTCTCGCGCAGTATGTCGCCGAACATGTCATCGGAAAGGCCGGTGAAGAAGCCGGTCGGAATGCCAAGGCGCCCGAGCGCGATGGCCGTGTTGAAAATCGCGCCGCCCGCATAGGGCGCAAAGGCGCTTTCCCCGGACGGCGTCTCGCGCGGCAGCATATCGATCAAGGCCTCTCCGCAGCAAACGATCATGACTGTCCCTCCCTATGGGTATTCAAATTGATTGAGCGGGCGCGGCTTTCAATTGGCCGCAAGCGCGCTGACGCCGCCATTGCGGGCCGACCAGTCGAGCGGCGCATCGAGGAAGGCCTCGACTTCGTTCAGCGTCTTCTCGTCGAAGAGCACCTGCTTACGGGCGACCGCAAGCACGTTGCGCCAGGTGGCGATGTAATGCAGGTCGACGCCCTTGGACTTCATGTTGGCACGCGCTTCCGGGAAAATGTCGTAGTAGAAGAGGGCAACGCCATGCTCGACGATACCGCCGGCCGCCCGGATCGCATCGATGAACTTGAACATCGAACCGCCCGCGGTGGTCAGGTCCTCGATCACGAGCACGCGCGCGCCCTCCGGCATGTGGCCCTCGATCTGGGCGTTGCGGCCATGCCCCTTCGGCGCCTTGCGCACGTAGATCATCGGAAGCCCGAGACGCTCGGCGAGCATCGCCGCAAAGGGAATGCCGGCGGTTTCGCCGCCCGCAACCAGGTCGAACTGCTCGAAGCCGGCCTCGCCGAGGACCGTCGCGGCGGCGAAATCCATGACCGCCGAGCGGATGCGCGGATAGGAGATCAGTTTGCGGCAGTCGATATAGACGGGGCTCGCCATGCCGGAGGCAAGCTTGTAGGGCTCGTCCGCGCGGAAGTGTACGGCCCTGATTTCCCAGAGCATCTTCGCGAGCAGTTCGGCCATCACCGCCTTGTCGGTGAACGCATTTGAAAACATGACCTCTCCTTCCGGGGCTGACCGGATGTCATCCCCTAAAAAACCGATCAGACGACGGCCCAGTGGAGCGGGAACATCGGATCGAAGACTGTGATGGGACCCGCTTCCGTCTCGATCTTGGCGGGGTAGCGAAGCCGTTCCTCCTGCTTGCGCAGCGTGATCTTCTCCTCGTTGGCAGGCAGGCCGTACCAGGCGGGGCCGTTCAGCGACGTGAAGGCCTCCAGCCGGTCGAGTGCGCCCTCTTCCTCGAAGACATGCGCCAGACAGCTCAAGGTGTTGATCGAGGTGTAGATGCCGGCACAGCCACAGGCGCACTCCTTCATGGGATCGCCGTGCGGAGCGGAATCCGTGCCGAGGAAGAAGCGCTTGTCGGCGGAAGTCGCCGCCGCCCTCAGCGCCAGCCTGTGCGTTTCGCGCTTGGCGACCGGCAGGCAGTAGTAGTGCGGCTTGATGCCGCCGACGAGAATGGCGTTGCGGTTGATGATCAGGTGATGGGTGGTGATCGAGCCGGCGAGATTGGCCTTCGACGTCATGATATAGTCGATGCCGTCCTTCGTCGTCACGTGTTCCATAGTGATCCTCAGGTCCGGCAGGCGGCGGCGAAGCGGATCGAGCACCTTCTCGATGAACACGGCCTCGCGGTCGAAGATATCGACATCCGCCGTCGTCACCTCGCCATGGACGCAGAGCGGTGCACCGATCTCGGCCATGCGCTCCAGCACCGGCATCGCCTTTTCGATGTCCCGCACGCCGCTCGACGAATTGGTCGTCGCACCAGCCGGATAGAGCTTCACCGCCTTGACGAGACCGCTCTTGAAGCCCGCTTCCACGTCGTTCGGATCGGTGGTCTCGGTGAGGTAAAGTGTCATCAGCGGCTGGAAGCGATCTCCTGCAGGTACGGCGGCGAGGATGCGCTCGCGATAGGCGGCCGCATCGGCGGACGTGACCACCGGCGGCACCAGATTGGGCATGATGATGGCGCGCGCGAAATGGCGGCTCGTGTCGGCAATGACACCGCGCAGCATGCCTCCGTCGCGAAGATGAAGATGCCAATCGTCCGGGCGTCTGATTACGAGCTCTTGCATGTCAGCGTTCTCCCGATGCTCGCGCCCGTTCGGCGCGTGCGGCGCTACAGCGCCGCGCGTCTTATTAGACGCGCAAAGGTCGCTGTGGCTCTTTGAATTGCTGCATGTCTTTGTCCATTAATCGACGTCGATTAAAGGAGACATGCAGTAGAGCGCCGGCCGATGCGCTTCAAAGGCGGTCGCTCATGTGGTGAAACCGGCGCCTCGATATCATCATTGCTCCGCCGAAGACAATGGCATCTCTCAGAAATCCCGTATCACGAGATCGACCGGCCGGCGGCTGCCGATGACGCGGCGGGCATTCGGTATATCGTTGCCGAAGGCCTTCTCGCGGGCCGGCTCGTCGCCATAGCCGTGGTCGTACCAGCGTTCGAGCAATCGCCGTTCGAGCACGTCGATACCCGGGTCGATGAAGATCGAATAATCGAAGGCGCCGGCGAGTCCGTTCCAGGGTGCCTCGTCGAGCAGCAGGTAATTGCCCTCCACGAGAATGATCCTCGTCTGCGGCGCGATGACCCTCGCCGAAGCGATCGCCAGTTCGCGGGACCGATCGAAGACCGGAACCAGCACTTCACCGTCATTGGCGCGCACGGCGGCAAGCGTCGAAACGAACGCCCGCACGTCGAAGGTCTCGGGCGATCCCTTGCGGGCGATGAGCCCCTTCTCATCGAGGACGGCATTGTCCATGTGGAAGCCGTCCATCGGAAGCACCGCGACGCATTCGCCCGCATCGGCAATCGAAGCGGCCAGGGCCTCCGAAAGCGTCGACTTGCCGGCCCCGGGCGGGCCGGCAATGGCGACAATGAAACGGCCGGCATCCGCCGCCCGTTTCAGGATTTCGTCCGTCAAGGACTGGAGGTTCATGCGGCGATCGCCTCGCCCGGAGGTGCCTTTGCGCCGGTCATGAAGGCGACCGCATCCGACATGGTGTAGTCCTTCGGATTGATGACGCAGAGGCGGCGGCCGAGGCGGTGGATGTGGATTCGATCCGCGACTTCGAAGACATGCGGCATGTTGTGCGAGATCAGGACGATCGGCAGGCCGCGGCGGCGCACGTCGAGGATCAGTTCCAGCACGCGCCGGCTTTCCTTGACACCGAGTGCGGCGGTCGGCTCGTCCATGATGACGACCTTCGACCCGAAGGCGGCCGCACGGGCGACGGCGACGCCCTGGCGTTGGCCACCCGAAAGCGTCTCCACCGCCTGGTTGATGTTCTGAATGGTCATCAGGCCAAGCTCGGAGAGCTTGGCGCGCGCCTGTTTTTCCATCGCCGCCCGATCGAGCGAGCGGAACCAACTGCCCATGATTCCTGGTTTGCGGATCTCGCGGCCGAGGAACATGTTGTCGGCGATGGAGAGCGCCGGCGACAGGGCAAGGTTCTGGTAGACCGTCTCGATGCCGGCATTCCGCGCGTCCATCGGCGAGCGGAAATGGACGGGCTTGCCTTCGAGGCGGATCTCGCCCTCGTCCGGCGTGACTGCGCCGGAGATCGCTTTGATCATGGAGGACTTGCCGGCGCCATTGTCGCCGATCACGGCCAGGATTTCACCCGGGTAGAGATCGAAATCGGCGTGGTCGAGAGCGGTCACTCGGCCGTAGCGCTTGACGAGACCGCGGGCTGTGAGAATGGGTTCCTGTGCCATCACGCTGCTACCTTTCTGATCCACTGGTCGATTGCAACGGCGGTGATGATCAGCAAGCCGATCAACAGATAAGTCCATTGCGGATCGGTCCCCATCAGCCGAAGCCCAAGGGAGAAGACGCCGACGATCAGCGCGCCGAAGAGCATGCCGAGAATGGAGCCGCGTCCGCCGAAGAGCGAGATGCCGCCGATCACCACAGCGGTGATCGATTCGATGTTGGCGAACTGGCCTGCGGTCGGCGAGACTGAGCCGATGCGGCCAATGAGGGTCCAGCCGGCAAGGGCGCAGATCAGTCCCGACAGCGTGTAGACGGTGACGAGCATGCGCTTGACGTCGACGCCGGCCAGCTTGGCCGCCTCCGGGTCATCGCCGACCGCATAGACGTAACGGCCCCAGGCGGTGCGATTGAGGACGTACCAGAGCAGCGAGACGAGAAGCACCATGGCGATGACGCCATAGGTGAAAACCGCATTGCCAATGCGAATGTTCTGGCCGAAAAACTGCAGGATCGGCGCGTTGGCGGAGATATCCTGGGAACGGATCGTCTCGTTGGCCGAGTAGAGGAAGTTGGACGCGAGCACGATCTGCCACATGCCGAGCGTGACGATAAATGGCGGCAGCTTCATGCGCGCGACGAGCATGCCGTTGATGTAGCCGCAGAGTGCGCCAACGCCGAGGCCACAGAGAACCGACAGCGTCGGCGGCAGTCCGTAGCGGAAGGTGAACTGCCCCATGATAACGGACGAGAGCACCATGATGGCGCCGACTGAGAGGTCGATGCCCGCCGTCAGCACGACGAGCGTCTGGGCCGCCCCGACGATACCGACGATCGCTACTTGCTGGAGGATCAGCGTCATCGAGAAGGCGGAGAAGAACTTGCCTCCGAGAATGGCGCCGAACGCCGCCAGCGACAGGACCAGCACGATCAGCGGCACGGCGGCCGGGCTGGAATGAAGAAAGTGCTGGAGCTTCTGGAGCGGCGTCTTGTCGTGCGTATCGAAGGACGCCACCTCCGTCGAACTGTTAACCAGGACCTTTTCGAATTCCTGGGATGGCTGTGCGGCTGTGTTTGGCTCGCTCATGGAGATTCCTCCCGTGAACCCCACTCCCAAAGGGGGTCGCATTGCTTCAGGATGCGCGGCCCCCGGTCATCGCGGCGAGGTTCGGAACTTTGCCGATCTCGATGGCATGACCGAAGAAGCCGGAGCGGGACGCAAGCGGAAACGCTTTGCAAGTTCCTCCATCCCGCCCCACAAAAGTTGCCCAGGTCTTACGGCTTGTCAAAGACTTGGTGCTTACGCGAAGGGCGGCTGGCAGCCGCCCCTCTCTGAGATGCTTCGATCCGAAATCGAGGGGCGATCAACCCCAGCATTTCTCCATGCCTTCCTTGGTGTCGATCGACTCGACGCCAGAGGCCGGCTTGTCGGTGACGAGCGCAACGCCGGTGTCAAAGAAGTTCTTTCCTTCGGTCGGGGCCGGCTTCTCGCCGGTATCTGCAAACTTCTTGATCGCCTCGATCCCCAGCGCCGCCATCATCAGCGGGTACTGTTGCGACGTCGCGCCGATGACGCCTTCGGCGACGTTCTTGACACCCGGGCAACCACCATCGACGGAAACGATCAGCACGTCGCTCTCGCGACCGACCGCCTTCAGCGCCTCATAGGCACCAGCGGCAGCCGGCTCGTTAATCGTATGGACGACATTGATGGTCGGGTCCTTCTGCAGAAGGTTCTCCATCGCGGTACGCCCGCCCTCTTCGTTGCCGTTGGTGACATCATGGCCGACGATGCGCGGATCGTCCTCGTCGCCGATCTTGTTCGGATCCTTGGGGTCGATGCCGAAGCCGATCATAAAGCCCTGATCGCGCAGAACGTCGACGGAGGGCTGCGCCGGCGTCAGATCGAGGAAGGCGACGCGAGCATCCTTGGCGGCATCGCCGAGCGTTGCGGCCGCCCACTGGCCGATCAGCTTGCCGGCAAGCAGGTTATCGGTCGCGAAGGTGGCGTCGGCGGCATCGATCGGCTCGAGCGGCGTGTCGAGCGCAATGACCAGAAGACCGGCGTCGCGCGCCTTCTGCACGCTCGGCACGATGCCCTTGGTGTCGGACGCGGTAAGCAGGATACCCTTGGCGCCATCGGCTATGCAGGTCTCGATTGCGGCAACCTGGCTTTCGGAATCACCGTCGATCTTGCCGGCATAGGACTTGAGCGTGACGCCGAGTTCCTGAGCCTTGGCGGTCGCACCTTCCTTCATCTTTACGAAAAAGGGATTGGTGTCGGTCTTGGTGATAAGGCAGGCGGAAACATCGGCCGCTTGAGACGGCGTGGCGAAGGCAACGCCGAGAGCAAGCGCGCCCATGGCAGCAGACAGTACAGTTTTCTTCATAAAACCCTCCCAAGGTTTTGAACATGCCGGCGCACCGGCTCCGGGCTTCGCCATCGCAGTTTCTCCTCCGCGAGCGGCGCTTCCGACGATCACTCAAACACCAAATCTCGGGAGTGTCAATAAATAAATCAAATTGAATTATTATCTGGATGTGGCATGCTGCGAAGGGCTGGCCGGACTCGAGCTCGCGGGTGAGGCGAGCACGAAACGCGCAGATGAAGAAAAAGGAGGCGTTTTGGGCGGGTGCCGTTTGGCGAAGCCTCAATGCCTTGAAAAGATCGCGTGATTCTCAGTTGCCCGATTTGAGGATCGTGCTGCCGACGGGAGGAGACCGTGGCATGTCAGTGACAGGAGATCCCCTCAGGGGGGCCTTACAGCCGGATGTGATCGACCCGAGCGGCGGGGCGAACCAGACGCGCGTGCGTGCCTATAACGAGCGGCTGGTCATGTCGCTGGTGCGTCGCCACGGCAGCCTTTCGAAGGCGGAGATCGCGCGCCGTTCCGGGCTGTCGGCGCAAACCGTCTCCGTCATCATGCGGGCGCTCGAAGCGGACGGCTTGCTCATCCGCGGCGATCCCGTGCGCGGGCGTGTCGGCCAGCCCTCGATCCCAATGCGCCTCAACCCCGATGCGGTGTTTTCCTTCGGCGTCAAGATCGGCCGGCGCAGCACCGATCTGGTGCTGATGGATTTCGTCGGATCGATTCGGCTGCATCTTCACCAGATCCATGCCTACCCGCTGCCCGCGGACCTGGTCGCCTTCATCATCGACGGTACGGAGAAGCTGCAGGCGCAGCTCAAGCCGGATGAGCGCAAGCGCATTGCCGGCATTGGCATCGCCACGCCCTTCGAACTCTGGAACTGGGCCGAGGAGGTCGGCGCGCCGCGCGAAGCGATGGACAAGTGGCGCGATTTCGACCTGACTGCGGCGGTCTCTGGCAGGAGTCGATATCCGGTCTTCCTGCAGAACGACGGCACCAGCGCCTGCGGTGCGGAACTCGCTTTCGGCGTCGGCGCCAACTATCCGGACTTCGTCTATTTCTATATCGGCTCGTTCATTGGCGGTGGCGTCGTCATCAATTCCGCCCTGTTCTCCGGCCGCACCGGCACTGCCGGTGCCGTCGGTCCGCTGCCGGTTTCCGGCAAGGACGGCAGGACGACGCAATTGCTGAAAATCGCCTCGGTTTTCGTACTCGAGAAGCTTCTGCGCGAACATGGCGTCGATCCGAAGCCGCTCTGGTACTCGGCGGACGACTGGATCGACTTCGGCGAACCGCTCGAAATCTGGATTCAGGATTCGGCGGCCGCTCTCGCCCAGGCCGTCGTGTCGGCCGCCTCGATCATCGACTTCTCCGCCGCCGTGATCGACGGCGGCTTCCCGCCATGGGTGAAGTCACGGCTCCTTGCGGCGACGCGCAAGGCGCTCAAGACGCTCGACCTGCAGGGCGTGACGGTTCCCGACCTCGTCGAGGGCGCGGTTGGAAGCCACGCCCGGGCGATCGGCGGCGCGAGCCTGCCGCTCTTTTCACGCTACCTGCTCGACACCAATGTTCTCTTCAAGGAGCTTTGAACAGACCATGTTGATCTCGAAACGAAAGGCACCCGGCCGATGTTAAAAGGAATCGACCCCATCCTCAGCCCGGAATTGCTTTCGGCGCTGAGGGCGATGGGGCACGGCGACGAAATCGCCCTCGTCGACGGCAACTATCCGGGACAGGAGCATGCGCGCCGGCTGGTGCGGCTCGATGGGCATCACCTGATCCGCGTTCTCGATGCCATCTTGAGCGTTCTACCAATCGACGATTTCGTGCCCGAAGCGATCTTCCGCGCGACCGTCGGGCAGGACAAGGAGGTGCTCGACGCGGTGCATCGGGACATCATCGAGTGCTGCCGCAGGCATGAGCCGGACCGGCCGGTCGTGCCACTCCTCGGCGCCGACTTCTATCCGCGGGTGAAGGCTGCCCATACCGTTGTGCAGACGAGCGAACCGCGGCTCTACGGCAATGTCATCCTGCGCAAAGGCGTGATTTACCCGAGCAGATGACAAAAAACCCGCCGGAGTCGCCGGCGGGTTCTTCTTCCGATAGTGGCTCAGGCACTCAGGCGGTCACGAGCGATTTGCCGAAGCGCGCGTCGATGGAGAAGGCGCCGGGACCAAATCCGGCCAGCACGAGGAAGGCGCCGGCGATCGTGATGTTCTTCATCATCATGATCTGGTTGAAGAGCGACAACAAGCCGTTTGCAGCATCAGGGAAACCCGGAATGTTGATGGCGCTGCCATGAAACACGAAGGCGGTGACCAGGCAGAAAGCGGCGAGCAGGTAAGAGGCGATCCGCGTCTGGAAGCCGACGAGGACGGCAAGGCCTGCGGCCAATTCGAAGACGCCGGCGAGATAGGCGAGCAGGGTCGCCGCCGGCCATCCGGCATTGGTGATCATGCCGGCGGTTCCGGACGGATCGCCGAGCTTGCCGAAGCCGGAGGTGATGAAGATGATCGAGAGAAGAATGCGCCCGATGAGGACGATGACATTCGGGGACATGCGCGAGGCTCCTGTTGGAAACAAGTTGGCAACAGAAGTACCAGCATTTTCCGATTGATCTAGCCGCCGCCACGGAAACAGATCGTTCACCCCACGAAGACAGACGCGTGCTTTCGTCAACACGCGGGATCTCCCCCGGCGCTGACGTGCTTTTTCTATTGCAAGAGAGGACGACACCATAAAGAATCGCCGCGCGTACGCACGGCAGCGGACACGCACGGGGGAATCTCATGGCCGAAGTTAACCGGAGTCCCGCTTTCTGGCGGTCCTTCCCGATATTCGAAGAGTTTGACAGGGACACGCTTTGCGAACTTGCCGATCTCGCCAGCTATCGGAAATGGGCCGCGGGCACCGTCATTTTCCAGCGTGGCGACGAGGGCAACTACATGATTGTCGTCGTTTCCGGACGGATCAAGATCTCGCTGTTCACGCCCCAGGGCCGCGAGCTCATACTACGCCAGCACGAGGCCGGTGCGCTCTTCGGCGAAATGGCCGTGCTCGACGACCAGCCACGCTCGGCGGATGCCACCGCGGTCACCGCCGCCGAAGGCTATGTGATCGGCAAGAAGGATTTCGTCGGCCTGATCACGCGAAGGCCCAAATCGGCCGAGGCCGTAATCCGCTTCCTCTGTGCACAATTGCGCGATACGACCGAGAGGCTGGAGACGATCGCGCTCTACGATCTCAACGCCCGCGTTGCGCGCTTCTTCCTGGCGACGCTGAGACAGATCCATGGCAATGAGCTGCCCGAAAGCGCCAATCTCCGCCTGGCACTCAGCCAGACCGATATTGCATCCATTCTCGGTGCGAGCCGGCCCAAGGTGAACCGGGCTATCTTGTGGCTCGAGGAGAACGGCGCCCTCAGCCGCTCGGACGGGATCGTCTCCTGCAATATCGAGCGCCTGCTGAACATAGCCGATCCGGAGGAGGACTAGGCCGTTTGAGCCGGACACGCTGGCTGCATCATCGCTCCAGCCCGCTTGCAGGCGGGATCATCGCGAGCCTCTCGGCGGCGGTCATGCTCTACCTCTATGCGGAGGCCGTGTTCGGTACCCAGCGCGAGCTCTTCTTCGACAGTCTCACCCAGATGGTCGCCTCGCCCCGTTCACCGGGGATCGTCGTCATCGATATCGATCGCGAGGCATATGAAACGAGCGCAGGCTCCTGGGACAGGGCCGCGACCGCCAGCCTTCTCATGCACCTTGCGGCAACCGGGGCGCAGACGATCGCCGTCGACTTCGTCTTCAGTTCCGACTGCGATCCGGCCGCGCCCGGCAATCGGGCGCTTGCTTCGGCGATCGGCGACGCGCCGGTTGTCCTGGGCTTCCTGGCTGCCGAGCACGTGCTGGAACGCCCGCGACCCGTTCCGCCACTCGCCCTGCAGCGGCCGCTCGCGGTTCCCGGGACCTGGTTCATTCAAGGCGCGGAAACCTCCTGTCCCGCATTCATGGAACGGTCGAAGGCGGCGACCGCCGCGTTTCTCGTCGGCGACAAGGACGCGCGTGTCCGGCGCACGCAGGCCTTCGCCATCCTCGGAAACAACGCCTATCCGGCTCTCGGCATCGAAGCGGGCCGGCTCGCCGCCGGAAGCAGCACACCGGTGCTCGGCGGAGAACCCGCATGGCTCCGGCTCGACCACGCCGTCATTCCCCTCGACGAGAGCGGCAATCTTCGCTTCGTCGCCAGTTCGCAGGAGACGATTGCCGCACGCACGCTGTCGGCGGCCGAGATCATGGCTGACCGGATCGAGGAAAGCCGGCTTGCCGGCAAGCTCGTGTTCATCGGCAGCAGCGTGCCGAGCCTCGGCGGGTTAAGACCGACCGCTTCCATGCCGCTCGAGCCATCGGTGCAAATCCATGCCGACGTCGCAAATGCGATCATGACGGGCTTTGTACCCTATCGCGGCGGCGGCCTGCCGTTTTACGAGGCGCTGTTCAGCTTCGCCGCCGGTGTTCTCGCCGCCTATGGCGCAACGAAGCTCCGCCCCTTGGCGGCGCTCGCATCCGCCTTCATCGGCATCGTTGCCGTCACCGCCGGCGTCGGCGCCATCTACGCGGCAACCGGCTTGCTCGTCGATGCACTCAGCATTTCGGCGGCCCTGTCGGCGGTCCTCGTCGTCACAAGCGCGCTGCAGCTTGGCCGCGTGCGCCGTGCAGAGGCGCTCGCCCGGCAGAAATTCTCGCAATATCTGCCGCAGTCCGTGGTGGCCCGCTATATCGATGAACCGGACAATGGCCGCGTCGCGGGCGAAGAACGCGTCGTGACCGCCCTCTTCACCGATATCGAGGGCTTCTCGGCGTTGTCGCAAAAGCTCGCCCCGCGCGACCTCGTGGCACTGCTCGACATCTATTTCGCCGAGGTGAATGCGCTCGTCTCCCGCCATGGCGGCATGGTCGACAAGGTGGTGGGCGATGCGGTGCACGCCCTATTCAATGCGCCGGAGGATCTGAAGGACCACGTCGACGCGGCAGTCGCCTGCGCGCTGGCCATTCACGCTCTGACGGAGGAGATGCGCAAGCGGCCGCAATTCGCAAAACAGGGGTTCGGCCGGACGCGCATCGGCATAGAGACGGGGCCGGCGGTGCTCGGGGAAGTCGGTGCTGGCGGAAAACTGGATTACACGGCCCATGGCGACGCCGTGAATCTCGCCGCCCGGCTTCAGGAGGCGAACAAGTTCCTCGGAACTGCAATCTGCATCGGCCCGGCCGCCGCCGGGGAATGCAGCATCGCAATGCAATCCCTCGGCCAGCACGACATCCGGGGCTTCGGCACCATGGAACTTTTCACGGTCCCTACGGCGACGCGCGGAGGCATGCAGTGGTCTCGCGGGCCGCTACCGTGACCCGACGCTTGCATAGGCTTCGCGAATGCGCGCCTGCCCCCAGCGCGTCGGCACACTCGCAGGCGCGCCGGGCCGCTCGAAATCCACGCCCTCGCCAGCGGAGACCGTCCGCACGGCGCCGCCGCCTCGGACCGTGACAGCGCCGTACTCGACGAAGACGGCGAAGGCGGCCGAGCGGCTGGGGCCGCAGAAGAATTTTGTGCCGCGCACGCCGATCATGCCAAAGGCGGTCCGCACCGCCAGGTCGATCCTCGGCGCCCCCTCCGGCCGCTCGAAGACCATGCGGCCGACCCCGAGTTCCAGCGTTCCGCCCTTGCCGGCGATGAAGCGGTCGATCAGGAGTTCCGTCTGCGGCCCCAGCAGGATGCGCGTCTCACTGAGCGCAAGATCGGCAAAGCTGTTGATGCTGGTGGCGACATAGTCCCGGTCGAGAACGGCGCCGCCTGCGGCAAGCCGCTCCTCCTCTACACCTTGACGACGACGAACATTCCCGCGAATTCTCTGCGCCTTGCCGATCACCGCTGCCTGCGCCGCCGGAAATCCGCCGGCGAGGCCGACGAGGAGTGCGCCGCCGAGTAATGCGCGCCTTGCGAAATATCGGTGCCGCATCGATTTCCCCGCCGCCTCATCGCAGCGCTCCCTGTTTCCGAGACCGGCCCATTCGCGGAGATCCGCCGACAGGCCGGCAGTTTCCCCCGGAACAGCCGCGGCAGCAAGACGGTTTTACCCTTTGACAACGATTGAGGTAACGTCGATGAAGCGCACGAAATCCCATATGCCGATCGCCAACTCGTGCGTTGTCGCGGCAGCCGCCTTCATTGTGGCGGTGGCGCCGGCGCGTGCCAACGATCTCTCCGTGTCCGAGCTATGCGACAAGGAGGCAGGCAGCGAAGTCGATCGCGAGCGCAATCCGGCCTTTCCGCCCGTCGCCTCCGAGGATATCCGCATCGGGATCGCGCTGTCCGCCTGCCGCGAAGCCTATAATCAGCAGGGTGGCCCGCGCATGCAGTTCCAACTGGCCCGTGTTCTCGAGCGGGCCGGGGAAAAGCTGAAGTCGCTTGGCATTCTCGGAGAGGCCGCAGAAAACGGCCACTCGCTCGCCATGGTCAATTACGGTGTCCGGCTTGCGGAACGCGGCGATCCGGAGGCGGCTCTCGAGTTTTACAGGCGTGCCGCCGCCGCAGGAAACAGCCTTGCCGCCTACCATCTCGGTATCGCCTACCGCGAGGGCATCGGCACGACCGTCGATGAGGCGCTAGCGGCGCAGTGGTTGACCCAGGCCGGAGGCGGCCAAACGCTCAGCGCGCATCGGAGCGCGGTGGGCGACGTGGTTCGCGCCGCCCATCTGGGAAGGAACGGGCGCCTCAATTGACGGAAGAGGCGAATCCGGCAGATCGGCTGCCGTCTCAGCATCACATAAGACGCGTTCCGTGCGAGGGCGACGGCATTCCGACCCGTTCGGGGTCGTGCTACAGCGCCGCGCGCCATTTTTGGACGCGCCAAGGTCGCTGTAACTCGTTGAATCTGCGCATCGAGCTTTCCGAAAATCGGTTCCGGTTTTCGGGCCGATGCGCTAGGCTGGCGTCATGACCACCGCCATTTCTGCCGCACAGAATTTCGACTGCCAGAGCTGCGGCGCATGCTGCGCCTATTCGGCCGATTGGCCGCGATTTTCGCTGGAGACGGAGGCGGAACTCGACCGCATTCCGGCGCAATTCGTCGCGTCCGATCTCGGCGGAATGCGCTGCGTCAACGATCGCTGCACGGCACTCGCCGGCACCCTTGGAAAGTCGGTCGGCTGCGCCATCTATGCCGTTCGGCCGATCGTCTGCCGGACATGCATGCCCGGCGACGAAGAATGCCTGATGGCGCGCGAGCGCCTGTTCGGGAGCGCCGCTTGAGGAACTAATATACGGGCATTCCCGATATACTCCGTACATTGCCCGGCCTGTTTTGCCATCTCTAGCGATATAAACCAAGAACGATGGAATTTGGCGGATAGATGTTCGGCTTGAGAAGGCGTATCTTCTAGCCACGAAATCGCGGGGTGCCAGCCGCCCTGCGCGCCCGGTGTGAAGGACCGCATCCAATGAGCCAAACGCATCTTCAGACATCAGCCCCGGCGGACGAATCCGCCCCCGCTCCCTTTGCCGACTTCGCGCCGCCGATCCGGCCGCAGAGCACGCTTCGCCGGGCGATCACCGCCGCCTATCGCCGGCCGGAGCCGGAATGCCTGCCGCCACTCGTCGAGGCGGCCACATTGCCGCCGGAGACGCGGGCAGCCGCCGCGAAAACAGCCCGAAAGCTGGTCGAGGCGCTGCGGGCCAAGCATTCGGGCTCGGGCGTCGAAGGCCTGGTGCAGGAATATTCGCTTTCAAGCCAGGAGGGCGTCGCGCTGATGTGCCTGGCGGAGGCGCTATTGCGCATTCCCGACACGGCGACGCGCGATGCGCTGATCCGCGACAAGATTTCCGACGGCGACTGGAAAGCGCATCTCGGCGGCGGCCGCTCGCTGTTCGTCAACGCCGCCACCTGGGGTCTTGTCGTCACCGGCAAGCTGACCTCGACCGTCAACGACCGCAGCCTTTCAGCGGCGCTGACGCGGCTCATCGCCCGATGCGGCGAACCGGTGATCCGTCGCGGCGTCGACATGGCAATGCGGATGATGGGCGAACAGTTCGTCACCGGCGAGACGATCAAGGAAGCACTGCAGCGCTCGAAGGAACTTGAGAGGAAGGGCTTCACCTATTCCTATGACATGCTCGGCGAAGCCGCGACCACGGCCGCCGATGCGGAGCGCTATTACAAGGACTACGAGGCCGCCATCCATGCGATCGGCAAGGCGTCCGCCGGCCGCGGCATCTATGAGGGCCCCGGCATTTCGATCAAGCTCTCCGCGCTGCACCCGCGTTACGCGCGAGCGCAGGCGGCGCGTGTGATGAGCGAGCTGCTGCCGCGGGTGAAGGCGCTCGCCGCGCTCGCCAAACAATATGACATCGGCTTCAACATCGATGCCGAGGAAGCGGATCGGCTCGAACTGTCGCTCGACCTCCTCGAAGAGCTCTGCATGGACGCCGATCTTGCCGGTTGGAACGGCATGGGCTTCGTCGTGCAGGCCTATGGCAAACGCTGCCCCTTCGTGCTCGACTACATCATCGATCTTGCGCGGCGCTCCGGCCGGCGCATGATGGTGAGACTCGTCAAGGGTGCCTACTGGGATGCCGAGATCAAGCGGGCGCAGATCGACGGTCTTGAGGATTTCCCGGTCTTCACGCGTAAGATCCACACCGACGTTTCCTATGTCGCCTGCGCCCGCAAGCTGCTTCAGGCCACCGACGTGATCTTCCCGCAATTTGCAACCCACAATGCCCAGACGCTTGCCACGATCCACCACATGGCGGGCACGGACTTTCGCGTCGGCACTTACGAGTTCCAGTGCCTGCACGGCATGGGCGAGCCGCTTTACGAGGAGGTCGTCGGTCCGGACAAGCTCAACAGGCCCTGCCGTATCTACGCGCCCGTCGGCACGCATGAGACGCTGCTTGCCTATCTCGTGCGTCGCCTGCTCGAAAACGGCGCCAATTCCTCCTTCGTCCACCGCATCGCCGATCCGAAGGTCTCCATCAGCGAGCTCATCGCCGATCCGGTGGAGCTCGTCCG
This sequence comes from Sinorhizobium alkalisoli, assembly GCF_008932245.1. Classification (NCBI taxonomy): domain Bacteria; kingdom Pseudomonadati; phylum Pseudomonadota; class Alphaproteobacteria; order Hyphomicrobiales; family Rhizobiaceae; genus Sinorhizobium; species Sinorhizobium alkalisoli. The sequence goes on along the minus strand of NZ_CP034909.1, from coordinate 90,741 downwards.
TGCCATGCCGGTCGTCGGCGCCAAACACGACAAGATCGCGCTGCCCGCCCGGCTCTTCGGCGAGTCGCGCACGAATTCCGCCGGGCTCGACCTCTCCAACGAGGCGACGCTCGCGTCGCTGACGGAGATGTTGAAGGCAAGCGCCGCCGTCAATTGGGCCGCCGCGCCGCAGCTTGCCACAGGCGCGGCTTCGGGCGAGACCCGGGCTATCTCCAATCCCGGCGACCATCGCGACGTGGTCGGCTCGGTGACCGAGACGTCGGACGCGGATGCACGGCGGGCGGCCCAGCTTGCCTCGGAAGCGGCGCCAGGCTGGGCGGCGGTCTCTCCGACGGAACGGGCGGCCTGCCTAGACCGGGCCGCCGATCTCATGCAGGCGCGGATGCCGACGCTTCTGGGCCTCATCATGCGCGAGGCCGGCAAATCGCTGCCCAACGCCATTGCCGAGGTGCGCGAGGCGATCGATTTCCTGCGCTATTATGCCGAACAGACGCGCCGCACGCTTGGCCCTGCCCACGCACCGCTCGGGCCCATCGTCTGCATCAGCCCCTGGAACTTCCCGCTGGCGATCTTCACAGGCCAGATTGCCGCCGCTCTCGTGACGGGGAACCCGGTACTCGCCAAGCCGGCGGAAGAGACGCCGCTGATCGCCGCCGAGGGCGTCCGCATCCTGCATGAGGCCGGCGTCCTGGCGGGCGCGCTGCAGCTTCTCACCGGCGACGGCCGTGTCGGCGCGGCGCTCGTCGGCGCACCGGAGATCGCCGGCGTGATGTTCACCGGCTCGACCGAGGTTGCGCGGCTGATCCAGGCGCAACTCGCCGAAAGGCTCTCGCCGGCCGGCCGGCCGATCCCGCTGATCGCCGAGACCGGCGGCCAGAATGCGATGATCGTGGACTCCTCCGCCCTTGCCGAGCAGGTCGTCGGCGACGTGATCGCATCGGCCTTCGACAGCGCCGGCCAGCGTTGCTCGGCGCTGCGCGTGCTCTGCCTACAGGAGGACGTCGCCGACCGCATTCTGACCATGCTGAAAGGGGCGCTGCACGAGTTGGAGATCGGCCGCACCGACCGGCTTTCCGTGGATGTCGGTCCGGTAATCACCGCGGAGGCCAAGGCGGGCATCGAAAAGCATATCGACGGGATGCGCCGGCTCGGCCGCAAGGTGGAGCAGATCGGTCTTGCCGCGGAGACCGGCCACGGCACCTTCGTGCCGCCGACCATCATCGAGCTCGAGAAGATGTCCGACCTCAAACGCGAGGTCTTCGGACCCGTGCTGCACGTCATCCGCTATCGCCGCGAGGATATCGACCGGCTGATCGACGATATCAACGCCACCGGCTACGGCCTCACCTTCGGTCTGCATACGCGCCTGGACGAAACCATCGCCCATGTCACCGACCGCATCAAGGCGGGCAACTTCTATGTCAACCGCAACATCATCGGCGCGGTCGTGGGCGTGCAGCCCTTCGGCGGCCGCGGCCTTTCCGGCACGGGGCCAAAGGCCGGCGGCCCGCTCTATCTCGGGCGGCTGGTGACGAGCCCGCCGGTGCCGCCGCAGCACAGCTCCGTGCATACGGATCCGGTTCTGCGCGATTTCGCCAAATGGCTCGACGGCAAGGGCGCGGCGGCGGAGGCCGAAGCCGCACGCAATGCCGGCAGCAATTCGGCCTTGGGCCTCGACGTGGAACTGCCCGGTCCGGTCGGCGAGCGCAACCTCTATGCGCTCCATCCGCGCGGGCGTATCCTCACTGTTCCGGCGACCGAGAGCGGCCTTTACCATCAGCTCGCAGCGGCGCTTGCCACCGGCAACAGCGTCGTCGTCGACGCCAGCTCGGGCCTGCAATCCTCGCTCGCAGGCTTGCCGCACAGCGTCGCCGCCCGTGTCTCCTGGTCGAATGATTGGGCGGCCGACGGCCCCTTCGCCGGCGCGCTGGTCGAAGGGGATGGCGAACGCATCCGTGCGGTCAACAAGGCCCTCGCCGCCCTGCCCGGCCCATTGCTCCTCGTCCAGGCGGCGTCGAGCGAGGTAGTCACCCGCAATCCGGACGCCTATTGCCTGAACTGGCTGGTCGAGGAGGTTTCCACGTCGATCAATACGGCGGCCGCCGGCGGCAATGCGAGCCTGATGGCAATCGGGTGATCGCACCGCGATTTCTCCAGAATGCCTTTCTCGATCCTCTCCCCGCATGCGATCGCATGCGGGGTGTCACGGCTGCGAGGTGGGGCAAATCAATGCCCTGCTGGCGCGCCCTCTCCCAATCCGCTATCACCGCCAAAACACGGAAAAGCGGATGTTCACGCTCCGGCGCATCGAGACCTCGACACAGGAAATCAAGAAGAGCCGCTTTCTCGCGATCGCCGGCCCCATTGAGGACGAGTCATCGGCAAGGGCCTTCCTTGCAGCCCATTCCGCCCCCGCCGCCAACCACAATTGCTGGGCCTGGCGACTCGGACAGTCCTATCGCTTCAGCGACGACGGCGAGCCGAGCGGTACGGCGGGCAAGCCGATCCTTGCCGCGATCGACGGGCAGAAGCTCGATCGGGTCGCGGTCCTCGTCACACGCTGGTTCGGCGGCATCCTGCTCGGCAGCGGCGGGCTGATGCGCGCCTATGGCGGCACCGCCGCACTCTGCCTCAAAACGGCCGAGAGGATCGAACTCGTGGACAGGCAAGGCGCGACGGTCGCCTGTGACTTCTCCGACCTGGCCCTGATAAAGGCGCGACTTGCCAGCCGCGGCGTCACGGTTACCACAGAGAGCTTCACGGACACCGGAGCCGTGCTCACGATCGAGATGCGAAAAGATCTGGTGGACGACGTGCTGGCGCTCGTCACCGATCTCAGCCGCGGCAAGGCGATCGTCTCACTGGAGAACTAAGCGGCTTTTCATCGGCACCATTCTCGTCGCAGATCATCTTACAGTATTTTCCGGCAGCCGCCGCAGGACGCTTTGCGTTGAATTCCCGAACGGGATGCCGTTTCCGTCGCCAATCCCGATGCGCTGAGGCCGCCATTGCCGACCTTTACGAGCGGCTGATCAAGGTTCATGGTCGTCAGCGGTGATGAAAAATCGGAGCCGCATCGACAGCCGCTGCCGAGAGGCAGAGTGGGCGCGTGGTGACCGGCGCCAGGACTGCAACCATGAGCGAGGCCTTCGATCTCGAACGATTCCTCAAAGCGCAAGAGGGCGTATACGACATTGCGCTGGCGGAACTTCGGGCCGGTGCCAAGAGAAGCCACTGGATGTGGTTCATCTTTCCGCAGATCCGGGGCCTCGGCCATTCGCCGACGGCACAATATTACGCGCTCTCGAGCATGGACGAGGCCATCGCCTATCTGCGGCACCCGCTTCTCGGCCGCCGTATCCTAGAGTGCACCGAAGCGGTCAACGCCCTCAAGGGACGCGGCGCCCTCGAGATCTTCGGCAGGCCGGACGATCTCAAATTTCGCTCGTCGATGACCCTTTTCGAGGCCGCAGCCCCGACCGTCGGCGCCTTCGCCCGGGCACTGGAGCGCTATTTCGAAGGAATACGGGATGCCCGGACGATCGACATCCTTGCCGGAAAATGAGGCCGCCCCCTGCGACGCAGCGACGTCTGCGAGACAACGAACGGGGCCGATGCCGCTGGCGCATCTATCCGTGGATCCGATAACTCCCGACCAACCCAGCGCCGGCGTTCCGACCCATTCATCGTTGACTTCCAGGGCGATCAGGGCAGAATGGTTGCGCGCGTCGCGACTTATCAGAAGGGGCGACTAAGATGACGATCGCTAAGAAACTCCAGGACTATATCGACAGCGAAGGGGTCAGCTACGACACCGTCGCGCATCACCGTACCGCAACATCGAGCCAGACCGCCGAGGCCGCCCATGTTCCGGGCAGCAGGCTGGCCAAGTCCGTGGTCGTGCACCACGAAATGGGCTATGTACTGGCCGTCGTTCCCGCCTCGCATCGCGTCGAGCTCTCGACGTTGCAGGACGTCATGAACAGGCGCTTGGGCCTCGCCTCAGAGGATGAGGTCAGTTCGCTTTTCTCCGACTGCGAAATCGGCGCGGTGCCGCCGATCGGATCGGCCTATGGTGTACCGGTCATACTCGACGAAAGCCTCGACCGGGCGAGCGATGTCTATTTCGAAGGCGGCGATCACCGGACGCTGGTGCATATGAGCGGCACCAATTTCCGCAACCTGATGAAGGATGCGCAAGTCGCCCGCTTCAGCCATCCATCGGTCTGACGCGGAACAGGCGGGATCTATTGCACCACCTCTTCCGATCGACATCGATCCGGGAAGAGGTGGAGAGCGGCCTTTGTGACAAAGCGCAAGGCTTATCGCTATGAAATTCGTTTCAAACAGGTGAAGGCGTGTTGAGCCGCGCAGCGCGTTTTGTATTCTCGCGTGCTCGATTCGGTATTGGCTAACAACCGGCTTCTGGTATCTCATGTGAAAGCGAGGGGATAAGACATGGCGCGATCCCGACGTAGGACACCGATCACTGGCATAACGACCGCCGAAAGCGATAAGCGTTTCAAGCTGAAGGAGCATCGGCGCGAGCGCGCGGCTTTGCGAGCGCTCGATCTCAGCTTGACTGAGCCGCAATCGAGCAAGTTATTTGGGGATCCATGGTACGGAGAAAAGGATGGCAAGCAGCGGTATACCGTGGCTGCCTCTCCTCATCTGATGCGCAAGTGAGGATATGTGATCGTTGCCAGACCACCTACCGCCCATCATCAATAGCCACCGCGATCATTTCAGGGTCGCCGACCTCAAAAACGGCTCCAGATAGCCGGCCTGTCTTTCGGCGGTCTTGATGAAATCTTGAGTGTCGAAATGGAATGTCTTCATGCGACGCGGTGAGCGCGCCATCATGCTCCCTTGCGGCATATCTCTTCGATGCCGTCTAAATCGTATTCGTCGAAGACCTGTTCAGCTACGGCGTAAGGCGGCCCGTCAAACCAGCCATCCTGCTCCGCCTCGGTTTGGGTGATTTCCTCTCGCGTGATCTTGCCGTTGCGTTTCGATTGAAGCACGACAGGCTGGATGCGGATGGCGACCACCACCCGCGTGCCGATATCCGTCACCCGCCAGCGCCAGCCGTTCGCCATAATGAATTCGTCACCGATGTTGAAACCGGATGGCTTCCTTCCCGTAGCCTTCCTCGTGAATGGCACCGCCAGTAGAACTGCACCTGCGGCGAGCGCCTTGCGAATGTCATCGCGATTCATGATCGCCGCCATGTCGGAAGGCAAAGGCATGTCCTCGTCTTCCGCCCATAGCTGCAACGCTTCGAGGGCGTTCGGCAGAATGTCTGCCGCTTCATCGGCGGCGGAATGCACGCCGGGAAGATCAGGAAAAACGATGCCGTAAGCCGTCGTCGCGTTGCCGGGTTCGACGAGTGCGAGATAGACGCTCATGCCGTGACGCTCACAGCGAATTCGAAATGAATGCGGTCATGCGTACTTCCCATAGCTCGTGCCTCACGCGCAACAGGTTTCTAAGGTCATCACACAGTCACGTCTACTAAGGCGGGTGGTCTAGGCCAGTCGAGAATGTCGCCCGCCTTGTGCGCCTGCCAGCGCTCAACCTGTTGATCGACCACGTTATGCCATTCAGCAACGACGGAACATCCAATCGCGCCGCTCAGCAATCTTGACCGCAATTCTGGCGAGTTGATTTTAGGCGAATCGCTCGGTATACGCGCGGCTGAACTGGAATGTTTTTGTTCCGTGAGATAGGTCAACGCTGCTGCCCTAAGGGCAACATAGTGGCAAAAAAGGCAGAATAGCGTGGCAATCGACAAGCATGCTGGAGAAATGGCGCACCCGAAGAGATTCGAACTCCTGACCCCCAGATTCGTAGTCTGGTGCTCTATCCAGCTGAGCTACGGGTGCGTGTCTTGGAAGCGGTGACCACCGCTTGCGTGGCGATCCTCTAAAGCGTCCTTTCGGGGATTGCAAGCACCTTTCGGGAAAAATTTCATTTTTGCGACGGTCAGGCTCGCGCATCCCGGCGCCTTTACCGGATCCGGCAAAGCCGAGGCTCAAGAGCGTCCTTTCGCGCGGAATGCGTCGAGGCGGACGGGGCGGTCCGGCAACTCTATGCGGAAGAGCGTGCCGGGTGTCGGCTTCTCCACGAGCGCGATCGTACCGCCATGGGCGAGCACCAATTCGCGGGCAATTGCAAGGCCGAGCCCCGTGCCGCCGGAGCGGGCCGAGCCGCGAAAGGCGGCGAACAGGTTTTCGCGAGCCCTTGCCGGCATGCCGGGCCCCGTATCGTCGATCGAGATCGTCACCACGCTGCCCGTTCGGACCGCCGAAACGCAGATCGCCCGACCGCGCCCATCCTCCGGCTCGTGGTTCGCCAGCGCTTCGACCGCATTGCGGCAGATATTGTGGATGACCCGGAAAAGCTGCTCGCTGTCCGCATCCACCATAACGTCGTCGCGAACCTGGTTTTGGAATTCAATGCCGCTTTGGCCATCGATCGCCAGGAGTTCCGAGACATCGTCGACGAGCGGGCGAAGCGCGACGAAGCGACGGCGCGGCTCCGCTTCCGCGGTGCGTCCATAGGAAAGGACTTCCTGCGTGTAGCCGACCGCGCGGTCGATGGTCCTCAGCAATGTCGGTGCAAAACGCTTCACGACCGGATCATCGACATCGGCAAGCCGGTCCGATATCAACTGCGCCGAGGACAGGATGTTGCGCATGTCGTGATTGATCTTCGAAACGGCCAGGCCGAGTTCGGCGAGGCTTTTCTGCTGCTTCAAAGTTCTCTGCAACTCGCGCTGCATGCTGGCGAGGTGCTGGCCGGCGACCGCCAGTTCGTCCCCGCCCTCGGGCGGTACGAGGATGCGTTCGGGGTTCGATGGCTCGCCGGAGAATTCCTGCATGCTCGTCGTCAGGCGCCTGATCGGCAGTATCAGCATGCGGTTGATCGCGAGAAAGATCAGCGATGCCGTGATCAGCGAGATGACGATCGACAGCAGGAAAACGTTGCGCGAATAAACAAGCATCGCCTTGCGCAGGCCCGCATCCTTCATCACCAGTTCAATGGTCGCATCGCTTTCGCCGAGCGGTCCATAGACACGCATGATGCGATGACCGCCGAAAAGCAGCGTGTCGAAAGCGTCGCGCACCGCGCCGAGCGCCGTGAAATTGGCGATGTCGTATTCGCCGTCGACTTGAGGCGGCATATCCACGCTGGCGATCATCCGCGACGCATCCTTGCGTCGGATGACGATCGCCTTGGTGCCGGTTGCCATCAACGTCTCGCGCTGCACGGCGCGCGGCAGCTCGATGTTCTGCAAACCGTCGACGACGACGGCCGCGGCCGCGACGGTGTTCAGCCGATCCTCAAGCCAGCGGATACGCATATTGGCGACGGAGGGCACGAAGATCAGCACTTCCGCGAGCATGACGAAGGCGACCGTCAGCAGAAGCAGCTTGCCGGAGAGCCCGCGCAGAAAACCGACGGCCGCGCGGGGCGGCGCCGTCGCATTCTCGTGGCGTGCCTCTTCTATCATGCTTGAAGAATTTCCCTGCCGTCAGCCGAAGCGCCGCAAGATGCGGATTGCGGTGCGGACGAAGCGATTTCGTGCCATGGGAGAATAATAGGAGATCGCTGCCTGTTTTCCAATCTCGGAAAGGGTGGGATAGGGTGCTACATGGTCGCGGAAGCTCTTGAGCGTCAAACGGTTGGCAATGGCAAGGGCCCAGATGTCGATCATTTCCCCCGCCCCTGCCCCGGCGATGCCGGCGCCGAGAATCCGTCCGCGTCGGCCGATCACCAGCTTCATCTGTCCGCATCCATGGCCATCGATGCGAACACGGTCATTGGCTGAATAATCGCAGCGAACGACGTCAACGCTTCCGGACTTCTCCCGCGCCTCCTCTTCCGTCAGGCCGGCATGGGCGAGCTCCGGATCAGTGAAGGTGACCCGCGGTATCATGGCGCGGATCTCTCGTGCCGGCAGCCGGAAGAGGATCTGTTGCAGGACAAGCCGCGCATGGTAGCCGGCGGCGTGGGTGAATTGCTGGCCGCCGGCCGCATCGCCGATCGCATACACCCGAGGGTTGCTGGTGCGCAGATTCGCGCCGATTTCGATGCGCGCGGCATCGTGCCGAATGCCCGCGGCGGCGAGATTGAGCGAATCGTGATTGGCAGTGCGGCCGGTCGCGAGCAAAAGGTGGTTGCCTTTGATATCGAGGCTTCCGCTTTGATCTTCGCAGCGCAGAATTACGCCGTCCTCGCTGCTCGTCACGGAATGGATCGTCGTTCGCTGGTGGAGGACGACACCCTCGGCGCGCAGCGCGTCGAGCACGATCGCCTTCAGTTCAGGATCTTCCTTCGCGAGCGCCGTAGCGCCCTCGATGACGGTCACGCGCGCACCCAGCCGGCAATAGGCCTGCGCCATCTCCAGTCCCACCGGGCCGGCGCCGATGACGATTAGATGGCGGGGTACCTGTTCCAGCTCGAACAGCGTCTCGTTGGTGAGGAATGGCGTCTCCGCGAGACCCGCAATCGCGGGAATGGCGGGCGAGGAACCCGTGGCGATGACGAAGCGCCGGGCCCGGACGAGGCAGTCGCCGGCCGCCAGAGTCCGCTCGTCGACGAACCGCGCCGTCTCCGTAATCACCTCGACGCCGAGGCTCGTGAACCGCTCGACGGAATCATGCGGTGCAATGTCTGCGATGACCCGGCTGATCCGGTCCTTGAGCCGTTCGTTATCGCCGACCGGCTCCGCGGCAACGAGACCGAACGCTCCGGCCTTGCGGATGGCCTGCGCATGTTTCGCCGCCGCGATCAGCGCCTTGGAGGGCACACAGCCGTAATTCAGGCAGTCGCCGCCCATCTTGCCGTGCTCGATGAGAACGACCGGCACGCCGAAAGCGGCCGCGCCCGCGGCCACGGAAAGGCCGGCGGCGCCGCCGCCGATCACGCAAATGTCCGGTTTGAGTATCCTTGCCACGCTCCATGCCCCACGTCAGTTTTCCCTCCGGCGCAGCTGTATTCGCCTGTAGACGAGAGGCAGCGCCGCAATCAGCGCCAGCGCGAGAAGCGCCAGAGAAATGTGTCGTGTCGCGAAATCCAACGGAGACAACGTGCGCACGCCTGCCGCCGCATGGGCGATCACCTCGTCAAGACCGCAGCCGAGCCAGGCATAGGCGAAGGTGCCGGGCACGATGCCGAGAAGGGTCGCCGCGGCAAAGGTGCGCAGCTTCACGTCGAAGAAGGCCGGCGCGATATTGACGATGAAGAAGGGAAAAACCGGCACGAGGCGCAGGATCAGCAGGTAATGGAAGGCATCGCGGCGAAAGCCGGCGGCAAGGCGCTCGATGAAGCGCCCGGCGCGCCGTCGCAGCAGGTCTCTCAGGGCTCCGCGTGCCGCCACAAACAGAAGGCAGGCCCCCAGGGAAGCGGCGGCGATCGCGATGACGCTTCCAAGAAGGCAGCCGAACAGAAAGCCGGCGGTAATCGTCAGCACCGATGCCGCGGGAATCGAGAAGACCACAACGATGACATAGACGGAAAAGAAGGTGAGCGCCGATCGAACAGGATAGGCGCCGACATAGGCGCTGAGCGCCTCGCTGTGGTCGACCAACGCCGACAGGGTCAAGTATCGCTGGAGGCCCAGTGTATAGCAGGCCACTCCGCCAGCGACGAGCAGCGCAAACGGCGCGAAGCGCCACGGCGAGCGACCGCCGCCGGCTTCGCCGCCAGTCCGGCTCGGCGATGCGTTCACGGAGGCTTCGTCTTCCGCGCCGTCGCTCAGTTCAGGGCCCATTTCGGTTTTGCCTTCGGCGAGGTCCGCCCGCCATGAATGGAAGCGGATGAATGATCCGTACCCTCGAAGACAGCGCGAACGGGCGGGCGGAACAAGTCACTTTGCCGTGAGACGGCGGAAGCGGCCGGTCCTGTGGATCGGCGGCTCCGGCAAATCGAAGAGACGCGAGGCCAGCCGATCAGAACTGCTGCCCTTGGTCGCGGCCGACGGCGTCCAACCACCGCCGAAAGCACGCGCCACCGTTCCCATCATCCGGCCAAGCGGCGACAAAAGGGGTCAGTCCGTTTCGCCGGCCAGGAAGATGTTCTCGATCCGCAAGATCCGAGGCGCTTCCGGTGTCTTGCGCCGCCGGCAGAAGCCGATGCCAGTCAGCCGGGGCGCATCGTCGGCCACCGGCGGGAATTGACTTTGCCGGGCTTTTGTCCCTATAAGCCGCCACGTTCGGTCATACCGCCCCGGGGCGGAGCTATGCCCGTAACGTAAACGCTCCTTGCATAATGCAAACTCAAGAAGGGCCGCACACCGCGGTATTTAAATAAATGAAGCGTACCTACCAACCGTCCAAGCTTGTTCGCAAGCGCCGTCACGGCTTCCGTGCACGTATGGCTACCAAGGGTGGCCGCAAGGTTCTCGGAGCCCGCCGGGCCCGTGGCCGCAAGCGTCTCTCGGCCTGAGCCGAGCCTGCCCGAATCCACATGTGCGGGCATATGACAGACAGACACAAGCTTCCTGTCGGACGGCTGAAAAGCCGTCCGCAGTTTTTGGCCGTCAGGGCTGGAGAAAGTCGCAAAGGGCCGATGTTCCTCCTCGAAGTGCTCGACAGGGATGATCCGGAAGCGCAGCCCCGTGTCGGCTTTACCGTCACCAAGAAACACGGCAACGCCGTCGAGCGCAATCGTATGCGTCGACGGTTAAAGGAAGCCGTGCGGCTTACCGCCGGGTTTGCAATGAAACCCGGACACGACTATGTGATTGTCGCCCGACGCGATCTCCTGAATGCTCCTTTTGACGCATTGACTCGGGCGCTCGAGGATCGCATCGAAAGCAAGCCGAAACCGAAACGGCCGCCAGCCGGTTCCAGGAAAGCATGATGGAAAACAACCGCAATTATTTCGTGGCGATTGCCCTGTCCGTACTGATCCTCGTTGCTTGGCAGTTCTTCTATGTCAATCCGAGGATCGAGAAGGACCGCATTGCCGCGGAACAGGCGCAGCAGCAGGCGCAGCAGATTGAAGCTCAGCAGGGCGGCCAGCAGGCGGCACCGGGACAAGCCCTGCCCGGCGGCGCCATTCCGGGCGCTGGCGAAAGCCGCGAACAGGCGGTCGCCAAGTCCGCGCGCATTGCGATCGACACGCCTGCCCTTTCCGGCTCCATCAACCTGACCGGCGCACGCTTCGACGACCTGAAGCTCAAGGGCTATCGTGAAACCGTCGATCCGAAGAGCCCGATCATCACGCTCTTCAGCCCTGCTGAAACGGCGGACGGCTACTTCACCGAACTCGGCTACATCGGCAGCGACGCGACGGGAGCGGTACCCGGACCGCAGACGGTCTGGACGCTCTCCCGCGGCGACAAGCTGACACCCGCGACGCCGGTAACGCTCACCTATACGAATGATAAGGGCGTCATCTTCGCCCGGACGATCTCGGTCGACGATCGCTACATGTTCGAGGTGGTCGACAGCATCAAAAACGACAGCGCCGCGCCGATCTCGCTTTCCTCCTACGGCCGCATCACCCGCTTCAACAAGCCGGCGACGCCGAGCATCTATGTCCTGCACGAGGGATTCGTCGGCGTAACCGGCGACAGTCTGCGGGAGGTCGACTATTCGGACGCCGAGGACGAAACCACCATCGAGCCCGGCAAGTCGACAGGCGGCTGGCTCGGCATCACCGACAAGTACTGGGCAGCCACGATCGTCCCACCACAGGAGACGCCCTTCGACACGCGTTTCTCGCATTTCACGGACGGCCGGGCCCGCTACCAGAGCGACTATAAGAGCGATACGATCACCGTCGCTGGAGGCCAGTCGGCAGAGGTCAAAAACCTCGTCTTTGCGGGCGCCAAGGAAGTCCCGGTCGTCGACAATTACGAAGTCGCCTATTCGATCCCGAATTTCGACAAGCTGATCGACTGGGGCTGGTTCTACTTCATCACAAAGCCGATGTTCAAGATGATGGACTTCTTCTTCCGTCTTTTCGGCAATTTCGGCATCGCGATCCTGATCACCACGATCGTGGTCAAGCTGATCTTCTTCCCTCTCGCCAACAAGCAATATGCCTCGATGGCGAATATGAAGAAGGTCCAGCCGAAGATGGAGGAACTGAAGAAGAAGTTCGGCGACGACCGCATGGGGCTGCAGCAGGCGATGATGCAGCTCTACAAGGATGAGAAGATCAATCCTCTGGCGGGTTGCTGGCCGATCCTCATCCAGATTCCGGTGTTCTTCGCGCTCTACAAGGTGATCTATGTCACCATCGAGATGCGCCATGCACCTTTCTTCGGCTGGATCCAGGACCTTTCCGCGCCGGATCCGACGACGATCTTCAACCTCTTCGGACTGCTGCCTTACGACGTGCCTGTCTTCCTGCATCTCGGCGTCTGGCCGATCCTGATGGGCATCACCATGTTCCTGCAGATGCGCATGAACCCGACGCCTCCGGACCCGACCCAGGCAATGCTGTTCACCTGGATGCCGGTGGTATTCACCTTCATGCTGGCGTCGTTCCCCGCCGGACTGGTGATCTATTGGGCCTGGAACAACCTGCTGTCGATCATCCAGCAGTCGATCATCATGAAGCGCCAAGGCGTGAGGATCGAGCTCTTCGACAATCTGAAGTCGCTGTTTTCGAAGAGACCCAAGCCGGCGGAATAGCCGGCAGCCCACTTCGCCTCGAAGCCCCGGAACGAAAGTCATCCGGGGCTTTTTTGTCCTGCCGGCGCGCGCTGTCCGAAACCATGCGAGCGGCCCGCCACGCTTGACAAGCGGCGCCAAAAGCCTGATCCCGACTGGGCAATAAGGAATGTCAGGACATGACCGAAAACAGCAACCGGAACGTCGCCGCCACCTTCGGTCGGCCGTGGATATTCATCCGCGGCGTTCCGTCGATGAAATTCCTGCCGCCCGAGGGTCCGACGGAGATCGCCTTTGCCGGCCGCTCCAACGTCGGCAAGTCGTCGCTGATCAATGCGCTCGTCGGCCAGAAGGGACTTGCGCGTACCTCCAACACGCCGGGACGCACGCAGGAGCTCAACTATTTCGTGCCGGATGGCTATTCCGGAGAGGCCGGCGACCTCCCGCCGATCGCACTCGTCGACATGCCAGGCTACGGCTATGCCCAGGCGCCCAAGGAACAGGTCGACGCCTGGACAAAACTCGTCTTCGATTATCTGCGCGGTCGTTCGACGCTGAAGCGCGTCTATGTGCTGATCGATGCCCGCCACGGCATCAAGAAGAACGACGAGGAGGTATTGTCGCTTCTCGACAAGGCGGCGGTCTCCTACCAGATCGTGCTCACCAAGACCGACAAGATCAAGGCAGCCGGGGTGCCGCCGCTCGTCGCCGAAACGCTCGAAAAGATCAAGAAGCGTCCGGCCGCCTATCCGGAGGTGCTGTCGACATCCTCGGAGAAAGGCGCCGGCATAGAGGAGCTGCGCGCCGCGATCGATCTTGCCGTCGCGCGCTGACCGGGTCGCCCGACACCTGAAGCATTCCGGACATCTTCACTGGCCCTAGAGCCGCCCTATCTCCGGCTGGCGACGTTGATTCGTCGTCTCAAGAGCAGGAGGAAGAGATGTCCGATTTGATCGTCATAGGATTCGATTCGACGGAAGAGGCCGACAAGGTTCTCTTGAAGCTCAGCAGCCTCAGGAAGGAATATCTGATCGACCTCGAAGATGCGGTCGTCGTCGTGCGCGACGCCGACGGCAAAGTACATCTTAAGCAGAGCTTCAACCTCACGGCCGCCGGGGCAACATCGGGCCTTCTTTCCGGCTCGCTCTGGGGTGGACTCGTCGGGCTGCTGTTCCTGAACCCCCTCGCCGGCTTTGCGATCGGCGGCGCGCTCGGCGCCGGTGCCGGCGCCCTCTCCGGATCGCTTGTCGACTACGGCATCGACGACAACTTCATCAAGTCGCTCGGCAATACCATCCCGAACAATTCCTCGGCTCTTTTCATTCTGGTGCGCAAGGTGCAGCCGGAAAAGGTGCTTGCAGAATTGTCCGGGCTGCGCGGCCGCGTCCTCAAGACATCGCTTTCGCCGGAGCAGGAACAGAAGCTGCAGGCGGCACTCATGGACGCGCAGACGCCGTCGCCGCAGCCGGGCACTTTTTGAAAACGCGGCTAAGTCAGCGATAACGCACGGTCCCGCGGGCAATGACCGCGCCGCTGGGCGAGCCGGTCGGCGATCCGCCGGGCGGCTCGACACTGACGGCGAGTGTGGCGCCCGAGGTGACCTTGCCGCGGTCGCCCGACGACAGCGGGATTTCCCCTTCGCCGGATTGTGGCAGCACGCCAAGCGAGACCGCCGGGGCAGTGCCTCTGATCAACCAGAGTTCCAGAGCCTTTTCTTCCGTCTGACTGGCGGCAACCGGGGTCACCATCAGGCGTCCGGATGCGGGATCGAAGCGTGCGACAAGGTCGATGGCGTTGCCCTCTCCGGAAAGGTCAGCCACCAGCGACGCTCCGCCCGTACCCCCGCCGAAAAGGCCGACCGACGAGGCGGCAAGAACAACGACTGCGGCGAGCGATGCAAGCGCGAGGCTGCGCCAGAGAGGCAGCGACTGCCACAGACCGGGCGGGCGCTGTGGCGTGTCGACTATCGCCTGCTCGCCCGGTGCCGATCCGCGCACGGAACGGGCGACCTGTTCGTAGGCGTCGTCGAAGGAAGCGAGATTATTCTGCCAGCGGATGACCATGGCCGCAAAATCACTGTCCGAGGCCATGCGCGCCTCGACCTTCCGGCGGTCTTCGTCGGATAGAACGCCCAGCACGTATTCCCCCGCGATTACTTCATCGCGGCGGGAATCCCCGCTTTCGGGCTTCTGCGTCGTCATCGCTCCATGCACTCTCTCGATATCCGGAGGCCGTGCCCGATTTTCCGCATGCAAGGCAGGATCAGTCAAATCATGAGCCCCGTCAATCGTGTTCCAATGGGATTTCGGCTGATCTCGATTCGAGGTCTCGACCCCCGCCCGCAGGCAGGCAATGGTGCTGGCAGGCGCCATTCCACGGCCGTCATTACGGCGTTATGTTGCGCCGGGATCATTCCATCCGCCATAAGTTTGCGCTAAACAGCAGCCGGTTTGTTTCGAGGGTCCGCCATGTCCGCATCAGAAAGTGAAATCCAGGCACGCCTGCTCGCGCAGGCCCTGCCCTATATGCAGCGCTACGAGAACAAGACGATCGTCGTGAAGTATGGCGGGCATGCGATGGGCAATCCCGAACTCGGCCGGGCCTTCGCCAGCGACGTCGCGCTCTTGAAGCAGTCCGGCGTCAATCCGATCGTCGTCCATGGGGGCGGTCCCCAGATCGGTGCCATGCTGAACAAGATGGGCATCGAATCGAAATTCGAAGGCGGGCTTCGCGTCACCGATCAGAAGACCGTCGAGATCGTCGAAATGGTGCTTGCGGGCTCGATCAACAAGGAGATCGTCGCGCTGATCAACCAGACCGGCGAATGGGCGATCGGCCTTTGCGGCAAGGACGGCAACATGGTCTTTGCGGAAAAGGCCAAGAAGACCATCCGCGATCCGGACTCGAACATCGAGCGCGTGCTCGATCTCGGCTTCGTCGGCGACGTGGTCGAAGTGGACCGTACACTGCTCGATCTGCTCGCACGCTCCGAGATGATCCCGGTCATCGCGCCGGTCGCCCCCGGCCGCGACGGCCATACCTACAACATCAATGCCGATACCTTCGCCGGCGCAATCGCCGGCGCACTAAACGCGACGCGCCTTCTGTTCCTGACGGATGTGCCCGGCGTTCTCAACAGGAACGGCGAGCTCATCAAGGAGCTCTCGGTCGCCGAAGCGCGCGGACTGATCGCCGACGGCACGATATCCGGCGGCATGATTCCGAAGGTCGAGACCTGCATCGACGCGATCAAGGCCGGCGTGCAGGGCGTGGTCATCCTCAACGGCAAGACCGCACACGCCGTACTCCTGGAAATCTTCACCGAACGCGGCGCCGGCACGCTGATCGTGCCGTAGCAGGGCGCCGCTTCGGCATCGGCTGCAGGATCTAGGGTCAGGACCTATAAAATTCGCCTGGGGAATCAGTCTATTTTCCTCCACCCCCATAGACCTTCTCCGCCTCTGCGCGCAGCCAGGCGACCATCGCCCGATAGGGGAACGGACCGTAGCTGATGCGGCCGACGCCGGCGGCGGCGAGCGTGGAAACGTCCGGCGCGTCGGGCTTCATCATCACGTTCACCGGCAGCGGGGAGGCCGCGCACAGCCGGCCGATCAGGTCGGCATCGGCCAGTCCCGGCGCGAAGAAGCCGCTGGCGCCCGCGCCTGCATAGGCCCTGGCGCGGGTGATCGCCTCGTTGATGAGATCCCCGTGGCGGGTCTCGTCGCTTTCCTTCAGGAAGAGATCGGTGCGGGCGTTGATGAACAGCGAAACGCTCTGGCGCTCCGCCATTTCGCGAATGGCGCGGATCCTTGCAACCTGCCTGTCGGTCGGATGGATGCCGCTTTTGCCGACGATCTGATCCTCGAAATTGATGCCGATAACACCGGCATCGATAAGCTGTGCGACATTGGCGGCCCCCTGCGCCGGATCTTCCGAATAGGCGCCTTCGAAGTCCACCGAAAGCGGGAGATCGGTCGCGGCGAGGATTTCGCGGGCGACCTCGACCAGCAGCGGGAGCGGTATCTTCTGCCCATCGGAAAAGCCATGGGCTGCCGCGACCGACCAGCTTCCGGTCGCCAGCGCTTTGGCGCCCGCTTCGGCCACACAGCGGGCGCTGCCCGCATCCCAGATATTGTAGAGAATGATCGGGTCACCCTTGCGGTGGAGCGCTGCAAAGGCAAGCGCCCTTTCCTCCTGTGTCATCACATATCCTCCTGAACCACGAGTAAAAACTGGCGCGATAGAGTCCGGCTACCATTTGCCCCGTACGATGATCGCCAAGGCCGCCGTTCGGCAGATCATACGGCTTTGTAGCATCCTGCACGTGTGCCGTCCGCCGAAATTCGGGCATCCATTTTCCTGAATCCGGCCGCTCAGAGCACGAGCAGCGTCACCACGCCGAGCACGATAAGCAGGCAGCCGATCAGTTCGAGCCGGGTGATCCATTCGCGGAAGACGAAGAAGGACGAGGCGAAGGTGAAGAGCATCTCCACCTGGGCCACCACTTTGACCATCGCCGCCTGTTGCAAGGTCATTGCCGAAAACCAGCCGAACGATGCCGATGCGCCTACGAAACCGACGAGAGCCGCGGGCTTCCATGCGCCGCGAATGCGGCCGAGTTCGTCCGGTTCCCGCAGGACGATCCAGGCCAGCATCGCGAGCGTCTGCAGCAGGATGACGAAACTCAAGGTAAAGCCTGCCTGCATCAGGTAGTCGGGAGCGGGCAGGCTCGGCGCCAGCGCCAGCGATGCGGAGCGGTAGGAGACGGCGGAGAGCCCGAACAAAGTGCCGGAGAGCAGACCAGTCCCCGCGGTGCGACTGAAGACCGAGGTTAGTAGGGACCGGATGCTCAAAGTGGTGCGAGCAACGGAAATGAGCATAACGCCGACGACGGAAATGGCGATCGCAACGACTGCGCCGGGGCTCGCTTTCTCGCCCAGGAAGAGCAGGCCGAACAGGGCAGCCTGCGCCGGCTCCGTACGGGAATAGGCGGTGCCGACAGCGAAGTTGCGGAAGGAGAACAGGTGGACGAGCAGGAATGTGGCCGCGATCTGCGCCAGTCCGCCAATGGTCGCCCAGAGAAGAAACGTGCCGCCCGGCACCGGCAAGGCATGCCCCGACCGGTAGAGAAAGGCCAGGTAGAAAAGCGCGAAGGGCAGGCCGAAGCCGAAGCGTACGAAAGTGGCGCCCGTCGTTCCCATGACGCCCTTTAAGTGTTTCTGCATGGCGGAGCGGACATTCTGGAGGAATGCCGCGGCGATGGTGATGAGAACCCAGGTTTCCATATAGGCGGGCTAGCACGAGCGGGGGCGGCAATCCATCTCCAGCCATTGGTGGCGAAAAAAGAATTCCGTTTTCCTTCGCTCGCCGGCCATGCCATAAGGCGGCGATGAAGAAGCTCGATCGCCTGCCCACCCGTGCCGAATTCTCCCATGTCACCGACTGGGTCTTCGATCTCGACAACACGCTCTATCCGCACCACGTCAATCTCTTCGCCCAGATCGACCGCAACATGACGGCTTACGTGGCAGAACTGCTGTCGCTCGATCCGGCGGAGGCGAAGAAGCTGCAGAAGGCCTATTACCGCGATCACGGCACCACGCTTCAGGGGCTGATGATCCATCACGGCGTCGATCCGAACGACTTTCTCGAGCGGGCACACGCGATCGACTACAGCGTGGTTCCCGCGGATCCGGCGCTTGGCGAGGCGATCCGGGCCTTGCCCGGGCGCAAGTTCATCTTCACCAACGGCAGCACCGCCCATGCGGAGATGACGGCGCGCGCCCTCGGCATTCTCGATCATTTCGATGAAATCTTCGATATCGTCGCCGCCGATTTCGTCCCGAAGCCCGCCGGCGACACCTATGACAAGTTCATGAGCCTGCATCGGGTGGATACCCGGAACGCGGTGATGTTCGAGGACCTGCCACGCAACCTGGTCGTCCCGAAGGCACTTGGCATGAAGACCGTGCTGCTGGTGCCGCGCAATCTCGAATATGAATTCGTCGAAGCGTGGGAGACGTCGAGCGACGCGGATGAGCAGATCGACTACGTCACCGAGGATCTGACGGGCTTCCTCAGCCGCGTCGTTGCGACCGTGTAAAGAGTAAGCCGGAGAAGCTGCCGCTCCAGCCGTCTGGCCTGGCTTGCAACGTCAGGTGATTCCACCTGACTGCAAGATGCTCTATCGCCGGCCCGATGCCATGGGCATCGACTTCGGGTCAACCGTCTCGTAGAAGCGCACGATGACGTCCCAGGCCTCTTCCGCAGTTTCGACGAAGTGGACGAGATCGATATCGTTCGGCGCGATCGTGCCGAAATCCGCCAGAGCCTGGAAATTGATGATCGAGCGCCAGAATTTTTCGCCGAAGAGCAGGAGCGGCACGAGCGCCAGGCGCCCCGTCTGCATCAGCGTCACCGTCTCGAACAGTTCGTCGAGCGTGCCGAAGCCGCCCGGGAAAACTGCGACGGCCCTGGCGCGCAGCAGGAAGTGCATCTTGCGGATGGCGAAGTAGTGGAAATTGAACGATAGTTCGGGCGTAACGTAGCTGTTCGGCGCCTGCTCGTGCGGCAGCACGATATTGAAGCCGATCGACGGGGCGCCGGCGTCGGCCGCGCCGCGGTTTCCCGCCTCCATGACGCCCGGGCCGCCGCCGGTCACCACGACATACTCCTTGTGGCCGAGCTTGGCCGACTGCTCCGAGCAGAGCCGGGCAAACTTGCGCGCCTCGGTGTAATAGACCGACGCCGCCTCCAGATTCTTGCGCTGCGTTTCGTTCTTGGCCGCCCAGGCAGGGCCGCCGGGTTCGGGAATCCGCGCGCCTCCGAACATGACGATGGTAGAGTTGATGCCGCGCTCCGCGAGCATCATCTCCGTCTTCAATAGTTCGAGCTGCAGACGTACCGGGCGCAATTCCTCACGGCATAGGAAATCGTCGTCGACATAGGCGAGACGATAGGTCGGCGAAGCGGATTGCGCCGTGAGCGGGACGGTGGAGGCGCGTTGCCTGCTTTGCTGGCTGTCCGCCAGCGGATCCCAGACCCCGCCTCTGCGGCGAAGGCTTCGCTTTTTCATGCGTCCCATGTTTCGCCTTTCCCGTCGCGTTCCGGATAGCCGACATCTCGTCCGGACACGCCCTCATAAATCTCCTCAGCCATAAGTGGGTCTCTCTGCCGGAAACGGGGAGGCTTGCCAAGTCCCCCAGTGGAAGAGAGTGGAGGAGCGGCGTAAAAGGTCCTCAACTTTCTGCCCGAGGCGATGGGAACATACGTCTTTCTGCCGTGTGTCGCTCGCGACGCCCCACTGGATTGCCATTCCATTTCCGTCCTTGAATCGATTCCGATTTCGGGATTTATGCAGTAGAGCTTGCTGGACAACCGCTGACCAATAAGGAATTCCGATGACGAACCACGACCTCGCCTCCCTATCGCAGACGATCGAGACCGCCTTCGAAGATCGCGAGGCCGTCAACACCGGCACGCGCGGGGTGATCCGCAACGCGGTGGAAACGGCGCTCAATCTGCTCGACAGCGGCAAGGTGCGTGTGGCCGAGCGGGGCGAAGACGGCACCTGGACGGTCAATCAGTGGCTCAAGAAAGCCGTTCTGCTGTCTTTTCGGCTGAACCCGATGGAACTCGTCAAGGGGGGTCCGGGCGACTCGGTCTGGTGGGACAAGGTTCCCTCGAAGTTCGACGGCTGGAGCGTCAACGAATTTGAGAAGGCCGGCTTTCGCGCCGTGCCGAACTGTGTCGTCCGCCGTTCCGCCTATATCGCGCCGAACGCAGTCCTGATGCCCTCCTTCGTCAATCTCGGCGCCTACGTCGGTGAAGGGACGATGGTGGACACCTGGGCGACCGTCGGCTCCTGCGCCCAGATCGGCAAGAACGTGCATCTTTCGGGCGGCGTCGGCATCGGCGGCGTGCTCGAGCCGATGCAGGCCGGTCCGACCATCATCGAGGACAATTGCTTCATCGGTGCCCGCTCCGAGGTTGTCGAAGGCTGCATCGTCCGTGAAGGCTCGGTACTCGGCATGGGCGTCTTCATCGGCAAGTCGACCAAAATCGTCGACCGCGCCACGGGCGAAGTGATGTACGGCGAAGTGCCGCCCTATTCCGTGGTCGTCGCAGGCTCCATGCCCTCGGGCTCGACCATGGCCAACGGCCAGCCGGCCCCGAACCTCTATTGCGCCGTCATCGTCAAGCGGGTCGATGAGAAGACCCGTTCGAAGACCGGCATCAACGAACTTCTCCGGGACTGATGATGGCGGAGGAGGGGCGGCAGCCGAGTATGACCTGGCTGTTCTTCAGCCCCTCCGGCCGGATCGGCCGCCTGCCGTTCTTGCTCTCCTGGCTTTTCTGGCTCTTCACGGGCGGTTTCCTGCTGGCGCAGGTCTTGAAATATGAGGGCCAGGACGCGGCTCTGACGCTCTGGACGCTGGCGCTGGTCGCTTCCGGATTCCTGTCGACCGTCTCGCTGGTCATGCTGGCGATCAAACGTCTGCACGATATCGGCTATCCCGGCCCGCTGGCGCTCTGCCTCTTCATTCCGGTCTTGAGCCCGATCGTCTTCATCGCCCTCTGTCTTTGGCCGGGCTCCCAGGGCGCCAACGAGTTCGGCGGGGACCGAAACGCCCCCCGACGTTAGCCCCTGTACATTCGTGCTGCCAGCGCGTATGTAGCGGCCCAATTGAACTGGCCGCGACGTGTTGGCCGCGGCAATCGACGCCTGATGACGACCTGTTCAAGGGCTCGCTCGTCTCTCGGCGCGAAGACCGAAATCCGAAAGACGAGACATGAAAGAATTCGAAGGGATCGCGCCGGCGATCGCCGAGGCGTTGGCAAAACGCGGTTACGAAACGCTGACGCCCGTCCAACAGGCAATGCTCGACCCGGCGATCGAGGGCAGCGATGTCCTGGTTTCCGCCCGGACCGGATCCGGCAAAACCGTTGCCTTCGGCCTGGCGATGGCCCCGACCCTGCTTGACGAGGCGAAGCAGTTCGGCGGGCCGGCTGCACCGCTGGCGCTCGTCATCGCACCGACGCGCGAATTGGCGCTGCAGGTCAAGCGCGAGCTCGAATGGCTCTATGCGCCGGCGGGCGCAACGATCGCCTCCTGCGTCGGCGGCATGGATATCCGCAGCGAGCGGCGGGCGCTTGAGCGCGGCGCGCATATCGTCGTCGGGACGCCCGGCCGGCTCTGCGACCACATCCGCCGCGACTCTCTCGACATTTCGGCTCTGCGGGCCGTGGTTCTGGACGAGGCCGACGAGATGCTCGATCTCGGCTTCCGCGAAGATCTGGAGTTTATCCTCGAGGCGGCGCCGGCCGAGCGGCGGACGCTGATGTTCTCCGCGACCGTGCCGCGCGCGATCGCGACGCTCGCCAAAAACTACCAGCGCGACGCCGTGCGCATCGGCATCGCTTCGGAAGAGAAGCAGCATGGCGACATCGAGTATCGGTCCCTTCTCGTCGTCCCGAGCGACCGCGAGAACGCCATCATCAACGTGCTGCGCTTTTACGAGGCGCGCAACGCAATCGTCTTCTGTTCGACACGCGCTGCGGTCAACCATCTGACGGCCCGCTTCAACAATCGCGGTTTCTCGGTGGTGGCCCTTTCGGGGGAACTCAGCCAGAACGAGCGTACCCATGCGCTCCAGGCGATGCGTGATGGACGCGCCCGCGTCTGCATCGCGACCGATGTCGCCGCGCGCGGCATCGACCTGCCGGGGCTCGAACTCGTCATCCATGCCGACCTGCCGACCAACCCGGATACGCTGCTGCATCGCAGCGGTCGTACCGGCCGGGCGGGGCAAAAGGGCGTGAGCGCGCTGATCGTACCGGTCAACGCACGCCGGCGGGCGGAGCGGCTGCTCGAAAGCGCACGCATCACCGCAACCTGGGCGAAACCGCCCTCGGCCGACGAGGTGACGCGACGCGACGAGGAGCGCCTTCTTGCCGATGCCGCCTTCGACGAGCCATTGCGCGACGACGAACGGGCAATCGTGCAGGCGCTGATCGAGCGTCAGGGTGCGGAAAGACTGGCTGCCGCTTTCCTGCGCCAGTTCCGCGCCCGACGGTCGGCACCGGAGGACCTCTCGGAAGTGTCCCTCGCCGACGATCGCCGGAAAACCAGGCAGGACGGTCCTTTTTCGCTGCGCGACGACGCGGCGCCGGTTTGGCCGGATTTCCCCGACGGCCGCTGGTTC
This sequence comes from Sinorhizobium alkalisoli, assembly GCF_008932245.1. Lineage (NCBI taxonomy): Bacteria > Pseudomonadati > Pseudomonadota > Alphaproteobacteria > Hyphomicrobiales > Rhizobiaceae > Sinorhizobium > Sinorhizobium alkalisoli. Next base: position 67,904 of record NZ_CP034909.1, on the reverse strand, counting down.
GCGCTTTCGGTCGGACGCAAGCAGAACGCCGAGCCGCGCTGGCTGATCCCCATGCTTTGCCGCCAGGGCGGGCTTTCCAAGCGCCAGATCGGCGCGATCCGCCTGCAGCCGCAGGAGACCTTTGTCGAACTGTCGGCGGACGGCGCGGAAAGTTTGCTGGAGGCAATCGGCCCCGGTCGCACACTGGAAAAGAGCATCCGCGTCACACCGCTGACAGGCACGCCGGACTTCTCTCGGCCATCGTCGGACAAGGCGGAGTTCACAAGAAAACGGCCTCCACGGGTGGAGCGCGAAGCGTCAGAGTTCAAGCCGGGGCACAAAGGCAAAAAGAACCCGGGGCAGGAGATCCGCCCAGAGAGGCCCGGAGAGACACTGCCTGGCAAGAAGAAATCCTATCCGGGCGCCCAAAAAGAGCGCGGCGGCTTCAAGCCAAAATCCAAACCCAACAAGCCGCAGCAGCGATAGGCCGGTTTGATTCAGCCCTCCATCTGCGCCTGCGCCACTGCCTTCACTACCCAATCGGCGAAGACACGCAGGCGGCTGCTCAGGTGCCGGTTCGGCGGATAGACGAGATAGATGGGCGTCGGGTCGATCTCCCAATCGGGGAGCACCGGGATGAGAGTGCCGGCGCGGAGATCGCCGCGCACCATGAATAGCGGCGCCTGGATGATGCCAAGGCCTGCGCGGGCGGCGGCGAGATAGCTCGTCGATTCGTTGGCGGCCACGACATAACGGCCGTTTACTTCGATCTCTTCATTGCCGCGGCGGAAATGGAACGGCATCTGCCGCCCCGTCTTCGGCAGGAAATAGCCGACGACATAGCAATTCTTCTCGAGATCGGTCGGATGTCCGGGCATCGCGTGCCGGCCGAGAAAATCCGGCGAAGCGCAAGATATGAACTTCATTTCCGTGATGCGGCGGGCAATCAGCGACTGGTCCGTCAGCGTGCCGGCACGGATGGCGCAGTCGACATTCTCCGCGAGATAATCGACGGTACGGTCGGAAACGCCGAGATCGATCTGGATATCCGGATATTTCCTGTGAAATTCGGGTAGCGCCGGGATGATGATCAGGTTGGCAAAGGCGCTCGCCGTTTCTACCCGCAGCCGCCCCTTGGGCAGTCTTTGCGCAGTCGACAGGCTGCCGTCCAGTTCGTCGAGGTCGGAGAGGAGGCGGGCGGCGCGTTCGTAGTAGAGAGCGCCGTCTGGCGTCACCAGCACCCGCCGGGTCGTGCGGTTCAGAAGCTTGGTGCGCAGATGCGCCTCCAGGCCCTGGATCAGATTGGTGACTGTTGCTTTAGGCATGTTGAGGGAGGCGGAAGCGCGAGTGAAATTACCGGTTTCCACCACCCGTAGAAACACGCGCATGGCCGTGAGCTGATCCATTTCAACAACCGAATTGTTCGAAATACCGAATAGTGTAGTCGAATTCTACGGACTATTCCAAACGAAAGACAATGGTATGATTGGAATATCGCGGGTTGTCCCTCATTTAGGGATTCACCCAGCGCGGAGGCAAGAGATGGAGACGCATTTTACCGAAGAGACGATGCAAACGCACCGCGGTTCGTGCGGTGCGCGCGTCTATCGCGGCGGGTCCCTGCTGTCGCCGCCGCCGGTCGTGCTGCACCTTCACGGCGGGAGCTTTGTCGGAGAGACGGTCGCCGCAGGCGAAAAGGTGGCGACTGCATTGGCCGCCGCCGGCGCCGTCGTCGTCGCGCCTGACTATCCCTCCGCCTGTCTCAATCCATTCCCTGCGGCGATCGACGTCGCCTATTCGATGCTCGCGTCGATGCGTGGCCGCTGCCCGCAATTCGCGCACAAGAAATCGATGCTGTTCGTCGCCGGCGAGGAGGCGGGCGGCAATCTAGCGGCCGGTCTGGCACTGATGGCGCGGGACCAGTACCTGACCGATCTCAAGGGTCAGATTCTCCTCTCGCCGCTGCTCGATCCATGTCTCGCTACGCCGTCGTTCCGCAAGTTCTGTCCGCAGAGCTCGGCGCAGTCGATCGCTAACGGCTGGCAGCAATATCTCGGCGAAGACAGCGGCCTGACCCACCCCTATGCGGCACCCGGCCATTGCACGCGGCTTGGCGGTCTTGTTCCGGCGCTGATCATCACCAGCGAGGAATGTCCGATGCGTGACGAGGCCGAGGCCTACGCCGAGCGGCTGCGCAAGGCCGATGTTCGGGTCGAGTTCCACCTGCTGCCGGGGCGCGCAGCCTGGCTGACGGCGAATGGCACGGCCGAGCATCACTGGCTTTCGCAGCAAGAAATCATTTCCGGCCTTTTCTCCCGCTTCTTTCAAGCGGCGGGGGCGAAGCCGACCAGGCAGTAATCGAAACCAAAGCCGGCTCCCAACCGGCAAGGAGAAAACATGACGTCGACCATTGCCCGCCGGGCCCTTTGGGGTGCCGGCCTCAGTATCCTGTTGTCCATCACCGGCGGTGCTGCTGTTGTATTCGGCCTGCCCACCCGATCCCAGGCGGACGCCACGGCCGCGGCGGCACCGCAGGCAATCCCTGTTTCCGTTGCCAAGGCGGAGACGCGCCGGATCACGACCTGGGAGAGCTTCTCGGGTCGTCTTGAAGCGATTGAGCGAGTCGAGATTCGCCCCCGCGTCGGCGGCGCTATCCTGAGTGCCAACTTCCGCGAGGGGGCGCTGGTCGAGAAGGGCGACCTGCTCCTGACGATCGATCCCGCGCCCTATGCCGCCGCCGTCGAGCGCGCCGAGGCGGAGGTCGCGGCCGCAGAAGCAAGGGTTGCGCTTGCAAACACCGAGCTCGAGCGCGGTCGCAAGCTCGTTGCCACCAATGCGATCCCGCAAAGCGGCGTGGATCAGAGGCTAAGCGCTTATGACGAGGCGCAGGCGAATGTCCGATCGGCCAAGGCGGCGCTCCGTTCCGCGCAGCTCGACCTGCAGTATACGGAGGTGCGGGCACCGATTACCGGGCGCGTCGGAGCGCTCGAGGTGACGGCCGGCAATCTCGTTGCAGCCGGCACGGCTTCGCCGGTGTTGACGACAATCGTCTCGATCGATCCGATCTATGCGAGCTTCAACGTCAACGAGGAAGTCGCCGCCGCCACACTTGCCAAGCTTTCCGGAACGGATGCAATCGAGCGCATTCCGGTCCAGATCGGCACCGCCGCCGACGAGGGCACGCCGATCGAAGGCCACATCCAGCTGATCGACAATGAAGTGGACGCGGCGACCGGCACCATCCGTCTCCGTGCGGCGCTCGCCAATGCCGACGGGCGTTTGATCCCGGGCCAGTTCGTCCGCATCCGCATCGGCGACCCGGAGCCGGGGGAGAAGCTGGTGATCAGCGATCGCGCGATCGGATCGGACCAGGACAAGAAATTCGTGCTGGTCGTCGGCCCCGACAACACGGTCGAATACCGGCAGGTGACACTCGGCCCGACCGCCGATGGCCTGAGAATCGTCGAGAACGGCCTGGCTCCCGGCGAGACCATCGTTGTCAACGGGCTGCAGCGCGTGCGCCCCGGCGTGATCGTCGCGCCGCAGCCGGTCGAGCAAACGACGGCGTCGATCGCGAAGCCATAGCCTATCGTCCCAAGGGGGCGTCCGAACACAAATCTGCATGCGCCGAGCCGGCGGACAAGCATTCTTGTCCGCAAAAGCCCCGCCGCGTGCCTGACTTGTCCCAAAGGGGGATGACATGAACTTCTCACGCTATTTCGTCGACCGCCCGGTCTTCGCGGGCGTTCTCTCCGTCCTGATCTTCGTCGCGGGCCTGATCGGCATGACCGGCCTGCCCATCTCCGAATACCCGGAGGTGGTGCCCCCGCAGATCGTCGTTCGCGCCCAGTATCCCGGCGCCAACCCCGCCGTTATCGCCGAGACTGTCGCGACACCGCTCGAAGAGCAGATCAACGGCGTCGAGGGCATGCTCTACATGCAGAGCCAGGCGACTGCCGACGGACTGATGACGCTGACCGTCACCTTCGAACTCGGCACCGATCCGGACCAGGCGCAACAGCTGGTGCAGAACCGCGTATCGCAGGCCGAGCCGCGGTTGCCGGAGGAGGTGCGCCGCCTCGGTGTCACTACCGTCAAGAGCTCGCCCGACCTGACGCTCGTCGTGCATCTCATTTCGCCGAACGGGCAATACGACATCAACTATCTGCGCAACTACGGCGTGCTCAAGGTGAAGGACCGGCTGGCGCGGGTCGAGGGCGTCGGCCAGGTGCAGATCTTCGGCGGCGGCGACTATTCGATGCGTGTCTGGATCGACCCGGAAAAGGCCGCCGCGCGCGGGCTTGCGGCGAGCGACATCGCCAATGCCATCCGCGGGCAGAACGTCCAGGCGGCCGCCGGCGTAATCGGCGCCTCGCCCTCCGTCCCAGGGCTCGACCTGCAGCTCTCGGTCAATGCGCAAGGGCGTCTGAAAACGCCCGAGGACTTCGCCGAGATCGTCGTCAAGTCCGGCGCCAATGGCGAGATTACGCGTCTTGGCGACGTCGCGCGCATCGAGATGGGTGCTGCCGACTACTCGCTGCGCTCGCTCCTCGACAACAGCGCCGCCGTCGGCATGGGCGTTTTCCAGGCCCCGGGTTCGAACGCCATCCAGATTTCCGAGAACGTCCACAAGGTCATGGCCGAACTGAAGCAGACCATGCCGGAAGGCGTCGATTACGAGATCGTCTACGATACGACGCAGTTTGTCCGGGCGTCGATCGAATCGGTGGTACACACCCTGCTCGAGGCGATCGCGCTGGTGGTGCTCGTGGTGATCGTCTTCCTGCAGACCTGGCGCGCCTCCGTCATCCCGCTCGTCGCCGTTCCCGTCTCGATCGTCGGCACCTTCGCGGTTATGTATGTCTTCGGGTTCTCGATCAACGCGCTGAGCCTCTTCGGACTGGTGCTGGCGATCGGCATCGTCGTGGATGACGCGATCGTCGTCGTCGAGAACGTCGAGCGCAACATCGAGCAGGGCTTGTCTCCGGTCCAGGCCACCTATCGCGCCATGCAGGAGGTCTCCGGTCCGATCATCGCGATCGCCCTAGTGCTGGTTGCGGTCTTCGTGCCGCTCGCCTTCATCACCGGGCTCACCGGCCAGTTCTACCGCCAGTTCGCACTGACCATCGCGATCTCGACTGTGATCTCCGCCTTCAACTCCCTGACGCTCTCGCCGGCGCTCGCCGCGCTTCTGCTCAAGGATCATCGTGCGCCGAAGGATCTGCTGACGCGGGCGATGGACAAGGCCTTCGGCTGGTTCTTCCGCGGCTTCAACCGCTTCTTCGGAGCGAGCTCCGGGGCCTATGGCCGAGGGGTCGGCGGTATTCTCACGCGCAAGTCGCTGATCATGGGCGTCTATGTCGTGCTTCTCGGTGTCACGCTCGTCCTGTTCCGCTCCGTCCCCGGCGGTTTCGTGCCGGCGCAGGACAAGCAGTATCTGATCGGGTTCGCGCAGCTGCCGGATGCGGCCACACTCGACCGTACGGAGGACGTGATTCGCCGCATGAGCGACATCGCGATGAAGCATCCGGGCATCGAGCATGCCATCGCCTTCCCCGGCCTTTCGATCAACGGCTTCACGAATTCTTCGAATTCCGGCATCGTCTTCGTCTCCCTAAAGCCCTTCGAGGAGCGCACGACGCCCGAGCTTTCCGGCGGTGCGATCGCCATGCAGCTGAACCAGCAATTCGGGGCGATCCAGGATGCCTTCATTGCCATGTTCCCGCCGCCGCCGGTCCAAGGCCTCGGCACGACGGGCGGTTTCAAGCTGCAGATCGAGGACAGGAACGGCCTCGGCTACCGGGCCCTCGACGATGCCGCGAAGGCTTTCCTGGGCAAGGCGATGCAAGCGCCGGAGTTGGCTGGACTCTATTCGAGCTACCAGATCAATGTGCCGCAGCTCTATGCCGACCTCGACCGCACCAAGGCGCGCCAGCTTGGCGTGGCGGTGACGGACGTCTTCGAGACGCTGCAGATCTATCTGGGCTCGCTGTACGTCAACGATTTCAACGCCTTCGGCCGGACCTACAGCGTGCGGATCCAGGCGGATGCGAGCTACCGCAGCCATGCGGACGACATCGGCAAGCTGAAGGTACGTTCGGCCTCGGGCGAGATGATCCCGCTCTCGGCGCTCCTCAAGGTCGAGCAGACGGTGGGCGCCGAGCGGGCAATCCGCTATAACGGCTTCCTCGCCGCCGACATCAATGGCGGGCCGGCTCCGGGCTTCTCCTCGGGCCAGGCGCAGGCGGCGGTCGAGCGGATCGCGGCGGAAACGCTGCCGCCCGGCATTAGCTTCGAGTGGACGGATCTGACCTACCAGCAGATCCTCGCCGGCAATTCAGGCATCCTCATCTTCCCATTGGCGCTGCTGCTCGTCTATCTCGTGCTCGCCGCGCAATACGAGAGCCTGCTGCTACCGATCGCCATCATCCTCATCGTGCCGATGGGCATCATGGCGGCGCTGGCGGGCGTTTGGCTAACGGGTGGCGACAACAACGTCTTCACGCAGATCGGTCTGATCGTGCTTGTGGGGCTATCGGCGAAGAACGCGATCCTGATCGTCGAGTTCGCCCGCGAACTCGAGCTCTCCGGCAGCAATGCCGTCAGCGCCGCGATCGAGGCGAGCCGGCTTCGGCTCCGGCCGATCCTGATGACCTCCATGGCCTTCATCATGGGCGTCGTGCCGCTCGTCACCTCCACCGGCGCCGGCGCGGAAATGCGCTCGGCCATGGGCATCGCGGTCTTTGCCGGCATGATCGGCGTTACGGCCTTCGGCATCTTCATGACACCGGTCTTCTATGTGCTGATCCGCAAGCTCTCGGGCGAAAGGCCGCTGAAGCATGCGGGAGCCCGGATCGAAGCGCCGCATCTCGCCCCGGGCGAATAGGCTTGTCCGATCAGGATGGAAGCGGGCCGGACGATCGTCCGGCCGTTTTCGATTCCATGACTGCGTGACAGCTCGAAATCGATCGGATAAACCAGCAATTCCTCCATTGGCCCACCGGCACCGCAGGCATTCCGCTCCATGTTTCCGACCGATCCGATCTCCAATCTCGCCACCCTCATCCGCTGCCCGTCGGTAACTCCGACCGAGGGCGGGGCGCTCGCTACGCTCGAAGCGATGCTTTCGCCGCTCGGCTTCAAGGTCGACCGGATGGTCGCGCAAGAGGCCGGGACGCCGGATATCGAGAACCTCTATGCACGGCTCGGAACGCAAGGTCCGCATCTGATGTTCGCCGGCCACACGGATGTGGTCCCGGTCGGCGACGAGGCCGCATGGAGCCATGGCCCGTTCTCCGCCGAGATCGCCGGCGGCGAGATGTATGGCCGCGGCGCCGTCGACATGAAGGGCGGCATCGCCTGCTTCGTGGCAGCGGTTGCCCGACACATTGAGACGCATGGGCCGCCGCAGGGTTCCGTTTCCTTCCTGATCACCGGTGACGAGGAAGGTCCTGCGATCAACGGCACGGTGAAGCTGCTCGAATGGGCGGCAGGCAAAGGCGAGCGCTGGGACGCCTGCCTCGTCGGCGAACCCACCAATCCCGATGCGCTCGGCGAGATGATCAAGATCGGTCGCCGCGGTTCCCTTTCCGGCCGGATCACCGTCCATGGCGTTCAGGGACATGCCGCCTATCCGCACCTCGCCGACAATCCGGTGCGCGGTGTCGTTCAGCTCGTCCAGGCGCTCATGCACCCGCCCTTCGACAAGGGCACGGAGAATTTCCAGTCGTCCAACCTGGAAGTGACGACGGTCGATGTCGGAAATGTCGCCGTGAATGTCATTCCCGCCAAGGCAAGTGCTGCTTTCAACATCCGTTTCAATGATAGCTGGACGGTCGAGAGCCTGAAGGCAGAGATCGTCTCGCGGCTCGACGAGGCCGCTAAGGACGACAGGCTCAGACCCGGCCGGGCGCCGGTCAGCTATGAAATCGTCTGGAACGAACGCCCGAGCCATGTTTTTCTGACCCGTAACGATGCGCTGATCGAGTCGCTTTCGGGCGCAGTCGAAAGCGTCACCGGACGCCGACCCAAACTCTCCACCACCGGCGGCACCTCGGATGCACGCTTCATCAAGGATTATTGCCCGGTCGTCGAATTCGGCCTCGTCGGGCAGACGATGCACATGGTCGATGAGCGCGTCGCAGTCGCCGATCTCGAGACGCTCACCAATATTTATGAATCCTTCATAGCCCGCTGGTTCGGCCATGCCGTCGCTTGAAGAGGTCCTCTCCTACGTCAAGGGACTTTGGCTGCTGATCCTCGGCAAGCGCGAAGGCTATGGCTGGCTGGACATCAGCGAACGCGGCCTGTGGCGCTCCTTCGCGGCGATCCTCTGGTCGCTGCCTGCCATGGCGGTGACCTGGGCCTCCTGGCGTCTCTACTATCTTTCCGCAATGCCGAGCGGCACCACCGTCGGCGGCAGCTTTTTCCTCAAGCTCTTCATCGTCGATCTCGCAAGCTGGCTCGTGCCGATCCTGCTGATCGTCGTCCTTTCACGGCCGCTCGGCTTCGCCGGTCTCGTGGTGCCGGTGATCGTCACCAGCAACTGGCTGTCTGTGCCCCTCTCCTATGCGATGGCTGTGCCGGCCGCGATCCTGCTCCTTACGCGAGGAAGCCAGCAGGTGACCGCATTCCTGTGGCTGATCGTGCTCTTCGCCAGCATCGCCCTGCTCTTCCGGCTGCTGCGCACGATCACCGGCAATGAGAACCTGCTCGCCGCAGCGCTGACGGGGCTGTTCCTGCTGCCTTCGATGATGGTCGGACAATATCTGCAGCATCTCTTCGGCCTGGTACCGGGTTGAACCCACGGTTCAGTAGTCCACCTGCAGGAAGTAAAGGCCGTCGGGCGGCGCGACAGGACCGCAAGCCTTGCGGTCCCGCGCTTCGAGTGCCGCCTGCAGAGCTTCCGGCGTCCATTTGCCCTCGCCGACGAGTTTCAGCGAGCCGGCGAAGGAGCGGATCTGGTTATGCAGGAAGCTCTGCGCACTCGCCCGGATCTCGATGAGTTCACCGTTGCGGGTGACATCCAGCCGATCGAGCGTACGGAGAGCGCTCGTCGCCTGACAATGGGCCGAGCGGAAAGTGGTGAAATCGTGATGGCCGACGAGCCGCTGGGCCGCCTCCTGCATCGCCTCATGGTCGAGCGTCTTCGGCACCCACCAGGCGCGCCTTGCCTCGAGCGCCAGCGGCGAACGGCGGGAAATGATGCGGTAGAGATAGTGGCGGCGGACGGCGGAAAAGCGCGCGTCGAAATCCGGCGGCACGTCCGCCGCATCGAGGATCGAGACCCTATCGCCAGCGAGCGTCAGGTGGGCGTTCAACGCGTTGCGCAGCGTGTGGCTCTTCCATTCGCGCCCCAGATCTACATGCGCCACCTGGCCGATTGCATGAACGCCGGAATCAGTGCGCCCGGCGCCGCGGATCGAGACGATCTCGCCGGTCAGCGACAGCACCGCCTTCTCGATCGCGCCCTGCACTGAACGGCCGTTCTCCTGCCGCTGCCAGCCGACATAGCCGGAGCCGTCATATTCGACAGTCAGGCGATAGCGCGGCATCAGGCGATCCTCGAGCCGGTCGCAACGGGCGTGCCGCGCAGGAACTCGGCCGTGGGAAGCGCCTTGCCGCCCGCCCGCTGCAAGCGCGTCGGCCGCACGGCCCCTTCGCTGCAGGCGATCGTCAATGCTTCGTCGAGCACAGTGCCGGGCTTGCCGGTTCCTTCGGCAAGTTCCGATCCCAAAACCTTGGTGCGTTCGATACGGCCGGCGGTCACGAGTTCGAACCAGGCGCCCGGAAAGGGCGAAAGGCCGCGAATATGGTTGTGGACCTCGCGCGCGGGCTTCGAAAAATCGATGCGTGTCTCGTCCTTGGTGATCTTGGCGGCGTAGACGACGCCCTCTTCCGGCTGCGGCGTCAGCGTCAAATCGCCCGCCTCGAGCTTCGCCATCGCTTCCTTCATCAGGCTCGCGCCGACATGCATCAGCCTGTCGTGCAGCTCGCCGGCCGTCATTGCCTCGCCGATCGCAACGCGCTTCGTCAGCGCGACGGGGCCGGTGTCGAGCCCCTTGTCCATTTTCATCACCATCATGCCGGTCTCGCTGTCGCCGGCCATGATGGCGCGCTGGATCGGGGCCGCACCCCGCCAGCGCGGAAGGAGCGAGGCATGGCCGTTGTAGCAGCCATGGCGCGTGCCCGAGAGAATCTCCTCCGGCAGCAAGAGCCCATAGGCGACGACGACGGCGACATCGGCATCGAAGCCGCGAAAACGCTGCCGATCGGCCGGATCCTTGAAGTCGACAGGCGTCAACACCGGCGCGCCCAGTAGCTCCGCCGCCTGGTGCACCGGCGATTTCTGAAGATCGAGGCCACGCCGGCCACCGGGACGCGGCGGCTGGGTGTAGACGGCGACGACCTCATGCCCGGCTTCTGCGAGCGCCGCCAGCGTCGGAACGGCAAAGTCCGGTGTGCCCATGAAGATGATGCGCAGCGGCAAGTCGGTGTACTCCGTATCTCTCGATTGCCCGAAACGGCGTCGTGCTCAAGCGCCGATCCTTCATGCCGGTTGCATCGGAGCCGTCAGATCGCCCGGCTTCCGCGTACCTTGGCAGCCTTGGTGAACTTGCGGATCACCATATCGCGCTTGAGCTTGGAGATATGGTCGATGAAGAGCACCCCGTTCAAGTGATCGATCTCATGCTGCAGGCAAGTGGCAAGCAGCCCGTCGGCCTCGATGCTCTGCTGCTTGCCGTCACGGTCGAGATATTCGACGGTGATCGCCGCCGGGCGCTCAACTTCGGCGTAATAGTCCGGAATCGACAGGCAGCCTTCCTCGTAGACCGAGCGCTCCTCGGAGTAGCGGACGACCTTGGGATTGATGAAGACGAGCGGCTTTCTCTCCTCGCCCTCCTTGGTGACATCCAGCACCAAAAGGCGCCTCGGCAAGCCGATCTGGATGGCCGCAAGGCCGATGCCAGGAGCATCGTACATGGTCTCGAGCATATCGTCGGCAAGGCGGCGGACCTCGTCGTCGATGGTCTCCACCGGCGCCGACATCTGGCGCAGAATGGGATCGGGAAGGATGATAAGCGGCTTGATCGTCATGCCGCTCCCATAACCGATCTTTCCGCTCGGGCGCAAGGAATTTGCCGATTGCGGTCCGGATGGCCACCCGATCGGCTCCCGCCAAGGCGCGACTTTTCTTTGTTCTCGTTTTGATCTGGCCATCGGAAACGAATCTGTTAGGCTGCGGCCATGGAGCCCGTCGCCTTTTCCTTCGACCAGCCGCTGTTTCAACTCGGCGCCCTGCCCATCACGGCAGGCTATTTTGTCACCGCTGCCGCCCTGCTGATCGCACTCCTGGCGATCATGGCCGCGGGCCGTGCCCGTGCGCTTCGCGCGGACGAGCGCGCCGAGCAGATTGCGTCGCTGCTTGCGGCACAGACCGAAATGCAGGGACGGATCGCAGCGATGGCGGACGTCTTCGGCGCCCGACAGGCTGAGCTCAACCAATCGCTCAGTCAGCGGATCGACGGGATGACGCACCGGATCGGTGCCTCGATCAGCGAGCAGACCAAGGCAACCCACGAAAATCTTCGGCGGCTGCAGGAGCGGCTGGCCGTCATCGACAGCGCCCAGAACAACATCCAGGCGCTCGCCAAGGACATGGCCGGGCTGCAGAGCATCCTTTCCAACAAGCAGACGCGCGGCGCCTTCGGCCAGTCGCGCATGGAGGCGATCGTCGCGGATGGGCTGCCGATCGGCGCTTACATCTTCCAGGCGACGCTCTCCAACGGCGCACGGCCTGATTGCGTCATCCGCATGCCGAACGATCAGCCGCCGCTCGTGATCGATGCGAAATTCCCGCTGGAGGCCTGGAACGCCATGCGCGATGCCGAGAGTGCCGAGCGGCGCCAGCAGGCCGCGCAGGCCTTTCGCCGCGACATGGAAGTCCATATCCGCGATATCGCCGGCAAATACCTGCTCTCCGGAGAAACGCAGGAGACCGCGTTTCTCTTCGTCCCATCCGAATCGATCTTCGCTGAGGTCCACGAGCATTTCGAGACGGTCGTGCAGAAGGCCCATCGCCAGCGCGTCGTCATCGTCTCGCCGTCGTTGCTGCTCCTTTCGATCCAGGTCATCCAGGCGATCCTCAAGGACGCGCGCATGCGCGAGCAGGCGCATCTAATACAGGGCGAGGTCGTGCGCCTCATGGAGGATCTATCCCGCCTCGACGAGCGCGTGCGCAAGCTCCAGGGGCACTTCGCCCTGACGCAGAAAGATATCGACGAGATCCTGATCTCCTCCGACAAGCTGACGCGCCGTGGCGCGAAGATCGAGGCGCTGGACCTGGAAACGCCACCCGCACCCGCGCGCAGCAGCAAGGAAGAAGGTTCGGGCGAACGGTCCATGGAGGGCCGTATCGGTCAATTGAAGCTCAGAGTGGTTGACGAGGACTGACGCGCTCGGGCACTGTCCGGCAAATCAGCAACCGATGGGGCACGTTCCAGATGATCACTGTCCTTGGGTCCATCAACATGGACCTGATCGCCACGACCACGCGCCTCCCGAAGCCCGGCGAGACCGTTGCCGGGACGGGCTTTGCCACCGCCGCCGGGGGCAAGGGCGCCAACCAGGCGCTGGCCGCCCGTCGCGCCGGCGCATCCGTGCGCATCGCCGGTGCGGTCGGCTCGGACGGCTTTGCCGAAGGTGCGCTTGCACTGCTCAGGGAGGCGGGTGCCGATCTCAGCCTTGTGAAGACGGCCGTGGAGCCGACCGGTACCGCACATATCATGGTCGACGGTGAGGGAGAGAATGTCATCGTCGTCGTTGCCGGTGCCAATGCGACCGTCAGCGCAAGCAATGCCGTTGCCGCCGTCGAGTCGATGTCAGTCGGCGACACGCTGATGCTGCAGCTGGAAATACCGGCAGCCTCCGTGGAGAAGGCACTGACCGAAGCCCGGCGGCGCCGGATCCGCTCCGTCATCAACATCGCGCCGCTGACGCCGGACGCCGCCCGCCTTGGCCGCATGGCCGACATCGTCATCGCGAACGAGACCGAGTTCGAACTGCTCGCCGGCAGGGTCGGCATCGCGGGCCCCGAACGGGAAGCGGCGATGATGGCTCTCCACGCGGAGACCGGGCAGACGCTAATCGTTACGCTGGGCGCCGACGGCGCCGTGGCGATCCACGATGGCGAGGTCCATCGCGCGAAGGGGCTGGCGATCGAGCCCGTCGACACGGTCGGTGCCGGCGACACCTTCTGCGGCTATCTCGCCGCGAGTCTGGACTCGGGACTCTTCTTCCCCGAAGCGCTTCGCCGCGCCGCCGTCGCCGGGTCGCTCGCCTGCCTGAAGCCGGGCGCACAACCGGCGATCCCGTTCGCCTCCGAGGTCGCCGTCCGCCTCTGACGACAGCGCCGATATTCGGCCATTCGCAATCAGGACAGGCTCTGTCGCGGCAACGACGCCTGCACCCTGGAATATCCCCGGAGGGCCAGGAATTGGCCGATTTGTTGCCTCTATCTTAATCTTTGATCGCTTATCCAGATTACGAAGCGGGCCATTTTAGACCCGGTTCCTTCATGCCGGTCGGCATCACGCGCTCCATGACGGAGTTTCACCCTACAGTTCGGACTGTCGCGCCGCATTGCAAGCTGCGGACTCTCAGTGCGTGAGGATTTAATGATCAAGTTCCATGCCAAATCGCTGGCGACCAAGCTGATTGCCGTGACGGGCGGCACGATCGCCCTGGTGCTGCTCGCCTCGAATTTCGTTCTCATCTCCCAGACCCAGGATCGCGTCGAGACGCTGGTCTTTGAGGGGGCGCAGGCGGAAGCACGCGCCATTGCTTCCGACATTGCCGGCAGCGTCGGTGAACTCGCCGCGGCGGCGCGGACCATGTCAGGCGTGCTCGGGCGCGGCCACGCGGGAAAGTCCGTCGACCGTGCGGGCGCCATCAACCTTTTGAAGGCGAACCTGGACCAGCATGAATTCGCCTTCGGCAGCTGGTTTGCCGAGGAGATCAAAGCCTTCGACGGGCGTCAGCGGGAAGTGGCCAGCAACGAGGAACTCGGCGCCAACGCCGACGGCGTCTTCACGCCCTATTGGTCGAAGAACCGCGACGGCCAAGCGCAATTTTCGACTTTCGGCGCCGACTATGCCGCCGAATGGTACGCGCTGGCCGCAAAGAGCGGCAAGGGTGCGATCACGCAACCTTACCTCGCCGAAGGCACTGACGTACCGACGACGATGACGTCGATCGCCTACCCGGTGATGTCGGATGGCAGGATGATCGGTGTCTCGGGGGTCGACATCTCGCTCGCTTCTCTCGCCGACCGGCTCGGCAAGCTCAAGCCTTTCGGGTCCGGCCGCGTATACCTGCTTTCGCAGAGCGGAAAGTGGCTCGCCGCGCCGATTCCCGAGTTGCTCATGAAGGAATATGAGGGCGAAGGCGCGGACGTGGTCAAGAATGCCCTCTCGTCAAACGCCTCCGGCACGATCAAGAACCTGACCTATGACGGAAACGAACCCTTCGACCGCGTCGTCTATCCCTTCAAGCTGCCCAATGTGAACGCCAGTTGGGTCGTGCTCGTGGATGTGCCTCGCACCATCATCAACGCTCCGGTCAACAACCAGACCTATATGATGATCGGTGGCGGTCTCGTCGTACTCCTCGCCGTGCTCACGGGTCTTTATCTTGCCGTGCGCAGTTTCGTGCAAAAGCCGCTCTCCGGGCTCGTGCGCGACGTGGAGACGCTCGGCAACGGCGATTACGCAAACCCGATCTCCGGCCAGGACCGCACCGACGAAACCGGCGCCGTGGCCAAGGCGCTCGAAGGCTTCCGCCACCAGCTTGCCGACACCAAACGCCTGGAAGGCGAAGCGCGGCACGAACGCGAGCAGGCGGAGCGCGAGCGCAGCCGCTCCGAGAGCGAAAGAGCCGAAACCAGTGCGCTCCAGCGCGACATCGTCGCACGCCTCGGCAACGGCCTGTCACATCTCGCATCCGGTGACCTCACCTTCCGGATCGCGGATGAATTCCCCGCGGAATACGCGCAGCTCAAGCGCGATTTCAACGCCGCGATGGACAGCCTCGAAGAGACGATCCGCACAGTCAACCAGTCCGTCGTCAACATCGGCGGCGGCACCGGCGAGATTTCGAGCGCCGCCAACGATCTCTCGCAGCGGACCGAGCAGCAGGCGGCAAGTCTCGAAGAGACCGCGGCCGCCCTCGACGAGCTGACCTCGCAGGTCAATGCCAGTGCCGAAAATGCGAAGGTCGCGGCAAAATCGGTCGAGCTCGCCAGCAGCGATGCCGAACAGTCGGGCGAAGTCGTGCAAAAGGCGATAGCTGCGATGCATGGCATCGAGCAATCCTCGCACGAGGTCAGCCGCATCATCGGCGTCATCGACGAGATTGCTTTCCAGACCAATCTCCTGGCGCTCAATGCCGGCGTCGAAGCCGCTCGCGCCGGGGAGGCGGGCAAGGGCTTTGCGGTCGTGGCGCAGGAAGTCCGCGAGCTTGCCCAGCGTTCTGCAAATGCCGCCAAGGAGATCAAGACGCTGATCAACACATCGGCGGGCCAGGTGCGCGAGGGCGTCGATCTGGTCGGCAAGGCGGGCGGCGCGCTCGAAAAGATCGCCGAGCAGGTGGTCGAGATCAACGGGCTAATCCGCCAGATTTCGAGCTCCGCCTCCGAGCAGGCCGTCGGGCTCAAGGAGATCAACGTGGCCGTCAATCAGATGGACCAGGTGACGCAGCAGAACGCCGCCATGGTCGAGGAGACTACGGCGGCCAGCATGGCGCTCAACGACGAGGCCCGGGCGCTCAGCGCTCTCGTCTCCCGCTTCCGGTTGGCGGAGGAGGAAACGACGCAGGCGGCCGCCGAGCGGCTGCGTGGTGCCGCCGCGCGGTTGCGGTCAGCCGAAGGCGCAGCTTCCCGTCCGCATTCCGCAGCGGCGAGCCGCACGCAGCAAGGTACTGGGTACTCCCCCCCGCGGCCGCACATGCCGGCCCGGACTATCGGCGCCAACGCCCTGGCGGAGAACAACTGGGAAGAGTTCTGACCAGAGCAGGAGACACAGAAAACGGCGCCCCATTGGCGCCGTTTTCATATTCTGGGGTATCATCCGGCCATGCTCAGATACGCGCCAGGCGATCCGTAAGCAGATCGAAGAAGCCCTCATCGTCGATGTGCCGCATGACCATGGCATTGTGCTCGCGGCCCGTGACCTGCCACCAGTCGACGACAGTCATGCCGGTTGTCAGCGCCGAAGTCGTTTCGATCTCGACATTGCAGTCGCGACCGGTGAAGAGCTCGGGCCGCAACAGATAGGCGATAACCGTCGGGTCGTGCAGCGGCCCACCATCGGTGCCGTACTTCTCGATGTCGAAGCGCTCGAAGAACTCGAGCATCTCCGCAAGCGCGACCGCCGCCGGGCTGCCGATTGCGCGGATCTTCTCGACTCGGGCCTTGTGTGTGAGGACACGGTGCGTCACGTCGAGCGGCATCATCACGATCGGAATGCCGGAGCTAAAGACGATCTCGGCGGCCTCCGGATCGACAAAGACATTGAACTCAGCCGCCGGCGTGATATTGCCGCCTTCGAAAAAGCCGCCGCCCATCATCACCAGTTCCCGTACCCGCGGGGCAATCTCCGGGGCCTTGGTGAGGGCGAGCGCGATATTGGTGAGCGGACCAAGCGTGCAAAGCGTCACCGCGCCCGGCGCCTCGGCGCTGAGCGTCGCGATAATGAAATCGACGGCGTGCTGCTCCTCAAGCGGCATTGTCGGCTCGCTCAATTCGGGGCCGTCGAGCCCGGTCTTGCCATGGACGTGCTCGGCGGTGACGAGCGGGCGCGCCACCGGCCTATCCGCGCCTGCGAAAATCTTCACGTCCGTCCTGCCGCAGAGCTCGCAGACGATCCGCGCATTGCGCGCCGTCAGCGTGAGCGGCACATTGCCAGCGACGGTGGTGATGCCGAGAACGTCGATTTCTTCCGGGCTGCCTAAGGCGAGCATGATCGCGGCCGCGTCATCCTGCCCCGGATCCGTGTCGATGATGATCTTTCGCGCGTTTGACACTTGTCCTACTCCTGCCATCTCGAATCTGCGGATTTGCCGCGCAACACATAACCACGGCGCGGCTTCAGGCCGTCGCCCGGTGGACTATGATTTGCGCCCGCACCAGAGGCAAGCCGCTTGCACTCGTTGCGCACAGCCACCATATTGCTTGGCGGGATGCTGCTTGGCAGGTCCTGGAAGATGGTCGCTTGATCTCGCAAGGACTTGAAGAATGAGCAGGATTACGCCGTTTACGAGCCCGCTCCTGGTGGGCTTCGACAGCATGGAAAAGACCCTTGAGCGCATCGCCAAGGCGAATGACGGTTACCCTCCCTACAATATCGAGCGCATTCATGGCGACGGCACGGCCGGCGCGCCGGAGCGCTTGCGCATTACCCTTGCCGTTGCCGGCTTTTCCGAGGACGACCTGGATGTGACGACGGAGGAAAACCAGCTCGTCATCCGCGGCCGCCAGATAGAAACCGGCGAGCGCGATTATCTGCATCGCGGCATTGCGGCCCGCCAGTTCCAGCGCACCTTCGTTCTTGCCGACGGCATGCAGGTGCTCGGCGCGGAATTGCGCAACGGACTCCTCTCGGTCGATCTCGTGCGGCCAGAGCCGTTGAGAATGGTAAAGAAAATTAACATTTCGGTCCCAGAATAGGATAACCGGCGGGCATTTCCCGCGCCGGCGACCACGGAGCACCACCATGGGACTGAAAACCATCAACACATTGCTGTCCAAGAACGACCTCGCGCATCTCGGCGCGGGCGAAGTCGGTTATATCCGCAAGATGCGTTCGGAGGAGGTCTCCCGCTGCTTTCCGGAAGCACCCGAAATCGGCCCCGGCATCGATCTCTGGGCGTTATTTGCAGCCGACGGAACGCCGATCCTGTTGACCGACAACCGCTCCAGCACTTTCTTCAAGGCCGCCGAGGACGAATTGCGCACCGTAACGCTGCATTGACTGCTGGACAGTTTTCTTCCCGCTCACCCGGCTGCCGCTGCCGCAGCCTTCTCCCAGCGGGCGCGAAGACGGGGAAAAGGGGCGTGCCGCGGCTCTCCCCCCTGGAAGGGCTACCGCATCGACCTCGATTCCGATTTTCGGCAGATGCGCTAAGTGCGCCGGAAGGTCAGATAGGCGGAGTTGCGCCCCTCCCGGCGGGCCTTGGCCTCGTAGCGCGTGGTCGGCCAGCCCGCGAACGGTGACAGCCAGTCGGCCGCATTTTCCGCCGTCCATTCGAAGGAAGCGTGATCGCGGCAATGGATAAGGGTCCAATTGACGTAGCTGTCGATGTCCGAGGCGAAGCAGAAGAAGCCGCCGGGTTTGAGCACGCGGGCGAAACGATCGAGATTGGCCTTCGAGACGAACCGCCGCTTCCAGTGCTTCCGTTTCGGCCAGGGATCGGGATAGAGCAGATCGATCTGGTCCAGTGAGGCGGCGGGCAGCCAGTCGAGCACCTGGGTCGCATCGTCGTCGTAAAGCCGGATATTGCCGATCCCCCGCGTTTCGATCTGGCCGAGCAGCTTGGCCATGGAATTGACGAAGGGCTCCACACCGATGAAGCCCGTGCGCGGATCCTCCGCCGCGCGATGCAGGAGGTGCTCGCCGCCGCCGAAGCCGATCTCCAATCGGATCCGCTGGACCGGGACGGCGAAGAGCTCCGGGAGGGATGCAGGCGCCGGATGGTCGAGATCGAGCTTCAGAACCGGCAGAATGGTTTCCAGATTCGTGGCCTGGCGTTCCCGCAAGGGCTTGCCCTTGCGACGGCCGTAGAAGGCCTCCGTTGCTCTGGCGCGGCGCGGTTCGGTCATGTCGTCATTCCATTCAACAGGCGGGGCGGATGCCCGTTTCGAGCATCCGCCGCGATCTACAGCGCCGCGCGTCTTATTAGACGCGCAAAGGTCGCTATAGCACTTTGAATTTCTGCAAGTCTTTGTCCTTTAATCGAGGTCGATTAAAGGAGACATGCAGTAGCAGAACCATGCATCAGAATCGATCCGTGGCGCTTCGATTTGAGCGCGACGACCTCTGTCAGGCCGGCAGGTCAGGCGGCGCGGCCGTTGAGCGCCGTGGCGTCGAATGCGATCGCTTCCTTGAGCGGCTTCACAAGATCGAGCCTTTCCCAGGAGAAGGAGCCGTCGCGGCCGGCCTTGCGTCCGAAATGGCCATAGGCGGCCGTCTTGGCATAAATCGGCCGATTGAGATCGAGATGACGGCGAATGCCGGTGGGCGAGAGGTCCATGGTCTTACGGATAGCCCTTTCGACCTGGTCTTCGGAAACCTTGCCCGTGCCGTGCAGGTCGACATAGATCGACAGCGGCTGGGCGACACCGATCGCATAGGAAAGCTGAATCGTGCAACGGTCGGACAGGCCTGCCGCGACCACATTCTTGGCGAGATAGCGGGCGGCATAGGCGGCCGAGCGGTCGACCTTGGTCGTGTCCTTGCCGGAGAAGGCGCCGCCACCGTGCGGTGCGGCACCGCCGTAGGTATCGACGATGATCTTGCGACCGGTAAGGCCCGCATCGCCGTCCGGACCGCCGATGACGAACTTGCCGGTCGGATTGATATACCAGGTGCAGTCAGCGGCGATCTTCAAGTCGGCGAGCGCTTCGCGGATGTATGGCTCGACGACGGCGCGAACCTTGGCCGAATCCCAGCTCTCGTCGAGGTGCTGCGTCGAAAGCACGATCGAGGTGACCTCGGCCGGCTTGCCGTCGATGTAACGAACGGTCACCTGGCTCTTGGCGTCCGGACCAAGCTTGGCAACCTCGCCGTCACCCTTTTTGCGCGCAGCGGCGAGCAGGTTCAGAATGCGATGCGAATAGTAGATCGGAGCCGGCATGAGCTCTGCCGTCTCACGGCAGGCGTAGCCGAACATGATGCCCTGGTCGCCGGCGCCCTCCTCGCCCTGCTTGTCTGCGGCACTGTCGACCCCCTGAGCGATATGCGCGGACTGGAAGTGCAGGAGCACGTCGATCTTCGCCGTCTTCCAGTGGAAGCCGTCCTGTTCATAGCCGATGTCACGAATGGCTTTGCGGGCGGCGGATTTGAACTTCGACGGGTTGATCACCTCGTTGCCGTTCTTGTCCTTCTTCAGCAGGCTCGGCGGCAGGCGGACCTCGCCGGCGATGACGACGCGGTTGGTCGTCGCCAGCGTCTCGCAGGCAATGCGCACACTCCACGGATCGACACCGGACTTCGCCGCTTCGCGGTAGACCAGATCGACGATCTCGTCGGAGATGCGGTCACACACTTTATCCGGATGACCTTCGGCTACGGATTCACTCGTGAACAGGTAGTTTGCGCGCATGCGGGAAGTCCCCTCAATGAAAGAAGCGGTCCCGAACTGTTAGTGGTTTTGCCGCCAAAAAACAAGCGAACAACGACATAAATATATCTTTATATCAGCATTGATCAACGCTCCGCTGCGCGCCTGGGATGGACTACCGAAGGCGCCGGCCGGCACGAAAAAAGCGGCCCAAGGCCGCTTTTTCAGATTGGTGGAGCGCTTTCTCAGTCGCTCTCCGCCTCCGCGGCCAGCGCCTTCACGAGATCCACCAGCTTGCGTCGAACCTTCGGGTCGGAAATCCTGACGAAGGCGCGATTGAGCTGCAGACCCTCGGAAGACGACAGGAAATCGACCACATAGTTGGAGCTGGATGACTCCGACATTCCGGACTGAACGCCGGTTCCCTCGCCCGGGGCGTCCTCGAAGAAAAACGAGACCGGGACATTGAGGATCGTGGCAATATTCTGCAGGCGGCTGGCGCCGACGCGGTTCGTGCCCTTTTCGTACTTCTGGATTTGCTGGAAGGTGATCCCCAGACTCTCGCCGAGCTTCTCCTGGCTCATGCCAAGCATCGTCCGGCGAAGGCGAATCCGGCTGCCGACATGAATGTCGATCGGATTCGGCTTCTTCTTGTTTTCGACCATATTCGCGTTCCTAAACACGCTGTTTCAATGATCCACAACCTCTCATTGCTTGCCGCTCATCGGAAGCACGCTTCCCGCGAAGGCGGGGCTACAGCGGCAGGTGGAGGTTGACGGTAAGAACCACTATGCAATTTTAGGGGTTTTTGGTCAATTCTTCCGAAGGCTGAAACTTCTGCGTGAAATCATCGCAATCAAAAAGAGAATCCCTATCGTAACCCAGAGAATCCGGTCACGCGTAGTAGTATCAGTCGCCGTGAGCATTTTTCCCGGTAAGGTGGCGTCAATAACTCCCTTGTAATTGTATCCCAACCCTACCACTAAAACGCCGCGTGCATCAATCACTGCTGATATACCGCTATTGGCGGAGCGGATCATCGGCGTCCCACTTTCGACGGCACGCAGTTGCGCCTGATGAAAGTGCTGGCGGGGCCCGGGCGTATCGCCGAACCAGGCATCATTGGTGACGTTCAGGAGCGCGTCGGCCAAACGGCCACTACCATCAATCTCGTCGGGAAAGATCGCTTCATAGCAGATCAGCGGGTAGATGGTCTTGCCCCCCGGCAGCGTCAGCAGCGGACGTGTTCTCGCCGCCGAAAAGCCGCCCGGCATCGAGGCGGCGACGGAGCTCAGGCCCCAGGACGAGAACAATTGCTCAAACGGCAGATATTCGCCGAAGGGTACCAGATGGACCTTATCGGCGGCCGCGACGATCTGGCCGCGGTCGTCGATGACATAGATCGAATTGTAATAGCGCGGCGGCAGGCCGGCGCCCGCATCCTCGGCACGAACAGCGCCGGTGATGAGGATCTGGCCATCATCGAGAACCTCGTCGATCCGCGTCAACGCATCGGGATTGTCCGTCAGGATGAAAGGGATCGATGTTTCCGGCCAGACGACGATGTCCGGCCTTTTGGCGCCTTCCTCGCCCGGTGCGGCCGTCAGCGCGAGATGCTCGGCGAAAATGGCGGCGCGCTGGCGATCGTCGAGCTTCTTCGCCTGGTCGATGACCGGCTGAACGAGCCGCACCGTCAGCGAAGCTCTCTTCGGCGCTGGCGGCGGCAGGGTCAATCGATAGTAGCCGAAGCCGATATGGGCGGCGAAGAGTACAATGGCGGCGGCAAGTCCGATACGCGCGCCCCTTCCCGTGCCGACCAGGGCTGGGGCTGCAAACACGAAGACCGCGAGCATATTGATCGTTGCCAGGTTCACGACGCTTGCCGACTGCATCATCAGCGGCATCGGCATCGCCGCATAGCCGATCGCATTCCAGGGAAATCCGGTGAAGAGAAAACTGCGCGCCCATTCGGCAAGGCCAAAGCCGAGTGCAAGCGCGGCAATTCGGCCGACACCGTCGGACCAGAGACAGCGCGCCACGAGCACGGCGAAGGTATAGAAGAGTGCGAGAAAAGCAGGGAGGCCGATGACTGCCAGCGGCAGCGCCCAGGCAAAGACATCCGCCTCCACGAGAAGGGCGTTGCCGAGCCACCACAAGCCACCCAGAAAATAGCCGAAGCCGAAGCTCCAGCCAATCGAAGCGGCGGGCAGCAGGCGCCGGACCAAGCCCTCGTTCGGATCGGAGGCCACGCCGTCGATCAACCAGACCAGGACTGGGAAGGACAGGAAAGCGGCCGCAAAAATCCCGAAAGGCGCCTGGGTGAACACTGCCACAAGACCGGCCAGAAAGCCGACAAATGCTCGGGAAACTCCGGAAAGGAGGATGATTTTACCTGCCAGTCTTTCCATTGACACTCCAATCGGCGGCCGGAAAGCCGCGCGGGAAGAACCGAATCGATTGGCGGCAGTTTTTCAAAAAAACGGTCGCTTGTCCCGCCACGGCGGCGGCCATTCCTGTCGGACGCAGCAATTGCGTCGATGACTTCGCGCGAGGGTTGAGGTAGAATTGACGCGAGTTAACCACAGTTGCCAATATGCTAGGGCGCAGCTATCGGTTTTCTCATTTTTGCGTACCATATCGTCACTACAGCGCCGCGCGTCTTATCAGAGGCGCAAAGGTCGCTGTAGGACTTTATATTGCTGCATGTCTTTGTCCCTAAATCGAGGACGATTAAAGTGGACATGCAGTAGGCGTTCGACTCCGCCTATGGCGATCCGTTTAGGGCGCCGGGATTTGGGTATGTTGAGTGACAAAGGAGTCACAATGTTCGATTCCCGCGAAAAGATCGCACTCTTCATCGATGGCGCCAACCTTTACGCAGCATCGAAGAGCCTGGGCTTCGACATCGATTACCGCAAATTACTAAGCGCATTCCAGAAGCGCGCCTATCTGCTGCGCGCCTATTACTACACTGCGCTGATCGATGACCTCGAATTTTCCACGATCCGTCCCTTGATCGATTGGCTGGACTATAACGGCTATACGGTCGTCACCAAACCGGCCAAGGAGTTCACCGATGCCCAGGGTCGGCGCAAGATCAAGGGCAATATGGACATCGAGCTCGCGATCGACGCCATGGAGCAATCTCAGGTCGCCGACCACATCGTGATCTTCTCCGGCGACGGCGACCTTACCACGCTCGTCGAGGCGCTGCAGCGCAAGGGACGCAAGGTCTCCGTCGTTTCGACGATGGCGACGCAGCCGCCCATGGTTGCCGACGACCTGCGTCGCCAGGCGGACCATTTCATCGACCTGATCACCTTGCGCGGCGAGATAGACCGGCATCCGCCGGAATATTTACCTCAGCCGGTCAAACAGAAGAACGCAGACGTCAACCATTGACGCGGAATGGCCTCAGCGATCACTCGACGGGTGGCGGAGACCGGAGGTCGGCCTGACCGCCGCCGATCGGCGTGAACGCCTCCGGCACGCCCTCTTTCTCGGCCTTGTGCAGTCGCCGACGGGCCGGCGGACGCTTGCGCATGATGCGCACGCGCTTCACGCGGCGCGGATCCGCGTCGAGAATCTGGAATTCGAAGCCTGGAATGGCTTGAACCACCTCGCCGCGAACCGGAATCCGGCCAAGCGAGGCGAAGACGAGGCCGCCAAGCGTATCGACATCCTCGATCTGCTCCCGCACGTCGAAATCCGGTCCGATCGCCTGGGAGATCTCCTCGAGCTCGACACGAGCATCCGCCACGAAGACGTCCTCCGAGGTGCTGGCGAACATCACCTCCTCGTCGTCATGCTCGTCCTCGATGTCGCCGACCACCATTTCGACGATGTCTTCCAGTGAGACGAGACCGTCGGTGCCGCCATATTCGTCGATGACGAGAGCCATCTGAATGCGTGCGGCCTGCATGCGCTGCATCAGGTCCGAGGCGAGCATCGAGGGCGGCACGAAGAGGAGTTGGCGTATGATGCCCGCCTCTTCGACCGTTTTGTTCAGATCGACGCGCGCGAGGTCGAAGCCGGACCTTGGCTGACGCGACGCCTTTTCGCCCCTTTCAATGGCCGTGGTGGCCTGCGCCCTGCCGTTGCGGCGACGGTTGCGGGCCTGCTTCGTCACATAGGCGAGAAGGTCGCGGATATGGACCATGCCGCGCGGATCATCGAGGCCTTCGCTGTAGACAGGCATGCGCGAGCGCCCGGATTCCTCGAAGAGGACCATGAGTTCGCCAATGGTGATGCCCTGGTCCACCGCCTCGATATCGGCGCGTGGCACCATGACATCCTCGACCCGCACCTCGCGGAAGCGGAGGATGTTGTTGAGCATCGCCCGCTCCTCGGGCGAAAACACGGTGTTGCTGGCGGCATCGAACATCAACGCATCCGCGAGGTCCTCTCGCAGGCTCGACGTATTTGCTCCGCGCAGCAGGCGTGCAGCTCGGCTCCAGAAGGATGTTGTGGATCTGCTGCCCTCTGATCTGGAGGCGGAGCTACTACTGCCCGCCTCGGGCTCGCCGGAGGCTTCCGCCTCCTCATTCGCAACCGTGACCGGCTGTGTCTTGAACTCGTTCATCGTTCCAACTGTCAATGCGGGGAGAGGTCCCCGTAAGGGTCAGATAGGCCAAGACGCGCCAAAATGCGAGTCTCCAGGCCCTCCATTTTTTCTGCTTCGCCGTCTTCGATGTGATCATACCCGAAAAGATGCAGGAATCCATGGACGAGTAGATGGGTCAAATGCTCCTCGAATGGCTTTCCCAATTCGGCCGCTTCACGCTTCAACGTCTCATGGGCGATGACGATGTCGCCGAGCATCGGCCCCGGCATCTGGCCCGGAGTGACTGCAAATGCCGGAAAGGACAAGACATTGGTCGGCTTGTCCTGATTGCGCCATTCCGCATTGATCGCCCGGATCGACGCATCATCGGTAAAGACCAGTGACAGTTCCGGCGCTTCGGCGGGGAATGGCTGCCCCTCTTCAGTTGCCAGAAAATCCGCTGCCGTCGCGAGAACGCCTGCCGAAAACGACTGCAGGTCGCTCTCCGACGCCCAGTCTCCCCCTTCGACGCTGATCTGAATATCCAAGGCCGTCATGGTCGCCCGCAATCGTCAGCGATCGCTCTGCTCGCTCTCATCGTGGACGGCCGTGTGGCTTTCATAGGCCCTGACGATGCGCGCCACCAGCTCGTGGCGCACGACGTCCGCATCCTTGAAGCGGATGACCGAAACGCCTTCGACACCCTTCAGGATCTGCAGCGCCTCGACGAGACCGGATTTCACGCCGCGCGGAAGGTCGACCTGGCTCGGGTCGCCGGTCACGATCATCCGGCCGTTTTCGCCAAGACGGGTCAGGAACATTTTCATCTGCATCGAGGTCGTATTCTGTGCCTCGTCAAGGATTACGGCGGCATTCGCGAGGGTGCGTCCACGCATGAAGGCGAGCGGCGCTATCTCGATGACGCCCGCCGATATCGCCCGCTCTACCTTGTCGCCTGGCATCATGTCGTAAAGGGCATCGTAGAGCGGCCTCAGATAGGGATCGACCTTCTCCTTCATGTCGCCGGGCAGGAAGCCCAGCCGCTCGCCCGCCTCGACCGCCGGCCGCGACAGGATAATGCGATCGACCGCGCCGCGTTCCAGAAGCTGGGCCGCATGTGCGACGGCAAGATAGGTCTTGCCGGTGCCGGCGGGGCCGACGCCGAAGACGAGCTCGGAGCGGTCCATGGCACGGATATAGGCATCCTGCATCGGGGTACGGGCGGCGATCGTCTTCTTGCGCGTCGAAATCTGCGCCATGGTCAGCTTGGCCTTGCGCTCCATCGTCGGCAATTGCAGTTGGTCATCCGCCGCAACCGCCATGCGAATCGCGCCCTCGACGTCGGAGGTCTCGATGGCGGCGCCGCTTTGCAGTCGCCCGTAGAGGTAATCGAGCGCGCGCCGCGCCTGATTCGTCGCCACCACATCACCGGAGATGGCAACGGAATTGCCGCGGGGCCTCGCATGGATGCGCAGGCGCTCCTCGAGCAATTTCAGGTTCTGGTCGAATTGGCCAAAGAGTTCACTGGCGAACCGATTGTTCTCGAACGTAAGCACGAAGTGATTGGCGTCTGTCGCGGATGTCTTCGATTGGCGCGATGAGGATGAAATCATCTCGTGTCCGTTCAAGCGGTTCGGGCTCCTCGCTCTTGATCCGCGGCGCCACGCGTGGACGGCAGCGCGCAGACTCTTGTAACACTTTACCGGCGCAAAAGCTCCCGTTGAACTCCATTGCCGGTCACGGCGCTATTCGATCATCTCGGCAAACAGGCTGTTGGAGCCGGCCTTGGTGATTCGTACCTTGATAATGTCACCGATTTGCGATCGCTTTGCATCAACATTCACGGGCTGCAGCCAGGGCGAGCGACCGACAAGCTGGCCGGCCATGCGGCCCGGCTTTTCCAGAAGCAGATCGATTTCCCGTCCGACGCAGGCCGCGGCGAAGTCGCGCTGCTGCCGTGTAAGCAAAGTCTGCAATCTTTCCAAGCGCTTGGCCTTCACGTGCTCGGGAACCTGTTCCTCGAGTTCTGCGCCCGGCGTGCCCGGGCGGCTCGAATATTTGAACGAGAAAGCCTGTGCATAACCGACCGCCTCGACGAGGCCCATCGTGTCCTCGAAGTCCTTGTCCGTCTCGCCCGGGAAGCCGACGATGAAATCGCCGGAAAGCGCTAGGTCCGGTTGCGCGGCCCGGATGCGCTCGACAAGGGCGAGATATTCGGCAGCCGTATGGCGCCGATTCATGGCTTTCAGGACGCGATCGGACCCCGACTGAACCGGCAGGTGCAGGTAGGGCATCAGCTTCGCCATGGAACGATGTGCCTCGATCAGGCTGTCGTCCATGTCGCGCGGGTGGCTCGTGGTATAGCGCAGGCGCGCGAGCGCCTCGATTGCGCCAAGGCGCTTCAGAAGATCGCCAAGCCCCCAGTCGCGACCGTCCGGGCCCGTTCCGTGCCAGGCATTGACGTTCTGACCGAGCAGGGTGATCTCGCGAACGCCGCCCTCCACCAGCCTTTCCGCTTCGGCAACGATCTGCGCCACCGGCCGCGACACTTCGGAGCCGCGGGTATAGGGCACCACGCAGAAGGTGCAGAACTTGTCGCAGCCCTCCTGCACGGTCAGGAAGGCGGTGACGCCGCGGGCGCGGGTCCTTGCCTTGTCGGGCTGCGGCAGATGCTCGAACTTGTCCTCGACGGCGTAGTCCGTCTCGACGACGCGTTCGCCGTTGCGCGCCCGCTTCAGCGCCTCGGGCAGGCGATGATAGGTCTGCGGACCGATGATGAGATCGACCGCCGGCGCGCGGCGAAGGATTTCGTCGCCTTCGGCCTGTGCGACGCAGCCGGCAACGCCGATCACCATCTCGCGGCCTTCGCTCGCCCGCGCCTTCTTCAGTTCGCGCAGGCGCCCCAATTCGGAATAGACCTTTTCGGCGGCCTTCTCGCGAATATGGCAGGTATTGAGCAGGACGAAATCTGCCTCTTCCACCGCGTCGGTCGCGACATAGCCGTCACGCAAGAGCGCATCCGACATGCGGTCGGAATCGTAGACGTTCATTTGGCAGCCATAGGTCTTGACAAAGACCTTGCGTACCGGGGCGTGGTCGTCGCCGGCAACGGGCGCTGTCGGCAGAAGGGCGGTTTCCTGGCTCATGCGCGGTTCTTTAGTTCAAAGCGGCCCAAAATTGAAGCATTTTCGGCCGCCACCGTGGCTCGGCCGGACCTGCCAGGGTCCGGCGTTCGCCCGCAAGGGCGCTTGCAGCCCCGCGCAACCCTTCAGACGCGAACAGGTCGCTGCAACGCTTCGAACTGAGTACTGAGCTTTCCGAGCGATGCGCTACTGCATGTCTCCTTTAAACGACCTCGATTAAAGGACAAAGACATGCAGCATTTCAAAGTGCTACAGTGACCTTTGCGGGTCTAATAAGACGCGCGGCGCTCTAGGCCGCGTCCTGGGCGCCGCTTGCCGATCGTCCCCTCAACCGGTCCGACAACATGCGGCGGATCCGCCGTTCGACCAGGCGGCTCACCTCCTTGCGGTTGGACCGACGGTCGTAGTCCACCGCCTCGCCGAAATCGACTTCGACATCGATCGCCCCTTCCCGAAGGACGCCGAGGAGATGCGGGATCAGCCCGATATCGCCCGGCCACGCTGCGATCGGCCGGTGGTAGCGTCCCATCGGCATGCCGTGAATGCCCGTATAGGAAATCGCCACCGGCTGGACATGGACCACACCGGTCGGAGACTGCGGCACGGCCGTGGCCGCGGCGCCGAACAGGGATGATTTGATCTCGAGCAGGCGATTGCCGTCCGATGTCGTGCCTTCGGGAAACAGCACCACCACTTCGCCATCGGCAAGCCGGCGGCCGATCTCATTTGCCTGCTGACCGGCCGAACGTTTCTGCTCGCGCTCGATGAAGACGGAAGCCTGCAGGCGGGCAAGATGGCCAAAGACGGGCCAATCCTTGACCTCGGATTTGGCGACGAAGACGACGTCGGCGATGGACGAAAGAACGAGGACGTCCTTCCAGGAGACATGATTGGAACTGAGAAGCAAGGGACGGCGACGCTCCAGGGTCCCGTGCACCCGCACGCGAAGACCGAGCAGGTCGCAGGCGATGCGATGCCAGACCCGCGGCAGGTAGCGGCGCGGCATCAGGTCGTACCGGAGGCAGATCAACTGGACCGGTATCAGAAGGAAGGAGACGACGAGGAGCAGGAGGCCGTAGAACGCGACCCGTATCCAGTTGACCATCCGCAAACTTTCCGATCGCCGGCCGCGGCATCGCGGCCTCTTACGAAATCTCCCTCCACCCGCATCCGATCTACGGATGTGGGCTGGGGGATCGCCGTCGCAGGGAACTAGCGAAGATCGAGCCGCATGACAAGCGCGGCGGTGCGCGCGCCGGCGGGCCCCTGGTAATAGGCCCGGCGCTCGCCGACTTTCGAGAAACCGAGCTTGCGATAGAGCCCGATCGCAGCCTCGTTGGTTTCGTCGACTTCGAGGAAGAGCGCCTCGGCTCCCTTGACGAGCGCCTCGCGCGTCACGGCCTGCATCAGGCGCCAGCCGAGGCCGGAGCGGGCAAAGCGCGGGTCGACGCCGATCGTCAGGATTTCCGCCTCGCCGGCGGCAGCACGCGACAGAACGAAGCCGCCGAAGGAAGCGCGGAAGCCACCGCTGGTCTGGCGTGCGGCAAAACCGAAGACCGTATCCTGCGTGAGAAGCGCGTGAATTTCGCCGTCGCTCCAGGGCGCGGCAAAACGGTGACGATGAAGCGTCGCCGCGGCCTCAAGATCAGCCTCCTCCAGCGGGAAAATATCGAACTCGGCGCGGCGGGTGAAATAGTCGGTGAAACTCATCGTCGTCGATTCTGCGCATCCGGTTGCACGGCGCGGTACGTCGTCGTCGACGCACCGAATTCGTCACATCAACATTGGGTCTATCCCGCAACGGCCCGCGTCAGCGCAAAACCCGCTTGAGGCTTCGCGTCCGGGCCGCGCAGATAAAGCGGCTTCGGCTTGGCCGAAGCTGGATCGGCCGCAGCACCCAACCGGGCGACCACGGCGATGTCGATCATGTCCGTCTTACGGCTCGCCTCACCTGCCATTTCGGAAGCGGCGACGAGATGCGCTGCGGAACCGCAGACGAGGCCGTCAAAGCCGGAGAACCGCTCGCGCGCCAGGTCAACCGGCAGGACTTCTGGCGCCGTCTCCGGCTGACCAAGCGCGTCGAAGAACTGGACATAGACCTCGTCGCGCTTGGCGTCGATCACGGCAAGCGCCGGCCGGCCAGGCTCAGTCTTTCGGGCGCTCTCGGCGACGGCATGGAGCGTGGTGACGCCGACAGCCGGCTTGCCAAGTGCAAGTGCCAGTCCCCTTGCCGCCGCAACGCCAACGCGGATCCCAGTGAAGGAGCCGGGACCGACGGTCACCGCGATCCGGTCGATATCCTCGAGCCGTCGGGCCGCGGCGCTGAGCGCCTCGTCGACGAAAGCCATCAGGCGCTCCGCATGTCCGCGCCCGATATCCTCTTGCGCGCGCGCCAGAATCACCCCGGCGGCGCCGTCGTAAACGGCGGTCGCACAGCCGGAACCGGACGTATCAATGGCAAGAACAAGCATGTTAGCCGACACAACCTCCCGAGCCTTGCGCGGCCGCGCAACGGCGCCCCTCTCCCCTCTCCGGTCACTCGACTGTGATGCAGCGAGCCTGGCCGGTGGGGTAATCCCGAGATCGCATGAGACCGAAAGCCGGCTCGCCGCGATCGATGTCTGGAGGGAGAGCGGCCCGTCAGCGGGACCACTCAATCCAACACGGTCCGTCCGAGCTCAGACGGCTTCGACCGACTCGACCTCCGGCACGAAATGGCGCAGCAGGTTCTGCACGCCATGGCGGAGCGTCGCAGTCGACGACGGGCATCCGGAGCAGGCCCCCTTCATGTTGAGGAACACCGTGCCGTCCTTGAAGCCGCGGAAGGTGATGTCACCGCCATCCTGGGCGACAGCCGGGCGCACGCGCGTCTCGAGCAGTTCCTTAATCGTGGCGACGATCGCCTCGTCACTCTTGTCGTAGAACTCGCCTTCCTCGTCGGTCTCTTCGGCGCGACCCGCGCCGGACATGACCGGCTGCCCGGACATGAAATGCTCCATGATCGAGCCCAGGATCGCGGGCTTCAGGTGCTGCCACTCCTGCCCCTCCTTGCTGACCGTGATGAAGTCATAACCAAAATAGACGCCGGTCACGCCGGGAATGGAGAAAAGCCGTGCCGCAAGCGGCGATGCGGCGCGCGCATCCTCCTCGCTGCGGAATTCTGCCGTACCGCTCTCCATCACGACCTTGCCCGGCAGGAATTTGAAAGTGGCCGGATTCGGCGTGGCTTCCGTTTGAATGAACATTTCTATCTCCATCGCGGCCGCGAGCGGTTCTCGACCGGCTCTTTAGAATTATTCAAAAATATAGGAGCTCCGGCACAGCGCCGCAAGCGCCTTCGACCGCAAATCCGTCAGCTCAGCGCGTCGATTTCCTCATCGGTCAGAAGATCGGGAATGACCGTCACCGGAATCGGGAAGGCGGCCGCCTTCCCGGCAATGGACGACACCAGCGGCCCAGGGCCCTCCTTGGCCGAGCCGGCTGCCAGCACGAGGATCGCAATATCGCGATCCTCTTCGATGAGCGCATGGATCTCATCGGTGGCAATACCCTCGCGGATGACGATCTCCGGCTCGATGCCGATCGTTTCCCGCACGGTCTGGGCGACCTTTGCAAGCGTCGCCTCGGCCTCCTCGCGCGCCTCCGCCCGCATGATCTCCTCCACGCCCAGCCATTGCTGGAAGTCGCCATCGGCGATGACGTAGAGCAGCACGAGACCGCCATTGGAGTTCTTCGCGCGCATGCCGGCGTAATGCACGGCACGGCTGCATTCGGGCGTGTCGTCGATCACCGCCATGAACTTGCGGCGATGACCTTCCTGTCTTGAGAGTCGGGTCGAAACCATGCGGCGAACATTACATCGCAGCACGCCGCCCGCAAGGTCTCATTTTTGCCGGCTACTGCAAAAAGCCGATGATCTCGCGAACTTCCCGCATCGTCTTTTCCGCCCGCGCCCGCGCCCGCTCGCCGCCCTTGCGCAAAATTGCGTCGATATGCGTCGTGTCGTCCAGCAGGCGGCGCATTTCGCCGCTGATCGGCGCGAGGACGCTGACGGCGAGATCGACCAGCGCCGGCTTGAAGACCGAGAATTGCTGTCCGGCGAACTCGGCAAGAACCGCTTCTTTCGACTTGTCGGAGAGTGCCGCATAAATGCCGACGAGATTTTCAGCCTCCGGACGGTCCTTCAACCCCTCCGATTCGCTCGGCAGCGCGTCCGGGTCGGTCTTCGCCTTGCGGATCTTCTTGGCGATGGTCTCCGGGTCGTCCATCAAGTTGATACGCGACAGATCCGACGGGTCGGACTTCGACATTTTCTTGGTGCCGTCGCGCAGCGACATGACGCGCGGCGCCGGGCCGCCGATCAAGGGCTCGACCGGCGGGAAATAGGCGTGAATCGGCTCCTCGCCGACGACGATGTCGACGCCATACCCGCCGCGGCGGATGTGATCCATGAAGTCGATGTTGAACTTCTGGGCGATATCGCGGGTCAGTTCCAGGTGCTGCTTCTGGTCGTCGCCGACGGGAACATGGGTCGCCCGATAGACGAGGATGTCGGCCGCCATCAGGCTCGGATAGGCGAGCAGGCCGAGCGAAGCGTTTTCGCGGTCCTTGCCGGCCTTGTCCTTGAACTGGGTCATCCGGCTCATCCAGCCGATGCGGGCGACGCAGTTGAAGATCCAGGCAAGCTCCGCATGCTGCGGCACGGCCGACTGGTTGAAGACGATGTGCTTCTCGGGATCGATGCCGGAAGCGATAAAGGCTGCGGCGATCGAGCGGATCTGACCGGGCAGGTCCTCATGGACAAGCTGCGCAGTGATCGAATGGAGATCGACGACGCAATAGATGCAATCGTGGCTCTCCTGCAGCGCGACGAACTTCCGGATCGCGCCCAGATAGTTGCCGAGATGCAGATTTCCGGTCGGCTGCACCCCGGAAAATACGAGCGGCTTGAATTCGTTCATGTCGTCCTCATCGGGCTTGTGGAGGGCCCACCAATTGATACCGCCGCGCTTATGCACGGCGGACCAACTGCAATCAAGAGGCGGGTTGCAGAAGGTCCCAACGATTGCCGAAGGGATCGGTGAACACGGCGACAGTCCCATAGGCCTCATGGCGCGGCGTCTCCAGAAATTCGACGCCGGCGGCAAGCATTGCCGCATGCTCGCGGGCAAAGTCGTCGGTGAAGAGGAAGAAGCCGACGCGGCCGCCGGTCTGATTGCCGATCGCCGCGGTCTGCCGATCGCCCTCGGCCCTGGCGATGAGCAGCGCGGTTTCGCTCGCGCCCCTCGGCCGCACCAGCACCCAGCGCTTGCCGCCACCGAGATCGCTATCCTTGATCAGATCGAAGCCGAGCCGGCCGCAATAGAACGCGATGGCCACGTCATAATCAGGAACGAGAATGGCGACACGGGCAATGGTCTGCCTCATCACTCGTCCGTCCCTTCACCTGCTGTCGAAGCAGCCGCCGGTGCCGCCTTGCGCTTCAGACTGCGGCCGATCATCGCCAGGCTGGCCCCCCCGAGACCGAAGGCGGCGGCGAAATAGATCAGCATCGCGACTGCCACCAGGGCGCAAACCGTCGCGGCGCGGACTGCGAGCGGCGCGGCCGAAGAAAGCGGGAAGGCCAACCACTGAACGGCGTAGTGGAGCGCGGCCGCCATGATCGCTGCGGCGATCACAAGGCGCGGAACGCGGGTCAGCAGCGGAATGTCGCGCCCCCAATGTCCGCGCCACAGGAGCGTCGCAAAGAGCAGAAGCGCGTTCGCCCAGCCGGCGACGATCTCGGCAATCGCAATGCCGCCTGCTCCGAGCGACGGAAAGAGCGTCAAGGCCAGAGACACGTTCACTGCCACCGATATGGCGGCGAATATCATCGGCGTACGCGTATCCTCTCGCGCGAAAAAACCGGGAATGAAGGCCTTGATCAGCACGAAAGCCGGCAGGCCGAGGCCGTAGATCGCCAGGATATGTCCGACGACGACGGTCGATTCCGGCGAGAACTTGCCACGCTCGAACAGCAACCGGACGATCGGCTCCGACATGACGAGCAGCGCGGCGGCCGCCGGCAATGTCAGGAACAGGGTGAACTCGACGGAGCGGTTCTGCAGATTGGCCGCTTCGTTCAGGTTGCCGGCGCGCAGCGCACGCGCAAGCTCCGGCAGAAGCACGGTCGCGACGGCGATGCCGACGACGCCAAGCGGCAACTGGTAGATGCGGTCGGCATAGACGAGCGACGACACGGCACCCGCCTTTCCCGAGGCAATATTGGTGTTGATCAAGAGGTTTATCTGGGTGATGCCGCCGGTGATCGCCGCCGGCAGCGCCAGCACCAGCAGCCGTTTGACGTTGGCCGTCAGCCGTGGGCGCCGCAAACCGATGCGCATCCCGGCATTCCGCACGGCGACCCAGACGATAGCGAGTTGAACCAAACCCGCCGCCAACACGCCCCAGGAAAGACCGTAGCCGACGGCGATGGCGTCATGGCCGCTGTACCAGGCAAAGGCGAGGACGCCGATCAGAATGAAGTTCAGGAACACCGGTGCAATCGCGGCGGCGAAATAGCGATGCAGCGAATTGAGCATGCCCGCCATCATCGCGCCGAGCGACATGCAGGCGAGATACGGGAACATGATGGTCGCAAAGGTGACGGTGCTTGCGAATTTCGCCGCATCATCGGCGAAGCCCGGCGCGATCAGTTCCCGCACAATGAAGGGCATCGCCAGTTCCATGGCGATCGTCAGAAGCAGAAGCACAGTGAACAGCACGCCGAAGACTTCTTCGGCGAAGCGCCGGGCGCCATCCATGCCGCGGGCCTCGATTTCCCTGGCAAAGAGTGGCACAAAGGCCGAATTGAAGGCTCCCTCGGCAAAAAGCCGGCGAAACGTGTTCGGCAGCCGGAAGGCGGTATTAAAAGCGTCGGCGACCGGGCCGGTGCCCAACGCCGCCGCCATGAAGGTCTCGCGAACGAAGCCGAAGACGCGGCTACCGAGCGTTGCGCCGCCAACAGTTGCGAACTTCTTGACCAGACTCATGTTTCGGCTTTTGTCGATTTGGGTTCATGCGATGCGCGTGGAACCGGGGCCGGCGCGATGATGCCGGAAGGCATCTGCGCGCGTGCCTCATCCACCTCGCCCGCCAGCACGGCCTTTAAGCGGGCGGCGATATTGATCTGCCGGCTCTCGCTGGTGATTTTGTGACCGACCAGGTCGGTTACGTAGAAAGTGTCGATTACCTTCTCGCCGAAGGTGGTGATGTGGGCGGAGGCGATGTCGAGGGAGAGGTCGGATAGCACGGCCGTGACTTCCGACAAGAGGCCTGGCCGGTCGAGGCCTTCGACCTCGATGACGGTGAACTTGTTCGACAGCGCGTTGCTGATCGTCACCTCCGGCGTAACCGTGAAGGCTTTGTTGCGCTTCTTCGTCCGGGCGCGGCTGGCTATGACCTCCGGCAGGCGCTTGCGGCCCGCGAGCACATCCTCGATCAGTTTGCCGATGCTTGCAGCACGGCGAGTCTCGTCCTCGTCCACCCGGAACTCGCGATTGACGAGAATAGTGTCCAGTGCCCGGCCGTCCGACGTCGTGAAGATCTGCGCGTCGACAATGTTGGCGCCGGCGGCGGCACAGGCCCCCGCGATAACAGTGAGCAGGCGCGGATGGTCCGGCGAGAGCACCGTGATCTCGGTTATGGCGTGGAACTGGTGGGTGCGGACCATCGTCGCCAGCGTTTTGCCGGCACGGTCCGCCTGCCGGATGAACTCGGCATGCCGGACCTGATCGGCGATATCGACGGTGAGGAGGTAGGGCTGATAGTGCAGCCGGACATAGGCGTCCCGCTCCTTGCGCGGCCAGTCCTCGAGCGCTTCGGACAGCTGGTGGGCGGCGTGCTTGGCGCGTTCCTTGCGCGACAGTTCCGAGAAGCCGCCCGAAAGCAGGAGTTCGGTTTCATAGTAGAGGGTGCGCAACAACTGGCCCTTCCAGCCGTTCCACACGCCCGGCCCGACGGCGCGGATATCGCAGACCGTCATGATCAAGAGCATTCGCAGCCGATCGAGCGACTGCACCCGGTCAGCGAAATCGACGATGG
Source organism: Sinorhizobium alkalisoli (assembly GCF_008932245.1). Lineage (NCBI taxonomy): Bacteria > Pseudomonadati > Pseudomonadota > Alphaproteobacteria > Hyphomicrobiales > Rhizobiaceae > Sinorhizobium > Sinorhizobium alkalisoli. The sequence continues at coordinate 31,823 of NZ_CP034909.1, read as the reverse complement.
TCTTGCGGTCGTTCAAGTCACGGGTCTGCGCCACCATCGACATGGTCAGATGCTCCTCGACCAGCCAGACCACGGTCTCCGTCTGTTTCGGCGAAAGCCCGAGCCGCGGGCAGAGCTTGCGCGCCACCTTCGCGCCGGCGGTCGAATGATCCTCCGGGCGGCCCTTGGCAATGTCGTGCAGCAGCACCGCGACGTAGAGCGCCTCGCGGTCCTCCACACCCGGCATCAGCGAGGCCGACAGCGGGTGCCCCTGCTCTTCCAGGCCGCGCTCTATGCGCGAAAGGATATCGACCGAGCGCAACAGATGCTCGTCCACGGTGTAGTGATGATACATGTTGAACTGCATCATCGAGACGATCTTCCCGAAATCGGGGATAAAGCGGCCGAGCACGCCCGCCTCGTTCATGCGCCTCAGGATCAGTTCCGGATTGCGCCGCGACGTCAGAATCGACAGGAACAGACGGTTCGCCTCCTCGTTGTCGCGCAATTGCGGCGTGACAAGGCTCAGCGAGCGCGTGACCTGCTTGAGGGCATTGGGATGGAACTCCAGCCCGTTGATGTCGGCGATGTGGAACAGCCGCAGGAGGTTGACGGGGTCCCGCTTGAAGACGTCGGGGCTCGCAAGCGCGATGCGCCCACCGTCATCGACGAAGTCGAGCGTGCCGGCGATCTTGCGAATGCGGTTTTTGAAACGGCTGATGACTCCGGAAATTCCCGGCGCGTCCTTCGCCTGCTGGTCTTCGAGTGCCGCACAGAAGATGCGGGTGAGATCGCCAACGTCCTTGGCGACGAGGAAGTAATGCTTCATGAAGCGCTCGACCGCGGTCAGGCCGGGATGGTCGTGATAGCCGAGCGCCTCGGCGATCTCGCGCTGGATGTCGAAGGACAGCCGCTCCTCCGCCTTTCCGGTGAGGAAATGCATGTGGCACCGCACCGCCCAGAGGAAATCCTCCGACTTCTGGAACAGCTTGTATTCCTGTTTGGAGAGAACCCCGAGCTTGACGAGATCGGCAGGATCCTTGACCCGATAGAAATACTTGGCGATCCAGAACAGTGTGTGCAGGTCGCGCAAGCCACCCTTGCCTTCCTTGACATTCGGCTCGACGAGGTAACGGGTGTCGCCCGCCTTGCGATGGCGCTCGTCGCGTTCGGCGAGTTTTGCGGCGATGAATTCGGGGCCGGTATTGCGGACGATCTCGTGATCGAAGCGTGCCTCGAGCTCGCTTGCCAGTGCTTCCGAGCCGCAAATATAGCGGCTTTCGAGAATCGCCGTACGGATCGTCATGTCGGCCCGCGATAGCCGGATGCATTCCTCGATCGTGCGGGTCGCATGGCCGACTTTGAAACCGAGATCCCAGAGCACGTAGAGAATGAACTCGATCGCCGGCTCCGCCCAAACGGCCTTCTTGGCTGGCAGAAGGAAGAGCAGGTCGATGTCGGATCCCGGCGCCAGCGTCCCGCGCCCGTAGCCGCCGACCGCAGCGACGGCGATGCGCGCAGCATCCGGGGCCTCGGCGGCGTCGAACACCTCGTTCAGCGCGAAATCGTGCAGGACAGTGATCAGTTGGTCCTGCAGCCAGGAGATACGCTCGGCGCATCGGATTCCGGCGCCATCGGCGGCAAGCATTTCGCGCGCCTTGGCGCGCCCTTCGACATTGGCCTGCCTCAAGACCGCAAGCAGGGCCTGGCGCATTGGCTGGCGTTGCTCGGCATGGGCCGATGCGATGAAATTGCACTTCGCCCGAAGCGCCGCTACGTCGAGGATCTCGGGAAAAGAAGTTTCTTGGCTGGCCATGAAGTGCCGAGAGGCGTCCTGTCCGACTGAATATGTGGTCGCTCAATGTCGCGTCTGACAAGACGCGCGGCGCTGTATAGCCTTTTTGCCGGTCGATGGACAGGAAAAACATCCCGGACCGGCAACCCCGGCTCAACGGCTGGCGAGTTCTTTTTTTAGCGCATACAGCGCCTCAAGTGCCTCCCGTGGAGTCATGTCGTCCGGATTGAGAGAGCGCAAGGAGTCCTCGACTTCGGATGGCCCGGCCGCCTTGGCCTCCTCCCGTCGCACCGCGACCTGGAAGAGCGGCAGGTCGTCGATCAGCTGGCTTGCCGGGTTCTTGCGATCCGCGTCCTCGAGCTTGGCGAGCACGTCGCGCGCCCGCGCGACGACAGATGCCGGCAGGCCGGCAAGACGGGCCACCTGGATGCCGTAGGACCGGTCGGCGGCGCCGGGCCCGACTTCATGCAGGAAGATGACGTCGCCGTCCCACTCCTTGACCCGCATCGTCGCATTGGACAGGCGGCCGAGCTTTTCGGAGAGCACCGTCAACTCATGGAAATGGGTGGCAAAAAGGCCACGACAGCGATTGACCTCGTGCAAATGCTCGACCGCCGCCCAGGCGATCGACAGGCCATCGAAGGTCGCCGTGCCGCGGCCGATCTCATCCAGGATCACCAGCGAGCGATCGGTCGCCTGGTTGAGGATCGCTGCCGTCTCGACCATCTCGACCATGAAGGTCGAGCGACCGCGGGCGAGGTCGTCGGAGGCGCCGACGCGAGAGAAGAGCCGGTCGACGACGCCGATATGCGCGGCGACCGCCGGCACGAAGGAGCCCATCTGCGCCATGATGGCGATGAGTGCGTTCTGGCGCAGGAAAGTCGATTTGCCGCCCATGTTCGGGCCGGTGAGCAGCCAGATCGCACCTGCCTCTTGGGCATCCGGCGGCGACAGGTCGCAGCCATTGGCGACAAAGGGGCTTGCCACCTGGCGCCGCAGCGCCTGCTCGACGACCGGATGACGTCCGCCGTCGATGGCGAACATCCGCGACCGGTCGACGATCGGGCGGACATAGTTCTGCTCCTCTGCGAGCACGGCGAGAGCGGCAGACACGTCGATCGCCGCCAGCGCCAGCGCCGCCGCCTTGAGCGCCTCGGCATGGGCCACCACCTCACGCGTCATCGCCTCAAAGGCTTCGAGTTCGATCGCCAGCGCCCGGTCGGCGGCGTTGGCGATCTTGGTTTCGAGGTCGGCGAGCTCGGTGGTGGTAAAGCGCATGGCGTTCGCCATGGTCTGGCGATGGATGAAGCGGGCCCGTCCGGCATCCGTGTCGGTCATCGACCCGGCATTGCCGGCGGTCACCTCGATGAAGTAGCCGAGCACGTTGTTGTGCTTGATCTTCAGCGACCTGACGCCTGTCTCCTCGCAATACTTGAGCTGCAGACCGGCAATGACGCGGCGCGACTGGTCGCGCAGCGCCCGCATCTCGTCGAGTTCGGCGTTCGCACCTTCGCGCAGGAACCCGCCGTCGCGCTTCAGGAGCGGCAGTTCCTCGGCGAGCGCCGAGTCGAGACGGGCGAGCAACTCCACTGGCAGGGCGGCGATCGCCTCTCGCGCCTCGTCGAGCTCGGCCGAAAGCTCGGCGCGGGCAAGCAGCGCGGACAGGGCCGCCGCGGCCCGCAAGCCCGCCTGGATGGCACCGAGATCGCGCGGACCGCCGCGACCGAGGGCGAGCCGCGACAGGGCGCGCGGCATGTCGGGGGCTCGCCGCAGGGCCTCGCGGACCTCTATGGCGAAGCCTGGCTGATCGGCGAGGATCTCGATTGAATCCAGCCGTTGATTGATCCGGTCGGGATCGGTCAGGGGCGACATAAGCCGCTCGGCGAGCAGCCGGGCGCCGCCGCTGGTTACGGTCCGGTCCAGCGCTCGCAGAAGGCTTCCTTCGCGGCCACCGGAAAGCGTCTTCACCAGTTCGAGATTGGCGCGCGTGGCGGGATCTATGAACAGGGTCGAAGCGACACTTTCCCGCTCGGGAATACCGAGCGCCGGACGCTCGGCGAGCTGCGTTTTCTCGACATAGGAAATGGCCGCCGAGGCCGCCGCAAGTTCGGCCCGGGAGAAGCTTCCGAACCCGTCGAGGGTCTTGACGCCGTAGTAGCGGGCAATGCGGCCTTCCGCCGTGGCGCTGTCGAAGAGCACGGCCGGCTGAGGCACGGCGACACGGCCGAGCACGTCGAAAACTGCACGCAGTTCCGGATCGTGGAAGACGGTGTCGGGCAGGATCAGTTCGCGTGGCTCGATGCGCAATATGTCGGCGAGCAGACGGCTCTCCATCGTCTCGGCAAGGCGGAAGATGCCGGTCGAAATGTCGATCCAGGCCAGCGCATAGGCCGGCTCCGAGCCGCTTCTGATGCGGGCCAACGCCATCAGGTAATTAGTTTCCGACGGCGAAAGGAGCTTTTCCTCGGTGATCGTTCCCGGCGTCACCAGGCGCACCACGTCCCGGCGCACGACCGACTTGCCGCCCCGCTTCTTCGCTTCCGCCGGATCCTCCACCTGCTCGCAGACGGCGACGCGGTAGCCGTGCGCAATCAGTTTCTGCAGGTAGTCGTCGGCGGCGTGCACCGGCACGCCGCACATGGGGATTTCCTGGCCCATGTGTTGGCCGCGCCTGGTGAGGGTGATGCCGAGCGCGCGCGCAGCCTCGACCGCGTCCTGGAAGAACAGCTCGTAGAAATCACCCATGCGATAGAACAGGAGCGAATCGGGATTGTTCGCCTTGATCGCGATGTACTGCTCCATCATCGGCGTGGCTGCGGAGCGGCTCTCCTCGCTCGCCAGATCGGACACTGAGAATATCTCACCCGTTTGGCTCGATGAATCGGTCAGCAAATTCATAGTTGTTCCAAAAAAAGAGATGGCACACTATCCGCAAGGTTTTATAGACGACAATAGCAAAGAGGCTGACCAGTAGGGTCGCCCACAGGAGGTTGAGGAAACATGCCGGCTACCGACAAGTCCGATCGCGCGATGACGAGCGTAACCGCCCAGGAAGCGCTCGACTTCCACTCACAGGGACGCCCCGGAAAGCTGGAGATTTCACCGACGAAGCCGATGGCGACCCAACGCGACCTGTCGCTCGCCTACTCGCCCGGCGTCGCCGTGCCGGTGAAGGCGATCGCCGATGACCCGCAGACGGCTTACGACTACACCGCGCGCGGCAACATGGTTGCGGTGATTTCGAACGGCACGGCAATCCTCGGCCTCGGCAATCTCGGCGCGCTCGCCTCCAAACCGGTCATGGAAGGCAAATCCGTCCTCTTCAAGCGCTTCGCGGACGTCGATTCGATCGATCTTGAGGTCGATACGGAAAATGTCGATGAATTCGTCAACTGCGTGCGCTTCCTTGGCCCTTCCTTCGGCGGCATCAATCTCGAAGACATCAAGGCGCCGGACTGCTTTATCATCGAGCAGCGGCTTCGCGAAGTCATGGACATCCCGGTGTTCCACGACGACCAGCACGGCACTGCGATCATCGCCGCCGCCGGCCTCATTAATGCGCTGACACTGACGGGTCGCGACTTCAAGTCGACGAAGCTCGTCTGCAACGGGGCGGGTGCCGCGGCAATCGCCTGCGTCGAGCTCATCAAGGCAATGGGTTTTGCCCCGAACAACATCATTCTCTGCGACACCAAGGGCGCGATCTACAAAGGCCGGACCGACGGCATGAACCAGTGGAAATCGGCGCATGCGGTGGAGACCGATGCACGGACGCTGGCCGAGGCGGTCAAGGGGGCCGACGTGTTCTTCGGCCTTTCGGCAAAGGGCGCACTTTCACCGGACATGGTGCGGTCGATGGCGAATAAGCCGATCATCTTCGCGATGGCCAACCCGGATCCGGAAATCTCTCCGGAAGAAGTTGCCCAGATTCGTGACGACGCCATCGTCGCGACCGGCCGCTCGGATTATCCCAACCAGGTCAACAATGTTCTCGGCTTTCCCTATATCTTCCGGGGAGCGCTGGACGTGCGCGCCTCGACGATCAACGATGCGATGAAGATCGCCGCGGCGGAAGCGCTGGCGCGCCTTGCCAAGGAGGACGTGCCGGACGACGTGGCGGCGGCATACCAGGGCAACCGGCCGCGCTTCGGACCGCAATACATTATTCCGGTCCCCTTCGATCCGCGTCTCATCTCTGCCATCCCGATGGCGGTCGCCAAGGCTGCCATGGAATCGGGCGTGGCCCGCAAGCCGATCGCGGATATGGACGCCTATGGACAGCAGCTATCCGCCCGCCGCGATCCGATCGCCTCGACCCTGCAGCGCATTTACGAGCGTGTCCGCCGCCAGCCGAAGCGCATTGTCTTCGCCGAGGGCGAGGAGGTGCAGATGATGCGCTCGGCTATCGCCTATGCCAACCAGCAACTGGGCACCGCGATCCTGCTCGGGCGCGAAGAGCAGATGCGCGAAACTGCCGAACGGGAGGGCATCGACCTCGACCGGCCCGGCATTCAGATCGTCAATGCGCGCCTGTCGAAACGTGTCGGCGCCTATACGGACTTCCTTTATTCGCGACTCCAGCGCAAGGGCTATCTCTTCCGTGACGTGCAGCGGCTGATCAACAACGACCGCAACCATTTCGCCGCCTCGATGGTGGCGCTCGGCGATGCGGACGGCATGGTCACCGGCTTGACGCGCAACTATTCGACGGCGCTCGAAGACGTGCGCCGCTGCATCGACGCCAAGCCCGGCCATCGGGTGATCGGCGTATCGATCGCGCTCTGCCGCGGTCGCACCGTGCTCGTTGCCGATACCGCGGTGCACGACATGCCCACGGCCGAGGAACTGGCGGACATCGCCGAGGAGGCCGCGGGGCTTGCCAAGCGGCTGGGCTATATGCCCCGCGTTGCCATGCTCGCCTATTCGACCTTTGGCCACCCCTCCGGCGAACGCTCCGAGCGGGTGCGCGAGGCCGTGAAGATACTCGACAGGCGCCGCGTCGATTTCGAATATGACGGCGAGATGGCGGCCGACGTCGCACTCAACGGCCGGGTGATGGAGCAATACCCGTTCTGCCGCCTCTCCGGCACCGCCAATGTACTGGTGATGCCCGCCTTCCACTCGGCCTCCATCTCGACCAAGATGCTGCAGGAACTCGGCGGCTCGACCGTGATCGGTCCGTTGCTTGTCGGCCTCGACAAGTCCGTGCAGATCGTGTCGATGTCGGCAAAGGATTCGGACGTCGTCAATATGGCGGCCATCGCTGCCTACAATGCCGGCACTTGAACTGGACCGTTTCGGGACGATAACCGCCGCCGGCGCCAAGCCGCGCCCTAACTGTTCAGTAACGGCACAGCTTACCCAGACAAAATAGGAGCCCACCTCCGCCCGAACGGAAGTGGGCTCAATATATCGTGGGCGGTCCGCTTCCTTAGGTCATGAAAAATGAGAGGGAATTCGTCGCGACATCGACCCCCTCGAGTCGAGTCTACGATTTTCCCTTTCTGTTTTTACACTTTCGCTTTATGAAATTCGGCCCAACCACGGAGATACACTTCCCCGTTCGACGTTGAAAGTCAAACACATACTTAACAAGTGGTTAATACCAATTCAGATTCGAAGCAAAGCCCCACCCGGGAATAGACCCAGGTTCCACGCGGCTGTGATTTGCTGATCTCACTCTCGCCATCTGGCCGGAGCCGAACACGTATCTGGAGAAAATACGTCAGGAGGCAAAGCGTCCCGCGTCGGCGCCATAATAATTGAGATACCGGCCGGAAATATTGCTGATCGGCAGGACGATCAGTACATCCGTCGTGCGAAAGGCGTGATCGACCACTGCACCGTCACCGACCATGGCGCCGAGACGCATATAGCCCTTGATGAGCGGCGGCAGGGCCGCCAGCGCCTTCTTCGGATTGATCGCCTCGGACGGCATCAGGTCCATCGTGCGGTGGAGCTCCGGCCGCGCAGCGACGGCCCAATCGTCTCGGGCGAGAACATTGTGGTGCAGGAAGGAAAGAGCGAGCGCGTGCTCCTCGGGAATCACGCCCGGAAAGGAGCCACAGCCGAACATCGCATCGACGCCATGCCTGAGCGCATAGGCCCAATTGCCCTGCCAAAGCAGTTCGACCGTACGCTTGGTCCGATATTCCGGCAGGACGCAAGAACGTCCGAGCTCCATGAAGCGCTTGTCAGGGTGGCGCGCGAGCAGCTTGTCGATCGCGAACTCCGAAGCGGAATAAAAACCGCCGGCGCGCTCGGCCACGTCCTGGCGGAGCAGGCGATAGGTGCCGACGATCTGTTCCTCCGGATCGCCTTCGATGGCGGTGTCGAGCACGAGGAGATGATCGCAGATCGAATCCCAGCTATCCACATCGCGCTTGCGCATTTCGGCTTCCGGTGCGACCTGCGCTCTCATCTCCTCGACGAAGACCCTGTAACGGACCGCCTGCGCGGCGTCGATCTCGGAGGCGGAGCGAGCAAGTCGCGTCTCGAGATTGGCAATGCGGCCGAGGACGGCCGTTGCCGGAACGGCAATCGTCTTGCGGGGGCAAGCCTGCGACGTATCTACCACGCTTGTCGATTCCAAAAGCTCGAGCGCCATTTCGTGTCATCCCGAATCGTCAGTTTCTGCCGGGCTTAGAACACGTTTGTGCAACAAGATAGTGACACTGCGCGTCGCGCATCCAATAGAAGCGCAAAGTCCGCTGTAGCACTTTTGCCGCAGCATGCATCTTAAATCGTAAGATACAGGCAGCAGACCAGCGGGCAAGCCCCAAGCAGACTTGCGTTGGCAAGCCAAGGCTTCATCCGCTCAGCTCTTTTCTTGAGACATTTTTTGGACATCCGCGGCCGGTCCCACGCAATCGGTCAATATCCGCGTAGGTTGGATCAGGCCTTGCCCGTTTCGATGAGGCGCGCGACTTCGGCAAGGAGCTGCGCCGGTTGGGCGGGCTTAGTCAGCACCGCGTCGGCACCGGCGATGGTGAGGCTCTGGTGAAGATCGCTGCGGCCGTCGGACGTCAGCACCAGGACGGGGAGCCGACGCCGATCGTGGGAGGCACCTTCTCGGCGCAGCCGTCTCAGCATGGCGGGAAGGTCGCCGCCCGGCATGTTGAGATCCGTGACGACTATCGCTGGCCAATTGGCGCCGGGCTCGTGCAGAAGGGTTTCAAGCGCGGAAAAGTCCGCCACGTGCTGTACGGCATGCCCATTGCGCTCGAGCATCGTCCGTAGCATCAATGCATTGACCGGATCGTCCTCGGCCAGAACGACGCGATGGACAGCTTTGCCAGCCCCGGCCGTTGCGGGTGCGTCGCGGAGCACAGGTCTGTTGTCGGCGATCGCGTCCCGGCTCTCAATTCCCTTCAGGCGGCCGAGCAGCACCTCGACCAGTGATTTTTCGCGCAAAGGACGAATCAGCCACGCCGCGTAGCCGCCCAGGCGATGCACCGGATGACTGCTGCGCTCTTCCGGATTGATGAGGTAGGTCCTCCGCAGCCCAAGGCGATCCAGCGCCGGGTGAAGCAAAAGCAGTTGCTGGAAGTCATCCGCCCGTCGGTGGTCGACGATGATGTCGGTCAAGCGCAGGCGATCCTGCAGCACATCCTTGACAAGGCTTCGGGCCGCATCGAGCGTCGGAGCCCGATGACAGGAGCCGCCGAGCGTTTCGATGGTCGCGGCAAGCGCGGCCGAGGCCGGGCCCTCCGGAGCCATGACGAGAACATGCGCGCCGGCGAGCACTCCGTTCCGGCTCGGCAAAGATGGCTCGGCACCTTCCATCGCAAAGCATATCTCGAATCGGCTTCCCTTTCCGGCGACGCTCGATGCCGTCAAGCTGCCCCTGAAGGCTTCCATGATCCGACGCGAGATCGCCAAGCCGAGACCGGTTCCCTTCGCGCGCTGGGCGTCGTCGCCGGCCTGCTCGAATTCCTCGAAAACGCGGGCAACCTCGACCTCCGACATACCCGGCCCGCTATCGTCAATCCGGATTCGCAGCGCGCCCTCGATCCTGGCAACCGAGACGAGAACGCCGCCGGTTTCCGTGAATTTCACGGCATTTCCGACGACGTTGAACAGCACCTGCCGCAGCCGCGCCGCGTCGAAGATCATCGAGGTGGGCACATCCGCCGCAATGGTCGCGCCAATCTCGATGCCCTTTTCATGCGCCCGGTGGGAGAGCATTTCCACGACGTTTTCGACCACTAGCCGCAGATCCTGACGGGATGGGTGCAACTGGAACCGCCCGGCGGAAAGCGAGGAGAAGTCAATCAGGTCTTCGACCAGTTGCACCAGCGCGTGCCCGGACTGCTGCATGTCGGCAAGGTAGTTCCTTTGCTCCGCAGAAAGTTCCGTCTGTCCGAGCAGGTGGCTCATGCCGAGAATTCCGGACAGCGGAGTGCGAATCTCGTGCGTCACGGTGGCAAGCAGCCGCGACTTCGCCTGGCTCGCCTCCTCGGCGCGGTGGCGCGCCGCCTCCCGCTCGCGCGCCGCCCTCGCTTCCTCGGTGACGTCGCGGCCGATGCTGTGGCGCACCAGCCTCCCCCGACCCGGCTCGCGCACGATCACGTCGTGCCAATCGAAAAGACGTTCTCCCCCCGCCGTTGCGACGCGTACGAGGAAATGATCGGGATCCGGCTTCGGCTCGAAGCTCAGGCCAAGGGAAGCGCAGGTCAGGCCCATCACATTGACCCGCCCCAGCACCTGGTGAAAAACGCCATTCGACTGCACGATCCGGCCATCCATGTCGCGCACGATAGCAATATCTCCGAGCGCGTCATGGATGGTCGAAAGCAGGGCCGGGGTTTCCGGCACGCCTCTCTGTCTCCCTGGCAGCATTTGCCATCCAGGCTCGCCTTCACCGGAAAGCATGAGGAAAGCCCCCGACAAGCCGCCAATGGCGACGATCGCCGGCAAGAAATGAAGATTTGCGCTGAGACCGATCGTGAGGACGACAAGTGCGGCCAAAACACCCGCACAGGCGCAAAGAATGCGGGTGGCGGACGGCGCGCCGTCGTGGGCGGCCGTGATCCTCATCCGCTGTCCGAGTCGTGAAGGCTTGTTCATGCTTTCAACCTGGCATGGCAAGCCTTCCGAATGGCTTCAACGTATCGCTAAAGTTTTAGCGAGCGGCCCCATTTCGTCTGCAGCAGCTCATCGAGAACGATCGCTCCGGCACCGATGGTGATCAAGCTGTCCGCGAGGTTGAAGACCGCGAAAGACCAGTTGTCCGTATGAAACAGGATATAGTCGATGACATAGCCGAACAGCAGCCTGTCCACCAGGTTACCGAGCGCGCCTGCGATGATCATCGCATAGCCAAGATGGGCGAAGAAGCGATCCTTCGGCGTCCGACGCCAAAGCCACAGAACGAAGGCGACGACGACCAGGCGCATGCCGACGATGAACCAACCCTCCATGCCGGAAAGCATCGAGAAGGCGACACCGTAGTTGTAGGTGCGGTAGAGCGCGAGCATCGGCATGACCGGCACCGCCTGCTGAAAGGGCAGGAAGGCTTCGACCAGATATTTGAGCAGTTGGTCTGCGGCAATGGCGATGACGACAAAGAGCGCGATCGGCATGGGCCGGGAAAAAAGGGTCCGGTGTCCGCTCATTGGGGTCCGTCCAATGATAGGAGGTGCCGGCGCGCCTCGAACAGCATGATGCCGGTGGCAATGGCGAGATTGAGCGAATCCGCGCGCCCCGCCTGCGGAATCCGGGCGAGTGCGGTGGCCTGGCGCGCAAGCTCCACCGGCAGGCCGGCCTGCTCGTTGCCCATCAGCAGGACGACTGGCTTCGACCGATAATCTATCGTGCGGTAATCGACCGAGCCTGCGAGATGCGTCGCCACGACCCGAACATCCGCCGACTTCTGCCACTTGACGAAATCCTCGGCGCTTGCTCGCGCGATCGGCATGGCGAAAATCGAACCCATCGTCGCACGCACGGTTTCGAGCGAAAACGGATCGGTGGTCTCGCCCACCAATATAACGCCGGAGGCGCCGGCGGCATCCGCGGTGCGGACGATCGTGCCTAGATTGCCCGGATCGCGCACGCGGTCGAGCGCCACATAGGTCTCGCCTTCCTGCGGTTGGATGTCCTTCAGCGCACGGTAGCGCTGCTCGAAGATGCCGACCACCATCTGCGGATTGTCGCGCCGGGTGACAGTCGAAATCACCTTCTCGCTCACTTCGAGAACAAGTCCGCCCTTTGCTATGGTCCTGGCCGCAACCTGCTCGACCTGCGGCTTGCCCTTTGCCGCCTTGGCATAGACGAGCGTCCTGATCTTCCAGCCGAGATCGAGCGCATCGATCACTAGCTTCAGCCCTTCCGCCATGAAGGCATGCGTCTCGTCGCGATGCTTCTTCTGCGAAAGCGCCCGGATATCCTTGATGACCGGGTTGACGAGGCTGGTGACCTCCTTCACCTGGCCGACGCGCGGCGCGCTGTGATCGTTTCTCTCTTTGTTCATTTCGGTACCCAGCGGCTGAAAAGCGACGTGGAGAGCGCCCTGCCGGGGCTCGCGCCATCAAGGCCGCCTTCGCGGATGATGAGCTCGCCCGACTCCACCCGGCCGCCGCGCCCGCGCATCGTCTCGCGCATCAACTCATGGATCGAATAGAAGCTTGCCCGGATCGAATAGGCCGTCAACACCAGGCCGCGCGCCTCGTCGGAGAGTATCTCCCGGCAAGTATCCAGCATGGCCGGCAGGTGGTCGAAGAGATGCCAGACCTCGCCATGCGGGCCGCGGCCGAACTTCGGCGGGTCGGTGAGGATGATGTCGTAGCGGATGCCGCGGCGTTCCTCGCGCTGGATGAACTTCATCGCATCGTCGCAGATCCAGCGGATCGGCAGCCTTTCGGCCCGCCCCACCGCCTGGTTCTCACGCGCCCAGCCGATCGCCTTCTTGGAGGCATCGACATGGGTGACCTCCGCGCCCGCCCTGGCGGCGATGAGCGAGGCGACACCCGTATAGCCGAATAGGTTGAGGACCTTCAGCGGTCGGCCGGCCGAGGCCACCTGGTTTCGCATCCAGGACCAATGTGCAAGCTGCTCCGGAAAGACGCCGACATGCCGGAACGAGGTAAAACGGCCGAGGAAATCCGTGTCGAGAAGCTGCATCGGCCAGGTTTCCCCGAGCACCTCGCCGGGGAAGCGCCAGCGGCCGATGCCGTCCTCGTCCGTGTCGCCGGTGAAGATGGCATCCGCCTCGTCCCAGACGACCGCCGGTACCGACTTCGGCCACAGCGCTTGAGCCTCGGGCCGCACGATACGATAGGGGCCGTACTGCTCGAGCTTTTCCCCGTCGCCGCTGTCGATCAGGTGATAGCCGGCCGTCGCCGCTGTCTCCAGGATTAACGGCACCGTTTCGACCGGCTTGTCGCCGTGTCTCAGCTCGACCGGACGGGTCGGCGCCGCCCCCTGCGCCGCCGGCCGCCCTGTCCTTTCCGACACAGGCTTTGCGGCTGGCGGCCCAGCCGCATTGCCCTTCGGACCGGCATTCCTCGGGGGCGGATGTCGCAGTTCGTGGCGACCGCCACGCGCCTCCGCCCCCCGGCCCTTTGCCGCGGTGACCGAAGCGTTCTTTGATCTCCGATCCTTTTCCTTCACGCGCTGACCCTTGGCCTTCAATCATACCATCCGGCGCCTCCGCTCATCGGGCGCGCGACATGCTCGTCGCGTGCAATAGCATCGCGAATGCTCTTGGCAAAGCCGTTTCCGATTGCGAAGATGAGGCGATAGCGGGACAAGGACCGGCGTCGGCGGCTTGCCACCCCTTGATCCCGCGGGCAAAACGGGAGGCGATGCTCATGGACATGACAGGAGAGGAACGCATTCCGGCCAGCCGCGAGGCCGTATGGCAAGGTTTGAACGACCCGGATATCCTGAAACGTTGCATTCCGGGCTGCCAGTCGCTCGAAATGAAATCGCCGACGGAACTCGCCGCTGTCGTGAAAGTGAAGATCGGCCCCGTTTCGGCAACTTTCAACGGCCATGTCACGCTCTCCAACTTGAGTCCGCCCTCCGGCTGTACGATATCGGGCGAAGGCAAGGGCGGCATCGCCGGCTTTGCCAAGGGCGGTGCCGATGTCACGCTTGACGAGGAAAACGACGAGACGGTGCTGCGTTATGACGTCAAGGCCGAAGTCGGCGGCAAGCTCGCTCAACTCGGATCACGGCTAATCGATTCGACAGCCAGGAAGCTCGCACAGCAGTTCTTCACGAATTTCAATGTTGCGGTCAGCAGTCCAACCGAAGCGGCAGGCTGACGCGCGAGAGCCATGCAGGCGTCTAAACGCTACAACCGGGCGCCGCTCAGTTTTGCGGCGTCGGTAGCGTCGGCTGCACCAGTCTTTCGGCCGCGCTGCGCTGCTTTTCGGCTTCTCTGTGCCACTTCAAGGCTTCATTGGCTTCGTTGCGTGCGCGACGGCGGTGTTTTCCCTGGGCAAACCAGGTGACGGCGGCACCGAGGATCAGGCCGACAATGGCGGCGAGAAAGAGGAACACGAAAAAGGGAGCCGAGACGGAAAGCATGCTGTCGGCCGGCTCGAACGGATTGAGCGCCAAGGTCACCGTCTGCCGGTTGGCGACGCTCAGGACGACGAGGACGACCGCCAAAGGCACGAAGACGATGATGTTGATGAGTTTCTTGAGCATTCACCCGCTCCGACTCGATTGCGATTGGATGGAGCGTGCCGGCGGATCACCGCACGCAGTTTGCCTCAGTCGCTTCTTGAGCGCTGCCTGGCACATCGGCCCGAAAATCGGATCCGATGCTCGGGCCGATGCGCCCGGTTCAAAGAGTTTCAGCGCCCCTTGCGCGACTGAAAGGACGCGCGGCACTGCAACGCGCAGGATCTCTCGTCAAGTCTCGTCCTTGCCGTTCATGTCGGGGTTGAGCCGCTCGCGTAGCTCCTTGCCGGTTTTGAAGAAGGGCACCCACTTTTCCTCGACGAAGACGGCATCGCCGGTGCGCGGGTTGCGGCCTGAACGCGACGGGCGGTTCTTGACGGAGAAGGCGCCGAAGCCGCGCAGCTCGACACGATTGCCGGCGGCAAGTGCATCCGTGATCTCATCGAGAACCGCATTGACGATGTTTTCGACGTCGCGGTGATAGAGATGCGGATTGCGCGCGGCCACAATCTGCACCAGTTCTGACTTGATCACTGTCGCCCCCTTCGTCTTTTTGCTTGTTCTGTTCGGTTCTTGCCGTTTCGAAGGCCTAATGCGGCCTGCGGGATGTCGTCAGCCCCACTCGCGCACGCCAGCAAATTTTCGCCTTCCTCATTGACCTTCAACCTGCCAAACCGAAAGAAGACCGTCAAGAAACAACTTGTCTCCGCCCAGCTTTTCGAACCCGTTCATCGCCGGAAAAGCCTCATATCCCAATATCTTGAGGAGATCGGAGGCGAATCCCGCGAGTCCGAACGAGAATTTGCCGCTTGCCGCTCGCCAATCGACGACGGGCAGATCTGTGGACACCTGGCGCTCGGCCAGGAAGGCCCTGATCTCGTCATCCCCGCCGATCTCGTCGACAAGCTTGTACTCGAGCGCCTGGCGCCCCGTGAATATGCGGCCATCCGCAAGCGCGAACGCCTCCGGTCGCGACAGATTGCGCCGCTCGGCGACCAGATCGACGAACCAGTCGTAGCTGTCATTGATCATCCTCTGGATCATCGCTCTCGCCTCGTCACTCGGCGGATGGAACGGGGACGGTTCGGCCTTGAGCGGACGCGACTTGATCGACTCCAAAGACACGCCGAGCTTGTCCATCAGTTCCCTGATCTGCGGATATTGGAAGATCACACCGATCGAGCCGGTGATCGAGGTCTCGCCGGCGACGACGCGATCGCCGGCGAGCGCGATTAGGTAACCGGCGGAGGCGGCCAGCGTTCTGAGATCGGAGACCACCGGCTTCTTGGCCGCGACCTTGCGGATGGCCCGATAGATGACTTCACCTCCGTAGGTGGTGCCGCCCGGCGATGAAATCGTGACGATCAGGGCCTTGGCGGAGTCGCTGTCGGCGATTCTCTCCAGGCGCTCGACCAGCTCGCGATCGTCCTGGATGACGCCCGTTATGGTAACGCGCGCCACGTGGTCGCGGGCACGCTCCCTCGTCTCGCCCATACCGGAAAATGCGAAAAGCGCGAAGCCGGCGGACAGAAGAACGACGGCGGCCGCCCAACGCCAGAAGCTGAGTTTCCGTCGCAGGCGGCGGCGATCGGCGATGGCGAGTTCGTCCATTGGTATCTCCCGATTTCTTGGCACAGCCTTCTGTCAGTTTCCTCAGTAACATGCTATCTGCGCGAAGCGTGAGAGCCTATAGGCCTGGGGTCGGCGGCAATTGCAAGCCCGTCCGGCGCTCCGCGCGGCGTTTCGATTTTTTGTCGCTCCATTGCCGGACGACAACAAAGGAACCATATTCGCCGTGATTTACGCCACTGTATGTAAATGCGGGTGCTGGGCCCTGCCGAGACCCAACGGAGTTCGACGAGCCATTTCATGCTGAATGAAGCGCGATTTCCCGAAATCTTTGAAGATCCGGGTGCAGCCACCGGCGATGCCTACGCATCGGCAGCGCGGCACTCCGCGCGCGTGCGGCGACTGAAGGTCGCCCTGCCGCTCCTCGCCAGCGCCATCGCCCTGATCTTCATAGCGGTTTCGTTCGTGCGCGCTTTCCTGCCCGAGGAACTGCAACTCGATGCCGCCACGATCGAGGACGGTAAGATCGTCATGCAGAATCCGGCGATCTCCGGCCGTAACAAGCAGGGCATCAGCTATTCGATGAAGGCCGAGCGCGCGCTCCAGGACATCGAGAACCCGGATCTCATCACGCTCCAGAACATTCACGCCGCCATGCCGGTCAACGACACGCTGATCGCGACCGTAGACGCGAAAAGCGGCATATACGACCGGGGCGGGAACACGCTCGACATGAACGCCCCGTTCACCATTTCCCTGAATAATGGCGTCAATGCCGATTTCCAGTCGGCCTATCTGGACATCAGTGCCGGCGAAATGGAAACGAAACGACCGATCGCGATCAGCATGAATGGCGGATCGATCATTGCGCAGACGCTGAGAATGACAGATAAGGGACGTATTGTAACATTCGAGGGCATGGTACGGGTGAACGTCGAACCCAGCGCCATCCGTAAGAACGCAAAATAATAGGACTGGGCGCTCCCATGTCGGTGAGATCTACCGTTTTTTTCAAACTTTCCGCCGGTCTCGCGGCCGTGGTTTTCGGCGCCCTGGCGATCGTCCCGCAGGCAGCCGCCCAGGCCACGTCCGGCCGCATGAAAGGCATGCAGCTGTCCAATGACCAGCCGATTCAGATCGAGAGCGACAAGCTCGAGATCAAGGATCCGGAGAGCAAGGCAATCTTCACCGGCAATGTGAAGGTCGTTCAGGGCACGACGACGCTGCAGGCCGGCAGCATGACCGTCTTCTACAAGACTGCAGGCGGCGCCACGGTCACGAGCGGCAATGCCGATATAGACCGGATCGAGGTGAACGAGCGCGTATTCCTCAGCTCCGGCACTCAACAGGCGACGGGCGACAGCGGCTCCGTCAACCTGACGACGCAGAAACTGGTGCTCAAGGGCGACAAGGTGGTGCTCTCCGAGGGCAAGAACGTCTTCGTCGGCTGCCAGCTGAACGTGCAGATGGATACGGGCGAAGCTCAGCTCGAAGCCTGCGGAGGCCGCGTGCAGATCCAGCTCGACCCAAAGTCCCGCAAGCAGAATTGACATAGACCCGCTCGTGCAGTTCCCCTTTTTTCACAAACGCAAACGGATAAAGAGGCCGTCGGCGGCAACCGCAGCTACACGCACGGTCGACAAGGCGCGCTATGAGGGCACGCTGATTGCT
This sequence comes from Sinorhizobium alkalisoli, assembly GCF_008932245.1. Taxonomy (NCBI): domain Bacteria; kingdom Pseudomonadati; phylum Pseudomonadota; class Alphaproteobacteria; order Hyphomicrobiales; family Rhizobiaceae; genus Sinorhizobium; species Sinorhizobium alkalisoli. The sequence goes on along the minus strand of NZ_CP034909.1, from coordinate 14,173 downwards.
CGCGGCCTGACGAAGACCTACCGGTCTCGCCGCGTCGTCAACGGCGTTTCGCTCGTCGTGCGCCGCGGCGAAGCGGTTGGCCTGCTCGGGCCGAACGGCGCCGGCAAGACCACCTGCTTCTACATGATCACGGGGCTCGTACCCGTCGACGAAGGCTCGATCGAGATCAACGGCAACGACGTCACCAGCATGCCGATGTATCGCCGCGCGCGCCTTGGCGTCGGCTATCTGCCGCAGGAGGCTTCGATCTTCCGCGGGTTGACGGTCGAGGAGAACATCCGCGCCGTGCTCGAGGTCCATGACAAGAATGTCGATCGCCGAGAGGAGAAGCTCGACGAACTACTTGGTGAATTTTCGATCACGCATCTGCGCAAATCGCCGGCGATTGCACTTTCGGGCGGCGAAAGGCGGCGTCTGGAAATCGCCCGTGCGCTTGCGACGGACCCGACCTTCATGCTGCTTGACGAGCCCTTCGCTGGCGTCGATCCGATTTCGGTCGCCGACATTCAGGCCCTCGTGCGCCATCTCACCTCGCGCGGTATCGGCGTTCTCATCACCGATCATAATGTACGGGAAACGCTCGGACTGATCGACCGCGCCTACATCATCCATGCAGGCGAGGTGCTGACGCATGGCCGCGCCAACGATATCGTCACCAATCCGGACGTGCGCAGGCTGTATCTCGGCGATAATTTCAGCCTCTGATCGTCGCCGACGACGATTCAGCCGTCCTTGGCAGTCACGGCGCTTGACCAAATCCAAGTAATAAGCAAGTTTTGGGCCAAACGATTATGGCCCGTCCGAAGAAGACATGGGCACAGACATTTGACGGGAGAAGCGCGTCAGCATGGCTTTGTCCGCCAGCCTACATTTGCGGCAATCTCAGTCGCTGGTGATGACGCCGCAATTGATGCAGTCGATCCAACTGCTTCAAATGACGCATGTCGAGCTGACACAGTTCATCGCCCAGGAAATCGAGAAGAACCCCCTGCTCGAATTGCAGGGCGGCGAGGAAGCGGTCGCCGACCAGGACCGAGGAGGAAGCGAGGAGGCTGCCCCGCCTGCCGCCGAGACCTCCGACGGTGCCGCAGAATCGACGGACCAGGCAGACCTCTACGACAGCGCCACCTCCCGCTCGGGCGAGAGGCTCAGCGCCGAGCTCGACTCTGATTTCGCCAATGTTTTTCCCGACGACACGATGCCGCAGCGCGCCGATGCCCCGGAACTGCTCGGCCAATGGAAATCGATGCCGGGGGCGGGCGACGGCGACAACGGCGAAGGATACGATCTCGACGATTTCGTCGCCGTCCGAGCGACCTTGCGGGAAACCCTCCTCGAACAGCTCCCTTTTGCGCTGAGCGCGCCCGGCGACCGCTTGATCGCCCAGTACCTCATCGACCAGCTCGACGCAGCGGGTTATCTGCATGGCGACCTGGCAGAGGCGGCGGCGGCGCTCGGCGCGACGACACAGGACGCGACACGCGTGCTTCTCGCGCTACAGCGGCTGGACCCGCCCGGCGTCTTCGCGCGTTCGCTCAGCGAATGCCTCGCCATTCAATTGCGAGCACGCAACCGCCTCGATCCGGCCATGGAAGCGCTGCTCGCCAATCTCGAACTTCTGGCGCGCCGCGATTTCGCAAGTCTCAAGAAGATCTGCGGAGTCGATGAGGAGGACCTCATCGACATGCTCGGCGAAATCCGCAAGCTCGACCCGAAGCCGGGCACGAGCTTTGAGACCAGCATTACCGAAGCGATCATCCCCGATGTCGTCGTGCGCACCTCCACCAACGGGTGGCTGGTCGAACTCAATCCCGACGCATTGCCGCGCGTTCTCGTCAATCACGACTACTTTGCCGAGATCTCACGCGGGAGCGTGAAAAACAGCGCTGAACAGGCCTTTCTCAGCGAATGCCTGCAGAACGCCAATTGGCTGACGCGCAGCCTCGACCAGCGAGCCCGAACGATCGTGAAGGTGGCGAGCGAAATCGTCCGCCAGCAGGACGCTTTTCTGCTGCACGGCGTCGATCACCTGCGGCCGCTGAACCTCAGGATCGTTGCCGACGCGATCAAGATGCATGAATCGACGGTGAGCCGCGTCACATCGAACAAATACATGCTGACCCCGCGCGGCCTGTTCGAATTCAAATATTTCTTCACCGTCTCCATCGGTTCGGCGGAGAATGGCGATGCCCACTCGGCGGAGTCGGTTCGCCATCGCATCCGCACGATGATCAATGAGGAAAGCGCCCACACCGTGCTTTCGGACGACGATATCGTCGATATGCTCAAAGGGGCCGGCGTCGACATCGCCCGCCGGACGGTCGCCAAGTATCGCGAGGCGATGAATATCCCCTCCTCGGTGCAGAGGCGGCGCGAGAAACGTGCGCTTGCCAAAGCCGCCGGTCTCTGACCGGGCGCATCAACTTCCCATTTGGCGCCGGATCGTACAAAAAATGGCTGATCATTTGCAACCGGGACGTGGAACCGCCAGCGCACCGTCATCGTTTAATCTCGCGGCCCGCGATTGACTCCCTGCGGCGCAGCGGATATGAGGCCGCCGCAATTTCCGGAGAACATCGACTGGACTCCGGGAGGTCGGCATGTTTGCTGAAATGCTTGGATGACGACGGCGCTTGGAATAGACTGGATGCGCAAGTCACGAACGAGAGAGGAAACTCCATGAGTGTGCGTGTGTCCGGTAAACATATGGAAATCGGCGATTCGTTTCGCTCGCGTATCGGCGAGCAGATACGCCAGGCCGTCAGCAAATATTTCGACGGAGGATATTCGAGCCAGGTCACTGTGGAAAAATCCGGGTCGCGCTTCAGCGCCGACTGCAAGCTTCATCTCGATACAGGCGTGATATTGCAGGCGAACGGCCAGGCGAACGAGCCACAGGCGGCTTTCGATGTAGCTTCGGAGCGCATCGAAAAACGGCTTCGACGCTACAAGCGCAAGCTCAAGGATCACCACAACGGCAACGGCCAGGCGGAGGTCGCCTATCGGGTGATGGACTCGGTGCCCTATGAAGACGAGGAAGTTCCCGAGGACTATGCGCCGACGATCGTTGCCGAAAGCACCAAGCAGCTGAGAACGATGACTGTCGCCAATGCCGTGATGGCACTCGATATGACGGACGAACCGGTGTTGATGTTCCGCAGCCCCGGCAAGGAAGAGTTGAATATCGTCTATCGACGGAACGATGGAAATATTGGCTGGATCGACGCCGCCAATATCAAGGCATGAGCAGAGCGGAAGGACCGGGCGAACCGGTCTTCCCGCCGCACGCGCCGACGGTGTGGTGGAAAAGGGTTACTTTTCTGTGAATGGCCCCCGCCGGAACAAAGATGGTTAGAGCCATTGCGGCATATTTGTGATGAAGTTGCCAGGCTCTAACCGGCGAACGAGGACAGAAGAATGGCATTGGCAGGCTTGCTGCATCAAAATGCGATCATCCCGGCCATGAGGGCCAACTCGAAAAAGCAAGTCCTCCAGGAATTGGCGGCCAGAGCATCCAAACTCACCGGTCTTCCCGAGCGGGAAATCTTCGATGTAATCCTTCAGCGGGAGCGGCTCGGCTCAACGGGCGTGGGCAACGGCATCGCCATTCCGCATGGAAAGCTTGCCGAACTATCCTCGCTTGTTGGCATTTTCGCCCGGCTCGAAACGCCGGTCGATTTCGAGGCACTCGACGACCAGCCGGTCGACCTCGTATTCCTGTTGCTCGCGCCCGAGGGTGCCGGCGCCGACCACCTGAAAGCGCTGTCGCGTATTGCGCGCGTACTGCGCGACCATGACATGGTCACGCGGCTGCGGGCGAGCGATTCCGCGAGCGCCATCTACACGCTTCTCAACGAGGATACGACCTCGCACGCCGCCTGAGGCCGGCTGAGCGAAGCCTGGAGCGCGACCGAAACGCTTCCGCCGACACAGCAATCCGCAACTGAGTTGACGCCGCTATGGCTTTGCGCGTCTTTTCAGACGCGCAAAGCTCGCTTTAACTCTTTGAATCTCCGAAAATCGGGTACGATTTTCGGGCCGATGCGCTAGGCTGCCGGCGTCTCGTTTTCGCTCGAGGCCACTTTCGGACCACCCTTGGCGACGCCGACCATTGCGGGACGCAGCACGCGTTCACCGATCGTGTAGCCCGCCTGGACGACCTGAACGACGGTGTTGTTTGGAACCTCGACGTTGGGAATCTCGAACATCGCCTGGTGGAAATTCGGATCGAATTTCTGCCCTGTGGGGTCGAGCTTCTTCACGCCATGGCGCTCAAGCGCGGCCAGCATGGAGCGCTCGGTCATCTCGACGCCCTCGATCAGCGCGGCGAGACCCGCATCCGCCGATTCCCTTGCTTCCGCTGGAATGGCGTCGAGGGCGCGGCGAAGATTGTCGGACACGGCCAGCATGTCGCGCGCGAAGCCCGCGACGGAATAGGACTTGGCATCCCTGACGTCACGCTCGGTTCGCCTGCGCAGATTGTCCATCTCGGCGGCCAGGCGAAGATACTTGTCACGAAGCTCTGCATTCTCCGCCTTGGCGAGCTCCAGCGGATCTGGCGCGGCCGCAGCTTCCGGCGTTTCCGTCGCTTCCGGCTCAGCGGCCTTCACGTTTTCCTCCGGCGCCGCGGCCCCAGATCCGTTCTTGTTCGTTTCGTCGGTCATGACGTTCTCCGAATTTCTTCTCTTGTCATCTCTTCGGCATCATCAAACCAGCGGAAGTCGCTCTGCTTGAACGTTCTGAAACGCTGCATGATTTGTGCTCAAATCAAGAATCCCGTTTAAGAATGATGCAGTGGGTTCGAAGCCGATATCGAGGTTTGAGCCCGAAAAATCAAGGGTCCAATCGGCCGATCGACCAACGCACAGGTTCAGCGAGACAGCCGCGACATCAGTTGCGCGGTATAATCCACCATGGGGACGATGCGCGAATAATTGAGCCTGGTCGGCCCGATTACGCCGACTGCGCCGACGATGCGGTCGTCTCCGTCGCGATAGGGCGCAACGATCAGCGACGATCCGGATAGCGAGAACAGCTTGTTCTCCGAGCCAATGAAGATACGCACGCCCGGGCCGCTTTCGGCGAGATCGAGCAGTTCGATCAGGCTGTCCTTCTTTTCCAGGTCGTCGAACAGCATGCGCAGCCGGTCGATGTCTTCGCCGCCCTCCACGCCCTCGAGCAGATTGGCACGCCCGCGCACGATGAGGCGCGCCGGCTTGCCATCGCCTTCGCTGCCCGACCAGATCGCCAGCCCGCGCTCGACCAGATCCTGCGACAGTGCATTGAGTTCGCCGCGCACCGTCTCCTTGACCTTTTCCAGCTGCGAACGCAACTCGGGTATGGTCTGGCCGGCGAGATGGGCATTGACGAAATTCGCGGCTTCGGTGAGTTGCGCGCTCGTGATCCCCGCCGGCAGCTCGATGATCCGGTTTTCCACTTGGTCGTGCTCTCCGACGAGGACGGCGAGCGCTTTTGTCGGCGCCAGGCGAATGAATTCGACGTGCTTCAGCACCGGATCGCTCTTGGTCGTGATCACGAGGCCGGCGCCGCGGGACATGCCGGAGAGCATCTGGCTTGCTTCCGTAAGCAGGCTCTCCACCGGCTGATCGCGGTCGCCCGGTCGCACCTGCCGCTCGATCGAGGCGCGGTCTTCGGGGGAAAGCCTGCCGACCTGCATGAATGCGTCGACGAAGAAGCGTAAGCCCGTCTGAGTCGGCAGCCGTCCGGCGCTGACATGAGGCGAATAGATAAGCCCGAGGTGCTCGAGATCGCTCATGACATTGCGCACGGAAGCGGGCGAGAGCGACATCGGCAAGAGCCGCGACAGATTGCGTGAACCGAGCGGTTCGCCGCTTTCGAGATAGGTCTCTACGATTCGCCGGAAAATCTCGCCGGAGCGCTCGTCCAGCGCCGATGCGATCCCCTTTTTTGGAGGGTTGCGCGCTACCATGTCACTCCGTGCAGTCATTGGTTTCCTCGCGAATATAGTGATCCGCCGATCCGAAGGCAAAAGGGAAAAATCGCCTCCCCTCCCCGATATCAACCGGTTCCCTTTGGCCGCGCCATGATCTAGAAGGCTGAGCAAGGTAGAACAGGAGCAGAATATGCGGCCATCCGGCAGACGAACCGACCAAATGCGCAAGGTTTCCTTCGAGCGCAATTTCTCCAAGCACGCGGAGGGCTCATGCCTCGTGCGCTTCGGCGACACGCATGTCCTGTGCACGGCAAGCCTTGAAGAAAAGGTTCCCGCCTGGCTGCGCAATGGCGGCAAGGGCTGGATCACCGCGGAATACGGCATGCTGCCGCGGGCGACCGGCGAGCGGATGAGGCGCGAAGCGGCGACAGGCAGGCAGAGCGGTCGCACGCAGGAGATTCAGCGCCTAATCGGCCGGTCGCTTCGCGCGGTGGTCGACCTGCCGGCCCTCGGTGAGCGCCAGATTTCGATCGATTGCGACGTGATCCAGGCGGATGGCGGCACCCGGACAGCTTCGATCACCGGCGCCTGGATCGCGCTGCACGACTGCCTGAAGTGGATGGAAGGACGCAACATGATCAAGCTGGAGAAGGTTCTAAAGGATCATGTCGCCGCCATCTCCTGCGGCATCTTCGCCAACCAGCCGGTCATCGATCTCGATTACATCGAGGACTCGGCTGCCGAAACCGATGCCAATTTCGTGATGACGGGCGCCGGCGGCCTGGTCGAAATCCAGGGAACGGCAGAGGGCAAGCCCTTCAGCGAGGAGGAATTCGCAACGCTGATGCGGCTTGCAAAAGACGGCATTGCCGAGCTCGTAGGGCTGCAGAAGCAGGCGATAGCCGGCTGAGAATCACCTGCGGCTTCGCGCGCCTTTTCAGGCGCGCGAAGGTCGCTGCGTTGAATTGCAGCCGTGCATTGAAGAGGAGGCGTGGCATTGGCTCCGGCGCTCGAAGGCATTCTCGAAACCGCACTCTATGCGGACGATCTCGACAGCGCCGAGGCCTTCTACGGTAGGATCCTCGGCCTTGAGCGCATCACCCGTGTCGGCAATCGGCATGTCTTCTTCCGCTGCGGCGAGGGCGTGCTCTTGATCTTCAACCCGGCGGAGACCGTGAAGCACCCTACTAATGATGCGCTTCCGGTGCCGCCGCATGGCGCGAAGGGCAACGGCCACATGTGCTTCCGTGTGGCGCCGCAAGCGCTCGACGCCTGGAAGGCGACGCTCAAGGCGGCGGGTATCGAAATCGAAGCGGATATCCGTTGGCCTAATGGCGCCCGGTCGTTTTATTTCCGCGATCCGGCCGGCAATAGCCTCGAATGCGCGGAACCGGGCCTCTGGGCCAAGAATTGACCCGAACGGAAGTGATCAGGATGCGCAAACTGCTTGACAAGACGATTGTGGTCGCGAGCCACAATGCCGGCAAGATCCGCGAGATCCGCGATTTGATCGGTCCTCTCGGCTTCGAGGCGAAATCGGCGGCCGAGCTCAATTTCGTCGAGCCCCAGGAAACCGGAACGACGTTCGAGGAAAATGCAATGATCAAGGCCGTCGCCTCGGCGAAGGCCGCGGGCCTGCCGGCGCTGTCGGACGATTCCGGCCTCGCCATCGACGCCCTTGGCGGCGCGCCCGGGGTCTACACCGCCAATTGGGCCGAACGCGAAGACGGCAGCCGCGACTTTGCAATGGCGATGGAAAAGGTCGAGAAGGCACTTCGAGAAAAAGGTGCGACAGCGGCCGAAAGCCGCACCGCTCGTTTCGTGTCAGTGCTCTGCCTTGCCTGGCCGGACGGGCATGTCGAGCTCTTCCGCGGCGAGGTGGAGGGCCGTGTCGTTTGGCCGCCGCGCGGGACGAGCGGCTTCGGCTATGATCCGGTCTTCCAGCCGAAGGGCTTCGACACCACATTCGGTGAAATGAGCGCGGAAGAGAAGCACGGCTGGAGGCCGGGCGACGCCGAGGCTTTGTCGCACCGCGCCCGCGCCTTCAAGCTATTTGCCGAGACCTGCCTCGGCGCCTGAGACGGAATATGATGCAAGCGGCTCCGCTTTCGGCGATCGGTGATGGCATGGACCCGGGATTCGGCGTCTATGTGCACTGGCCGTTCTGCGCGGCCAAATGCCCCTATTGCGACTTCAACAGCCATGTTCGCCACCAGCCGGTGGATCAGCAGCGTTTCGTCGCCGCCTTCCTCGAGGAGATGGCGGCTATTCGCGCGATTTCCGGGCCCCGGACCGTGACCAGCATCTTCATGGGCGGCGGCACGCCATCATTGATGGAGCCAGGAACGGCAGAGGCGATCCTCGACGGCATCGCCCGCAACTGGCACGTGCCGGACGGCATCGAGATCACCATGGAAGCCAATCCCTCGAGCGTCGAGGCGACCCGGTTCCACGGCTACCGGGCGGCCGGCGTCAATCGCGTCTCGCTCGGCGTCCAGGCATTGAACGACCGCGACCTGAAATTCCTCGGCCGGCTGCACAATGTCGAGGATGCGCTGAAGGCGGTAAGGCTCGCGCGCGAGATTTTCCCGCGCATGTCCTTCGACCTGATCTATGCACGACCGAACCAGACGGTCGAGGACTGGGAGCGCGAACTGAAGGAGGCCGTCTCCTACGCCGTCGATCACCTTTCGCTCTACCAGCTCACCATAGAGGAGGGCACACCCTTCTTCGGGCTGCACAAGGCGGGCAAGCTGATCGTCCCGGACGGCGAGCATTCGGCCGTGCTTTACGAGGCGACGCAGGAGATCACGGCGGCGATCGGCATGCCGGCCTACGAGGTCTCCAACCACGCGCGGCCGGGCGCCGAAAGTCGCCATAACCTCACCTATTGGCGCTACGGCGACTATGCGGGAATCGGCCCGGGGGCCCATGGGCGGCTCACCATCGGTGCCGCCAAGGTGGCGACGGCAACGGAGCGGAACCCGGAGGAATGGCTCCGTCTGGTCGAGGAGCGCGGCGACGGCATTGCCGAACGGGAACTGCTCGACCTCGAAGCGCAGGCCGACGAGCTCCTGCTGATGGGGCTGAGACTTCGGGAAGGCGTCGACCTTGCCCGTTGGCAGATGCTTTCCGGTCGCGATCCGGATCCAGATCGCGAGCAGTTCCTGATAGAGCACGGATTCCTCGAGCGGCTCGGCAATTCGCGTCTGCGCTGCACGCCCGCCGGCATGCTGATCCTCGACGCGGTGGTGGCCGACCTCGCCTGCTGACGGTCGGCGGGCCTGCTCAATCACCCTTCTTCATCGGCGCCACGATCGCCCACATGACGCCGAATGGATCGCGAAGCTGGCCGTAATAGTCGCCCCAGAAGGCGATCTCCAGCGGCATCGTCACTTCCGCGCCGGCCGCAACCGCACGTTGCCACCAGAAATCCGCGTCGTCGACGACGAGATGGAGCACGAAACCTTCCGGCGGCTTCCAGGAATGACCGAATTCCGGGAAGGGATCATTGATCATGAGCGCGCCGCCATTGATCGCCAGATGACAATGGATGAGCCGCTTGCCGTCCTCGGCATATTTGCGGTGTTGTTCCCTGGCGCCGAAGGCGCGGCCGTAGAATTCGGCGCTGGCATTGGCGTCCTGAACGCTCAGATAGGCGATGACACCGGCCATCGGCGGGCGTGACGGCGCGTTCCAGTCGACCGAGGAGTCGGGGTCGAGATCGACCGCCGCCTTCAGACTTCCGTCCATGTAGAAGGGCACGGACTCGTGCTGGTGTGCAATCTTCCACCCTTCGGCCACGCGCCTCAGACCGAGTGTCAGGCGGTACCAGAAAGATGCCTTCTCGCCGTCCAGCTTCTCGCCGGAAAGATGCGCTAGCGCCGTCGCAAAAGCGACGTCGCCGTTCGCGGCAATGTCGAGATCCTGAATCCGATAGCCGAGCGGGCCCTCCCAGGTCGAAAACCACCGCTCAAGCCCCTCGGCATCCGCTTCCGGCGCCTTGAGCGGCGGCGCCAGCGAATAGATGAGACAATCCTCCGCGCCATGCGCGAGGAAGCGGCCGGCATCCTTCCGGCGAATGGCCCCCGCCCAATCCTCGATCACCGCGCGAATTTCTGCCGCGGCGGTTCTGCTTTCGATCTCGGACATGGTTCATCTCCTCGTCAACGTGAAATGCGGCCACGCAAGCGACATCAAAGTGTGGCAACGAGCGCAGCGAGCTGATCGGCGCATTGCCCCCAGCCCTCATGAAAGCCCATCTTTTCGTGCGCCTTCTTGTCCGCCGTGCTCCAGTGGCGGGCTCGCGCCGTGTAGCGGGTCTTGCCACCCTCCTCCTCGAAGGTGAGGATCGCCGTCATAAAGGGCTTCTCCGAGGGCTTCCAGGCCTCGGTATAGGCATCGGTGATGACGAGCTTCTCGTTGGGCTCGACCTCCAGATAGACGCCCTGATTGGGATAGAGATCACCCTCCGGAGAGCGCATGATAAAACGATTGGTACCGCCAGGCCTGACATCGAGTTCCGCTTCCGTGATTGTCCACGGCAGCGGCGCGAACCATTGCTTCAGGAGATCGGCGTCGGTGAAGGCGCGATAGACCTTCTCGCGCGGCGCATCGATCAGCCGAACCAGCACCAGTTCGCGTTCGTCGGCGGGTTTCCTGTCGGTTGCTGCAGTCATTTCGTATCCTCCGGGTTGGTTTCGATCCAAGGACGAATGGAGGCGACGGCTCCCGACAGGGCTGCGTATGTTTTGTCGTTTTTTCACTTCGGCAAGGGCCGTTTACAGCACCGCGCATCTCGTCAGACGCACAAACGTGGCCGCAGCACTTTGAATTGTTGCATGTCTCCCTTGAACCGAGGTCGATTTAAGAAGATATGCAGTGGCCCGCTTCGTCCGCCAAATGGTCGAGCTGCTTGCGGATATAGGCGGCCTCGGCGGCATTGGTGGCAAGCGCGATTGCGCGGTCGAAGGCGATGCGGGCCTCGCGGGCTCGCCCCAGTTGGTTGAGCAACGCACCATGCAGGCCATGAAAATAAAAGTAGCCGGAAAGGCTCTCAGCCAGCGGCTCGACCATCGCAAGTGCCGCCTCGGCACCCTCGCGTTTCGACACGGCGACCGCGCGGTTGAGCGTGATGACCGGCGAGGGCTGCAACCGTTCGAGCGCCTGGTAGAGCAGATCGATCTCCTCCCAATCGGTCAGTTCAGGCCGCTCCGCGCGGGCATGAAGGGCAGCGATCGCCGCCTGAATCTGGTAAGCACCGGGGCGGCGGTGGCGCATCGCCTTGTCGATCATCGCCAGGGCTTCCGCGATCATCCGCCTGTTCCAGAGCCGGCGGTCCTGGTCCTCCAGTAGGACGATGGAGCCATCGGCATCGAACCGGGCGCGGGCGCGCGAATGCTGAAGAAGAAGCAGCGCCGTCAGTCCCATGATCTCCGGCTCGGCGGGAAACAGGCGAAGCAGCAACCGCGACAACCGAATCGCCTCGTCGCAGAGATCGGCGGAAACGCCGTCCGGGCCGTTCATCGCCGAATAGCCCTCGTTGAAGACGAGATAGATCATAGTCGCCACGGTCGCGAGCCGCTCGGCGCGGTCGGCGGCATCCGGCGTTTCGAAGGGAATGCCCGCGGCAGCGACACGCCCCTTGGCGCGGGTGATGCGCTGCTCCATCGCCGCCTCGCTGACGAGAAAGGCGCGGGCGATCTGTTTGACGGAAAGGCCGGAAACGATGCGTAGCGCAAGCGCGATCTGCTGGGTCGCCGGCAGCACTGGATTGCTGCAGACGAAGAGCAGCCGCAGGATGTCGTCGCGGTAGTGCGATCCGTCGAGACGGTCGGCAAGCTCCTCTTCCCGATCGCCGAGATCGGACAGCTGCTCTTCCGGCGGCAGCGGCGCCTCGCGCGCCTGGCGCCGAACCTTATCGATGCCGCTGTTGCGGCCGACGAAGATCAGCCAGGCAGCCGGGTCACGCGGCGGACCGTTCGTTGGCCAGGTCTTCAGGGCCCGGATGCATGCTTCCTGGAACGCCTCCTCCGCAAGGTCGAGATTGCGGAAATAGCGCAGCAGCGCTCCCATCGCCTGCGGGCGCGAGGAAGTGAGGGCGAGGTCGATCCAGGCCGTGTCCGTCATGAGGGAAGCCCGCCGGGTTCATAGAGGGCGAGGGGGCGGATTTCATAGGAACCGGCGCTCGGATTGGCGGTACTCAAGTCGCGCGCAAAGGCGAGGGCCTCGTCGAGCGACTCGCAATCGATCAGATAGAAGCCGAGCAGTTGCTCCTTCGTTTCGGCAAAGGGGCCGTCAATGACGATCGTTTCGCCCGTTGCGTGGCGCAAGGTCGTCGCGGCCGTCGTCGGCAGCAGCCGCGCAACCGGCCCAAGCTTGCCGGTCTCGACATATTTGCTCTGGACGGCGGTCAGGTCACGCATGACCCTGTCGTCCTCCTCCTTGCTCCAGGCACTGGTGACACTTTCATCGTTGTAGCAAAGCACCGCATAAAGCATCGAGAATTCTCCGCTCTGGTCTGAAGACGAATGGAGCCAGTGATAGCCGACAAGCGCGGCGAAAAAAATGGTTGGAACGCTCTCCGGGCGAAGTTGCTTGGGGCGAGTAGGCCCTCACCCCAGGCAGGCCCCAAAAAAACAGGCCCGGCTGGAAAACCGGGCCCCTATAAAGTTCGGCTTACTTATGCACGCGCCAGGCGCTCACTTGCATCGGCTTCACTCGTTGATCAGCCGCTTCAAGAGTTCGATTTCGTGGCCGAGCTTCGTGTCGCCGGCAATCATCTCTTCGATCTTGCGCACGGCATGCAGCACGGTGGTGTGGTCGCGGCCTCCGAAGCGACGGCCTATCTCCGGGAAGGAACGCGGCGTCAGTGTCTTCGACAGGTACATGGCGATCTGACGCGGCTTGACGATCACGCGGGTGCGACGGTTCGACACCAGTTCCTGGCGTGAGACGTTGTAGTGCTTGGCGACGACACGCTGTATGTCCTCGATTCGGACGCGGCGCGGTTCGCCGGCATTGACCAAGTGGCCGAGCAGTTCGTCAACGCGCTCGATCGAGAGCTGCGGTTCGAAGGAGCGGCGGAAAAGCAACTGATTGAAGGCGCCCTCGAGCTCGCGGCCGCTGGCGGTGATGTTGCGCGCGACGTGGCACAGGATGTCCTGGGAAATCTGCAGCGAGGCATCGTCCTGCCGCGCCGCCTCGAGACGAAGCTTCAGCATCTCCAGCCGCATCTCGTAATCCGGCCCTTCCATTTCGATCGCCACACCACCTTGCAGTCGCGAGCGAACGCGGCTGTCGAGCGATTCCAGCTCCCAAGGCGCCCGGTCGGCCGCGACGACCACCTGCTTTGCCGAGTCGAGCAGCATGTTCAGGAGATGACAAAATTCGTGCTGGATCGACTTGCCCTGCAGGAACTGCATATCGTCGATGATCAGGAGATCGATGTTGCGCAGCGATTCCTTCAAGGAAAGGGCGTCGTTGTCGCGGATGGCTGTGGCGAAACGCCACATGAAATATTCTGCCGTGAGATAGACAACGCGCGGCGCGCGCGCGCTCTGCAGGGCCGCAAGCGCGATCGCCTGGAGAAGATGCGTCTTGCCTAGACCGACGCTCGAATGGATGAAGAGCGGGTTGAAACGGACGGCGCCGGCGCCCGCTTCCGCGATCGTGCGGGCGGCGGCAAGGGCGACGCGGTTGGACGCACCCTCTACGAAACTGTCGAAACTGTAGCGCTGGTCGAGGGGCGAGCCGAAAAGCGGCGCCTGGACCGCCTTCGGCGCGGCAGCGACCGCCGCGGCGGCAGCGATTGCGACCGGCTGCGGCGAGGTGGAGCGCCGGACCGGCGCCGGTGCCGGCTCGGCCACGGCGGGCGCCGTCTCTTCATGAGCGGCCGGACGCTGGCTGCGCGTTGCCGTGCGGACCAGAATCTCCACCTTCAGGATCTCGCCGTCTTCCTGCTGGAACAGACCGGTGATGAGATCCAGATAGCGGTTGTTGATCCAGGATTTGAGGAACGTCGTCGGCACCGACAGGCGCACGACGCTTTTCGACACGGAATGAAGCTTGAGACGCCCAAACCAACTGGCGAAGACATCCGGACCAACCTGAGCTTTCAGACGCGCACTTACCCGCTCGAAAAGTGCGTCATGCCGCATGTCCTGTTTTTCCCCCGCCGCCTGAGACTGATTGCTTCCGGCCTGGAATCCTTCAGGTGCCGTCGCCAAATTCATCTGCATGTTGCCGCCTTCCAAAATC